>NZ_CP041345.1:1200000-2400000 GCF_013265555.1 Tenuifilum thalassicum | reverse complement strand
GAAGGAAAGTGGTGCCGATGCTGTTAAAATGGAAGGTGGTTCTGAAATTATTGATTCTGTCGAAAGAATTCTTTCGGCTGGTATTCCAGTTATGGGACATTTGGGCCTAACCCCTCAGTCAATCCATAAGTTTGGAACCTATGTTGTCCGTGCTCGAGAGGAGGCAGAAGCTAAAAAACTTATTGAGGATGCTCACCTGTTAGAGGAAACTGGATGTTTCTCAATTGTTTTAGAGAAGATTCCGGCTAAACTTGGTGCTCAAGTTGCCTCTGAGTTGAAAATACCTGTTATTGGTATTGGAGCTGGTAATGGTGTTGACGGTCAGGTACTAGTAACACATGATATGCTTGGTATTAACCAAGAATTTTCTCCAAGGTTTTTAAGGCGATACCATAATCTATATGCTGAGATGATGGGGGCTTTTCAAGCCTATATAAACGATGTGAAATCTCTTGACTTCCCTAACGAAAAGGAACAATATTAGTATGGCAGAAAAGATATCGTCCGACAGAATAATATATGAAGATAACCACTTTATTGCAGTAAATAAAGAATGCGGTGAGATAGTCCAGTCCGATAAAACTGGCGATGTCCCTCTTATTGATAAAGTAAAGCAGTTCATTAAGGAGCGCGATTCAAAGCCAGGAAGGGTTTTTCTTGAGGTAACCCACAGGATTGATAGACCTGTTAGCGGAGTGGTGCTATTTGCTAAAACAAGCAAGGGCTTAAGTAGAATTAATAATCTGTTTCAGGAAGGCAAAATTCAAAAGAAATATTGGGCCATAGTAAAAAATATGCCACCAAAGGATTCCGATACGCTTGTTCATTACATTCTTCGAGATAGTAAAAAGAATAAATCTTATGCCTATCATCGTGATGTGAAGGGCTCAAAAATTGCAAGACTAGAGTATGAACTGGTTGGTAGGACACAAAACTACTACTTGCTTTCTATTAACCTAATTACTGGCCGTCATCATCAGATTAGAGCCCAACTATCCAAGATAGGCTGCCCAATACGTGGGGACTTAAAATATGGGTACCCTCGTTCAAATCCTGATGGTGGTATAAATCTTCATTCCAGAATTTTTGCTTTTACGCATCCCATTAGCGGTGACGCTATCAGAATAGTCGCTGATCCTCCCAATGATAAGCTATGGGAGCAATTTATGTTGTTAGGTGTTGATTTATAGTAGTTAGAAATGGTTCGGTTGATTCGTTCTCTTGGAATATTTTTGTTGCTTACAGGTTTTTTCACGGCTGCATTAGCCCAGAAAAAGATTTCTCGTGAAGAGTATATAAGTAGGTACTCTTATATTGCCATTCAAAATATGAAAAAATATGGAGTTCCAGCAAGTATTACTCTTGCTCAAGCTCTACTTGAGAGTGATAATGGCAATAGTACTCTTGCAGTAAAGGCAAACAACCATTTTGGCATAAAGTGTCATAAAAACTGGAAGGGTGGGAGAATCTATCATGATGATGATAGGAAAGGAGAGTGTTTTAGAAAGTATCGTAGTCCAGAGCAATCATTTACCGATCATAGCCTTTTCCTAAGGGGGAGCAGTCGCTACGATTTTCTCTTTAAACTAGATCCCACAGATTATAAGGCGTGGGCACGTGGTTTAAAGAAGGCTGGATATGCAACTAACCCAAATTATGCTAATCTTTTAATTCAAATTATTGAGGATAATCAGCTGTACCGATTCGATAAGGGCGTTGATGTTAAGGTTTCGCCTCCATCTGACTATCTGGCAGATGTTGATAGCTATAGTGTTGATATCTATAATAGCAGAAAAGTTTTTGTTCGAAACAGAATAAAATACATTGTTGTTAAAGAGGGCGATACCTTTGAGTCCTTAACAAAGGATTTAAGTTTGATGCCATGGCAACTATATAAGTATAACGATTTAACAAAAGACTCAACGCTAAGAGAAGGTCAAGAGCTATATATTCAGCCAAAGCGTCGGCGTGCGGATAGGTCGCATCCTGTTCATACCGTTGAACCAGGTGAAACAATGTATTCTATATCACAAAGGTTTGGGGTAAAGCTAAAACATCTTTACAGGAAGAATAGAATGAAACAAGGTGAAGAACCCGAAGTTGGGGATGTAATTTATCTTAGAAGAAAAAAGCCTTTATAACATTTCGATAAGCTCTGTGTTATTTAAGCCTCGAAGGAACTCGTCAACATTCATCGCTTTCTTTCCGGCTACCTGAATTCTTTTTAAAGAAAGGACTCCGTCTGAGCAATTTACATTTATGAAACTTTTGTGGTCTGTTGCTATTGTTCCTGGTTTTGCTGAGGGGTGAAAATTGGTTTTTTCAGCGGAGTATATTTTTATAGATGTGGTTGATTCTACATCACCCTTTTTAATTTTTAGCTCTGACCAAGCTGCAGGGTAGGGCGAAAGTCCCCTTATATGGTTGTATATCTTTGATACAGGACTATCCCAATCTATCTTGCAAGTCTCCTTGAAAATTTTTGGCGCCGATTTAATTTCACCCTCAACTGATATTTGGCTTTGCGGAATAGGTTTATAATCACCTTTAGCTAAAAGATTAATGGTTTCTACAACCAGTTTTGAGCCAACTAGCATTAGCTTGTCATGTAGTTCCCCTGCTGATTCATCTTCAGAAATAGGTACAACTTCTTGTAATAGAATGTTGCCTGTGTCAATCTGTTCATCAAGTAAAAAGGTAGTAACGCCTGTTTGTGTTTCTCCGTTAATTATTGCCCAGTTAATTGGTGCGGCGCCTCTGTATTGAGGGAGAAGCGATGCATGAAGGTTAAATGTTCCAATTTTAGGTAGTTGCCATACTTCCTTTGGAAGCATCCGGAATGCAACAACAACAATAATATCGGGATTTATCTTTTTTAGCTCGTTAATAAAATCTGGGTCTTTTAATTTTGAGGGTTGAAGAATAGGTAGGTTCTTTTCCTGTGCGAATGTTTTAACTGGCGATGGTTTAAACTTTAAACCACGACCTGCTGGCTTGTCGGGTACGGTTACAACAGCAGAAACATTATAGCCAGATTCTAAAATCTCTTTTAAGGGTTCAACTGCAAAGTCGGGTGTCCCCATGTAAACAATGCGAGGGAAAGTTGCTTGTGGCATTTGAACTAATCTTTTTTGTGATTAAACAGATTAATATGCCCCATGCGCTCATGTTTCGTTTTTAGGTAGAACTCGTTGAAAGGATTTGGGGGAATTACTAGGGGAATATTTTCCACTACTTGAAGCCCGTAGCCTTCAAGTCCAGTCATCTTCTTCGGATTGTTTGTTATAAGGCGCATTTTTTTTACACCAACTTCACGTAAAATGCTAGCGCCAACCCCATAGTCGCGCTCATCGGGTTGGAAGCCAAGTTCCACATTCGCATCAACCGTATCCAGTCCTTCCTCTTGAAGCTTGTATGCGTGTATCTTGTTGAATAGTCCTATTCCCCTACCTTCTTGGTTGAGATAAACAAGTACTCCTTTACCCTCCTTGTCTATCATCTTCATTGCTTCGTGAAGTTGAGGGCCGCAATCGCAGCGGTAGGAGCCAAATATGTCACCGGTTACGCATGATGAGTGTACCCTAACCAAAACAGCCTCATCGGGTTCCCAATCTCCTTTTATTAGAGCAACGTGTTCCAACCCGTTCGACTTTTGCTTAAAGGGAATAAGAGAAAAATCGCCAAACTCGGTTGGTAGTTTTACCTTTACCCCTTTTTCAACAATACTGTCGAATCTTAACCGATAGCTGATAAGGTCTTTGATTGAAACTATTTTCAAGTTGAACTTTTGGGCTACCTCCATTAGTTGTGGAAGGCGGGCCATAGTACCATCATCATTCATTATTTCGACCAAAACACCGCCAGGTGTTAAACCGGCAAGTTCTGTAAGGTCAACGGCTGCTTCGGTGTGCCCCGCCCTACGTAGAACTCCTTTCTCTTTGGCTCTTAAAGGAAAAATATGGCCAGGGCGTGCTAAATCCTCGGGTTTGGTTTTAGGATCAACTAAGGCTTTTATCGTTTTTGCTCTGTCCGATGCAGAAATGCCAGTTGTACATCCATGGCCAATTAGGTCAACAGAAACAGTAAATGCGGTGTGGTGTAATGCTGTGTTCCTCCCTACCATTAGCTCTAAATCAAGCTCGTCGCAACGTTTCTCAGGCAGCGATGCACATATTAAACCACGGCCATGTTTGGCCATGAAATTTATTATCTCTGGGGTAATCAGTTCGGCAGCAGCTATAAAATCGCCTTCATTTTCTCTATCTTCATCGTCTACTACTATTATTACCCTGCCATTTCGTAGCTCTTCAAGGGCTTCGTCAATTGTGTTTAATTTGATTTCTCTATTGTTTGTCATTACGCTGCCTGTTATTTCCTTATTTTTTTAACTCTGCAAAATTAGTTTATTGATTCGAATTTTATTCTACAACTTATCAACTTTTCGGTTTGCCTTTTCCCACAAATAGTTCTGTTTCCCTCCGAGATATCTTATAAATCCTTCAAACATTGAAATGTTCATCATAAAACCATAATAAGGCAATATAATGATTGGAGGAACAGATTTTTTGTTCCTTAATATAAAGCCTACTAAAACCCAAAGGTAAAATATACCGAATAGGAACATTGAAAATATATAAATAGCATTTAACTCATTTTGCATGGCTATAATGAATGCGTTAAGAACAGGAAGAAGAATCAAGAAGGGAGGAACAGCAATCCATCTTAATAGTTTATGAGATATGAATTTAAAACTTACGTCGATGTTTTGTTTTGATATCAGGCTTGAAAGGTGCCGGCTTAATAGCTGGAAACTTCCTGCTGCAATCCTGATTTTTCTTTTTCGCTCATCTTCAATGGTCAATGAGCCAGATTCTTGAGCAATTGCATTGGGCTCATATTTAATTTGGTAACCCTGTTCAATTATTTTTGACGATACAGCAAAATCATCTAGTATTGTATCTGAATCGATTGTTTTGAAAAGTTCTGTTCTAATTGCATAAAGTTCCCCTGCACCCGATATTGTGGTCCCAGTGCACGATTCCATTTTTTTCAAAAAGGACTCAAAAATCCAGTAGAAACCTTCACCCTTTGATGCCGATGAATCTTCTTTGCTCCATTTCACCATTTTCCGCCCTGCAACACAACCTACTTTGGGGTTTGTGAAGTGTTTAACTAAATCTTTTACTGAATTTTTCGAAAGTGTTGTGTTTGCATCGGTTAGAATTACAATGGGCGTATTGATTTTCTGTACGGCGTTGTTAAGCGACTCTGCTTTCCCAAGTCGTTCTTTCGTTGTAATTAGCACGATATCGCTATGTTTCTTAAGAAGGGTGAGTGTTTTGTCTGTGCTGCCATTCTCAACCCAAAGCTGAGTAATCTTGTCTTTGGGATAGTCTATCTGATTGTTGTTTTCTATTTTTGATTCTACATGATTCTCTTCGTTGTAGGCAGCGGTTACAATTGTAACGGGAGGGAGTTCAGAGTTGTTATTATTTTTGTTGCTGCTGGCTAAAACTTTTTTAAGAGCGCAGAAAGAACCTAAAAGAAGAGGGTAACCAAAATAGGTGTAAGCTATTATAAAAATTCCAGTCCAGAATAGATATTCAATTATCATTGCAATATCTTTTCGTAAAAGTTAGTGAGCTCATGCGCCAATTTTACTGCATCGAAATTTGATTTGGCATACTCCAATGCGTTTTTGCCAAGCTGTTTGCCAAATGAGGGGTCGTTAATAACGGAGCATACAGCGTGTGCAAACTCTTCTGGTTTATCAGCAATAAGAAGATGTTCCTTGTGTTTCACATCTATACCTTTAACCGCAATGCTAGTTGCTATTATGGTTCTATTAAGGTGCATGCCTTCTATTATTTTAATCCTAAGACCGCTACCAGAGAGTAGTGGGACTATCATTATTGGGCATCTACTTAAAAATGCAGAGGCACTTGCTACCTGTCCATGAAAAATAATATTACGCTCAATCATTAATCGTTCAGCAAAATCCTCAGGCGCATTCCTTCCTGCAATGTGAAATTCAATTCCAGGAATTTCTGCTTGAATTATAGGCCATACCCAATCTAAAAACCACTTAAGCCCTTCGATATTTGGTAACCAATCGAGTGCTCCAATATAGCAAATGGATGGAAAATCAACTGGGTCTGCGTCACTAGTAATATCATCAGTAAAGTAGCCAACAGGAATTGTGATTGATGGTTTGGTGAAACCGTTATTTATAAACCATTGCCTGTCGGGTTCAGTAATGGACACTAAGGCATCAACCATTTTTGACAGCTTATGCTCTATTCGAGCAAGGCGTTTGGCTAAGAATTTAAAGTAGAGCTGCCTTGGCTTACTATTCTCATTTTTTTCAATTTTATCCCAAATTTGATGCTCTACGTTGTGTGTTCTTATGGAAATAAGGCCTTTGAAGTGTCTCCTTATCGTTTTTAAATAGGGGTAGAGGTATAATCCTTCAATCTGAACAACTTGGTAGTCCTGGTTCTTGAGGTTTTTTATTAGCAGCCTTTTGAACGATAGGCTTATATATCGTTCGATGTTGTATGGTCGTTTAGAAAAAAGAAAGTTTCTAATGTAGCCTGGGATATTTGTTTTTATAGTAGTGTGAACAATCTCAAAGTTTATAAGATTTTGAATATGGTCGGGTATTATGTCAAGGGAACTAGGATGTTTTTGAGAGCTAAGGGTAAGTACAGTTACCCTATTCCCTGCTTTTGCTAGTCCAATGCACATGTTTAGTGTGGCTAAAGTGCCTCCATCAACAGGGGGGTAGGGTGGTTTGTGTGAAATAACTAAAATATTCATTGTGGGTTTTACGCTTTTAAAAAAAACTTCAAGATGTTTAGCACTTTCTTTATTTTGTCGATGTAAAAATCAGCATTCATAATAACTGAATCGGTTGTTGCCTTATATGAAAGGAATATGCCTAGTGGTAAAAGGATGAACGATGAAACCCACATGCCTAGATTTGGGTCCCAAATCAGTTCACGGGCAAATTTCTCACCAGTTAGATTAATTATATAGTAGAAGATGAAGAATATAACCGAAATAACAACAGGCGTTCCTAATCCTCCTTTTCTAATTATTGCACCTAAAGGTGCTCCAATGAAGAAAAAGACAAAGCATGCAAACGATAGGGTGAATTTTCTATTCCATTCTATCTTATGTCTAGCAATATACTTTTGCTTGTAGTAAAACTCATCCTTTGACGATGAAATATAGCTTTTAGTTGATCGCGCATTATCGATGGCGCGTTCAATGGCTCTAATTTTTTCTTCTGGTTTTAACGTGTTGTACAAAGAATCAACATCTAGTTTTATCTTGACTTTTTTCGTAGAGTCGCGATTTAGCCAGTAAGGATTTCGGAATATGCTATTACGAATTATATTTTGCGAGAATAATTTTATTTGGGTATTAAAAGCTTGTTTTAAAGAATCTTCAACTTTTTGAAGCTGTTTTATATTTTGGGTTTGATAGCTATCTTTAAAAAAGTTCTCATCGGCGCGTTCAAGCTTAAAACCTTTTAGTTCAAAAATCAGTACTTGCTTTTCGAATTTTTGGTGTTGGGCGGGCAACTTCTGCTTTTGTTGGTATAAATTTTTGCTTTTATCTCGAACTTCTTTGTATGTGTTTCCATTAAATAGTGTTGCAACTAAGAATTTTTGGTCTGCCGTTGGTTGCATATACCCAGAATCGGCATAAGTAACAGTGGTGTTGGTGTTTTCGTTTTTGTGCTCATAAATTAATATTCTACGCAATAGACCAGTCTTTTGGTCTCGTTCACTAACCTTAATGCTGTATCCTTCAATCAAATTAGTGAAAACGCCTTCCTTGATTATGAGTTCAGGTTTCTGTTGTTTTACAGAATAGAGTAATGTTGATATTTTTAGATTTGTGTAAGGCAAAACATTGTTGGAAAAGAAAAAGGCGCCAATACTAATTGCTATAGTTAATACGATAAGCGGCGAGAGGATTCGAGGTAATGAAATTCCAGCGGATTTCATGGCTAACAACTCATTGTTCTCACCAAGATTTCCCATGGTCATAAGCGACGCCAAAAGAGTAGCAAGTGGAAGGGCCATAGGCACTAAACCCGCCGAAGCATATAAGAGCAACTCGGCAATCACATCCCATTCTAACCCTTTCCCGACAAGGTCATCGATGTATCGCCACAGAAATTGCATAAGAAGTACAAACATGGTAATGAAGAAAGTCATTACCAGCGGCCCAATATAGGACTTAAGAATAAAGCGATGAAGAGTTTTCACTTAAATCTCATTTTAAAACACTACAAATGTAATGTTTTTAAACGAATGAGAAAGTGATAAAGTTTGGAGTTTGCCTATGCGCCAATCAATCTTTTAAGTTCGCCAATTTGGTGATTCCAGAGCGATATAGTCTCATCTACATCCTCATCATCTGGAATCTCTTCTATGACTGTTAACGACGTTTCGCCTGTGAGCTCATCAGTTTGCAATTTGAAAATAAGCATTCCTTCGCTTTCATGCTCATCGTCGTTTAGCCACTTGAACTTAACACATTTGTTTTCTTTTTTGTCAACAAGTTCGGCCTTTCTTGTATCGCCATCCCAAAAAAATGTGAAAATGTTACCTGATAGGTTAACATCGTCGGCAAACCACTCGGAAAGTCCATGTGGCGTGCAAAGCCTCTTGAAAAGTATTCCTGGAGATGTGTTTATCGGAAATTCGAGTTCCACCTTATTGCCTGTTTTTGTCGTCCCTTTCATATACAAACATTTTAATTTAAATTTTCCCTTAAGTGGAAAACGGTACATTATGACTATTAAATAGCTTTCTTGCAATTTATAAAAAGAAATTAAATATCAATGTGTTCGAATTGTTTATTTATCAACATCTTGTGTTTAAAACTCAAAATTTGGAAAAAAAGTATGTGTTTTATTGGAATAAAATATTTTTTTGTTTTTAAAAAATATCTATTTTTGCACCGCAAAATTTAAAAGGGTACGACTTAAGTACCTCAATAAATGATGGCGAGGTAGCTCAGTTGGTTAGAGCGCATGATTCATAATCATGAGGTCGCCGGTTCAATCCCGGCTCTCGCTACAAGGTTTGAGGCTCGCAAACAGTAAAGGTTTGCGGGCTTTTTTTATCGGATGCTGGTTCCAAATACTGGACTTTTATGTGATGAGTTTGACAGGTTGGGGAACCAGGTCAAAGGGGAAAAGGAAAGAGCGTCCCGATGCAATCGGGAAGGTCGCCGGTTCAATCCCAGCTCTCGCTACAAGGATTAAGGCTCGCAATCGATAAAGGTTTGCGGGCTTTTTTTATCGGGTGCTGGTTCCAAATGCTGGACTTTTATGTGATGAGTTTGACAGGTTGGGGAACCAGGTCAAAGGGGAAAAGGAAAGAGCGTCCCGATGCAATCGGGAAGGTCGCCGGTAAAATTCTAACTTTCAGAATCGAAGATGTTACCCATTTTAGTAAAAAAGTTTTCAAGAATCTCATGCAACCTTTTTTTGATATACTTAGAATATAAAATGACTAGGTATTATTAATGATTTCCTTAAAAAATCTAAAGTAATAAAAATGTGTTGGTAGTTCGTTTTGATGATGAAAATCATCAAAAACTATTAGCACTGCCCAAAAAAATGTATTATGTTGCTTAATCTAAAATGACTTATAGCATGAAGCCAAAGGGTAAAATTCTTGTTGTTGACGATTCCGAATCGATATTAGCAATTACTTCAGATATGCTTCAAAGCGAAGGGTATGAAATAATAAAGGCAAAAAAAGGTTTTGAGGCTCTGGAACTACTTTCAAAACACAATCCCGATTTGGTATTACTCGACAAAGTGCTCCCCGATTTGGACGGTTTTGAAGTATGTAGGGCAATTAAGAAAATGAAAGGTTATGAAAGCATTCCAATAATTTTTCTTACTGCAACATCGCAATCTGAAGCAATAGTTGAGGGTTTTGATATAGGGGCTGTAGATTATGTTGTTAAGCCTTTTCAAAAAGCAGAACTGCTAGCAAGGGTTAGAACTCATGTCGAACTATTCCAACTTAATAAAGACTTGGAGGCCAAAACAATTGCTTTACAGGAGAATGAAGTGAGGCTAAAATCACTTATCGCTACTAAAGAAAAACTCTTTTCAATTATCATTCACGATTTGAAAGCACCTCTTTTTAATATAAAGCTGATTAGCGATTTGTTGTTTGAAAACTATGGAAAGAAAAATTTCAGAAAGGTTGATGAGCTCCTAACATACTTAAACGAAAATACAGAAAGAGTAACTGGGCTTATGGAAAATCTTGTTGATTGGGCAAAAATGCAAATGGATACTATTTCCTTTGAGCCAAAGGTAATAAATCTTAATGAGGCTGTAAAGGAGACGGTAACACTACTGGAATCTATAGCAACTAATAAAGGTGTGAGCATTGCCAATCAAATCGACCCAGAAATAAAAGTTTATGCCGATTTTAATCTTCTTTCTGCTGTGCTGCGGAATTTGGTGTCAAATGCTATTAAGTTTTCCAAACAGGGAGGGGTTGTTAGGATAAGTTCAGCTGTTAATGCAGATAAGATGGCTGAAGTAGCTGTTTCTGACAATGGGATTGGGATTGAACCCGATAGGCTAAAAACTTTGTTTGGAATAAAAACACACAACTCCACTGAAGGTACAAATGGAGAAAAGGGCTTAGGGCTAGGCTTGTCGGTATGTAAGGAATTCGTCGAGATAAATAGAGGAACAATTTGGGTTAAATCCGAAGTTGGCAAGGGTAGTTCCTTTCATTTTACAATTCCCCGTGCATAAAATAAGTGTGCTAGACTATATTTATCTTGATTCCCATTACTTCAATAGTATCGCCAACTCTAATTTTGGCTCGCTTTCTGCTTTCTATCTTTCCGTTTAGCTTGACAATTCCATCTAAAACCATTTGATGCGCTTCTCCACCACTACTGGCAATTTTGCAGTCCTTTAATAATTTGTCAAGCTGGATGTATTCCGTTTCTAACTTGTAGTCCATGTTGATATTTTTTTGCGAAAATAGAAAGATAATTTGAACCGATTACAATTCTTATTTTGTATTTTTCGATGTTATGATTAAGTTTACTGAGGTTGCCAGGATAGCCGAAAGGTTGGGGTTTCACGATTTTGGCGTGAGCCGTGTAAAGCCATTGGAAAGTACAGAGTTGAACGACTGGTTGAGCAAAGGATATGCTGCCGATATGGGGTACATGTCGCGTAACCAGGAAATCCGTTTAAATCCCGAAAGGCTGGTGCCTAATGCTAAATCAGTTTTAAGCGTTTTGCTGTCGTACAACACTGGCGATAAACCGGTAAATCTTATTCCTCCCAAAATTGCCAGGTATGCTTGCCGGGAAGATTATCACGTTTTTTTTAAGCAAAAGTTATGGCAATTTTTAGTTGATCTGAGAAAAGAGTTTGGCCCCATTAATGGTAGAGCATTTGTGGACTCTGCGCCAGTGCTCGAACGTGAATGGGCCTCGATGGCAGGTTTGGGTTGGGTTGGGAAAAACTCAATGCTTATCAACCGAAAGTTGGGGTCGTATTTTTTTATTGGTGAGCTAGTGGTTGATGTTGAGGTTGAACCATCGGATAGAGTTGAAAAAAACAGGTGTGGTAGTTGTACAAAGTGTATTGATGCTTGCCCAAACGGGGCAATAGTTGAACCAGGAGTTATTGATTCACGAAAGTGCATTTCTTATATCACCATTGAAAAGAAAGGTTTGCTTTCAAACGAAGACATCGATATGTTATATGGGTGGTGCTTTGGTTGTGATATATGCCAGGAGGTTTGTCCTTGGAATAAAAAGGCACAAAAGGTAGAGGACGAGCAGGGACAATCAAGCTTTGTAGGACTTAGCGCTAGTGATATTTTAGAAATGGATGAAGAGGGTTTCAATTCAAAGTTTAGGAAATCGCCATTACTTAGGGCAGGACATGCTAAGGTTTCGGATACCATAGCGAAAATTATTAGAAGAAAAGAGGAGTAGGGGAGTAAATCTTTTTTGTTATTAGAGGATTTTGAAAGCCATATAACATTACATTTGTATAAAAATAAAAGATAATTTATGACAAGTTCAGCTAAACGATTTGGGACTGCGCCGGTTTTCTTTACGGCAATATCTACAATTCTTGGTGCTATACTTTTCCTTCGATTTGGTTTTGCTGTGGGAACTTTGGGCTTTTTAGGGGTTATTTTAATAATTGTTTTAGGTCATTTGGTTACAATTCCTACTGCCTTAGCTCTTTCCGAAATAGCAACAAATAAAAGGGTTGAAGGGGGTGGAGAGTATTTTATTATTTCTCGCTCGTTTGGGTTGAATATTGGAGCAACTATAGGAATTGCGCTATACCTTTCTCAGGCCATTAGCGTTGCTTTTTATGTGATAGCCTTTACCGAATCGTTCCAATTCCTTTTCGATTACCTATATAATGACCTTGGAATATTCCTCCCTCGACAGGTGATTAGCTTACCAGTGATGATTGGATTGTCGGTATTGATATTGAGAAAAGGAGCAAATCTTGGTGTTAAGGCACTTTACTTTGTGGTGGCTATCCTTTTTGTTGCCATTATTATGTTTTTTGTGGGAACTACAGATTATTCTAGTGGTGCTCAAATCTCCGATTTGCTTGTAAAGTTTACAAATGCCGATAAGTTTTTCTTTGTCTTCGCCATTATATTCCCTGCATTCACTGGGATGACTGCTGGTGTTGGTCTTTCAGGCGATTTGAAAAATCCATCTAAATCAATTCCAATTGGAACCATCTCTGCAACACTTATTGGAATGGTCATATACTTTTTGATTTCTTACAAACTTGCAGTTTCGGCTTCGCCAGAAGATTTGGTTTCCAATCAGCTAATAATGGGTAAAATAGCCTTAGGTGGGGCGTTTATTGTGCCATTAGGATTGGCTGCATCAACTATTTCATCAGCATTGGGTTCCGTTATGGTTGCACCACGAACCTTACAAGCATTAGCAAATGATAGTGCTTTCCCCCATCCTAAAATTAACCGCTGGTTGGCTGCCGGCCGACAATCCGATAATGAGCCTGTACATGCATCGCTAGTAACATGTATTATTGCCATACTTTTTGTTGCACTAGGAGAAGTTGATACTGTTGCAAGAATCATTTCAATGTTCTTTATGGTAACATACGGCTCATTATCATTAATATCGTTCTTAAATCACTTTGGAGCTTCACCGTCCTACAGGCCATCATTTAAATCAAAATGGTGGGTTTCGCTACTTGGTTTTGTAGTTGCAGTTTGGGTGATGTTTAAAATCGATACGGTTTATGCAGTGTTGGCAATTTCACTTATGGTATTGATGAATGTTTATATCAACTATTACCACAGCAATCGTAAAGGGCTCTCGTCGATATTTGCTAATTCTCTTTTCCAGGTTAATAGGGCTTTGCAGATATTCTTACAACATAAGAGCAAGGACAAAACCTTTATGGAGTGGCGCCCAAGTGCCATTTGCATTACCGATGCCACCTTTGAACGCGATAATGCGTTCCGCTTACTCAACTGGGTTGCTTACCGCTATGGATTTGGAACCTACCTGCATAGAATAGAAGGCTATTTCTCTAGCTCAACTTATGAGGAATCGCGTAACGTGCTTAAACGAATTCTTAGCAATATTGAAAACGAGGAGAACTTTGTTTATATCGATACTATAATCTCACCATCTTACACTACTGCCATTGCAAACTCTATACAAATTCCTGGTATTGCAGGGATGGAAAATAATATGGTGATTTTAGAGTACGATAAGGAAACCAGGGAGGGCCTATCGGATATACTTGATAATTTTAAATTGATTACTGCTGGTAATTTCGATGTTTGTATTCTTGCTTCGAGTAGAAGGCCTGTATATCCAAAGAATGGTATTCATGTTTGGATTAAGTCGACCGATGAGGAAAATGCTAACCTGATGATACTGCTTAGTTTCATTATTTCGAGCCATCCATTTTGGCACAAGGGGCACATTAAGGTGTTTAGCCTTTGTAAGCCAGGGCAGGTTAAAGAGCAGCGCAGCCGTTTGCGTGAGCTAATGGTTAGTGGCCGTTTGCCTATACTGCCCGATAACATAGAGATAATTGTTAATGAGGACGATGTTTCACCTAAAAAGATTATTAATGAGCGTTCGCAGTATGCAGGACTGGTTATTTTAGGTTTCCGTCAGGAGCTGATTGACCATGAAGATGAAAAGTATTTTGATGGATACGACAATTTGGGTGAAACGCTATTTGTTTTCTCAAAATACCGTAAAGAGATTGAGTAATTGATGTTCGTGTTTTACAGCCTCATATACTTTTGTACTCGGTTTTGTTATTTGATTCTAGTAAAGTATAAGATTAAGCACGATAGAAAAATCTTTATGAAATAATGATTCCTGAAGGTTGTGTCGCAGAGTGCAGGGGGTGCAGTCACAGGGAAATGACTATGTCCGAAAGCCTTTTGCAGAAATTTGAGTTTGTAAGGGGGAAGCTTTCTGATTGGGCCGATTTGGTTGAGCCTGTTCATTCAGTAACTGATAAAAATTGTTGGGGGTATAGGGACAAAACAACCTTAAGTGCCAGGTTCGATGGTGTTGAGTGGCAACTAGGAATGTGGCGACGCGATGAGTTTATTCCTATTCCCTACTGCCCTATACATTCTCCTAGGTTGAACGGCTTGCTTAATGCCATTAGGCAGGCAATACCCAAAAGCCAATCATTTGCACTGGCTTACATAGTTGTGTCGGGAGCACAGGTGGTGCTTGTGATTAAGTCAAAGCAAAAGCCCAATGTGAATTGGCTAAATTGCCAACTTGTAAAGGAACTTGAAAGTTTTGGGGTGGAAGGTTTATGGTATCATTTGAATCCATCTACTGGTCGAAGGATTTTTGAAAAATCAGGGTGGCATTTAATTTGGGGAAAGCCGCGTTCTGTCGATTATAACGGGTTGATTTATGGGCCTGCTGCTTTTCAGCAGCTTATACCAGAATTATACAACCAATCGCTAGATTTGGCTGAGCAGTTTTTACAACCTTCAAATCATGTTGCTGTGGTTGATTTATATTGTGGAACAGGGAATTCCATGTTGCGATGGGTTAGGCAAGGCGCATCAGTAATTGGTGTGGAATTAGGTGGCGAAGCAGTTGAGTGTGCTCGTATTAATGTTCCCGATGCAACTGTTTTGAGGGGCGCCTGCAGGCATCGTGTACCACAGGTAAGGGATTGGGTAAATGAAAAACGCATGGAAGGGAAAAGTGTTGTGCTCTACGTTAACCCGCCACGAACAGGCCTTGAAGTGGAGGTGCTGGATTGGATTATTGCTGAAGGAAAACCAGACAGAATTGCATATCTTTCCTGTAGCCCAGGAACTCTCTCAAAGAACATTTCATACTTAGCTCAAAATGGTTACGATGTGGTACGTTGCATACCCTTTGATTTTTTCCCACAAACACACCATGTTGAAACCCTTGTCCTGCTTCAAAAGTGTTGATTTAATGGGGCTGTATCTATTTTGACTTGTTATATCACCCTAAAAATTATTATCTTGCATCTGTTTAAAACATTTCGTTATGAAACGGACTTTCATTACTGCAATTCTCGCGTTTAGTATAGTTTCTTTTAATTCAGGTTTAGCATGCACTACAGCCATAATTAGTGGCAAGGTTACACCCGATGGCCGTCCGTTGCTATGGAAGCATCGCGATGCTGACAATTTTAATAATAAAGTAGTGTATGAAGTTGGGCCAAGGTTTAGGTATCTGGCGCTAATTAACTCCGATGACCCGGAACGGCATGTTTGGGCTGGGACTAATAGTGCTGGTTTCTCTATTATGAACTCAGCATCATACAATATTAAACCAGATACCGACTCTACAAGAAAACAAGATTTGGAAGGGCTAATCATGAAGTTGGCTTTAGGTTCTTGCGCTACTATAACCGATTTTGCACAGATGCTCGACACCTTGCCTAAACCGTGGGGTGTTTCAGCAAATTTTGGGATTATTGATGCAAAGGGTGGTGCTGGCTATTTTGAGGTTAACAATTTCTCATATCGATTTTATGATGCCAACAGCAATACCGATGCTCCCGATGGTTTTTTGGTTAGAACAAATTTCTCGGTTTCTGGCGAATCAAATAAAGGTGCTGGCTATATCCGTTTTGCTACTGCAACAAATTTGTTGAAAGAGGCAAAAGCTGCAGGAGACCTAACCCCTGAGTTCCTGCTTACAAATGCAACCGTTAGCCTTAAGCAGGAATTTACTAATATTGATTTGACTAAAGAGATTTCAAAAGTTGACAAAATTGTTTCCTTACGTGATTATATTCTTCGTTATTATTCTTCCTCAACAGTTGTTATTCAGGGTGTTTTGGCGTTAGAACCCACAGATTTTTCTACAATGTGGGTAAAGTTGGGCTTTCAACCAGCATCTGTTGCAGTACCCTTATGGGTTGGGGCAGGTGGTGTGTTGCCCCAACTAATTACAGCTCCAGGAACCCAAAATGCAAAACTTTGCGATTATACCTTACAATTGAAAAAGAGTTGCTTCCCCTTAGAGAATTGGGATGAAGGCAAAAATTATGTTTTATTAAACAGCTTGGTTAATAAAGAGCAAACAGGTTTAATTCAGCTTACAAGGGTGTTTGACCGTGAGATAATTCAGCGAACTCAGATGAAGTATGAAAAGTGGCGAAAATTCGAGTTTAATCCTACAGAAGCGGCTAATTTTTATATTGAACTAAACCAAGATATACAACATTTCTATAAAACATATTTCGATTTATAGTTATGCGTAAACGATTAGTAGTGCTAACTGGTGCAGGTATTAGTGCAGAGAGTGGAATTAGAACCTTCCGCGATATGGGTGGTTTGTGGGAGGAGTATGATGTTATGGAAGTGGCGAGCATTGAGGGATGGCAAAAAAATCCTCAACTAGTTCTTGAGTTCTATAATCAGCGAAGAAGACAGCTTAAAAGTGCTAAGCCAAATGCTGCACACTTGGCAATAGCCAATGCAGAGAACGACTTTGACATTTATGTGATAACACAGAATGTCGATAATTTGCATGAACGTGCAGGCAGCTCAAAAGTGATGCATTTGCATGGCGAACTGACTAAAGCACGACCAGTAAATAATCCAAATAATATTATCGATATTGGCTACAACGACATAAAATGGGGCGACAATATTGATGGTTATCAATTGCGACCTCATGTGGTATGGTTTGGCGAGGATGTGCCTATGCTTACCGAAGCTGCCAAGATTGTCCAAACCGCAGAAATATTTGCGGTAGTTGGAACATCGTTAAACGTTTATCCTGCTGCAGGTTTGTTGGACTATGCTCCAAAAGGTTGTCCCATATATCTTATTGACCCAAATGATGTTAACGTTTGGCGAAATGATGTTACTTTTATTAAGGATAAAGCATCGGTTGGAGTTCCAGCGATGCTGAAAATGATTAAAGATGAAACACCATAGACTTTTTATCATCGCACTTGTTGCATTGCAACTTTCTTTTGTTGATACCTTTGCTCAGGGTTTTAAGGGCGGTGTAACTCTAGGTGTTGCAGCTACTCAAGTCGATGGCGATACCTATGGTGGCTTTGATAAGGCTGGTCCTATTCTTGGATTTTGGGTAGAGCGAAATTTGGTTGCTAATTGGTTTTGGAGGGCTAATTTTAGATTTATTCAAAAGGGAAGCTTCGCAAAAATCAAAGACTCCGATATGACTGATTTTTATAGAATGAAGCTTAACTACTTTGAGTTACCCTTCACTTTTGGATATCAGTTTGTAAATGGTTTTAGCGCTATTGCTGGCACTTCTGTTGGTTACCTAACAAAAGCAACCGAAGAAAATTCACTTGGAACTTTCCCTGATTCAGATGCTTTTTCGTTTAGGAAGTTTGAAATTGCCGCCCTTGCTGGCATGGAGTATAATTATAGCGAAAATTGGCGATTTGGTCTAATGTTATCTTATTCTATAATCCCAATTAGGCCATATAACGATAACATTTCTTATAGAATGGATACTGGTCAACGTAATAGAGTGATTGAGTTTTTAGTTGTTTATCGGTTTCAATAATGCGTAGGATTCTTTTTGTAATTGCTTTTGTTAATTTGCTAGCCAGCGAAGTTGTTCTCTCTCAAGATTTCAAAAATTCTATCGATTTAAGATTTCGAACTGGATTTATAGTCCCTCATCATGGTTACATGAAGTATTTTATTACCGAAAATGTTACTGGGTTTCAGCTAAACTATGGAATTCAAACTAGTGGTAAAAAGTTGTGGCATTGGGAGTATAATTTCCCCGTGGTCGGAGTTGGCTTGCACCATTCAGGCCTAGGTAATGAAAGTTTGTATGGCTCTTTGACTGGACTATACTTTTTTATAAATAGAGAATTTTTAAATAAAGATAGCCGTTTTAACATTGGAAACACATTGTCTGTTGGTCTAAGTTACGCTTCAAAATGGCACGACAGGGTTAGCAACAGAGAGAACATGGTGTTAGGTACTCCAATAAATGTTTTTTTTCAGTATGAGGTGAATGCCTCATACAGAATAAGTAGAAAGCATTTAGTTTCGATGAGTTTAGGGGTGGCCCATGCTTCAAATGGAAGTGTAAAAGAACCAAATTTGGGGTTTAATATTCTTACGAGCGCACTTAGCTATAGGTACTTATTCGGAAAAAAACTTTTAAAGCCTGTTGAAAAACCAGCAGATGACACTCCTTATAGTGTCCTAAACCTCGCCTTTTTTGGTAGCGAAAAGGCTATCGATGGTTTTACTGGTAAGCAGTATGGAATTTTAGGTCTTTCTATGGAAAAATTATATAGGGTTGCTCCCCTGTCAATGCTTGGAGCTGAGCTTTGTATTTATTCCGATGGCTCCATACCCGATTTGATGGTTGATAAAAACGATAATTCTATAAATCCTAAAGCCTCAGATAAAGTTGCCATTTCGTTAAATGCTACTTATTTGCTAAGTTTTGGCAGGGTCTCCATGGCATTTCAGCCTGGCATCTATTTGAAAAATGGATTTTATGGATTGGCTGGTGTTACCAACAAGGCAGGTTTGCGTGTAATGCTTAACAAAACCCTCCAGCTATCTGTAGCCATCAAGGCGCATTGGTTGGCCCAAGCCGATTTTATAGAGGTAGGATTAAGGTATTCAGTTGAAAAGCATGAGAAATAGATCTTTAGCCATATTGTTAGTGCTAGTTTTGTTGAGCCAATCGTGTGAATGGCTCTCTGACAGCATTGCAGGTGATGTTACTACTCGTAAAGTGAACCTGTTAACTCACTATGATAGTTTCGATATAAAGGGCTCTTTCAATGTTACACTTTATCCTGATACGGTTGGTTATGCATTGATTAGGTGTCCGGAAAATGTACAACCTGATGTGAAGCTATATTTTGAAGATGATAAGCTCCTTTTAAGAGAGAATGTGAATGGCAGATGGCTTAAAGGGTATCCAGTTATTGATATTGAGGTTCATTTATCTCAGATTCCTACAATCGATATCCGTCAGCCTTGTAAGTTTAGGATTCCTGTTAAGTTTAAATCGAGCAAATTCTATTTCATCGATTGGGGCAATTATACCGATTGCTATGCAAATGTTGAGGTTGATTACATAAGAATAGATGCTTCTGGCGAAAGCTTTGGAAAGTATATTGTGGAAGGCTCAGCCGTAAGTTGCGATTTAAATGTAAGGGGTGGAGCAATTTTCAACCTGAAAAATACTACGCTAAGGAGGTGCGTGGTTAATCATGAATGTGTTGAGGATGTTTATCTTAATGTGGAAAATCGACTCGAAGCAAACATCTATTCATCTGGTAATATCATACTTCATGGAAATCCTGAGGTTACTCTAAATCGCATAGGGACTGGTAATGTTATTTTTGAAGATTAAAGGGTTCTAAAAGATGATAGTTAATGTTGTTTCTTTTACCGTTCCTTTTCCTCCTGATTATGGAGGAGCAATTGACGTATTCTACAAATTGAAAGCCCTATCGGAGCTTGGCCTGAAAGTTATACTTCATTGTTATACATATCGAGATAGAACTGTTAAGAAGGAGTTAGAAGACATATGCTTTAAGGTGCACTATTATGAGCGTGATTTAAATCCTGTTTTTCTATTCTCAAAGCTGCCTTATATTGTAAGATCTCGTTCAAACAGTAGGCTTATTGAGAACTTGCTAGGGAATGAATATCCAATTCTGTTCGAGGGTTTGCATACAACCTATCCTCTATACACAGGATTGTTAAAAGGTAGAAAAATTATAGTAAGAACCCACAATGTCGAACATAAATACTATGCCGCATTAGCACAATCAGAGAGTAACCTTTTAAGGCGGTTATATTTTAAATTGGAATCGCTTAAACTAAAAAGATACGAATCGGTGTTAAACAATGTCGATTCGATTGCTGCGATTTCGCCTAACGATCTTGACTATTTTCAGAAGTATAGTACTAATGTTTTTTTAGTAACCCCTTTTCATCCATTTGATAGGTTAGATGTGAAAAAGGGGAGTGGTGACTATATCTTAATTCATGCCGATTTGTCGGTAACTGAAAATGTGAAAAGTACTATTTGGCTCATCGATAATGTTTTGAAAAGAGTAAAGCATAATGTTGTTATTGCTGGGAAATCACCCCAGCAAGTATTGTATGATAAATCGAAAGGCGTTAGCAACATACAAATAATCAATGATCCCAATAGAGCCCAAATGGATGAGCTTATACAAAATGCTCATATAAATATAACGCACTCCTTAAATTCTCAAGGATTTAAGTTGAAACTACTATACTCTCTTTTTAAAGGTCGGCACTGCCTGTGCAATAGGGAGGTTGTACAGAATACAGGACTCGAAAAGTTATGCAATGTGGCTGACTCAGCCGATGATTACGTTGGTTTAATCAATTTGCTTATGTATAAGAAATTTGAAGAAACTTCAATTCTTGAACGAGAATCGCTGCTTGGTAGATTCTCAAATGCCTGGCAAGCAGAAGTTTTGGTTAAATATTTATTGGGATGATTTTTAGCTATGAGAAATAATAATACTCAAAATTTATGTAAACGAGTGTTTGATTTAATGTGTTGATTTAAAACGTTTTCGATATATACAGATATGCTATAGAATTATGCTAAATAACATAAATGTATAAATAAACTTGCACAAAAATTAAAAATTTCCATACCTTTGTCTCGGATTCATATCTGGGACTATTATGATTAAAAAAGTACTTATTGCTAACCGGGGCGAAATAGCAGTCCGGGTTATCAGGTCGTGCCGCGAAATGGGAATAAAATCGGTTGCCGTTTATTCAGATGCCGACCGTCGTTCATTACACGTTCGTTATGCCGATGAGGCATATCACATTGGCCCATCGCCTTCAAATGAGAGCTATCTTAATGGCGATAAGATTATTGAAGTGGCAAAACAATCAGGTGCCGATGCCATTCATCCTGGTTATGGTTTCCTGTCGGAGAATGCTGAGTTTGCACAAAAGTGCAGCGAGGCTGGAATTGTTTTTATTGGCCCCGATCCAAAGGCTATAAATCAAATGGGCGATAAAATAACTGCCCGTCAAACCATGATTGAGGCTGGAGTGCCGGTGGTGCCAGGTACTCAGCAGAAAGTATCCGATATGGAAACCGTTCGCAAAATTGTTGATGAAATCGGCTTGCCTGTAATAATAAAGGCGTCAGCTGGTGGTGGGGGGAAAGGCATGCGCCTAGTACGTAAGGCCGAAGAATTGGTTTCAGCTGTTAAACTGGCTCAATCGGAGGCACAGTCAGCTTTTGGCGATGATACGGTTTACATTGAGAAGTACGTTGAGTCGCCACATCATATCGAATTTCAAATTCTTGCCGATAGGCATGGTAATACCGTTCATCTGTTTGAACGTGAGTGTTCTATTCAACGAAGACACCAAAAAGTAATCGAAGAAACTCCTTCGCCATTCATAACTCCAGAATTGCGCGAGCAAATGGGACAAGCAGCTATTGCCGCTGCTAAAGCTGTAAACTATGTTGGTGCTGGAACTATAGAGTTTTTGGTTGATGCCAACCACAACTTTTATTTCCTTGAAATGAATACCCGCTTGCAGGTTGAGCATCCTATTACTGAGCGTGTAACAGGAGTAGACCTTGTAAAGGAACAGATTCGGATTGCTTCTGGTTTGCCAATTTCATTTAAGCAGGAAGAGGTTAAACAGCATGGGCATGCAATTGAATGCCGTATCCTTGCCGAGGATCCGTTCAATAATTTCATGCCTTCTCCCGGATTAATAAGGCATATTAGTGAACCAAATGGTTTAGGTGTGCGTACCGATGGATACGCATACGAAGGCTATGAAATTCCCCTGTACTACGACCCTATGATTAGTAAACTTATTGCCTGGGGGCGTGATAGAACAGAGGCCATTAACCGAATGAAACGAGCCCTCTTTGAGTACAAAATAACTGGAGTAAAAACATCAATCCGATTCCTTGAGCGTATTATGGATAACCGCGACTTCCGACTTGGTAACTACAATACGCACTTCATTCAGGAGCACTTTGATGAGCTAATGAAAACAGAAACAAAAGGCGATAGAGTTTTTGAGGATATGGCAATAATTGCTGCTTATTTCGATTTCATTACCAAGATGGAAAAGGTAGCAATGAGCGATTTTGCCGTATCGCAATCTGAGAATTGGAAAACTTACGGTATTAAGCGCAGCCTTATACCCTATTAATTAATCATAGCTATGGGACTTGAAGTTAAAATTGGCGATCGTATTGCCGATGTGAAATTGGTGCGTCGCAATGAAAATATTGTTGTTTTTGAGGTCGATGGAGTTGAATACGAGGTAGATATTGCACAGGTTGAAAATGGTGTTTACTCTATTATCCACAATGGGAAATCGTATAACATTGAGATAATACCCGGCGATGGACCAAAAAATTATTTTGTAAACACATTTTATAACTCACAAGAGGTTGAGATTATTGATGCCCAAAGCCGATATCAGCGTAGCCGCAAGGCGCTTGAAGACCAAGGAGCCGATAAGGTGATATCTACCCCAATGCCTGGTCGTGTGGTGAAAATTCCAGTTGCCGAAGGTGAACCTGTAGAAAAAGGAACAACCGTTATTGTTATTTCGGCAATGAAAATGGAAAGTGAGTACAAAAGCCCAGTGGATGGAGTTGTGAAGAAAATTCATGTGAAAGAGGGCGATAACATTAATGCCAACCAACCATTAGTAGAAATTGAATAAAAAATCCATTAACCTTTCTTTAACCTAAATCCAATGAAAACACTTGATGAGCTATATCAGGAGTTAGAGCGTCGTAATGCTTTGGCCGAGCAAGCCGGAGGTCCCGATCGTATTGCAAAGCAACACGAAGGAGGGAAAAAAACTGCCAGAGAAAGAATAGTTGAGTTGCTTGATCCAGGAACTTTTAACGAAATAGATAAACTCGTTACGCATAGGGCTACCGATTTTGGAATGGACAAAAAGCACATTCCAGGTGATGGAGTCGTGGCAGGTTACGGTAAAATAGATGGCCGTTTGGTTTATGTTTATGCCTACGATTTTACAGTTTTTGGTGGGACTTTAAGCCGAGCTAATGCCGATAAGATAATCAAATTGCAACAGCTGGCCACAAAGATGGGCGCTCCAATTATTGGTCTGAACGATTCTGGTGGTGCCCGCATTCAGGAAGGCGTACAGAGCCTTGCAGGTTATGCTGAGATTTTTTACAATAATGTTCGTAGTTCTGGTGTTATTCCCCAGATAACCTGTATTATGGGACCATGTGCTGGTGGAGCTGTGTATTCGCCAGCACTAACCGATTTTATCATTATGGTTAAGGATACCAGCTATATGTTTGTAACTGGACCAGATGTGATAAAGGCGGTAACGCACGAGGAGGTTACAAAAGATGAGCTTGGCGGCGCAATCACCCATAATGCTAAAAGTGGTGTGGCCCATTTCGTGGCCGAAAATGATGAGCAGGCTTTAATGCTTCTTAGGGAGTTGATGAGCTTTTTACCTGCTAATAACATGGAGGAACCTCCTGTTGTTCCTACCACCGACGACCCCTTACGCGAAGACGAGAGCCTTCAAACATTAATTCCAGCCGACCCCAATAAACCATACGATATTAAAGACCTGATTTTAACAGTAGTTGACGATAAGAACTTCCTTGAGGTTCAGCCTCTTTTTGCAAAAAACATAGTTGTTGGTTTTGCGCGTATGGCTGGGCATACTGTAGGTCTTGTTGCAAATCAGCCCGCTCACCTTGCAGGTGTGCTCGATATCGATGCATCGGTAAAAGGTGCACGCTTTATCCGTTTTTGCGATTCGTTCAATATCCCTATTGTAACCTTTGTTGATGTTCCGGGATTCCTTCCTGGAGTTAACCAGGAGTCGAATGGCATTATTCGCCATGGAGCTAAACTTTTATATGCCTATTCCGAGGCAACTGTTCCTAAAATTGCTGTAATTACTCGTAAAGCATACGGTGGTGCTTACTGTGTGATGTCGAGCAAGCAGGTGGGTGCCGATGTGAACTTTGCCTATCCCATGGCCGAAATTGCAGTTATGGGCCCCGAAGGTGCCGTAAACATACTTTATAGGAACAAGATTGATAATGAGGAAACTCGTCAGCAGCTAATTGACGAGTATCGCGACAAGTTTGCCAACCCTTATCAAGCTGCAGAGCTGGGGTATATCGATGAGGTCATTTATCCAAAGCAAACACGAGCTAAGTTGGTACAAGCTTTAGAAATGACAAGAACCAAAAGCCAACAAAATCCTCCAAGGAAACATGGCAACATTGTTCTTTAGCAAATGGATTTAAAATCAATCTTTCAAAGAAACAAGATTTGGGCTGAAAAGAAAATATCGGATAAGCCAGACTACTTTATTGATTTAGCTAGGGGGCAACAGCCTAAAATTTTATACATTGGCTGTTCCGATAGCCGAGTTTCTGCTGAAGAGATAATGGGAGTTGAACCTGGTGAGGTATTTGTGTATCGAAACATTGCCAACCAGGTTCCCAATTCCGACTTAGCCTCCATGGCTGTTATCAATTATGCAGTCACAGTTTTGGAGGTTGAACATATTGTTGTTTGTGGCCATTATCGCTGCGGAGGTGTTGAGGCTGCTTTGCAACCAAAGGACATGGGGATACTTAATCCATGGCTGCGAAATATCAGAGATGTTTACAGGCTTCACCGACCTGAACTTGAAAAGTGCAATTCACCTGTCGAAAAGAATAAAAGGCTAGTTGAACTTAATGTTCTAGAACAGTGTGTAAATGTTTTAAAAACATACGAGGTGCAAAAGGCTATTCGACAAAATAAGATTTCTGTTCATGGGTGGGTTTTTGATTTAGAGTCGGGGTTGCTAAAAGATTTGAATATCGATGTTAACCATATACTTGAAAATATAATGACGATTTATCGAATTGAATAGGAGAAGAAAATTATTCTGATTGAAACAGATTTTTTTTGAAATAAAAGCATTATTGAGATATTGAAGCCATATAATTGTTTAACACCAACCTTCTGCATATCAATCTTTATAGAAAAAATGCTATTTTTGCGGTTCGATAGATGATAGCATTTAAATTATGGATAACACAAAGGAACTTTCTGCAAAATACAACCCGGTTGAGGTTGAGGATAAGTGGTATAAGTATTGGATGGATAAAGGCTTTTTCCGTTCCACACCCGATGAACGCGAACCATACTGCATTGTGATTCCACCACCCAATGTTACTGGTGTGCTTCATATGGGACACATGCTCAACAATACTCTGCAGGATGTGCTAGTTCGTAGGGCTCGTATGAAGGGTAAAAATGCCTGCTGGGTACCTGGAACCGACCATGCCTCAATTGCTACTGAGGCCAAAGTTGTTGCCAAACTGAAAGCCGAAGGAATAGAGAAATCGCAGCTTTCTCGCGATGAGTTTCTAAAGCATGCTTGGGAGTGGAAGGAGAAGCATGGTGGAATTATTCTTGAGCAGCTTAAAAAGTTAGGCGCATCGTGCGATTGGGACCGAACAAGTTTTACCATGGACCCAACGCTGTCGGAAAGTGTTATCCATGTATTTGTCGATTTATTCCGCAAAGGACTAATATATCGTGGTGTGCGAATGGTCAACTGGGACCCTCAGGCCAAAACCGCAGTTTCCGACGAGGAGGTAATATATCGTGAGGTAAAAGGTAAGCTTTACTACCTGAACTATAAGATTGAAGGCGATGATGGTCATGTTACCATAGCCACTACACGCCCTGAAACCATTCTTGGCGATACTGCTGTTTGCGTACATCCTAACGACCCACGCTACGCGCACCTTAAAGGTAAACGCCTTATTGTTCCCCTTATCAATCGTAGTGTGCCTGTTATTTTTGATGAGTATGTAGATATGGAGTTTGGTACAGGTGCTTTAAAGGTTACTCCTGCCCACGATGTGAATGACTACATGCTTGGGGAAAAGTATAACCTTGAGGTAATTGACATTTTTAACGATGACGGAACTTTGAACGAATCCGCACAGCTTTACGTTGGAATGGATAGGTTCGAAGTTCGCAAACAGATTGTTATTGACCTTGAAAAGGCTGGAAATCTGGCTAAGGTTGAGGATTATGTGAATAAGGTCGGGTTTAGTGAACGTACCGATGCGGTTATTGAGCCTAAGCTTTCCATGCAGTGGTTCTTAAAGATGAAAGACCTTGCACAACCCGCTCTCGATGCAGTTGTGAATGGCGATATTAAACTTCATCCACCAAAATTTGTGAATACCTACCGTCACTGGATGGAAAACGTTAAGGACTGGTGCTTATCGCGTCAGCTTTGGTGGGGACATCGCATTCCTGCATGGTATTTACCCGAAGGTGGCTATATAGTAGCCCACAATGAGGAGGAAGCTGTTGAACTGGCGCGTAAACAAACCAATAACCCTAACCTTCAAATTTCCGACCTCCGTCAGGACGATGATGTTCTTGATACCTGGTTTAGCTCTTGGCTATGGCCAATATCTGTTTTCAACGGAATACTTGACCCTGAAAATCCGGATATTAAGTATTACTATCCAACTCACGATTTGATTACTGCACCCGAAATCCTTTTCTTCTGGGTTGCACGCATGATAATTGCAGGGTACGAATACATGGGCGATAAGCCTTTCCGAAATGTTTACCTCACTGGCATCGTTCGCGACCACCTGCGTCGTAAAATGAGTAAGCAGCTTGGTAACTCACCCGACCCACTTGACCTCATAGCAAAATATGGTGCCGATGGCGTACGTGTTGGTATGCTGCTTTGCTCGCCTGCAGGAAACGACCTGCTATTCGACGAAAGCCTTACCGAACAGGGTAGAAACTTTAGCAATAAGATTTGGAATGCTTTTCGCCTAGTTAAGGGATGGCAGGTTGATGAAAATGCTAAACAACCCGAATCGGCAAGGGTGGCTGTGGAATGGTTTAATAATGTGATAAACATGGCCATTGAACAGTGCGACGATGATTTTGAAAAGTATCGCATTTCGGAGGCGTTAATGAACCTTTATAAACTCTTCTGGGACGAATTTTCGTCGTGGTATCTAGAAACTGTAAAACCAGCATACGGTCAGCCTATTGATGCAACAACCTATAATGCTACTCTTGATATTTTTGAGAAAATGCTAGCGTTGCTTCATCCATTCATGCCTTTTATAACCGAGGAGTTATGGCAACATCTGCGTAATCGCGCCGATGGCGAAAGTATCATGGTTAGCCGTATGCCTGAATCGAACGGATTTGATGAAAATCTATTAGACAACTTTGAACGTGTAAAGGGTATTATCGCAGGAATTCGAAATATTCGTCAGGAAAAAAATATTTCGCCTAAACATCATCTTAAGGCTTTAATTAAGACAAATGGCAAGTTAGACAAGGGGCTAGAAGATGTTGTTGTGAAACTTGCTGGACTTGAGGAGTTTGGGTATACCGATGGAAAAGTGGAAGGAGCATCGTCGTTCATGGTAGGTGTTGATGAGGTTTATATTCCTTTAGAAGGCTTGATCGATGTTGAAGAAGAGCGTAAAAAGATTTTGGCGGAACTAGAATACACTCGTGGATTCCTTAATAGCGTTATGAAAAAGCTAAGCAATGAGCGCTTTGTGAATAATGCTCCAGCTAAAGTTGTGGTCATGGAGCAAAAGAAAAAGAGTGATGCCGAAGCTAAGATTAAAGCCTTAGAGGAAAGGTTAAACGAGTTGAAATAATTGATTTTCTGATTGGCTAGAAGGCCCATCTTTCGACACCACACCAACGACACAAGCTAAATTTGGCTGTTTTTACTGGTTAAATTTTGTAGATTTGTGTCGTTGGTGTTTTTTTGTTTAAAGACTAAATTTCTTAAATTGATGAAGATTGATATATTGCTTGATTACAATCCAGTCATTTTGGCGCTTGCTGCCACGCTTTTTACATGGTTTGTAACTGCTCTAGGGGCAGCAATGGTTTTCTTTTTTAAATCTATCAATAAAAAGATACTTAACTCCATGCTAGGTTTTGCTGCGGGTGTAATGATTGCAGCAAGCTTTTGGTCGTTGCTCAATCCTGCCATTCAGATGGCAGAGCAAAATGGTACTACACCTTGGGTGCCTGCAGTCGTTGGTTTTTTATTGGGAGGAGCATTTCTGTTAATTGTCGATAAAGTATTACCTCATCTACATATGGGGCTCTCAATCGATAAGGCCGAAGGTGTTAAGACAACCTGGCAGCGTAGCGTACTGCTTGTCCTTGCAATTACACTACATAACATCCCCGAGGGCCTTGCTGTTGGTGTTGCCTTTGGGGCCTTAGCAAATAATCCGGATTTAGGAATGCTCTCCGGTGCAATTGCTCTTGCGGTTGGTATAGGACTACAAAATTTCCCTGAAGGCGCTGCAGTATCAATCCCGCTACGAAGGGAGGGCTTCTCCCGAACAAGGGCGTTTATGTATGGACAGTTTTCTGGAGTTGTCGAGCCAATAGCTGGGGTGCTAGGTGCCTATTTAGTTCTTACAATCACACCGCTATTGCCCTACGCTCTTTCGTTTGCTGCAGGAGCTATGATTTTTGTTGTAGTTGAAGAGCTAATCCCTGAATCGCAAATGGGCAATGAAACCGATTTATCGACAATAGGAGCCATGCTTGGATTTGCCACAATGATGCTATTAGATGTGGCATTAGGTTAATATCTCTTTTAAGAAGGTTCATGGTCCTATAGCATTTCTGAAAGTTTTGATATGCTTTAGGTGATTTTGAAAATAAATCATGGTTTCGGTTTTGCTTTTTTTCCTATGTAATATATGGTTTGCGTGACATTGGCTTAAAACAGGGGCTGATTAAATAGTTTTTTTCTACAATTTACAAGTATGTTATAAAATCATGTTAATAAACATTGTATTTACACATTGCAGAACAATTGTATTTTGTAGTTTTGGCTAAAATAAAAAATTAGAAACTCATGAACGAATCGCAAATAGTGATGAACCCCAATGAGCTGGTTCGATATCTAAAAAAGCCTGCATCGGAATTTACAAAATCCGATATCATTCGCTTCTGCGAGGAAAATAGCATAGAAATGATTAATTTTCGTTATGTGGCAGAGGATGGCAAGCTTAAAACCCTAAACTTTATAATTTCCTCAAAGGAACATCTCGATTCAATTCTTTCTGCTGGTGAACGAGTAGATGGAAGCAGCCTTTTCTCATTTATTGAGGCAGGTAGTAGCGACCTCTATGTTATTCCACGTTACAGAACTGCCTTTGTTAACCCATTTGCCGAAGTTCCAACTCTTGAAATACTCTGTTCGTTTTACGATAGCACTGGTAAGCCTCTTGAAAGTGCTCCTGAGAACGTGTTAAAAAAGGCTTACGATTTGTTCAAGCAAGAAACTGGCATGACCTTTAAAGCATTAGCAGAGCTTGAGTATTACGTAATAAGCGAACGCGATGATTTTTATCCTGGAGTTGACCAAAAGGGGTACCATGCTTCTGAACCATTCGCTAAATGGGAAATGCTACGGCGTGAGGCTTTAATCTACATTGCTCGTGCAGGTGGAAAGGTGAAGTATGGCCATTCAGAAGTGGGTTGCTTTATGACCGACCAATATCTTTATGAGCAGCACGAAATTGAGTTCCTCCCAATGCCTGCCGAAGAAGCTGTTGAGCAGCTTGTGATAGCCAAATGGATTGTGCGTATGCTTGGTTATCGTTATGGTGTGGAAATTAGTTTTGCTCCTAAAATAACAGTTGGCAAGGCTGGCAGTGGCTTGCATTTCCACATGATGGTTGAGAAAGATGGAAAGAATCTTATGGTGGAAAATGGAAAGCTAAGCGATACTGCCAAAAAGATGGTTGCTGGTATCCTTGATGCTGCAGATGCTCTTACCGCATTTGGTAATACCATTCCCACATCATATTTAAGATTAGTACCACACCAAGAAGCACCAACCAATATCTGTTGGGGCGAGCGCAATCGTTCAGTGGTAATCCGTGTCCCTTTGGGCTGGATTGGTGCAGAAAATATGGTAAAGCATGCTAATCCTAATGACGACAGCCAGTATGCTCAAATGGAAAGTAAACAAACTGTTGAGTATAGAGTTGCCGATGGCTCTGCAAATCCTTATCTAACTATCGCAGGCCTTATTACTGCTGCACTTGATGGGTTGCGCAGACCTGATGCTCTTGAACTGGCCGATAAACTTTACGTAAATGTTAACATTTTTAGGCCAGAGTTTAAGGAAAAGCTTGCCAGCCTAAAACAGTTACCTGCTTCGTGCTGGGAATCGGCAGAAGCACTTGAGGCTAAAAGACAAAAGTTTGAAAAGGATGGCATTTTTCCAAAGGGGATGATTGATGCCATTGTTGCAAAGCTTAAGTCGTATAACGATAAAGGCTTGAGCGAGAAACTTTACGGGAACAACGAGGAGATTGCTAAGCTGGTTTCCCAGTTCATCCATATAGCATAATCTTTCAGATATGATAATAGGAGCCGGCTTAGTAAAGTCGGCTTTTTTATTAGAGTTTTACTCCTATCCCAAAATTGATATGCCCCGCTATGTTCACAAAACTTGCATGGCCTTGGTTTATAGGAAGCCTTGCATATGCCCCAGTAACCTTAAGGCCAAGTATACCATAAACCTTGTTTGCAAAGTATAGGTTTCGTTTTGCACTAAAGGCAAAAACAGGCCCAGTCAAATAATATCCCATATCCCAATCGTCGGTTGAACTTCCAAATTCCATTTCCCTAATTTCCGATTCGGGATGGGCGATCACAAATCCCAAACCAATGCTGGTTGAATATTCATTCCAAGAATACCCATAGCTGGCTATTAACATGTTAAAACCATGGGAAACATTAAACTTGCTTACTGTTGGGTTGGTGTTGTTCAGATAAAGTTTATGGTGAATAAATTCTATACTTGCAAACTGACTATTTTTACCTTCTCTTCCTACCTGAACTGCCCAATAAACTGGTAGCGTGAAGGGCTCGGTCCTGAACTGGGCATTCATCTTAATTGAAGGGTAACCTTCCTGGTAAATGTTTAGTGGTAGTGGGACGTTGTAAACAACACCCCCATTTGTATTTACAAACCACTGGCAGTTGGCTATGTTTGGCTTAATAGTAAGAAGAAATGTTGCTGCTATTGAAATGCTATAGCCAACTCTTAAGATGTTGTGCAATTTTCTCCGAAGCCTTACCATTGCCATACAAGTCGATATTAAAATTAGATTCTTTGCTCGACATCTCATGGAATGCATTTAAAATTGCATCGGAACTAGCACCTGCTAAGCGATTAAATCCATTCTCAACTAGTTCAACCCATTCTGTTTGTTCACGGAGCGTTATGCAATGTTTCCCGAAAAAGAAAGCTTCTTTCTGTAGACCTCCGCTATCGGTCATAACCATCTTGCTATTGCTAATTAGCATTAGCATGTCGAAATAGCCAACAGGCTCAATGATAGTAAAATCGGTACTGATAGATGTGCTTTTGAGTATCTTTTGGGTCCTTGGATGCAGAGGAACAACAACCCTTACCTCTTTGTTTATTCGATTCAGACCATCTATGATTTGCTTTAGCTTAGTTTGGTCGTCGGTGTTTTCTTGTCGATGTATAGTTGCTAGAACAAAATCAGAGGTAAGACCAAGCCTCTCAATGATTTTAGATGATGATTTTGCCTTATCAAGATAGAAGTATGCGGCATCCTGCATCACATCACCGCTTTTTACTATTTGCGCATTAAAATTTTCGTAGCCTTCGTTTTTTAGATTTTTAACTGCTGTGTCGGTAGGGCAAAAAAGTAGGTTTGAAATGCGGTCGGTCAGAATACGATTGACCTCTTCGGGCATTGCCATATTAAATGAGCGTAAACCAGCTTCAACATGAATAACTCGGACATGTTGCTTCACTGCAGCTAAAGCTCCAGCTAGTGTTGAGTTGGTATCTCCATAAACCATTACCGCCGATGGTGTTTCTTTGAGTATGATTTCCTCCAGCTGTTCAAGCATTCGCCCTGTCATTGCTCCATGGCTTAAACTATTTATTTTTAGGTTGTACTGGGGCGATGGAATGCTCATCTCCTTAAAAAACACATCCGACATGTTTTTGTCGAAGTGCTGACCAGTGTGAACAATTATTTCTGGAATTTCAATTTTTTGGAACTGACGGCTAACCGCAGCTGCTTTTATAAATTGTGGCCTTGCCCCAAGTACAGTTAGTATTGCTTTTTTACTCATTTTCTGTAATCTCATTTAAAATTTTAGCTAGTTTGCCTGTTAACTCTTTTCTTGAGTATTTGTTACTTGCTGTCTTAACAGTGTTTAATCCCCCTGATTTATAAAGATTGTAATATTTCAAAATTAGCTGCTTAGTGCCATCAAAATCGTTAAAATCAACTATATTGCCAGCATCGGTTTCTTGAATAATTTCAGCCAAGTCACCATCTGTTGGCCCAATTGCAAGTATTTGCTTGCCCATGGCAAGGTATTCAAAAAATTTGCCAGTAACAATCCCTTTGGCGTTAGGCGTATTGTTCACTACAAGTAAAAGTACCTGTGAACTCATTTGTAATTCAAGTGCCTCGTTGTGTGGAACTGTTCCAAGGTACTCAAAGTTTTTTTCAAGGTTGTTGTTCTTTATTGCATCAATTACCGATGAGTCTATTTGACCCGCTATTTTAATTTCTAGCTTTGATGCAAACTCGTTATCGTTAGAGCAAATTAATCGCAGAGCTTGCCACAGAGTTAGCGGATTCCTAGCCGAATTCATAGTTCCTACATAGCAGATAGTGAAGTTATTGTTGTTGGGGGCTAGTTTTGATGGAATATCTTCAATGTCGAAACCATTGGTAATTACTGAAATGTTTTTGCAGCCTAATTCTTCAAACTCGCGCTTCATCTGTTTTGATACAACAATAACCTGGTTGCTCGACTTCAAAACTTTTTGTTCTAGCCTATGATGAATAATATCTGCTAGCCTGGTTAATTTTAATTCCTTGTAGAAGTCGATATTTGTCCATGGGTCTCGAAAATCAGCAATCCATGGAATATTACATCTCTTTTTAATCTTAAATCCAATAAGGTGCATGGAGTGGGGTGGCCCCGTAGTGATAATAGCATCAGCCGGATTCTCCTTCAGGTAATTGCACAAAAACTTTACTGATGGGCGAACCCAAAAAATTCGGGGGTCGGGAATTAAAAGGTTACCTCTTAACCATATAAACAGTTTGTTTAATGCCCCCTTTTTACTTTTTTCATTGTTTGCAAACCCTAGGCCTAAATTTTCACCTTTTTTCCCGGTGAGCGATTTGTAAATTTTGTATGGTTCCCAAATAGGGCGTTTTATAACCTTTGCTTTTTCTGGAATATCTTTTAATAGCGATTTGTCTTCATAAAAAAATTCAGGGTTTTCAGGAGTGTAGATAACAGGTTCCCAACCATAATTTGGTAGATACTTCACAAATTTTAGCCAACGCTGTACGGCAACACCCCCGGCAGGGGGCCAGTAGTAGGTGATAATTAGAACTCGTTTTTGTGAAGTGCTTCCCATATCCTAAATTTTTGTAAAGATATACTGTTTGTCAATCTTCACAAAAACAAGAAAGGTGGCAAAGCCACCCTTCTAGTCGAATTTTTAGGTTTATTACATTCCTACAATTCTAATTTCGGTTCTTCTGTTTTGTTGGTGTTCTTCTTCGGAGCATTTAACTCCATCGGCACAGTGGTTTTTAAGCATGGTTTCACCATACCCCTTAGCGGTAATCCTATCTCTTGAGACACCATGGTTAACTATATAATCAACAGCCGATTGGGCTCTTTTCTGCGATAGAATTTGATTCGATTTAGAACTTCCCCTTGAATCGGTATGCGAGCCAAGCTCAACCTTAATGTTTGGATTATCTTTAAGAAACTGTACTACCTTGTCAAGTTCAACAGCAGCATCGGGTCGAATGTTCCATTTCCCTAAATCGTAGTATATGTTAGGAATCTCAATACGTTTGTTAAGTTCCACTTTTTCAAAGGCAAGGTCTATGAATTTATCCGCATTAACCCAGCCTGGGGTAATATTCTCAGTTGAATACTCTGCCCGCTTACTAAATAATCCCTCTTTTGAGAAAAGCAAGTTGTATTTTGTGTTTTGCTCTAGTTTGACTCTGAACTCACCTGCGGAGTCGGTTAGGACAATTAAGGTGTCATTGGTTTGCTGATTAACTACTTGTAATTTTACATCAGGAATTACTTCGTGAGATTCTTTGAAATAAACCTTACCAAATATACCCCAGAAGGGTAGTGGGTCCAGATATAAATCATGATGAATGGTATCCGATGCTGGTTTTGATGCGGGTAAACTTAAAGCGGTTGAGTAAGGCTTATAGCCATCAATTTCGGCAGTGATGAAATAATTGTTATCGAGTTTAATATTAAAGACAAAATCGTTATTCCTATCGCTTTTTAGAGCTACAGTGTTTCCTTTTTCGTCTTTAAGATGAATCGTTGCATTAGATAATCGTTCTTTAGTATTGGAATCATAAACGTTTCCAGCTAAAGTCGTACCTAAATCTAATGTGTAAAACTTATATATATCGTCATCACCTTTGCCACCAGGTCTGTTTGATGCAAAGAACCCAAATTTTTTATCCTTGTCGATATAAAAAGAGAAGTCGTCTTTTTCTGAATTAATAGGTGAGCCTAGGTTTATGACAACAAAGCCATTGCCTTTAGGTGTGGCCATGTAAATATCTAGCCCGCCGAGTCCTGCGTGTCCGTTCGATGTGAAATAGAGAATGCCCGATTCATGAATGAATGGGAACATCTCATTACCTTCGGTATTGATTTCTGGTCCAAGATTCTGTGGTTTAGTCCAACCCGAATCGGTTCGTTCCACCATGTAAATGTCGGTTCCGCCATAGCCGCCTGGCATGTCTGAGGCAAAGTATAGCTTTTTGCCATCTGCCGATATAGAGGGATGCCCACAGGAGTAATCACTACTATTAAAAGGTAACTCTTTTGGAGAAGATAAAACGCCATTTACTATTTTGGAGTGAAATATTTTTAACGATACTGTTTTTTCTTTTCCTTTAACTGGAAATACTTTGAGGAAAGAGTTATTACGAGTAAAAAATACTTCATCTCCATTCTTTGTAAAACAAATTGGTCCGTCGTGGTACTTGGTGTTAACCTTGTCCTTGAAGAAATTCGGAGAAGAGACATTTCCCTTTAAATCAACTTCGTATACATCAAGATATGGAGCCTCTTTCCAAGGGTATTCATAGTTAACAATAGCATCCTCTCTACGCTCAGAAACAAAGTAAAGCTTATCGTCATAGTAGAATGGTCCAAAATCGGAGTATTTTGAATTAAACTCAACTTTTTGGAGTTTAAATCGTGATAACGACTTAAACTTTGATATTTTCTCTTTAATGTTGGCTTGCCTATCGGCTCTGGTGTCATTTTCAACAAGATTCTTGTACTTGTTTAAGTATTCATCCGCTTTATCGTAATTCCCAATAAACATATAGGCATAAGCCAAGTTGTAAACGTCTTCGGGAACGAAGTTGCCTGATTTTACTAGAAGTTCAGTGTATTTTATGGATTCTTCTGCATTGTTGAGTTTTAAATATGAACTAGCCAAGTTTCTGTAAATCTTTTCATTGGTAAAATTTCGTCTAACTAAGGTTTCATACCTTTTAATAGCTCGAACATAGGCGTAATTCTCGTAGGCCCTATCGGCCCATCTCTCAACAAGTGTGTATAGCAATGAGTCGATACCTCTGACTTTAGCTTGGGTATAGTGAGGTTTGAATGATAGCAAACTAAAAACTATTAGCAGAACCTTAAAGGATAACGATATATTCTTCATTTTCTATTCCATTAAAAGTAACGTGGTGATTTAACCTTTCCTGTGGTTAGTTTTTCAAAATCAAAACTGAGCATTATTTCATGGGTCCCCCTATTGTAGCTGTTCAGTCGGCTCAGTGAAAAGTCATATCCGTAGCCGACTGTCAGCTGGTTGCTAATTTTAAAGTTAAAGAAAATGCCTGCTGCATCTCCTAACCGATACATGGCACCAACCCAAATGAAATCACGATAAAGAAACTGGGCAGTAATATCGGTTGACAATGGAGCACCACCAACCGCTTTTGCAATAAAAGATGGCTTGAACAACCATTCGCTATTCAGCTGCCAAACGTATCCGGCAATTATGTAATAGTGTCTTTTTAGCTGGTCGGAATTCGTGATATTCTGCTCGTCTACTGATGTTTGAAAAATTTTTGGCATTGAGAACCCTACATAGTACTTATCGGAATATAAGTAAAATCCAAACCCAAGATTTGGAGTTAAACGTCTTTCATTTGAAAGAAATGCCTCATCTAATGGGTCTCGCACATATATATCGGCTAAACCCACATAGTACTGATTGAGTCCGCCTTTTAATCCCATCGATAATGTCAAATCTTCATTCAACTTTAACCTATAGGCATAATTTGCAGTAAAATAATTATTCCTTACAGGTCCGATTTTATCGGATACAATTGTAAAACCTACTCCAATGTTCTGATTTATCACGGGTGAGTGCATTGCCAAGCTAAATGTTTTGGGTGCTCCACGCATACCCACCCATTGAATTCGACTTAGCATGTTAACATTAAGGGAGTTTGTTGTTCCTGCATACGCTGGGTTAACCGATACAGTGTTAAACATGTACTGTGTGAACATCGGCTCTTGCTGTGCAAGTGTGAGCTCTGAAAACGATACAATACTCACAATTGCTAAAATTATACTTATCGATTTTGAAATTCTTGTAATCATAACTCAAAAAATATTTTTTTGGTTAATCCATACGTTTTAAGTATACATAACCACTATACTTCTTGCCATTATCTTTTATTTCAAGGATGTAGAAATAGGTTCCCGAAGGTAATTTTGTTCCTAATCCATTTCTCATATTGTTGGTTCCATCCCAATCGTTCTTATAGTTGTCTGATTTGTAAACGATATTGCCCCAACGGTTATAAATTCTTATGGAAACCTGTTGAAATTGCTCAAGACCGCCAATTTCAAAGGTGTCGTTATGAATACCATCACCGGGTGAGATTCCTTCGGGAATATCTAAACCTGTCTCAACTTCAGTAATATTAACGGTTATTATCGCATCGTCAGTATTACCATCGGTATCAGCAGCTCTAACTTCCAGATAATAAACAGGTGTTGCCTTTGAATTTAGTTTAGTATTATCAACTACAGTTATTAAACCGCTGGATGGTTCTATGGCAAAAATACCATCCATATCACCATTTATGATGTTGTAGCTAATTGCCTGGCCGTCAGCATCGGTGTCGCCTAGGGTATTATCGTCGTTCACATCGTAAACTGATGTGCCGTTGGGTGCATCCTCGGGGATGCTGGTTGTGTGGTCGGAGATGGCAGGGCCATTTTCGGGAACATCGGTAATGTTCACGGTAATGGTTGCATCGTCGGCGTTGCCATCGGTATCCACTGCGTGAACGGTAAGGGCGTACGATGTGGTTGTCTCGTAGTCGAGGTTGGTGTTGTCGGCAACGGTTATCTGTCCGGTATTTGGGTCGATGCCAAAGATTCCGTCGGCGTTACCCGCAGTTATGCTGTAGGTGATAGCCTGACCATCGGCGTCGGTATCGCTACCCGAGTTATCGTCGTTCACATCGTAAACCGATGTGCCATTTGCGGCATCCTCTGGGATGCTGGTTGTGTGGTCGGAGATGGCGGGGCCATTCTCAGGCACGTTGGTGATGTTGACGGTGATAACAGCGTCATCCGAGTTTCCATCAGTATCCACGGCATGAACGGTAAGGGCGTATGAGGTGGTGGTCTCGTAGTCGAGGTTGGTGTTGTCGGCCACGGTTATCTGTCCGGTATTTGGGTCGATGTCAAATATGCCGTCGGCGTTACCCGCGGTGATGCTGTAGGTTATTGCCTGGCCGTCGGCGTCGGTATCGATGCCCGAATTGTCGTCGTTCACGTTGTAAACCGGTGTGCCGTTGGGTGCATCCTCGGGGATGCTGGTTGTGTGGTCGGAGATGGCGGGGCCATTCTCGGGCACGTTGGTGATGTTGACGGTGATAACAGCATCATCCGAGTTTCCATCGGTATCCACGGCATGAACGGTCAGGGTGTATGAGGTGGTTGTCTCGTAGTCGAGGTTGGTGTTGTCGGCAACGGTTATCTGTCCGGTATTTGGGTCGATGTCAAATATGCCGTCGGTGTTACCTCCGGTGATGCTGTAGGCTATTGCCTGGCCGTCGGCGTCGGTGTCGCCTAGGGTATTGTCGTCATTTACATCGTAAACTGATGTGCCGTTGGGGGCATCCTCTGGTAAATCAACAGTTTTATCTGAAATTACTGGAGAATATTCGGCTAAGTTGTTCAAATTTATCGTAATAATTGCAACATCGGTTAGGGTGCCATCGCTAGCCTCAACGGTCAGGCTGAAAGAGGTGGTGGTCTCGTAGTCCAGCTTGGTGGCGTCAGCAACCGTAATATTGCCAGTCGATGCGTCTATTGCAAACGCTCCGCTTCCGTTACCTGCAGTTATGCTGTAAGAGATAGCATCGCCATCCACATCTGTGTCGCTGTTCGTGTTGTCGTCGTTTACATTATACACTAAGGTCCCGTTGGATGTGTTCTCATCGATGGTTGTGCTACCGTTTGAGATGGAGGGGGCCTCGTTAATACCATTAAGGTTGATGGTGATGGTGGCAACATCGGTTAGGGTTCCATCGCTAGCCTCAACGGTCAGGCTGAAAGAGGTGGTGGTCTCGTAGTCCAGCTTGGTGGCGTCGGCAACCGTAATATTGCCAGTCGATGCGTCTATTGCAAACGCTCCGCTTCCGTTACCTGCAGTTATGCTGTAAGATATGGCATCGCCATCCACATCTGTGTCGCTGTTCGTGTTGTCGTCGTTTACATTATACACTGATGTCCCGTTGGATGTGTTCTCGTCGATGGTTGTGCTAGCGTTTGAGATGGAGGGGGCCTCGTTAATACCATTAAGGTTGATGGTGATGGTGGCAGCATCGGTTAGGGTTCCATCGCTAGCCTGAACGGTCAGGCTGAAAGAGGTTGTGGTCTCGAAGTCCAGCTTGGTGGCGTCATTAACCGTAATCTCTCCGGTTGAAGAGTTTATTGCAAAAGCATTGCTACCGTTACCAGCCGTAATGCTGTAGGTGATGGCATCGCCATCAATATCGGTATCGTTACCGGAGCTGTCATCATTCACGTTAAACACCGAAGTTCCGTTGGGCGAGTTCTCGTCGATGCTCACGCTAGCATCGGAGATTGCAGGAGCCTCGTTGACATCGTTAAGGTTGATGGTAATCGTTGCATTGTCTGTAAGGGTACCATCTGAAGCCTGAACGGTGAGGTTGAAGGTGCTAGTTGTCTCGAAGTCGAGCTTGGTTGCATCAGCAACGGTAATCTCTCCGGTAGATGGGTTTATTGCAAACGCACCGCTACCGTCACCAGCCGTAATGCTGTAGGAGATGGCATCGCCATCAATATCGGTATCGTTACCGGATCTGTCATCATTCACGTTAAACACCGAAGTTCCGTTGGGCGAGTTCTCGTCGATGCTCACGCTAGCATCGGAGATTGCAGGAGCCTCGTTGACATCGTTAAGGTTGATGGTAATCGTTGCATTGTCGGTGAGTGTACCATCGGAAGCCTGAACGGTGAGGTTGAATATGCTGGTTGTCTCGAAGTCGAGCTTGGTTGCATCAGCAACGGTAATCTCTCCGGTAGATGGGTTTATAGCAAACGCACCGCTTCCGTTACCAGCCGTAATGCTGTAGGAGATGGCATTGCCATCAATATCGGTATCATTACCGGAACTGTCATCATTCACGTTAAACACCGAAGTTCCGTTGGGCGAGTTCTCGTCGATGCTCACGCTAGCATCGGAGATTGCAGGAGCCTCGTTGACATCGTTAAGGTTGATGGTAATCGTTGCATTGTCGGTGAGTGTACCATCGGAAGCCTGAACGGTGAGGTTGAATATGCTGGTTGTCTCGAAGTCGAGCTTGGTTGCATCAGCAACGGTAATCTCTCCGGTAGATGGGTTTATAGCAAACGCACCGCTTCCGTTACCAGCCGTAATGCTGTAGGTGATGGCATTGCCATCAATATCGGTATCATTACCGGAACTGTCATCATTCACGTTAAACACCGAAGTTCCGTTGGGCGAGTTCTCGTCGATGCTCACGCTAGCATCGGAGATTGCAGGAGCCTCGTTGACATCGTTAAGGTTGATGGTAATCGTTGCATTGTCGGTGAGTGTACCATCGGAAGCCTGAACGGTGAGGTTGAATATGGTGGTTGTCTCGAAGTCCAGCTTGGTGGCGTCAGCAACCGTAATATTGCCAGTCGATGCGTCTATTGCAAACGCTCCGCTTCCGTTACCTGCAGTTATGCTGTAAGAGATGGCATCGCCATCCACATCTGTGTCGCTGTTCGTGTTGTCGTCGTTTACATTATACACTGATGTCCCGTTGGATGTGTTCTCGTCGATGGTTTTGCTACCGTTTGAGATGGAGGGTGAGTCGTTAACTGCATTGATAGTTATGGTTACAGTAGCGACATCAGAATCCGGATTGGTAGCATCACCATCCTGAATTGTATAGGTGAAACTATCGCTTCCGTTGTAATTTGCATCTGGAGTATAAGTAAAGGTTCCATCCAGATTGTCGACCAAAGTACCATGGCTAGGATTGGTGTGAGAGATTATTGAAATCCCATTCCCATCCTTGTCCTCATCGTTTGAAAGGACATATAGGGTAACTTGGTTGTCTTCGTCGATTGTTTTATAATCGTCATTAGCAACAGGGGCTTCATCCACATCAATTACAGTTATGTTGTCGGACTTTACATCGCTACCTCCTTTGCCATCGTTTGTATAAACTTGAACTTTAGCTGAACCGCTGAAATTTAAGATTGGTGTAAATGTTGCACCGTTCAAAGCGTTATTAATATCTGTAAGAGCGCCAGAGAAGGTCAAGTTACTTGTACCATTCCCCACTAATCCATTTAAACCAGTGGTTTGGGAAAGGTTAAACACACCATTAGAAACGTAAATAGTTACAGTTTGGTCATCACCATTGGCATCAGAAATATTGAGTTCTGCAGATGTGTAAGTAATCGTTTGGTCTTCGTTAATTGAATGCGATGTTGGTAATGTTACAACCGGAGCATTATTCGGATCGGTTACAAGGATGTTAATGGTTTCATTGTCGCGAGTTTCAGCCGGGGTTCCAGCTTGTTGATCCCAAGTATCAATTACAACCGATGCGTTACCTGTAAAATTGTTGGTTGGTGTAAATGTTGCACCATCAAGGGCACTGTTTACATTGGCTAAACCACCAGTAAATGAAACATTGGCTGTTCCGTCACCAGTAACCGATGTTAAACCAGCAGTGGTAGCAAGCGTGAATGTACCGTTGGTAACTGTAATGGTTACATTCTGGTCATCGTTATCGTTATCGGTTATATATATCTTGTTGGCATTAACATCGTTAAAAGTAAGGTTGGTATTCTTTTCTACAACCTCATCAAGTTTACCTGCATAAATGTATGGAGGGTCGTTTGTGCCTTGAATGTTTATTGCTAATGTAGAAGATCCTTGCCCATGGTGTGGATCTTCGATGGTATAAGTGAAATTGTCGGTTAAACTTTGACCAACTTTTAGGGCTTGAACAGATGGATTTGAGTTGTCGGGTTTATAAATAAAACTACCATCGCCATACCATGTGAGTGTTCCATAAGCACTCCTTATCACAGAAGAGTATGAACTATTTACCATTTTAACCTCAACACCAGTAATCCCGTCAGGATCGGAATCGTTACCCAATAATCCAGGTGCTGATTGAATGAGGTTTGCGTCTTGATCAACTGAGTATGAGTCGGCAACTGCAACAGGATTGTTGTTTTCCCCTTTAATCACGAAGGTAATTGTAGCAGTATTAGATGAAACTGTTCCATCGGTAATTGTATAGGTGAAAGTTTCCGAAACGCTTTCTCCATAGTTTAATACTGAGATTGCAGGATTGGTTTCATCAGGGTCGTAGTTGAATGATCCGTCCGCATTAACTACAAGGGTACCGTTCAGCGAGCCAGTTGCACTAACTGTTGGGCTTACGTTTATTGGGTTGCTATCAGGATCAAGGTCGTTTTCCATTACTCCTGGAGCGGCTTTTGTAAGTGTGTTGCTTTTGAACACGGAATAGTCATCGTTGGCTGCATAAGGAGCATCGTTACCTGTAGTGTTTATCAGAATAATTGTTCTATGAAAAACGTTACTTTCTCCATTGTTTGGGTCGACAACTTTTACTGCCACAGCGCGATTAGCATTACTAGTAGCAAGAGTTGAAGAGAATTCAACAGAACCAATAACTGTCCTGTAATTGTCAATTGTTGCATCTCCTGATAAAGTTAAAATGCCGGTTGAATTATCGTAGGTTCCGGTGATCCCAAATTCGGGGGTGAATGAAAGCACATCTTCGCCACCTGGCACAAAACCGGTAGTTATGGATATGGTGGCCATTTTTAAATGATCGTCATCGAGATCTGTTATTTCAGGAAGAGGAAGTACTTGAAGATTACCAGAAGTATACACAGCAGCCTCATTTGAACCTGAAATAGCTGGATTGTCATTTACAGGCACAACGGTAATTGTTGAAGTTGCAATTTTAGAGTCAATCTTCCCATCATTAACAGTAATCTCAATTGTTCTATCTCCCGGGGTTGGATCTTCGCTATAGTTTCTATAGGTTAACGAAGAAATTGCTGTCATGTAATCAGCAAAGGAGGCGTCTCCATAGAATCTTATTTTACCTGGAGTGAGTATTGAAAAGTCTCTCAGAATTCCTGATGGTAATGAGAATGGCACTTCGATATCTTCAAATGTACCATCTATTTTGTTGGTTAACGTGATAATTGCTTCGGAAATAGTAGTTCCATCGGCATCGGTTATTTCGGCATCGGAATCAACAAAGGTAATTTTACCATCACCCTCGGTATAGGTTGTTTTAAAGTCGTTTCCTGTAGCACCAGAGCTATTATCCTTATCCAAATCGATGTTTGGACGGTTGGTGTATATTACTGTAGTTTGTGCTAACGGGTCGTTAGATAAATATTCATCGCTAACCTCAACAGTAATAACCCTATTGGTCATATTAGGAGAGGTGTTGGTATTGCTATAGGTAATGTTTTTAAGAACACGCTCATATTCCAGAAGTGATTTTCCTAGGCTTGTGAGAGTAACTTTTGTGGGCGTTATGTTTACCGTTATGCCATACTGATCGGCGTAATTTTGGCCAGTAGTAGTTATTCCAAGAGTTTCCTCGGGGTCTAGCGGATTAGTTAATGTTACCACAGCTCGCTTAAGGCTGTTAGGTGAATCGGCATCACGAATAAAGACATCCTCATCGGTAACTTTATAGGTTGTTGTTTCTCCCACGGCAAAACCAATCTGGTAGTCGTTACCCGAAACGCCGCTACTGTTATTTCTGTCCAAATCAACTTCGGGATTTGATATTGCCACACAGTTGTTAATTCTTACAATAAAGCCAAGATTATTATCGTAGTCACATTCCAGGGTTGGTGAATTTATGGTTCCAGCCTGAAGGGGTAGATTCAGAGGGGTTCCATCAACCCTAAAATGGCTATGGTTAACCAAAACATAGAGGTTCATCTTGCCATCGTTATTCGGGTCTTTTACCTCGCCGGAAAGCGTGTATGTTTCACCCGGTTCAATGTTAACGGGTATAAGCATGCTATCGAGATAAACGGCCCCTGGTTGGTATGGGTCACCATCGTAGAATGCAATTGGAGTATATCGGGGTATTTTCCATGAACCATGGTTCTCGAAGGTAAGTGTAAATTTCACAGTACCATCAATAGGGCATTGCGAAAGATCGAATTCAACATTTTCGGTGGTGATATCGCCAGTAGCAAAAGTCGGCTGCCCTTCAAAGGTGAGGTAGGTTGTTTGAACCAAAAACTGATTGAAAGCCGTATTAAAGTCATCATGAAACCATGGCGAGATAAAGTCTTGCTGCTCCACAGGAATTGAGAGGTCATCGTTAATATTGGTAACAAAATAGCCGTGCTGGTTCCAAGTCTTGCGTGCTGGAACCCACGGTGCATCGGCAGAACGATAGACGCTAATCCAACCCAAACCATCGGAATAGGGGGATGGCCCATTCCCATATTGTGCAGTAACAATAATTTCAGCTTGACCGTCATTGTCGGCATCGGCAACCAATGGGTAGTCTGTTCTTGTCCCAGAACGAGATGTTACCCTTGCCAGCTCTCTACCATCGGCTCCACTCCAAACATAAAGGTACTCCTCGTCACTATAAACCACTTCGGCAGAACCATCGCCCTCAAAGTCAAAGACAGTACTACCTGTTTGGGCAGAACCATCGTCAAGCCCATTTTTACGCCATTTAAGAGTTAAGTCTGTTTCAAGTACTACATACTCGTTTTGTCCAGCAGTTGCAATTTCCAATTCTCCATCCCCATCAAAATCGGCTACATTACATCTACCCGATTTACTATTTTTATTAGGGAATTGGTATGCAACTCCTATTTGTTTTAGCTCCATTGGGTCGTAGGCATATATGTAGGAGTAGCCGTCATCACCATTAGTAGTAACAATCACATCGGCATGCTTATCGCCATTCAGGTCGCCAAGACTTGTGTAACCATCGGCACTGGAAATGGTTGCCCCGCTTGATGTGACAATATTCCCAGCTGGGAATTCTGCTGCAAGAATTAGGCTAAAAGTCCCTGTAGTGCTATAGTTTGTAGCATCAACCAGGTAAATCTGATTGCCGGCAATCAACTCCAATCCATTAGCTTCTGGGCCAAAAGCACCAACTCCATCAGGATCCAAATCGCTTTCATTAAAAACATTATAGGCAATGGGCCAGGAATCATTTTGGCTATGCTTACCCATGTTGCCAGTGCCTGAAGCTAAAAGGTCGCCAGTTATGGCATTATAAATTTTATTACCTACATATACCTCGGGTATGCCATCCTGATTAAAATCGGCTAGCTGTGGTGATTGCTGATTGCTAGTAACAGAGTTTTGTGTGAATTCACTTGGTAATTCAAGGGACTTGGTGGTTGGGTTAAACTCTAGCCTAACAAGGTTAGCGGAGTTATCTACAAGAAAAATATCCCCATTCCCATCATTATCTACATCACCTAGTGCAACCTGAGTAAAGGCATGGCTGGTTACAGCAAAATCGGCAATATGCTTACCGTTTATTCCACTAAATACTTGTACTTTCCCATCGGTTCCACCATCTTTTCCAACTAGTTCCGGTACTCCATCAGAATCTAAATCCCCCACGAAAACAGCACAACGCTGGTCAATTGGGAATGGTGGTGTTCCCGATAATGTACCACCATTTGCCTCGTTCGTATTAAACTTCTCCTGAAGCGACCATGTGTAAAAAACCGGTGGTTTGGCACTACACTCGGGGATAGGTAGGTTATAAAAGAAATATGAACATTGTGAATTTCCTCTACAATCACTATCATAACAATCGATTAACCCATCTCCATCATTATCCTTCCCATCGTTGCATACCTCCTGGGCAGTTGCAAAACCATACGAAAGCACAAAAACCTGCACTATGGCTAAGAATCGAATAATTAGTTTTTTAACGCTCATTTTTATCTATTTATAAGAAATTAAATAATATCGTAAATTTTAATCAAAAAAAAATTAATTTAATGTTGATCAACTATCGCTTTCAAACATGTTACCACTTAAAACCTAAAATGTATACGAGGCTATTATACAAAGGTTCAACGTATTAAAAATATTTTCAAATTTCATATTACTATTTTTGACTAATATTGCCAATAATTTGACAAATGTTTATTAAAGTGCTTTGTTGCACGAATGTGTGCCCTGAATATTTATTAAGAGTAAAATGTGAGGTGGGTGTACACTCATTATATTTATTATTTGAGACAATATCCAATAAAAGATTTGTAATAACTTTGGAAAAGCATAACTAAACCTATAAAAACCATGGTACTACTAAAAATCATCTCGTGGATAATTCTAATTTATGGGATTATTGCCTTAATCATAAGAAAGATTAATTTATCAAGGTTAAAACTTCCCCTGGCAGTAGCATCGAGCATTGCGGGTGCTATTCTTGTTGTACTCCTATCGCTTATTGTAGTTGTAGGGCCTCAGGAGGTTGCCGTTGTCACAACACCAAGCGGGGTTCGCCCCGAGCCATTGCATACCGGTTGGCACATCATTGCTCCATGGAACAACATTCATTACATGGATAAGACTGTTTGGGTGTACACCTGTGCAAATGCCCAAGGTGAAGGCGAAAAACCAAATTCCGATGCCATTTGGGCACCAACAAAGGATGGGATCAAACTTGGGTTTGATGTATCTGTTTCGTGGCGTATTGATGCCAACCAAGCTCCTTGGATTTACCAAAACGTTACCGAAAACGATGGTGGTCGATCGGGACGTTATATCTGGCTTGAAGAGAATGTTATAAGAGCTAAACTGAAATCGGCTTTAGCATTAACTGTTTCAGGCTTTACGCCAATTGAAGCTTACAGCACTAAACGCAACGATATACAACAAGAGATTTTACAAAGATTGAAGTCAGAATGCCAGCAATACCGCATAATTATTGATAATGTTGATGTTAGGGAGGTCTACTATAACGAGGAGTATGAAAAAGCAATTAATGCCAAAAAACTTGCCGAGCAGGAAGCCCTCCGTCTAATTGAGGTGACCAAACAGAAGGAGGAGCAGCTAAAACAAGCCACAATCGATAAAAATATTGCTATTGAAAAGGCTAAAGGGGAATCGGAAGCGCTTAAGATTAAAGGTCAATCCATAAGCAGCAATCCCAAAATTATCGAGTTGGAGTGGATTAACAAATGGAATGGTCAGCTACCAACCTACATGATGGGAAACGGACAGGGAATTATGGTGAACCTGAACAATAAGTAGTTTCGCAATAATACCAAAGAGCCCCTTAGGTTCTTTGGTATTGTTATTGATAAATTAAACTGTAATAAGAGTTTAATGTTTGGAGTATTGAAAAATATTTCAGCATTAGATTAACTTTATGTAACTTATGTGAAAGTCAATACAATATAATATATTCTGTGAAATTATTTTAGTGAGACTAAATATCTTAAAATTGCTAGATTATGAAAAAGTTCCTTTTACCAGCGCTGCTATTGCTATTTACTGTTGCTTGCATGGCACAGGTCGATGTAAATCAAATACCAAAGTGGTATAATGAACCACCTAAATCAATTTGGAAGATATATGCGTCAGGTACTGCTACTGCTCCAACGGTTGAAATTGCTGAAAAAAAGGCTACCATTGATGCCAAGGTGCAACTAGCAAGGAAAGTAGGAAGTGTGGAGTATAAGCGTAAGAATAAGGAGGTTATTGCATCTGAGGTTGTTAAGGCTGAACTTCGTGATGTTAAAGTGGAACGCAAAATGACGATTTCAAACCAAAAAATGCATACAGTTTTTGTTTTGGTTTCAATGAAAAAGAAACATTTAAAAAAGGCCAAGATTTAGGGAAAGATTTAAAAGTTCCATTGAACTTTGAAGTATGCTAGCTGTCCAAGGTTTGGGTATTCATCGTTGCTATTGCCAGTTAGCAGCATGCCATTCAGTGCAAGGGTTAGATTATTGGAAGCTGAATATCCAATTCCAGGTATAATTGCAGCTGAACCATCCGAAGGGTTTGCCAGAATTGATATTGATGGGGTGAAAAGTGTTCGGATTGTGGTGTTAAATCCTACAAAAAGGTTTACTTTCCCTTGGCTTAGCATCATGGGGCTTTGAATTCGTGGTTGTATTAGACTTAACGGTTCTCTAACGTTTTTACTCCCAAACGAGTTGTATAGTAAGCCAAATTGCATAAAGCTACCATCACCAAATGACCGGTCAGCCGAAAGTGTTGCTAATACGCCATTGCTATAATTGTTGTTATCCTTGAAAAAAATGGAAAATTCGCTTCTTACAGCAAATTGTCCCAAGCCCGAAGTGAAACCTCCTCCAATCACATAATGGGTAGGCATTCGAGCAGCAATAATTTGTGCATCTGTTGAGAGAATATTGGTTCGATATCTAACTCCATAGGTGCTGCTGTCGGCCGACCTTCCAGGACTGAAAACAAGTTCTGCAAAAGCAAGTGTGCCAGTGTAGTATTTTAGTGTGATGGCATCTGTTCCCCTTCGTTCGGGGTATTCAATGTCTAGGTATGAGAATGTGTTGAAAATATCGTTGGGGTTCCATACCAAATCAATTCCCCAGTTTACGCGCTGTCTACCTATTGTTAGTTCGATGTCGTGGTAAGTGAACTGTGCAAAAAGCCTGTCAAACTCGGTATGACCAACAAACGAACGCGCATTGGCCCAAATGAATGAAAGGTCGAGGTAGCCGCTATTATCATCGAGAAATGAAGCGTAATCTGGAATGAATTCAACAAAATCGCCATAAATAAATCTGTTCCTAACTTGTGCTTCAAACTTAAGGAAGTCAAATGATTGCCATCTGAACTCCAACCTATTGTCAATGGTTTGGTCGTTAAACCATACTAACGTGTCGGGGTGAGGGATAAATAGATTGTTAAGCAGCTTTAAATGGCCCTTGAAGTTTTGTGCATTGACATTTAAAACAAAAAGAGTAACAGGTAGTATGAGGATAATCCTAATTTTTTTCATCTTTTTATTGTTGAGCAGTGTCCGACTTAATTTTACCATCTTCCAGTAGTATTACTCTGTGGGCTTTGCTTACTACTCGTTGGTCGTGGGTTGAAAATATAAACGTTACTCCTTCTTCCCTGTTTAGCTGCTCCATGATTGAAAGCAAGTTCTCAGCCGATTTGCCATCGAGGTTGGCTGTTGGTTCATCGGCAAGGATGAACTTAGGTTTTGAGGCTAATGCTCTTGCTACAGCAACTCTTTGCTGTTGTCCGCCTGAAAGTTTGTTAGGACGAGTATTATACCTATCTCCTAAGCCAACCTTTTCAAGCATTTCCTTAGCTATTTTTTTTCGCTCATTTGCGGGTATGCCTTGTAGCTGCATTATTAGCTCTACGTTCTCGCCTGCGGTTAGCACAGGAATCAGGTTATATGATTGAAAAACAAATCCAATATTTCGTAATCTGAAATCAATTAACTTAGAGCCTTTAAGCGTATTGAGCCAAGAATCTCCAATTCTGATTTTTCCATCAGTTGGCTCGTCGAGTCCACCAAGAAGGTTTAGAAGCGTGGTTTTTCCCGAGCCCGATGGACCTACAATGGCTGTGAATTCACCTTTTTCAACCTTTAGGTTGATGTTGTCAAGGGCGATAACCTTAATCGCCGAGTCGTTGTATATTTTTTGTAAACCTTCTACTTCAATTATTGCCATGGTTATAATGTTTTAATGTTTTCCAAAATATTTACTACTCAATTCTTAGCGCTTCCATTGGGTTGAGCTTAAGTGCCCTACGTGCAGGCCATATCGACGAAAGAATACCTGTAATAATTACCAGAACGGTAACAAGTATGTAGTTTGTTACAGTTAGCTCGGGATAGATTACAGATGCGTAACCAATAGCTTCAAGCCCTTCGGCCCACATGCTAAGGTCGACTCCTGTGTGTGAAAGTATTTTTATAAATATAAAGCTAAGCGCTAGACCAACAACTCCTCCAGTAAGTGTTAACAAAACAGTTTCCGCCATTATCATTTTAAAAATCTGTAACTTTTTCATTCCAATGGCCATAAGCATTCCAAATTCTCTGAATCGCTCTAAAACGCTCATCATCATAGTGTTGATTATACCAAAAGCAAGTGCAAAGAGGAAGATAACCACATAAATTAGCCCCATAAAATCGCCAAAGGCTGCATATAGTGCAATCTCAGGTGAGATTTCTTCCCAGTTTTGAATTTTTAGGTTTTTTAATGTGCTTGAAAGTTCTTTTGATAAGCTTTTGGCAACATCGTTATCGGTACATTTAATTGCAATCTCGTGCACATAACCATTAGGAATTCTAGCGTTTCCCGATAGCACATTATAGTCAACAAATGCCATGCGAGAGTCGAAGGCTGTGTTTGATGTTTTGTAAATTCCTCTAACTCTAAACATGGCGCTTTTTAGTTCACCACCTGCTGTTTGAAAGGTTAGTATAACAGGACCTCTTAATCTAAAGGTGGCTAGGGAATCTGCAATTCTATCAGCCCATTTTTCAAAGGTTTTATGGGGTAAATTCTTCTTTAGGTCTCTTATCAACGTTGCCCTATTCCTGTAACGTTTCCCATTTAATGGCTCAAGGTGCTTTGGGATTGACTCGTCTAGCACTGCTAACGAACTAACTGATTTTTCATTTAGCACAAAGTTTACAAGTTTGAGCTGCTCCGCTGCTTTCTTGCCAATAACTATTGAGGGAACTCTATGGTTGCCTTCGAGAAAATTCCCCATTATAATGGTTTGTGGTATTCCACTAATCTTACGCTCGTCGCGGGGCTTAACGCCTAGCACCATAAGACCAGCGCTTGCCCTGTCCGATTGGGCCATGGCGTAAAGCTTTATGCGTTGGCTATATCCTGTTACATTAGGTGCTTTATCTAAAATGTTTTTAACGGAGTCAGCAGCAAATACCTTGTCAACCTCTTCGTTCAATAGGAAATCGGGTTGATGTATTTGGATGTGCGATATCTCATTATTAATGCTATCGTTCATGCGCCCTTTTATCCAACCATTTAGCAAAGCCATGGTTGAAACACCGCTCCAAAGCCCAATGGCAATTGCAGCAACTACAACCATGCTTCTGGTTTTGTTACGCCAAATATTTCGCCAACTTAATGATAGTAACATGCTTTTATTATTTTTAGTTGATATTAAGGGGTTACCTTTTAATCGACTCAGCTACTTTTAGTTTTGAAATTTTTCGTAATGGATAGATGCTTGCCAGTAAAACCATTAGAAAAACTGATACTCCCTGCCATGTGATATAGGAGCCAAAAGGAGCCATTGGCATAAGTGGTTCAAAGCCCATGTCCATCATCCATTTAGCCAGTTCTCCTGTTAGTCGTATGGGGTGAATGTTATAGTAGTGTATGATTGGTAGCCCAACTACATATCCTAAAGCAATACCTATGAGTGCCATGATAAGCATTTCCAGAAATATTGTTAGGAACAGTTTAGACCTTTGCATCCCTACAGAAATTAGAACAGCAAATTCGTGTATCCGCTCATGAATCATCATGACTACCGTACCAAATATTCCAAAAAATACCACAAAGTAGAGTAAGAATAAGAAAATCTTTCCGCTCTGATTATCGCTTTCAATTTGTTGAACAAGAACCTTGTTTAGCTCTTTCCAGGTCTTTGATTCAAGTTCCGAGCCCATTAAAAGTTTGCTAATGGAGTCGTTAGTTGCGGTAAGCATCTCATCGGAAGTGTTGTCAAGATTTATGGCATAGTAGGCTATTTTGTTATAAGCCGATGTGAATTCTTGGGTTTGGTTAATAGGCATGTAAACAAGTCTGTTGTCGAGTTCAGGGTTTGGTATTCGAACAATACCGCGTATGGGATAAAGCCCTGCTGCCGAACTTCCATGATATCCTTGACTAAGTAGTATGAGCGAATCGCCAACTTGTGCGTTAAGGAATTTTGCTAATCTTGATGAAATTACAACACCATTATCGTTGGGTGTTAAGAATTGCCCCTCAATCTTTGAGAGTTTTAGGATTTCCTTAACTGCTTCTAATGTTATTGGAAGGTCGTCGAAGATAGAAACAAGTTTTGTCGAATCTACGAAAGCAGTACCTATGTTGCCTTTTAGGATATCAGCTATTTCGTCTGTTACATTAAACCTTGATATAACAGAGTTTGCTGCATCTTTGTTGATAATGTAGTGAGCGATAAACTGTTCGGGATTAGAAAATGCCTTTTCTTTATTGATGTCAATCCCAATAACAAGGACACCTTTAGTAATATTGCCTGATGATGCCAGTGCAAAGGTTTCAAGCCTTGATGTAATCGATTTTACATTTGGGATATTGGCTATTTGCTCAATTATTGATGAGTCATAATCAATCGTATTATCGAGCGAAGGGTCAAACGTGTAATCGGGATGTTGAACTCTTATGAAGCCATAGTACTGCTCAATGGCATTTTTAATCATTAAAGAGTATGTGCCAAGCTGAAACGAACGCATAACGACAGCTAGTAGTACTGCAAAAAATATGCTTGAAACGGTTATGGCTGTCCGACGTTTGTTCCGCCAAAGGTTTCGTTGTGCCATTTTTAGGAAGCTCATAGTCCTGCTTTTTTAGTGTTATTACCTAGCTTGGGTTAGGTTGCGTAGTGAGAAAAATGAATCGTTAATGTTGATGTTGAATTCTATTTTATTTAGCTCCACTATGGTTTTGTTGCCAGGTTCTTCGGCAGGTAGTAATTCGTAGACAGTGGGAATGGTTCGACCTCCAATCTGCTTTATCTGGCTTGCCAGTTCAGTCTTAACAAGGATTTGATCTTCGTCGTAGTATTCCGATTTAAGAATCAAATAGTGTTTTTTTGTAATCCACATCACAATTTTACCCCAAACTACAGGTGCATTGGGTTTTGGTAGTAGGGTGATTTTCCAGCACTCTTCCCCGTCAATATTTTCAGTTCCTGTAATAGAGTGAATATAGTCAACCACAATTGAGCGTTGGTTAAGCAGGTCATCGTTAGTGAAGTCGGAGCCCATCCAGCCTTGCGATAACATGGAAGGAGGAAGTTTTACGGTGCGGTTTATTGTAGGATTCCAGCTCCACATCTCGCGTTTAATCTTTAAAAAAGCCTGTCCCTTTTCTTTTGCAGGATCGGTAATATATACCAGTGATAGTTCTGTGCCCTTGCTCCAACTTTTAAAAGAAATGGAACGCTCCCATTTAGGACGTACAATTCGCATGGTCATCTCGCTATAGCTCGATTTTTCACCTCGCATTTTTTCGTCTGCTTTCCGAACAATGTCTGTGGCATTTTGCGAGAGTGCAGCCCATGCATTAGTTAAAATCAGTATTGCTGAAAGTAGAATCCTTAACATGGCTTTTTATTTTTTTGTGAGTTGTTGTGTATATAGCGTTTTATTATTTCGTTTTTAATCCCCTCTAGGGGAAAGTTCTCGTTCATGATGAAATTTATTACAATACCATCGGACATGGTGTGAAGAAGTAAATATTCCATTTCGGGGTTTTCAAATCCTTTCCTTTTAAAGTAATCAATTAATGCTTTTACCATAGCCTGGTACTGTTCCTCGAATTTATTGTAGAAATTAAAATCGAAAACATCAGGTTGAAGCATCACCGAAAAGTATAGCTTCCAGTAGTTTCTTTTCTCAACAATTTTTTGGAACATGTCGTTAATAAAGAGCTCCATCTCTTCATCGGTGAGTACCCCATCATGGTTAGCATCGAACTTTTCTATTAAATCGTTCATACCATGCATAACCAATTTGTATAGCAGGTCTTCCTTTGATTCGAAGTAGTTGTAAATTAGTCCTTTTGCTATGTTAGCCTTTTTGGCTATATCGGCAATTGTGGCAGTATGATACCCCTTGTGTGCAAACACATCAAGTGCTGCTTCCATTATTTGAGCTATCCTTTGCTTGCGTATTCCTTCGTTCTGTTTATCGTTTCTTGGCATAATTATGATTGAACGGTCAGTCAAAAATATAATTGGTCAATTCATTTTCAAAATTTTTTTGCATTTTTTTCAAAAAAAGAAAAGGCACTTCGTGTTAGGAGTGCCTTCATCTTGTTAGTAGAGAGTAAAATGCTAACGATTTATAATGATTTTGAACGATGCTTTGCCAGTGTTGTTTGATATTTGTAAAATATATACTCCAGGTTGTAGGTGATTAATGTTTATGTTAGTGCTGGAGCTTAAAGCAAACTCTGTTTTTGTCTCATAGACACACTGTCCAAGCGGGGATAATAACTTGAGGGTGTTTTCGATGGGGGTTGGTGTCTTGATTCGAATGGTTAAATTTTCAGAGGCAGGATTAGGAAATATGTCTATCTCTCCGTTCAAGTTGTTTTCCGTTACGCTTAATGGCCAGGTTATTACGATTGTGTCGGATGCAGTACAACCGTGCGAATCGGTTATGGTTAACCAGTATTTACCCCATGTGTTAACTGTAATGGTAGGACTGGTTGCCCCTGTATTCCAGTTGTAGGATACTCCTCCAACGCCAGAAGCAAGCTCGTAGGGTAGTTTAACGCGTAGGGTGTCTGCCCCATCCCCAAGTTCCAATGATGGCGTATTGTAGATTTCAACATTGAATTGGCTAGGTGTTCCTGAGATATTATTAAATTTTGCAACAAAATTTAAAGTGTTGCTTCCTTGAGGTAGATTTATTTTTTTGGAAAAGGTGTATTCTTTAGTGTCATTTGTTTCAAATGGGGAGTCAAAGCTAACCTCTTCCGTAATGTTTTGGTTGTTAACATTTAGGTTTAATGTTATTGTTTCGTTAGCATCAACTGTTTTGCCCCCCTTGTTTGTTAATGTAACTGTAACATCATCATCCTTGCCATCAAAACAATGGTTTGTTGGGTTCTTTAAAGCTGTTACTTGAACGTCAAAAGTTTCGTTGTAAATTATGTAAACATCATCGTACCCTTTGCATCCTTTAGCATCGGTCACAGTTACGGAGTATTCTCCTGTGGCATCAACATAGTAGGTCCTGTTTGTTGAACCATCGTGCCAAAGGTAAGCGTAAAAATCGCCAGGGTCTAGAGTTATTGGTGCAGTTATGGTTCTGTCAGGGCCAAGGTCTACTATAGGAGAAGGATTAACTGTAATTTCTTTTGATGCGCTGCTTGTGCAACCGTAACTATCGGTATATGCATATGTAATGGTGTGATTGCCTGCTCCTGCTTGGCTAGGGTAGAAAATGTTACCTACAACTGTGTTCCCCGACCATGTACCGCCTTCGGGGCTTGCGCCTGTTAGCGTTAGTTCGCTTTGCGACGAGCAAACCGGGGCGAAATCATTTATGGTAACATTTGGTGCTTGTTGGAAAGTAATTGTTTTGCTTCCTGTATCGCTACATCCGTTTGCATCGGTTACGGTAACAGAGTATGTGCCTGATTCTGTCACCTCTATTGTTTGTGTTGTTGCACCAGTGCTCCAACTGTATGATGGACTGTTATTATAATCACCTGCGTCAATTGTTACGGTAGTTCCGTCACAATGAACTTCATCGCCTCCTAAATCAACCAGAATATCAGGATAAGCAGTTATGGTTGTCACAATGGTATCGTTAGAGGAAACCATATCGTTTGCCCAAATGGCCCATACCTTAATATTATAATCTTTGCGGACGCTAAAATCCATTGTGTTGGTAAAAGGAATAGTCAGGGTGCTTTGAGGGTCCATGGTTTGAGGTAGGGTGTATTGTTCGGTTGTGGTTTGCCCATTGTGCTCAAACCCTAGTGTGATGTCTGTTCCGCCAGGAATTACCTTGTCACCGTTATTCCTTATCTGAATTTCAACAGGCTCAGCACTCCCCATATTACATCCAGATTTAGGGTTGTTCAATGCTGTAACCTCTATATCGTCTAAGATTAAAGTGATATTTATTTCATCGGAAGCGGTACAACCGTAGTAGTCGGACACGGTTACGCCATAAGTACCGCTTTGGTTAACAATAATTGTTGAGTCGGTGCTACCAGTTGTCCACGAGTAACTATCAAAGCCACTTCCAGCCTTAATGGTATCAGTAAAAGCATGAACTTCACGATCTGGGCCTAGGTTAATTGTAGGGTAACCTGTAGAGGTTACAAATTTGGTTTGTACATTGTTGGTATAGGTTACCTCCTCAAAATCTAATGATTTAACTTCAATCCTAATTTCTGCTTGGTTTGAAATGGTTGCCTTTGCTGTAAGGGTAATGTCTTTTACATTCTGATAGTTTAATGGCTCAGTTAAAGTGATGGTTTCTGTTGACATCAGGTTTCCATTAATCCAAGCCTTAACCTCAATTCTAGAACCAGCAGGCATATCTGGTCCAAGGTTTTGCAAACGGAACTTAACGTCATATTCGCCATTTAGCTCGCAGCTATTTTTGGGAGAAAGGACTTGTATTAGGTTGATGTCGTGGTATATTACTTTCATGGTGTCGGCCGATGAACACCCGTGTTCATTAGATACTTTTACGTGGAATAGGTCTTGTGAGGGGAACCCTAAAATTGTATAATTTGAATATGTAGAACCATCTTGCCATAGGTAGTTGCTGCAATCGGCAGAGTAGTTTGGTGAAATGGTGTAGGTGGATGTAGGGGTAAAATGCTGACGAAGTGTATCTGGAATAATTTCAACGCTAGGCGATGGTACTACAGTAAAGGTTGTGCTTTTTGAATCGTTGGTTGGTGTTAGATCGCCTGTTACATTGGTCGATACTACAATTGTATGTTCTCCTTCAGGTAGTTGTGTAAAGTCGTTCATTTCAATGGTTACCCTATCGCCAGGGGTTAAGTCCGATTCAAGAGTAAATGTTTGCTCATAAGTTCCCTGTTCGGTAGTTACCTTAGTGTTAATGATAGTCCCTGCTGGGTAAACATCTTGACCATAGTTTTGAATTTGAGCCTTTACCTTAAATCCTTCGGGAGAGTAGCAGGTTGCACTAGAGGGGCTCTCAATGCTGTATACGCCAATGTCTTTTGTGTTAATAAAGATTGAAGTTTCTCCTGTTCCGCACCCCCAACTGTCGGTAACTAAAACCTTGTAATGCGCTGAACGGGTATTGTAGGGTATTCCACTTAAACTTAAACTTTCAGATGTTTCGCTTAAGGTTTCCCAGGTAGATGTTCCATCAATTTTCCGTTCCCACTGGTAGCTATTAAATCCATTGTCAACACTTAATGTAATCGTGTCAACATTGCTTGTGGAAACAGTATCGGAAAGACCAAATGATATTTCAGGTACACCATATGTTGAAACATTGATGCTAAGGGTATCGTTGTCTTTATCAATGTCATCCTGGTATTTGGTATAAGCGGAAATGGCGTAGTTCCCCTTTTGGCTTAGGTCAATAGTTCCAGAAAATGTAAACTGATAGGTGTCGTTTGTTGTCCAGCCATTGCTGGGAGTAAAGTTCTCAGAAAGTACCTCTTGCCCATCAATGCTTATGCCAACGTTGAAACTTTGACTACCGTCAAATGGAGAGTTCCCAAAATGTTTTATTGTTACTGTTGGGCTGATTGGGTCGGGGTGCGAACATCCGCTTGTAATGTTGTCGATACTTATTATTCCTACATTCTTGTCGGATTGAATAACCTCAATTGTATCATGAGCTTGGCAACCCCTGCTATTAGTTACTGCAATTGCGTATAGTCCATAGCTAACCTCCGTGGCATTATAAGTTTGTGTTGTTTTACCAGTAGACCAAGAAGACGCTGTAGCGGGGATTTTGGTTTTCCACTGATAGGCGCTGTAGCCGCTCCCAGCATCTAATGTTACTGTGTCAACTTGTAGAGTCCCAATATCTGCACCAAGTGTGTATCCTGGCATTCCATAAACTTCAACTTGTGTTTTTAGCGTGTCGTTAGTTCTATCCCTATCTTCTTTAATGTTAGTGTAGATATTAACTTGATAGAACTTGGCTTTGTTGAAGTTGTGCTTAAATGTTGTGGTGTATTCTAAATTGCCATTTTCCCCAATTTGAGAAGCTAGTGTAATGGTATCTTTATATGAGAGTCCATCTATTTTTGCAACTATTGGTATTTTTAGATTGGCTGGCAGGGGTTTGTAGCCGTAATTTTTTAAGGTGATATTTAAGGGAACCTTTCCAATTTCGCAGGCATCGGTGGGTGCGTTGAGTTGTGAAATGCCTATGTCGTATGGTAGTTCTTTGATTACTATGTTGTCAATAGCTACACCTTCGTAGTTATTTGTTGCGTTTGATTTAAAAACAAAACGCAGCTTAATATTTCCGGCAAGTAAAGCATCGTTTGGAAGTAGTGTTGATGCATACTTAAAGTTTTGAGTGTTTTTACTCCAGCCAGCAGTGCCAAGTGCGGTTACTGTTGGCGTATCGTACCAATTTTGTGAGTAGCCTGGATGAGAGTTTAGTAACTGCCAAGTAGCTCCGCCGTCTATGCTGTATTCAATGTTAAAACCATCAATTCCTTCTTCAACTTGCATCATGAAATAAAACGACAGTATGGGATAGTTAAGGCTTGATATGTTAAAACATGGGCTTTCTAGTATTGATGTTTCATTGGGATTATGGCTATACTTTAAGTTTGTTACCCAAGCATTCACGCCATCATAGGCTTTGTTTAGGACATTGCCCTGCGGCTTCCCCCACGCAATTGTGCTGTTGGTGCCGTGTCCATACCAGTATTGAGTGGAGTTTTCAAAGGAATAGCTTATAGGAGGCTCAACAGTTGGATAAACAAAGAACTTTATGCTAAAAGCATCATTTGTGTTATCCTCATCATCTGGGTGAAAGGTTTTAACGACAATGTTTTTTAACCCTGGTGTGCTTAAATCTGCTTTCTGATTAAAGGTAAGCTCAACTTCACCCTCAAAGTCAACAGTTGGGTTAAACGATTCTCTAGTAAAGGTGCTTCCTCCGTCTAACGAATATCCTACCTCAAAGGGAGTGTTAATTTGGCTGCCACCAAAGTTCTTTACCTTAACTTTTACTTGCTCCGCGTTTGTTAATCCACAATATGGTTTTGGCGATACAAGTGAGGTTACTCCTACATCACTGGCAATGAAATCGCCTGTAACAGCAAAGTTGTCGATATTCCAGCCTCCGTATTCAGTGGAATTATCGCTTGTGTCAATACTTATTTTAACCCAAACATCTTGCTTGCGAGTTGCTAGGGTTGAAATGTTGTGGGTTGTGGCTCTCCAACTTTTATCAAGAATGAGGTTGTTGTTATTCCATATTGGTGTCCATGAGTTTTTGTTGTCGTTGCTAACGTAAATTTTTGTTTTATCAAAATAGTCAATATTTAGCCATCGTTTGTATTGTATTTTTAGGTCTTGATAGTATTTTGCATTTACTGGACCTATTATTGCCTCATGCGGGGAGTTCTTTTCAATTCCCGCAGGGTAGTTGCCATTAAGGTTAGTAGCAAGAATCTTTGCTCCGTTGTAAGTGTATGTGGGGTCGTTAATGCCAGAGCCTGTTGGTTCTCCAATCTCCCACGAGCCACTTAGAGTCCAATTAGATGTGCTGGACTCAAAGTCGTCTGTTAATAGCGATTCTGAAATAGTGTATTTCCCAGAAGGGTTTAATGCTGATGACGGATAGGTTGAGCCACTTATGGTGATTGAATTAGGCGAAAGCATTAAATCAAGCTCATCGCCATGGTTTGCACTTTGGCTAATGTCAGCAGCAATAAATATGTAGTTTTCTCCAGTTTGGAGTTCTTGTGTGATGTTAGATAGTGTAATGGTGTTACCTGAGACATTTACTGTACATGAGATTTTATTTTTGGTAACGGTTACAGTGTCGGTTGAGTAGAATAGCTGCCAATTTGATATGTCACTTATTGATGTGCCAGTAAATGTTGCATTAATGTTTGAGAGGTTAAGCGTTCCTGTATTTCCTTTAACTATTATTTCAATGGCGAAAATTGGGTTTGCAGGAGTTCCAGATGGGATATCCTGGTTGTTTTGTAATGCATTAATACTGTATACAACTCTTGGAACGTTGCCGCGCTCAACAACTTCAATGTCGTCTAAGCAAACTCCCCATCCCCAATTAGATATCCCCTCAAATCCTATCTGGCATTTGGCCGACTTTGCCTCTTCGGGTAAGATTATTTCGCGTTTCACCCATCCTATTGTTGCATTGGGATATTCTATAAGGTAAACCCAGGGTGAGGTGGGACTTAGCCTATAGTACACTTTAAGCATGTCATTTGCCCCCCACGATTCTTGTGCGTGCCAAAACTCTATGACGGGCTTTGTGGAAAACCTCAAATCTATTTCAGGGGTGATGAGTTTTGTTGAAGGGCCTACCTGTTCCTGCTGGAAAAGTGCATTATAACTACCTGAATGGGCACTTGAAGGATGATGATATGTTGGAGCACTCGATGATGCATATCCTCCGCTTTGATATCTCCAGAACCTATTCCCTGAAACTCTTTCTTCTGACCAACCGCTTGGCTTAACTCCTCCTTCAAAATCTTCAGATAAGTACTTTGTTTGACCAATTGCATTAAAGGATAAAGTTAACAACACAAACAACAATAATCGACTCATAACTCATATTTTATTAATCTGCAAAATTCTGTTTTTTTTGTTTAATCTAAAAGTAAAAGTATTAAAGGTTTCGTTTTAAAATATGTTTTATAACATAAATATAAAATGCGATTTTTATGAATCGTTGAATATTCAACACTTTTGGAAGTTGTTAAATGATAACAGGCTTATTGATATTGATTAGTATCATCTAAATCCATATTTTTGGTTCGTTTTTAATGTAAATTAAGAAGATGGTGTTGAGGAAGATTTCTACTGCTACTTTTGTGTTGTTTATCCTGTCCTTTTTTTCTGATTATAAGGTAAATGCGCAAACTGATACGGAGTTTTGGTTTAGTGTTCCCGAAATAAATCGTTACCATTGGAATGGAAACGAGTCTTCTCCAGGAAATAAGGGTTATCCGGTTTTTCTTAGAATAACAACAGGTACTCTTGCAAGTAGGGTTACCATATCGATGCCTGCTAATGCTGCAGTTTTTAATGGAGGAAGCCCTTTAGTAATTGACATTCCAGCTAATCGGACCTATACTATTGATTTGGCTGCTTTAAATCTAATAGGTGATGATAAGACCACTCCAGCAACATCTATCGAGAACAGGCTTTTATGGACATCTTCGAATACTGCGATTCCTAATCCCTATATCAATAAAAATAATAAGGGTTTGCTTATTGAGGCAACCTCCCCAGTAACCGTATACTACGAGATTAGTGCTATCTATAATATGGAACTGCTTGCCCTTAAAGGTAAGAACGCATTGGGGAGAACCTTTTATATTCCATTCGAGACCACTTATGGTATTTCACAATATGTAGCAAATAATGCTAACTATAAATACCGACCCTATAATTCATTTGAGATTGTTGCTACGGAGGATAATACCGAAATTCGCATTACTCCTACAGCCGATGTTTTTGTTTATCCAAGCGGTTTCAAACCAGCAAATGTCCCATTTACCATTTGGCTCAATAGGGGGGAAACAGCAATAATTGCACCCTACAAAAATGACAGTCAGGTTGCATACAAGGTTGATCCTAACAAAACGCTAGCAGGAACCAAGGTGGAGGTAGTAAGCGGCGGTGATATTGCAATAAATACCCGGCACGATATGGTTAGCCCTGGGGGTGGTGTCGATTTTGTTGGCGATCAGCTAGTGCCTACTGATCATATAGGAAACCACTATGCTGTTGTGCGTGGAGTTTTAGCCGATACCCAAGAATACGTTTATGTCTTGGCTACTGCAAATAATACCAATGTAAAAGTAAATGGAGTGTCGGTAGGAACTATAAATGAAAGAGGGGTGCTGCCTGTTCAAATCCCTTCAGCAAATCTTATTACAACAATTGAGACCGATAATCCTGTTTACGTTTTCCACCTATCGGGTTTTGGGAATGGTACTCAAACTCAGGTTGCTGGTGCAATTATTCCAACCATTTCTACATGCACCGGCTCTTCTCGTGTGGGTTTTAATAGGACTAAAGCCGACTACGATAATGGGTATGGATCTAAGTATTATGAGTTTTACATGAATATTCTTGTCCGCAAGGGTGCCGAAGATGGATTTAAACTTTACGATAAAAATGGTAATGATGTAACTGGTATTATCCCTGGGCTTAATGATCCAGCAAGCTATACAGATGTGGGTACCACTCCTCCTTTCGATGAATGGAGGTATGCACGGTTTAAAGCAGATAATATACAAGCAGGTGTTGATGAGGCTTACTTATTGGAAAACACAAAGGATGTTTTTCACTTAGGTATTTTAAACGGACATCCAAATGCTGATGCTTTTTATGGCTATTTTTCCGACTTTAATACCTTTAACCCCGATGCTTTTGTCGTTGTTAACGAGTCACAGGGTGGTAAAATTTGTTATGGCGATTCAAGGCAGCTATATGCTAGCGGAGGTACTCACTACCTTTGGTCACCAAGCGATTTTTTAGACGATCCTGCAAGTCCTACCCCTGTTGCTACGAATATTACTCGTTCTTTAAAATACACAGTTACAGTTAGCGGTGCCTGTGGGCTATCCGATACTCGCGAGGTTAACTTTTTGGTTTCTGATCCTATATATCCAGGTTTTACAACCGATCACTTTGAGGGTTGCTCACCGTTTCAACCTACAATTATTAATAATGCCACGGGTGCGGCTCAAAGCTGGTGGGATTTTAATAGCGATGGTGATTGGAACGATCCAGACGAGGGTTTAAATAACTCTCCAACTTTTTCTGTACCTTTTACTAACAATGGATCGGATACGTTACGATATACCATTACACAAATGGTTGTTGATGCTACAGGTATTTGCCAGAAAACTTTTTCTAAGGATATTTTGGTTTACCCTTTCATTGATATAAATCCTGTTCTGGATGCCAAATCAAACCCCGACGATTGCCATCCGTTAACTGTCGATTTTAAGGCAAACCCAATTGGGAATAGCGGTACCGCAACTTTTCGATGGGATTTTGGCGATGGCGCAACATCTTCATCGCCCGATCCTACACATACTTATTACAATTACGACCCCAACCCAAAGAATTTAAATGCTCAGCTCACAATTACCGATAAGTATAACTATTGCTCTGTAACTAAACCTGTACCTGTTACTATTCAGCCATATATAAGAGCAAGTTTTGCAGTTGACAAGGTTGAAATCTGTTCTGGTGAAGCTATACCTATCATTAATAATAGCACGGGTGGTATTACAAATACCTATTGGGATAAAGATGGCGATGGCACTTTTGAAAGTAGCGATCCTGGCAATTGGGTGTTTAACAGAACCACAACTACAACCGTTGGTATTAAAGTGCAAAACGCTGGTGGATGTACAAATACTTTTTCGCAAACCATTACTGTTAACCCAACGCCATATGCCGATGTTGCTATTGCAACTCAAGGCGATGTGACCTGTTCGCCTTTAGCGGTTAATCTTAGCGCAACAAACATTACTAATGGTAGCACAATTGAGTGGATTCTTTCAGAGGGTGGTAATTCTAATGTAATTTCTACTCAACCAACAACCACGTATAACATTCAAAATTACGATGCATTTGCCCATAATTACGATATTCAGTTTCGTGCCCTTTCCGACAAAGGATGCCAATTCCTTTCTAATCCAACTCCTGTTACTGTTCAGCCTTTTGTAGATGCCGATTTTACGGTTTTAAATAATACAAACTGCTCCCCAGTTGATCTGAGTTTTGATGTTCAGAAGTATGCAGGTATTAGCGAATATCGATGGGATTGGAATAATGACGGAACTATTGATGCTACATTTGACCAAACTACTCAACAGGATGTTTTTACCCGTCAAGAGGTTAACCAGACGGGGGCAATCAGCAACTTCAAACCAAAACTTACTGTTGTTAACCTTGCTGGTTGTACTCGTTCTAAAGAACTTGACACGCCAATTCCAATCTATCCAGAGGTTACTGCCGACTTTAGCCTACCTACAGGTCCATTATGTAACCCTCAAACACTAACTCTTACGAACCTTAGTGAGTACTCGGGAGGTGGTGTTTTGAATAATGCTACCTATAGCTGGAGTTTTGGCGATGGCTCCACATCTAACGAACGCGACCCTGTACACTCATTTAATAATGTTACCGAGAATAATAAGACATTTGATATCACTCTAGTTGCTAAATCGGAACATGGCTGTTCTTCACAGCCTGTAACAAAGCAGCTAACTTTATATCCATATATTAAGTCGGAGTTTAGTATCGATAATCTTGTTGGTTGTGCTCCGCATGATTATAGCATCTCGCTTACTAAGTATCCTGGAATATCATCTTATGAGTTCGATTTTGATGGCGATGGCGGCTATGATCAGTCGTTTACTTCTGCTACAGTACCTAAAACTATTCCTCACACTCAGGATAACCTAACCGGAACAGAACAGCTATATGATGTTACTCTAAGGGTTTCTAATTCCGCAGGCTGTACAAACGAGTCTAAAATCCCCGTAAGGGTTTACCCTGGCGTTACAGCAAGTTTTACACCCAATTCCGATCAGGTTATTTGCGAGGGAGCTTCTGTTTCATTTAACAGCACTAGTATAGTTAATGGAACGGCAACTCACCCTCAATACGTTAATTGGGATTTTGGCGATGGTCTCACATCAACTAGTAAATCAGTTAGTCACACTTTTAATAATGACGATACCCAAAACGATAAAACATATACAGTAACTCTTACCGCCTCTAATGTTCATGGATGCTCCGACACCGAAACACTTGATGTTACTGTTCACCCTAAGCTAACCAATGGCTTTACCATGCAAATGAGCGGTGAGTGTACGCCGTTTGATGTATCATTTACGCCTACTGGAGTTGGTGCAACTTCATACGAATGGTCGTTTGGTGGGTTATTCCCTAATGAAACCCGCAACAATTCTACACCTTTTACCTATCAGGCAGATAATCCTGATCCCGATAATATTTCAACCCATACAATAACCCTAATAACCTCAAATGCTAATGGAGCTTGTGTTAGTCAACCTGTTTCTAAAACCCTTAAGGTTTACCCACGTTTAGTACCTCAGGCAGCATCACTTCAACAATTTGCCTGCCCAGGTAGCCCAATTACCTTTACTAATAGTTCTACTGGTGGCGATTTGGTGTATACATGGGATTTTAAGGATGGTCAAAGCTATTCAACAGATTTGCAGGATAATTTTGACCATTATTTCGATAATAGAACCTCTACCGACAAGGTATTCACAGTTTCGCTTACTGCGTTAAATGCAAATGGATGTGAAAAATCTGTTGATGTGCCTGTAACTATTCATCCTAGGGTCGAAGCAGATTTTACCATGACCTACGATAGCATCTGTGTTCCTTTTGATGTTAAGTTTACCAACACATCTCTCAATGGCTCAACCTTTAGCTGGGACTACGGGTATACTCTAAATGGTGTGGCTCAACAACAAGTAACATCTAGGCCCACTCTTGAACATGTTTATACCTTTGATAATGACCAGCCCAATACAGTTTTTAAACCAACTATTACTCTCACAGCAACACAAAACCACTCAAATAGTGGCCTAACCTGTCGTAGCACTATTCAGAAAGAGTTTATTGATATCTACCCAAAGGTGATAACCTCTTTTACTCCAAGCATTAACAGAGGCTGTAACCCATTATCTGTTGATTTTACTAATAATTCAACAGGACTGGGATCTTACTTGTGGGATTTCGGTAATGGCAAACAAACCGATCAAGAGAATCCTTCTGGAATTACATTTTCCAATAGTAGTAAAGAGCAGCTAGCTAATTATACTGTTTGGCTAAAAGCAGTTAATGCTATTGGCTGCAGCGATAGTACAAGCAGCACAATTACAGTTAATCCTAAAATGGTTGCCGATTTTACATGGGACAAAACAGAAGGTTGTTCTCCTGTTACAGTTGGATTAAATAACGTGTCAACTTCTCCGTTGTATCAGTATAACTGGGACTTTGGCGACGGCCAAACATCATCCGACGAACAGCCATTAGCGCATGAGTATATTAATATCACTCTAAACATTGATAATCCATCAATTACCCTAACCACATCGTATCGCGACGATCCTACCTGTTTCGATGTTAAAACATTACCTTTAAATATTTACCCTCGCATCTACCCCGATTTTGACGCAAATTTTGCAGGCTGTACACCTCATCGTGTTGAGTTTGTGAACCAAACGCAGGCCTTTAGCTCTAATAATGAGTTTATATGGAAGTTTGGAAATGGTAATCATAGCTACGAGTTCGAACCCGTTGAGGAGTACAAGAACCCCGATACAAATAACGATAAGACATTTACTGTAACCTTAACAGCGAAAAGCGAACATGGCTGCGTAGATTCTGTAAAAAAAGATGTTACAGTTTATCCACGACCTTATGCAGCAATGGAACTGACTGGCGATTATATCTCATGCCCTCCTTTCGATGTTGAAATACAGAATAATACCTTAGGAACGAACCTCACCTTTACATACGACTTTGGAGATGGTACCGATAGCATTACCACTTTGCATGATAATATGCTGCATCAGTTTGATAACCTCGACAGTAATCCAGTTTCTTATCAAATATGGCTGAAGGCTGTAACCCCTCACGATTGTGCCGATTCTGTTTCGCAGACAGTTCAGGTCTTCCCTAGGGTGATTGCCAACTATGATGTGAGCCCAGGCTATGAGAACTGTAGTCCACACGAAGTGAAGTTCAATAACCTCTCTACAAATGCGAAACTCTTTGAATGGGATTTTGACGATGGGTACACATCATCTTCAACTAATCCAACACAAACCTTTTTGAACGATACCGAAAACGACAAGGTTTATAATGTTCGTTTAACAGCTCTCTCAGAGTACGATTGTATCGACGATACCGTTAAGCAGATAACCATTTGGGCTACACCACAAGCACTAATTGGCGTTGAGCCTCCTTTAAAAGAATTTCCCGATAATACCTTTTCTATAATTAATGAATCATCTCCTGCTGCCGATTCCTGGACATACAATTGGTATTTTGATGATAACACAACTAGTACTGAAAAAAATCCTGGAACTCATACTTATACTCGTTGGGGGCATAAGGAGAAAGGCTTTACTTATGATGTTTCCTTAGTGATCAATAGCCCCCACTGTAAAGATTCAACATCAAAGGTTGTTTATCTAATGCCTCCTAAGCCAATTGCCGATTTTACCCAAAATAAGGCAAATGGATGTGCCCCTCATGAGGTTCATTTCGTTAATAATTCGCTCTATGGCAACGATGATGGTTATGAATGGGATTTTGATGATGGTACACCTCCAGTTAAAGAATTCCAGCCAGTTCACACATTTACAGAACCTGGTTATTACAGGGTTAAACTGAAGGTGACTGGAGAAGGTGGTGAGAGTTTCGATTATGGAATTATAAGAGTTTACCCAACTCCAAAAGCCGACTTTGTTGCATACCCTCAGCGGGTTATGTTACCCGATGCCGAGGTTCGATTGCAAAATCTTACAACCAACTGTGATTCTTGTACATATGATTGGGATATGGGAGATGGAACACAGTATTTAGATGTTAAAGATCCTAACCATATTTATAAAGAAATGGGGGAGTATAGGGTATCACTTTGGGCTTCTCGTAAGTATCCCGATGCTGTATGTATCGACTCCATATCAAAATATCCTGCAGTATGGGTTGAAGGTATTGGTTACGTGAAATTTCCAGATGCTTTCAAGCCCAATCCTAGTGGTCCAAATGGCGGTTCATACGACGATCATGATATGACAAACGAGGTTTTCCACCCGATTCATTATGGCGTAGTTGAATATAAATTGATGATATTTACTAGATGGGGAGAACAAGTATTTACATCTAGAGATGTGAACATTGGTTGGGATGGTTATATAAATGGTCGCCTTGCTGAACAAGGTGTGTACGTTTGGCGTGCAATTGGTAAATATACCAATGGTAAAGTGTTTGATAAACGAGGTACAGTAACTTTAATTAGGTAGTTAAAATGTTTCGAAGGTTTCTTTTATGTACTATTATATCATTTGCTCTTAACATTGGAGCATGTGCACAAGATTCGCATTTTACTCAATTCTATTCTAATCCTATGTATTTGGGCCCATCTTTTGCAGGTGGGGTTCCAGGACAAAGAGCAGTGGTTAACTATCGAAATCAGTGGATTGGCGTACCGCATGGGTTTCAAACATATGGAGTTTCGTGGGATTATAATATGACAGCCTTTAAAAGTGGGGTGGGGTTAGTTGCTCAACGCGACCAGGCAGGAGTTGGGAACTTTGGTAATACCCGCATAGGAACTCTTTATTCCTACGACTTCACTCCTACGCCCGATATTCATATTCGTCCTGGTTTGGGCTTTTATGTTCAGCAAATCTCACTAAACTTTTTCAACCTTACATTTGGCGATCAGTTAGCCTTAGATCCTGCACCGCCAAGTTCGCTAATATATCCTGGAAAATCTTCTGTTTGGGATATTGATGTGGCTACTTCTGTTATGGCCTATTCCTATAACGCTTGGTTTGGGGTTACTTGGGACCATATGCTTCGACCCGTTAACTCATTTTATAACGACGATGCACGAACTCCATTTAAGTTTTCGGTTTATGGAGGATATCGCTACATTACCAAAGGGTTCCTAATGAGCAAGATAGAACAAAGTGTAACAGCCGCTTTTAATTTTAGAGTACAGGGTGAGTATAAACAGCTCGACTTAGGTTTCTATTTTATGAACGAACCCTTAAGTTTTGGATTTTGGTGGCGAGGTATGCCTAAAGGTAAGGTGAATAAACGAATCGATGCATTAGCTTTTATGATAGGGTACAAATTCGACAATATTAGTGTCGGTTATAGCTACGATTTTACTATTTCACGTTTAGGTATTGGCTCTGGTGGTTCACATGAACTTTCCGCATCTATCTTGTTAAAGACAATTGCCAGAAAAAAATGGAAGGCTTTACCTTGTCCCACTTTTTAATGTTTTTTGCTGATTTCCACCTCGTTCCCTTGTTGTTCTGAAATTGTTTTCTGGGGTTTAAACTTTTACTAAAATAATTTGTTTAGTTTTGCAATGACTTTGGGGGTGCCCGTAGGGCTGAGATCATACCCTTTGAACCTGATCCGGATAATGCCGGCGAAGGGAAAAAGAGTTCCAACATCTCAAATTTTCCCCCTTTATAGTTATTCAGGTTGTTTGGCTTTACGTCATGCCTGTATTGTGTTTAACTATTTAAAGGGATTATAACCATGAAAAAAAATGTTTTAGCGTTTCTTGCGCTTATGCTCGTTGGTGCCTTGCAAACTAGCTGGGCTGAAAATCTTGGATTTTCTATTTATGGTAAGGTAACCGATACAAATGGAAATCCACTAGTAGGCGCATCTGTAATTTTAGAGAACACCTTTTTGGGAACCTACAGCGGGGTTAATGGTGAGTATCGTTTATCACAAGTTAAAGAGGGGAACTATACCATTATTGTTAATTATCTTGGTTTTGAAACCTCGAGGATTAATGTTAAAGTTGATAAAGATGTTGAACTTAATATTCAGTTAAAGCAGTCTTCTCAGTACCTAGATGCTGTCGTGGTTTCGTCTACTCGAGCTTCGAATCGTATGCCAATTGCTCAAACCACTTTAAATCGAGAACAAATCCAAAAGCTAAATACTGGTGGAGATACCCCTTACCTATTAGAAATGTTACCCTCGGTTGTTATTTCGTCCGAGAGCGGTATTGGGATTGGTAATACCGCATTCCGTATTAGAGGAACCGACCCTACTAGAATAAATGTTACAATTAATGGTGTACCATTAAACGATGCTGAATCGCAAGGAGTGTATTGGGTCGACTTGCCAGATTTTGCTGCTTCGGTTGATAATCTCCAGGTGCAGCGCGGTGTTGGCACATCTACAAATGGTGCTGCTGCCTTTGGTGCAACCGTGAATTTTCAAACTAATACTTTAACTGAAAAACCTTTTGCTGCCGTTGATTTTCTACAAGGTTCATTCAATTCCTGGAAAACATCTGCTAGAGTAGGTACAGGGGTGATGGATAACGGTTTTAGTATGGAAGGTCGTTTCTCTCAGCTCCACACCGATGGCTATGTTGAGCGTGCTACTTCCGACCATCGCTCCATGTTTATTACAGCAGCGTGGCATGGCGAGAACAGCCAGATTAGAGCAAATATTATTCATGGCGAGGAACATACCGGTATCACCTGGGAAGGAACACCCGATTACATGATGGAAACCAATAGACGCTACAATCCTGCAGGTGAATACGTAGATGATGACGGAGTTACACGTTATTACGATGATCAGAAGGATAACTACTGGCAAACACATTACCATTTGATTGGAACTCACTCTTTCTCAAATAATTTAACTGCAAACATTACGCTTCATCTTACAGATGGAAGAGGTTACTACGAGGAGTATAAACCAGATCGTAAGCTCTCAAAGTTTGGACTAACTCAATTTACTGTTCGCGATACCGCCATAAGTAAAACTGACTTTATTCAACAGAAGTGGATGGATAATCTCTTCTACGGTGGAGTTGCTTCTCTTACCTATCGCCTTAATAATCTTAATGTTATTGTTGGCGGTGGATGGAATCAATACGATGGCGACCATTTTGGCAAGGTGCTTTGGAGCAAAATAAATATTGGTCTACCTAATAAGTACGAGTGGTACCGGAATAATGGTTTAAAAACCGATTGGAATGTTTTTGCAAAATCAATCTGGCAAATTAATGATGCTTTATCTGTTTTTGCCGATGTTCAGTACCGTGGCATTGAGTATAAGCTTGAAGGAATCGATTCCGACGTAATGCCTCTCGACCAAGATCATAGTTGGAGTTTCCTTAACCCAAAATTTGGATTGACATATCGAATTAGCTCTGCTCATGAAGTTTACGCTTCCTATGCTGTTGCCCATCGTGAACCTGCTAGGAGTGATTTAAAAGATGCTCAAAAGGGTTCATCCGACTTTACTCCTAAACCTGAAAGGTTGAACGATTGGGAGTTAGGTTATCGTTTGCGTTTACAAAACCTCTCTGTTGATCTAAACTACTATTACATGCTTTATAAGGATCAGCTTGTTTTAACTGGTGAACTAACCGATGTTGGTTATGCTAGAATGACTAATGTTCCAAATAGTTACAGGACTGGTGTTGAGGTTTCGTTATCTTATAAACCTGCAGATTGGTTAAGAATTGATGCCAATTCAACTTTTAGCAAGAACATTATTAAAGATTATACGAATTATGCAAATCTGGTAGATAATCCTAACGATTGGAATGAATTGTATACACCTGTTCCTGAAAATCTGGGTAACACTACCATTTCCTTTTCACCATCCATCGTTTCTGGATCACGTGTAACGTTCTACCCTTTACCTTCTGTTAGCTTCTCATGGGTGGCAAAATATGTTAGCCGTCAATATATCGATAACACTGAAACAAAAAGTAGAAGTTTGGATCCGTATTTCGTAAATAATGTTGTTTTAGAATACAGGACTAAAAAACAGTCAAGTCATTCCGCTTATATTCAGCTAAGCGTTAACAATATTTTAAATGAAAAATATTCGGCAAATGCTTGGGTGTATAGAACGTTGTTCCAAAGTGGAGATCCCGAGTATGTTCTTATTGGCTACTATCCACAAGCAACAACCCATTACATGCTGAAATTTGGAATTGAGTTTTAGTATAAATCAATTTAACCCGAGCCCAAACCCAGCCCTGCTGGCTGGGCTCCTTTCTTTTTTTTAAATAAATAACTGCTACTTAATCAAGTCTTTAAACTTAAATTTGAATTCTTGGATTTATCTTTTTTGTCTTTTAACTTAAAATTTATCTTTAATCCTTTACTTTTAACCTTTATCCTTTAACTTTTATCCTTAATCCTTTAACCTTTATCCTTAATTCTTTAACCTTTAATCTTATTCAATGTCTTGGATATCAAATAACTATATCGAACTGATTGGAGCTATCACTGGCTTAATTTACCTTTATCTGGAAATTAAGCAAAAAGTCTGGCTGTGGCCATTAGGTATTCTTACCTCGGCATTTTACATCTACATATTTTATGTTTCGAAATTTTATGCCGATATGGGATTGCAATGGTATTACCTAATAATCAGCATTTATGGTTGGTACCACTGGTTGTTTGGAGGTAATGCCAATTCAAAAAATTCTTTACCTGTAACCAATACTCCTAAACGGTTTGTTGTTCCGTTGGTGGTTGCCAGTGCTGTGCTTTTTGTTCTGATTCGTTTTGTGTTGACAACCTATACCGATTCACCTGTTCCAACTGGCGATGCCTTTACTACTGCATTAAGCATAACTGCAACGTGGATGCTTGCAAGAAAGTATATTGAGCATTGGTGGATCTGGGTAGTTGTAAACTCGGTCTCGCTTATCCTTTATATTTATAAGGGGTTGTATCCTACATCTGTTTTGTTTTTGTTTTACACTATTATGTCCTTTGTCGGTTACTCGCAATGGAAAAATGAAAAAAAATGTAATTAAACCTTGAACATTATTATTATGAAAGCAGTAATATTAGCTAATGGTGAATTTCCTAGCCACCCAACTCCTCTCAACGAGCTGTTAGATGCTCCCCTATTAGTGTGTTGCGATGGGGCTATTGAAAATCTCGAAAAACTTGCAATAACACCTAATGCTCTAGTAGGCGATTTGGATTCTATTAAGGAACACCTTAAAAAGAAATATCAGAGCATTTTGCATCACGATCCAGACCAAAATACTAACGATTTAACTAAAGCTGTTAAATGGTGTATTGGAAATAGAATAAACGATATTGTGATTGTTGGTGCAACTGGTAAACGCGAGGATCACACATTAGGCAATATCGGGTTGCTTAGTAATTATGCTAGAATGGGGGCGAATGTTAAGATGCTAACCGATACTGGAGTTTTCTATCCTTTATTATCTTCATCAACAATAGGCAGCTATGTGGGGCAACAGGTGTCTATTTTTTCACCCAACAACCAAACTGTAATAACAACAAAAAATTTGAAATACCCGATTGAAAATAAAACACTGCCAGAGTTTTGGATGGGAACTCTAAACGAAAGCCTTGGCGATAAATTTGAGATATCCTTCTCACCTGGGCCATTGATAATCTATCTAAAATATTAAAACAAAATTTATTTTTAGTGTTACACTCTGAGTAGTGTTTTGTAATACAGTGTTTTATGATAAGTCTAGGTAGATTTTATGTAATATTTTACATAGATTTTATTAATTGATATGTCAAATTGAAAGACTTTTAAAATGCAGATATACAATCAAATAGAATTAATATGCTTTGAATCATTTTGAAATATGTTTCAAATTATTACTTTTACGGCGGGACTAATCAAACGTTTTTAAAATCATGAAGCATTTAAATTCCGTCATTACAGGAACGGGCAGTTATATTCCAACCGTTCGTGTTACAAACCGTGAGTTTACTCGTCATACATTTTATAATGAAGATGAAACTAAAATTGAGACTTTGGTCGATGAGGTTATTGCCAAGTTTAAGGACATTACTGGTATTGAAGAGCGCCGTTGGGTGTCCGACGATTTGTGCGCATCAGATATTGGAGCTATTGCGGCCAGGCGTGCTATTGAGGATGCTGGTGTTGATCCTGAAACCATTGATCAAATCATAGTAGCCCATAACTTTGGGGATATAAAGCATGGAACTATTCAAACCGACATATTGCCTAGCCTAGCATCACGTATAAAACATCATCTTGGTATTAAGAATCCTTCGTGCATACCATATGATTTAATTTTTGGATGTCCAGGATGGGTTCAGGGAGTAATACAGGCCGATTCTTACATTAAATCTGGTTTGGCTAAGAGATGTCTGGTTATTGGAACAGATACGCTTTCAAGACTTATTGACAAGCACGACCGCGACTGTATGATTTTCGCCGATGGCGCTGGTGCTGTAGTTATTGAAGCTAAAGAGGAGGAGGCCAAGCGTGGAATCCTTTCTGCTGCTGCCATGTCGCATACCGAGGAAGAGGCTTTCTATCTATATCTAGGCAAATCATATCATCCAGAATCAGATCCTAATATTAGGTACATTAAAATGGAAGGCCGGAAGATATATGAATATGCTTTAATAAATGTACCTGAAGCAATGAAAGTTGCAGTTGAGAACGCCGGCGTTGAACCAAATGAAATAACGAAAATATTAATACACCAGGCCAACGAAAAAATGGACGAGGCCATTGTTAAACGCTTTGTTAAAAAATGTAGGATTGAAAAAAGCGTTCCTGAACTGATGCCCATGAGCATTAGGGAGTTAGGAAATAGTTCTGTGGGAACAATCCCTACTCTTTACGATATGATAATTAAAGGTAAACAGCCTGAACATAAAATTGATAAAGATGATATCGTAATGTTTGCCTCGGTTGGAGCAGGAATGAATATTAATGCTGTCGTTTATAAGCATTAATGCCTTGTATAGTGATTTAATAAAAAGATCCGTGCCTAAGGGTGCGGATTTTTTGTTTAGCTTTTTTGATAGAAATTTCGGATTAATTTATTTTTCAATGAGCATGTAAGATGAAATTTTTGTATACCATTATTTAATCAACTTTTATTGGGCGTAATTCATTTTAATTAATGTTTTTCTGATTATTGTCATACTTAAAATTCTATTTATCTGTTATTTTTGAGAAAAATAATTTAGCCATGTTTCAAACAAATGAATATTTCGATGGAAAGGTAAAATCCATTGCCTTTCAAACCACAGAAGGCCGTGCCACCATTGGCGTTATGGCTGAAGGTGAATACGAATTTGGAACTACTACTGTGGAGTACATGACAGTAATTTCTGGCGAAATGAATGTCTTGCTTCCTGGCGAAAAAGAGTGGAAAACCTATAAGGAATTTGAAACGTTTGTAGTTCCTAAAGATGCTAAGTTTAAGGTTCGCCTTAGCGGCGATACTGCTTACCGTTGCCTTTATAAGTAGTTAATTATGGGGTGTATTTCCCCATTTTTTATTACCTTGCGATAGGAAATTAAACACATATCGCTATGGCTGGTCCAAAGGGTTCAAAGTATTACGACGTTTTTCTTGATTACTCAATCTTTCTTCGTCATCGACAGGATGATGAGCTCTTTCTGTCTAATGAGCAGCTTTGCCTTTTGTTGAATATCGATGAGCTGGAGTCCATTTCTGCTGCAGCTAAAAAAATGCAAATAAGTTACCGTAAAGCTTGGGAGCTGGTAAAACGGGCTGAGGAGGAACTAGGCTTCCCTTTAGTTGTTAAGTCGCGTGGTGGTAGCCAAGGAGGAAAATCCGAAATGACCAACGATGGAAAGCTACTTGTAAATGCCTACCGCCAGCTACGCGATGAGTTTGATGAATCGGTAAAGAGAGTTGTTAAGAAATTTTTTCAAACAATAAATCAGTAGCTTGATAATGAAAAAGGTAAATGTTTTAGTCCTTCCTTTATTGCTGTTCTTGCTTGGATGTAACAGTAGCGATAAAAGTAATACAATTACTATATTTCATGCAGGGAGCCTTTCCTTGCCACTGAAGGCCGCTGCCGATAGCTTTATGAAGGCCAATCCAGGAGTGCAGGTCGTCCTAGAATCCGCAGGAAGTGTTGAGTGTTCAAGAAAAATTACTGAACTCGGGCGCAAGTGTGATTTGTTTTTCTCAGCAGATTATAACGTAATTAAGAATCTACTCCTTACTGAGTATGCTACTTATTTCATCCCTTTTGCAAGCAATAAAATGGTTGTGGCCTACCGCCCCGATTCAAGATTAGCAGATTCAATTAGCGCCGATAGCTGGATTGATATTTTGCTTAACCAAGATGTAAGATATGGTCGGAGCGATCCAAACAATGACCCTTGTGGATACCGCACGGTTCTGTTGCTTGAGCTGGCAGAGAAGTATTATTCACGCACAGGTGTTGCAAGCCAAATTCTTGCTAAAGACAATAAGTATATTCGTCCCAAAGAGGTTGATTTAATTGCCTTGCTTGAGGCCGGAGCTATCGATTATTTCTTTATCTATGAATCTGTTGCCTTGCAGCATGACTTGTCTTTCCTGTCCCTCCCAGATTCTATTAACTTAGGCAATCCTGATTTATCCGACTATTATTCAAGCGTTTCTACTCAAATTAAAGGCTCAAAACCCGATGAGGTTTTGTCCATTCATGGTGAGCCCATTTTATATGCATTTACTATTCCAACAAATGCACCAAATGCTGAACTTGCTCAAAAGTTTGCTAGCTTCTTCCTTTCCAAAAATGGTGGACTTAGTATCGTTGAAGCAATGGGGCAGAACGTGTTAGTCCCATTTAACCCTGATGGATGTGGTGAAGTACCCAAGGAGTTTTTGAAGTTTGCTAAAATGAATTAGTGATGCAATTGGCTGGCATGACCAAACAGTTTTCTCCATTTAGGTTAGCATTGATGCTTCTTAGCTCCATTGTAATTCTTTTTATTGTTGCACCTTTGGTTGGCATGGTTGTTCATACTCCATTTAAGGATATTGCTGCAACGGCAAATGAAAGCCAAGTACTTCATTCCATTTGGCTTTCAATCTCGATATCCGCTATTGCAACTGTTTTTTTTGCTATACCTGCAATCCCTTTATCCTATTTGTTAGCCCGTTACGATTTTCCTTTAAAGGGATTAATCAATGGGCTTGTCGATTTGCCAGTTGTTATACCTCATTCCGTTGCGGGTATCGCATTAATTGGAATTATCAGTGGCGATAGCATTATTGGAAATGCAATGAGTGTTTTAGGGGTTAATCTTATTGGAACACCAGTGGCAATTGCTGTTGCTATGGCGTTTGTAAGCTTACCATTCCTGGTTAATGCAGCAAGAGATGGATTTCTGCAAGTGCCTGTTAAGTTAGAACAAGCAGCGTTGACTCTTGGTGCAAGTCCATTCAAGGTCTTTTATACCATCTCGTTGCCGTTGGCATTCCGAAACATATTGACTGGCTTTGTTATGATGTTTGCAAGAGGGCTAAGCGAATTTGGCGCCGTGGTTATTGTTGCTTACCATCCTATGGTGGCTTCTGTTATGATATATGATAGGTTTACTACCTTTGGGCTAAAATATGCTCGCCCTGCTGCTATTGTTTTCCTATCTATTTCACTTTTTGTTTTTGTCTTTTTAAGACTTTTATCGCGAAAAAGGTAATCTATGCTTATTGCAGATCAGATATCAAAGTCATTTCCAACTTTTAAGTTAGCCGACATTTCATTTAGGGTTAATCAGGGCGATTACTTCGTTTTGCTAGGACCTTCTGGCTCTGGAAAATCAATCTTGTTAAAGGTTCTAGTTGGATTAGTTTCTCCCGATAAAGGCAGGGTGTTTCTTGATGGGAAAAATATTACGCATGAACCAGTAGGGCAGCGTCAGTTGGGAATCCTATTTCAGGACCTGGCCATTTTTCCACATATGAATGTTTTCGACAACATTGCATATCCCCTTAAAGTGAAAGGACTCGAATCAAAAAGTGTAAAAAAGCGCGTACATGAATTGGCAGAAAGGTTTTCTATTTCTAATATCATAAAAAGAGATACTAGAAATCTCTCTGGTGGTGAACTACAGAGAGTTGCCATGGCGCGTACTCTTGCTCTTAATCCTAGGGTCCTTTTACTCGACGAGCCCCTTTCTGCATTAGACACAAGCTTGCATCTTGAAATAAGTGCGTTGCTGCGTGAGTTAAATAGAAATGGAACAACCATGATTCATGTAACCCACAGCTTTGATGAGGCAATCACGTTAGCAAACAGGGTTGGTGTTATAAGAAATGGCTCCCTAGTTCAAGTAGGCGAAACCTTAAAGGTTTTTCAAAACCCAAACAACGATTTTGTTGCCCATTTTACTGGGGCAAGGAATTTTTTTAAAGTAGAACAAACCTCTGATTCCCAACATGGGCTAGTGATTGGGAATATTACCAATAATCATAAGATAGCGTTTTTTGCCAATAGTAATTACAAGTCAGGTTATATTCTTTTTTCTGAGGCTGCAGTAGTTCTTGCTCACACCATATCAGAGCAAAGTGCTTTAAATATTTTTAAAGGAAAGGTTGTAGATGTTTTTGCTCAGCCCTATGGCTATGAGGTAGTCCTCGATTGTGGCTTTAGAATTCATGCTCACATAACATGGGAATCAAAGGAAAAACTAAATATTGAGCCGGGAGTTGAACTATTCGCCTCAATAAAAGCAAGTGCCATAAGGTTTATCCCCGGAGCCTAAACTAGATTCGATTCGGCTTAAACTTGTTGCTGTTCTGGTATACGGCGTGTATGAACCGAGCCGTAAAAAAGATAATTAGAAATGCTATAGCATAGAAGCTAAGTGCAATGGTAAAGTAGAACGAGATTATAAGAATTATCATCCCTAAAGTAAAGTCAAAAAATGTTAGTAAGGTCCCAAATCGAATCCCGCTTATAAAGATTGACCCCAGGTAATCAATCAGTAAGCTGATAAGGATTAGAACCGCTTGAATCCAAAACGACATCGAGGATATATCGCTAGTGATTGATGATTCAAACCCTTTACTAAGGCCCTCAATGAATGAGTCTTTCCAGTAAATGTATATGATACCCGATAATATACCTACAACAAAAAAGGTGACATGTGAAATAATTATGCCTTTCGTGTTGAACCCAAACTTACGTCTAAGCTTATGCTTGGCATTAATAAAGAACTCATCAACCGTAACCCAAATAAATAGCAACCCTGCTGCTACTAACCAAAAGTACCACTTTTGCCAGTTGGCAAGTTTTTCTATTGTTTCTAGGTATTGAGGTGTTATAGGGTAGTTAATTTTTTTTAAGTATTCTGTTGATACATAACCGGTATATGCACCATCTCGAATCATAACCCAATACTTGTCTGTAGCCGCAGCTATAATTGTGTCTCCTTTGCTCAGACTACCAATTACGTCGGAAACAGTTGAGGGGGCTGAGCGTATATAGAGCGATTTTGTAGTAACAACATACCTATCGCGCATTCTATACTCCCCAGGATGTATACACGATGATAGAATGAATAAAAAGCTAATCCCAATAAGTAAATAATACTTTTTAAGTCGCATTTTTTGTCCCAAATCTATTAAACGCAAATTTAGTTTTTCTTTCATATTTAGGATAATTTGTTGTATTAAATATTTCAAGAAGATTTAAGCAACATTTTTTGATTAATACAAACTCTCATTTTATTACTCTCTAATGAATGGGAAAATAGAGTTTAAAGCCTCTCGCTTTTGACTCTTCTAAGGTAGATGTATTTATGCGTGCTTTCCATGCTGATTTAATGTGATTTGTGAGGGCATCTAGCTGAATGACTTGTCTTAGACGTTGTTGTGTCTCTTTTTTTGAATGATTCTAAATTTATCATTTAAGCCCTTTTGTTGTTAAAAGCTGACAAAAGTCAGTTTTAAGATTGGTTGGTAAAATTATATTTAGAAAAGTAAATCAGGTATTTACGTAAAAAATGTATGTTATTAATATAACAGTGTTAGTTAAATAACAGTATTGATATCTTTAAATTAAAAGGTTATGACGGATACCAAAGAATTAGTGAAAACTCTTGCCGACAAGTATGGGCGGACAAGGGAGAGTTTGATTCCTATCCTACAAGGTGTGGTTCAGGAAGAACGCTACATCTCGAGCGAGGCAATGTCAGAAATAGCGCGTGAGCTCGACATGTCAGCAGCCAAAGTGTATGGGACTGCTACCTTCTATTCTTTTCTTGACACCCAACCAAGGGGTAAGTATGTGATTCGCGTTTGTCGCACAATCTCCTGTTCCATGAAGGGTAAAAATTTGATTATTCAGGAGATTGAGGATTTACTCAAGATTAAAGTGGGCGAAACCACTTCCAACAGGAAGTTCACCTTGCTTGAAACTAACTGTTTAGGTTGGTGTCATAAGGGACCTGCTATGCTCATTAACGATGAGGCTTACACAGAACTTACTCCAGAGAAAGTTCGTGAAATTATTAGTGAGTACATTAAAAAGTAAAAGGAGATTCGATTATGTCAAATAATTTCTTACGTCGCGTTGACCTGATTTTTGATAAGGATTGCGACTTTAAACAGGTCTTACAGTCAGCTTACCAAAAGAGTAACGACGAAATTATCAACGAACTCCTTGAGTCTGGCCTCAAGGGTAGGGGAGGCGCTGGTTTCCCAACCGCTCTGAAGTGGAAGTTTACAGCCGAACAACCCGATCCCGAAAAGTACGTGGTGTGTAATGCCGATGAGGGTGAGCCTGGTACCTTTAAGGATCGTGAAATACTATTCCAGGTTCCCATGAAGGTATTTGGAGGAATGGCCATTTGTGCAAAAGCAATTGGCGCAAAAGAAGGCTATATCTACCTGAGAGGCGAGTATCGTTTCCTCTTAAAAGAGCTAGAAAGCCAGCTCGAAGTTTTTCACGCCTTGCTTGACGAAATGAAAATCCCTTTCCGCATTAAAATTATTATGGGAAGCGGTGCGTATATATGTGGCGAAGAGAGTGCTTTATTCGAATCAATGGAGGGCGACAGGGGTGAGCCTCGCAACAAGCCTCCTTATCCTACTGTTTCTGGTTTTCGTAAAAAGCCAACAGTTATCAATAACGTTGAAACCCTTGTGTACTCCTTTATGATTTTCCGTTATGGAGCCCGCAAATTCAAAGAGCTTGGTACTGCTGACTCTCGCGGTTCTAAGGTTTTCTCTGTTTCAGGCGATACCCCCAAACCTGGTATCTATGAGTTGGAGCTGGGTATGACCGTTGAGCAATTCGTTGAGGAGTTTGGCGATGGCGATACAAAAGCAGTTCAGGTTGGTGGTGCTTCCGGTTTTTGTGTTCCTCGTAAGAAATTCAAAGACACCATAATCGGTTTTGAGGGCGTGCCTACTGGAGGTTCTATGATGCTTTTTAATAGCTCGCGCTCAATGTTTAACGTACTCCATAACTACCTAGAGTTCTTTGAGGAGGAGTCTTGCGGTCAGTGTACCCCTTGCCGTGTGGGGTGCCAACAACTTAAGCTCGGTATTGAGGCTGTGAAAAAAGGCGAAAAGCATGCAAATTATCTTGAACAGCTTCAAAAACTCGCTCAAACCATGAAGATAACTGCTAAGTGCGGTCTAGGACAAAGTGTTGCAAACTCTTTCTTCTCTATTGTTGAGAACTTTAAGGAGGAGATGATTTACTAATCCAACTAAACAGACAAAGATTATGGCTAAACAGATAAATCTCACAATCGACGGCATGCCTATTACAGTTGATGAGGGCACTACCATTTTGCAGGCTGCCAAGAAATTAAACATTCACATTCCCACTCTATGCTATCACGACGACCTTTGCGTTGCAGGGAACTGTCGTGTGTGTGTGGTTGAAATGAAGGGTTCTAGAACTCTTCCTGCATCCTGCGCAATGCCTGTTGCCGAAGGTATGGAAATCCAAACTAATACTATTAAGGTGCGTACCGCTCGTAAGCACATCATTGACCTTTTGCTCTCAGAGCACAACGCTAAGTGTACAACCTGTTATAAGAATGGTAATTGTGAACTTCAGGAGCTTGCTGCAGAATATAAAATTTCTGAGCCCATGTTTATCGATTTGGTGCCTCATAAGAACTACCAAATGGATGCATACTCTCCTTCAATTATAAAGGACGACAGCAAGTGTATTCGTTGTCAGCGTTGTGTTCGTACTTGCGAGGAACTCCAGCATGTTAGCGCGCTTGGGGTAGCCTATAAGGGTGATAAAATGAAGATTTCCACCTTCTTTGAGAATCCAATGTTCGAGGTGGTTTGTACCAATTGCGGTCAGTGCGTTAACCGTTGCCCAACTGGCGCATTAGTTGAACGCAACTATGTTGACGAGGTATGGCAAGCCATCTTTGATGAGGATAAGCATGTGGTAGTTCAAACAGCACCTGCTGTTAGGGTTGCTCTAGGTGAGGCTCTAGGTATGGAGCCTGGCGAAATTGTAACAGGTAAAATGGTTACCGCTCTTAAACGTTTAGGCTTCGATTCAGTGCTTGATACCGATTTTTCAGCCGACCTTACCATTATGGAAGAGGGCTTTGAGTTACTTGGCCGCCTTAAGAAAGCGTTGGTAGATAAAGATCCGAATGTTCGACTGCCAATGGCTACTAGCTGCTCTCCAGGTTGGATAAAGTTTATTGAGCATACCTATCCCGAATACCTCGACAACCTTTCAACCTGTAAATCACCCCAACAAATGTTTGGCGCCCTAGCCAAAACATATTACGCCCAAAAACGAAACCTTGACCCTGCCAAAATTGTTTCTGTTTCCATAATGCCTTGTACTGCTAAGAAGTTTGAGGCCGATCGCCCTGAAATGCGCTCTAGCGGTTATAAGGATGTGGACTATGTTCTTACTACCCGCGAGCTAGCTATTATGATCAAACAGGCTGGTATCGATTTTGCCTCGTTGCCTGAGTCGCATTACGATAGCGTAATGGGGGCTTCAACAGGGGCTGCTGTTATATTTGGTGCAACTGGTGGTGTTATGGAGGCTGCTTTAAGAACTGCTTATGAGGTGGTTACTGGAAGAGAGGTGCCTTTCGATGGGCTTAACATCACTCCAGTTCGTGGTATGGATGGCGTACGTGAGGCTGCTGTTAAGATTGAAGGAACCAAGCCAGAGTGGAGCTTCCTTGAGGGTGCAGAGCTTAAAACGGTAGTAGCTCATGGTTTAACCAATGCCAAAAAGGTTATGGATGCCGTTCGCGATGGAAAGGCAAATTGGCACTTCATTGAGATAATGGCGTGCCCTGGTGGATGTATCGGTGGTGGCGGACAGCCAATCCCAACTAACGAGGAAATTCGTAAAAAGCGTGCCGAGGCTATATATCGTGAGGACGAGGGTATGCCAATTCGTAAATCTCATGAGAACCCTGAAGTTCTTGCCATTTACAAGGAGTTCCTTGGTGAGCCTAACAGCCACAAGTCGCATGAACTGCTCCATACCCACTACAAAGAGCGTCAGCGTTACTAGTCAAATAGCATTGATTTAATTTCAATGAGGGGTGTCTAGTTTTGGACACCCTTTGTTTTATTCTTTAACTCACTTAAATGCGAACTATTAATGAACAAAATGATGCTTAAAGTATGATTAAATATTCTTCATACAATTTTTTTCGTAACTTGTTTTGTTCGGTGAAGCCAGGAAAGCGTATTTTGTAGAAAATCAGACAGGTGTATTATGTGTGTGAAAAAGATAACAATGTTAATAAAATAACGTATATTTGAGGCGTAAATGGTTAAGAGTAGTTGAGCTAACAAAAATTATATTTGTCTATAATGAAATTAAAGGAACTAGCCGATTTAATCGAGGGAAGTGTTGTTTGTTGTCCCGATGGCCTTGAGCAGGATGTTGAGTACGCTTTTGCCTCAGACCTGATGAGCGATGTGCTTACTGTAAGCAAAGATAGACTGGTTCTGATTACTGGTTTGGCTAACATGCAAGCTGTTAGAACCGCAGAGATGGCTGATATTCTGGCTGTAGTGTTTGTGCGAGGCAAAACTATTAGTCAGGATATGATTAGGCTTGCCGAGGAGAATGGGATTGTCCTTATTGAGAGCCCCTATACGATGTTTAGGGCTTCTGGCGTACTTTACGGGAAAGGTTTAAAACCTGTGTATTAATGAAGTTAGAATATAAAGTTCAGGGTGGCGATTTTGTGAGAGCAGGCCAGGCTTCAAGCCAGGTTAAAAAAGTGCTTAAGCGCCTTAATGTCCCTCCGGCTATTATAAAACGGGTTGTTGTTGCCCTTTACGAAGGCGAGGTTAATATTGTTGCCCATGCTTTTCAGGGAAAGATTTATGTCGATATCGATGCGGATAAAATTAAAGTAGTGCTTGATGATATCGGTCCAGGTATTCCTGATATTGATTTGGCAATGAAACCAGGATTCTCAACTGCCTCTAATATAGTTCGTGAAATGGGGTTTGGCGCTGGAATGGGCTTGCCCAATATCAAAGAAAATACAGATAAGATGAAGATCTCTAGCGTTATTGATGTTGGAACAAGGTTGGAATTTGAGGTTAATCTTAAGTAAAGAGTGATGAAAATGAAAAGTAGTAGCGAGTTCTACCATGCATTAAATATACAAACCGATTTGTGTATTGGTTGCTCGCACTGCATGAGGGCTTGCCCTACCGAAGCTCTTAGGGTCAGAAATGGGAAGGCGGAGCTTATAAACAATCGTTGTATTGATTGCGGTGAATGCTATAGGGTATGCCCTACTCATGCAATTAGTATTGAACAAGACGATTTTAGCCAGATATTTAACTACAAAGTTCGCATTGCGCTCATTCCTTCAGTTCTTTATGGACAATTCTCTAGCAGTTTTTCTCAAAACGATGTTCACAGGGCATTAATTACTATTGGATTTACTGATGTTTGGCCAGTTGAGGATTCTGTTGATTACTTAGTAACCAAAATTAATGAGTATACCAAAAATGCTTCGCATAAACCCGTTATTTCCTCATTTTGCCCTGCTATTGTACGATTGATTCAGGTAAAATTTCCATCACTTGTTGATAATATTGCCCTTATTCGCCCTCCAATTGATTTGACTGCCTCATACGTCAAATCTAAATATATAGAGGAGGGGAATCACAATAGCGATATTGGAATTTTCTATGTCACACCTTGCGCCGCTAAAATTGTAGCAGTCCGTCGACCAGAAGGCGACGATAGCTCCGATGTTACTGGAATCATCAACATGGATTTTATCTATAACAAGATTCTGAAGGTGTTAAGTAATGGTAACAATGATAAAAATGGTGAACCTGATAGCAAACCCAGCCTTGGGCTGAGATCGAGTTCGTGGGCTCTGACAAAAGGCGAGGCTGCAAGCATTCATGGTAAAGCTTTGGCTATCGATGGGATCTGGAATGTTATAGAATTCTTGGAAATGGTAGAAAATGAAGAGCTCACTGGTGTTGATTATTTGGAACTGAGAGCTTGTGATGAGAGTTGTGCTGGTGGAATACTAGCCCCAGGTAATCGCTTTCTTACTGCCGAAAACATGTTGCGCGATGCTAATAGCAAGGTGGTTTGGAGCATAGATCAAAGCATGTCGAGGATTAAAGATTACCAGAAGAGAGTAGAAGATATTGCCAATTTAAAACCACTTAAGCCACGTTCAATGCTAAAACTTGATGAGGATATGGTTCGAGCCATGGGGAAGATGGAACGTGTTAATCGTTTAATGTGTTACTTGCCTGGTATCGATTGTGGTGTTTGTGGTGCCCCATCGTGTGTTGCCCTAGCCGAAGATATCGTACAGGGAAATGGTGCTCTGTCGCAATGCGTTTTCCTGCAAAAGATTATGGAGAATAATAAGCTTAATCCAGAGCACTCTTTTCGAATTATGAAAAAGATTTGGGGCGAAAACAGGTTTAAAAAGGATTGTGATAAACCCATTAAATAGAATTCTCAATATGACTGTTAAAGATATTTCTGAGGCTTTGAACCTGAAAGTGTGTTCAGGCCATAATGGCCTTGATAACGAGGTAACTGGAGGCTATACATCCGATTTGCTAAGCGATGTGATGGGAAATGCCCCAGCAGGTGCTGTTTGGATTACCCTTCAAACACACATTAATACTATTGCCGTTGCCTCGCTAAAAGATTTGGCAGCCATAATTTTGGTAAAAGGGCTTGAACCCGATGCCAATACGGCCGATAAAAGTAATGAGGAAAATATTCCCATTTTATCAACAGAACTGCAGGCTTTTGAAATTAGTGGCAGGCTTTACAATCTTATCAATAAAAAGTAATGAGGGTAAAAGCCGATTTACATATTCATTCGGTAATTTCACCATGTGCCGACTTGGAAATGAGTCCGGTGAATATAGTTAATCGAGCTTTAGCCAATAACCTTCAACTTATAGCCATTGCCGATCATAACAGCACTTTACATGGCCCATTGACTAAAGAATTGGCTAAAAGGCATGGCATTCATTGCTTGTATGGTGCAGAGATAACATCAAAGGAAGAAATACATTGCCTCTGTATAGTTGAAACCGAGAATCAAAGAGTTGCCCTGCAGGATTTCATTGAGAATAACATTTTGAAAATATCAAACAAACCCGATGTGTTTGGTTATCAGGTTGTGGTGAATGAGCAGGAAGAGATAATCCAAGAGGTTGATTACTACCTTCATGCTGCATTAAATAAGAGCATAAATGAGGTGTCTGAATTTTTACAATCAATTCAGGGGATATTCATCCCAGCACATGTCGATAGACTTAAGTATAGCCTTACCAGTCAGCTTGGTTTTATTCCACCAGATTTGAAATTCGATGCTCTTGAGATTTCAAAGAATTCGAAGGTGAGCGATTTTTGTAGCCATAATAGGATAGAATCTTCCAAGACTTTTATTCGTAATTCCGATGCCCATTACATTCATCAGGTTGGAGAGATATATACAGAGTATGAGATAAATGATATTTCGTTGGCTGGTTTGCGCGATGCCTTCGATAAAAAGAATGGGGCTTTTGTTTACCCCTTCCAATAGCGTGTTTATTTGAATTATTTAAATCCTTTATAAACTAGTAGTTAACCGTGAAAGATTTATCGCTTCATATCCTTGATATAGTCCAGAATTCTGTTTCTGCCAATTCTTCAGTTATCGAAATAAACCTTGATATTGACACTGAAAAAGATTATATTAAGCTAGCTGTTAAGGATAACGGAAAAGGGATGGACTCCGAGTTCCTAAAATATGTTACTGACCCATTTACTACCACACGTACTACCCGAAAAGTAGGATTAGGCATTCCATTGCTAAAACAAAATGCAGAACTCACCGGAGGATCCTTTAGTATTGATTCGCAATTGGGCCAAGGAACTGAACTATTAGCTCGTTTTATCCCATCAAATATAGACTGTTTACCCCTTGGCGATATAGCAGGTACTTTTGCGCTTTTAATATGCTCGTACCCCGCCATTGAATTTAAAATCAGAGTTAAAAAGGAAAATGAACTTTTTGAAGTCTCTTCTTCTGATATTAGTAAAGCTCTAGATGGCATACCATTGAACAACCCACAGGTATATCCCATTGTAAAAGAATTCATCTATTCAAATTTAGACGAATTACAAATAACAGATTTAGGTTGAAAAACATATTTTTATTGTTAATCGGTTAACAATTGATTTCTATTTTTGCAATGGAATTTTGAGATAAATTATAAAAACCAACCAAATACTCACAAGGAGAATAAGTTATGACAAAAGTAAAATCGCTTGCCGATCTTAAGAAAATGAAGGAGACCCTTCAGTCAAAAATCGACCTTAGGGAGAAAGGCGATTCGGCTGAGAATCTCGTTCAAATCAAGGTGGCTATGGCTACCTGCGGTATAGCCTCTGGTGCTAAGAATGTGATGGATTTCCTTTTAGAGGAACTCGAAAAACGTGGTGTAAATGCAGTTGTAACTCAAACTGGATGTATGGGTTACTGCTATGCAGAACCAACCATTGAGGTTAAACTTCCAAATGCCGATCCCGTTGTTTTTGGTTATGTTGATACCAAAAAAGCCGACGAGATAATTGAGAAGTATATTAAGAATGGCGAACTAGTAGATGGAATTATTCCTGTGAACTACGAGTCAATTGATAACAAATAATCCATTGGGAGGTAAAAAGAATGTCAAAGTATAAAATGCACCTGCTAATTTGTGGGGGAACAGGTTGTAAAGCCTCTGCAAGCGATGCAATAGCAGAAAAACTAAAAGCCGAACTTGCTGCCAATAACCTTCAGGAAGATGTTCAAGTTATTTTGACTGGATGTTTTGGCTTTTGCGAGAAAGGTCCAATTGTTAAGGTACTACCCGATAATACTTTCTATACTCAAGTAAAACCTGAGGATGCTTCTGAAATTGTTAAGGAGCACGTGATTAAGGGACGTAAAGTTGAACGCCTGCTTTATATAGATCCTACCAAAAAAGAAACAATTGAGGACTCAAAGCAAATGGGCTTTTACCGCAAACAAATGCGTATTGCGCTTCGTAACTGCGGTTTCATCAACCCTGAGAATATTGATGAATATATTGCTCGTGATGGTTATCAGGCATTAGGAAAAGTTTTAACCGAATATACTCCTCAGGAGACAATTGAGGTAATTAAGAAATCTGGCCTACGTGGTCGTGGAGGTGGTGGTTTCCCCACTGGCTTAAAATGGGAAATTGCTAGCAAAAATCAGGCAGACCAAAAATATGTGGTTTGTAATGCCGATGAGGGTGACCCTGGTGCTTTTATGGACCGTTCAATTCTTGAAGGCGACCCTCACTCTGTAATTGAGGCCATGGCTATCTGCGGCTATTGTATTGGTGCTTCAAAAGGTCTTATCTATATCCGTGCTGAATATCCTCTCGCTATTAATCGTCTAAAAATAGCAATTGAGCAGGCTCGTGAATATGGATTGCTAGGAAACGATATATTTGGCACTGGTTTTAGCTTCGATTTAGAACTTCGCTATGGTGCAGGTGCCTTTGTTTGTGGTGAGGAAACTGCTCTAATCCACTCAATGGAAGGTTTACGCGGTGAGCCAAGCAATAAACCTCCTTACCCTGCACAGAGTGGTTATATGGGAAAACCAACCAACGTTAATAACGTTGAAACATATGCCAACGTACCTCCAATCATTCTAAAAGGTGCCGACTGGTACTCTTCAATTGGAACTGAGAAGAGCAAGGGAACTAAGGTGTTCGCTCTTGCTGGTAAAATAAACAATGTTGGTCTTATTGAGGTTCCAATGGGTATCACCCTACGCGAAGTTATCTTCGAAATTGGTGGTGGTATTAAAAATGGCAAGAAATTTAAAGCAGTTCAAACTGGTGGACCTTCGGGTGGCTGCTTAACAGAGAGTCACCTTGATACACCAATCGATTTTGACAACCTAGTTGCTGCTGGATCGATGATGGGGTCTGGTGGTATGATTGTAATGGACGAAGACGACTGTATGGTTTCGGTTGCCAAGTTCTATCTCGATTTTACCGTTGAGGAAAGTTGTGGTAAGTGTTCACCCTGTCGTATCGGTAACAAACGCCTTTACGAGTTGCTCGACCGCATCACTAAAGGTGAAGGTACTATGGAAGATCTTGAGCGTCTACGTAACCTATCTCAAGTTATTAAGGATACCTCACTTTGCGGTTTAGGACAAACTTCGCCAAACCCTGTACTTTCTACACTCGATAACTTCTACGATGAGTACGTTGCTCACGTTGAAGATAAGAAGTGTCCTGCAGGTCAATGTAAATCATTAATGAAATATGTAATTGACCCAGAGGCCTGCGTGGGTTGTACAGCTTGTGCTAGGAACTGTCCTGTTAACGCTATTAGCGGTGAGCGTAAAAAACCACACGAAATCAATACAGCAATTTGTATTAAGTGTGGCGCATGTTATGAGAAGTGTAAATTCGATGCTATCAGCATTAAATAATTAGGGTGATAACAATGGAAACAGTAAAACTTACAATAGATAACAAACAAGTTGAAGTACCTAAGGGTACTACAATTTATAAAGCTGCTAGGAAATTAGGTATCGATATTCCTGCACTTTGCTACATGGAACTTCACGACCTTGGTGTTGAGAATAAGCCAGCAGGTTGTCGTATTTGTGTTGTTGAGGTGGAAGGTCGTAGAAACCTGGCACCTAGCTGTGCAACTGAGTGCGCCGAAGGTATGGTGGTAAAAACTCACACCTCGCGTGTAATTAACGCTCGCCGTACTGTTATGGAGCTTATTCTCTCCGACCATCCAAAGGATTGCTTAACCTGCGCAAAGAGTGGCCGTTGCGACCTTCAGGATATGGCAATTAAACTGGGTATCCGTGAAATTCCTGGTCAGGAGTATGCCGAGATGTCAACATATAAGAAGGACTTTTCTCCTTCTATCATTCGTGATGTTGACAAGTGTATCATGTGCCGCCGTTGCGAAACCATGTGTAACGATGTTCAAACCGTTGGTGCGCTAAGCGCAGTTAACCGTGGTTTCATGGCTGTAGTTGCTCCTGCTTTTGAACAGGATCTTGAAAAGTCGCCTTGTACTTACTGTGGCCAGTGTGTTGCAGTATGTCCTACTGGTGCACTTACCGAGGTTGACCATACTGCTAAAGTAATTAGAGCTATTGCCGATCCTAATAAAACTGTACTAGTTCAGACTGCTCCTGCTGTTCGTGCTGCTTTAGGCGAAGAGTTCGGAATGAAACCTGGTACTCTGGTTACTGGTAAAATGGTAGCTGCTCTACGTCAAATTGGTTTTGATTACATCTTTGACACCGATTTTGCAGCCGACCTAACCATCATGGAAGAGGGTACCGAACTTCTTGATCGTTTAACTCGTTTCTTGAATGGCGATAAGGATGTTAAGCTCCCAATTCTTACAAGTTGCTGCCCTGGTTGGGTGAACTTCTTTGAGCACAACTTTACCGATATGCTCGATGTTCCCTCAAGCGCTAAGTCGCCTCAGCAAATGTTTGGTGCAATTGCAAAATCGTACTTTGCCGAAAAACTTGGTAAAAAACGTGAGGAACTTGTAGTTGTATCGGTGATGCCATGCTTGGCTAAGAAATATGAATGCCAACGCGATGAGTTTAAGGTTGATGACAACCCAGATGTTGATTTCTCAATCTCAACTCGCGAGCTTGCTCATCTTATTAAGGAGTTCAACATTAACTTTGAAGAGCTACCCGAAGAGGATTTTGACCGTCCTCTAGGTGAATCAACAGGTGCTGGTGTAATTTTTGGTGCAACAGGTGGTGTGATTGAAGCTGCTGTTCGTACAGCATACGAAGTTTATACTGGAAAACCACTTCCTAAAATCGACTTTACCGAACTTCGTGGAATGGACGGAATTCGTTCCGCTACCATCGATTTCAATGGCTTGCCAATTAATATAGGTATTGCTCATGGTTTAGGTAATGCTCGTAAACTACTTGAGGATGTTCGCTCAGGTAAAGCAAACTACCATGCAATTGAGGTAATGGCATGCCCTGGTGGATGTATCGGTGGTGGTGGTCAACCATTACACCATGGTAATTCCGCAATTATTAAGGCTCGTATGGAAGCCATCTATCGTGAAGATGCTGGCAAGCCAATTCGCAAATCGCATGAGAACCCTTATATCAAACAGCTTTACGAAGAGTTCTTAGGTAAGCCAATGAGCGAAAAAGCGCATCACTTGCTGCATACACACTATTTCGACAAGAAAAAAGATATCTACATTAAATAGGGAGGATTAACAAATGTCACATATAAAACTTGAGCTTAAGCCTGAACAGGTAGCCAAGATTAAAGAGATATGCAAGTCGTTTAATAACGACCCTGGTGAACTAATTAACGTTCTTCACAAAACTCAGGAAACTTTTGGCTATCTGCCTGCCGAGGTACAGGAGGTTGTTGCTGCTGAACTTAATGTCTCAGTAGCAAAGGTTTACGGAGTTGTTACCTTTTACTCATTCTTCACCATGATACCAAAAGGTAAGCATCCTATCAGCATCTGTACTGGTACAGCATGCTACGTGCGTGGTGCAGAAAAAGTGCTCGATGAGTTTAAGCGCATACTTAATGTTAAAGTTGGTGAAACAACCCCAGATGGCAAGTTCTCGCTCAACTGCTTACGTTGTGTTGGGGCATGTGGACTTGCACCTGTTGTTCTAATTGGGGAAAAGGTTTACGGACGCGTTTCACCCGATGGTGTGAAAGATATCATCAAAGAGTACGAAGAACAGTAAAGCATAATGCCTGGTTCTCAGGTATTAGTTTAGGTTGGTTAAGATTAGGGACCTGCTCAATGTGGGTCCCTATTTTTTTTACTTATTAGCGCAAGTTTTTTTTAACCTAGGTGTCCTATTGATGTTTAAAAGATGTCGAATAATACTGATTTAATATGAAGAACTATTTTATCCTTTTTGTACTTAGCGTTATAAGTATTGCATCAATAGCTCAAGATCGCTCTCAAGGTAGGAGGGGCTATGATATGAGCAACTTCAATGGTGTAGTCACAGGTAAGGTTGTCGACTCGCTTGATAGGACACCTGTTGAGTATGCTACTGTTGCCCTTTATAGGCAGAAAGATTCATCGTTAGTAACGGGATCCCTTACCGATGAGTCTGGAAAATTTATTATTGAAAAGCTAAAACCAGGTAGGTATTATGCCGAAATTAAATTTATTGGCTATGAAACAAGAAGGATAGGAGGAATTGCAATAACACCTCGTAGTCCAAATATTAACCTTGAAACATGTTCCATACTTGCGGCAAATGAGAATATCGAGGCAGTAGTTGTAACAGGAGAAAAAAAGATGCTACTGCATAACCTCGATAAAAAGGTTTTTAATGTTGATAAAGATGTTTCGGTTGAAGGTGGAACCGCTGCCGATGTGCTTGAAAATATTCCATCTATAGAGGTGGATACCGATGGTAACGTTAGTTTAAGGGGAAGCTCTAATGTTAATATACTGATAGATGGTCGTCCATCGATGCTTACAAGTATGGATGAACTTCCTGCTCAAATGATAGAAAGGGTTGAGGTTATTACAAATCCTTCTGCTAAGTACGACCCCGATGGGAATACTGGAATAATAAATATTGTTATTAAAAAAAGAAAAGAACCCGGGTACAACGGGATGGTTAGCTTTAATGCAGGAAGCGGAGATAAATATAGCGCCATTGCTAGTATGAACTGGCGTCAGGAGAAAGTTAACCTATTTGCTAGCTATAGCTTCAGAAAAGGAGAAATGAATCGCTATTCTTTAGGAAATCGTGTTACATTCTTTGAAAATACAACCGATTCATCATTCCTTGATCAGAACTCAACCGGGCAAGCTAAAATGATGTTTCATAATATTAGAGGAGGCTTCGACTTTTTCCTCGATAATAAAACTACCCTTTCGTTTACAGGAAATCTTAATTTTCGATCTTTTGATATGGGGACCGATTTGTTTTCCAATAGCTATAATAATTTTAATTCGGACTTTTTGCAAAATAACCGTATAACAAACAATGGATACGATGGACTCGGTCATGAGTATTCATTAAACTTTAAGCGTAAATACGATATAGCTGGTAAGGAATGGACGGCTGATGTTTTCTTCTCAAGAAGAAATAACGATTTTTTAAGCGATATTAGTGAGGAAGAAATTTTCAACTCAATAACCTCACCTGATGTTTTTGAACGTGCCACTAACGATGACTGGATGAATGCGTTTACCGCTCAAACCGATTATGTTGCACCTATAGGTAATGGAGGTAGGCTTGAAACCGGTGTGAAAGCATTTATTAGAAAGTCGGATGCCGATTATGTATACAACGTATTCAATACAAGCGGTAACATTTGGGAGTATGATGCAACACGTTCAAACCATTTTATCTATACGGAACAAATTTTCTCGGCTTACGGCATTTATTCTAATACCTTTGCCGATGGAAAGTTTAGCTATCAGCTTGGGTTAAGGGTTGAGGATCAGCTGGCTAAATCGGAACTGAAAAATACTAACACAGTTGCCGATACTAATAGACTAAATTTCTTTCCTACTGCCCATATCCGTTGGGAACCTTCAAATGCACACAGTTTCCAACTTTCGTATAGTAGAAGAGTTAATAGACCTTACTCAAGAGTATTGAATCCTTTCCTTAATACGTCGGATAAGTATAACTGGAGTCAAGGAAACCCATATCTAGAACCAGAATTTACAAGTTCAATAGATTTGAGTTATAATCTCAATTTGAGAAAAACTAAGGTGACAGCCTCGGTTTATTATCGCGATACACGAAATGGTTTTTCCCGTAATATGAAAGTTCTGACCCAAGACGATTTAAATGCTATGGGCTTTGATACGCTTGGTTATTTCCCAACTCTTTCAACTTTTATTAACCTATCGCATTATGAGAACTGGGGTAGTGAGTTTGTTCTTACACAGAACATTGCAAAATGGTGGAGGATAAATGCTAGCTATAGCTACTACTACTCTAAACTATACGGTGATGTGGTTAGTGGGGCCGATGAGGGTAGCTCCTGGAACGTTAAGTTGGCCTCTTACTTTACGATAGGTAAAAATGTTGATCTGCAGGTGAGAGGAAACTATAGAGCTCCTTCCGTTACTGTTGGAGGCTCAGGCAGAGGTTTTCATATGATTGGAGGAGCACAAGGTGAAACAAAGGAAATGTTTTGGTTCGATTTGGGTGCAAGAATATATGTGCTAAAAAGAAAAGGAACCATTACTGTAAATGTTAGAGATATATTTGATACCCGAAAATTAAAGTATAGCTCGTGGGATACCAATTTCTACTCCTATAATGAAAACTGGAGAGACAGTAGGATGATATTTGTTGGGTTTTCTTATCGCATAAACAACTATAAAATGAGGCAAACGAAAAACAATGAAATGGATGACTCTTTTGATATAATTGAATAAGTTTTTGGTTATGTGAATTCTAGCCGCCTTTTTAAAAGGCGGCTTTTATTTGTAGTATAAAGGAATTACCACTTTCGAGGATGAATCTTTGTAAAATATAAGTATCTGGATTTTTTAATGTGAGGATTCTTTTATTCTTTTGCAGCCAAACTAAAAAACTGTTCAGGTATGTTTTCATTGATGATTGTTGTTTTTGTTTTGGGTTATACAGCGATAGCCCTTGAGCATAACATAAAGGTAAACAAAACAGCATCGGCACTATTTCTTGGGGTAGCCATGTGGACAATGCTCATGCTCGATGCTAGTGGTATTCTGGGACTTGATATTGGCGGGCGTTTCTCAGAGTTTTTAAGTAATCATCCCGACCTGCTCTCCTTGCCAAAATGGGAGCAGTATGTTAAGTATGTGGCCGATAACCAGGTAGTTGAGTTTCTTGGTGAAATTGCAGAGATACTTTTCTTCCTGATGGGAGCAATGACCATAGTTGAAATTGTCGACCAGCATGGAGGGTTTAAAATCATAACCAATAGGATTAAGACTCGTAATAAGGTAAAGCTTTTGTGGGTTATCTCCTTCATTACATTCTTTATGTCTGCTGCTCTCGATAACTTAACAACATCGATTGTTATGGTAGCATTGCTGCGTAAGTTAATTCATGAAAAACATGAGCGTTGGTTGTTTGCAGGTGTTGTGGTATTGGCTGCAAATGCTGGCGGGGCTTGGTCGCCCATTGGCGATGTTACAACAATTATGTTGTGGATAAAAGGAAATGTTACAACGGCTAGCATTGTTACCAAACTTTTTATCCCTAGCCTAGTGAGTATGATTGTTCCCCTCATTATCCTTTCGTTTAAACTTAAAGGCGAGATGCCTGCAAAGGAGAAACATCATCCAGAAAAGGTACATCAGCCATCACCAGCTACTCGTAGAGAAAGACATATCATTTTTATACTTGGTGTTGGGGCTCTGCTGTTTACCCCTGTGTTTAAGCTGATTAGTCATTTGCCCCCATTCATGGGTATGCTCTTAGGACTTTCGGTACTTTGGATATTTACAGAGTTGATGTACCATCGTAAGCGAAATCTAGATGATAAGGAAAAAAGGACAGTGGCAAGGGTGATTAAAAATGTTGATGTTCCAACAATTCTATTCTTTTTGGGAATTCTTATGGCTGTAGATGCCCTTCAAACCGCCGGCCATTTGACCTTGTTGTCGGAGTGGCTCGATAAAACTTTTACTAGCCCATATCCCCCAAATATCCTAATTGGCGTTTTGTCTTCTATCGTTGATAATGTTCCTCTGGTTGCTGGTGCAATGGGAATGCACGAGGCTTTACCTTTGGCTCAGGCTACTGGTGAGCTAGCAAATTATGCAATTGATGGGAGTTTCTGGAACTTGCTTGCCTATTGTGCTGGAACAGGTGGTAGCATTCTTATTATAGGTTCTGCAGCAGGTGTTGCTGTAATGGGACTTGAAAAAATCGATTTCATGTGGTATGCTAAACGCATTAGCTTGCTTGCTTTGGTAGGCTACTTTGCCGGTATTGCCACATATTTCCTTATGTTTGGTTAGACAACATCACCCTTTTATTTCTCTAGCGTGGAATTATTTCCACGCTTTTTTTGTTTCCGTAAAGAATTATTGTTAAAGTTGCTAATTGAATTTTGTTTTTTATGCAGATTATACAAGTCAAAACAAAAAGGCAGCTTCGTGAGTTTATCTACGTTCCAGCCAAAATTCACAGCGGCCATGCTAACTGGGTACCTCCAATATATTCCGACGAGTGGGATTTTTATAATCCTAAAAAGAATAGGGCAATGTCGTATTCCGACACAATACTGTTTTTAGCCAGGAAAGATGGGAGAACTGTTGGGCGAATAATGGGCATTATCAATAATAGGTATAATGAGATCCATAACGAAAAAACTGCCCGATTCTTTAATTTAGAAACTTACAAGGATCTCGATGTTGCAAAAGCTCTATTGCGAAAGGTTGAAGAATGGGCACATTCTAAAGGAATGGAACGGTTAATTGGGCCAATGGGATTCTCAGATAAGGACCCCCAAGGATTGCTAATTGAGGGCTACGACCAGCCTATTGTGCTGGCTTCAAATTGCAATTATCCGTATTTGGTTGATTTTGTAACCCAAAGCGGTTTTGAAAAGGATATTGATTTAGTTGTTTATAAAGTTCCTATACCCGATGAGCTGCCTGATTTTTATTTACGGATTCTTGAAAGAGTAAAGCGAAGAGCCAATAGTTTTAAGATGCTCAACTTCTCAAAAAGGAGTGAACTGAAACCCTTTATTAAGCCTGTTCTTTCGCTGGTAAATGAGACTTTTGTTGATATTTATGGATTTAATCCCATGGATCCAGAGGAGATGGAAGAATTAGCAGCAAAATATTTAACCTTTATTGATCCACGTTTTATTAAGATTATTGTTAATTCGGATAATAAGCCATTAGCATTTATCCTTGGAGTTCCTGATATCTGCCCAGGAATTCAAAAGAGTAAGGGACACCTCTTCCCATTTGGGTTTATTCATATCCTAAAAGCAATGAAATCAGCAAAAATGTTAAGCCTTTTGCTTGGTGCAATACATCCGCAGTATAGAAATTTAGGCTTTGATACTTGGATGGGTGCCGAAATGCTAAATGAGGCAAGAAAGGCAGGTATGACAACTATCGATAGCCATCTTGAACTTGAGACTAACAAAAAAATGCGTGCCGAGATGGAAAAAATGGGTGGTGTAGTTTATAAGCGGTATCGGATTTTTCAGAAAAAGTTGGTTTAAATTTAGAGGGGTGCTAAAAAAGCACCCCTTAAAATTATTGAAGAATGGTATTAAAAAGTATTTTGTAGTTCGATGGAACCGATGCTCTAAAAATTGGGCTAAAGCCTAAGAGTATTATTTGTCCGTTCCCTTTCTTTAACCAAATAGCAGCAGTTTTTCTTTCAATAAGTTCTTCGCCCTTTAAATAGCCACTTAGTAACTTCGGCTTGCCAGAGAAATATCCAATGACTCTACGGTCCATATCGAGCGTTGGGATGCTAGTCTCAAAGATGTACTTGTCTCGCATGAAAATTCCAACTTCGTCTTCTAACCCAAATGTAAAGGGTGCGATAGGATTTAATTTAAGTTTAACCAATGATCCCGTGCATTCAAAACCTGATTTTTTTAACTTTTTGGCGATGTTGTTAAACGGAAACTTAAACTCTTCCTTGCTATCACCATTGTTTATTGTAATATTTCCTTCAAAGAGTTCTGTTGCCTGTTCCCAAGCAATTACGGTTCCGCCGTTTTGAATAAATTTAATAAGTTTCTCCACTCCCTTCTGCCCCATTCCTTTGGTATACTCTGGAGGGTAGTAGAGCGGGAAGTATTCGCCATCCCATTTGTATTTGCCATCTTTTAACAGGCTTGCATTTGAATTCGGAATAACAATAATATCAAACTTGGAAGTTAAATCGCTTTTAGCGATTTGGGCTGGGCTTAATGTTGTAAATGGCACACCATAAGAGTCAAGTATGTATTTTGTCCATCCGGCATCCATGCTTTGAACTTGTGATTCAAGTAATGCAATTCGAGGGAGCTTGTCAATCGTAATATTTTTAATTGAAGGTTTGCCTTGGATAACCATTACATCAAAGGTTGCCTGTTTAAGAATGCTTCTTGTTTTATTGTTCACTTTAACCAAGAAACTTCCTGCAGGTATTTCTTGGTTGTTTACCAGTGCAGATTCATTTATCCTGTCAACTTGCAGGCCTTGTTTTAAGCATTGAAAAACCAAGTGGTATGATTGGTTAATAGTGGAAGGTAGAACTGCAACTCCGTTTTCTGGTAATGTTTTCCTGTTAAATGAAAAGTCCGAGGGTATTGGATTTAATAACTCCTTATCAATGCTTTTGGTTTGCAACGCAAAGCATGTTAAACCTTTATGCAGGGGTAACGACCAACTTGTAATATCGTATGGTTTTATAATATCCCCACTTTTTTCTAGCCTTCGTTCTGGAAAAGTTTGTGCCTCCATGACTTCCTTGATGAACATTCTGAAAGGCTGTGCTAATGGAACAACAATATCGTCAGAATGAAATAAACGATTTTGGATTTCAATATCTTGTTTGAGCTGGTAAACTTGAACTCCATGTTCTCTAAGCAGGTTTATGAGAGCAACTAACTCGCTTGGATCCTTTTGTTTTGCAGGTAATATGTAACTAAAAGGAGGTGTTGTTTGACCAAGTAATATCTGTTTTTTACAAATATTATTGCGAAATCGAAGTATTCGTTCTTTATACTTACTTGCAGTTTGTAGCATTGATATTGTTGACTCTAACTCAAGCTTTACTATGTCTGATAGTTTCCACCATCCACCTTGCCATGGCAATAATAGGTTTGTTCCTTTTTTGTACTCGGCAAGGCCTTTAGATGTTCCCTTTAACTCAGTTGGTTCTATGTAGACTGGTGTGGCAATTTTAACACTTGCAGCTTCGGTTAACATGCTAATTACATTCTTCCACAAGCAGGTTTCTGTTGAACCAGGCCAATAATTGTCAAAAAGATTCTGCTGGCTAACTCCTTGAAGGCCTTTTGAGGTTAGGTCGTTAACCATGTTTTGACCAAATAGATTAACCCATGCATAGAGTTCTGCATCAATATTTTGGGCTATGGGATCGTGGTATGGTGGCACAAAGAACCTTGGTCCTGTCAGGCCCATTTGATGTTTTTCAACCATTACTTGAGGAAACCATTCCTGGCTGGTTAGACTTGAAATAGCTTTTGTTTCTGGCTGTGTTAAAGTGATAAAGTCTCTGTTGTTGTCATGACCTACATATTTGTGGTACAAGAAGGGTAGGGAACTTCCCTCGTACTTAGTGCCTTTATATTTGTTGTAGTAGTCTACTACCATGTCCATCCCATCGGGATTATGGCTTGGAACTGCCATGTATACAACGTTGTGAAGTGTGCTTTTTAGCGATTCTTTTGTGATAAGTTGGTAAATGATTGTTGGAAGCGCTTGCGAAGGCCCAACTTCTGTAGCATGCATTGATAGGGTAGCCAACACAAAAGCTTTGCCTTTACTTGCTAGTTCATCAACCTCATTAGTAGATAGGTTAGGGTTAATTGCTAGCTGCTTATTTATCTCTTTTAGCTCATCGAGCCTAGCAATGTTTTGGCTATCGCTAACAAACACAACGTAAAGCGCTTTCCCCATGGCCGATTGACCAATAGGGATTACCTTTACCATATTGCTTTGTGCTTCAATTTTTTTTAGGTAGTCGATTAACTTCTCATACTTAAATAGCATCTTATCGTCACCTGGCTTAAACCCAAAATGTTGATCTGGAGGCGTAATCTCTTGGGCATACGATGTTATAAAACCCAATAAAATGGCCGCTAAAACATTTACTATTCTTTTCATAAATTTTGGTTTAGGTTGGATTTTATACTTTGACGTGCTGATATCCAAAAGGTTTATAAAAAAAAGAGCCACAATTTCTTGTGGCTCTTTGCTAGGCTTTATGCCATTAAAAACTTTTTATGCAGTCGTCAACGCTATCTTTAATATCAAAAACAGTTTGGAGTTGTAAAAGTTTTATAAGTTCCATTACTTCAGGGCTAACATTGCAAATCTTAAGTTTAGAGCCTGAGTTTTTGCAATGACGCAAAATTGAGAGTAACATTCCAAATCCAGTGCTATCAATATAGTTAACTCCATTAAGGTTGAGCACAACCTTTGAGTTAGGAGTGATTACATTGATAACCTCTGATTTGATTTTTTGGGTTACGGTTACATTAAGCTTGCTATTCTCGGTAAACGAGATAACAAGCGCATCATTTATCTTTTCAACATTAATCATATGATTGAGTTTTTTTGGTTGTTCTCATAGGTCTTTGAGTATGTCGTTCAACTCAATTGTTGCTTCTGAAGCAATTCTTTTAAATTTGTCGATATAATTTTTAATTACTTCGGCATTGGGCGATTCGTTGCAAACTTTTTCAAGTTTTTTCATATCAGAAACTAACTCTTCAATACCCATCATTGCTACTGAATTTTTAATCTTGTGGGCTAATTTGGCAAGATTACAGTAGTCATTATTTTTAAAATAAGCATCCATTTGGTTGCTAAATGTCGGGACTTGAGTGGTGAATAGGGTAATTAAATCGCGCATTAAATCGGAGCTGCCTTCCGAAATCTCTTTTAAAAATTCGAGTTTAACGTGGTTAGTAGTATTTTTGACTGCCATTTTAATTGTTTAATGAATACCCTTGTTTTCAAATTTAGTAAAAAAAACTATATGTTGAAAAACATAGAGGTTAATCTTTAAGTAGAAAACGTTTTAGAACTAAACATACAAATAAAAATAATAGTTTTGTAAATCCAAAACCAATTAAAAGTAAAGTAAATGAAAAATACAGCCTTCACAAAGTACCATATAGAGCTAGGAGCCCGTATGGCACCATTCGCTGGGTACAACATGCCCATTGAGTACACTGGTATTAACGATGAGCATATTACTGTTCGTGAGAAAGTAGGTGTTTTTGATGTTTCTCACATGGGTGAGATATGGGTAAAAGGACCTAAAGCGTTAGATTTTCTACAAACTGTTACAAGCAACGATGTTTCTGCATTATTCGATGGAAAGGTACAATACAGCTGCTTTCCTAACGATAAAGGAGGTATTGTTGATGACCTCTTGGTATATCGAATAAATGAAGAAACATACCTGTTGGTTGTTAACGCTGCAAATATTGAAAAGGACTGGAACTGGTTATGCAAGCAAGGTGAGAAGTTTGGATTAACTCCTGGCAAGGAACTTTATAATGCCTCCGATGAGTTTGCCCAGCTTGCTGTTCAAGGACCTTTGGCTTTAAAGGCTATGCAAAAACTTACCTCTGAGAATGTTGTAGATATGGAGTACTACACATTTAAAAAGATTCCTTTTGCAGGTATCAAGGAGGTGATTTTCTCTACAACTGGTTATACTGGTGCAGGTGGATGTGAAATCTATTGCGCAAATGAGGATGCCGATAAACTTTGGAAAGCAGTTTTTGAGGCTGGCGCAGAGTTTGGCATTAAACCAATTGGGTTAGGTGCTCGCGATACCCTTCGTCTTGAGTCTGGTTTTTGCCTTTATGGAAATGATATAAACGATACAACCTCTGCAATTGAAGCTGGCTTAGGATGGATTACCAAATTTGTTCCTGGTAAGAATTTTATCAGTCGCGATATTTGGGAAAAACATAAAACCGAAGGAACTGAGCGTCGCTTAAAAGGTTTTGTGATGATTGACCGTGGTATCCCTCGTCAGCATTATCTTATTTATGATGCTGATGGCAATGAGATTGGAGAGGTAACATCTGGCACCATGTCGCCTATAAGTAAACGTGGCATTGGTATGGGGTACGTTAAAAAAGGATTCTGGAAAGAAGGTACAGAAATTTTTATCGGAATTCGAGACAAAAAGCTAAAGGCTAAAATAGTAAAACCACCTTTCCATTTGGCTGAGGTGTAATCCGAAAGGGGGCTACGCCCCCTTTTTTTAAATTTGCCTTACTAGTTCTACGAAATTTAATTTTCAGGAGAGATAGTTATTACTCGTCATTTAAAGGGAATAAAATGAATCAAGTTGAAGTAGCCTTTTCACCTACAATTTTTAACCATTACGATATTGATAATAAAATAGTTGTTGTGGCTGATATACTTAGAGCCACCTCAGTGATTTGCACAATGTTTAAAAATGGTGTAACAGAGATTATTCCTGTAAGAAATATCGAGGAGGCACGTGCCTATAAAGAAAAGGGGTATCTTGTTGTTGCCGAAAGAAATGGCCAAAAACTAGATTTTGCAGACTTTGGAAACTCTCCCTTCTATTTTACACCCGAAACCATAGGCGGGAAAATTGTTGTATATAGTACCACAAATGGCACCAATGCCATTACCATGGGTAAAGATGCAAATCAGGTTATCATTGGTTCTTTTCTTAACATTTCTTCTGTTATCAACTATCTTGTTGACAAGTCCCACGATGTTCTTATTATGTGTGCTGGGTGGAAAGGGAAGTTCAGCCTTGAGGATGCACTGTTTGCGGGAGCGTTATCCAAAGCGCTAATTAGTACCAATAAATTTTCTACTATTTGCGATTCTGCTAATGCCTCAATGGATTTGTGGAACTTGGCCAAGGACGATTTGGCTAATTATCTGGAAAAAGTAGCTCAGCGTCATAGGTTGAAGAAAATGGGACTTGATGATGTTATTGGGTATTGTTTCACCCCTGACGTGACAGATGTTTTACCAGTATTAGTAGGCGACAGGCTTAAAGCCATTTCACCTAAATAGTTTTTTGCAAACGTTTGTTAAATTGCGATTTACACTTTCTGTTTGATAACATCTATTTAGGAAAATTGGAAAAAAACTAAGAAATTTGAACAATCCATAATATTCTAACTTGGAAACTTAAACCACGAAACTATGAAAAAACATAATTTTAATGCAGGCCCTTGTATACTGCCTGATGTAGCACTTGAAAACACAGCAAAAGCTGTAGTTGATCTCGATGGTACTGGTTTATCAGTTCTAACCATTTCACATCGCTCTAAGGAGTTTGATGCAATTATTGAAGAAACCAAAGCCCTATGGCGTGAACTGCTTAACATCCCTGAAAACTATCACATTCTGTTTTTAGGTGGTGGTGCTAGCCTTCAGTTCTGCATGGTACCCTACAACCTATTACAAAAAAAGGCTGCTTACCTCGATACCGGAACTTGGGCTTCAAAGGCAATAAAAGAAGCTAAACTTTTTGGCGAGGTTGAGGTTGTTGCCTCATCTTCGGATAAAAATTACTCTTATATCCCTAAAGGGTTTAATATTCCTACTGATGCCGATTATTTCCATATTACAACTAACAATACCATTTACGGCACTGAGATTAAGGAGGATATTGATTGTCCTGTAACACTTGTTGCCGATATGAGTTCCGATATTATGAGCCGCCCTGTTGATATCAAGAAGTACGGCTTGATATATGGTGGCGCTCAAAAGAATGTTGGTCCTGCTGGTGTTACGTTTGTTATTATCCGCGAGGATATTCTAGGAAAGGTTGAGCGCCAAATTCCTACAATGCTTAACTATAAAACCCATATCGATAAGGGGTCTATGTTTAACACTCCTCCTTGCGGTGCTATTTATACCATGCGTGAAACTTTAAAATGGTTAAAAGGCATTGGTGGAGTTGAGAAAATTAACGAGCTAAACAAGAAAAAAGCAGAACTTCTTTACAATGCTATTGACAACAGCAAGATGTTTGTTGGAACAGCTGAGAAAGACTCACGTTCAATAATGAATGTTTGCTTCGTAATGAAACCTGATTACAAGGAAAAGGAAGCTGAATTCTTAGAATTTGCAAAAAATGCTGGAATGGTTGGTATTAAAGGGCACCGTTCAGTAGGTGGTTTCCGTGCTTCAATATACAATGCTCTACCAATTGAAAGTGTTCAGGCTTTAGTTGATTGCATGAAGGAATTTGAAAAGCAAAATGCTTAAAATCAAATAGCTAATAGGGCAACAGAAGAGCATTATTTGGTTGCCCTTATTGTTAATACAAAAAATTAAAGCTATGACTAAAGTTCTTGTTGCCACAGAGAAACCTTTTGCAAAGGCTGCTGTGGATGGCATTCGTAAAATTGTAGAAGAAGCTGGCTTTGAACTTGCCTTGCTTGAGAAATATACCGATCACAACGACTTGATAAAAGCCGTTGCCGATGTTGATGCTCTTATTGTTAGAAGCGATAAGGTTACTAAAGAGGTAGTTGACGCTGCTAAAAACCTTAAGATTGTTGTTCGCGCTGGCGCAGGTTACGATAACCTAGACCTTGCTGCTTGCTCGGCTAAAGGAGTTGTTGCTATGAATACCCCTGGCCAGAATTCGAATGCAGTTGCTGAACTTGCAATTGGTATGATGATTTACATGGCTAGGAATCAGTTTCAACCTGTTAGCGGTACCGAAATTGCTGGCAAGAAAATTGGTATTCATGCTTACGGTAATGTTGGTAAGCTTGTTGCTAAGTATGGAAAAGGTTTTGGAATGGAAGTTTTTGCATTCGACCCATTTGTGGATAAAGCCGTAATTGAAAACGACGGTGTTAAACCTGTGGGGTCAATTGAAGAACTTTATTCTACTTGCGATTATGTATCGCTTCATATCCCTGCTAATGAAAAGACCAAAAAATCAATAGGCTACGATTTGTTGAGCAAAATGCCCCAAGGCGCCACACTCGTAAATACTGCTCGTAAGGAGGTGATTGACGAGGATGGGTTAAAGAAAGTCCTTGAGGAACGCCCAGATTTTAAGTATGCCACTGATATAATGGCCGATTGCCATGCTGAACTAGTTGAGAAGTTCCAGGGAAGAGTATTTGCAACACCTAAAAAAATGGGCGCACAAACTAAAGAAGCTAACGTTAACGCAGGGTTAGCTGCTGCCCGCCAAATTGTTGCATACATTAAAAACGGCGACACTACATTTCAGGTAAATAAATAGTTTAAGAAAAATTATCGTTAAACGTTAAACGTTAAACGATTGATTAGATAGAACTAAATGGATCATAAAAGCTTAGACGCTTGGAATGTATCTGTAGAATTATCTGTTGATATTTATTCTTTGACGGATAAGTTTCCTAAAGTGGAACTTTTCGGCCTTGTTCAGCAAATTAGACGTTCTGCTATATCAATACCTTCAAATATCGCAGAGGGCTGTGCAAGGAGCAGCGCAAAAGAAACATTACGTTTCCTTTATATCGCTCTTGGCTCCTTAGCGGAACTGGAAACCCAAATAATTATTGCATCAAAACTAGGCTACATAAAGGATGAGTTTATTGTAAATGAGAAGATAACTAAAGTGAAACAATTGATTTTAGGATTAATCCGTTATCTGATTAGCGTTTAACGTATAACGATTAACATTTAACGTAAGTAATATGGTAAAAATTAAAGCATTTAAAGGAATCCGTCCACCTAAGGAGTTTGCTAAGGAGGTGGCTGCACGTCCATACGACGTGCTTAACTCGCAGGAGGCTAAAGCAGAAGCTGGCGAAAAGTCATTGCTACATATCACAAAGCCCGAAATTGATTTCGATCCTATTATCGATGAGCACTCTCAGCAAGCTTACGATAAGGCAGTTGAGAACTTCCGTAAGTGGAAAGAGCGCGGCTGGTTAGTACAGGACCCTAAGGATATGTACTATGTATATGCCCAAACAATGGATGGCCGCACACAGTATGGCTTGGTTGCTGCTTGTCATTTCGAAGACTACATGGAGGGGCGTATTAAAAAGCATGAGCTAACCCGACCAGATAAGGAAGTAGACCGAATGATTCATATTCGTATTCAGAACGCAAATATCGAGCCTGTATTCTTTGCTTATCCTGCCCATCAGGAAATGGACGAAATAATTTCAAATGTGGTAAAAAGCAAAGAGCCTGAGTACGATTTTGTTGCAGAAGATGGATTTGGCCATCACTTTTGGGTAATAGATGATGATGCTACCGTTAAGCGTATTACTGAAATTTTCGCATCGATACCTGCTCTTTATGTTGCCGACGGTCACCACCGTACTGCAGCTGCAGCTCGTGTAGGTTTGGAGAAAAAGAATGCTAACCCAAATCATCGTGGTGACGAGGAGTATAACTACTTCCTTGCTGTTATTTTCCCCGATAACCAGCTGAAGATTATTGACTACAATAGGGTGGTTAAGGACCTAAACGGCCTTACTTCAGAACAATTCCTCGAAAAACTTCGTGAGGGATTTGTTGTAGAGGAGAAAGGCACTGAGATTTACAAGCCCGAAAAGTTACATAATTTCAGCATGTACCTCGACGGTAAGTGGTACTCGCTAACAGCAAAACCTGGCACCTACGACGATAACGATCCTATTGGTGTACTAGATGTTACCATACTTTCAAACCTTGTTCTTGACCCAATTCTTGATATTAAAGATTTGAGAACTTCTAAACGTATCGATTTTGTTGGTGGAATTAGAGGATTAGGTGAGCTGAAAAAACGGGTTGATAGTGGCGAGATGAAGGTTGCTTTTGCCCTTTATCCCGTTTCAATGAAACAGCTAATTGATATTGCTGATACTGGCAATATTATGCCTCCTAAAACTACTTGGTTTGAACCCAAACTACGAAGCGGTTTAGTAATTCATTCCCTTGAGGATTAATGATGAAAAAAAAGCCCTTTAAGGGCTTTTTTTTATTCAGCATTCAACCAATTTTTATGAATTCTGTTAAGTCTATGCTATTCTTTGTAGTAATTTGTTTTCCTGTGGTAAGTATTAGCTATTTTTGCATTAAAGTTTAACGAATTATGAGCATTGCCGATAAATTAAATACTATCAAAAGTGAGTTGCCTTCGCATGTTAAGCTAATTGCTGTAAGTAAAACTCATCCTGTAGAGGCGATAATGGAAGCCTATAATGCTGGGCATAGACTTTTTGGCGAAAATAAGGTTCAGGAACTTGTTAGTAAATATGAGCAAATGCCAAAGGATATTGAATGGCACCTAATTGGGCATTTACAGACAAATAAGGTGAAGTACATTGCTCCTTTTGTCTCTTTAATTCATTCCGTTGACAGCTTAAAGCTATTAAAAACCATTAATAAAGAGGCAGCTAAAAATAATCGGGTTATCGATTGTCTATTACAAGTGCATATAGCTCAGGAGGAAACAAAGTTTGGCCTTTCAACCCAAGAGTTACATGACATTCTAAAGAGCCCAGAACTTGACCAACTTAATAACATTCGAATTTGCGGACTTATGGGAATGGCTACATTTACAGATAATATTCAGCAAGTGCGAAATGAGTTTAGGAACTTAAAAAATATTTTTGATGAGGTGAAGAATGCCAATTTTCAAACGGAATCGTTTTTTAAAGAGATTTCTATGGGAATGTCGGGCGACTACCGCATTGCAATTGAGGAGGGTAGCACCATGGTAAGAATTGGAAGTAACATTTTTGGTCATCGAATTTATTCTTAAAAAGATATTTTGTAAATTTCAAGCAATAAAATAACCTTAACCATGACTAAACTAGAAACATCTTACTTGGGGCTTTCACTAAAATCCCCGTTAATTGTAAGCAGTTCAGGATTGAACTCTTCGGTTGATAAAATAAAAGAATACAAGAAATATGGAGCAGGTGCAGTTGTACTTAAATCCCTGTTCGAAGAGCAGATTCTTAATGAGGTTAGTAGCTTGGAACGCCATTCCGATTATACCGAAGCTGCTGATTATCTCAAACACTACGTAACTGCAAACAACGTACAAGAGTATATCAATCATATAAAAGCTGTTAAAGAAGCAGTTGATATACCAGTAATAGCAAGTATAAACTGTATGAGTGATAGCCAATGGCTATCGTTTGCATCTCGCATACAGGAAGCTGGTGCCGATGCGTTAGAGGTTAACATTTACTACCTGCCTGTTGATCCTAAGCGAAAGGCCGAGGAGTATGAAAATATCTACAATAGCATCGCTGAAAAGTTAAATAAGATAATTACCATCCCTGTAGCATACAAGATAGGCTCCCATTTTACAAATCCATTAAATGTGATTGAAAACCTTCGGTTTCGCGGTGCTAATGGTGTAGTACTCTTTAACCGATTCTTTGAGCCTGATATCGATGTAAATGCCATGAAGGTTGTTCCTGCCGATATCTTTAGTAGTCCCTCCGATTTGCGTTATACTCTTAGATGGGTTGCAATAGCTAGCCACTTAATCCCTGAAATAGACATTTCTGCTTCGACTGGTGTACACGATGGTGAAGCGCTGGTGAAGATGCTCCTTGCAGGAGCAAACTCTGTTCAGGTTTGTTCTGCAATCTATAAAAATGGTGCACAGCATATTGAGGTTATGCTTCGCGATTTGAAAGAATGGATGGATAAGAAAGGCTACAAATCAATTGCTGATTTTAGGGGAAGTTTAAATATGGGCTCAATTGCCGATCCCGCTCAGTATGAGCGTAGCCAGTTCATGAAATATTTTTCTAGCTACGAGTAGAATACACCCACTAAAAACAAATCCACGCTCAAACAGGCGTGGATTTCTTGTTTATAACAGACTATTTATAAATCTTCAAATACCCTAACTAGCTCATCGATTAATGGTTGGGTGTTCGGGTGTTTGGCGTGTAAGCTTTTAATCTTATTTCCAACCTCTTTAATTTTCTCAGGTGAGAGGTTCTCGGTCATGTTTTCAATGGTGGTAAACGCTTCCAAACTCGCCTGGTAATTACCTTCTGCTAAAATCTCAATAAAAAGATCGATGTGTGGAGTGAAATCTAACCGGCTTTGCCAGCAAACTGAAACCAACCGGTGGATATCTTTTGAGTGTTTGTGCTCATTGAGCGATTTTGCGATAATCTCAACACTCGATTTATTCTTTAAATCGACTAGGAAGTTTACAACTTCCTCCTTTAGCTTCTCGGAGCGTTCTGAGAAAAGGAGTTCTATAAGAATAGGTGTCATGTAATCTTCGCCGCTCTCTCGAAGTTCAGAAAGCATCCCAATTATGGCTTCATCTGAACTTTTTGTAATACTCTTTAAAAATAAATCCGACTTATTAGGCTTCATGAATTTTTTTTGCAAAGGTAAATATTTTCAGGGTTACTTATGGTAAACTGCATCATTTCAACCTAAATGGCTTGTGCTATAGTTCTTGGTCTAAGCTGAAGTTTTCAAGCCTGTCGCGCAGCGATTTTAGGAATTGTCCTGCAAGTGCACCATCAATTACTCTATGGTCATACGATAGCGATAAAATACAGATTTGTCTTATACCGATTACATCGCCCGAAGGGGTTTCAATTACAACTGGTCGTTTCTTAACAGCACCAATGGCAAGTATGGCCACTTGTGGCTGGTTTATTATGGGGGTTCCTGTTAGGGTGTCGAACGATCCAAGATTTGTAATTGTAAATGTACCAGCAGCAATTTCGTCTGGCTTCAACTTATTCTCACGGGCTCTTTGCGCTAAATCGTTTATGCTCTTTGCTAAACCTGTTAGGTTTAACGTTTCGGCACGTTTTATAACTGGCACTATTAGGTTGCCATTTGGAAGTGCGGTTGCAATACCAAGGTTAACATCGCGTTTTAGAATGATATTGTCGCCATCAACCGATGAGTTCAACAAAGGGTATCGTTTAATCTCGGCTACTGTTGCCTGTGCAAATAGATGAGTGAGTGTTAGCTTATCGCCATAAAACTTTTGAAAGTTTGCTTTGTTGGCTTCTCGCCAAGAGACCATGTTGGTTACGTCAACCTCAATAAATGAAGAAACATGGGCCGAAGTTTGTTTCGATCTAACCATATGCTCAGCAATCAGCTTACGCATGCGATCCATGGGAACTATCTCGTGGGCCAAACTGCTTTCGGATGCTGGTTGTTCAGAAATAGTTGCTGTAGGTGAAGTTTGTGCGGTTAGAATGTCCTGCTTTGCTTTCTTCTCTATCTCAATCAACTTTTTTGTGCGGGTTTCAATATATTTTAAAAGATCTTCTTTGGTAACTCTGCCATTAAGCCCTGAGCCTTCTAGCTTGTTTAGCTCCTCAATTGAAATCCCCTCCTCTTTTGCAATACTTCTAACAAGCGGAGAAATATACTTTGTTTCCTGTTTTGATGAAGTCTTGTTATCTTTTGCTACAGGTTCTGAAGAGGAGTCAAAGGATGTTTGGGTAAAGGTTGCCTCACTTTTCGGGGGCTCTTCTTTCATTTCTTCGGAATCTTCTACTCCTTCTACTTCAATAATGCAAATTGTGTCACCAACTTGGGGGGAGTCGCCTTCCTCAAAAAGAAGTTGTTTAACCTTTCCAGGTGTAGTCGATGGAACCTCTGAGTCTACTTTGTCAGTTGCTATCTCTGCCAATGCTTGATCCTCTTCAACGGTATCTCCAGGTTTAACAAGCCATTTAGTAATTCTTGCCTCTGTAACACCTTCTCCCATTGCGGGAAGCATTATTTTAATATCTGCCATAGTTCGATTTGCGATTAATTATTTTTATACATATAACACACATAATCGCAAATTGTTGAGTGACCTTCTGGCTGTTCTAAACTAAAAAAGGAAAAACAGACTGCAAACTCTGACGGCTTTAGCTAAAACAAATTCTTAATAAGCTCTTTTAAGTCAATCTTGATGCTATAGTTTTTGGCATACTGAGAGTCAAGCAAATTGCAATTTTCACTACTGCTGCTAGAATGTTTCCCATAGCTATAAACAGCGGGTTTGATATTTGGAAGTAACTTGCTTTGGGAGTTGTTGTATCCTATCCATGTTTTCCTATAAAACAAAACTTTTATAGCGCTAGATAATACGTGAAAAGGTTTTTTTAAGAAAGGAGCAATGATAATCCAAAAGAGTATTAAGAATAATGAGGCGATGATGTCGAATAGCCTTTTAAGCCTTCGGGCCATAGGGCTGCTTAGTGTCATGTAATCAAGGGTGTAGAGCTCGCCTGTGGTTTGGATTGAGTTGCTCCCTACAATGGAATCGCCACTGTGAAGGGCAATTTTGAATTCTACATCATGCTTAGAAAGGCTAATCATTAAAAGAATAATACTTGCCATTGGAATTTGCTGTGTCCCAAAGATTATCTCAGTTACATTGTTATATAATATGCTATCTTCAAGTATCGAAGTGCTAATTTGTTTGTTTTGATCAAATATTTCATTGGGGTAAAATCGAATTACTTTGTTTTCAGATATTCCGACATTTCGAAGTATTGCTGCTGATTTCTCCAGTTCTTTATCCGTGCCAACAAACGCTATGTTTTTATTCTTCTTGTTTGGTTTGAAAATGCCTTCCTGTAAAAGGCTTAAAAGATATCTAGATAGATAAGCACCAGCAATTGTCCATAGGGTAAGTAAAATGATAATGGCTCTTGAAAATCTATAATGTCCGGGTAAAATCGAATAAATTAAAAGAATAACCAATGAGCCAACCAAAATGCCCTTACCTGCCGATTTTCTTGCTTGCGGCTTATCGTAAGCACCATAAAGCCACAGTGAGAAAATCCAAATTGTAAAGTAAAGCCCAATCAGCCAATGTAATATATCTTGGGGGTAAACATTAACATTTCCATGTCGATATTGTTCCCACGCAGGAATTATTGTGATTGCTCCAAGGATTAAAATTAGCAAATCAACTAAAGGAAGCCATATTTTTACCAAAAGCCTTTTTAGGGCCGAAACTGTAGCTCTAACTATTACTGCAAACTTTATTATGGAGGTAAAATATTTGCGACTTTTTTTCCCAATGTGCTTTTGGGCAAAAATTATCATTGCTTTGTAAAAAACTAAAACGTAGTTGAGGCTTCCCTTTTTGGTGCTTTCCCCCTTGTAGTGAATAATCTGGCATGCAGGGTAGTAGTAGTTTTTAAAACCAGCCTGAATGATACGGTACGATAAGTCTATATCCTCGCCATACATAAAAAAATCCTCGTCCAGTAGCCCTACTTTATCAAGTGCGGTTTTCCTTAGAAACATAAAAGCCCCAGGAAGTATTTCAATCTCATGCGTGGAGTTTTTGTCTAAATGACCAAGGTAGTATGATGCAAACGTTTTAGATTTTGGGAACAAACTTGTTAACCCAAATATTTTGCAAAATGCAGTCCAGGGCGATGGAAATCCTCGTTTTGATTCAGGAAGATATTTCCCTTTTCCGTCAATCATTTTAACTGTTAACCCTCCTGCATCGGGATGCTGATCCATGAATGCGATGCACTCTCTAAAGGTGTTTTCTTGAACAAGCGTATCGGGGTTGAGCAAAAGAATATATTCACCTTTTGCTTCTTTGATTGCTTGGTTGTTTGCCTTTGAAAAGCCAATGTTTTTTTTGTTGGCAATAACTTTTATGCTAGGAAACTTGTTTTTTAGCATTTCTACCGAGCCATCTATAGATGCATTGTCAACTACTATTATTTCGCCATCTATTCCTTCAAGTGCTTGGTATACGCTGGCTAAGCATTGTTCTAAGAAATGCCTTACGTTGTAATTGACAACTATGACTGATAGTTTCATGAAGCAAGTGTTATAACAGTGCGAAAGATACTAAATATTGAGTTTGGCTGTTGGCTCTTTAACAACAAAACCGTTTGATAAAATAAAAAAGAGGGATGCTGCTGTTAATCATCCCTCAATGAAATATTAAAAATAGAAAACATTAGCTGTTCTAAATCATTTGTTTTATGGCGTTAGCCAATCGGCGGCTACCCTCTATATTCATCTCTTCTGACATGAATGAGAAGTTGATTCGTAGAGTGTTTTTCCCTTCGCCATTACAGTAGAAAACAGTGCCAGGAACAAATGCCACATTTTCATTTATCGCAATCTTGAAGAGTTCCTCGGCGTTGATATGTTCAGGTAAAGTAACAAAAAGGAACAAGCCGCCCTCGGGTTCGGTCCATTTTACCCCTTCGGGCATGTACTTGTGAAATGCTTTAACCATTGCATCCCTTTTTGATTTATACATGGCGTTGGTCTTTGCCAAGTTCTCCTCAAAATACCCATTATCGAAATACCGGGCTGCAATTTTTTGAACAAACGATGATGTACAAAGGTCTGTGTTTTGTTTTGCGGCAATCAACTTGTCAATAACATCTTCATGGGCAACAATCCATCCTATGCGGAATCCTGGTGCAAAAATCTTTGACATTGTACCAAGGAGAATTACTTGGCCATTGCCATCTAGCTCATACATGGTTCTTTGGGGTGTCCCACTGAAACGAACTTCGCGGTATGGGCTGTCCTCAACAATTAGCACATCGTATTTTCTGGCAAGTTCAATGATTTCTAGTCGGCGTTTCTCGGGCATGCATATTCCAGTAGGATTTTGGAAGTCAGGAATAACGTATATAAACTTAGGCTTTTCGCCTTTTGATTTTAGCTCCTCTAGTTTTTTCTCAAGTAGGTCGGATCGCATGCCTTGCTCATCGAGTTCAATACCAATGAGTTCAGCCCCATAAATGGAGAAGGCCGATATACCCCCCAAGTAACTTGGTAAGCCACATATAACTTTATCGCCGGGATTGACAAGGATTTTGGGAATAAGGTCGAGAGCTTGTTGCGATGCAGTTGAAATCATTAGGTTGTTGAGCGAAATGTTCTTAACTCCATTGCTTTTGTACCTCTCAACCAGAATTTCTCTAAGTCTTTTATCTCCTTCAGTTTCGCTATACTGTAAAGCGCGGGCACTATCTGTATCAAGCACCTCGGCAACAACTTGCTTTAATTGCTCTACTGGGAAACTCTCAGGGGAGGGAAGGCCTCCTGCAAAAGAAATAAGCTCTGGGCGTTGAGTCATCTTTAGCAATTCCCTTATAACTGAGCGCTTCATTCTTTTAGCGCTTGCCGATAGAATCTGATCTAAATCTGTTATCATCTTATGAAAGTTATAATGTGTTATCTGTTTGATGTAGAAATGGAATAAATGAAACTATTTCACCTTGCTAAGTTACAAAATGTAAAAAAGAAATTCAAATATGAATAAAATTAAAATCCTATTAAAGCGATTTTTGTTTTAGCATGGTGTTTGAGTAGTTGTTTTGTGAATTGATGTGCAAATTTTAAGGACAAGGGTTGCAAAGATGAATTTCTAAATACGGTAAAAATCGATAAACTTATATTGACTTTGACAAAATTATAGTATATTTACTTGTTGATATTATTTTACTAAGTTAAACGTTCCGTTATGAATAAAGGATCGAGGTTTATAATTCTAGTATCAGTTTTTGCGTTGGCAGTCGTAACAGTTTCCTGCAAATGCAACCGGGAACCCGATGATATGTTAAACGTAAATCCTGAAGATGTTAAATCAGACGAAGAACTTATTAGCAGCATAGAATCTGTTAAGCAGATTTTCTACTCGTTGCCTTCGCCTCTTGAAACTGCAATGATACTTAAACGTTCAGGGGCTTCTTATAACGAAGAGCTTTTAAACTCTATTGAGAGCGTATCAAAGTATAATACGACCAAGAGTATGGCTTTAAACCTTGGTATCTACAGCACCGACCTAAGCTATGCAAGCCTTTTCGATCAAACCCAAGCAACCATTAAGTACATGACAGCATCTAAAAAGATGGCTGAGGGACTAGGAATTCTTAATGCCATTGATAATTCTGTCATTGAAAAGCTTGAGGAAAATATTAATAATAGGGATGTTATTCTTGAAACAATTTCAGAAACTTTTCTAAATACCAATTCAATATTACAAGAGGACGACAGGGTTGCTGTTGGCTCTATGATACTTGTTGGGGGGTGGGTTGAAGGATTATACATAGCTACCTCTTTAGTTGATGATGTTAACAAGGTTGATAATGAAATGGTTGATAGGATTATAGACCAAAAGTTGTCGCTGGGCACTGTTTTGAAATTGCTTGAACAGAGTATTAGTAATGCCGATGTCAAAGAGTTGTACGATGACATGTTGGAACTCCAGAAGGTTTATAATGATATTAAGATTGAGGTGAAGGATGTAAAGGTGGTTAACAGTGGAGAATCAAACGTTTCTACCATTAAGTCGAATAACGTAACCTCAATTAGCCCGAAATCGTTCGAGAATCTTAAAACAAAAGTTAAAGAATTGCGTAATAAATACACAGCATAAAATGGTTGGTATGAGATCATCAGTTTATATACTTATTTTGGCTATATCAACATTTCTTGCACACCCTTTTTCAGCCAATGCTCAGTGTAAGAATTTTGCCAAAAAGATTTGCAAATTAGAACTTGCACCATATGTTCACGATGGTAACTATAATGCAGCAATATTGACAGAAGGGGAGGAGGCGGAACTGTTTAAAACATTCTATGCAGGTCAAGAGTATAGAATTTCTGTTTGTGGCTCCGATGCTCTCTCTAAGATTGAGTTCATTGTTATGGATGTAGATAGAAATGTATTATACACTAATGCAAAAGACGATTTTGCAACTTCGTGGGATTTTAAAGTGGAAAATACTCAGCAGCTAATTATTATGGTTAAGGTCCCCGTCGCTTCCGATAGTAATGAGGAGCTAAAAAGTGGTTGCGTAGCTATAATGTTTGGCTTGAAAACAGACTAACCATTCTATATATAAATGCAAAGCCGCAATTGAGCGGCTTTTTTTATATCTGTTAGCATATATTTAGGGCTTAAAGCGAAAGTTTTTCCTTAAGGAATTTCCCAGTATGGGAGTTGTTGCATTCGATAATGTTTTCAGGTGTCCCCTCGAATATAACATGGCCGCCATTTTCTCCTCCATCGGGTCCCAAGTCAATTATCCAATCGGCATACTTTATAACATCTAGGTTGTGCTCTACCAATACAATGCTATGGCCTTTGGCAATTAAAGCCTCAAAGGCTTCAAGAAGCTTTTTTATGTCGTGAAAGTGCAATCCAGTTGTTGGCTCGTCAAAAATGAATAGAATTGGGCGGTCCGATTTGTCTTTTTGGAGGAATGATGCAAGCTTGACACGTTGACTCTCACCACCGCTTAACGTACTAGATGATTGTCCAAGTTTAATATAGCCCAATCCCACATCCTGGAGTGGTTGAAGTTTCTCAACCACTTTCTTAGAAGTAGCGCCTTTCCCCTTGCTGAAGAATTCAATGGCTTCATCAACAGTCATTTCAAGAATATCGTAAACATTTGCACCTTGATAACGAACCTCTAGAATATCATCCTTAAAGCGTTTCCCATGGCAACTCTCACAGGTAAGGGTGAGGTCGGCCATAAATTGCATCTCCACGTGAATTACCCCTTCGCCCTGGCACTCTTCGCAACGGCCTCCATCGATGTTGAACGAAAAGTACGAAGGGGTATAACCATTGCTTTTGGCGTAGGGTTGTTCCGATAGGAGCTTTCGAATTTCGTCCCACGCTTTTAGGTAGGTAACCGGATTACTTCTCGACGATTTTCCTATGGGATTCTGATCAACCATTTCCACTCCACCAATCATTCTGAGGTCGCCTGTAAGTTCGTCGTGTTGTCCAGCACGTTCGCCAGAACCAGTTAATCTTTTTTGAAGAGCTGGGTATAAAATGCCTTTTACCAAACTTGACTTTCCTGAGCCGCTTACACCTGTAACAACTGTTAATGTGTTTAGCGGAAATTTAACATCGATGTTTTTCAGGTTGTTTTCCCTAGCGCCCTTTATTTCGATGTAGCTATTCCATTTTCTTCTTCTAACTGGCAGTGCTATTGATTTTTTTCCTGTCAGATATTCTGCGGTTAGGCTATCTTTTACTTTATCTATTTTACTTGGTTGGTCGGCAAAAATTACTTTTCCTCCATGCTGACCAGCTAAAGGCCCTATATCAATGATGTAGTCGGCACTGCGCATTATCTCCTCATCGTGCTCAACAACAATTACAGTGTTACCTAAATCTCTTAGATTTTTTAGAACATTTATGAGTAGATGCGTGTCTCGAGGATGAAGGCCAATGCTTGGTTCATCGAGGATGTAAAGGGAACCAACAAGGCTGCTACCAAGAGAGGTGGCCAGGTTTATTCGCTGTGATTCTCCTCCGGAAAGTGTTGATGATAGCCTGTTTAAGGTGAGATAGCCTAATCCAACATTTACCAAAAAACTTAGTCGATTCCTAATTTCTGTCAGCAGGCGTTTCGCAACCTGGCTGTCGTGTTCGTCAAGTTCAATGTTTTGGAAAAAACGGTGTAAGTCTTCCACTTGCATATTAACCATGTCGTGGATTGTGTAGCCAGTAACTTTTACGTAAGATGCCTCAGGTCTTAAGCGGCCTCCTTTACAAACAGGGCAGGTCGTTTTCCCCATGTAGCGAGAGAGCATAACCCGATACTGAATCTTATACCGTTTTTCCTCGAGTTCCTTGAAGAAGTCGTTAATACCCGTAAAATGCCTAGTACCATTCCAGAGTGCTTGCTTTTGCTCTTCGGTTAACTTGTAGTAGGGGGTGTGTATTGGAATGTTATATTTTGATGCGTGTTCAATAAGCCAATCCTTATACCAGCTCATCGATTCTCCACGCCAGCAGGCAATCGCGTCTTCGTATATTGATAATGCTTTGTTGGGTACAACAAGGTCCTCATCAACCCCAATTACTTTGCCGTATCCTTCGCATTTTGGACAAGCACCTAGTGGGCTGTTGAAATTAAAGAGATGCTCGCTAGGTTGTTCGAATTTTATTCCATCGAGTTCGAAAAGGTTGGAGAAATGCTCCTCAACCCTTTGGCCGTTGGTTTCAATTATGAGATTTAGGAATCCATTTCCTTCGGAAAAGGCTGTTTGAATGGAATCGGCAACTCTGCTTAGGAAATCCTCGTCGTTTAATACGGCAAAACGGTCTATAATAAGCCGAATCGACTTGTTTGCCATACCAATAAGGTCGCGAGTTTTAGGGTCATCAATTCGAACCACCTGTCCATCTATTTCAATTCGCGTAAAACCTTCCCTATTGAGCTCTTCTAGTTTTTGTGTGATGTTTTCACTGTTTTTGATGGGGGCAAGAAGCATCATCCGAGTTCCTTCGGGGTGTGAGCTAATGAAGTTAACCACATCGGTTACGGAATGCCGCTTAACTTCTCTGCCAGAGATAGGGGAGTATGTTTTCCCGATTCGTGCAAATAGTAGTTTTAGGTAGTCGTAAATTTCAGTTGAGGTTCCAACCGTAGACCGTGGGTTGCGAGTATTCACTTTTTGTTCAATGGCAATGGCAGGTGGAATGCCACTTATTAGGTCTACCTCTGGTTTGCTCATTCGGCCTAAAAACTGACGAGCATACGATGATAGGCTCTCAACATATCGCCTTTGCCCTTCTGCATATATGGTATCAAAAGCTAACGAAGATTTTCCAGAACCCGAAACGCCTGTTATGACAACAAGCTTATTGCGAGGTATGTTAACATTGATGTTTTTTAGGTTATGAACCCTTGCCCCTTTTACCGATATTACCTTTTCGTTCCTTTGCATGAATCTCTTTTCTCTTAAATATGAACCTACAAAGGTATTACTATGAAACTATTTTTTTGAAAATCTTATCTAATTAATTTCAAATTTTGTTAGCTGATAAAAAAAGTTAGCCCCGAATATTATCGGGGCTGAGTCGATTTATTATGTGCTAATTGGTTTCTATTTCATCGGGCCATACCGATTCTTGTACCTGAGCAATGTGCACCTTTCGCAGCAGGTACATGCAGAGTCGCGATTGTCCAATACCACCTCCAATTGTTTGAGGAAGAATGTTGTTAATAAGCATGCTATGGTATGGGTATTTGATTCTGCTTTCAAGATTCTGCAATTTTAGCTGGGTCATTAATGACTCTCTGCTCACTCTAATCCCCATCGATGAGAGTTCCAGAGCAATGCCTAAAGGTTTGTGCCAAACTATTATGTCGCCATTTAAGCCCCTGTAACCATCGGGTCGTAGGGTAGACCAATCATCATAGTCGGGTGCTCTTCCATCTGTTGGCTTACCGTCTGAAAGGGGATAGCCTATTCCCTCAATGCATACAGCACCATATTGTTGGCAGATTCTTTGCTCCCGTTCTTTTGCCGTGAGGCTAGGGTACATCTCTTCTAGTTCTGCCGTATGAATGAAATGAATGGTTTGTGGCAGCTCTGGTGTAATTGCTCTGGTTTGTGTTGCAACTATCATTTCCATTTCTTTAATGGCAGCGTAAATTAAATTAACTGTTTTACGAAAATACTCGACAGTTCTATCCGAACTATCTATAAATTTTTCCCAGTCCCATTGGTCAACATATATAGAGTGTGTAGCATCTGGAATTTCATCGGGTCTAAGGGCGTTCATATCAGTATAAATGCCCTGGCCTGGTTGCATTTTTAATTTATGTAGGGCCAAACGTTTCCATTTGGCTAACGATTGAACAATTTCTATATGTTTACCAATGGCTTGGGAGGTGAAGGTTACAGGTTTTTCTACTCCATTTAAATCGTCGTTAATTCCTGTTTGCGATTCAACTATTAGCGGTGCTGTTACCCTAAGAAGGTTTAGCTTTTCTGCCAGTAGTTTTGGAAAAGTATCCTTAATTAATGTTATTGCCTTTTCCGTTTCAATCGTTCTGTTTATGCTTCCTGTAATTGTTTCAAAGTTTTGTAGTTTCATCTTATCTAAGTTTTGGGTTATTAGTAAAAAAAAATCCCTTCGCCGTTTGTCGGGAAGGGTTTTGAACAATATGCACACATTCCATTCCCGACGGGTGGAGGACGATTATTGTTATTATTGTTCAAGTGCCTTTTCATAATTGTATCAATAAAAAAAGCCTTCCTGTGTTGAGGAAGGCTTTGATTTATTTTTAATAGTTTCTTTGACTAAACACCAAAACCTTCCCATTTCAACAAGTTATTGTTGAAATTATTGTTAGGATTGGTGTTTAAAAGTTGTGTCATCGTTGTTCTGTCAATTCCTTTTGCAATATCTGAAATATTTTTTAAAAATCAAACGAAATTGCTAAGATTAATGCACTAACTGCTTTTGTAGTTAAAATTTAGAGTTAGTTCATTTGTCTTAAAGTGAGTTAAGCTCGTTTACAATTTCATCAATTTCTGCATCGGTGAATCCCTTTTCCGATGCCAGGTCATAAAGAGTGCCCCACACGGGTTCCCCGCAAATCACACAAATAATCCCTTTGTCGCGCAAGAACTTAACCGATTCGGGCATTTCCTCAATTAGCTCTTCAATGCTGATTTCAGGTGTTATTTTCATTTTATTCTTCGTTGTGAATAACCACTTCGTGAGTCAGCTTCATCCCTTTCTTATATGCGGCACTAACACCACAATACCTTTCATCGCTAAGCTTAACGGCTTTGTTTACTTTTTCTGGGTCTAGGTTTTTTCCCCAGAATTCGTATATCACTTTCATCTCAACATAATGCTTTGGATGCTCATCGGTTTGAAGGGCTTCAACGGTAACTCTAAAGTTCTTAACATCTTCGCGCATTTTTTTGAGAATAGATATTACATCCATCCCGGTACAACCAGCAAGTGCAACAAGCATTAAAGGTTTGGGGCGTGGACCACGATTGGTACCACCAACTTTCTCGTCGGCATCAATTATTATTTTATGGCCATTTACCTCGGTTTCAAATGCCATTCCCTCTAACCAATCGGTTTGTATGCTTATTTTATCCATAGCTATATGTTTTTTAGTTAACATCCATTTTTTGGCATTGTTCAAAATCAACTCTGCAAGTTAATAGATTAAAGCGAAATTTTAAAAGATGTTTTAATGCTTGATAAAAGAAAAGAGCCAGATTTGACTTCTGGCTCTTTGGGTAATTGATTTAGGTGATTTTACTTATTTCCAACAATTATTTTGTAGATAGCGCTTTCCCCTGTGCTATTTGAGATCCTAATAAAGTATAATCCTGGTTGGAGTTTAGCCACATCATACTTAAGTGCAAATCGATTTGTTTGGTTTATATTCGATTTTTCAATTGTCATACCAGCGGGTGAAATAAGTTCAACAGTGTAGCTACTTATTTTTTCACCGTCAACGGCAATGTTGAGCTGATCTTTAACAGGGTTAGGGTAGATGGATATGTTAAAAGGTAGATCGGAAATTGTGCCTACGCTAACTGGCCACCATATAGTAACGGTATCGGAATCGGTACAACCATGGGAATCGGTTATTGTTATCCAGTACTCGCCCCAACCTCCAGAAGGAATTGTTATGGTTGGACTGGTAGCTCCAGTACTCCAAAGGTAGCTTACTCCACTAACATTAGATGAAAGTTCGTAAGGTAATGAGGTTCTGATTGTGTCGGCTCCTAGCTCTACGTCAGGAAGATCCCAAACATTAATGGTGAAAACTGTTGAATCACCATTTTCACTGGCAAAAGTAGTAAAGCATGTGAAACTAAACTGGCCTGTACTTAAGGTAATTGGATTGCTAAATGTGTACTGTATTTTGTCGTTTTGGGCAAAATTACTGCTTAGTGTAAGTTCTTCCGAAACAGGGCTAGCAGCACCGATAAAATAGTTAACTCCAATCTTTTCGCCCGAAGTAAATGTTTTTGTACCTCGGTTTTCAAGTTCTACAGTTACCTGCTCGGTTTGAGTGTCGTAGCACTTGTCGGTTGGTGAAACAAGGCTTGATATTACGATATCTACACTTTCGTTGTAAGTGATATACACCTCGTCGTAACCTTGGCATCCGTTATTATCGGTAACAGTAACAGAATACAATCCGGTCTCAGTAACTGTAAAGGTTTGGTTTGTGGAGTTGTCTTGCCACAAGTAGGATACAAATCCCGAACCAGCATCTAGAGTTATAGGCTCAGTTGTAGCACGATTTTCGCCCAAATCAACTACTGGGGTTGGGTTTACTGTAATATCAACATTTGTACTATTGCTGCATCCATTTGCATCGGTGTAGGTGTAGGTGAGTGTATGTGTTCCTTCACCTGCATTGGATGCAATAAATGTAGTTACATTTGTTCCAGGTCCGCTGTAAACACCACCGCTAGGATTACCACCTGTGAGCGTGAATTCGGGCTCGTTTTGGCAGACAGCATCCAAAGGTTGATGTGTTACACTTGGTAAGTTGTTAATGCTGATGTTAATAGTGTCTCTGTTGATACAACCATGCGTGTCGGAAACTTCGGCCCAGTATAAACCAGCTGTTGAAACATCAATGGTTTGTGATGTGGCACTGGTGTTCCATAGATAGGAACTATAACCTGAGCCAGCATCAAGGGTAATGCTGCTTCCTTCGCAAATTGCTGTGTCTTTACCAAGGTCTATAGATGGTAAACCCCATACCGTTAGGGTTTTGGTTATAGAGTTGTTGAATGGATCTGTATCATCATTATAAGTGGTATAAGCCTTTAAGGTGTAGGCTGCAGGTGAAGTAAAATCGAAGGTTTTTGTAAAGTTGTGGATTATTTTACTACCTGGTGTGAAATTAGATGTCATGGTAACTGTCTCAGTTTGTTCTAGTTGACCATCTACCTCATAAGATACAAATAGGCTTTGTCCGGTTAGCAGTGTGTCTGTCCCAACATTCTCAATTTCAACCTGAATGGTTTCGTTGGGACTCAACATACATGCATCGTTTGGCGAAATTATTGCTGATACCCTGTAGTCAGGTTTGAGGATGGTTAGGTTAACGGTATCCTGATCCTGACAACCATTTGGGGCAGTTGTGGTTACATAATACGTGCCCGTAGTATTTACTTCTAAAGTTCTGCCAGTTGATGAATCGTTCCATAAGTAGGTGTATCCTATTCCCTCACCACCATCCAGCGTTACACTACCTGTTCGGTCTGTTCTGTCGGGACCAAGGTCAACAACAGGCGACTCTTTAATAATGAAGGATGAATAAATTGTGTCGTTGCTGGAATTAATGTCGGCTGGGTAAATAATGTATGCCAATATATCAAGTGTGTCTGGTTTCGAAAGATCTAATGCCTCGCTAAATGTGAATGTTTCAAACTGATTTGGCTTAAGATCGGCTATGAGGGTGTATTGCTTTTCTTCAAAGAATAGCGTGTCAATCTGGTAGCCTATTGTGATAGTTTGGCCGCTTTTAAGGGTGTCGTTACTTACATTTTTGAATTTAACAGATACCTTTTGAGGCGCTTGAACAGCACATGAGGTTACAGGGTTTACTATCTCCGAGATTGAATAGTCATGCTTTAGGAAGGTTACAAATACGGAATCATTCGAAGAGCAACTACCATTCTCGGTTACAGTAACTTTATACCAGTTGCTTTGATTTACCGTAATTTGCTGGGTTGTTTCGGTTGTGCTCCACAGGTATGAGTCTCTTCCCGGTCCAGCATCAAGCTGGTAGCTCGTGTTTCTGGTGAAAACGGAATCGCCGAGTTCAAGGCTTGGAAAACCATACACTATAACAGTGTGCGGGAGAATGTTGTTCTCGGGTTTGTTGTCGGATGCCGTTGTGGCTTCGAACTCAAAGTTGTATGTGTTAGCTGCAGAGATATCAACGCCATTGCTAAAGATAATTACCAGGGTGGAATCGGGATACCAATTGGAAGTTGTTGTGAGCGTAGTGGTTTCAATGGTTGTGCTATTTAGCTTATAGCTTAAATTGATGATGGTTCCAGTAGTTATGGTATCGGTACCAGCGTTTCGTATTATGATTTTTGGGTATACCATTCCAGGAATTTCACACGATGTTTGAGGAGAAATAACCGAATCAACGCTTACATCCGAAAAGCGTAGGTCAACAAAGAGGGAGTCTGTTGCAGGACAGCTGTTGGCGTCGTAAACTGTAACAATTCCCCAGCCAGTTTCCGTTTGGTCATAGGTTTGGTTTGTTGAACCATCATTATGCCAGTAGTATGCGCTCCACGATGCTCCAGCGTCAAGGGTGTAAAATGTGTTGGTTACCTTTACGGTATCTTTGGGTAATCCCATTTCGCCTTTTAAACTAAAAGTAGGGTAACCCCAAACGTTAATAGTAGTGTTTAGCTCGTCGTTCCCGGCATCTTCGTCGAGATTGATTGTAGCCCACGCTCTAAGAGGATATGAGCCGAGTGCCTGCATATCTAGGCTGTCGTTAAAGGCAAAGATAACCGAGTCGCCGGGTAGAATGGTTGTGTCAACTGCCCAAATCGTGTCAACCTGTGGGTTGCCGTTGAAAATGTAATGAAGGTCAATGTTGTCGCCTGCAGATAGGGTGTCGGTTCCAAAGTTTTTAACATACACCTTAAATGGTGTTTTATTGGAAAGTTCACAGGAACTTACAGGACTTTCAAAGGCGGTTATACCAACATCTCTTATAAGTCGGTGCACGGTTATGGTGTCGGTTGTAGAGCAGGGGATTGTATTGGTAAGCTCAACAACGTATTTGCCTCCATTGGCATCGGTTACCGAATAGGTCGGGTTTGTGCCGACTGGAGTTGTGTAATCTGGGTCTTTAAACCATTTGTAGGTTACAAGCGGATCGGAGCTGGTGGCATCAAGAACCACTGTGTTGGGCTGAAGCGTCCAGATATCGGCACCTAGCTCGATAAATGGTTTTTGAACGGTTACAATTGCCGTAGCAGTATCGTTGGCTGGAGAGGAGTAGAAGGTGGGTTCGCTCTCAATATTCGTAAATGCAGTAATGGTGTAATCCCCGCTAACGCTCATATTGAAGGTTTTGGTAAAGGTGTGGTCCAAATAGCTGCCAGCTGCAAGTGTGCTGCTGAGAACAATGGTGTCGGTGTGAGAATCCGGTACCATGCTATGAGCAACCTCTACCCTCACGATAATCGTATCGTTGGGTTGCATATCGCGAATACCATAGTTGCGAATTCTAATATCGATTGGTTGAGCCGCGCTAAGGTCGCAAGCGGTAGCCGGGTTAAGAATGCTTTCAACCCCAACATCAAATGGTGCCTCATAAAGCTTGAAGTTGTCAATAGCGGTTCCCCCATAGTTGTTATTGGCTTTGTCGGCCTTAAAGCCAATGGCGAAAATTACATTGCTTTGGCCGGCAATAGCTGCAGGCAGTTCATGTCGGGAGCGTTCCCAACTTGAACCTAACCCATTCCAGCCATCAACTCCTAGGGCACTTACAAGGCTGTCGCTGTACCAGTTGAAATACTCATCGCGTGGGGTGATGTTTTCAACATGTTGCCAGCTCTGCCCATTGTCGGTTGAATAGTAGAGGGTTGAGCCATCAACTTCGGGTTCTGTACGGTTGAAAATGCTAAGATCTATAATCGGATTGGTTACCCCGGAAAAATCAAAACAGGGGCTTGCTAGCCATGCTGCATCGCTATTAAATTGTTTGCCTTCAATCCAAACATCATCAAAATTAATTCCTTCCTTCACGGTAGCATCACCATTCGACTTTAAGACGAAACGAATATGGATTGTTCCAAAGTTAGCCAAGCTGTCGGGAATGGGCACGGTGTCAACATCCCAATATTCATGAAATATGCTGTCGCCTTTTGAAGTGAAGAGGGTTTCCCAGGATGTTCCATTGCTACTAGCCTGAACAAGAGCGGTGTCGCCCTTGGCAACGTTGTGCCAGCGCCAGAAGTAAAGGGTTAGATTGGAGTAGCCTGAAACATTAATGGCCGGTGATTGGGCATACCAGGTGGAGTTGGGCTCATACATACCTGGGTTGACTCCCTGTCTGCTCAGGTCGGTTCCAATGCAATATAGTCCACTATAGGTGTATGTGGGAAGAGTATCCCATTGCATAACGATTTGGTTTCGTTCAAATTCACCTGTAAAAGTCCAGCCGTTATCAGTTTCAAAATCCTCATAAAAAATGGTATCCGATTCCCCGGTTAGCAGGTTGCCGTAGCTGTCTGTTAAACCGGTTACCCATGCTTTTGAACCACCGCTTAAGTCGGTTTTTGCCGGAGTTCCCCACTTCCAAATAGGGTTTCCGTAGCTGCGCCAATACCCATCGTTGGTTTCAAAGTCTTGAGAGTAGGGCAGGGTGTATGTTGGAACAATATAGATTTGGGCCGATATTCCGTCGTTCGATGCGTCTTCATCGCCATTCAAACGGGTACGAGCCTTAACCTGTTTTATACCCGGTGCTGTCAGGTCTACTTTTGTGCTGAAAGTGAATTCCACGGTATCGCCGGGCGCTATGGATTGGTTTAGGTAGTTGGTTGTCCAGGTGGAGCCATTGTTAAATGAGTATTGAACGGGAATAGATGCAGGTGACGGTTCCGCGCCCAGGTTGGCAACTCTGACAATTACACTGTCTGCTCCGGAATGGCCGCAACCCGATAAGGGGTAAACCCATTCAACTACACCCACATCTTTTGTAATATAGTCGCCTGTGACAACAAAATCGTCGATATTCCAGCCCGAGTATGTTCCAAAATTATCGGTAGGGCCAAGGGAAAATTTGAATTTAAGCTGGTTTGATCGGGCGATACCCGAGGATACCGAATGCGAAGTTCTTTGCCATGTGTTATCGGTAAAGTAGTTGTTGTTGTACCATATATTGTTCCATGTCGAGCCGTTGTCTTTGCTAGCATCAAGTTTAACTTTATCCCACACCTCTACGTTCAGGTAACGTCGGTAGGTGACCTGAAGGTCTTTGTAGAATAGAGCGTCAATTGCAGGTGAGACTGCATTATAGGAAGCTGATTCCGAAATGCTATTTTCATAGTCACCCAACGCTGTTCCTAAGCCTGACAGGTCGGTTCCAAGCACGTTTGTTCCGCTGAAGGCTGCAGTGGGGTCGGGGTATCCTAATGCTCCTCCTAGACCCTGAGGTTGACCAACCTCAAATTCCCCGGACAGCCCCCAGGTGTTAGCCCCATCAAAGTCGTTGCGGTAAATTGTTTCGTAGATGGTCCGGCTGCCTAATGGGTCCTCGTTTTGTTTGGGGTAGAGCGAATCGGAAACCTGTATGCTATATGCATCGAGCATGGCATCGGCTTTATTCCCATGCACTGCATCGGAGTTGATGTCGTAGGTTACCCATACATACGATTGCCCGTTTGGCAGATTGAAGTTGATATTGTTGAAAGTTGCAGTTCCGTTAACAAAACTCTGAGGTGTTGATAATGGGGTAAGCGTGTCGAGCAATGTGGTAGGTGTATAATACAACTTTATACCATTGCTTTTTATGTCGCTATCATTTGTGTTTTTTGATTTTACCACAATTGTGTTAAGCGTGGCATTTCCCGTATTGCCAAAAACCTTAAAACCCAACCTTAGGATAGGCTCGTTTTTTGAGCCGCTTGGAATGAAGGTGAAATCGGGATGCGTAACCGTTAGCTCGCTTACATATCGTTCCTGAAAGCCTTTCTCCTCAACAACCACATCGTCGATACATGTTCCGAATCCCCAATTGGTTTGACCCTCAAATGCTATGTAGTATGTGCTGCTCGGATTGGGTAGGTTTATCTTAAACTGAGTCCAGTCCGAAATGGGGTCAAGAAATTCTGCAAGCAGGGTCCAGTCGTCGGCAAGGTTACTTTTATAGTATACCCTAAGGTAATCCCAGTTGGTGTTACCTGAAAATGTCCAGGGTACCTGGCAAAGCCAAAAGCTTAGCTCGGGTTGAATGGTGCCCTCAATGTTTAATGGTTTGGTTATTAGCTTACTTCGCTCCTGGTTGGTACTTTGCTTGAAGAAGATCGCATTATATGTTCCTGAGTGTGCGCTTGGCGGGTTGCGTGTAATGTCTTCCTGATCGGCCGGAACCGTCCAGTTGTTATCGTTTGGACTATGACCTCCGTTTCGGTATCGCCAGGGTTCGGTCCCCGATACGTATTCCTCTGTCCACCCTGTAGGCTTTGTTCCATTCTCAAAGCCCTCGTTTAGAAAAACTTGTGCATTGGTGTTTACGTAAAAAAGAAAGTTAAGCACAAGAAAAAGAACTGTTTTTATTGTTTTCATATATAGGTAGTTTGGGCAATTTCAACAAGTTAAGCAAATGATAGATTCTCTACAAACATTTTACGGGGAATTCTTTATAAATGTTTTGTTAATTTGAAAACATTTGTTGACGAGTTGTCGTAAAATATTAGCAAAAGTAATATATTTGTACGTAAATGGTGGATTAGTCTAATATGAATTAGGTATGCTTAAGCGTTTCGGATACTTTTTTTTATTGCTTCTACTGGCATTAGGTGCTAATGCTCAAACCGATACCGAGTTTTGGTTTGTGGTTCCTGAGGTTACTCTGAATCATTGGAGACCCGGTGGCGCTAATGCATACTTAAAGTTTTCAACTGGTTTGCTACCCGCAACAATCACAATTTCTATGCCTGCCAACCAGTATGACCCTGTTGCTAATCCTACGGGGTTCCCCGATATCGTAATAAACATGCCTGCAAATAGTTTTCACGAGGAGGATCTTACCTGCTGGGTGGTAAGACGAGTTAACCCTGCACGCCCCGATTGTGGTAGTATTCCCATCAACGTCCAGTATGCCTATACCGACTATGTGGATGTTAACCTTTTAGAGAATAAACCCCTTACACCTGATGGGATCAATAGGTTTGGTTTACGCATCACTTCCACAAACCCAATTACAGCCTACTGGGAGGTGTCCCGAAGAAATAACAAGGATATATGGGCTTTAAAGGGAAGAAATGGGTTAGGGGATGATTTCTTTATTCCATTTCAAACACATGGCAATAACAATGCGGGTAGAATTGATGATACTCCAAGTGCAATTGATGTGGTAGCAACCGAAGATAATACGGTTGTTACCTTTCAGCTACCGGCTGGTATACGTGCTTCGTATGGAAACCCAATGACAAACGTTGCCCCTGGCGGAACGGTAAATGTAACATTGAATAGAGGTGAGACCTTCTCGCTTTTTCCCATAGGCAAAAGCTCCTCCACTGCCAATAAACTGAGGGGTACTAGAGTAACATCAACAAAGCCTATTGCAATTACCATAAAAGATGATTCCTTTTACCATACATCAGGAGGTTGCTTTGATCTTGCAGGCGACCAGATGGTACCGGTTGATATTGCGGGATTGGAGTATGCCGTAATTAGAACTCAGCTTGACTATCACGACCATATATACATATTAGGGACACAGGATGGGACCAATGTAACGGTTTATAATACCGGAGGCGCGGTAGTTGCTTCAACTACTGTAAATGCCGGTCAGCAGCTCTACTACCAGATTGCTGGTGATACATACTATCGAATAGTGGCCGACCAACCGGTTTATGTTTGGCATGTTGGGGGGTTTGGCTGCGAGCAGGGCGGAGCATTGCTACCCCCTATTGATATCTGTACCGGAAGCACCCAGGTGGCCTTTGCCCGTACGTCGTCCGAAGACTTCTATATGATTATAATGGTTCGGCAGGGAGCCGAAAATGGATTCCTTTTTGATGGTGTGGTTCGTAACGACCTTATAGACCCCGGATCCTTTACCCCTATTCCAGGTTCCCAGTGGAGTGTGGCTCGCACTAAATCAATTCCAACGGGACAAATAAGTGTAGGTTCCCACTTTATTGAAAACACCGATGACCTGTTCCATATTGGAATTATAAATGGAGGGGGTACATCCGGATGTTTCTATGGCTACTTTTCCGACTATAATGAGCTAAATGTTGAGGCGGTTGTTGCAGGCACCAACTCCGATGTGCTAAAAACCTGCTATGGTAACCCCGTTCAGCTATACGCCTATGGGGGAACCGATTACCACTGGTGGCCGGGGGAATCGCTAAGCGATTCTACCAGTCAGCTACCCTTTGCCACTCCTTTAGTTAATACAAAATACTTTGTGGAGGTGTCAGGAGCCTGCGACATGAAGGATACGGCTACCATTGATGTGCTTGTTTCAACACCAATTACTGCTAGCTTTATAACCGATAAGGTTGAGGGCTGTGCTCCCCTTGAGGTTACTTTTGAGGATAAAAGCACGGGTGTGGCCTATTGGAGGTACGATTTTGGCGACGCAACTGCCTACCTGAAGTACGATACCGACCCTGCAACCCCCGACCCCGACCCTCCCAGCCCTTTTACCTTTACCCATACCTTCCAGAATAATACCGATACCGCAATAACCTATAAGGTTGTGCTGCTGGCTAAAAATGCCGACTACTGTTCGGAGGTGTATGAAAAGTACATTACCGTTTATCCAAGCATAAATGCCGATTTCTCCCCGAATACCCACGAGGGTTGTAACCCACAAACGGTTACCTTTACAAATAATTCTTCCACTAATACTGTCGATTCATATCTGTGGGAATTTGGCGATGGCTTTAACGAGGTAACCGGCGACCCTGCCGGAACGGTAACACATACTTTTAACAGCACTTTCGCTTTCGATACTACCTACCAGATGAGGATGATTGCAACATCCCCCTTTGCCTGTCGCGATACTGCCACTGCAAGCATTACCATATACTCCGCCTTTACTGCTGATTTTACCATTGATGTAACCTCGGGTTGCTCTCCTGTAACCGTAAATATCAATAACCTGAGCACCGGCGATACGGCAAGGTATGAGTGGCGACTTAACGGCACTCTTTTTAAAACCACAGGGCTCGATACAACAATGATTCTTACAAATACCACGGGTACGTATATTGACTACAATATTGAGCTAACCGTATATAACACGGGCAAGCGTTGCCAGAAAACCGTTACCCGCACCGTACGGGTTTACCCCGAAGTAAATGCAGCATTTACCACTCCTCAAGCTCAGTATTGCAACCTTAGTAGTGTTGTGTTTACTAATGGTACTTCACCAACAGCTACCAACCCCGGCAACGTGGTTAATACTTACATTTGGGATTTTGGCGACGGGGCAACTTCGGCTCTGGTTAACCCGACTCATACCTACGACAATCAGACAAATAGTTTTAAGGATTATACCGTAACTCTTACCGCTCGAAATCAGTTCGGATGCGAGGATGTTGCAACAACAAACATTAGAATTTTTAGCCAAATCTATGCCGATTTTGCTGTTTCGCCTACGGCTCAATGTTCGCCTGTAACCGCTAGTATCGATAACAACTCACGCGGTGGCATTGTTAGCTACAATTGGGATTATGGCGATGGTACAAATGGAGGAACTAATCTCGATCACAATCATCCTTATACCAATAATGGTCTTACACCGGTGACCCGAACAATTAAATTAACTGTAACCAATGAGGGGGGATGTACCGATACCGATTCTCATGATATAACCATTTATCCTTCTGTAACTGCGAACTTCAATACCGATGTTTCCGAAGGCTGTAATGAGCTTACTGTCAACTTTACTAATAATTCTAAGGCAAATGCCACTGTTTTCAATTGGGATTTTGGCGATGGCGGAACATCAATTGATCCATCACCAACTCACACCTTTACTAACCTTACTGGTGCCGATGTAACCTATCCTGTAACATTAACCGTTTACACCGATTATGGTTGTACCGACCAAATTTCTACTAACATTATCGTGTATCCTTACATAGATGCTAAGTTTGCCATTGATACCAGCTTTGGTTGTTCCCCTCTTAACATCACCTATGAGTATGAGAAGCATAGTGGTATAACAGAGTACCGTTGGGATTGGGATGGTGACGGAACCACCGATCAGATAACCCTTCCTGCAGACCCAAATACTATTACTCATCAACATGTTAACCAAACAGGTGTGGTTCAGAATCCAACTACCCGCTTGACAGTTGTTAACAGCCACGGCTGTACCGATCAGTTTAACATGCCACTCTCTATCTTCCCTGAGGTTACTGCTCAGTTTGCTCCAACAGTTGATCGTGGATGTAATCCGCTCGATGTAACTCTGAATAATAACAGTTCCTTTACTGGCGTTGGCACTCCACTTGCGAATTCGTATTACTACTGGACCTATGGCGATGGAGGATCATCGGTTCAAGAAAGTCCTCAGCATACCTATATTAATAATGATGCCATAAACGATGTAACCTACCAAACAAAACTACTTGTTGTTAGTGAGTATGGCTGTTCCGATTCTACCACTCACGATATTGAGGTTTATAATAGGGTTGAATCGCATTTCACCTTGGAGTATGCCGAGAACTGTACTCCTTTTGATGTAACTTTCCATCCCGAAGCAATTGGTGCATCAACCTATATTTGGACTTATGGGGGGGCTCCTGGATTACCTGCCTCTGAAACTTTTGCCAATGGGAACAATTTTACACGCACATTCACAAATACCGATCCAAACAACATAGCAATCTATACAGTTACTCTTGAGGCAAGAAACGATGAAGGATGCCCGGCCTTTGAGACGCACGATATAGAGGTGTATCCCATTGTTGATGCCCAGTTTAATGCAAGCACCTTGTCAGGCTGTTCCGATCTTACAGTAGATTTACAAAGCACATCCACTGGTGGCAGTTTGGTTTATCTTTGGGAGTTTGGTAATGGTCAAAGCGGCGATACCCCCAATGTAACACATACCTTCACCAACAGGGGAAGTGTGGATAGCGTTTATGTTGTGAAGCACCTGGTGATTAATCCCATGGGCTGCAAGGATTCTATCACCCAAAACATCACTGTGCATCCAAAGGTTGAGGCTGGATTCGTGTTTGCGCAGCAATCGCAGTGTACCCCATTTTATGTAGATTTAACCAATACTTCGTTAAATGGGAATACCTTTTACTGGTACACGCATTATAATGGCGATACCATAACCAGTAACAAGAACTCCTTCAAGTATCTGATTGATAATACTACTTTGAACGATATCCTGACCGATACCATCAAACTGATTACCCTCGATGCTGTTACGGGATGTGCCGATACTACTTTCAGAACCCTAAGCATTTATCCAAGGGTTGTTTCCCGTTTTGATGTCGATAAATTACAGGGTTGTAACCCCCTTACCGTAAATTTCGCAAATAGCTCTTCAGGTTTGGCAACATATTTATGGGAGTTTGGCGATGGGTCTACTACGGCAGATGAAACGCCGGCTCCTCATAGCTATTCTCACCCCTATAAGGACCAGGTAGTTCAATATACGGCAAAACTAACGGCTACCAATGCGTTTGGATGTAAGAGCCAGAAGGATACCGTAATAACCGTTTACCCTCTGGTCAAAGCCGATTACCAGTGGGATTTATTTGAGGGCTGTACACCATTAACTATTAACCTCTATAATTCATCAACTTCACCTCTGTATAAGTATAGATGGGATTTTGGCGATGGGCGACCTTTTTCATATAACGATCAACCCGGTTCGGTTACTTATACCAACCCAACCAACTCTCCTCCGGTTATACAAACACCAACTATTACCCTTAGAACCAGCTACTCGGGCGATACCCTTTGCATTGATAGTTTAAAACTACCGGTTAAAGTATTCCCCCATATCTACCCTGAATTTTCAGGCAATCTGGAAGGTTGTCATCCTCTCACGGTAAATTTCAACAATCAAACCGTTGCTTTTAGTTCAAATAATAGCTACATATGGAGCCTTGGTACCGGCGTTAACTCCCTTTCGGATAATCCTGTACTTACCTACAACAATACCCATAAGTTTGTTGATAGTACCTTTGTTGTGAAAATGATTGCAGTGAGTGAGCATGGTTGCACCGATAGTGTTGAGCATAACGTTGTGGTACACCCACGACCCTATGCCGCCATGGAACTTACCGGTGAATATATATCATGCCCGCCCTTCGATGTAGAAATAGATAATAACTCATTGGGTACTAACCTTACTTTTGAGTATGATTTTGGCGATGGCACTGATTCTACCACAACCAGCACTGCCAATATGCTTCATACCTTCCACAACCTTACAAACAACACGCAACCCTATCTGATTGAGCTGCGTGCCATAACAGAATTCGGTTGTGACGATAGCGTTTATCAAACCGTTTATGTTTTCCCCGAAGTGGTTGCCAGCTATGTGGCTAACCCTGGATATCAGGCCTGTAGTCCGTTTGAGGTGAGCTTTGAAAACAATACAACAAACGCCAGGTTTTACAAGTGGGATTTTGCCGATGGTATATCGTCATCGTTGAAAGAACCTAAACACACGTTCCTGAACTTTAATGAAACGGACACGGTTTACAACGTTGTGCTTTATGCGTCGTCGGAGTATGAGTGTTTCGACCGCGATACCCAGCAAATTACAGTATGGGCAACGCCTATTGCGGATATCGCAGTTGATCCACCTCTTAAAGTATTTCCCGATGCAACTTTCGATATTTACAACCAGTCGAGCCCGGCTGCTGATAGCTGGAATTATAGCTGGACCTTTGGCGACAACACCTTCTCCACTGAGAAAAAACCGGGTAGCCATACATATACCCGATGGGGGCCTAAAGAAAAAGGCTATAAGTATCAAATAACCATGAGGGTTGATGCTCCAAATAACTGCTCCGATGCCGATACTGCAATAATATACCTGATGCCAACCGAACCCGTGGCTCTCTTTAACACAAGCGTCGATTCGGCATGCGCACCAATGGAGGTACAGTTTGTTGATGCCTCGCTTTACGCCGATACCTACTTTTGGGAGTTTGGCGATGGTGAAACTTCAACCGACAGAAACCCTCGCCACACCTACTCCGAACCCGGTTATTATACCGCCAAACTGACCGTTCAAAACGATGCTGGCCCCCGTTTCTACTACAAGATTCTTAGGGTGTATGATGGCCCTAAGGCCGAATTTGCCATACAACCACAAAGGGTGATGCTGCCAGATGCTACAGTACATGCATATAACCTATCTAAAAACTTTTCACGTTGCCTTTGGGATTTTGGGGATGGTTACCAGTCAACCGAACGCGATCCTGTTCATACCTATGAGAAGCTAGGAGAATTTAGAGTATCTTTATGGGCATATATGGATTATGGAAATGATGTGTGTGTGGATTCAATATCCAAATATCCTGCTGTATGGGTTGAGGGGGTTGGATATATTCGTTTCCCCAATGCATTTAAACCTAGTCCTGATGGACCAAATGGAGGATACTATGATGCCATAGATTATAAGAATGAGGTGTTCCACCCGTATCACTTTGGTGTTGTTGAGTACAAACTTATGATATTCTCACGTTGGGGAGAGCAACTTTTTACTTCAACCGACGTTAATATTGGTTGGGACGGCTATGTGAAGGGAAAACTTGCACAGCAAGGGGTTTATATGTGGAGAGCAATTGGTAAATTTACAAATGGGAAAACTTTTGATATGAAAGGTAATGTAACATTATTGCGATAGCTTGATATGAATTTTATTAAACGATATATCTTTCTTTTCTCTTTCCCTTTTTTGTGTATTACTGTTAACGCTCAGGATGTTCAGTTTACTCAGTTCTACGCAAATCCTTTATACCTTTCCCCTTCGTTTACAGGTGGTGTTGTGGGGTATAGGGTAGTTGCTAACTATCGTAATCAATGGACTTTTGTCCCAGGAACGTATAATACCTTTAGCCTGTCGTGGGATCATAATTCTCCTGCGTTTCGAAGTGGATTTGGCATAATAGCCATGCGCGACCAGGCCGGCGATGGTAACTTGGCCAATACCCGTGTTGGAGCGCTATATTCTTACGATATTACCCCCCATCCCGATTGGCATATTAGGCCTGGGCTGTCGTTTTCGTTGCAACAAATCTCTATTGACTTTAGCAAGCTGGTTTTTAGCGATCAGCTAACTTCAACCCCAATGCCTCCTACATCCGTAACACAACCAGGAAAGGATGCCGTTTGGGATATCGATGTTTCATCATCTATCCTTGCCTATTCCGATAATATGTGGATTGGAGTGACCTGGGACCATATGCTAAAACCTGTAGCCACTTTTTACGACGATAATGCCAGGGTGCCCCATAAATTTACATTTCATGGTGGTTACCGTTATATAACTAAGGGCTTTTTGCTTAGCCGCATCGAGGAGTCAATTACTTTTGCATTCAACTACCGTATTCAAGATATTTACCGTCAGCTCGATATTGGTATGTATTTCTTTTCACAACCTTTAAGCTTTGGCGTTTGGTGGCGTGGAATGCCCAAAAATTCAGTTGGCAGAAGAATTGATGCTTTAGCTTTCCTGGTGGGTTATAAATGGGAGCAAATTAGCGTTGGATATAGCTACGATTTTACCATTTCTCGTTTAGGTCTTTCTTCAGGGGGTTCTCATGAACTTTCTCTCATTTATGAATTCAAACTAAGGCCCAAAAAGCATTGGAAGGCGATTCCTTGCCCTACATTTTAAATCAACATTGAAACTTAGAATGTGCTAAGCGGTTGTTTTTCTTGTTTTTTATCTGTATGCTAGGCTATGTAGGGGATTGCTAAAGAATAGCAGATGTGCAGGAAATTATTTACTAGTGGGAAGTAAATTTATTGCACTAGACCCATTAAGCGCTAATTACCTAAATACTTTAGGCTCAAAGGTTACGTGATAGATATCTTCGTCGTTTTTGCCATTTGAATATTTGGAGAAGAATCCCTCTTTACCGTTTTTAATTGGGAAAAAGAACTCTTCATCGTCGGTGGTGTTGAGCGGATATCCTAAGTTCTGAGGTATACTCCAAGTGTTGTTTTCAAGGTTAGAGTAGAATATGTCAAAACCACCCATGGTTTTATGACCATTTGAGCTGAAGAAAAGCCTCTTGCCATTCTCAGTAAGGAATGGGGCTGTTTCATCGAATGGAGAGTTGATGTTTTTCCCTAAGTTAATAGGCTCCGACCAGCCAGCCGAGGTTTTAACCGACATCCAGATGTCAAAACCACCAAAGCCCCCAGGCCTATTACTGCTAAAGTAAAGGGTATCGCCATTTTTAGAAAGCGAACCAAATGTTTGCCAGCTTTTAGATGTGTTAATCGTTTTAGGGAATTTTGTAATAGGTGTCCATGAGTTTGTTTCCTTGTCGTATGTACTGTAGTAAAGGTTGAAAATGTCGTTGTCGTTACGAGATAGAAGTAGAATGTTACCGTTAGAAGTAATACCTACAGTTCGAATTTCGCCATCGGCATAAAGTTGTGGATTTAAGTTTAAAGGATTATTCCAAAACTCATTCCTTCGGTTGCTTATTAGTATGGCATTGTAAAATTTCTGAACTGATGTATAAACAATGGTATTACCCGAATTGTCTGATACTGGGTTCACCTCTGGGAATCGAGTAGTTATGTTTCTGCCTACTGCAGCTATTTTATGGTTAAAGGGGTTTGCCAGAAAATACTTGGCTGTTTGAATAGATTCTAGCTCCTTTTTTACCAGTCTCAACTTTTTAATCTCGTTGCTTTTTAGTAGCAATTTATATTGCTCAAATGCTTTTTGTGCTTTGTCGAGTTGCCCGATAGACCTGAGTGCTTGCCCATAGTAAAAGTAGGCTTCTTTGGGTGCTTTGTTTTCTGTAAAATATCCTTCTTTATAGTTATCGGTGATTGCAGTAATCGCCTTTTCAAAATAGGGGATAGATTTTGATCTTTCTGGAGGGATGTTAAGGTAGCAAAGGCCTAGCCTATAAGCAATGTTGTAGTTGTTTGGAAAGGCTTTGTGTAATTCTTTGTATAGAGGGAGAGCATCTTTATATTCTTCGTATAGCAAGTAATACTCTGCATCAACAAAAACTCTACGGAAATATGTATTACGTTGTGCACTAGTGCTGGAAAATGAAAGTAGTAGTAAATATGTAAAAATAAATGCCCTCATGCTACGCATACCTATCTCTTCAAAGTTAATAAACTTTGCCTTAAAACTCTTATATAAAGAATTATTCTTCAAAGATATAACTATTTATTTAAACAATAAAATTTAAAAAGATGTTCTAATACTTTCTTTTATAACGAATTTAGGGTGCAGAATGTTTCTATGATTATGTTTCGATAGTTGAAATTTTGATATATAACAAGTTGTTTTTGCTAGTGTTGAGCGGTTTAACAATTATTTAATTAAAGAGATGTTGTTTGTGGTGTTAACACATTGATTTGAAGGCTGTAATCAGTCTATAAGATTTTGAACATTACGTTAAGCACTCCAAAAGAAAGTTTGCGCTAATTGATTTGTGATAGTCTTTATGAAGCCTATGAATGTATATTGGTTCTTGGCCATTAAAAAGAACCTATTTTACCCCACACTCTGCAACAACCATTTTGCATGAGTTAACATAGCCTAATTGACAAGCTTTTCTAAAATCAGAGCAAGCAGATTGAAGCTCATTGAGTTTAAGTAAGCTCATTCCTCTGTTGTAGTATGGTAGAGGGTAAGATGGGTCTAAATCAATAGCCTTTGTGTAATCTGTTACAGCGTCGACAAAATACCCAAGTTTGAAGTTAACCAGCCCTCTGAAGTTGTATGCCTTAAAATTACGAGGGTCAAGTTCGATTACTTTATTATAAATGTCTAACGCTTCGTTGTACTGTTCAAGTTTATAATGCGAGGATGCCTTATTTAAAAGGATTTGTATGGTTAAGGATGTGTAAGGCTTTTTAGCAAGAGCCTCTTCAAAGTCGCTTATCGCTTTTTCGTAATTATCGTTAAGATTATTGACAATGCCTCGTCTGTAAAGAAATGCTGGGTTCTCAGGGTGTTTCTCAAGTGCTTGCTCTATCCATTTGTTAGCCTCACGAAAATCTTTTAAATATATGTATGTCAGTATAATACCATTGAGTGCCGCCGTATCATCAGGTGAAATTTCTAAAGCATTTTTAAAATCACTTGATGCTGCTTTAAAGTTTCGTTCTTTTATTTTTTGATTACCCGACTCAATTAATTCGTTAACATCAGACTGGGCAAAAACAAAAGCCGAAAAAGAGCAAAAAACAAGTAGGGTTGAAAAATATCTTAACATAGGCGTATTTAAAATATTATTGTTAAAATTACAATCTTTTCGGGAAAGTCCAAAAAATTATTCCACGGAGAATGAATTATTAAATTTTACCCTGTTTAGCAGTGCACGCCCCAAAGTAATTTCATCGGTGTATTCGAGCTCATTGCCAAATGCAACACCTCTTGCAAGTGTAGTTACCACAATGTTATAATCTTTTATTTTTTTATAAATGTAGAAGTTTGTCGTATCGCCTTCTGTTGTGGCGCTTAGTGCCATAATAACCTCGTTTATGTCGTTGCTTTTGAGTCGATTAACTAAAGATTCGATGTTCAAATCAGCTGGTCCAACACCTTCCATGGGGTTGATTACTCCACCTAAAACATGATAAAGGCCTTTGTACTGCATTGTATTTTCAATGCTCATCACATCCTTTATTGTTTCAACAACGCAAATGGTTGTTTTGTCTCGTGATGTAGATGAACAGATTGAACAAATATCATTATCAGAAATATTGTGGCAAATTGAGCAAAAGTGAATGTTTTGTACCATCTCATTTAAAGTGGCACTGAATTGCTCTACCTCTTCTTTAGGCTTGTTTAAAAGATGCAGGACTAACCGCAGAGCAGTCCTGCGGCCAATGCCTGGGAGTTTTGCAAATTCTTCAACGGCGTTTTCTAAATATTTTGAAGGATAGTTGTAAGGCTGCATTTCTACTTTTTGTTGACAAAACTAATGCTTTAAACGTATTTGTTGAAAATAAGTTGAGAAATGTATACTATTTTTGTCGGGTTGCTTTTTTAAGTTGAATGAAAAAAGAAAGTTATGTCTATTAGCTTAATTATTGGAGTAATTGTTTCGTATTTTATTGTGCTGTTTTTTATCTCGTATTTCTCGTCACGGAATTCTAATAACGATACTTTTTTTATAGGCAATAGGAAATCGCCATGGTATTTGGTTTCAATAGCGATGATTGGGACCTCAATATCGGGAGTAACATTTATTTCTGTTCCGGGATGGGTTTTAACTAGCCATTTTTCATATTTGCAAATGGTTCTAGGCTATTTGCTGGGGTATTTTGTGGTGGCAAACGTTTTGCTCCCCCTTTACTATCGTCTGAACTTAAAATCAATATACACTTATCTTGAAACTAGGTTTGGTTTTTTCTCATATAAAACTGGTGCGGCGTTGTTTTTGATTTCAAGAATAATAGGCGCTGCATTCAGATTATTTATTGTTTCTAATGTGCTTCAAATTAGCGTTTTTAATGCATTGGGTATACCATTCTGGGTAACCGTAACATTAACCGTTATAATGATTTGGCTATATACCCGTAAGGGTGGGGTGCGAACAGTGTTGTGGACCGATGCTTTTCAGGCTCTAGCCATGTTATTGGCTGTTGGGTTGACAATTTTTTTCGTTTCAAAAGAATTGGGTCTTTCGTTTACAGGTATTGTCAATGCGGTAACTCGTAGCGAGCTCTCTAGGGTCTGGTTTTTTGACGATGTGAATAATCGTTTCTTCTTTTGGAAGCAATTTTTGAGCGGGGCTTTTATAACAATTGTAATGACTGGGCTTGACCAAGACATGATGCAAAAGAATTTGAGCTGCAAGAACTTTAAGGATGCTCGGAAAAACATGTACTGGTACGGATTTGCTTTTCTGCCTGTGAATATTCTGTTTTTATCGTTGGGTGTATTACTCTACATGTTCGCTATGCAAAAGGGTATTGCAATTCCAAAACTAACCGATGATCTTTTCCCAACAATAGCAACACAAGGCTACCTGCCTCCTATAGTAGGTGTGCTATTTTTCCTAGGCTTGATTGCCGCTGCCTACTCAAGTGCCGATTCTGCCTTAACAGCTCTTACAACATCATTTACTATTGACATTTTAGATACAAATGGCTTAGATGAGGATTCGTTAAGAAAAGTAAGGCAATGGGTTCATGTAGCTTTGTCGGCTTTAATGATTGTTGTAATTGTTGTGTTTAACTCCTTTAATGATCGTTCAGTAATTGATGCTATTTTTACCATTGCAGGTTACACCTATGGACCTCTACTGGGGCTATACGCCTTTGGTCTGTTTACTCGTTTTCAGGTGAATGATAGGTTAGTCCCATTCATTGCTGTGTTGTCACCAGCAATATGTTTTCTACTAAACAAGTATTCCGATATACTATTTAATAGCTATAAGTTTGGATTTGAACTGCTTATTGTGAATGGAGCCATAGTTTTCTTTTTGCTGCTAGTTACTCGTAAAAGGGGAGTGGTTGTTGGAAAGGTGTAGCAATGCTAGATGCTATTTTGATGAAGTGTGTTTGCCTTTGTTTATGTGTGGCTAGTTTTTCAGTTAAGGAGGTAGAAGTATTCAAAAGTGGAGTGTTCAAATTATTGTGTCAGTTAATTTTGCCATTTCCGATTTAGATGTTCTTAGGCGAAAGGGAATATAGTGATAACTTAGATTGATTAATAACTTTTCAAGGCTACTTTTATATACGCCTTAATGTTAAGAGTTTTTATTAATTGGGGTGGTTTTTCAAATTGGCACTTGCCAAGTTTGATATAAACTATAGTCCATACTTTAATTCTCATGCCAGATAGATTGCTATTATGTAGTTGATCTTAGTGCAATTTGTTTATGTTATTCTTATCATTGCCGTTTTCAGTTAAATCAAATATTTCCCAACCTGCATTCTTATAGTTTTCTATTTTGTCTTTTACATTTTCTTTTAAAACAGCAAAACACAATAGATGCGTAGGTCGAGAAAATCCGACATACATCATTTTTAAAGCTTGCTTATCATATGTTCCATTACAATTATGTTCATGAAATAATAAAGGATTTGATGTATTCTTAATGATTTTTTGAGTTTCATAAGTAGGTCTTTGATAGGCAGTTTCCACATACATTGTAGCACAATGTGTCTGGCCCTTAACAGAATGAACAGTACCGATTTCAATATTAATGCCTTCTTTTTGTTTATTTTCCTGTTTATCCTCTACTTGTATTAATTTCTCAAAATTTCTCCCTATAAAATTTTGCGTTTCGTTAGTAATTTCAAAACCAAACCATTCTTTAAAATCACTATTAATAAAATCCTTTATACAGTGATAAACTTCCTCATGCTTTTGTTTTACAGCTAAATCAAAAGACCATTTATAGAGTTTACTTTTAAATTCTTCATAATTGCTGCCATTTTTCTCTTCTTGAATGTATTTTATCAAATCCTTTTTAGTGTAGTATCTTTCTTTATCTTTCCTTCTAACAGTGACGGCGTGTTTTTTATTTTCAATTCTGAGTATATGAATTAATGCATTTAAAATAGCTTTTCTTGCCGCTTTTAATGTTCTTTTATTTTTGTCAAAATACTGTAAATATTCACTTAATGAAGTGTATGTTTCTTTTATGGAAGAGTTGTCTTTTTTATATTCTTCAAAAATATCTTCTAATCTAAATTTGCCATCGTGATTTTCTTCGTCCTCCCATTTTGCACTCCAGCCAATAATTTTAAAGCCATATTTTTTCCCTTCAACAGTTTGATCTAATTGATTCTCTTTAATTAACTCTTTGAATTTTTCTTTTAATTTACCTTTTGTGGTTTTATCAAATAGAATTAAATGTGGTTTTATCGCATTAACTAATTCCCTCTTTCCATTAACCACAAACCTTTGATTTCCATTTTCATCTTGCTGACGGTCTAGCGTAAAAAAATTTACAATATCTGCGTTTTCCTTTGTTAAGCGGTATGAATCTCTTAAATACATAACTGGTTCTCGTGGTTGCCAGTCTGTTTCAACTTTTACTTTTTTGCCGGAATTATATATTGATTGATTTATATCGCCAATTCTTTGAATTGTTGACTGTGATTCAGGAGTATAAAATATTTTGTCGATAATATCTATCTGGTATTTTTCTAAATCTTGCATTTCATCTATAAATACATATTTGAAACGCTTTTTTAATAAGCTAGTTATCCGTGGATTGTTTTCTATAAACCAATCGCCTAAATAAAATGAATCCCGATAATTCAAAATGCCTTTGGAAAATAAATCCTCTTTCCATTGCTCCAATTCTAAATAATATGGTTGAGCAGTCCCATTAAAAGTATAGAAAGGTTTATTATTGTACTTAATTTTTCTTTCAATAATATCTAATTCAAAATATTTTAGGAATTCAATAACATTTTGCTGTTTTTCATCAGGAGAAATAGTACCTTTCCCATGGTTAACTTTGCCAAATAATTTATTTCGCAATCCCTTCGGTTCTGTATTCTTCCAGGGTAAAGAATAATAAAACTTTTCTGCTTCTTTCTCATAAATATCATTATCATTCTGATGTATATACGAACCGTATTTTAAAAAGCAAGCAGGATTTGCTAAGAACTTATTTACAAAACTCTGAACAGTACCGACAAAATTGGGATATTCAAAAAGAATCGGAACAACTTTTTTTAAGCTTTTTTCAATTTCATTAACAGCTGTATTGGTATGTGATAAAACTAAAATTCCAGAACCATCTTTAAACGGTAAGTGTTTTGCCAAACAATAAAGTTTAGCAAGTAGAACTGTGGTTTTCCCACTTCCTGGAACTGCCAATAAATCGCAAGAATCAAGATTTTTAATAAATGGAACTCGTTCATCAGTATCAAACAGGTTCCCATTTATAAGTAATCTTTCAGTTTCTCTAATATGTTCCTCTTTAATTTCCATTTTGTATTCTGCAAGCGTGTTTTATTGCATCAATGATGTATTTTATAAATTCATCGTCTTCTGATATTATTAAAGTATTATCTACGGATATTTTTTCTGCAAGCACTCCTGCAATTGCAACTTTATCAATTGATGAAGTTCCTGACTTCTTAGCCAATTTATCGATAAATTTTGATTCAAATTCAGGTTTAAAATTATCACCATCTTTTTTAAATTCTTCAGTGCCAGAATGAACTTCAGAAACTGATTCTTTAAAAAATTTAGATAAATATTTTGATTTATATAAGCACCATTCTAATGTCCATTGTTTTGCAATTAGCAATTTTACTGTAGTGTCATTGAAGGCCTCAAAACTTTCTTTAATGCATTGTCTTCTTTGGTTTTCTTTTTCTTCTTCAAATGTTCCATTGTCTATTGGTCTTACATCTAAATCGGTTACAACAGAAACCGGAATATTTAATTCTTTCCCGTCGTTTCTTAAAAATATTTTCGCAAAATGCAGATATGCTGTAGAACCTACATTAACTATTGATACTTCGTGTTTGGTTAAATCATATCCAAGTTTTTTTGCTATTTCAGGAATAATTATTTCTTCAGACATTCCTTCAACAATAATAACACCTTTGGCAAAAAACAAATTTGATTTTGTTACATCTAAAAACCTTTTGAGAAATTTGTAATCACTTTTGTAGAGTTTAGTTTTATCATCACTAAGCGAATATACATCTTTATCTTTACAAATAATAAGATTTTGAATATCTACTTTAGAAGCAAGGTTTGGGCTGTGTGTTGTAAGAATAAACTGTATATCCCTTTCTTTCTGTAATGCTTCAATAACTTTCATTTGTGCTTGTGGATGTAAATGTGCTTCTAATTCTTCTACCAAAGCCAGCTTCAATCCATTCCAATCTTTTTTCAGATGTAATAGTTCGGCTGCCATATAAAGACGGTTCATTGTTCCCAAGCCTAAATTTTTGGCACCTTCAATTTCTAATGATATTTTTTCTAAAATGGCTTTTATCTCAGGATCAGATAATTTTAATTCAGAACCTATTTTGTCATCGATAAATGCTTGTAAAAAATTATCAATTACATCTTTTATTTGCTCTTTATTACTTTTAATTCCATTTTTACTATTTGCATCATTAAACCAATTCCTTATTTTCTCATTGGTTTCAATAAGCCATTTCTCAAATTCGTGTTTTTCTCCACCTTCTTTTTTCTTGAATAATTCGTGCCCTTGTAGTATTTGAGATAATCGAGAGTTCCTTTTGGCGATTAATTCATTATCAGCATCGCGTAAAGCTTTAAGATATGTTGATTTTAGATAATCTCTAGCTTCTGCATTTAAAGAATAACCGGTTTCGCCCATCCCGGCTTTAACTTCATACGGTAATATCCGTTCGTTTTTTTGCTCTACATAAAGAATTAATCTTAAAACAGGTTTTGCATAATCTCCTTCACCCTCCCAACCTAACCACTCGGTAAAGTTTTTTGCTTCCTCGTCCTTTAATCCTCTAAATATAATTTCAATACGTAGTTTATCCGAATTCTCATAAAAGTCCTCTTTTTCAACTTTTATCCATTCGTAAGCATGTGTTTTTAAAACTAATTTTATGGCATCAATAATGGCCGTTTTGCCAGAATCATTTTCACCAATAAGTACATTCGTACCCGAATTAAAAGGAACAACAAGATGTGGTTTTTCCAAATTCCATTCATCTTGTCCGTATTTCCTAAAATTCCATAGTTTTAATTCTGATATATACATATGTTTTCTGTGTTTTGCCAGAACTAAGTTTAACGTTACGAAGTCTTACAGTTTTATATCTAGAATTGGTAATTAAAATGTACATGTCTTCTCCATTAAGCGTTTCTCTTACTCTTCTTTGTTAATAAAACGAGTATGATAGTCAGATTCTCTGTGTTTTAAAAACAAAATAAATAGTTTCTGAACAGTTTGTTCTTATAAGTAACTATGAAAACAGGATATGTTTTAAAAGCAATATAATTTTTTTCTTTTTTTTATTGCAATCGGTGTTTTTCTCATTCTTGTTTTGTTGGTATTAAATTCGAATTTCATTTATTTACAATTTTTAATTTCTCAATTATTACAAAGCATTTTTACAACAGAATCAATAAAATTTGCTGAAACAGCTTTAAAGTTTATTACTACTCATCTTGCTTGTCTTTCTCAGGGTTTAGCATCTTTACAGATTTATCAGACAACAAAATTTTCATCTGACTAATGGCAATTTGGTTGAGTTTAACAAGTCGTTCACTTTGTTTTAATCCCTCATTAATAAAAACAGCATTTAAGTTTTCGAGATTTGATAGGCAAACTAGTTGGCTTACATTTGCATAATCGCGTATATTCCCTTTTTTATCAGGATTTTCATCGCGCCATTGTTTTGCTGTTTTACCAAATAATGCCATGTTTAAGACATCTGCTTCATCAGCATAAATATACGATATTTGCTTTTTAGTCAGATTTTTAGGGATAAGAATTTCCTTTATGGCATCGGTATGAATACGGTAGTTTATCTTTGCCAGTTCACGTTTGAGTGTCCAACCTAATTGTTTTTGCTCTTCTTCCTTAAGCCGTTGAAACTCTTTAACTATATATAATTCAAATTCTACGGAAATCCAACTGGCAAATTTTAATGCAATGTCTTTATGTGCATAAGTTCCACCATATCTGCCTGATTTCACTACAAAGCCTATTGCGTTAGTAGATTCTACCCATTTCTTGGGAGAAAGTGTAAATGCATTAAGCCCAGCTTGTTTTCTAAACCTCTCGAATTCGAGGGGTTTAAAATTTGGGTTATACAAAGTTTCCCACATGCCTAAAAATTCAATTGTATTTCGATTCCTTATCCAATTCCCTATAACCGCACTTGCATCATCGGTTTTATATTTAGCAATATCTGTTAGCGAAATATAGTCTTGCTCATTGATAGCAATAATTGTTATTTCACTACCCTGAACATTTATTTTATTCTTAGCCATAATTTATAACCTATTTCTTTAAGTTAATCTATTAATTTTGCTATTGTTTCACTTCATGCAAAAGCTCTTAAGATTTATGTTGCCTAATTCTCATATCGTATTAAAGTCAATGCTGCACTCTCTATCAACAAATTAAATATGTAAATTTAGATGACTCTTTACCCATTGATTGAGTATGTTTTCTCAATTTTGGTTCTCAAGCAGCATGAATTCATGAACAGAATTTCTTTTTACGATTTCGATGATTTATTTATTTTAAGTCAATAGTTTTATCAATTTTCTTTTAACTTGTTGCTCACAAGATTAGCAAAGATTGAGTTCAGCACAACATGCTTTTAAACTGAAGGCTTTTGCGAGCCAAGTAGTTTGTCGAACGTTCGCAAGAAATATTCTACAGTGAATATGTTTTTTAGAGTTATCTTGTTGTTTGTCATGTATATTGTTCTTTAATTCAGTAGTTTAAAATTAATTATTTTGCTTTTACTTTTACTAGTTCAACTAAGAAAATAGCTCTTTCATTTTTTTAGTTGAGGATAATTTTTTGCTTGCTTGTAATAGATAAATGGTATTTGTGTTTGGATTATTGGTTTTGTAATTACTTGAAGTAAGGCTAAATAAATTGTTCTTTTGTTTTTGTGTATGCGAGTTAATACTTTATTTATGATTGTGGTTAATTGATGTTAAACCTAAAGGTCACTTGGAGTTTTGTTTTCAAACCTAGAATGAAATGTTTAAGTTTACATATTGGCTCAAAACTTTAATAAATTGGGTTGGGGCACTTTTTTTAACAGGTTTTTGTGAATCCTTAAATAGTATTGTTTGTACGAAAAGAGGCTGCTTTACAAAGCAGCCTCTTAGGTAATTATTCTTTGTTTACACCCCTGACTTCTGTTTGTTTGGTGTGGCCGTATATCTCCTCTAGTATGTTTTCATAACGTTCATAAAGAGTTCGGCGCTTGAGTTTTAGTGTAGGTGATAGCTCACCTGTTTGAGGTGACCATTGTTCCGCAACGAGCCTATAGCGCTTTATTTGCTCATAGTCGCTAAGCTGCTTGTTTACAAGGTTGATTTCTTTTTGATAACGAGCTATTACCTCAGGGATGGTAATTAGTTCATCGTTATTTTCAAAATGAATTTTATGCCTACTGCACCAATCGTGCAGGAAGCTAAAGTTAGGGGAAATAAGTGCGCTAACAAACTTTTCATTTTCACCTACAACCATGCATTGCTCAATAAAGAATGATTCCTTTAGCTTGTTCTCAATAAGTTGAGGGGCGACATATTTTCCATTTGATAGCTTAAAGATTTCCTTTTTCCTATCGGTAATGGTTAAAAACTTACCATCTTCTAAATGACCAATATCACCTGTATGGAACCAACCATCCTGGTCAATTGCCATGCTGGTTAAATCTGGAGCTTTATAGTAGCCTTTCATTAAGCTTGGTCCGCGCATTAGGATTTCGCCATCATCGGCTATTTTTACCTCTACATTAGGAACAACCGGACCAACTGACCCTATCCTGATATTACCAGGTGAGGCTGGATGATTTACAGCAATTACAGGAGAGGTTTCAGTAAGACCATATCCTTCAAAAACAGGAATGCCTGCAGCCCAAAATACTCTCATTAATCTAGGTTGTAATGCTGCACCCCCACTTATTATCAGCTTTAATCTGCCACCTAACGCTTTTTGCCACTTTGAGAAGACTAGTTTGCGTGCCAGTTTGAGACGGGTTCTGTAGTACCAGCTGTTTTTTATTTCGCTGTATTTGTAACCAAGGTTTACCGCCCAGAAAAAGATTTGTTTTTTTAATCCAGTAAGGTCTTTTCCAACAGCAATAATTTTATCGTATGTCTTCTCAAGCATTCTAGGAACGGTCATAAAGATATGAGGTTTTACCTCCTTAATTACATCGCCTATTCTTGCAAGGTTGTCGGCATAGTATATGCTAACACCTATGCTTTGATAGTAGTAGTTCACCATTCGTTCAAATACATGGCTTAGAGGTAAAAAGCTAACTGCGATATCGCCGTTCTCAAGTGGGAATAAGCCTTTGCAGGCTTCAACGTTTGATAAGAAATTTGAATGCGAAAGCATTACGCCTTTCGAAACGCCCGTTGTGCCTGAAGTGTAGATGATTGATGCAATGTCGTCGGGTTTTACCGATGCTTTAATTTTAAAAAGCTCATCAACCCACTCGTGGGCATTCTTTTTGCCTAACTCCAAAATCTCATTCCAGCTGGGAATGGTTCCGTTTTCCACAGTTGAGTATATGCCGATAAAGTTTTCTAATCCCTCAGTTAACGGTAAAAGTTTCTGATAAAGACTTTTATCACCAACAAAAATTAATTTTATTTCGGCATGCTTGAGAATGTGTCGGTATTCATCGGCGCTAATGGTTGGGTAAATTGGTACATGAATCATACCCGCTTGGGTAATTGCCATGTCAACGATATTCCATTCTGGCCTATTACCGCTTATGTTCGCAATTTTATCGCCAGGGCGCAGCCCCATTGCCAAAAGTCCATAGCTTAGATTATGAGCCATTTGCGAGTATCGGTCGATGTTGTACTCATCCCATTTCCCATCCTTTTTTACCGCAATAACTGCTCTGTCCTCATAGATGTCCTTGCCTGCATCTAAAATGTCGAAGGTTCTCGAGATGTTCATAGTGTATAGAATAGGTTAGTACTAAATGAACTATATTATGGAAATTTTGTTTTATTAGTCCCAACCGCAAATATAAACTAATTTTTATGAAAAGTATTTTTAGCTATTTAATCGTTTGTTTAATTTCTGTAAACGTTTTCGGACAGGGCATTCAGCCATTTGTTATATTTGATAAGAATGGTAATGTTTCAGATTTTCAAATAGTTGTAAAGTCTGCTGCTAGCTCTGATTTAGTTCTATTTGGAGAGCTACACGATAATCCAATTGCACATTGGTTGGAACGTGTTCTTACCGAAGATTTGTATAAAACAAAAAGTGGCAATTTGATTATTGGAGCAGAAATGTTCGAAACCGATAATCAGCTTTTATTGGATGAATACATTAATGGGCTAATTAGTAGGCAAAGGTTTGAAGCAGAAGCAAAACTTTGGCCAAACTACAAAACAGATTATAAGCCTATTGTAGAATTTGCTAAGGAGAACAAGGTGAAGGTTATAGCCACAAATGTCCCCAGAAGATACGCATCGATGGTGGCAGGCGGGGGTTTTGATACGTTAAAAGCCTTGTCGCCAATGGCAAAGTCGTATATTGCGCCTTTGCCCATAGAATTTGATATTAACCTTCCTGGATATAAAAAAATGTTAGCAATGGGGGGAATGCCTAGTCAAGGGCATTCAAATTCGGAATATTTGCCAATGGCACAAGCATTGAAAGACGCAACAATGGCACATAACATTGTTGAAAATCTTATTGTTGGACATACTTTTATCCACTTTCATGGTTCGTATCATTCCAATAACTTTGAAGGAATCTATTGGTATGTTAAGCGCTATAAATCAAGCCTGAAAGTTTTAACCATTGCAACAGTTATGCAGGAAGATTTGAGTAGCTTATACGATGAAAATAAAAATCTTGCCGATTACATAATTGTTGTAACCGATAAAATGACAAGGACATATTAAGGGATTGTCTTTACTCAGCCTTTATATAAACCGTGTCGATTCGTATTGGATTTAAATCGCTAGGGTTGTAAAAGTAAAGTAAATGGGTTTTGTTAACTTTTGGTGTAAAAGGTATAATGGTGTCTAGTGTTACAGTTTGTTGAGTACAAACTTCTCCGTGGTTTTCAAAAGTGGCTGAAGCGCTAAAATAGTATGCGGTATCGGCCTCAGTGTTAACAAATACATCAAGGCTGTGCCAGCAGCCGTTTGGTGCAGTTGCTATAATTGAAATATTATAGGTTTCATTAAGCAACATTGTGTCTGGTAATAATGATGCTTCCATTGGAATGTAATCGCGGTAGCGAATGTAATTGTCGCCCTCTAAACAACTGGTTAGTATTGTTACGGCTGCGAGTATGGTAAAAATTTTTATTTTCATTTTTCACAAGTTGATTGTTGGTTAAAAATTGATACTGCTAAGTTAGCTAAATTTTTAAATCGATTCTAATTAGCCAGGTGTTAAATTGACCTGATTTTATAGCGTAATCCTTTTGCTGATTTTATACGTGCTTTTATGCTGCCAACCCTTATGGGCGATTCTATAAGTACTGGAAGTTTATTTTTGTCGTCAGTAACCCAAACAATGAGCTTCTGTTGCTCTGAAAAGATATCACCTGCAATCAAATCGACCTGAAACAGCAAACAAGGGATTTTGCCAAAACCAGGAATAGATTTTATTTCTTTTTTCAGGAAACGATACTTGACGTTGTAAACCTCTTCGTCCATAAGAACATCTATTGGGAAGGCTTGCCCTGGTTTTATACTGCTGAAGTTAAGGCAACGAGAGTAGTAAACCGATGAGACCACATCAAATAGGCAACTTTGTGATTTAATTTTCACAAAGCGATTAGGGCCGTTTTTCCGTTTTACTCGTATTTTTATGCTGTCGTCGGGTTGATGGAACCAGTACTCATTTTCTTTTGTAAAGCCACCTTCGTAGATTCTTCTGTTATAGTAAAAAGGTTCAAGTGTAACTGGGTTAACCCATGATTCGTAAAGGTCGCGGACTTTGAAGAACCAATCGTAGAAGCTGTAACTTCGACCAGTTGCTTTAAGGTGAAGCAAAGTTTTACCAAAGCGATTGTCGGCATCAACTGTAAAGCATACTTCTCCTACATCGGTCCATATAAAGAACCAGGTGTAACTTACCTCGTAACAAACACTTTCGCCTGCAGAAAAACTAGTGTTAGTGATTTGGCAGTTTGTGCCCTTTTGTGAAAAAGTTAAAGCACTTGAAAGAGTATAAATTACTATTATAAGTGTTTTTTTAATCATGAAATGCCAGTATAGTCGGTTCGGTGTATCTCAAGTTTGTTAAGCTGATTTTTAAGCAGACTGTTCTGTGGCTGTTCAAGCAAGGGGTCGGAGTCAAGTAGGTCGTTTACCACACCTCTGACATGCTGGATAAGTTGCCCATCAGTTGCTAGGTTTGCCATTTTAAGGTCAAAGGGCATGCCGCTTTGTAAGGTGCCAGTTATATCACCAGGCCCGCGAAGCTGTAGGTCCACTTCGGCAATCTGGAAGCCATCGTTTGTGGAAACCATTGTTTCTAGCCTTTTGCGAGATTCTTTGGTAAGTTTTACTTGCGAAACTAGTACGCAGTAGCTCTCGTCGGCTCCGCGCCCAACTCTACCTCGTAGCTGGTGAAGTTGCGAAAGCCCAAATCGTTCTGCGCTTTCTATCACCATAACGGTTGCATTAGGGACGTTTACTCCAACCTCAATTACAGTTGTTGCTACCATAATTTGAGCTTTGCCTTGAGCAAAAAGGTTCATGGCGTAGTCTTTGTCTTCGGCCTTCATTTGGCCGTGAACCACTACAGTTACGTATTTCGGAGGAGGAAATGCACGAACAATGCTTTCGTAACCATCCTCTAAGTCTTTTAAATTTTCTAGTTTTTCAGACTCTTTAATTAGTGGGTAAACAACATATACTTGACGTCCCTTTTCAATTTGCTCACGCATTAATCCAAATACCAGGTTTCGTTTGGCATCGGTGTAATGTATTGTTTTTACAGGTTTTCGTCCAGGAGGTAGCTCGTCAATAATGCTGACATCTAAGTCGCCATAAACTGTCATGGCTAATGTTCTAGGAATGGGCGTGGCAGTCATTACTAGTACATGGGGTGGGTCGTTGTTCTTTTCCCATAGTTTTGCGCGTTGAGCAACGCCAAAGCGTTGTTGCTCATCAATCACAACAAGACCAAGGTTTTTGAATTTAACCACATCCTCAATAAGGGCATGAGTACCAATAAGTATTTGAAGTTCTCCTGCTTCAAGTGACTTGTGGAGCGTATTGCGTTCCGATTTTTTTGTGCTGCCTGTAAGTAGGCCAACAGTCACCGGTAAATCTCCTAAAAGATTTGTAATGGACTCGAAGTGCTGGTTCGCTAATATTTCTGTAGGTGCCATTATGCAGGCCTGGTATCCATTGTCAACTGCTAAAAGCATGCACATGAGTGCTACAACTGTTTTTCCACTTCCCACATCTCCTTGCAGCAAACGGTTCATTTGTTTACCGCTTATCATATCGTTGCGTATCTCTTTAATCACCCTTTTTTGTGCATTAGTTAAGGGGAAGGGTAGTTTCTCGTAGTAAAAGCGATTGAAGTTCACGCCAACGTGCTTAAATACATGTCCGTTGACCCTAACCTGACGAACCTTTTGCCTGCTTAGAATGCTAAGCTGAGTGTAAAAAAGTTCCTCAAACTTTATACGGTATTGGGCTTTTCGAAGGATTAACGGGTTTTGAGGGAAATGTACGTTAAATAGAGCCTCTTGTAGTGTCATTAGCTTGTGTTTCTCAATAATAGGAAGAGTAAGGGTTTCTTGGATTTTACCTTTAACTATTGGTAGCAGGGCTTTTACATAGCCCATAATGGTTTTTGATGTGATATGGTTGCTTTTTAACTTTTCAGTTGTTGAGTAAACCGGTTGAAGCATACCCGTTAACATCTCTTGGTTTGGGCTATAAATATCCATTTCGGGATGGGCCATACTGAAGGTTGAACCAAAGCGTGAAGCTTTCCCGAAAAACAGGTAGTCAATATTAGGCTTTAGTCGCTTTATGACCCAGTTTATGCCCTTAAACCACACCATTTCCATGGTGCCAGTACCATCGGTGATGATTGCCTTTAGCCTTCGGTTACGGCCTGCTCCTGCTTCAGATATGTTTATAATTCTACCTACTACTTGTACATATGGTAGCTCTTCTGTTAGCTCTGCAATCTTGTAAATCTTTGTTCTGTCGATGTGCCTATAAGGGAAAAAGTAGAGCAAATCGCCAAATGTAAAAATGCCTAACTCCTTTTTGAGAAGTTCGGAGCGTTTGGGTCCAACACCTGGCAAATACATTATATCGTTATCTAAAACATTGCTCATCTTTTTGTCTGACTTTTCTACAAAGTAAACAAAAAATAAAAAAGGGGACTATGCCCCCTTATAATTGAAACAAATATTCAGTCTACAGGCTGGAAATTACATATTCAAGTTTCTGTTTAATTGTGTCCTCTATTTCACGGTGAGCCGATATATACTTGGCTTCTTCTGGCTTTAGTAGAGTGTAAACAAAATTTTGGTCGATATCCATTAAAAAAGAGAAAATTTCTTTAAGTGAATCTGTTTGAGATTTAAAACCAACTTCATTTGAATACTCAAAGAGTCTTTGTCGTAATTCTTTTTCATTTAGAGTTTCCATGACCATTTTGTTTTTCTTAGTATAAACAAAAGTTAGGCCAAAAAAGTTTGATTTCAAAATTTTGTTGACGAATGTATTCTTTGAGTAGATGATAAACAAGTAGGCTAGTGGTAGGATACCTGGGTTTTACAAAGAAGTTTTTTATTTTTAAAAGTATCAGAGATGAAATATGCTTTAGGAATTCCACCTTAACTTGTTATCGTCGCTAATGCTAATCTTTTCAGTGTCAACTAAGAACTGGATTACTTTTAAAACCCTTTCGGGATTCATATTGGTTTCATCTACAAGGTTTTCAAGGGGGGTAGGTTTTTCAAGAAGGATTGCTTTTACCTTTTCTAGTATCTTGTCGAATTCGAACTTGCTCATATCGAGTTCATTTCGCGATGTGCAAACATCGCATTTTCCGCATCTGAAGCTATTGGTTTGACCAAAGTATTCGTTTATGAACTGGCTGCGGCACTTGGCTTTGCTTTGCGCGTAATCGAGCATTGCGTTTGCACGTTTCATGTATCTATCTTTCAGCGTTTGGTATCTTTCTGGCTCTATCCTTAGGTTTTTGTCATCGAGTCTTTCGGTTATGAATATAACTAGCGGTGTTCTCTTTTTGGGAATGTAATTAATGATTTTTTGACGTGATAGAGTTTTCAGATTGTTTACAACCACATCAATGGAAAGTCCTGTAGATTTTGCAATATATTGCTCGTCGATTCTAACATACTGGCTGAACACACCAGGTAGAATTCTTAAAAGGATTTTAATGAACTTATCCATTTCGGCATGCGCAACCTGATAGTTGTAAAGTTCCTTTTTGTTAACAAGGAAAATAATTCGGCTAGGGTTGTCCAACTCGTCGGTTAGCTCAATATACCCCTCCTGCTCAAGAATTTTAAGAGAGTTATACGCTACAACAAGATTTAACTTATAGGTTGTACAGAAATCCATAAGGTTAAAGTCGAAAACTTCGCCTTTCCCACTGCCGTAAGCAATATTAAAATACGAGCCAAGTGCCTGGTAAATTCTTCTAATTTCTTCAGGTGGAGGGAAACTCGTGTTAATTCTTTGTTCAATTTTTAGAGAGTCAGACTCGTTGTATAGTAGGATAGCATATGCCAATTTCCCATCGCGCCCAGCCCTACCAGCTTCCTGAAAGTATGCTTCGGGAGAGTCAGGTAGGTCCATATGTATGACAAACCGCACGTCGGGTTTGTCGATTCCCATACCAAAAGCATTGGTTGCAACAATTATTCTTGTTTTCCCAGTTTGCCAATCGTTTTGTTTTGCGTTTCGCATTTCCATGGAAAGGCCTGCATGGTAAAAATCTGCAGATTGGCCTTCGCGCTGAAGCATTAGAGCAACGTCTTTTGTTTTTTTTCTGTTTCGGACATAGATAACGCCGCTTCCTGGAACATTTTCAACTATTTTAAAAAGATATTTTTCTTTGTCTTCAACATTTCTTACTAAGTAAACAAGGTTCTCGCGCGAGAAATCCATTCTAAACACACGTCCATCCCTAAAACGCAGCTTATCTTGAATATCTTTGGCCACATCGGGAGTTGCCGTGGCAGTGACGGCCAAAAAAGGAACGTTTTCAGGTATATAATCGCGCAACTCGCTGATGTTCAGGTATGATGGACGGAAGTCATATCCCCATTGTGAAATACAATGTGCTTCGTCGATTGCCACCATGCAAACATTCATTTTACGAACTCTCTCTCGAAAAATAGGGGTGGAAAGCCGTTCGGGCGAGACGTAAAGAAACTTTACATCGCCATAGGCGCAGTTGTCTAATGCAATATCGATTTCGTGTTGCGACATTCCTGAGTATATGGCAATTGCATTTATGCCTCTTTTCTTTAGGTTCTCAACCTGGTCTTTCATTAGTGCTATGAGCGGCGAAACTACTATACAAATACCTTCCATGGCTAGCGCTGGAACCTGAAAGGTTATTGATTTTCCACCACCAGTGGGCATAAGGGCAAGTGTATCGGTTCCGCTATAGACCGATTCTATGATATCTAACTGAATGGAGCGAAACGAGTTGTAGCCCCAGTATTTTCGAAGAATTTCTTCAAACTTTCCCATGTAAACAAATATACAAAAATGCTTAAATAAGTTCGTTTGAAGATTCGAAACTTATTTTTGTCAAAATAGTTAGTTTGATTTATTGATAAGGTTGATGCAGGAAATGCTTGTATAAGGAAGTGAGATAAAATGTTCTGTTTGAGTAGAATGGCTTTAAATGTTTTGCATCTCCTCAATTATCTTGATAAGTTTTTCGGCATTTATAGGTTTTGTTATATAAGCATCGCAACCTGCATCTAGCGCTTTCTTTTCATCGTCAACCATGGCGAATGCTGTTTCTGCAATTATTTTAACGTTTGGATTTAAGGATTTGATTTTTTTTGTTGCTTCCAGGCCATTTAGCTTAGGCATTTTTAAATCCATTAAAATAATGTCGATATCGGGATTGTCCTCGAAAATCTTGATGGCTTCAACCCCATCACGTGCAATAAAGAATTCTGTAGGAATGTTTTTTAAGTATTTGGTAAGTAGAATGACAGAGATATTGTCATCATCGGCAATAAGTATCTTGTATTTATTGTTTGTCATGCTAAAAATTTGATTTTGAATTAACAAAGGTAGTATACTTTAATTAGTAGTGCAATTAATAACAAGTATTTTTTTAGATAACTAAAAAAAGCCAACAGGTAGATGTTGGCTTGGTAGCGATTTCAGGCTAAGCAATTAGTAGTTGCTTGCCTTCTCCTCAAAGTAGGCTTGCGGATGTTGGCAAACAGGACAGTTCTTTAATGCTTTTTTGCCTTTATGAACATATCCACATTTGCGGCATACCCATTCAATCTCCTCTTCACGTTCAAAAACAGTTTCGCTCTCAACGCGTTCAAGAAGTTTTTTGTAACGTTCCTCGTGCTCCTTTTCAACCTTTGCAATGAGTTTAAACGCAGTTGCTATTTTAGGGAAACCCTCTTCTTCGGCTATTTTAGCAAATTCGGGATAAAGGGCAGTCCATTCCTCATTTTCGCCCATGGCTGCAGCTTTCAAGTTCTCAGCTGTTGTTCCAATCACTCCTGCAGGGTAGCTGGCAGTAATTTCAACCATTCCTCCTTCAAGAAACTTGAAAAACTGTTTGGCGTGCTGCTCTTCTTGTAGGGCAGTAATCATGAATATTTCAGCAATTTGTTCGTAACCTTCTTGTTTGGCAACCTTCGAAAAATAGGTATACCGGTTCTTTGCTTGCGATTCACCTGCAAATGCTTTTAAAAGGTTCTGCTCGGTTTTTGTCCCTTTAATGCTCTTTTCCATAACTGTTGGTTTAGTGTTTTGTGAACTGCTAATTTAAGAAAAATACCTAAATGTTGGTATTGGCGATTGTGATTTGGTAGGTATCTTTGCGGTAAAAGAATTTAGATGTCCAGGTTGAGGTTAAATAGAGTTAGAGTTCCAGCTATAATCCTACTTTTAGGGTTGCTCTTTTTTAATCTCTCTGTTCAAAGCATCTATTTTCATGAGCATTTAGTAAACGGAGTATATGTTTTCCATGCCCATCCTTTTAATAAATCGGCTGATAGTAAGCCTGTAAAATCTCACCATCACACTTCGTTTGAACTGGCTCTTTTCCAGCAAATAAATACATTTGAACTGTCTGCTTGGAATTACAATTTTAATCTTCTGCAAATAGAATCGGTTTTAGGTGTATTCAATGATGATAGCCTGCAGGTTAAATCCCTAACACCATTCAATAACCGTGCTCCTCCTGCTAACAAAATCTTTTCTTAGAATTCTTGTATTCTGATTGATTCTATTGATTCTTCAAATTTAATTCTAGTAGGTTGTTTATTAGTAAACGCTAAAAGGTATGAATTAGCGTATGATGCCTTGTGAGGCTACGAAAAGGTTTTGTTTAATCTTCTTATTTAATTTTTATTGAGATATGAAAAGGTTTTTGTTGTTTTTCTTTTTGATATTAAGTGTTTTAGTGGTGAATGATGTGTTTGCCAATTTACCAGAAGGTAGTTGTAGATTAACTGGGGTAGTAAAATGTAAGGGCGAAGTTCTGCCATTTGCCAACGTTGTGATTAAAGGGACTACATTAGGGACTGTAACTAATGAGAGTGGTCGATTCTCTTTTTGCAATTTAAGTAAAGGAAGCTACACAATTGTAGTTAGTTCAGTAGGATACAAAACAGTAGAATTACCAGTAAAAGTTAAGGATGATGAACGAGTTGAACTATCAATAGAATTAGAGGAAGATTTGCTTCAACTCGATGAAGTTGTCGTATCAGCCGATAGGGGCATGATTAAAAGAACCCAGGCACCAGTGATGGTGAATACAATCTCTCCAACGGTGTTTAACTCCACTCAATCGGCTGTTGCGGGCGAGGCGCTTAACTTCATGCCTGGTTTGCGACTGGAAAACGATTGCCAGAATTGTGGGTTTAATCAGGTTAGAATGAACGGACTAGAGGGACCTTATAGCCAAATTCTTATTAATAGCCGTCCTATTTTTAGTGGTTTGGCAAGTGTTTATGGGTTGGAATTGTTGCCCTCTAATATGATTGAAAGAATTGAAGTAGTCAGAGGGGGTGGCTCCGTTTTATATGGGAGTAATGCAATTGCTGGAACAATCAACATAATTCTAAAAGATGCTGTTGCAAACTCTTATGAGGTTGGCTTTTCGTCAAGTGGAGTAGGTTTTGGTTTAAAAGATGCCAATGGACCTATTCCCGATTTCTCGCTGAATTTTAATAATACTTTAGTTGCCGCAGATAATAGAACAGGAATAACAGTGTATGGCTTTAACCGCGATAGGAGCATGTTTGATGCTAATGGCGATGGCTTTTCGGAACTTGCTCCGTTGAGTAACTTTAGTATGGGGACAAGAATTTGGCAAAAGCTGGGTGATAGGGGAAAGATAAGTGTCGATTTTTTTGGAATACGAGAGAAGCGTGATGGAGGGAATAAACAGGCTTATCCATTGCATGAGCGCGATGTGGCTGAGGCAGTTAAGCATGACTTAAGGGCTGGTTCTCTACTTTATGAACGCTATTTTCGTCATCTCGATTTGTTTTCGTTTTTTGTTTCTGCACAATATCTAAATCGCGATTCGTATTATGGAGCAAACAAGTCGCTGAGTAGCTATGGTAAGTCCAGAGATATTACCTTTAATGCCGGAATGCAGTATAAGGCTATCTTGGGTTTATCAACTCTTACTTTTGGCTCAGAGCTTACTGGAAGTAATTTGAATGATAAGAAGTTGGCATATAGGGATATATCCAATCCGATTTTTGAAATTGACACTCAAACAGGAGATACTCTAGGTGTGAATTATCCACAGGTTGACAATACGACCGTGTCGGACCAAGGCCTTTTGACTTACGGTGTATTTGCTCAGCATGATTTAAGCATAGGAAAGCTTAAGACTTCATTAGGCCTTCGTTTAGAACAGTATAGAGTGGTTGATTATGTCCATGAAGATAATCCTGATAAGAATGGGCTGGTGCTTGTCCCTCGTGTTAGCTTGATGTATAATGCCACAGAGTGGATGCAGGCACGCGTATCTTATTCCCAAGGTTATAGGACACCACAAATATTTGATGAGGATTTGCATGTTGAAACCTCTGGGGCTCGGCAAGTGATAAACAGAAACGACCCCGACTTAAAGCAGGAAACTAGCCATAGCTTTATGTTTTCATTAGATATTAACAAACAGGTTGGAAGAAACTATATTGGTTTTCTCACAGAATTATTTTACACCCGTTTACAAGACCCTTTTGTGAATGAAATTGGGACACCCGATGAAAATGGCGTTGTTGTTTATACACGTAGGAATGCACCCGATGGAGCTACGGTTAAGGGGTTTAATATGGAAGGGAAGTTTAAAAGCCTTAAAGATTTTTCAGTTACAGCAGGTTTTACTTTGCAGTCATCTCTTTACGATGTTCCCCAAGAGTTTGGAGAGAGGAAATTTTTTCGGACACCATCGCAATACGGTTATCTAATCTTGGATTGGGATTTTATGAAAGGGTTTTGCCTTTCTGTATCAGGCACTTATACTGGAAGCATGTTGGCCCCCTATTTTGGACCTAATACCAATATGGAAACTGGTGAGCTGAGGGAAACTCAGGAGTTCTTTGATATGAATCTCAAGTTGTCGTACGATGTTGACCTGAACGGAAAAGTGTTACGGTTTTTTGGTGGTGTTAAAAATATCTTCAATTCATATCAAAGCGATTTTGATATGGGTATTAATCGTGACCCTTCGTATATATATGGCCCAACAAACCCAAGAACTATTTTTGTAGGAGTTAAATTTGGAAACTTGTTGCGATAGGCAGGTGCGCCTCGGGCTGATATGAGTTTATGAGTCCGAGGCGTTTTTAATCATTCAAGGTGATAGCCAATAATCGTTTTGTTCCATCCATTTTAATATCTATCGGTTTAGGAAAGCGTACGTGGCGGAAAAATCTCTTTTCTGTTATTGCTGGTAAACTATCTAGCATTTCCCAACTGATTTTTGAAAAGCTGTCGTTGTTTGGTACGGAACAGTAGCCAACGTTCATTGAGATTACATTATGGAAGAAATGCGAACCATATGATGCATCGAGAGGGAAATCGTCAAAGCTGGTTTCAACAATTACTTTTGCATTGCATATTTGCGACCAAACAACAGGTATTCCTATCCAGCGGTCTCTCGTTCCCCATCTGCCAGGTCCAATCAGTACGTATTGTTTATCGTCGTCTTCGAGTTTAGCATTTATCTCTTCAACTTCTTTAGCCATTTCAAGAGTCATGGACTTATTAAAAGCCTTTTGCTTGATGTATACCACATCTTGAATTGATGTAATATGGCCATTCCCCATGGAGTTGTTTGAAAGAATGATAAGCTTGTTTGGATCAATAAGGTTGATGTCAAGTTTGTATTCCTGTGCACTTGCCATTAAAGGTTTAATTTGGAGGAGGAAGAAAGAGGCTTTATAGTTTTTATCACGGTTAAGGTCTACGGCAAATTCAATCTCGCACGGAGAGCCAAGAGCTTCTTCAACAATGTCGAGGATTACATCAATAGTTTGGGCTAGGGGGATGTAGTTGTACTTTAGTATGTTGGCAAAGTTAACCACACGTGGTCCAGGCTGTCCTATTCCTGGTATTAGCGATGAGTTTTCGGAGCTGTAAACCGATGCACAATGTTTAAGGTTGCCATGCTTTTCAGCATCATAAAGGTCTAAGCGTTTTAGTCCAGCCTCATCTCCCGATAATAGGTTGTAGTCATTCTTAGTTAAATCTACAGCAAGGAAGTCGACCTGTGAATTTTTGATTAGATCTTCCATGGTGTAGTTTATTAAGGTGGGGTATTTGGGGCAGAAACGGTACGAGCGTCCGCCCTCAACAACGTGTTTGCCTAGTCCGATGGCAATATTGGCAAAGCCATCTTCTGGGTTTATATGTCCAAACGGGTAGTAGTTGTGCGATTGAGCAACCCCGCTGATGTTAGGGTAGTAGTAATTGTCGTATTTGCTCCCCACTACTTCTTGGACTATAACAGCCATCTTTTCATCCTCTACTCTTAGGTTCATGGCCTTTATATAGGCTCTAGAGGTTGGTGAAAAAACTGAGGCATAAACAAGTTTGATAGCGTCGGTAAGTCGTTTTAGCCTTTCGCTTCTGTCTGGATGAGAGTTGGGGATCATGTAGGTTTCGAAAACACCTGCAAATGGTTGCATTACAGAATCTTCGAGCATGCCCGACGATCTTATTGCCAAAGGACGATGATATATTTGTAACAGCCTATCGAGACGAAGTTTTAGCTGATCCGAAATTTCTGCCTTTAAGAAATACACTTGGAGTTCCTCGTAGTTTTTACAGGTGAATACCTTTTCGTACAGGTTGTTTCTCTCCATGAAGCATTCGAACTCATTGGTCCCAATAATAGATGTTCTTGGAGTGAGCAGGTTGATATTCGGTGTGTATTGTGATATGTCGAAAGTGTAAATTAGTGTGTTGATAAAGGCTAACCCACGTCCCTTTCCACCAATTGACCCATCGGCAAGGCTAACAATATTGCTTGAGTCAACCTCCCAGTTTGAGTCAAAGCTTACTATTTTACCACGTTTCTTTTCCTGCCGATATTTTTTTAAAGTAGATAGTAAGTACTCCCGAATTTCTGATGGACCAGAAAAATCATCTATTTTTGATGGATGTATTATTCTTGCAACCTGTATCTCGCCACGTGCTGCTAACCACATTGAGAAGTGGTTTTTTTGGGCATGGTAAAGAAGACTTTCGTCGGGTATAATTCTAAGAGCATTTTCAAATTCTTCCATTGAAGTAGCAATGGCTATAGGAGTACCTTCTGAATCTTTAAATACAAAATCCCCAAAACCAAGATAGTTGCTAAGGAAATTTTTGATATCGTTCATCAAACTTTCGGAATTTTTATCAAGGAAAGCAGCTTTTAGTTTGTGGGCAATAGCTTCGTTAGATTTTTCAAACGATTGGAGAATAATTGGAAGGTCGGGTAATAGCTGTCTTGCTTGTCCAATAAGTTCAACACCAGCATTATCGTCGAGTTTCCCTTTTCTGTAAAATTTTACATCTGAAATAATGCAAAGAAGATAATCCTTATAGCGATTAATCAACTCAATAGCCTCTTCGTAAGTTCCCGCTAGAAGAATCTTTGGTCTGATTCTAATTCGTAATACTTTATATAAATCATCGGTTCTTACATCTTCAATAACCCTTTTTGTCTGGTCGAGAACTGAGCCATAGAGTAATGGCAAATAACGTGAGTAGTACTTTGGAGAGTCTTCAACTAGCAGGATTGCCCGCGTTAATGCTATACGTGTATCATTTTCAATGTTTACTTTATCCTCCAGCAATTTAATCATTGAGAAGAAAATCTTTGGCTCGCCATTCCATACAAAAATCTTATCCACTCCCTCTATGGTTGTCGGGTTTTTCTCAATTTCGTTGACAATGTAGCTGTTGTTGACAAGTAGATATAGCGGGATGTGTTTATACTCGCCCTTAATACGTGATGCCATTTTTAGAGGTGTAACAGTATCGGCACCCATCATTATTATAATAAGGTTAAAATACCTTTCTTCCAGTTTTTCAATGGCCTCGTCAAGGGAGGAAACACCTGTGATTCTAGGTACGCTTGATAAGCTTAACTTTGAGTATTCACCTAAAATATTATCGGTGAGCCTATCTTCACGTTCTATGCTGTATGCGTCGTATAGGGTTGAGATTAAAAGAATTTCTTGAACTTTGAAGGGCATTAGGTCATGATATATGTCCCTATCGGCATTATGTTGGTTGATAAATCGTTGAAGTAGCTTTTTATTATGCGATTCTGCTTGTTCTAATTTCTTTTTGGGTGCGACTTTTTCCTTGATAGCATCGCGGCCCTTAATGCTATTAATGTATCCCTCTAAAATGTTTGCAATGTTTGTAATAAGGTCACGCTCCTCTTTAAGGAATGGCCCTTCGTGTTCTTCCTGGAACTCTTTTGTGTAAAAAATTTCAATGGCTCCATAAACTCCATCAATTGTTTCAAAACCTTGACGTTGGCACCAAGGCGTTTCCTTAAACCCATGTGTTTGAAACTCGTATTGCCCATATTTAACCCTTGCCATTGTGAATTCTGGGTATTGCCATGCATCTGGTAAAATAAAACATATCCTGTGGAGGGTTTCAGGAATTGGCCTGTTCTCTTTAATTATGTTTATTACGCTGTTTATCGCATTTAGCTCTTTTAAGCGCTCCTTGCTTTGGGCAAGTAGTCGGTAAAACTCATCAGGATTTGGTTTGGTTTTCATACCCAATACGATAAATGTGATTATGGTTTATTAACGTGTAATTTATGAATGATAAGTATTATAATCAAGTTGATATCCTTAAATAAGTGATTTGCTTATTTCAATTAAGTGAATCACTTACTTGCTGGATAAGTAAAACGCTGTTTTTGAATGGAATGGGTTGTTTTTCGCTTTAAATCCATTTAATTTTCTACAAGTTTTTAATGTCAAACCAAACCTAAACTATTATGAAAAATATTGCTTTACAAGAGAGAGTTAACAAATTTATGGAAGGGTTAATTGCCCGAAATCCAAATGAACCAGAATTTCATCAAGCAGCGCGTGAGGTTATTGAGAGCATTATGCCTTTTATTGAGGAGAATCCTATTTATCAGGACGAAAAGATACTCGAGCGCATAACAGAACCTGAACGTGTTGTTATGTTTAGAGTGCCATGGATCGACGACAAAGGGCAGGTTCAAATAAATAGGGGCTATAGGATTGAAATGAATAGTGCCATAGGCCCTTACAAAGGTGGTTTGCGTTTTCACCCAACAGTAAACCTTAGCATTCTAAAATTCTTAGCTTTTGAACAGGTATTCAAAAATAGCTTAACATCGCTGCCGATGGGTGGTGGTAAAGGTGGTTCCGATTTCGATCCTAAGGGTAAAAGCGATAAGGAGGTTATGCGTTTTTGTCAAAGTTTCATGACGGAGCTTTACCGTCATATTGGCCCAAACACCGATGTGCCTGCAGGTGATATAGGTGTTGGTGGACGCGAAATAGGCTACCTTTTTGGACAGTACAAGCGTATTGTGAACGAATTTACTGGTGTCCTTACAGGAAAAGGTTTGAAATGGGGTGGCTCTCTAATTCGCCCCGAAGCTACAGGTTACGGAAATGTATACTTCGCACAAGAAATGCTTAAGACCCGTGGCGAAACGTTCGAAGGGAAGATTGTAACCGTTTCGGGTTCAGGAAATGTTGCCCAATTTACAGTTGAAAAGGTTAACCAGCTAGGAGGTAAGGTTGTTACGCTTTCCGATTCCGATGGTTTTATTTACGATCCCGATGGCATCGACGATGAAAAACTGAAATATGTGATGTGGCTTAAGAATGAGAAACGTGGACGTATTAAGGAGTATGCCGAAAAGTATGGATGTGATTACTTCCCTGCTGAGCGCCCATGGGGTATTAAGTGCGATATTGCATTGCCTTCTGCTACTCAAAACGAAATTAATGGTGAAGAGGCTAAAACATTGGTTCGTAACGGTTGTTTCTGTGTTTCCGAAGGGGCTAATATGCCTTCAACCCCCGAGGCTGTCGATGTGTTCCTAAATGCTAAAATCCTTTTTGGACCTGGTAAAGCTGCTAATGCAGGTGGCGTTGCAACATCTGGATTGGAAATGTCGCAAAACTCCTTGCGTTTATCTTGGACTCGTGAAGAGGTTGACCAGCGTTTACACCAAATCATGATTAATATTCACGAAACTTGCCGTAAATATGGTACCAAAGAGGATGGTTTTATAAACTATGTTGATGGTGCAAACATTGGAGGTTTTGTTAAGGTTGCCGATGCTATGATTGCTCAAGGTGTTGTATAACCCTTATAGTATGAAAAATATTTGCGCTAACTAGTGATTTTGTAAAGGGCGGAATGTAAGGTGGTTATGCCTGAAGTTCCGCTCTTGCCTTTAAAATTATATGGTTTTTAACCATTATTGAGAACAACCATACCAAAAAAATCTTTTTTTTGTATTAAGAAATTAACATGTTTTCATATCAGCCTAAAATATTGAAAATTTAAAACCATGCGAGTTCAACGACTACCCCAAAAATCAGGTAACGGTGTTTTAGCCGATGATGTTGATTTATCGTTAATTGAACCCTTAATTCAGAAATACAAGGGGAAAAAAGGGAACCTAATTCCCTTGCTGCAGGGAGTGCAGTCTGTTTATGGATATATTCCGCGTGCTGCATTTGAACGACTTGCCGATGAAACTGGCCTTACCTTAAGCGATATGTATGGCGTGGCAACCTTTTACGCTCAATTCCGCCTTTCACCAGTAGGTAAGCATATTATTAAGGTCTGTCATGGGACAGCGTGCCACGTTCAAGGTGCCGATGCCATTTCGCTTGCACTTAAAGAGGCCCTTAAAGTAAACGATGGCGAAACTACTCCCGATAAGCTTTTCACACTTGAAACAGTTGCTTGCCTTGGATGTTGCTCTCTTGCTCCTGTAATGATGATTGACGAGGAGACCTATGGTAAGTTAACAGGTAGCTCTGCAGTAAAAATAGTTAAGGAAATTAAAATTAAGGAAACCCAGCAAAAAGGCTAATAGTGCTTTAGCACTTGCAACCTTTTAAATCATTATAACGCATTAAACGATGGCAGAAACAAAAGTAATTGTTGGTTTAGGTAGTTGCGGCATTGCCGCTGGAGCCAACAAGGTTTACAATAAGTTTAAAGAGCTTAAAGAAGCCGATAACCTCGATTTTGAATTGGCTAAAACAAGTTGTATTGGGATGTGCTTTCGGGAGCCCCTTGTTGAGGTGGTAGATGAGAATGGTTCAATGATATATGGCGATGTAGATGAGGAAAAGGCAATTGATATAATTCAACAGCATGTGCTGGGGCACAATCCTATAAAGGAGTATGTGGTTAAGACTGACCAGTTTGAAACACCCGACCAAACTTATTTCGATGGTCAGGTGAAAATTGCCCTAAGGAATTGTGGCTACATTGATCCTGAAAATATTCATGAGTATGAGGCACGAGGTGGTTATCAAGCCTTGAAAAAGTTAGCACATGAATCAATCACTCCAGAACAGGTTATTCAAACCATTATCGATTCTGGTTTGAGGGGCCGTGGTGGCGGTGGATTCCCTACTGGAATGAAATGGCGCTTTGCCCGTGCCAACCAATCCGACGAGAAGTATATTATTTGTAATGCCGATGAGGGCGATCCGGGTGCTTTTATGGACCGTTCTCTGCTTGAGGGCGACCCACATGCAGTTATTGAGGGGATGATAATTGGCGCCTATGCCATTGGTGCTAACCAAGGGGTTATCTATTGCAGGGCCGAATATCCGTTGGCTATCAAACGGTTAAATATTGCGTTGGATCAAGCACGTGAGCACGGCTATCTGGGAAAGAATATTATGGGAATTCAGGGCTTTAACCTCGATATCTATATAAAAGAAGGTGCGGGTGCGTTTGTTTGCGGCGAGGAAACTGCGCTTATGGCATCCATAGAGGGCAAACGAGGAATGCCCTCGAAACGCCCACCATTCCCTGCAGAAAAAGGGCTTTGGCAAAGGCCCTCCAACATTAATAATGTTGAAACCTTTGCAAATGTTCCATATATTGTTGCAAACGGTCCCGAATCGTACAACAAGTATGGCACAGAAAAAAGCAAGGGAACCAAAGTATTTGCCCTAACAGGGAAAATAAAGCACGGCGGGCTTGTTGAGGTGCCTATGGGAACCCCCCTTCGTGATATTATCTATAAGCTTGGTGGAGGAATCCAGAACGATAAAAAGTTTAAGGCTGTTCAGCTAGGTGGTCCTTCGGGTGGATGTATTCCTGAACATCTTATTGATATACAGGTGGATTACGAGCAGGTGAATGCCACAGGTGCTATCATGGGGTCTGGTGGTATGGTAGTTATGGATGAAACAACCTGTATGGTAGATGTGGCCAGGTTTTTCCTCGACTTTACTCAAAAGGAATCGTGTGGTAAATGTACTTTCTGTCGTATTGGAACCAAGCGAATGCTTGAGATACTTACTCGTATAACCGAAGGTGAAGGTCAGGAGGGCGATATTGAAAAGCTAGAGGAATTGGCACTTCAGGTTAAAGAGAGTTCGCTTTGTGGATTGGGACAAACAGCACCAAATCCTGTTCTTACTACAATAAAATATTTCCGACATGAGTATGAGGCTCATATACGCGATAAGAAGTGCCCTGCTCATAGTTGTACTAAACTGCTCACTTACGAAATTGATCCTAACAAGTGTACCGGATGTACCGTTTGTGCAGTGAAATGCCCTGTAAAGGCTATTGATGGTGAGCGTAAAAAGGTTCATCACATTAACCAAGATATCTGCATTAAATGTGGCGATTGCTATAATAACTGCCGTTTCGATGCCATTACTAAAAATTAATCTTTGACTATTTAACGAATAAAATATCGACTTGAAATGAGCGAATTGGTCAATATAGTTCTCAACGGTAAAAATATTACGGCCCATAAAGGTGAGTATATCCTTGATGTTGCTCGCCGCCATGGCATAGAAATTCCTACTCTTTGTAACGATCCAAGGTTAGAGCCTTACTCGTCGTGCTTTGTTTGTGTTGTTGAAATAGAGGGACAACGCAACCTCCAGCCTTCCTGCTCCACTAGAGTAGTTGAAGGAATGAAGATTAATACCGATAACGAACGAGTTCATAAGGCTCGGAAAACTGCACTTGACCTTATAATGAGCAACCATTATGCCGACTGTGTTGCTCCATGTAGAGAGCGTTGCCCTGCAGGCGTCGATGTTCAGGGATACATCTCACTTATTGAGAAAGGACTATACAGCGAAGCAATTGGGCTTATTAAGGAGGTTAACCCGTTGCCTGCCATTTGTGGTAGGGTTTGCGTTCGCCCTTGCGAAGCGGCATGTCGCCGAAACTATATGGACGAGGGGCATGGCGTGGGTATTGATTACTTAAAGCGCTTTGCTGCCGACCGCGACCTCGAGTCAAATCAGCATTTTAAACCCAAAGTAGCTCCATCAACAGGAAAAAAGGTGGCGATTATAGGTGCAGGTCCAGGTGGACTTTCCGCGGCCTATTTCCTTCAACAAAAAGGGCATCAGTGCGATATTTTTGAGGCGCAGCCTCATGCTGGAGGTTGGTTGCGCTATGGAATCCCAGAATATCGATTACCAAATGATATAATCGATAAGGAGGTCGCTGCTGTAACAGAGCTGGGTGTGAACATCTACTATAATCAGCGCTTGGGTAAAAACTTGAGCTATAAAACTATAGCAGAGAATTACGATGCCATGATTCTTACCATTGGTTCTCAGAGGGGACAACTACTTCGAGCCGAAGGGGAAGATGCCGATGGAGTTTTTTCTGGTATCGATTTCCTGCGAAACATGGAGGTTACCGGGCAACGCTACGACTTTAGCGGTAAACGAGTGGCTGTTGTTGGCGGAGGAAACACTGCAATGGACTGCTGTAGAACAGCTGTTAGATGTGGTAGCACCGATGTGACAGTCATTTATCGAAGAACCGAAGCCGAAATGCCAGCTAACCCAATTGAAATTCATGAATCAAAGCTCGAAGGCGTTAAATACATGTTTTTAACTGCTCCCGTCAGGGTTAATAAAACCGCCGATGGTAAGGTTAAATCCATGACTCTTGTTCGCATGGAACTTGGCGAACCAGATGAATCAGGACGTAGACGCCCTGTCCCGGTTGAGGGCTCTGAGTTTGAAATGGAGTTCGACTACATTCTTGCTGCAATAGGGCAGAAAACTGAAATCGATTTTCTGGATGATGTTAATAATCATGCCAAGAATGGAGAGCTAAAAGCCAATAAGTGGGGCGATATTGATGCCGATAGAAAAACATTGCAAACTGGCATCCCCTCTGTTTTTGCAGCAGGCGATGGGGTAACTGGCCCTGCAACTATTATCGAGGCAATTGCTCAGGCTAAACTTGCTTCACATAGCTGCCACTTGTATTTAACCGGTCAGCCTGTTGTGCCACCTCGTAAGGAGTTCCTCAGTAAAAAGGATAATTTCAAACAGCTAACAACCGATGATTTTGTAACCCGATACCAAAAGCAGCTTCGCGAGGAGATGCCTGTGCTCGATGCTAATCAACGTGTCAACTTCAACGAAGTTGAACTTGGCTATACACATGAGCAGGCTATGAATGAAACTGCCCGTTGCCTAGAGTGCGGTTGTGTGGAGTATTTTGAGTGTGACCTAAAGCGCCATGCCGATACATACCAGGCCGACCAGCTGCGTTTTATGGGTGACCACAAAGAATTTGATGTAAACTTCTCACATCCTTTTATTGAAATTGATAACAATAAGTGTATTCTTTGTTCGCGATGCATTAGGATTTGTAAAGAGGTTGTTGGTGCAAATGCTTTAACCCTAGTAAAGCGTGGTTTTGATACCTATGTTGCCCCTGCTTTTGGCGATAACCTTGCCGATACTACTTGCGAATCCTGTGGGTTGTGTATTTCGGCATGTCCCACTGGAGCAATTACTGAAAATGTTCCGTTTAAACCTGGTCCAGTTAAAACCGATAAGTTTGAAACCATTTGTGGTTACTGCTCGGTTGGGTGTAAGTTAACTTTCCATCATAAGGGTGGATACCTAATGCGGGTAACTGGTGCTAATGGTCAGGTAAATGCCGATGGGAACCTCTGCATGTATGGTAAATTTGGTTATAGGGAATTTAATAGCATATACAGGCTAACAAAACCACTTAAAAAAGTAAACGGTAAGTTTGTCGAAATCTCCTACGATGAGGCAATTAGTTTAATAGCTGAAAAAATAAAATCAGCCAAACCCGATGCCAACGCTTTCTTTGCTGGTGCAACCCTTACCAACGAGGAGCAATACCTTGTACAGAAACTTGCTCGTGCAGGTGCCAAAACAAATAATATAGGAAGTTTCCATTATCTTGGTACAGGTGAGGGTTTTACTGTCGACTCTACGCAAAATGCCATGTTTGCCGATATAAGTAAGGCAAACCATATCTATCTTTTTGCCACTCAAATTAATAGGTACAATGCTGTGGCAGGTTACATGGTGAATGCATCGAAAAAACCTGTTACTGTTATTGCTCGCAATGAATCAAACCTTTCCAATAGGTCGCAGGAACTAATTAAGGTTGATTCCTACTACCATTTCATTAAGGCTGTAAACCACTACTTGTTAGCTGGGAATAAACAAAACATGGTTTACATCGGTGATCATTGCGAAGGATTTGGCGATTATAGCGCAAACTTGCTTGAGGAGGATTACGCTAAGCTTTGTGCACAAGCAGGGTGCGACCGTGAAGTTATTGAACGTTTTGCCAATGAGTTTAACAACGACTATGGCGCTTTACTTTTGTTTGCCGAAGCAGAGGTTACCGATAATACTGCCGCCGAGATTAGAAATCTAATGCTTATTACTGGTAAATTAGGCAAATCGACTGGAGGTCTGATTGCATTGAAACCTAAAAACAACTCACACGGGCTAATTGACATGGGTATTAATCCTCAATTAGGAATTGGTGGACAGCTAGTTTCCGATCAAAGCTATATTGATAAGCTAAAACAGAAATGGCTGGTTGATCACTTACCTGAAAAATCGCATAATCTTTCCGATTTGCTTGAGCAAGGTGCAATTGAGAACCTAGTTATTGTTGGCGAGGACCCAATAGGAACAGCAAAGTATAAGGTGAAAGTAAAAGAACTCATACAAAAGTCATCCTTTAAAGTGGTGGTTGATACATTTCTGACCGAAACAGCTAAAGAAGCAGATGTAGTAATACCAGCATCGCTTTGGTTTGAATCGGGCGGTTCGTTTGCTAATACAAATCATACTATTCAACAATTCGGGGCAGAGCTTAAGCCCAAGGTTGAAAGTACAACGCTAGAAGTTTTAGCATCACTACTAAACAAACTTGATGTTAAAACCGATAATGATGTGTATGATATTCAGACCGAAATTTTATCGTTGCTTCCTCAGGAGAACACATCCCTAACTGATTTGAGGTTTATTCAAACTCACAATGAGGGCGAGTCCCTTCAATTTAAAGCGGGATGTAGCTACCTAATGAATAGTTTCGATATCGATTTTGAGGAAAAACTTATAAATGCAAAAACTAAAAGCCATGAAAGAGTTCTCTAACATTGACGATATCCTTGACTTTGCGATAGATCGCGAACAGGATGCTGTTGATTTTTATAACCGCCTAGCAGGTAACGCTAGAAATAACGACATGAAGAAAACCTTTGAACAGTTTGCCCAAGAGGAGATGGGACACAAGGCTCGCCTTGTAAAAATAAAGGAGGAAGGCGTTGTGAGTTTGCCTAATGAGAAGGTGGCCGACTTAAAAGTTGCTGATTATGTTGTTCTTGAATCGGAACGTGAGGATATGAATTATGAGCAGGCTCTTGTACTTGCTATGAAGCGTGAAAAAGCGGCCTTTAAACTCTATATGGCGCTCTCGGACCGTGTTGATAAGGCTGAATATAAAGAGCTTTTCAAACAGCTAGCACAGGAAGAGTCGAGACATAAGCTACGCTTTGAACTGGAGTACGATGAATATGTTTTGCGAGAGAACTAGATTTTAATTACTTTATTATAGCAATAAAGCCGCATGAGATAAACATGCGGCTTTTCTTTTACTAAACGGATTGCGATAACGCTTTTTGCAAAAAGTAGTTTAGTTTGTATCCTGCTAAATATCTCGATAATATGGTTTCTGCAATGTTTTTATTATTAATAAGTTGCGATGTTTTAACCTCGCTCATGTAGTAAAACTGTTTTAGTGCTATTTCAGGGATTGAATTTGCTAATTCCTTGTACTTAACAGGAAGGCGTTTGCTTTTATCTCCTAAAATCATTTTATGGCATTCTACGAAGGTTGTATCTGTGGTTATCGCTTTAAATTTCTCGGGATGCTCTGCAATGTAATCCCTAATCTTCTCAAGCATTTCGCTGCTAAGATTATATAAGCCTCCACCGATATAACTCTTTTCAGCACCAATTGCAAGGTAGTATCCCGGATATAACGATTTTCTTCCACCTTTTACTATGGCTGCTTTTAGCTCTGTGTTGTATGGCGTTTTGTCTTTAGAAAATCGTATGTCTCTGTTGATCCTGAAGATAGCACTGTTTACATCTTGCCCCGAGACGGTTTTGTCAAATAATGAAATTCTACTTATTAGCTCCGATACAAGTTCCTTGAAAGGAATTAAGCATTCTTTTTCGTAAACCTTTCTGTTTTGATTAAACCAGTCGCGGTTATTGTTTCTTTCTAACTCTGTGAAAAATGTCACAAATTTATCATTCAGCATTGTCCCTAAAATTTCTTCAGTTCTAGTGGTAAACTTTCTTTATGAACCCAATTAGTAGAAGTGCCGATGTTAATACAAAGAAAAATGCACCAACAAACCCTACATAATCAAATGTAGTGGCAGGATATGATATTCCCCTGAGGAAAAGTGCAAGAGGCATTATTAACATCAGCACACCTGACCATGAGGTGATGTTTTTTGTTTTTTCAGTAAGTCCCAGGAAAGGAATTATAAAGGCTAAAATCAGATTGTATAGGGCAAATGGCATACCATGTGTATGGACTGCCCTAATCAATGCTTCTCCCTTTTTAATCATATAATACCCATCGTAAGCGCTAGGAAACCTAGAATCATAGTTCATTCCAATATACATTCCAGCAAATGCGGAAAGAATTAGCATTATAGCACCTGCAATTGCATTTCTGTAGAAGAAGTTTTTACTCATGGCATATGAATTTATTAACCGTTTGTGAATTAATTTATTTCGCAAATTAACGCATAATCAGCGCTAATTATGTTAGTTAATAATGACAATATGATATGTTAAAAGTGACAAGTGTGTATTGCGTGTAAAATTATCCGTACCTTAGCTGATGATAATTAAAAGATCTGAACTAATGAGAGTTGGAGTTTTGGCCCTTGAAGATTGTACCCCTTTAACCATGATTGGGCCTATGGAGATATTGAGAAAGGCAGGTCAATTTTGCCAATCGATGAATGGATTGCAAAAACCCTTTTTTGATGTGCAAATTGTTTCGTCTGGACCAAAAATGATAAACACTGCAAATGGCTATCCCATATTTTGCCATGCTAACATTCATGATGTTGATAAGTTAGATTTGATAATAATTCCAGGATTAGATGGAGATGTTGAGAAGCAGCTTCAGATAAACTATAGTTTTGTACCTTGGATAAAAGATATGTACAATAAAGGTTCTCAAGTTGCTAGTATTTGCACTGGAGCTTTCCTTCTTGCTGAAACAGGTTTGATGAATGGGAAAAATACAACTACACATTGGATTGCTGTGGATTTATTTAGGCAACGATATCCCGATGTGGATTTGCTACCTGAAAAGATTATAGTCGATAATGGCAACATTTATTCTTGTGGAGGTGCAACCTCTTACCAAAACCTAATGATTTATCTGGTTGAAAAGTTTTGTGGTATTGAAGTGGCGCATTATACAGCTAAAATGCTTCTCATTGACATTAATAAAAACTCTCAGTCGTTTTATTCCATTTTCAGTACTCAAAAAAGCCACACCGATGAACTTATTCTTAAAATACAGAATTTTATAGAGCAAAACTATGAGGTTGATCTATCTTTAGATTTACTGTCAGAATATTTTGCTATTAGCAAACGAACATTAATACGTCGTTTTAAAAAGGCAACTAGTAATACACCACATGAATATATACAGCGAGTGCGAGTTGAGGCAGCAAAGAAAAAGTTAGAAACATCTAACTTAACCGTTTCCCAAATTATTAATAAGGTGGGCTACGAAGACCCGCTGGCTTTCAGAAAAATCTTTAAAAAGTTTACGGGGAGTTCACCCCTTGATTATCGGAACAAATTTTCTTTTACATAACTAAAACTTAATGACTATGGCAACAATCAATGTTTATTTGAATTTTAACGGAAACTGTAAAGAAGTTTTCGAATTTTACAAAGAGATATTTCATGGTGAATTTATCGATTTGAATTACTATAAGGAAATGCCACAAATGGAGAATATGCCTCCTCTTCCTGAAGAATTTTCTGAAAAGATAATGCATGTAAGTTTGAAAGTGGGAGAGAATTCTATACTAATGGGCTCCGATGTTATTCCTGGCATGAGTGATCCTCTTCAGGTCGGTAATAATTTTTCTATTTCAGTTAATTGCAATTCAAAAGATGAAGCCGATTCATATTTTAACGCTTTATCACAAGGCGGGAAAGTCGTAATGCCTCTAGGTGAAACATTCTGGGGAGCCTATTTTGGAATGTTGAACGATAAATTTGGAATAAGCTGGATGTTTAATGTGCCACTAAAATAACTTTTTGAAAACATCTGTAACTATGAATCCTTTTGATGCGTTAAAAGAGAGGTTGTTGCAAATTGATGGAGTTGAGGAGTCAACCATAATGCGCAAACCATGCTTGAGGTTCAACGGAGATTTCTTGGCAATGTATTTAGAAAAAAACAATGCTATTGTAATCAAGACAAAGCCTCAACTAGTTAAAAAATATATTGATCAAGGCATTGCATCGCCTTTTAATATAACTGGACGGAATTTTAAAGAATGGATACAGCTCGATCAAGAATTTCATAATCTTGCGTACGATATTATTACTGAATCTATTCAAATGTAATTTTTATAGAAATGAATACTGATGAACGCATAGCAAAAATGTCATTTGCAAAGATTTATCCTCTTTACTTAGAGAAAGTTGAGAAGAAAGGTCGCACCAAAGAAGAACTAGACCAGGTTATTGAATGGCTAACTGGTTATGATTCTGCTAAAATTCAAGATTTCATTAGCAAGGATGTGACTTTTGAGGAGTTCTTTGCAGGTGCAAATTTAAACGCCAATGCAAATCTAATCACTGGTAAGGTCTGTGGTGTTCAGGTTGAATCAATTGAGAACACTTTGACAAGAAAGGTTAGGTATCTAGATAAACTCGTTGATGAGCTGGCAAAAGGCCGTAAATTGGAAAAAATTCTACGTGGCTGATGTCAATGTTATTATCGCTTACCTGTTTGTATTGCTTAAATTCTATTTTTTGCTGAATGGATAAAAAGACAAAGCTTTCCCTTACCTTACCTATTGTAGCAGCTGTTCTAACTGCTTGCGCTTTTATTTTTCTATACTTTTATATAGGTATCTACCAGCGGGAAAATTCTTATGAAGATTCAAAGTGGATAGCCATTCAACAGTCTCGAAATGCAGCTACAGAGATAAACAGCCTGTTTCTTTCTGCATTGTATACTTTACGGTCAATTGCCAAGCAAGAAGTTTTAATTAGGAATGAAGGTGCGCAAAGAGACGAGGTTATGGCTTTGCTTAGGAGGTATGCTAAAGAGTACCCTCAGTATTTAGCATTTTGGACAATGTGGGAGCCAAACAAATTTGATGGAAAGGATTGGTATTATAAGAACACTCCTTATTTTGACACGGAGGGGCATTTTACCTATGCCTGCTTTCATTTCCATGATTCTTTGTTTGATGAAAAAATAACAGCTCCCGAAGAGTATCTTGAAAATTATTACACCATTCCCAAAGAAACCAAGAGGGAAATGGTACTTGAACCCTACTACTACAGCTACTCAGGCTTGCCAAAGGTGTTTTATGAAACTTCGGTGATTGTTCCTATCATAATTGACACAACATTTTATGGAATTGTTGGCATTGACATCGACCTGAATAGAATACAGCAGAAGTTAAAAAATCTTCGTCTAAAATCAGGTACGGTTTCATTAATTGCTTCTACTGGTGAAATTGTGGCACATGACGACTCCTCCATGATTGGAGAAAATATTTACAACTATATCGAAAGAAATGATACTTTATTTTCTTATGCGATAAAAAGTGGCATAGAATACAGCTACGAAACAACTTCACGTATTGCTAACGATGAGGTTTTTAGGGTATTATACCCAATTGGGCTTAATGGAAATATCTATCCATGGTACATCATGGTTGAAATAAGCAAGCGTAAGGCTACTTTTCGCTCAATCAACTTGTACTATGTATCAATTGGTGTTTTGATAGTTGGCATGCTTTTAATCACATATTTGATATTCAACATATTTGAAAGGATTAGGTATGAGAAAAATCTCATAAATGCCAAAGAACGAGCGGAATCGGCCGATAAGCTAAAAACTCTGTTTCTCCATAATCTAAGCCATGAAATTCGTACTCCTTTGAATGCAATTATTGGCTTTACACAGCTTTTATTACATCAAAACGAAAACCTTGATGAGGAACAGAAAGAGAGCGTAAAAATCATTAAAAAGAGTAGCGACCAGCTTAACGCAATCATTAACGATATTATTGCCATTTCATCCCTGGAAACAGGGCTGGAACGGTTATCTCCATCTCCAACAAATCTTAGTCAGCTGATTGATGACATCCAAGGAATGGTTAAAATTTCTGTTGATGAAAACAAAATAACGATAAATACTTCCAAATCGCACACAGGTCCCGAGGCAATTGTTCTGGTTGATAAAATTAAGCTAAGGAGAATTATCAATAATTTATTGTCAAATGCCGTCAAGTTTACCAAAGAGGGGACGATTGAGTTTGGTTATAGCATTAATAATGATGTTGTTGAGTTTTTTGTAAGTGATACTGGTATTGGTATCGATTCGAGTAAGTTAGAACTTATTTTTGAACAATTTACTCAAGCCGATGAAGCGATTCAAACACAATACGGGGGCACAGGAATTGGCCTTTCAATTTGTAAGGGTTATGTAGAACTCATGCATGGGAAAATTTGGGTTAAATCGGAGTTAGGTAAAGGAGCTACTTTCTTCTTTACTGTGCCTTATAAGCCGGTAACTGTTGGAAATAGGTTAATACTATAAATTATGAGCGAGAAAAAAGCAAAACGCACTGTTTTGATTGCAGAGGATGATATTAATAGTTTCAGACTATTAAGGGCGGTGTTAAAGGATTATGATTGTGAAATATTGCATGTTGATGATGGCCAAAAGGCAGTGGATGTATGTAAATCAGACAATACAATCTCTTTAATCCTTATGGATATAAAAATGCATGGAATGGATGGGGTTACTGCAACTAAAAAGATTAAAGAAATTAATCCCAATATTGTTGTTGTTGCCCAAACCGCCTATGCAACTAACGATGACATCGATTTGTATAAGGATGTTTTTGATGCTTACCTTACCAAACCGCTCAACCTTGTTGAGCTTAAAAGAGTTTTGAATCAACTTTGTAAAAAGTAAAGAAATATGATGGATAAAAGAAAGGGGCTGAAATTCGGCCCCTAACTTTTTATTAAATACAGTAAAAATTAAAATTTGTACTGGTTGTCCTCAATTAGTTTGTCGGCAATGCGACGGCGTGCTTCCTTAACGTTAACAGGTGCAACCTTGCAAAGCCTATCAACAGCATTGCCTAATTTAGAAAGTTCTGGCTCAGCTGCAAATGAGTTTACAGCATCCATGGCATTTTTGCGGATGCGCCCGGCTGCATCGTATACAAATACATCAACAATATCTTTGTAAATATCGATATTCTGCTTACCCATATTTTCCAATTTCTTAACCCTAAGAGCAAGCGATTCGGCAACATACAAATCCATGATGATGTTGCTGATATTATTTTGAACTTCTTGCTCAGCAGCGAATGCCTTACCAAAGGCCTTAGAAGCACCGTAAATACCTAACATGGCAATCTTCTTAAAGTTACGGATGGTTTGCATCTTTTGCTCATAGTAGTCGTTTGAGCCATTTTCTGCAACAATGCCGTCGAGATTATTGTAGAGCTGCTCGGCAGGTCCCATTAGGTCGTATTCGCCTTTAAGAGAACGCTTAATAGCAGTATCGATTACAAGCAGACGGTTAATCTCATTGGTGCCCTCAAAAATACGATTGATGCGAGAATCGCGATAACCGCGCTCAACGTTCATCTCGGCTGAATAGCCCATTCCACCATGAATTTGAACACCTTCATCAACCACAAAATCGAGCATCTCCGAACCATTAACCTTAAGAATGGCATCTTCTACGGCGTAATGGCTAATGGCGTCAATTGCTGCACGGCCATACTCGCATCCTTCCGATTTGTATTTTTCGATAAGGTCATCGATATCTTTACTTACTCGGTAAATAGCCGATTCGTGTGCATAGGTCCTGATAACCATTTCGGCTAGCTTGTGCTTTATGGCACCAAAGTTTGCAATCTTTGTGTTGAATTGCTTTCGCTCATTGGCATATTGAACCGATTGGGTAATGGTTTCCTTTGCAGCACCAATTACGTTTGCGCCAAGTTTCATACGTCCCATGTGAAGAATGCTAAGCGCAATACGGAAACCCTCACCGCGTCTGCCAAGCATGTTTTCAACAGGAACTTTTACATCGTTGTAATATATTTGTGCTGTTGATGAGCCCTTAATCCCCATTTTATGCTCATCGGGACCAATAACTACGCCAGGCCAGCTGCTTTCAACAATGAAGGCACTTAATACACGGTCGTTCTCAACCTTTGCAAAAACAACCTGTGTGTCGGCAAAACCTGCATTGGTAATCCACATCTTTTGTCCATTTAGGATGTAGTACTTCCCATCTTCCGATAGCTTAGCAGTGGTTTTGCCTGAATTGGCATCGCTACCAGCACCTGGCTCGGTAAGGCAGTATGCACCAATAAGTTCACCAGTTGCTAGACGTGCTACATATTTCTGACGTTGCTCTTCGTTACCATAGTATAGAATAGGCATAGTACCTATACCGCAATGGCACATATAGGCAACTGAAAAAGAATACCCTGCACCAGTTGTTTCAGCCACAAGCATTTGTGTTACAAAGTCTTGTCCGAAACCATTGTATTGCTCAGGTACTGCAATACCAAGCATTCCAAGTTCGCCTGATTTTTGAAGAATGCTTTTCATGAGTTCCCTGTCACCTTTATCTATATCGTCGAGTTTTGGGAAAACCTCAGCATCCATAAAATCACGACAGGTTTGAGCAATCATGCGTTGCTCTTCGTTAAATTCCTCGGGAATAAAAATGTCGTTAGCGTCTATCTCGTTTACAAGAAATTCGCCACTTTTTAGCAATTTTCTTTCACTCATAACTGTTTCGGTTTATAGTTGATATTATAAGTTAAGCGATTCAGCGATTAGCTCTGCAATATCGTAATTGCGCATCTTTTCCTCCTGGTTCTTGTACTTAATACCATCGGTCATCATGGTCATACAGAACGGGCAAGCTGTTGCAATAACCTCTGGTTCTACCTTCAGGACGTCTTCCATGCGTTCAAGGAAAACTTCTTTGTTCCCTTTTTCAGCCTCCTTAAACATTTGGGCTCCACCAGCACCACAGCAAAGGGCAAAACTCCTATTGCGCTCCATCTCAACAAGTTCTCCTCCTAACTTTTTAAGAAGTTTGCGGGGTTGCTCGTATATTCCGTTGGCACGACCCAAATAGCAGGGGTCGTGGTAAGTGATTTTTGTTCCTTTAAATTTATTGGTGTCTAATTTTATCTTACCCTCGTCGATGTATTGGTTAAGTATGTCTATATAGCTGATAACCTCAAAGTCGGCGCCAAGGTCGGGGTATTCATTTTTAAACGTGTTGTAGCAATGCGGGCATATAGTTATTACCTTTTTAATCTCATATGCTTTGAATAGCTCAATGTTTTGTAGTGCTTGCATTTGGAAGAGCATCTCGTTCCCTGCCCTGCGTGCAGGGTCGCCAGTACAGGTTTCCTCTTTACCTAGAACTGCAAAGCTAACATTCAAATGAATTAGGATTTTAGCAAAGGCCGCTGCTACTTTTTTGTAACGGTCGTCGTATGCTCCGGCACATCCAACCCAGAAAAGGTATTCGGGTTTTTCACCTTTAGCAAAAAGGTCGGCCATTACAGGAATTTCTATCTTTCGTGTTTCCATTTTCAAATTAAGTTAAGCGTTTGACTTGAATAATGGTGAGGTGAAAAAACGCTATAGTGCTTTTGTTTCTAAATCTTTAGCCCACAGTAATCTGTCTTCGGGGGAGTACTGCCAGGGTGCACCATTATTCTCAATGTTGTTGAACATGGCTTTAAGTTCGCCGGGAGCGGAACCCTCCTCCATAACCAGGTAACGGCGCATTTCAACAATTAGTTTGGGATGGTCAATATTGATTGGACATTCCTGTGCACAAGCATTGCAGGTAGTGCAAGCCCAAAGTTCTTCCTCGCTAATATAGTCGCGAACAAGCGATTTGCCATCGTTATAGTCTCGTCCGTTTTTAAGCATATGCGGACCTTTCTCCTTCATCCTGGCGCGTAGGTCCATCATTACTTTACGAGGTGATAGCTTTTTTCCTGTGATGTTAGCCGGACAAACCGATGTACAACGACCACATTCGGTACATGCAAGTGAATCGAAATAGCTCTTCCAAACTACATCTTCGGCGTCTTTTACTCCAAAACGTTCAATTGGTGCCTCCTCTGCAGGTGCTGAGAATGCAGTTTCGGGGTTCATCATCAGTTTTACCTCGCGGGTAACATTATCCATGTTGGGAAGTTTGCCAAGTGGCTCTAAACGTGAGAGAAAAACGTTTGGTATCGACATGAAAACATGGAAATGCTTTGAGTATGGAAGCAGGTTAGCAAAAATGAAAATAAGTAGAATGTGAATCCACCAGTAAACTTGATAATGAGTAAATACACCATCAACCGAAATGCCATCGAATAACGATGTAAGATGTTGGCTTACTGGGTAAATTCCATGAATATTGTGTCCTGCAAGTTGAGCCCACTTAATGTATGCGGCATTCATGCCCATGAGCGAGAGCATGAGAACAAGTATTATTGTTAAAGCAATGTTGGCATCTATATGAGAGATTTTTTTCATCTCAATGCCTTCGAATCGCTTAACATGAAGGAATATTCTGCGGATTAGGAAAACAATAATTGATATGGCTACTAAAAGTGCGAAGATATCGCCAGCAGCCATCATGAAATTGTAAAATCCACCAAGAAAACTCAATGATTTTTCTATTCCGAAGAGTCCGTCTATTACCATTTCAATACTGCCAAAAAGGATAACGCAGAATCCCCAAAATACTAGTGCGTGTAATAATCCAATTACAGGACGTCGAAAAATTTTTGTTTGCCCAAAAGCCACTTTAAGAGTAACCAAAAGCCTTTTGCCCAACTTATCAACCTTAAACCCCTTGCGGGTTAACATGAAGAACCTTGCTATTCGGCTGATAGTGTAAGCAAAAACACCAATGGTTGCTAGTAGTGCTAAGGCAAAAACTATTTGCTTAGTCATGTTGTTGGTTTTTGGTTTATGTTTTGGTTTATGCCTTATTTAGCTTAAAAACCTGCTGCAAAAGCAGCAGGTTTAATAAACTAAGTGCTAAAAAAAACTATTTGCCTTTAATCTCTTTAACAGCTTCAACGAGCTGTGGCAATACTTTTTGTGCATCGCCAACAATTCCGTATTGCGCTACTTCAAAAATAGGTGCGGTTTTATCGTTGTTAATGGCAACAATATATTTCGAACCGCTAACACCAGCAATATGTTGTGTTGCACCAGAGATACCAACAGCGATGTAAAGGTTAGGTGCAATGATTTTACCAGTTTGTCCGGTGTGTTCTTCGTGTGGTCGCCATCCTTCGTCGGAAACTGGGCGAGAACAAGCGGTTGCTCCACCAAGAAGCTCGGCTAGTTCCTCAAGTGGTCCCCAGTTGTCGGGCGACTTCATACCACGTCCACCTGAAACCACAATTTCGGCATCAGTTAGAAGTAACTTACCAGTTTGCTTTTGCACGTCTTTTACAACGGTTTTAGGTGCATCGGTTTGGAAGTCAACCCTCTCAACTTTTACTTGTTTGCTGTTTTCAACAATATCAAAAGAGTTTTGGGTAAGGGTGATTATCTTAACATCGGTTTTAAGCACCACATGCGCAAAAGCAGCGCCTGAGAATGTGCGCTTGTAAACAGTAAAAGGCGAAGTGCTAAGTGGGAGTTGCGAAACGCCCGAGCCTAATGCTGCTTTTAGCTTTACCGAAAGGCGAGGTGCAATGGATTTCCCTGAGTTGTTATTTGATATTACAATAACCTTGCTACCTTCGTCCTGAGCAACCTTTGCAATAGCGTTTGTATATAGCTGGCTGTCGAGGTTTTTTAAATTTTCGCTCTGAAGGCAAAGTACTTTATCGGCTCCATATTTGCCTAAGGTGTTTAGCTCATCATCATTAACATTACCTATGGTAACTGCTGTTGTGGTTGTTCCCAACATTTCGGCTACTTTGCTACCGTATGATACTAGTTCGTATGATAGCTTTTTAAACTTGCCGTCCCAATTCTCGGTATATACTAGTACTGACATTTTCTTTAGAATTTTTAGGTTTAACCTTAAATAAGTTTGGTCTCGTTTTGTAGTAAGGTAATTAGTTCCTTAGGATTTTCAGGATCAACAAACTTGCATGCAGCGCGTGGTTTTGGAAGTTCGAATTTAACGTATTCAGTTAAAGGATCTATAGCAACAGGTTCAATAACTTTAATGGGTTTGCTTCGAGCCATCATAATTCCACGCATTGCAGCGATTCTTGGTTCTTTGGCTATACCTTTTTGCACAATTGCCACAAATGGCGTGGGGACAGTAACGGTCTCTTTTCCACCATCAATTTCGCGGGTAATAATAGCCTCATTATTTTCTATATTGAGCCCAGAAACGGCTGATACAGAAGGAATATCAAGAAATTCGGCAAGCATGCTACCAACTGCAGAACCATTGTAATCGCTTGACTCAATACCACACATGATAATGTCGAATTGTTCCTGCTTTACCACTTCGGCTAACTGAGCCGCAACAAAGTATGCATCTGCAGGGTCGGCGTTTACCCTAATAGCATTATCTGCTCCAATAGCAAGTGCTTTGCGGATGGTTGGTTCTGTTGTAGCAGGACCTACATGAGCAACAGTAACACTGCTAACTCCTGTTGATGCATTATCTTTAAGCTCTAAAGCTCTGGTTAGTGAAAGTTCGTCCCAAGGGTTTATTACCCATTGTATTCCATTGGTGTCGAGCTTAGTATCGCCATCAACAAATTTCACCTTTGTGGTGGTATCAGGCACATGGCTAATACAAACAAGAATTTTCATTTGCTTTTATTTGTTAGTTAAACATTTTGTTGTTGCAAGTTCTACTCATATCAAATCCACAAATTTAATGTAATCTTACTATTTACAAGGGTGTTATTTAGAATAGAATTTGTAATCAAAAGAAAATCAGTACAATATTTAAAATATTATTTTTCAACACCCTTTAGCTATTAAACGAACGTGCAAATCTATATTAATTGCTCTAAAAATCAACCCTTATTAAAATATATAATTTTAAAAAGAGTATAACTGGCAGATTTATAAGATGTTGAGATTTTATCGCTTTTAACATTTTTTTGGTCACCATTTAGCTTTTATTGACCAAAATCATCTTAACAAAATTGATTTTAAGTCGTTTAGATAGTAAATTTAATAAAGTTGATTCTGTTTTATGAGTAGCGAGTTTATCAATATATTAATTAATCGTTTAGATAGTGAAATAACCAATTCACTTCTTGAGTTGGATTTGGCTGAGAAAAATATGACGAGCAAATGGGCTGCTAACCCTGAGCATTTAACTAAAGAGATTATCGATTCTGTGATTAAGTATTCAATGAACAGGAATAGGAGCCTTTCGTTTTTTAAACTGATAATTAGGCTACGGTCGATCTTGAATAGTAATAACGATTCTTTATTGAGTTTAGAGGAAAAATCTGGCATAAGAATTGATGAAAATGCTGAAAGAATAATTGTGTCAGAAGATTTAGGATCTATCATGAACGATAATATTTATTCGAAAGTAAAAAATATAGAGTTTACTATTTCCAAAGAGTATTCAGTGTTTATAGCTGATAGTTACACAAAATTATTGGAAAAAGAGAGGTACGAGTCGTGTTCTATCATTCAAACCATGCAATACTCTTATAATTAGTTTTTTTAGGTTTAGGTTTACAATAGGTTAGGTGGTTGGCATCCGGGTCGTTTTGGCGTCCCGGATGCCTTCTTTTTATGGTTGTATGATCCGGGATGATATTAATTACCTTTACGTAACATGGCTTTAAACCATTATGTTGCTAATCCAGATAGTTCCAAAATCTACAATTGGCTTATTCCTCGTTAATGTAAATTTAAAGTTGGTGTGGCACTTCTTTCAGGTAGATATATCGGTTTACAAAAAATGGTTACCTTTATGCAAACAAACAATAATTGCCATGAACAGAGTAGTGCTCATTGGGGCAGGTAATTTGGCTACCTCGCTGGCCTATGCCTTAAAAATTCATGGATGTTCAGTTGTTCAGGTTTATTCTAGAACTATGAAAAGCGCTAAAGCGCTAGCCGACAAGGTTGATGCTAAGGCGATAGATAGTTTTGGTAATATCGTCACTGATGCATCGTACTACTTTGTGGCGCTGCCAGACGATGCAATTTTACAGGTTGCTGAGAAATTACCTAAACTAAATGGTATTGTGGCTCACACTAGTGGGAGCACGCCAATGTCTGTTCTTAATAGAGTTCAGGCACCAGGTTTTGGAGTTTTTTACCCGTTCCAAACTTTCTCGCGTGAAAAAGTTATCCCCTTTAACAATATTCCCATTTGTCTCGAGGCCTCTGATGAGGAAACCTATACCAAACTTGAACTTTTAGCGCAAAAGATTTCCGATATAGTTGAGCCAATGAATTCGGAGCAGCGACGATGGCTCCACCTTACAGGTGTGTTTGCATGTAACTTTACCAATCATATGCTTTCCCTGGCATACAGTATAACAGCCATGCATAATATAGATTTTAATATAGTAAAGCCATTAGTGCTGGAAACTATATCAAAAGCATTTGAAGGGAATCCAGCCGATTATCAAACTGGGCCTGCCATTCGTTATGATAGCGTAACATTGAGGCGGCATGCCGAAATGTTGAAAGAATTTGGCTTGGATGAATTATACAATCAGCTATCTTTGAGCATTCAGAAATTAGCTCAAAATAGAAAACTATAATAAATACAATTTTTACGCATGGCAAATAAAAAGAATTTTAAGGAGCTTCTACCTCAGGTTAAGGCATTTGCATTTGATGTTGATGGTGTTTTTACCGATGGAACCGTAATTCTTCACCCCTCGGGTGATATGTTGCGCACATCAAACACCCGCGATGGATATGCTGTTCATGTTGCAGTTGAGCGTGGATTCCCCATAGCAATTATTTCTGGTGGTAAATCGGAATCGGTGCGAGATCGATTTAAAGGGTTGGGAGTAACCGATATCTATCTGGGGACACACGATAAAGTTGACGCTCTTGAAGATTTTAGATTTAAGTATGGAATTGAACTATCCGAAATCCTATACATGGGCGATGACATGCCCGATTATGAGGTGATGAGTCGAGTTGGTGTTCCCACATGTCCTCGAGATGCTACCCCGGAGATTCAGCAAATCTCGGCATACATTTCGTCATATAATGGTGGGAAAGGTTGTGTTCGAGATGTTATTGAACAAGTTCTCAGGGTTAAAGGCTTATGGGGGCCATCGTCTAATGGATTACAGTAAAACTTGCAAGTTATGTACAAATACCTTCGTTTAATTAGGGTTAAGAACTTGCTGATAGTTGCAGCAACAATGGTTCTTATTCGGTATATGATTATCCAAACGCTCCTTAATGGTTATGGATTGGAACTACAACTTCCTCTTTGGTGGTTCGTTGAGCTGGTTGCTGCAACCGTATTGATTACCGCTGGTGGTTACGTTATTAATGACTACTTCGACACTAAGGCCGATTTGATTAATAGGCCTGAAACTGTGGTTGTGGGCAAAACAATTACTCGGCGTGGTGCAATTGCATTTCATTTAGCTCTTACTATAACTGGTATTGCATTGGGTACAATCGTTTCTTTTAAGGTTGGACGCCCAATTTTTTCTTTGCTGTTTTTCTTGACAAGCGGCATATTGTGGTTCTATTCTACAATTTATAAGCGACAGCTTTTAATTGGTAATTTGGTTGTTGCCATTCTTACGGGAACTGTTCCTTTAATCCCGTTGATTTTTGAACTTCCTATGCTTGGTACTTATCGTGATATTATTTTTATTTATCAACTTAACTTGAGAGTGATACTCTACTGGGTAGGAGGATTCGCATTTTTTGGATTTTTGCTAACACTTGCTAGAGAGATTATTAAGGATATAGAAGACTTTGAGGGTGACACTACCCTCGGTAGAGATACAATTCCTGTCCATTATGGGGTGAAAAAGGCTAAATTAATTGTGGCTTCCATTCTAGCAATTACCCTTGTGGCTTTGGTGATACTCTTCTCAGCATATCTTTTTAAAATCTCCAAAACTGGTTTCGATTATATTTCACTGGTTTACATGGTCGTTTTGGTTGCCTTGCCGATTTTTGTTTTAATTTTTAGCGTGTTGCTTGCTAGTACAAAGTCCGAATATCATAGAGCAAGCCTTATTTGTAAACTAATAATGCTTTCTGGTGTGCTTTATACTTTAGTTTTTGCATACATCGTTAATTAGTTTTTTTTATGCTTTTACAGGAATTGCTAATCGATAAAAAATTGGTCCTGGCATCTAAATCGCCACGACGAAGGAATTTACTTAAAGGATTGGATGTTGATTTTGAGATATGGGATACCTCGCACGACGATGATGAACCTTTTCCTCAAAATATTCCTCTTCATGATGTTCCCGTATATCTTGCTCGTTACAAGGCTTCCCATTTTGCCGATAGGCTTGATGCTAAAACAATTCTTTTGGCATGCGACACTATAGTTGTTTGTTGTAACCAAATACTTGGTAAACCAAAAGATGAAGCGGATGCCAGGCAGATAATAGGTGCGCTTCAGAATAAATCACATACAGTAATAACTGGTGTTTGCATTAAATCGAAAGATATAGAGCGTGTGTTCTCGGTTTCTACAGAGGTATATTTTAAAAGGTTGAGCCCAGAGCAAATCGATTACTACGTATCAAAATATAAGCCTTTCGATAAGGCGGGTGCATATGGCGTTCAGGAATGGATTGGGTATGTGGGTGTTGAACGAATCGATGGTTCCTACTACAATGTAATGGGGCTGCCTGTAGAAACTTTACACGATCAATTAATCTCTTTCATAAAATTGATATCAAAATAAAAAAAAATACTTAGCGATGAAGAAAAAAGTGTTATTACTAGTATTATCAGCAGTGTTTACTTTTAGTGCCATTGCCGATGAGGGTATGTGGATACCCATGCTAATAGGCAAAAATATTCCCGAAATGCAACGCATGGGATTTAAGTTAACAGCCGAGGACCTCTACAGTGTAAACCATTCTAGTTTGAAAGATGCCATTGTTCAGTTTGGTAGAGGATGTACTGGCGAGCTAATTTCCGATCAAGGTCTTTTAATCACAAATCACCATTGTGGTTTTTCGTCAATACAATCCCATTCAACTGTCGATAATAATCTTCTAGCAAATGGTTTTTGGGCAAAGTCGCATGCCGACGAACTTCCCAACCCAGGGCTCACGGTTAGGTTTCTTGTTAGAATGGATGACGTAACCGATAAGGTGTTGAAGAATGTAACGACCACCATGACTGAGCTAGAACGCGCAAAAGCCATTGGGCAGGTTGCTGATAGCCTTATTGAATTGGCAGAAAAAGAAGGGGTTGGCTATGAGGCTATTATTCGTCCTTTTTACTATGGAAACCAGTATTTCATTTTTGTTTATCAGGTTTTTGAAGATGTTAGGCTGGTAGGTGCCCCACCTGAAACTATTGGCAAATTTGGTGGCGATACCGACAACTGGGTTTGGCCACGCCATACTGGCGATTTCTCAATGTTTCGTATTTACGCCGATAAAAATAATAATCCTGCACCATACTCGCCCGATAATGTACCCTATAAACCAAAACGTTTCCTGAAGATATCAACGAAAGGTATAAAAGAAGGCGATTTTACTCTGGTTTATGGTTTCCCTGGTCGTACAAAGCAGTATATTACTTCACACGAAGTAAATCTGATAATTAACCAGATAAACCCAAATAATATTGCTTTGCGCGATATTAGGTTGTCGATTTTTGATAGCTTTATGAGTAAAAATGATACCATTGCCATTAAGTATGCTTCAAAACATGCGCGTGTTGCCAATGCCTGGAAAAAATGGATTGGTGAAACAATGGGACTTAAAAGACTTAATGCTGTTTCAAAGAAGCAGGAACTTGAGAGCATGTTTGCTGCCTGGGCATCGTCAAAACCAGAGTTGAATGAACGATACGGATGGCTACTCCCTAAATTTGAACAGCTATATTCCGAACTTGCACCGCTATCGTTAATTGCAAATTATAGGTACGAAGCTGTATATGGTGTTGAGCTTATTGGCTTTGCATCGCGTTTTGAAAAATTAATCAATCTTGTTCTAGATCCAAAGGCTGATAAAGATAAACTTGAAGCGCAAAAACAGGCACTTATAGGATATTCCAGAAGATTCTTTAAGGATTTTGAACTTGCTGTTGACCGCGAAGTATTTGCTGCTATGATGCAGGCATACTCAGAACGGGTGCCTGAGCAACTTCAACCTCAATTTCTTCTCAAAGTGAAGGAGCAAAATGGTAATTGGCGACAGCTTGCTTCGCAAATATACTCCCAAACTGCTTTTGCCGATAGCGTTAGAGTAATTACCCTTCTTTCAGGTATTGACAGCATTACAGTAAAAGAGTTTGTTAACGATCCCGTATTTGGCATCTACCTTGATTTTGAAGATTTTTATCGTCAAAACATACGCGATAGATATTACGAGATTAGCGATAGCCTTAACGTGCTTTATCGATACTACGTTGAGGGCTTAATGCGTATGCAGCCTGACAAGCGATTTTTCCCCGATGCAAATTCCACATTACGAATTGCATATGGTAAAGTTGGAGGTTTTGCTCCGCGCGATGGCGTAGTTTACAACTATTATACAACTATCGATGGGGTATATGAAAAGGCGCAGCAGCGCAATGTGCCTGATTATGTTGCACCCGAGCGTTTAATTGAATTTTACAAGAAAAAGGATTTTGGCCCCTATGCCGAAAATGGCACTGTGCCAGTTGCATTTATTGCTTCGAATCATACCACTGGTGGTAATTCAGGTAGTCCTGTTCTGGATGCTGAAGGCAACTTAATAGGTGTTAACTTCGACCGCTGCTGGGAAAGTACCATGAGCGATGTAATGTTCGATCCTAACTACTGCCGGAACATAACCCTTGATATACGCTATGCACTATTTATCATTGATAAGTTTGCTGGTGCTAAAAACTTAGTCGATGAGATGGAGATTATTAACTAGATTTATCATTATGCATAATTAAGCCGCCCTTTTAGGGTGGCTTTTTTTGTGCTATTTGTTGATGGTTTAAAGGGATTGTATTGATGCTTATGCGGTTCAAATTGTTTAGTAAAATCAAATGTTTTGTGGTTTGCTAAGTATAAGTGGTATTGTGAACTTGAATACAGAGCCAACCCCTTCCTCGCTTTCAACCCAAATTTTACCACCTAACAGCTCCACGTATGCTTTTGCAATGGAAAGCCCTAAACCTGAACCTTGAAATGCTCGTTTGTCCGATAAATCGGCTTGAACAAAACGGTTGAAAATTACATCTTGTCTATCTTTTGGGATACCAATTCCAGTATCTTTAACAAAAAATTCAATTATGTTGTCTTTTAAAAGGTAACCAAAACAAATGTTTCCTTCATCGGTAAATTTCAACGCATTTTTTATAAGGTTGCTCAGAATGGCATATAGCTTTTGGTTGTCAGTATATATCTTCAGTTCCAAATTGCTGTAAGGTATAGAAGGGAATAGGGTTATCCCTTTTTTGATAGCCTGAGGGTTATAAAAGTTGTAAAGTTCAATTAGTAATTTGTCAATATCGGTTTCAGTATTTACTATGTTAATTTCACCAGCTTCAATCTTCGAAATATCAATTAAATCGTTAATTGTATTCATCAGCCGCTCAGCGCTTTTGTTAACAATGTGGATGTATTTAGATTTGGTTGCTTCTGATAGGTCGGGCTGTTGTAAAAGGTCAAGAAAGCCCAAAATTCCATTCATTGGTGTTCGAATCTCATGGCTCATATTAGCTAAAAATGCCGATTTTAACTTGTCTGATTCTTCTGCTCTTTGTTTTGCAACTATCAAATCTTCTCTTTCCTTCTTAAGTTGATTTTGTAACTCTTTTTCATTTATGATTAAACTTTCAAGATGATCAACTAAGAATGATATTGCAATAACTAAAATGGTATTAAAGATTATCAGGTTAAACCCAATAATCAGCCATGCATTTACTGTTAAATCATTAAAAAAATTAGGTCTAGGAATTAGATTGTTTATAGTAAAGGGCAACGAAAAATAAACAGCTGCGTTGATTGCAACTGATATAAGTCCAACTCGTTTACTAAAAAATAGTGTAGATAGAAGTGAGATGCTGAATAATACAATGGTTGCAGGCCCTTTTGTCCCTAAATAAATGAATAGGACTATGGCTAGAATGTAAGCATTTACGACGAAGATAATTTTTTTAGTAGTAATGCTTAATTTCCTGCTAAATGTGATGTAAGTTATTGTTGCTATTGCAATCGTGTCAATTATACCTATTGCATATTTCTCATGTTCAACTGAAAAAAAAACGCTTGGTATGTAAGCTAATATTCCAAAGAGAAAAGTAATAAGCAAAATGGAGAAAAAAAGATCATTTCTCAAAAAAGATAGGTCCTTCCTTTCGTATAAGTGATTTGGAATGCAAATTATTTTTTCATAGTAACGGTTTCTTATGTTTTTGAATATCTGAGTCATAAAAAAGATATAAACTGGTATTTTTAGTCATGTTTCAAATAGAAATACGTAAAACATTTAAATTGGTTTCTGATATAAGGTTGGATAAATGCAATAAATAATCAATTGGGATGAGAAAATAAGTAGGATTTTGTAGAGTAGAAATGTTTGATTATTGACTTGAATATTATGAGTTAAATCTATAAGACAGAATTTCAATGATATAGTGTTGGTTGAACTTTTTCTTACTTTTAATTGCAAAGAAAAATGTTTGCTATTGTTTTGGTTGAGGGTTTTTGTTAATCGCGTTTCATTTTAATCTAAATACTTTCTGCATGTTGTGCATAAACCCCCTAGTCCCCACTCCTTGAGCAATAAGATGGAGAGTTTCGGTGTTATTATTTGGAAATATCGATCCGAATAGTCCTTTGATTTTTGGAATGCTAAACATGAAATCGTCGAGTGGTGTAGATGGGCCTAGCATGAAAATGGAGCAATGTTCTGGTGTCGATTTAACTATTCCATAAAAGGTGTTGTTGCTAATGCTGGTTGAGGTAAGGATGATGCAATCTGCATGCGATAGATACTTGGCTTGCACTTCCATAGGTAGAACTGGAGCTTCGTGTTGGTCAATGTCAAATACATAAGGCGATACACCTTTGCTTTTTAATTTTTCAACCAGCGATCCAAAATATCCAATCATGACAACATTGTTGAAGTCTTTAAATTCCACAGCATTAAAAATGTCGCCCGTACCATCAAATTTAACTCTGTAGTTAAGTACAGAGTTAACGTAAGCATTTGCTAAAATTCTATTGTTTTGACTTTCAAAAGTAATTCCATCAGAATTTTGTTCTCTAACTTTAGTCCCAAGTGTTGCGCATACGCCAATGTTTCCATCGGGACATTGGGCTGCAACATATTTATCACCTAATGTAAAAGTTATATCTTTATATGGAATTTGCTGATTTGCTTTTGCAAAAAGTTTCTCCAGAATATCTAGCTTTGTGTTCATTGTCTATCTTTGGGTATTATTTAATTAAATGGAAATTACTGCTCTAACTGAACGGCTAAAATACTCACTTCGGAAAAAAGATGTGCAACAACTAGCACATTTTTTTTGCGAGCATCCCGACGGAGTGAGCTTGCTTTTTGAAATTAGCACCTCAAATAATAAAGAGCTAGCCTTTCATGCAGCTTGGGTGCTTGAAAATTGTTTGCTGGCCGATAAAAATCTTCTTGAAGTATATGTACCTCTATTACTTAAAAGTATTCCAGAGTTGAGAAATAGTTCAGTGCGACGTCATTTTTGTAAGATTCTTAAGGTTTGGTTGGTTCAGGATGATAGAAATTTGCAAAAACTTGTTAGAGAGTACAATGAAGATGCTGAGGCGTTGGTAGAAACTTGTTACGATTGGTTGCTAGATGCTAAAGTTCCGGTCGCCGTTAAGGCGCATTGTTTAGAAATCTTTTTTGTTCTGTCGAGACATTTTAATTGGCTTAGGAATGAACTCCCAAATATTTTTAGATTAGTTCAGATTAATAGTTCACCGGGGGTTCGAGCAATGGTCCGTAGGTTAAATAAAAATTTAGAATTAGGTAATGAGACTTGATGTTTATTTAGTTGAAAATGGCTTTTGCCGTTCACGCGAACGTGCAAAGTATCATATTATGGCTGGTAATGTTTTGGTAAATGGCAAAAAGGTTATTAAACCTTCGTACGCAGTTTCCGATGCTGATATTGTAGGGTTAAACCAGTCTTCGTCTGATTTTTTCAGTAAGGGTGCTCAAAAGTTGCAGAAAGCAATAAATGACTTTAATCTTGATTTTAACGATAAACTCGTGCTTGATGTAGGGGCCTCAACTGGTGGTTTTACCTTTTGTGCTTTACAGCATGGGGCAAAGTTTGTTTGGGCAGTAGATGTGGGATCCAACCAGCTCGATGAATTTTTGATTAATCACTCTAAGGTTTGCTCATTGGAAAAAACTGATATCAGAACGCTCGATTTGAAAACTATTGGAACACAGGTAGATGTTGTCACTGCCGACCTTTCGTTTATATCGCTTACCCAAGTTGCCGAATCCTTGGTTCGGTTTCTTAAGCCCGATGGCTTCATGGTGCTTCTTATTAAACCACAATTTGAGGCTGGGAAAGAGCATGTTGGTAAAAATGGAATAGTTAAGGATAAAAAGGTACACGAGGTTGTTGTTGGAAATGTGGCTAGATGCTTTGCAAGCCTAAACCTCTATCTAAATAATATTACATTCGCACCTTTAAAAGGTAAAGGGTATAACATTGAGTATCTTGGCCTTTTTAGTAAATCGCAAACAATTACAACCAATATTAATTTTGTAGTTAATAAGGCTTTTGATTTAAATAGAACATTGAAATGATAAAAACAAAATTTGACAATTTTATTGAGGCTATTTCCTGGATTGCTAAAAGTTTGCTGATTGGTGTTGCGATTCTTTTCATTTCTCGATTGGTTTTTCTTGTTTCCTATGCCAATTGGCAGGAACTAAGTGGATATTATCTTGATGTTATACGAGCATTTGGTGTTGGGCTAAAGTTTGATATTAAGGTGTTAACCATAGCAATGCTTCCTTTAGCTTTGGTTTCGTTAGTTCGTTTTGTTTTTGGCAATAGGGTAGGGGCGTTTTTTAAATTCTTTAAGTGGTACTCCACTCTGGTAATTTTTTTTGTAATACTTTTTGAGGTCATCAACTTCTACTTTTATAAATTCTACTATTCAAAAATTAGCGTTATCATTTTTGGCTTTTTTGAGGATGATACATGGGCTGTTTTAGTGTCAATTTGGAAGGAATATCCTGTAATTCCAATGCTTTTAATGTTTATTGTAGTTTTTTGGGCTTTAAGTAAGCTGTATGGCAGACTTTTTATACCCCTAAGATTTCGTTTTAGCGATTATGTAAAACCCTTATGGTTGAGGTGTGTTGTAGCTTTTTTTGTTTTGGGACTTTACTTTTTAGGTATGTATGGGAACCTTGGTGTTGTTCCGCTTGATGGAAGGCATGCAACCATCTCGGGAAACGTATTTGTTAATGACTTGCCAATTAATGGTTTATTCTGTACTAAAATGGCATGGAAAGAACGGGAAAAAAGTAGGATTGAAACCAATCCTAGTAAAATGCTTAAGCGGTATGGGTTTAAGTCGATATCAGAAGTTGCAAGTGTTCTATATGATGTGAATGCAGATTCGGTTACAAATGAAACCTTTTACGCATTTACCCCAAAAAGTGATTTTCTTAAGGATAATCCACCTAATGTTGTGTTTATCCTAATGGAAAGTATGAGTAATTTTTATTTCGATATCCATTCCGATAGCTGCAATTTGCTAGGAACTCTTGCTGATGTGATTGATAGCTGCTATCTCTTTAGAAATTTTCTCCCATCATCGGCTGGAACAATTTATTCTCTGGAAAGTATTCTGGTTAATTCTCCCAAAAGCCCCCTTTCTCAATCGCAATACCAACACCACTCATTTACCACTTCTGCTGTCAAACCTTTTTATGATAAAGGATACACCAATATTTTCCTCACTGGTGGGAAAATGGGTTGGCGGGATTTGGATAAGTTTATTCCACGTCAGTATTTTAATGCCGTTGAGGCAGAGCCAACACTTCGAAAGAATTATCCCAATGGGAAATATGGTGAATGGGGCATGCACGATGAGGTGCTTTTTAAAAGGGCCTACGATTTGCTAAGTCAATCCGACGGTAAACCTTATCTTATTTTCGGTATGACTATTTCGCATCATACTCCATACGATATTCCCGATGACTATAAACCTTTCCCCATCTCTCTACCATCTTGGGCTAAAGAGCGGATGAAATTCGATGAGGATGTTGTGATGAAAGGGCTAAAAGCTTTTCAGTATGCAAATAGCTGTTTGGGAGATTTTATTAAACAGGTTATTTACTCACCCTTAGGTGAGAATACAATCATTGTCGCAACGGGCGATCACAATATTAAGCAAAACTTTGAGTATCCTCAAGAGGAACTGTTTATGAAGTATTCTGTCCCAATGCTTATGTATATACCTCCCAAATATCGCCCTAAAAAAGGAATAAATACAAAACGATTTGCTTCTCATAAGGATATATTCCCAACCCTTTATCATTTGGCTTTGTCAGATGCAAAATACCTTAACTTTGGGAATAATTTATGCGATAGTATTAATACTTTCGATTTTGGAATGCATTGCTACACAATTGCTGCCGATAGTGTTGGTTTTATCGACTTTTCTTCGGTGCCCTTGTACTATAAATGGAACGATAAGGAGCATCGTAAGTTAAACCCTCATGTGGTTGAAAATGACTCGCATTTCGACTCATTAATGGTTAGGGCTAAGGCATTAACTGCTGCTATGAATTGGTTTATTATTAAAGATGTTGAGAAGAAAAAGAATAATTAAGATGACCAATATGTATGTTAAATAAGATTAAAATACAAACAAACGGTGCATTGACATGTTTCTATTAAAACTTAAACATTGAGCATGAATCGAAAAATATTAATATTATTGATAGCGATACTGTCTATTCCTGCTTCCATAGCTGCACAGGATAAAGGATTGGTTAAAGGGAGGGTGTTTGATTCAAAGACAAACGAACCCATTCCTTTTGCTACAGTAGTTGTGTTTGGAACAACTATTGGAACTACCTCTGATTTTGATGGAAACTTTGTGATAGCAGGACTTGAACCTGGCTGGGTTGAACTTCAGGTTTCTTTTATTGGCTATAAGCCTTATGTTACTCCTGCGGTTATGGTTACCCGTTCTAAAAATGTTTTCCTCGAAATTCCTTTGGAGGAAGTGGCTTTGGACATTGAGGGGGTAGTGGTTACGGCTTCTGCTTTTCGCAGAAGCGAGGAAGCACCGCTTTCGCTTCGCCGAATTGGTATTGCTGAGATTGAGCGTAACCCAGGTGGTAATCGCGATATAAGTCGGGTGATCCAGTCGCTGCCTGGTGTTGCTCCATCGCTCGCCTACCGAAACGACGTGATTGTCCGCGGGGGTGGCCCAAATGAAAATAGGTTTTACCTCGATGGAGTTGAGATCCCTAACCTAAATCACTTTGCGACGCAAGGTGCATCAGGTGGCCCTGTTGGAATTATTAATGTTGATTTTGTAAGAGAAGTCAACTTCTATTCAGGCGCTTTCCCTAGCTCTGCTGGGAATGCGTTAAGTTCAATTCTCGATTTTCGTTTAATTGACGGTAATAGTGAGCGGTTAAAGGTAAAGGCTGCTGTTGGTGCCTCCGATTTGGCACTAACACTTGATGGCCCACTAACAAAAAATACAACCATGATCTTTTCGGCTCGTCGTTCATACCTACAATTCCTTTTTAGCGCTTTAGGGCTGCCCTTTTTGCCTACCTACAACGATTTTCAGTTTAAAACAAAGACTAGAATTGACTCAAAAAACGAAATTACAGTTTTAGGTCTTGGGGCCATTGATGACTTTGAGCTAAATCTTGGTTTAAAAAATCCCGATGAGTATCAGAGTTATATTCTTGGTTATCTGCCTGTAAATACACAATGGAATTATACATTGGGAGTTGTTTATAAGCATTATGCCGACAATGGTTACCATACCTTTGTTGTAAGTAGAAATATGCTTAACAACCGTCAGTATAAATTTACCAACAACGATGAAAATCTTCCAAAACTCCTTGACTATACATCATGGGAAGCCGAAAACAAGCTGCGCTACGAACACGATTTTAAATGGAACGATTTTAATGTAAACTATGGTGCTGGTTTAGAGTATGCCCGTTACTTTAACTCTACATTTCGGGCAAAATTTGTTGGCGATACCTATCTGCCCGACACCTATGAAACAAACATGGATTTGTTTAAATGGAGCATGTTTGGTCAGCTGAATAGGACTTTCCTTAAATATTTAACACTTTCATTCGGAATTAGAGCCGATGCAAATAGCTACTCTAATACTATTAGTAATCTTCTTGATCAAATTAGCCCCCGCTTTTCCGCCTCATATGCACTTAAGCCAAACTTTTTCCTTAATGCTAATGTGGGACGTTATTTTCAATTACCACCATATACTGCTTTAGGATTTGCTGATACAAATGGTAATTTGGTTAATAAAGAGAATGGAATAACATATATTAAATCCGATCACTTAATGGCGGGTTTTGAGTGGCAGCCCAATGAAACTAGCCAGCTAACGGTTGAGGGTTTCCTTAAGTTTTATGATAAGTATCCTGTCTCAATAAACGATTCGGTATCAATATCAAGCAAAAGTGCCGATTATGGAACTTTTGGCGATGAGCCGTTGGTTTCGACAGGTCAAGGAAGATCCTATGGCCTAGAGCTTCTTTATCGAAATAAAAAATTGCTTGGCTTTAATGCTTTGTTTTCTTACACTTTAGTTAGAAGCGAGACGAGCCTTATGGATAATAACTTACAACCAACCGATAGTTGGATTCCTACATCGTGGGATAACCGCCACCTAGTTACAATAACCGCTACGCGATCGTTCAAAAAAGGTTGGGACTTTGGGTTTAAGTGGCGTTTGGTTGGAGGTCCTCCATATACTCCCTACGATTTAGCTACCTCCTCGTTAATCAATGTGTGGGATGTTCAGCGCCAGCCGTTGTTTGATTATTCCCGTTTTAATAGTAAAAGGCTGTCGGCTTTTCACCAGCTCGACGTGCGCATCGATAAGTCATATTTCTTTGATAAGTGGATGTTGAACATCTATGTTGATGTCCAAAATGTTTATAATTTTCAGGGAGATAGACCACCGCTCTACACAACTGCTGCGGATGCGAATGGTGCAGCATTAGTCGATCCCAACGATCCTACTAGATACCAGCTTAAAAGGATTGAGGGTTCAGGTGGAGGAACCGTGCTGCCAACAATTGGTGTTATTGTAGAATTTTAAATTCTGAAGTGATGATTAAAAAAACTTTATATATTCCATTGATGGCTGCAATGTTTGCATCGTGCGGCACTGCCAATCAGCCCAAGTCGGAAAATGTGATGCAAGAATTGGATACGGAGCCTTTTGCCGATGGCATTCCTGCCCAAATAGTAGTAGTTGGTGGTGAGGAGTATAAATATCCGATAATGGCAATTTGGGTGGAAGATTTAAATGGTAACTATTTGGGCACGCTATACGCTTCTAAATCAATATCAACAGGGGTTTTTAGATATGGGGTTTACGAGAAGGGTAAGTGGATGCCGGGCGAAAGGAACAGGCCAGCAGCATTGCCGCGTTGGAAAAATGTTTCAACATTAAAATCAAGCGAATCTCAACCTGTTGATGCTTTTAGTGGTGCTACGCCATTTGGTTCCTTTACGCTAAAAACCAGGTTGCCTAAAGGTATAGATTCCATTAGGGTTGTAATGGAAGTAAACAAACCGTGGGATTTCAATAATTACTGGCACAATAACCGTTATCCAGGCGACAAGGAGTATGCAACATCAGGCCAGCCCGCTTTAATTTATGAGGCAGTTATTTTAAAGAGTTCTGCTGAAAAACAATTCTATTTTAAGCCTATAGGGCATAGTCATCCATCGGGATCGAATGGCGAGATAGAGCCTGATATATCTACCTTTACATCAGCACTTAAAATTGTTGATAGGGCCTGGGTTGAAATTTTAAAGTGATGAGCAATAGTACATTCAAAAAAACTGCTGTAATTGTTGGTGGATCTGGTCTTATAGGTAGCCATCTCATTCCTTTACTCGTTGATGATGGTTATAGGTTAAAACTCCTAACTCGAAGGCCAGAAAATGTGAAGTCAACTAATTCAAAAATTGATGTAATAAAATGGAATGGTGAACTCAATGATGACTTAGTGGGGGCGTTAGAAAACACCGATGTGGTTATTAACCTTGCAGGGCATAACATTGCAACGCTTTGGACTAAAAAGAATAGAGATAGAATTTTCTCAAGCCGAATTCATACAACTCGCTCTATTGCAAAGGCTATCCTCATGTGCCAAAATCCCCCTAAAGCCTTTGTTCAGGCTTCGGCAGTTGGGATTTATCCATTTAACAGTATCGACGTTTTAACCGAACATTCACAGGCTGGTAACGGATTTCTTTCGCAGCTAGTTAGTGGCTGGGAGCAAGAAACGCTTGCCAGCTCTAACTCTACTCGTGTAGTTTTAATCCGAACTGGTATTGTTTTGTCAAAATCTGGGGGCTTCTTTCCAAAAATTGCAAAAACAGTTCGTTTGTTTCTGGGAACCATATTTGGAAACGGAAAACAAGTTGTACCTTGGATTCATATTTCCGACCATATTAGGGCAGTTAAGTTTCTTATTGATAAACCTGACGCAGTAGGTGCTTTTAATCTTACTGCCCCTTCATTTTCAAGCTACTCCGATATTGTAAAAGAGGTGGCTAAATATTACAGACGACCAGTTTTGTTTAAGGTACCTTCGTTTTTATTACGTTTACTTCCTGGTAAAATGGGCGATGAGGTTTTTCTTGCAAACCAACCTGTTAAGCCAGAACGATTGATTGGTCTTGGATTTGCCTGGAGTTTTCCTACACTCGATAAGGCTATTAGAAATCTTTTGGACAAGTAGGTTTGCAAATATTTTTCTTAACTTAGCAAACTGAATTATTTCAGAGCATTATGGATGATTTGACTATTGATATTCGTTCAGCTAATATCTTTCAAGATGACAACTTAATCCTTTCTGATGTGAACTTTTCGCTTGCTAAGGGTGATTTTGCTTATCTTATTGGTAGAGTGGGGAGTGGTAAAACCAGCTTGATAAAAACAATTACTGCTGAAATTCCGCTGAAAGATGGCGAGGGTACAGTGTGTGGGTTTAACTTACGCAAGCTTAAGCGAAAGCAAATCCCAAAGTTGCGTCGGAAAATAGGAGTGGTTTTTCAAGATTTTCAGCTGCTTAACGATAGGAGCGTATACAACAATTTGCTGTTTGTGCTCAAGGCAACTGGCTGGAAAGATAAGCAAGCCATCAAACAGCGAATTACTGAAGTGCTCGACCTGGTAGAGCTAAAGTTCAAAGACTATAAAATGCCCCATCAGCTTTCGGGTGGTGAGCAGCAGCGTGTTGTTATTGCCAGGGCTCTCCTGAACAATCCTGAACTAATTCTTGCCGATGAGCCAACTGGTAATCTCGATATGGAGACATCCGAGGGTATAATGCAAATTCTACACAACCTATCAAACTCAGGAATCTCTGTCTTAATGGCTACTCATAACACGCATCTGATTAAGAAATTTCCTGCTAAGACCTTTAAATGCGAAAAGGGAAAGGTTATTGAAACTCAGCACATGACCGAAATCGACTTTGAAAGCCTGATGGAATTGTAGGAGATTTATTGAGGAATGTGATGGAGTTAAAAGAAGTTAGAGGAAGTTAGAGGAAGTTAGAGGAAGTTAGAGGAACACAGTGTATTGTTTTGTCATGCCGTGCGTAGTCGAGGCATCTCTTCTTGAAGAATGAATCGGAATGACTCGGAAATAATCGGAAGATTTTGTCGTTTAACGCTTAACATTTAACGTTTAACGCCTCTTATCCGTCCTCGCCAGACAAATCTGAAATTTTGAACCTTGAACTTTATCCTTTATCCTTGAACCATGCCTTGTCATGCTGAGCTTGCCGAAGCATCTCTTCCTGAAGAATATTAGGAAGTTAAAAGAAGTTAGAGGAATGAAAGACTCGGAATGATTCGGAATGAAACGGAAATATTTGGAATGAACGTGAAGATTTATGTGGCCATGTTTGTTTTCCTCCTCTATGCCTCTGTGCATTTCTCTGTGTAACTCTGTGGTGTAAGAAATATAATGCAGATCCCTCTAATATACAATATTTTATCGTTTAACGTTTAACGTTTAACGCCTTTTATTCGTTTAAGAAGCACAAGTCTTGAATTTTGAATTTGAAATTTTGAATTTGAAATCTTGAATCCTTCTCCACCTAATTTGCCTTAGGTTTTTAGCTAGTTCATTTTATGGGATACTACTTTCACTTGACTATAAAACTATATGTCTAAAGTCCTAATTCCTTCTTTAGCCTTAGTATTAAGTCAGATGCAGGTATACTGTTTTTTGTGTAGTTTAGATATTTGCAGGGCTTTGCTCCAAATCCTGAAAAGAAATGTGCGATGCTTGGGATCATTGATCCTTCAAAATCTAAGGTTTTACCTAAGCCCGAACGGTTTTTAATTTGGTAGTCTAAAAGGAAATGAAGCGAACTGCTTTTAATTCTTTTGTTTCGAGCTCCAAGTAGATAGTAGATAGTATCATTGTTTTCTGCGAACAGCGCAACGCTTCCAATTTCGTTGCTTTGGTTAATGCATCCTAGCAAAGTCAGTTTCTGCTGTCGTATTAAGCACTCAATCAGCTGCTTGATTATTTTAATCTCTTTAGCAGGGCTTTCTATATGGCCATTATATTTATAAAAGGAAATGAACTCGGAAGGAGTTAATGATGTTGTAATTGTGTGGTTTTTTGCAAAGGCTTTAAGTATGTTTCTCTTTGTATTTTCCTTGTATTTTGGAAAAATTTGATCGTCGTAGTTTAGAAGGTCGAGCATATAGGTTACTCTGGAGTTGGTGTCACTTTTATGTTTATCAGTTTTATTGTGAATATTTAGGTTGATATTTACGTATTTGAACTTACTTGGAATATTATCGATAAATGTATCAACCAGTTCAGGGGTGATGTGCTTTGAAGAGTATAGCCCTAACTGCTGACAATAAAGGGGCTGGATAATGTAGTTTATCCCATATTTTTTCTTTGTAGGAAGAGGGAAAAGATAATCGTAGTTATCGGTAATTAGTGCGCTCCAACCTGGAGAAACAATATCCAAATACCAGGTATAAGCATAGATGTTGCTGTTAAATGCACTTTCAATACCTTTATTCCATAGCTCATCAATAATCTCTTCGCGGGTTACAAATACTATTTCAGGAATTCTACTCATTTTTGCAAAGTGCTAAAGTATCTTTAAAAAGATTTAATAACGATGGCATGTTGTTTAGGTTGTTTGAGAGATAATCGATATGCCAAATTCCAATAAAAGTACCATCAACTTTTTTAATTGTGTTTATTATTCGTGTTATTAGCTCCTTTGCTTGGTTTGCGTCGTATTTTGCTATGTTTAATAATGCTTTATCCATTAAAGCAAAGGGGTAAACCTTTAGGTTTTTGGTTGTATTGTCGAATAAATCAAAGAACTGGTAAGGGGTACAAGTTCCAGCTCTAAAACCGGGTTTGTCGGCAAATCCCATAGAATACTCTTGTGCAATACCAGCACGTATTAGAGGATAGTAGGAGTAGGGTATGTTTTGTCGTAAGTAATGAAAACGTGAAGAGTATACAGCTTGTCCAACAATGTTTAGCAGCCTTTTAAGTTCTTTCCTAAATAAATCCTCATTTACAAAAGATCTATATGATGGGTGTATTCCTACGGAGTATCGGCTGGAAAGTTTGCTAACCAGGTTTGGTAAAAGATGATTATTAACCTTGATTTGCTTATCGTACTTGCCCCAATCCCCAACATGAATAAACCATTTTGTTTTCTCACCTTCAGGTAGAATGCTAAATAGATAATCATAGATGTCGTAAGGGTCTGCGCTTTTGTTGGTAAGTACATCAAAACGAAGTTTGGCAGCTTGAAAATCTAGTTTGATCAACGATTTCCCAAAACCTGCAAGGTTTCTTACCATTCCTTTCCCTTTTATGGCAAAAGCGCTATCAAGGTCTATGGTAACCTGGCTAATAAATTGGCGCTTCTTATGGCTAAGGGGGCCGTATTTGTCTTTGAGTATTTCAAGGAGCTTATAGGTCCATAAATCTACAATGGGGAGTTCTAGGAAGCCGTTTTGGAAGGCCATACAGTCAGTGTGTCTGAATCGGCCGTGTTTGTCTTTTTTGTGGGGTAAATACTCTTCATATCGTGTTATCATGTAAAATGCACCACCAAGCAAATCGAATGGTAGATCGGCTTTATGGTTGCTTGAGCACATTGGGAATGCGGGTAATCCTTCCCACTCGCCAATGCTATTGTGAATTGGAACAATGTTATCTTCAAAAAGAATAGGAGAGGGGTAGATGGTTAATGAGCTTGTAACTGGTTGCTTGTCGTAGCTTATAATTGGTCCTGTGTATTCCGATGCTTCAGAATAGGAACTTGATAGCCGGTAAGGAATGTGCATTATGTCTTTGAAAATAAACCGACAAATATATTCAAGTCTTGGAGTGATTTTTCGACTGTATATTAGTAGTTCCACGACAAAAGAAATTTATGGGCAATATACAAAATGCCTATAAATTTTCATATTGGTTTGAAATATAAAGCTAAAAATGTAATTGTTGAGAAATATCCTATACATCTAGCTCAACAACAGTGATGCCAGCACCACCAAATTCAATGTGCTCATCGCCAAACCATTTAATGCCTGGTGTCGATTTAAGCAGGTCTCTTACAACTTGCCTTAGTATTCCATCGCCTTTGCCATGAAGTATTCTAACCTTGCTAAATCCTAGCATTAAAGCGTCGTCTATCAGGTCTTGAACAGCTTCAATCGCTTCTTCAGCCCTATATCCTCTTATGTCGATATCCGATTTGAAGTTTAGACGACGCTTGTAGATGTCAAAATTTCCAGCTGGCTTGGGCTTTTGTTTAGCTATATTCTGAAACTCTCCCGACGAAACTCTTTTAAGTTTCTTTGTTTTAACAACTGTAATCATTCCACCAACAGCTATTGATGCTGTTTTTTCGTTTATGCTAATTACCTCTCCAATTACATCGCTGCCTTCAACCTTTACCTTATCGCCTGGTTCAATAGGTTTTTCTTCTTTTTGAACTTGTGCTTTGTGTTCGTTGGTTGTTTTTTGATTTTTTTTACTGGCTTTTCGGGCTTGTCTTTGCTTTATCAGCTCCATTTTACGCTCAACTAGTGCATCTGTATCCTGCCCTAATTGTGTTACTTCGGTTTTTAACTTTTCTATTTCTTCTCTTGCCTTTTTTGTTTGATTTTTTTCGGCGTTGCTCTCCTTGATGATCCTAATGGTGTTTTCAATCTGCTTGTTTACAGTTGCTAAAATCTCTTGGGCCTCTTTTTTAGCAGCGGCTAATATCTCTTTTCGTTTTTTTTCTAGCTCTTCCAGCTCCTTTTGAAGTTTTTGTTCGGCCTCCTCTGCACGTTTGTTGGCAAGTCTAATGCTATCCCTTTTCTTTTCCCAGTAACGTTTATCTCTCGAGATTTTGCGCAAGTGCTTTTCAAAGGTGATATAGTCGGAGCCCACTTTATTAGCAGCTTCGTTAAGAACGGTTTCAGGAAGTCCTATCTTTCTGGCTATTTCGAATGCAAAGCTGCTTCCTGGCTTCCCTATTTCGAGTTTGAATAGGGGCTCTATTCGTTCGATATCAAATAGCATTGCGCCGTTTATGATGCCAGGAGTATTTGCAGCAAAGTGTTTAAGGTTTGAATAGTGGGTTGTGATTACTCCATAGGTGCCTTTATCTCTGAGCTCCTGCAAAATGGCTTCGGCGATTGCACCACCAGCAGTAGGTTCAGTCCCCGAGCCAAATTCATCTATTAAAATAAGGCTTTGCTCGTCGCTACTTCGGAGAATCTGTTTCATGTTTATTAAGTGAGAGCTGTACGTACTTAGGTCATTTTCAATAGATTGCTCGTCGCCAATGTCAATGAATATGTTTGAAAAGATTCCCATTTCGGAGTTTTCAAGTGTGCACGGTAGGAAACCGCATTGCAACATATACTGTAGCAATCCTACTGTTTTTAGGCAAACCGACTTTCCGCCAGCATTAGGACCAGAAATGAGTAGAATTCTATTCTGTTTGTTTAGCTGGATGTCAAGGGGAACAATCTTTTTGCCCTCCTTTTTTAGGCTTAGCTGTAGAATAGGATGGCGTGCTTGTCGTAAGTATATACCTGTTGTATCACTGCTTAATATGGGTTTTGAGCCTTCAAATTCTATGGCAACCAGAGCTTTAGCCCTTATGAAATCAATTTCGCCCATAAAGTCGTAGGCCGAAAGCAGGTCTGGTAGGTATGGGCGAATGTTATCGGTGAATTCAATCAGTATTTTTACAATTTCTCTTCGCTCTTCGTATTCCAGTTCCCTAATTTCGTTGTTTAGCTCAACCACCTCCACGGGTTCAATGAAAACCGTTTTGCCAGTGGCCGACTCGTCGTGAACAATCCCTTTTAGCTTCCGCTTGTTAGCTGCTGCAACTGGAATAACCACACGGCCTTCTCGCACAGTGGGCTGTGCGTCGGAGTCAACAATTCCGCCTTCGCGGGCATGCCGCAGAATGCTTTGCACCAATTTCGATACCGATGCTTCTTTGCTCCTAATAGAAACTCTTATTTCGGCTAGCTGCGGCGATGCGTTATCCTTTATTCGTCCAAATCGGTCTATGATACTATTGATTCTTTCAATAACATAAGGGTAGTAGTTAACGCCAGTGGCTAATTTAGCAATGGAAGGATATTTTTCTGAGACTCGTTTAATAAAATTAAGTAGTTGTTTAATGGTTTCCAGCGATCGGCGTAGCTGATGGAGCTCGTTCTCATCGAGCCATTGCCCATCTATTTGAAGTTTCTTGAGTGCTGGGGTAATATCAATGAAACCATCAGTTGGGAAGTTGTCCTCCATCAAACAGATGGTTTTCATCTCATGGGTCTGCTCTATCCATTCAAAAATAGTTGAGGGGTCTGTGGTGAATTTGACATCCCTTACACGCTGCTCTCCAAGTGGACATAAACAGCTTGCTATGGCTAGCTCACGAACTCTGTCAAATCCAACCTTCTGCTCAAATGTTGTGGGGTATATCATTTTGGACACTATTTTTTGCAAAGGTAATATGATGTTCCTATTTAGCAGGATGTATTTTGTATTCTGAAATAAAAATACTCGTACTGTAATAAATTAATTTGCAAATATACAAGATGTGACCAAATTTAAGTAGCTGTTGCACATCAAGCCATTGCTCTAAATGTTGACGGGTTTCAATGTCTTTTGGTTCTAAGATAAGTTTATTTTTTATTCTTCTAGTTATTTGACTAACATCCAGATTTGTTTCTCATCAACTATTGTTTTCTTGGAGTTAGTTTTATAACTTTATGAAAAAGTATTATTAAAAAATATCAAATAAGATAGTGATGAGTTTTGTATTAAGCCTTCTAATAAGTTCGGTTGTTTCAGGTATCGCTGCTGCCATTCTTTTAAATCGAGTTTACAAGAATAGCATATTTGTAAAAGTTGGCGTTGTTTGGTTGATAAACCTGTTGTTTATAATGACAACGGTAAGCATCAGAGTGAAATTTTATGATGGTGACACTTTGGTGCGCTACATAACTCTCATTGTTAACGTTTTGTTTAGTGTTTCATGTTTCTACTATGCCACAATTAAAGTAGTAAGGCCATTGTCAAAGGCTATTGAAAAGCTTTACAAGCTTGCCGAAGGCGATTTTAATATAGCTGATGATGATTCTTATGTTAATCCAAAAACCGATTTAGGTAGACTGATACAAGCTACCAGCATGATAAAGGATAACTTTGGAAGTGTTGTCCTTCAAATTAAAGAGAATGTGGAAAAACTTCAGCTGATGAGCGATGAGCTGAATGCAATTTCAAACCAAATAGCAGAGGGGGCTGCTGAAGATTCATCTTCAATTGAAGAGATATCATCGTCAATGGAGCAGATTGCTGCTCATATTGAAAAGAATGCAGACAATTCAAGAGTTACTGAGGGTTATTCGAAAAAGGTATTTGAAGGGGTTAAGAATCTCGACAAGGCAGCAGATGAGAATTTAGATGCCATTACTAATATTGCCCAAAAGATTAATGTGATTACTGATATAGCATTTCAAACTAACATATTGGCACTAAATGCAGCGGTTGAGGCTGCTCGTGCTGGTGCTCATGGAAAAGGATTTGCAGTTGTGGCTGCTGAGGTGCGTAAACTTGCTGAAACCAGTAAGATTGCCGCTGATGAAATTGTACAACTGGCTAATAAAAGTGTTGGGGTGGCTGAGCATACTAAAGTTATGCTTAACGAGCTTATCCCTGATATCACAAAAACAACTGAGCTAATTCAGGAAATTACTGCTGCCAGTATGGAGCAGCATGTTGGTGTTGAGCAGGTTAATAATGCTTTACAGCAACAGAATCAGGTTGCACAGCGTAATGCAGCAATCAGCGAAGAGTGTGTTGGCGGAAGCAACAGCCTAGCCGAGTTTGCTAATCAGTTTAAAGAGCTTGTCGCCTATTTTAAAATTCCAAAAAAGAAAAGGTAAATATCTACTTTTTGTTGATGAAATGTTTTATTGATCAACATCTTTCATTGAAAGTTGAATTCGTTTTCGTGCAATATCAACATCAATAACCTTTACCTTAACGTGTTGGTGTAGTTTAACTATGTCGAGAGGGTTTGAAACAAAGTGGTTTGCTAGCTGAGAAATGTGAACTAAACCATCCTGCTTTACACCAACATCAACAAAAACACCAAAGTTGGTTATGTTTGTTACAATTCCAGGTAGCACCATGCCCGGTTTAAGATCATCAATTTTATAGATCCCATCGGCAAATTCAAATACTTTGATGTTTTTTCTAGGGTCGCGGCCAGGTTTTGAGAGTTCTTGCATTATATCGTTGAGCGTTGGAAGCCCTACCTTATCTGTCACATATTTCTCAAGTTTGATTTTCGACCTTAGGTCACTGTTCTGAATAAGATCTACAACTGAACAGTTTAAATCAGCAGCCATTTTTTCAACAATATGATAGCTCTCGGGGTGAACAGCGGTGTTGTCGAGTGGGTTTTCGGCATCGGAAATCCTAAGGAATCCTGCACATTGTTCAAAAGCCTTTTCGCCAAGACGGGGTACTTTCTTTAGTTCACTTCGACTTTTAAATGGTCCATTCTTAGCGCGATACTCAACAATGTTTTTGGCTAGCTGTGGGCCTAGACCTGAAACATAGGTTAGCAAATGCTTACTGGCAGTATTCAGGTGGACTCCAACATGATTAACGCAACTTTCAACCACCTGGTCGAGGCTTTGCTTTAGCTTGTTCTGATCTACATCATGTTGGTATTGCCCCACGCCAATTGATTTGGGGTCAATCTTTACCAATTCGGCCAATGGGTCCATTAGCCTACGGCCAATGGATACAGCACCTCTCACGGTTACGTCGTATTCGGGAAACTCTTCCCTTGCAACAGCCGATGCTGAGTAAACCGATGCCCCATCCTCGCTAACCACAAATACTTTTACATCACGGTTAAATCTAATCCTTTTTATAAGCGATTCTGTTTCACGGCTTGCAGTTCCATTTCCAATGGCAATGGCTTCTATCTTATAGGTGTCAACTAATGCCGATATCTTACTCATAGCTTTTCCCTGCTCACTCTGGGGTGGGTGAGGGTAAATGGTTTCATTGTGCAGTAGGTTGCCTTGTTGGTCAAGACAAACGACCTTGCAACCAGTGCGATATCCAGGGTCAATGGCTAAAACGCTTTTTTGTCCTAGGGGTGGTGAAAGGAGTAGCTGCCTTAAATTCTCGGCAAATACACGAATAGCTTCCTCATCGGCTTTATCCTTTAGCTCCGAAGTGAATTCATTTTCAATTGATGGTTCAATTAGCCTTTTATAGCTATCGGTGATGGCTAGTAGCATTTGATCGGCAGCCTCGCCTTTGGAGCGTATAAATACTCGTTCTAGCTCCTCAACTACTGGTTCAAGAGGTGGCGAAATACTAACTCGAAGGAATCCTTCGTCTTGCCCACGACGCATGGCTAGGAAACGATGCGATGCGCATCTTTTTACCTCTTCCTCCCAGCTAAAGTAATCGGAGTATTTTATGCCTTCAGTTTCTTTACCTTTTACAACTTTCGATTTAATAATGGCAGCCTTTTTGAAATGCTTACGAACAATGTTACGGGCTTTTTCATCTTCGCTAATCCATTCTGCTATTATATCGCGTGCGCCTGCAAGAGCTTCATCCGTATCAGAAACATCGTCGTTTAGGAAATTTTCTGCCTTTGCAAGGATGTTACTTTCTTGTTGCTTGAAAATTATCAATGCTAATGGTTCAAGTCCTTTTTCTTTTGCTATTGTTGCCCTTGTCCTCCTTTTGGGTTTATAGGGTAGGTAGATATCTTCAAGCTCTGTTGGGTTGTAGCAACTTGTAATTCTAGCTCGCAGCTCATCGGTAAGTTTCCCTTGCTCATCAATGGTTGAGAGTATTGTTTCCTTGCGCTTGTCAAGTTCAACATATTTATTTGAAAGGTCGCGTATTGCAGTAACCTGAGTTTCGTCAAGGTTGCCCGTCATTTCCTTACGGTATCGACTAATAAATGGGATGGTAGCACCTTCATCAAGAAGTTTTATGGTGTTGGCAACACCACGGCTATTGATATTAAGCTCCGACGAAATAAGTTCAACGTGCTTGGCTTTGTTAATAATTTCCATAATCGTAAAATTACGACACAAAAAAACGAAATTAAATCAATCCTTGCAAAAAATAAACGGCTACCATATGATAGCCGTTCATCCTAATTTTCTAATTGGTATTACTCTCCACAACGTGCATTTGTCATGTAAGGATAGCGATAATCAGTTGGAGGGTTTAGGTTTTCTTTAATGGTTCTTGGACTAGTCCAACGGATAAGGTTGAATGGACCTCCAGCCTTGTCGTTTGTGCCGCTAGCACGAGCTCCTCCAAAGGGCTGCTGGCCAACCACGGCTCCAGTTGGTTTATCGTTAAAGTAGAAGTTACCTGCTGAATATCTAAGAATACGGCATGCCGTGTTTAATGCTTCTCTATCTGCTGAGAAAATTGCTCCGGTTAGTGCGTATGGAGATGTTTGGTCGCATAGTTCAAGCGTTTCTTCAAACTTCTCATCGGGATAAACATAGATGGTAAGCACAGGGCCAAAAATTTCTTCCTCCATGGTTATAAAGTGAGGATCGGATGTTACAATAACTGTTGGTTCCACAAAATAGCCTTTGCTTTTATCGCCTTTGCCTCCTGCAACTATTTCTGCTTTATCAGATTCCTTGGCCTTTTCAATGTAACTCATGATATTGTCGAAAGAGGCCTCGTCGATCACCGCATTTACAAAGGTTTCATAATCAGTTGGTTCCCCCATGTTTAGCTCATGAAGAATGCCTTGCAGCTTGGTTTTAAACTCAGGCCATACCGATTGTGGAATGTATGCACGCGATGCAGCAGAACATTTTTGTCCCTGGTACTCAAAAGCACCTCTCACAGCTGCTATTACCGCTTCGTTTACATTTGCACTAGGGTGCATGAAGATAAAATCTTTACCGCCTGTTTCGCCAACAAGTTTTGGGTATGAGCGATATTTCCCAATGTTGTTGCTTACAGCCTTCCAGAAGGTGTTAAACGTTACAGTGGAACCGGTAAAGTGAATCCCTGCAAGCATAGGATGATTGAATACCACGTTGCCAATTGCGGAACCTTTACCTGGTATAAAGTTAATGACTCCGTCAGGCACTCCTGCCTCCTTATAAATCTGCATCAAGATGTAGTTCGATAGTAGTGCTGTTGATGCAGGTTTCCATACTACGGTATTTCCCATTAAAACTGGTGCCATGTTTAGATTCGAGGCAATAGCAGTAAAGTTGAATGGGCTAACAGTAAAGATAAACCCTTCAAGCGGTCTGTATTCCAAACGGTTTATAGTGCCCGTTTCAGAGATGGGTTGCTGGTTGTATATTTCAGAGATGTAGTGGGCGTTAAACCTCAGGAAATCAATTGTCTCGCATGCCGCATCAATTTCGGCTTGGTAAACGTTTTTCCCTTGACCTAGCATGGTTGCTGCATTTAGTGTTGCCCTGTATTTTTTTGATATCAGCTCGGCAACTTTGAGCGTTATGCTTAAACGCTCCACCCACGAAACCTGCGACCAGTATTCGTGTGCCTTAAGAGCAGCCTCTATTGCCAGTTGTGTCTCTTCGGGCCCTGCCATATGATATTCAGCTAGCACATGACCATGATTGTGAGGCATAACAACCTTCCCTTTTTTACCAGTGCGAACCTCTTTCCCCCCAATTATTAGGGGTATTTCCATCACCTCCGATGATAGCCTTTTTATCTCATTTTCCAGAGCCTCCCTTTCGGGCGAGCACGGAAGATAGCTTAATATAGGCTCATTTTTAGGTAGATCGTACTTAAAGATTGCGTTGTTCATAGCTTATATTTAATTATGGTTTTTACAAATATAAATACGATATGCAAAAAAATACATAACGAAAATCATTCTTTTATAACAAATCTATAATTAGAATGATTCTAAATAGTAACAAAAAACAGATAAGAATGTTTTATGGAAAAAGGTTAGTCTGGTTTTTAGGCTTAAGGCAAAGTATCGGTTAAAAAATTTGAAGAAGTTAGATGAAGTTAGATGAAGTTAAAAGAAGATAGAGGAACGACTGCGGTCAGGATGCAGTGTATAGTGTGCCGCTGTTATTTGGGGTTAGGGTGGTAGAAACATCTTTCAGTGTGTAAAAGAAGTTATGGTATTTTGAAGGTTTTTGAGTGATTTAATCTACGTTTCCCTTTGTGTGAGATTTGTTGTGTATGTTCAGTTTGCGATTACTCCCTTTCTCCATCAGCCTAAAGGAGATGATAAAAATAATATTACCCCTAAATAAGGGATAGCCCTACCCATCAGGGGCGGTTTTGGAGCGCGTATAGCGGAATGAGTAGGAAGAGCTAGAGTGGACATAATATTTGGGCGTTAATTACTTGTCGCTTCTAGCAGCTTATTGCTGAGTTAAATTTAATCAATCTATCTTATATAGTTAGAAAAAATGAGATTTTAACCTTTGATTTGAGCAATGACTTGCTAATAGTTGAGATGTGCAGAATTCATCCTCTTTTTAGAAGTTCCAAGGATTCAAGCCCTTCGTTAAATAGCATATCTATAATGCTTAAATTTGGGGTGAACCCGAATTTATGTTCAAATACTTGATAGTAAGGGACAGACTCTGGAAATATAGAATTACTTTTTTGTTTTGGGGAGAGGGATCGTAAGTCTGTTGTTCCTTTATCTGTTTCTTTTACAAAGTGGCTGGTTGTTTCAATATTCTTTTTTATTTCAAGAAATTCAAAAATAGCATTTATTAAACTAAGGTTTAGCTCCCAAAGCGTATCGAATTTTTTTTCATAGAAAGGGAATAGGAAGTCAGCAATAAACTCAAAGTAAGCCGATGATCGGTAAGCTGATTCAATAGCTCTTACATGGTTTTTGTTCCACCTGGTTGAGTAATCAACTTCAACCTCTGTAATTGGTGTATGGTTACCCTTTGGCCTAATGACAGGTATAATCAATGGAAGAGGTCCATTAGCGCTTAAAATTAAACATCTATTTCGATAGGTTTGTTTAATGTACGTTTCATGGGCTTCAAAAATGATTTTTTCTGCGTTAAGAATTGCTGAAAAGTAGCTAATAGGTGGAAGGTATGCTGTACTAGCCAATAACTTACTATCACTCATTGTAAAGCGTTTTTATGAAAGACCCTGTTGAAGAGAGAAATTTCCGCAACAGGGTTAAGAGGTGTATAGGGTATATTATTTAATTGCCTTAAATATTCGGTTGAATCGGATATTTGACGGGAAACTCCTTTCTTTGTCAATGGAAAGCCAAATAAACGAAGCTTTTCCTACGACATGGTCCTCAGGTACAAAGCCCCAGAAACGGCTATCGGCCGAGTTGTGTCTGTTATCACCCATCATAAAATAGTAGTCCATTTTAAAGGTATAGGAATCGGCTGGTTTTCCATTGATAAATATGGTATCGTTTTCAACTTTTAGGTCGTTGTTTTCGTACACATCTATTATTCTTCTATAAATTGGCAAATTCGCGGTAGTTAGTTTTACTGTAGTCCCTTTTTTGGGAATCCAAAGTGGGCCAAAGTTGTCTTCGTTCCATGCAAAGCGTGGGTCGTGAGGGAAAATTAACTTCCACATAACCATGGTATCGAGGTTTTCATTTCGGGTGATTTCAACTATGTTGCTGAACGATTTAAAGCGCTCTACCATCTCCTCAGTTAAGGGCATCGTGTAAACCGATTCTTGAGGATTGTAGTTGACATCCGATTTGGCGATTCCCATTTCCTGAAGTCGCAGAGGGTTTATTGTACTACCATTGGTCTTAATGGTGTAGTTATATTGTCGTTTACCAATTTTTTCCTGTTCTTTTCCATTAACATAAAGAACACCATGAATAACCTGAATGGTATCACCAGGTATGGCTACACATCTTTTGATGTAGTTTTCGCGCTTATCAACAGGCCGATAAATAACATCAAAGTTTTGTCGAATGTAGTCACGTCCATAAATTCTTGCTAGGGTATAGTAGCTTGAGTTTTGGTCCTGCAAACAAACAGTATCGCCTTCGGGAAAGTTGAAAACTACCACATCGTTACGTTTAATACTACCGAAGCCTTTTAGACGCTTATATGGCCAACGGGGCCACTCAATAAACGATTTTGTGTATTTAGTGAATGGTAGCGTGTGATGAACAAATGGGAATGAGATAGGCGTGTTTGGGAGTTTTGGTCCGTATGCAACCTTACTAACAAAAAGGTAGTCGCCTACAAGCAACGATTTTTCCATTGATGATGTTGGTATGGTGTATGCTTCAATGAAAAACATTCGTATGAGAGTTGCTGCAACAACAGCAAAAATTATAGCATCGACCCATTCAATTAAAACGGATTTTTTTTGCCCCCGTTTCTTCCAAAACGTCCAGTTTACCTTTTGGGTTATGTAGTGGTCAAAAATAATGGGCAGTCCAAGTAGTAGCCAGTAGTTTCCAATCCATATTACCCATAGGATAAAAATGGTTGCTGTAACTGCAAATCGAAAATACTTGTTTTTCAGAAAATCTTTAACTTTTTGAAACATTGTTGTATAGGTTTAGTCAAGTTTTAGTAAATCGTCCATGTTGAAGAAGCCTTTCCGGCCATGAATAAATTCAGCAGCCATAACTGCTCCGAAAGCGAACCCTCTTCTGCTTTTGGCTTCGTGCTTTAAAGTGATTGAATCTATTTCGGAGTTGAAATTGACTATGTGGGTCCCTGGAACCGTTCCTTCACGGATAGCTTCTATTGGAATTTTTTCATCCGAAGTTTCAGGCTTCAAAGTCCATCCGTTATAGTTTGAGAGTTCATCTGCTAAAATATTTGCTATGCTAATAGCCGTTCCGCTTGGTGCGTCAATTTTTTGCGTATGATGAATTTCTGTTATTTCGGGAGAGTAACTTCCAAATCGTTCAATAAGAGTCGATGCGTATCTGGTTATTTTAAAAAAGATGTTAACCCCAATGCTAAAATTCGATGCGTAAAAGAACGTGTTTTCGCCTTTTTGGGCTACTTTAATTAGTTCTTCTAGCTGATTATTCCAACCTGTAGTTCCGCAAACTACTGGGATACCCGCTTCAAAGCATTTCTTCACGTTTTTGTATGCTGTTTCAGGCGATGTAAACTCAATGGCAACATCTGCCATTTTTAAATTTTCGGTAGTAAGGTCATTTAGGTTGTTATTGTCGATGGTTAGTACAATCTTATGTCCTCGCTCGGTGGCAACACTTTCAACCTGATGCCCCATTTTACCGTATCCGATAATAGCAATTTTAAGCATCTTTTATTTAATATTTCAGTTTGCAATTTATAAAAAGGTTGGGAATAATGTAGATTTCATTAATTATAACTTAAATAAAATTAACAAAAAAAGGGGCAGTGATGCCCCTGTTTTATAACTTTTGAAAGAATGCTATTTTACAGAATCAACAATAGCTTTAAATGCTTCGGGATTATTCATAGCCAAATCGGCTAAAACCTTGCGGTTGATTTCAATACCCTTTTTGTTGATTTTGCCCATAAATTCAGAGTAAGTCATGCCATACTCACGAACTGCAGCATTAATACGCTGAATCCAAAGAGCACGGAACTCAATTTTCTTTTTCTTACGGTCGCGATATGCGTAGGTTAACCCTTTTTCAAGAGTGTTTTTTGCAACCGTGTAAACATTTTTGCGCGCAAGAAAATTCCCTTTAGTCTGTTTAAGAATTTTTTTTCTGCGTTTGCGCGATGCTACTGCATTTACTGATCTTGGCATTTTTTTACAATTTTTGAATGATTAGCGGTTCACTCCATTTGAACTCTTTTGCTGCTAATTCATTCTGTTAAACATTAAATAGAAAAGTTGATAATAAACTAAAAAAGAAAACGGTTTGCTACTTAAGACCAAGCATTAGTTTTACTCTTCCCTCATCAGTTTTGTCAACTAAACCAACGTGGGTAAGGTTACGCTTTTGCTTAGTCTCTTTCTTAGTCAAAATGTGACTCTTGTAAGCATGTTTTCTTTTAATCTTACCTGTTCCGGTTAAAGCGAAACGCTTTTTTGCACCAGAATGAGTCTTTGTTTTTGGCATCCTACAATTTATTTATTGATTACTAAATGGTTTACTATTTCTTTTTGCTTCCCTTGGGTGCAATAATCATTATCATTCGTTTCCCTTCAAGTTTAGGGAGTTGTTCAACTTTGCCATACTCTTCGACATCTTGAGCAAATCGAAGAAGCAAAATCTCCCCCTGCTCTTTAAATAGGATTGACCGTCCTTTAAAGAACACGTACGCCTTTACTTTTGCACCATCTTGTAGGAAATTTATGGCATGTTTCAATTTGAAGTTGTAGTCGTGTTCATCGGTATTAGGACCAAAACGAATCTCTTTAACTACAATTTTTTGTGCATTAGCCTTAATTTCCTTTTGTTTCTTTTTAAGCTGGTAAAGGAATTTCTGATAATCGGTTATTTTGCAAACTGGTGGGTCTGCCTTATCAGAAATCATTACCAAATCCAGTTCCATTTCATCGGCAATTTGAAGTGCCTTTTCTATAGGATAAATACCTGGATTTTCGATGTTGTCGCCTACTAAGCGTACAGTTTTCGCTTTAATTTTTTCGTTAATTTGATAGGCTTCAACCTCAGGCTTTCTATTTCTATTTCTGTTTGGTGCTGCTATAACTGTGTCCTCCTAATTTTAGTTAACACTATATTTCTTTTAGCTGGTTATCAATTTCAGCCTTTATATGTTTAACAAATTCTTCAAGTTTCATTTGTCCTTTATCGCCTTGCCCTTGAACACGAACCGCAACAGAGTTGCTTTCTTGTTCTTTCTCGCCAACAATCAAAAGGTAAGGGATTCTTCGTAACTCATTGTCCCTTATCTTTTTACCGATTTTTTCGTTTCGGTCATCAATCAGGCTGCGAATATCGTAATTATTTAGGAAATTTGAAACACTTTTTGCGTATTCGTTAAATTTTTCACTTATTGGTAGCACTACAACCTGGTCGGGAGTTAGCCATAGTGGAAACTTTCCGCCAGTATGCTCAATTAAAACAGCTACAAAACGCTCCATTGAGCCAAACGGAGCTCTGTGAATCATAATTGGCCGATAACGTTTATCGTCCGAACCGATGTATTCGAGCTGAAAGCGCTCGGGTAGGTTATAATCTACCTGAATGGTACCAAGCTGCCATTTGCGTCCAATTGCATCGCGTACCATGAAGTCAAGTTTAGGCCCATAAAAGGCTGCTTCACCTAATTCGGTTACGGTTTTAAGCCCGCGCTCTGCAGCCGCTTCAACAATAGCTTTTTCTGCTTTTTCCCAATTTTCGTCAGAGCCAATATATTTCTCTTTATTGTTAGGATCGCGAAGCGATATCTGAGCAGTATAGTCCTGAAAGTTCAGGGTTTTGAATATGTATAAAACAATGTCGATAACCTTAACAAATTCCTCTTTAAGTTGATCGGGACGGCAGAATATATGGGCGTCGTCCTGAGTAAATCCCCTTACACGGGTTAAACCATGTAGTTCGCCGCTTTGCTCGTAACGGTAAACAGTTCCAAACTCTGCTAGGCGAAGGGGTAAGTCTTTGTACGACCTAGGTTTTGACTTGTATATCTCGCAGTGATGAGGGCAGTTCATGGGTTTTAACAGGAACTCTTCGCCTTCTTGAGGGGTGTTAATTGGTCGGAAACTGTCTTTTCCATATTTAGCCCAGTGCCCCGATGTCTCGTAAAGTTCTTTTTGGCCAATATGAGGAGTAATTACCTGCTCGTAGCCGTATTTCTTTTGAACACGCTTTAAAAACATTTCAAGACGTTCACGGAGTTGGGCTCCTTTGGGTAGCCATAGAGGTAATCCCTGGCCAACGCTTTGCGAGAAAGTAAAAAGTTCTAATTCCTTCCCAATTTTACGGTGATCGCGTTTCTTTGCCTCTTCAAGCATTGCCAAGTACTCATCGAGTAGATTCTTTTTGGGGAAAGTAATTCCATAAATGCGGGTAAGCATTTTATTCTTTTCATCGCCCCTCCAGTAAGCACCAGCAACGCTTAGTAGCTTTATGGCCTTGATGTATCCAGTATGGGGTAGGTGAGGACCTCGACACAAATCGGTGAAGTCACCCTGTGTGTAGAATGTGATAGTGCCATCTTCAAGGTCGTTGATTAGCTCAACCTTATATGGGTCGCTCTTCTCCTTGTATGTTTTAAGAGCTTGCTCCTTTGAAACTTCTTTTCTAGTGATTGGCTGCTTTTGTTGAGCAAACTCAAGCATCTTTTTCTCTATCTTGGGTAGATCTTCTTCGGAAATGGAATGGCCATTAAAGTCAATGTCGTAGTAAAACCCATTCTCAATGCTTGGGCCAATGCCAAGTTTTACTCCAGGGTAGAGGGCTTCTATGGCTTCAGCCATTAGGTGAGCCGAAGAGTGCCAAAATGCATGCTTCCCTTCAGGATCGTCCCATTTGTGTAACTTGATTGTAGCATCAGTTTCAATCCCACGTGTTAAATCCCATACTTCATTGTTTACTGAGATTGCTAAAACCTCTTTTGCAAGCCGTTCGGATATGCTTTTGGCTATATCCAAACCAGTCACACCTTTGGGATACTCCCTTACCGCACCATCGGGAAATGTTATTTTAATCATATTGCTGAATATCAATTTTAAACGAAATGCAAAATTATAAAAAATATTTCATTCCTCTTGAGTAGAGCAGTATAAAATTAAATGCTAATGTAAACTGATTACTTTTTTTGTTGATTTATCTTCCCCTTTTTTTTGAGGGAGAATTTAGATTCTTCCCCTTTGATAAGCCTTTCTATATTTTTTTGATGAGTGAATAGCATTAGTATTGCAAGTGCAAATGCAAAGATAATAAGCGAAGGGTTCGACGTTCGGTAAATGAAAATTAAAACCAACGGGAACGAAAACCCTGCAATCATAGAGCTAAGTGAAACATATTTCGTGATGATTACCGAAACTGTCCAAATTCCAAAAACAATAAGTGTTGCATAAGGGTGCAATGCAAAAACTACACCCGATAGAACGGCCACACCTTTTCCCCCTCGAAATTGTGCGAAAATGGGGAAGATGTGCCCAAGTAATGCTGCAATTCCAAGGAAGAGCTGAAAGTTTATAAACATTCCAGTTTTAGGGATGTAGAAATCGGTTAAATAAAGCAACCTGACAGCTAGATAGCCTTTCAGTACATCTACTATGAAAACAAATATTCCAGGGAGCAGCCCAAGAACTCTAATGGTATTTGTTGCACCAGCGTTTCCGCTGCCATGATCTCTAACATCAACACCATAAAAAATTTTACCTACCCAAACCGATGTAGGTATTGAACCTAAAAGGTATGCTGCAAATATTATAGCAATTTTGAGAATAGTTTCCATGCTACAAAGATAAGAACTTTAATACGGAATTAGTTTCTAATGTTTTGACTTTTTAGCTGTTTGTAGAAGTAATAGTCAGATATCCAGGTTTGTACGTTCTTTGCTGGTTTTGATTTTTTGCACATGTTGCATAAGTTCAGGAACCAAGTGCGGTTTTGGTTATAAATTAATGCTAGAGGTGAATTACTTCTATTCTACAAGACTCATTATTTGTTCCTTGTTAAGGATTACCATCGGATTGTTGCTGTTAACAAATTCATGGGCAAGATTTTCCTTATGCGATTGAAGTCTGATAATCTTTTCTTCTACAGTGTTTCTTGAAATGAATCGATAAACGAAAACCTTTTTTGTTTGCCCAATTCGGTGGGCGCGCGAAGCAGCTTGCATTTCGGCTGCTGGGTTCCACCAGGGGTCGAGTATAAAAATGTAATCGGCAGCAGTGAGATTTAATCCTACACCACCGGCTTTGAGCGATATGAGGAATATCTTTTTATCTGGGTCGTTCTGGAAGTTTTCCACAACATTTTCCCTATTTGTTGTTGAACCAGTTAACATCTCATATCCTATATTGCTTTCTTGCAGGTAGCTTTCAACCTGGTTAAGGTGCTTTACAAACGATGAGAATATCAAAATTTTATGGTTTTCCGATATGACGCTTTCTATCATCTGGGTTATTTCTTCGAACTTGCCAGAGGGTATTTCGGAGTATTCGTCTAGCATGGCAGGGTGATTGGCAAGTTGGCGTAGTCGAGTTAGCGCCGATAGGATGTTAACGGAAATTGAATCGGTTTGACTGTTTTCAAAAGCATCAATAATCATCCTTCTCGTTTTCGATTTTTCCTCCTCATATATTCTGCTTTGTTCATCGCTCATCTCACAATAAACAATTTGCTCGGTAAGCGGAGGTAACTCTTTAGCCACTTGTTCTTTTGTCCGCCTTAAGATTAATGGTTCTATAAGTTTTTTAAGAAGTTTTTGCTTTTCTGAATCGTTTCTTTTTTCGATAGGAGTGGCAAATTCATCGCTGAATACTTTAATGCCACCTAACATCCCTCTGTTCAGGAAGTTCATTTGAGACCATAGGTCGAAAAGGTTGTTCTCGATAGGCGTACCGCTTAAGCATAGCTTTTTATCTGATTTTAGCAGCAATACACTTCTGTAAATTTTTGAGGCTGGATTTTTAATAGTTTGACTTTCGTCAAGTACTACAAGCCTAAAAGGGAAATCTTTAAGCAGGTTTATATCGTTTCTTATTGTGCCGTATGATGTTATAACTACATGGTTTGTTTTAAATAATTTTAGGCTTTTCTCTCGGTTTGTGCCATGGTAAATGCCAACCCGAATTGTTGGTGCAAATTTTTCAAATTCGTTAAACCAGTTGAATATTATTGAAGTCGGTGCAACTATCAAGGTTGTTTTGTGTTCTCCTTTTTTATAATCACCATTTTCCAGTTCCGACAGAATAAAGGTAATGGTTTGTAGGGTCTTTCCTAACCCCATGTCATCGGCTAGGCATCCGTTTAGCCCGTTTTCGGATAGCGTTTTTAGCCATACGTAGCCAATAGTTTGATACTTCCTAAGCCTAGCGTCTAATGATTTGGGGAGTTCAACCGATTTTGCAGTTATGTTTTTGATTCTTTCTGCAAAATCTGACATGCTTTGTGTTTCGATGTTATTGTCTGACAAAAGAGCGACATTGGCTTTAGAAATTAAGAGTTTCTCTCCCTCTTCTTTCCCAAACATAAATATGGTTCGGTATTTGGCAAACCATTCATCGGGAAGTATAAAGATTTGCCCATTTGGTAGAGTGTATTCTCGGATATTTTTAATTATATGCTTCCTGAAGTGTATAAAAGGAACTTTAAATGAGCCAATTTCAACCATGCCATATAAATCGAACCAATCAATACCTTCGTTTACTCTTATTGAAAGGTTAAACCCGTTTATATGGTAGTTGGCTTGTTTGTATTTTTGTTGGATTTCGAATCCTAGTTCGGAGAGTTTTTGTTGGTTTCGGTTGAGCCATTCAATTAGTCTGAAATCATCCAAACCATCATTTTCAGGTTTGCCAGGGAAGTACTCATTCTCACCAACCTTTTTTAGATGCAAGTCCTTTTCAACTTTGCCCCTTAGCTTGGTTTCTTTGGGAGTGTTTCTTATAAGTTTTGTGAATTTATATTTTCCAGCTCTATGTGATAGTTTTACTTCGGTTGTAGGTGGGGTGTTTGCTGCAATGATTTTGTTACCGTATTTAAAGTTTAAGGTTAGGCATGCTCCCCCTGCAAGCCTTTCTTCAAGAGTTAGCACAGGCGTTGGTCTGCTGTTTTTCTCATCTATTTCAAAACCGATGGCCTCAACTATGTTGTTCCGTACTGCGTTTAGCACAAAGGATTCCATATATCTTTGAACCGATTGCAACGGTATGGTTATAAAGTCTTTGTTTAGATAGGGGGTGAATTTTTTGCCATCAATTCCGTCGATATAAAAAATATTGTTTGAAAACTTTAGCAGGCAGGGTTCCATGGTTAGAACTTCAAAATCACCTGGCTTTGCAATGAGAACTTGGTTTCCATGCTTGATTTTTAAAGAATATTTAATGCCGTTTTCATCAAGTTCGAAACGGAAAACAGGTTTCGCTGGTTCTTTATGGTAAGAAACCCTTCTCTCGTCGTAAAGATTGTTTGCATTCCGGTCTCTAAAAAATATTGGAGTGCCAATTTCGCTAGCCTTTTCTAAGATTTTAAATATTCTACGGTCAATATAGTTCCTTATGTAGCTTTTGAGGTTATCGTCGGTATGTATTTTGCTAATGAGTTCGGTGAATGTTTTTGTGTCTCGCCCAAAAAGTTTAAGTAAAGCTTTCTCTGTAATCTCATTTATGTTTTTTAATATTTCAGTTTCTTCGGTTGTTGTGCGGTCGGAATGCAAAATGGCTGAATCTACTATCAGATTTCTTTCTATTTTATAAGAGTCTTCGTTAATAGGTTCCAATAAATAGGCTCCAGCAGTAAGTCCTAATTCTCTGTGTTGATATAGGGCTATGGCAAAAAAAAGTTGGTTGTCTGTTGAATCCATTTATCCTATTTTACTGCAATTTTAAGAAAAATCAACTACAATTGAGCAAAATTAGCAAATAAAAAAATGATAATGCATGCATAAAAATGCAATAACTAGTACTCGAAGCCGTTTTGACTTTGTGTTTGATTTTCCTATTTAGATTGACTTTGGAATTGTATTTGATTACTTATATTTATGATTAATTTTGTAATCTAATTATTTTTGTCGCTTTTGAAACTAAAACATTTTAAGATGTTAAGAAAAATACTTTTTTCTTTTTTAGCCATAACAATCTTATCCACCACACTTTATTCTCAAAATGTTCAGGTCGAAGTTTCGCGCAATAAGGTTAGGGTAGATGGTAAAAGCTATTACGTACATATTGTTAAAAAAGGCGAAACACTTTATTCAATAAGCAAAGCCTATGGTGTTAGTCAATCCGATATTGCTGTAAATAATCCAGATATTTATGCTGGTTTAAAAGTGGGGCAGGCTCTGAAAATTCCTGTAAGAGTTAAAAAGATAGATTCAGACGAGAACTTTATCTACCATATCGTAAAGCGTAAAGAAACCTTGTTTGGTATTTCGAGAATGTACAATGTTACAATTGATGAGATCCTAAACTTAAATCCAGAGGCTAAAGATGGACTTAAAACAAGTCAAACATTAAGAATTCCTAAGAAGCATATTAGTGCAATTCAGAACCAGGCTGCGGTTGATACCATTGATTTTATTATGCATGAGGTTCAGCCGCGCGAGGGTTTATTCGCAATTTCCCGCCAGTATGGGGTTTCACCAAAGGAAATAGAGTTTTATAATTCGGACCTGGTAAAAGGTGGATTAAAATTAGGTACCGTCCTTCGAATTCCGATTAAGAAAAGTGTTGTTGAGCAGCAAGATACTGTAAAACAGGACACCTTAACGCAGATGCTTTCTCAAAAGGGTGTTTGCCAAGATACATTTGATTATGATGGGAGAATGTTTAATGTGGCCCTTTTGCTTCCTTTTACCCAGCAAAAAAAAGATAGTGCAGATGGCGAAAACGAGGGTTTAGAGGAAGAGACCCCTAAGGCTGAGATAAAGAAGATAAGTCAAATTTCTGAGGTGTCTTTAGAGTTTTATGAAGGATTCTTACTGGCTCTCGATACTTTAAAACGCTTAGGTGTTTCTGTATCTTTAAATGCCTACGATACAAAACGTTCGGCAGTGCATGTTAATGAGATTTTAAGCGATGAATCATTCCGTAAAAATGAACTTATAATAGGACCCTTTTTGTACGAGGAGATAAAACCTGTAGCCAAGTATGCAACTGATGAAAAAGTGAATTTTGTTTCTCCAATATATAGCAAAATAGCTCGTTTGGATAAAAGCCAAAATGTGATTTCAGTAAACCAAAACTTTTATGACCAGTTAAGGGTATTTGCTGCCAATTTTGAACCCGATACATCAAAAAACTATGTTGTAGTTTTAGATTCATCTTCATTGATTTATCCAGAAATGTCTGAGTTTGACTCCTTGTTGATGGAAAAGGCAAATGAATATGGCGTTACAATTCAAAAGTTTTTCCACAAAACATCGAGCCTTAACTCTTTTGATTTACAAAGCAGTTTGCTCAAGGTTCTTAATAAAGATAGCGTAAATGTTGTTATTGTTCCTTCGGAAGATGAACCTTTTGTAACAGATATTCTTGGTAGTTTGTATGCAGTGAAATCGTACTATGGGTTAACCACTGAGGTTTATGGTCCATCCCGCTGGCGTAGACTAAAGAACGTACCTTCCGATTATCTTTTCGCTCTTAACACGTGTATTTTCTCTCCGTTTTATGTTGATTACTCAAGAGCCGATGTGAAAAACTTTATTGCTAAGTATAGAGAGACATACAGGGATGAACCATCGCAATTTTCATACTTGGGTTTCGACGTTGGGTACTATTTTATTAGCGCATTGAAGGAGTTTGGTCCAGACTTTTCAAACTGCTTGTCCACATTCCCTATGCAACTTCTACAGTCAGAGTTTAAGTTTAATTTGGTGGACAAAGGGTATATGCTCAATGATGGGCTCTATTTTATTAGGTATAACCCAGATTTCACCTTATCCTATAGCATTTTAGGAACAAAGTAACTTGTTATTCATGGGTGTTGAGTTTGAAAGGAAGGCTTCAAAATTGATTAATAGTGAGGGTTGGGTGGCTATTTTAGCTAACCTTATTCTTTTCTTTTTGAAGTATTGGGCTGGGATAGTATCTGGTTCCTTGGCGTTAATTGCTGATGCGTGGCACACTCTTTCCGATTCAATTAGTTCAGTTATACTACTTATTGGAAATAGGTATACCCGTAAACCTGCCGATAAAGGTCATCCTTTTGGACATGGACGTTCCGAATTGATCACATCAATTCTTATTGGTTCGATTCTTGGCTTTGTCGCGTTTTTCTTTGCATTGGAGGGATACGATAAGCTGCACTCGCACGAAGGCTCAAACTATGGGACTATTGCATTAGCTGTTACAATAATCTCTATACTTACAAAAGAGGCTTTGGCCCAGTATGCTTTTTTTGTGGGGCGTAAAACTAAGTCTAATTCAGTGATTGCCGATGGTTGGCATCATAGGAGCGATGCGTTTTCCTCAGTTATAGTGCTGGTAGGGATTTTTGTAGGCAAGTATTTCTGGTGGATAGATGGTGCTTTAAGTATTGCAGTTGCGCTGTTAATATTGTATTCTGGGTTTAAAATTATTGCCGATAGTGCTTCGGTTATTCTGGGTGAAAGGCCTGATCCTGCTACAATTGAGTCTGTGAAAAAAATTGTAAATCGTTTGGGAATTGATGGTATGGCACCACATCATTTCCATATTCATAACTATGTGATGCACCATGAGCTAACATTTCATGTTCGTTTGCCAAACGAAATGTCTATTGAACAAGCTCATCGCATTGTATCAAATATTGAAAGTGTGATTCTCAATGAGTTAGGAATTGATGCAACTATTCACATTGAGCCATTTATTACCGATAAGAACTGCAAGCATATTGATTAGTAATTTCTGTTTTTTTTTATTTTCAAGCCCTTAGGTCTTGTTTGTGACTGTTGTTCATTGATGAATGTCAATCTTTTTGTATTTGTTGAAAATATCAATATATATGTATATATTGATTGATAAAGTTTGTTATATTTGCAATGGTTTGAGTTGCTATTTGTAACTCGAGCTTTTGTTTTTGGTAATAAAGTGAAATAAAATTCGCGATTTGTTTGAATTGTATTAAGTAAAACGTTTAAATTTGCTATAAAATATCAACTTGTTGTAGTTCTTAAAATTATCAAAATGGTCGATTTGTCGAAATATGGAATCAATTCTGTTAAGAAGTTGTATTATAACCCATCGTACGATTTGCTCTATGAGCATGAAACAGACCCAAGCCTAGAAGGGTTCGAGCGAGGAGTTGTCACCAAATTAGGTGCCGTAAATGTTGATACTGGCATTTTTACTGGCCGTTCCCCAAAAGATAAGTATGTTGTTAAAGAACCTGCAACGGAAAAAGATGTTTGGTGGGCAGAACTTGGAAAGAAGGGGTCCGACAATAAACCTATTTCGCAGGAAGTTTGGAATAAACTTAAGGAAGTTAGCGTTGAACAGCTTAATGGGAAAAAGCTATATGTTGTTGATGCTTTTGCTGGTGCAAATGAGGATTCAAGGTTAAGGGTTAGGTTTGTTATGGAGGTTGCCTGGCAGGCTCATTTTGTTAAAAACATGTTTATTCGCCCAACCGAGGATGAACTTAAAGATTTTGAACCCGATTTTGTTGTTCTTGTAGCTTCAAAAGCAACCAACCCCTACTGGAAGGAGCAAAATCTTAACAGTGAGGTATTTGTTGCATTTCACCTTACTGAGCGGATGGCGTTAATTGGTGGCACTTGGTATGGGGGTGAAATGAAAAAGGGTATCTTTTCTGTTATGAATTTTTATCTACCTTTAAAGGGTATTGCAACTATGCACTGTAGTGCCAACGTGGGGAAAGATGGCGATGTGGCTGTTTTTTTTGGTCTTTCTGGTACTGGTAAAACAACCCTCTCAGCCGACCCTAATCGTGCACTTATTGGCGACGATGAGCATGGTTGGGACGATTCGGGCGTTTTCAACTTTGAAGGCGGTTGCTATGCAAAATGCATCGACCTTGACCCTGAAAAGGAACCAGATATTTTTGCAGCTATCAAGAGGGATGCGCTGTTAGAGAATCTAGATGTTGATGAGGAGGGTAACATTGATTTCCATTCTAAGCGTAAAACAGAAAATACGAGAGTTTCATATCCTATTTATCACATTAAAAACATTGTTAAGCCTGTTTCGCGTGCGGGCCATGCCAAGAATGTTATTTTCCTAACTGCTGATGCTTTTGGTGTATTGCCTCCAGTGGCAAGGCTTACCCCAAATCAAACACAGTATCACTTCCTGAGCGGATTTACTGCTAAACTTGCAGGTACAGAAAGGGGAATATTAGAACCCCAACCAACTTTTAGCAGCTGTTTTGGACAAGCATTCTTGATGCTGCATCCTACAGTTTATGCTCGTGAGCTGGTTAAAAAGATGCAAGAGCATGGTTCTAAAGCGTATTTAGTTAATACTGGATGGATCGGTGGTGCATATGGAGTGGGGAAGCGAATAGACCTAAAATCAACTCGAGCCATAATTAATGCGATTCTTGATGGAAGCATTGAGAATGAGGATTTTGAGATCCTGCCAATTTTTAATCTCCAAATTCCAAAATCATTACATGGGGTGGATTCAAAACTGCTTAATCCTCGTAATCTTTGGGAAGTGCCCGAAGAGTGGGATGCCGCTGCAAGAGATTTGGCTCAAAAGTTTATTGATAATTTCAATAACTTTACCGATAACGAATGGGGACAGCGACTAGTTGCTGCTGGCCCAACTTTATAAAGAGTGGCAAATGAAAAGAGGCTATCGGAAACGATAGCCTCTTTTTTTTGTTGGAGTTATATGGTTTTTAAAAAGTTAACAACGTTACTCTCAATTCTTTCAAGTATGTTGTCGTTGCTAGATCTTTGGAATTTATCGCCAGTAATTTTTTCAAAAAGTTCAATGTAGCGTTCCGAAACCTCTTCAACAAATTCTGGGGTCATTTCGGGAACTTTTTGTCCTTCTTTACCTTGAAAGCCATTTGCCATAAGCCATTCGCGAACAAATTCTTTTGAAAGCTGACGCTGATCTTCTCCTTTTTCAAAACGCTCCTGATAGCCATCTTTGTAAAAGTAGCGTGATGAATCGGGTGTGTGAATTTCATCAATCAGGTAAATCTTGCCATCTTTTTTGCCAAACTCGTATTTTGTGTCAACAAGTATAAGGCCCATTTTTTCAGCCATTTGGGTTCCGCGTTCAAATAGCTCAAGAGAGTCTTTTTCTAAAAGGTTGTATTCTTCTTCGCTTACCAATCCTTTTGCAATAATCTCCTCGCGTGAAATATCCTCGTCGTGTCCTTCGTCGGCTTTTGTAGTAGGAGTGATTATTGGTTTAGGGAACTTCTGGTGTTCGCGCATCCCTTCTGGCAGGGGAACGCCACAAAGAGTTCTTTTACCAGCTTTATACTCGCGCCAAGCATGCCCGGTTAGGTAACCTCTAACTACCATTTCTACCTTAAAAGGTTCGCAGAAGTGTCCAACGGTCACCATCGGGTCAGGAGAACCTATTTTCCAGTTTGGAACAATGTCGGATGTTGCATCTAGGAACTTGGTGGCAATTTGGTTTAGTACCTGTCCTTTATAAGGAATTCCCTTAGGTAGAACAACGTCAAATGCCGATATCCTATCGGTTACAACCATTACAAGGAATTTGTTTTGAATGTTGTAAACATCCCTCACTTTCCCATGATAGACCGATACTTGTCCTGGAAAGTTAAATTCGGTGCGAGTAATTGCTTCCATTTTTTATTTGTTATTTAGGTTTGAGTGATTTTTCTTGTCATCGTCTTCATCTTTTTTGTCAATCCCTTCAAATGCGTTTACAATATATTTAACCAGCTTGTGGCGTATTATGTCACGTGTGTCAAAGTAAATTATAGCAATATCGTTTATTCCATCAAGTAGTTTTATTGCTTTTAAAAGGCCCGAATCATTCTTGTTTGGTAAGTCAATCTGAGTGATATCTCCCGTTACAATGAATTTGGCGTTATTTCCCATTCTGGTGAGAAACATTTTTAGCTGGCTTAAAGTTGTATTCTGTGCCTCATCAAGAATTACAAAAGCATTGTCGAGTGTGCGGCCACGCATATAAGCTAGAGGGGCAATTTGGACCGTTCCATCCTCCATGTACTCTTGCAACTTGCGGGCAGGAATCATATCGTTTAGCGCATCGTAGAGGGGCTGGAGGTATGGGTCAAGCTTTTCCTTCATATCGCCTGGGAGAAAACCTAAACGTTCTCCAGCTTCAACTGCTGGTCGTGTCAAAATTATTCTTTTTACCTCTTTGTTTTTAAGAGCCCTTACGGCTAGCGCAATGGCAGTATATGTTTTACCTGATCCTGCTGGGCCTATAGCAAAGATTAGGTCGTTTTTGTCGTACAGTTCTACCAACTGACGCTGATTTACCGTTCTGGCTTTAATCAGCTTTCCATGGTTGCCATAAACTAAAACGTCGGAAATGTCCTCCTCGGCTTTATTTATCGAATCGGGATTATCCTGCAAAATATCCTTAATATTTGTTTCTCCTAGATAGCCATACTTTATGTAGAATTGCACCATCGTGTGTAGTTTCCTATCTAGGTCTTCTATTAGGTCTTCATCGCCAATAACTTTTATAATATCGCCACGACCAACAATCTTAAGCTTTGGATAGTGTTTTGTGATGATTTCAAAACGAGTGTTGTTAACCCCGTATAAAACTAATGGGTCTATACCCTCTATTATGATAATTCTTTCTCCTGTCATTAGCATTTAAATTACTTTTGCAAAGATACTTCAAAACCAAATAATCTTTTTATCGATTTGTAATGCAAATATCAAAACTTACTAACAAATAATTAGTTAGTAAGTTTGCTGGAATTCATGCTATTTTTATTAATTTTCCGAGTTAACTTTGTAAGAATTTTCTTTTTTATGACAAGCCAGAGTACACGAATTATTTCTCTAACTACCGATTGGGGCAACAAGGATTATTACCTTGGAATGCTTACCGGTAAGGTGTATTCTGTGTCTACTAATCTGAAACTTGTTGAGCTTAGCCATAGTGTCCCCTCGTTTAATTATAAGCATGCTGCTTTTTTAATGCGACACTCTTTTCGTTTTTTCCCTGAAGGCTCAATTCATGTTTGCATGGTAAATGCCGATACTGCCGATAATGAAAGAATGTTGGTTTTTGAATATGAAAAACATTTCTTCATTGTTCCCGATAATGGAGTAATCTCTTTGATAACAGATTATCTACCTAACTCAATATTTGGGGTTCCTATTGACAGCACAACGAGTTTTGGTTCGCTTGACTCGGTTACTATTGCAATTGAGGCTTTGCTATCTGATAGCACATTGACCGATTTCGCAATTGAGGCATCTGAAATTAAGCGATTTACTCAGCTTATGCCAGTTCCCGAACAGGATGGATTAACTGGAAGCGTAATCTATCTCGATTCATATTTGAACGCAATTACAAATATTACTTTCGACGATTTTGAGATGTACAGGCAATCGCGCAAGTTTGTCATATATGTCCAAAGCTATTCTCATGGGATAAACAGGTTGAGCAAATCCTATAAGGATGTTGAGAAGGGCGATTTGCTTGCACTTTTCAATTCTCTTGGATTGCTTGAAATTGCCATTCGCGAAGGATATGCAGCCCAAATGTATAACTTGTCGGTTGGCTCTAATATTATGGTGCGTTTTTTTGAAGATGAAAAAATTCTTAAATGATGACAAATAAAAGGAAAGATGAAGCCGTAAAGGCTTTTTTAAGGTTGCTTGAAATAATGGACGACCTACGCGAAAAGTGCCCCTGGGATAGGGAGCAAACATTGGAATCAATTCGTCCGTTGACCATTGAGGAAACCTATGAGCTTTCAGAAGGTATTCTGGAGAAGGATTTCAGCACAATAAAAAAAGAGCTGGGTGATATTCTTTTACACATAGTTTTCTATTCCAAAATTGCAGAGGAGGACAAGCAATTCGATGTTGTTGATGTTATCAATTCACTTTGCGATAAGCTAATTTATCGTCACCCTCATATCTATGGAGATGTTAAGGTTGGAGGTACAAATGATGTTTTAGAAAATTGGGAGCAGCTAAAAATTAAGGAAAAGGATGGGAATAAAACCGTACTATCTGGTGTTCCTTCATCGTTGCCGGCTCTAATTAAAGCAAATCGGATTCAGGAAAAGGTGCGTGCTGTAGGTTTTGATTGGGATGAACGCTCTCAGGTCTGGGATAAGGTTCAGGAGGAACTTAATGAGTTAAAGCATGAGGTTGAGGTGAATACCTCCGATGAGGATATCGAACTTGAATTTGGTGACCTTCTCTTTTCTATAGTTAATGCTGCTAGGCTTTATGGTGTTGACCCAGAGACAGCCCTTGAACGAACAAACCGTAAGTTCATGAAACGTTTTGGCTATCTTGAGCAGGAAACAATAAAGCAAGGAAAGTCGCTAAAAGAGATGACTCTTGATGAGATGAATAAGATTTGGGAAGAGGCTAAGCGTTACGACTAATATCTAACATATGATTTTATACCTACTTCGGAAAATACTTTACACCTTTCTTGTGGTTTTTGGAGTAGCCACTCTCATTTTTGCTCTTTTTAACCTTATACCTGGTGATCCTGCTCGTATGGTTCTTGGCCAACGAACCGATTCTCTATCTATTCAAGCTGCCCGTTCCGATTTGGGTCTCGATTTGCCTGTTTGGAAACAGTATGTAAAGTACATTAATGACATTTCACCAATATCATTTCATGAATTAAATGATAAATCGAGTTATATGTACTACAATCCTGAAGCCTATGGTGATGGAATAAAGGTTATTTCGCTTGGGAATGGGGAGGCAATCTTCTTAAAGGTACCCTATTTACGCCGTTCATATCAAAGCCGACAACCAATTTCTGAAATAATTTCTAACACATTACCAAACACGTTTTATTTAGCTCTTGCTGCAATTGTTTTTGCAACAATATTTGGAATCAGTATGGGGGTTCTTGCTGCCATTTTTAAGGATACTTTTTGGGATAGGTTGTTGCTCGTGAATTCAGCATTGGGAATGGCGCTTCCTTCCTTTTTTGCTGCAATTCTCATTGGTTGGCTTTTTGCCATTGTTTTAGGAAAATTTACTGGGCTGAACTTAACGGGAAATTTATGGGAGGTTGATGATTTGGGCGAAGGCGTGCATTTAAGGTTGCAAAACCTAATTCTTCCAGCATTAACCCTTGGTTTAAGACCTCTAGGTGTTATTACCCAGCTAATGCGTAGCTCGTTGCTCGAAACCCTGAGCCAGGATTATATTCGCACGGCTAAAGCAAAAGGATTAAATAAAAGGGCAATAATATTCCGTCATGCCCTACGGAATTCGTTAAATCCTGTTGTTACATCAATCTCTGGTTGGTTCGCTTCCATGATGGCAGGTGTTATATTTGTTGAATACATATTTAGCTGGAAAGGTCTTGGATATATTATGGTAAACGCATTAAATAGTTACGATGTTCCGCTTGTGGTAGGATGTGTGCTTACCATTGCAGTGATTTTTAGCTTGGTCAACCTACTGGTTGATATTATTTATGGCATACTTGACCCAAGGGTACGATTGGGGTAAATAGTCCGAGAATTATTGTAAATTTGTTAAACGTCAATTGGATTTTTTGATTAACTAATATATACTGAGATGAGAAAAAAGATTGTTGCAGGTAACTGGAAAATGAACACTCTTCCAGTTGAGGGTTTAGCGTTAGCCAAAGATGTGATTTCTAGTTCGGCTGGTGTGCCTAATGATGTAGAGCTAGTTGTTATTCCCCCTTTTACCCATTTGAATGAGGTGTCAAAGCTTGCAAGCGGAACACGTGTTGCAGTTGGTGCTCAAAATTGTGCGCGTTGGGAAAAAGGGGCTTATACCGGTGAGGTTTCTGCTTCCATGCTGAAGGCTCTTGGCTTAAAATATGTTATCGTCGGTCATTCGGAACGTAGAGAGTATTTTGGCGAGACCAATCAGCATCTTTTCGAAAAAATTGTACTTGCCCATAAACACGATTTAATTCCAATTTTCTGTTGTGGTGAAAAACTCCAGGAACGTGAATCGAATACCCATTTCGACGTGGTGAAGGTTCAGGTTGAAGAGGCACTTTTTAAACTTGATGAGAGTAGTATTAAAAATGTGGTGATTGCTTATGAGCCTGTTTGGGCAATTGGAACTGGCAAAACAGCTACAGCCGAACAAGCTCAGGAAATGCATGCATACATTAGAAAGTTGTTAGCCGATAAGTATGGTAACGATGTGGCTAACTCAATCAGTATCCTTTATGGCGGGAGTTGCAAGCCATCGAATGCTGCCGAGATTTTTGCAAAACCCGATGTTGATGGGGGATTGATTGGAGGCGCGTCGTTAGTAGCAAGCGATTTTGTTGCCATTGCCAAATCGTTCTAATATGAGCTATACAGAATTTAGAATTACAGTAGAACCTTATTCTAGCGATACCGTAGACATAATTATAGCCCAACTTTCGGAGTTGGGCTTTGAAAGTTTTATGGAGGCGGAACCAGAACTGTTGGCATACATTCAAACCAATAGGTTAAAGGATTTGCCTTCTAATTTCTTTGCTCTGATTATCCTTCCCAATGATGCTCAAATTGAAGTTAAGCGCCAGGAAATACTCGATAAGAATTGGAACGAGGTTTGGGAATCAAATTTTGAGCCTATTATCGTTGATAATCGGTGCTTAGTAAGAGCATCTTTTCATCATGATACCCCTAATGTCGATTACGAGATTGTGATTGACCCCAAAATGGCTTTTGGAACTGGCCACCATCAAACTACTTCGCTCATGATTTCGGCTCTGCTTAATAGCCAGGTTGATGGTTTGTCGGTTTTAGACATGGGATGTGGGACTGGAGTGTTAGCTATCCTTGCTGAAATGCGAGGCGCCAAATCAGTCGTAGCTATCGATAACGATGAATGGGCTTACCGAAATACCTTGGAAAATATTAAACTTAATGGATGTGAAAGAATAAAAGCTTTTCTAGGTGATGCTAACCTGCTAAAGGAGTACAAGTTCGATATAATCCTTGCTAATATCAATTTAAACATCCTCATTGCTGACTTATCAAAATATGCCAATTCTTTGAAAGATTATGGAAAAATCTTTATGAGTGGTATTTTAAAAGACGATGTTGATACGCTTGAAATGGAAGCATCTAAAAATGGTTTATCGCCAATAGATGTACAGTTTAAAGATGGTTGGGCTATGGTTTCCTTCAAAAAATAGATATTCGTTCTAAAATGGTATAAGAATGATTGTTATGCATAGTCAGGTGAGTCTAAAAAGGGTAAGAAAGGTTGTTGCAACAGCCATTTTGGTTGTAATTGCTGCTTCGGTAATTTTTGGTTTGGCAAAACCCGAAGACGATAAGTTCTCTGGCGACGTCCTTCTTTTCCCCGCCGAACTCAACTCGTTGATTAACGATAACGTAAAGGATAAGAATGAAGATTTTCTAAAAGGATTTTCACCTTTTTGGCTTTCCGACACCATTGATGTTGAAAGTAAAAAGTCAATTGTAAGCGCTGCTAACGAAATCTTGGATATCTTACCCGATGATAAATCGTTTATCCTGAACTATGTAAAACTTATTGCAAAGTTTTATCGCAATCAGTATGCTCAATCGCAGTATTCAAATTGGTTTGGATATCTTGAGAATAAGCTCCATGAAAAAGCTTTAAAAGCAAACAGCTTTTACTCATTAGTTAAACTTACTGAGGCTATTATCGACAGTTCAACCATTTCAATAAACACTTCTCATCACTGGAAGGTTTATCCTCGTAATGGCTACATCTTTAAAGGCGATGGAGTTCTTAAGGTACGGTTTGAAACTCCAATTTTATTGGTTTGCCATAATAATAGGAAGGATAGCATTATCGTTAAAGAAGCTGAAGGTGAGGTCGATTTACTTAACCAAATCTGGCATGGAAGGAAAGGGAAAACTACGTGGTTCCGTGCAGGGTTTGATGATGAGAAAGTTTATGCTTCTTACAACCATCATCTAATCAATTTATCGCAAAATGAGTTCTCTGTCGATTCTGCGCAACTTTACTACCCCGAATATTTCAAAAAGCCTGTGCTTGGAAGGCTAACCGACAAGGTTACACCTATCTATAGGGATGGCCAGGTTGATTATCCTCAATTCAATCCATACAAGAAGATATTCGAAATAAAAAACATTTTTCCTAGAATTGATTACGCTGGTAATTTCCAGATAAAAGGTTCCCGCATGGAGGGAATAGGTCCTGATGGTAGCCTGGCTAAAGTAACCATTAAAAGAAATGGCAAACCATTTATGACCTCGCGCGGACGAATTGTCCTAATTGAACAGTCTAGGCTTTCAGCCGATAAGGCCGAAGTGGTATTTTATATTGATAGCGACTCAATTTACCATAGCGGCCTTTATTTTGCCTACCACAACTCTAACAAAACAGTAACCGTTAATACAACTGATAGGCTTACAACGCAGAGTCCTTTTTATAGCTCATATCATAAGATTAATCTTTGGGTAAATCAAATAACTTGGAATATTGAATCCGATGAGCTGCAATTTGGTAGCGGATTTGGAACTGTTATCTCAAATGCCGAATTCGAATCGGAAAACTTTTTCAACCAAGAGCTGTTTGATAGGATGATGGGGGCGAGTAACTTCCATCCTGTGCTGACAATTTGGAATTACACTCGAAAAATTAAAAGCAATACGTTTTTAGCTTCCGACCTGGCCGTTCATGTTCATCGTGCTCCAGAAGAAGTTAAGATTGAGATGATGCGCCTGGCCAAAAAGGGGTATGTGCTTTATAATTTTGAAACCGACGAGGTTACCATTACCAAAAAGTTGAAATACAACGTAATGGCTCGTTTCGGCAAAACCGATTTTGATGTAATTCATTTTTTCTCTAAAACTGACGGGGCTAAACCAAATGCACGCTTGAACCTTAATAATCTAAATCTTTTTATTGATGGGGTTGAAAGAATCTCAGTGAGCGATTCGCAAAATGTATTTATCTCGCCTTATAAAAATAAAATTACATTTCAAAAAAATAGAAACTTCCAGTTCGCTGGGAATGTAAGGGCAGGTTTGTTTACATTTTATGGGAAATCGTTTCAGTTTGATTATTCAAAATTCAAAATTGAACTCAATAAGGTTGATTCTCTTCTTATTGATTACCAAACAAACTACCGCGATAATTATGGCCGAAGGATTTTACAGGGTGTAGCCAATGCTCTTCATATTATTTCTGGCGATATTTTAATTGATAAACCTTACAATAAATCGGGTAGGGAGTACAATCCTGAGTATCCAATTTTTAACTGTACAAGTAAATCGTATGTTTATTACGATGCCCCTGAAATTTATGGAGGGGTTTATAAACGCGATTCTTTCTATTTTGAAATTCTGCCTTTTGTCTACAAGAATATGGATAACTTTGAAAAGGCAGACATGAATTTTAAAGGAATCCTTTATTCGGGAAATATCTTAGCCCCAATTGAGGAAACTTTAAGAATTCGGCCCGATAACTCTTTGGGATTTGTTACTAAAACCCCATCCGAAGGCATGGCTGTTTATAAGGGGAAGGGTAGGGTGTTTAATAAAATTGATTTGAGCAACAAGGGGCTAAATATAAATGGAAGTATCAGTTACATTACTTCTGTTACCGAATCCGATAGCATGACTCTTTTTCCCGATTCTATGATTACACGTTCTTCACGCTTTACAATAGCAAAGCGTGAAACGGGAATAGAGTTTCCAAATGTAAAAGGGGGTGAACACCAAATTAAATGGTTGCCAAAGTCCGATAAAATGTATGTTTCAAAAGGTAAGTCGCCTTTTGTAATGTACGATAGCCTTGCTGTGTTAAAGGGGAATTTGCTATTGCAGCCATTAGGGCTTGTTGGCGATGGCGAGGTACGCGTTCCAGATGGTAAACTAATTGCACAGCAATTTGACTTTTCATCTAACACTTTCCAAACCAAGGAGAGTTCACTCACAATTTACAAAACAAATACCGATAGCATCGCTCTCAACTCCGACAAGGTAAAAGCGCTAGTCAACTTTAGCACTATGAAAACCGAAGTGGCTCGTGTTGACAAAAGCATTTTTGCAACTCTCGATGCATTGCGTTACGACACCTATAACGACCGCTTTGAGTGGGATATGAAAAAGCATGTTGTGTCGTTTGAAACAATTTTCCCACAAGAGGATGTTGTGGCTGGGAAATTCAGAGTTAGTAACATGTTAGATGCCGATAGCATCCCACGTGGCTCCCTGTTCTACAGCACAAAGTTTTCCGAAGATTCTCTGTATTTTTTCTCACCTAAAGCAAAATATAATACAACCAATATCACTCTTGCTGCCGATAGCGTGAACTATATCTTCACTGCCGATGCAACGGTTTATCCTTACAGGAAAAAGGTTGTTGTCGATTCAAAAATTCGAATGCATAAATTAAAGAGAGCTGCAATAAAGGCAAACAATTATACGGCATATCATAGATTTCACGATGCTGAAATTAGAATTAATGGCCGAAAAAGTTATGGAGGCTCAGCATATTACGATTACATTGATGAGAGGGATTCTGTTCAAACAATTTTCTTCCCTAAGGTATATTCCGATAATAACATGAACACTTTTGCTGAGGGTACACTTACTGAGCCCGATAGCTTTAAGTTAAGCCCTGAATTTGCCTTTATTGGGCAAGTTAGCCTTTCGGCTCCTGAAAAAGATTTGTTTTTCAAAGGTGGTGCAAAGCCTATTTATAGTTGTCCAGGTACAATAGCCAATTGGTTGAAATTCGAAGCCCAAATAAATTCAAAGCATGTGCTAATTCCTGTTAGCCCTAAACCAGTTAATCTTAATCTACATAGACTTATTAGTGGTACAGCTATTGCCATGGATTCGCTTAAACTTTATGGTGGTTTGCTAAGAAGTAGAAAATATTGGGAAGATTCCGCCCTAGTACATGCATGGGGATATATGGATTTTAACAATAAGAATCGTAGGTTCACCTTAGCACCACTATACAAACTTGATAATCCTGATACAACTGGTAATAGCGTTAGCTTACAAAAGGACTACTGTTGGGTTTTTGAGGAAGGTAACGTTGTTTTACCTATTGACCTTGAAAGAATACAGACTAAAATCTATGGAAGTACTATTCATAAACTTAAAACTAATGAGGCAACTATTAATGCTATAATTAAGTTTGATTTCCACTTTAATCAGAAGTCATTAGAGGCAATGGCAAATCAAATTGGTGGCGCAATAACTGCAGAACAGGTCGATTTGAAAAGAAAACTTTATCGAAAAATGCTTTACGATTGGCTTACTCCCGATGAACTACCGTTAGCCCTAAACCAAATATCGTTATTTGGAGCGCCTACCCAAACCCCCAAAAGCCTTGAAAGCACAATAACCCTTGCTGATGTTAAGCTTAAGTGGGATGCAAAACGAAAGTCCTTCGTTTCGGAAGGTAAGCTAGGAATTGGCACAATTGGTAATATCCAAGTAAATAGGTATGTAAACGGTTTTCTTGAGTTTTATAAAGGCCGAAACCGCGATTGGATGATTCTTCATATTCATCTCGGCGATAACGAGTACTATTCTTTTTACTATGTAAACGGGGTGATGTATGTTAATGCCACAAATCCAGAGTTTTATAACCCAATTGATATGCAAAAAGCCCGTGAACGAAGGGTTAAAGCCGATAAGCGAGGGAGAAGCTTCAAATATATGATTGGTTCAAAACGTGAACTAAACAGGGCATTGAAGCGGTATAAAGAAATTGCATTTGGTATTAAGTCCGATGCTAAAGATAATGAACCTGTGGAAGAAAATGGAAGTGAGTCAAATGATGATTAAACATTAGTTAAGAAGTCAACCTAAATGACATATTCATTGGATCGGGAGATTTCCCTTTTTGCCTTTTTAAATTCTTAATGTGAGGTATTCTGTTATGCCCTGTATGTAAATTGTTTCTTGGGAATTTTTTCGAGCATGGGTTTCTAGACCTCAATGCTGGTTTTTAGGTTTCATTATTGTATGAGTCGGCATCGTATTAGGAAATTTTACAATCGCTAAATCCTACCTATGTGGCAAGAAATCTAATTCATGCCAAAAAGAATGATTAAAACCATGTTCGAAACATTAAAAACAATACAAGAAACACTGTATCATTCCGAAACGTTTTTAACTTCCTCTAGCTTCCTCAAATTCCTCCGCGAAAGATGCGTCGGCTACGCTCGGCATGACAATATCTTCCGATTATTTCCGATTCATTCCGAACCATTCATTTAAATTCCTCTTTTTTTCTCCCAGACCTCAAGGTCGAAAATGTTTTCACCATCAATCTTTAAACGTAATGCTGTTTTTACTTGGTGAAACCCATTGTTGCCTGCAGCTCCAGGATTGATGTAAAGCATATTAAATGCTTTATCGAACTGAACACGAAGAATGTGGCTGTGCCCACAAACAAATATTTTTACAGGATTTTTTAAAAGCTGCTCTTTAACCCTTGGTTCATATCTGCCGGGTTTCCCTCCAATGTGTGTAATTAGCACAGAAACATTCTCAACAGAAAAACGCTGAAATTCAGGATGTGCTAATCGTGTTTTATGGTCGTCAATATTGCCATATACTGCTCTCAACTGTTTGAATGTATTGATTCTATCGGCAAGTTCAAGCGAACCAATATCCCCAGCATGCCAAATCTCATCGCATTCAGCAAAAAAATCATTCAGCCCATTGTCCCAAAAACCGTGAGTATCTGAAACTATACCAATCGATTTCATTAAATAAGTTTGTAAAATTTCATTATTCAAAAGTACATACTTTGACCGATATCTTAAATTTGCAAGGAATAAATCATTTACCCATGCAAATATTTTATGCCCCAGAAGTGAATGGGAATGAATATATACTCCCAGAGGACGAATCAAAACACTGCATTCGTGTTTTAAGAATGAAAGTAGGCGACCTGCTATATCTAACTAACGGTATTGGTTCTCTATTTACAGCTAAAATAATCGACGATAACCCTAAACGTTGTGCGGTGGAAATTGTTGAAGCAAATCATGAGTATGGGAAACGCCCTTTCTATTTACATATAGCGATTGCTCCAACCAAAAACATCGATCGATTCGAGTGGTTTTTAGAAAAGGCCACCGAAATAGGAATCGATGAAGTAACTCCGTTACTTTGTCAACGTTCAGAGCGAAAGGTAGTTAAGGTTGATAGGTTAATAAAAGTGGCAGTTGCTGCAATGAAGCAATCGGTAAAAGCTTACCTGCCGCAGGTAAACGTAATGAAGCCATATGCAGAGGTAGTAAAAAATGCCAACGATTACGATATAAAGGCAATTGCTCATTGTAACAGCTGGGATTTAGAACCTTTTCGGAATGTTATTGAAAGAGGGAAGAAGGTGCTGGTTCTTATTGGCCCCGAAGGTGATTTTACCCCCGATGAAGTTACTCAGGCATTAGATGTAGGTTTTAATGCAATTAGCCTTAGCACTTCTCGTCTTAGAACTGAAACTGCAGGTTTAGTAGCATGTCACACTGCCAATCTAATCAATGGCGTTTAAACAAAAATCTTAATAAAGTAGATCTTGCTAGCTTTTAATTAGTCAGTTTCTTCAGTTAAAATCAATGTTTTTTATATTGCCTTTTGAGTCATAAAAATAGAGGAAAACCCGAGGCTATCGGATTTTCCTCCTTTTAAACTCCAACTACTTACATTGAACTAATTTTTTCTAAAAGTTGATGAAACTGGTTTTTAGCAGATGGAGGTGTAATCATTTCTAGTCTCTTCAGCTTATCCAAAATAAGCTTATGTGGATGCTCTTTTAAAAAAGTTGTTTCTTTATGTTCTGCTTTTCTAATTGAGCCTTCCCCCCATTTTTTATCAACTTGGCTGTTTAGCATTGAGTAAAGATTTACCATAGGCAGAATTTGTTTATTATCTATTAGCAAAACGAAAAGCTAAAGAAAAGTATTGTATTAAAAAGAAAAAAAATTACTACCAGCGATGTTTTCGTTCTGGATTTGCCATCCTTACTATTTTAGGCTGAAATTGAGCCAATACCTCTACTAGGTCTTTTTGTTCGTTCATAACTTTGCCTATATCCTTATAGGCCATAGGAACTTCATCAAGCCCACCTCCAATTAGCTTAACCCCATATTTGTCAAGAATGTAATTTAGGTCATCACGGGTAAATTTTTGTATGGCTTTTTTTCTTGACATTTGTCTTCCAGCACCATGCGAAGCCGAAAATAGCGAGTCGTAATTTCCCTTTCCTCTAACTACATATGCACGATGTACCATTGTCCCCGGTATGATCCCTAGGGAGTTCCGATATGCTGGTGTTGCCCCTTTTCTATGAACTATTGCCTTCTCGCCATTAGGTAGAGTTTCTTCCCAAGCAAAATTATGATGATTCTCGACAATTTTTAATGGCTTTTCGTTTAATGCTCGTGCTACCTTCCGATGTATCTCATGGTGATTTGCCGAAGCGTATTCCCCTGCTAAATTCATGGCTATCCAGTACTCGTTACCTTCCTGCGTGTCAAGGTATAGCCATGCAAGATGTTTGGCACTGCCAGGTAGAGCAATCTGAGACATGGCTAGTTTTGAATAGTAAAGAGCTATTTCGCTACCAAAACCCCTTGATCCAGAGTGAGTAAGAAGAGCCAGATAGGCTCCTGGTTCTAAACCTAATAGTTCATCTGTGCCCTTTACTGTTAGTTCACCCCATTCGGCAAAGTGGTTTCCTCCACCCGATGTTCCAAGTTGGCTGTAGGCCAAATCTCGGTACTTCCTAATTATTTTTGTCGAAGACCATTCCTGCTTATCGAATACAGATGTGTCGATATGTTTTTTATTCTTACTCCCAACACCAAAAATGGTGCTTTCCTCAAGTATTTGCTTAAGCGTTTCTGATTTTGTGTGGATTACTTCTGGAGAAATGGCAAATACCGATAGGCACATCCTACATGCAATATCAACACCAACGGCGTAGGGAATTACAACATTGTTTGGTGTTGCAAGCACACCCCCAATTGGCAGCCCGTATCCTTCATGAGCATCGGCCATAAGTGCTCCTGCTTTTGATACGGGTAAACTCATGGCATTTTCCATCTGGGCAATAGCACCAGGTTCAATGTTGTCACTTCCGTATATTTTATATGGCAATGGTGTACGCAAACTGATCCTTTTATTGTTAATGATAAATTCCTGTAGTTTTCCCTCACTCGGCTTGTCAGGTTTGATGTATTTGACTAGAGGTTCGAATTTTTTATCATAAATATCTTCATCTGTCTTATTTGTGGCATTTTGGAGAAAATTAAGCAGCTCGTGTTTCGACACATTTTTTGTACGAAGGATAATATTTGCTTCTCGACAAATAGAAGCAATATCAACCCCTTTGATTGGTTTTAAAAAGTGTAACTCCTTCGGTTTTATTTTATTCTTGCCCATAAGGCAAAGATAGCGAATGGGAAACTGTTTTGTTATCTAAGCAAATTTTTAAATAACCTAATCAGGAAAAACCTCAAGTTGTTTTAAGCAAAGTTGAAAAAATAAGTTACAATAAAAGTTACACCTTCTCAAACTCGAAGCTAAGATTTCGTTCCTTAACCATTTTTCTTAGGTTGATGAGAGCGTAGCGCATTCTGCCTAAAGCGGTGTTTATGCTGACATTAGTAGCCTCGGCAATCTCCTTAAAGCTGAGGTCGCCATAATAGCGTAACATAACAACCTCTCGTTGTTCTTCTGGAAGGTAATCGATAAGTGTGCGTACCTCAAAGAGCACTCGCTCATAAACCATTTTTTGTTCGATGGTGGCATCGGAAAATCGGGGAGTGCTAAAAATATCTAGCTCATAGTCGTCGTTCGATATCTCTCTATACTGCTTTTTATGCCTAAACTGGTCAATGACCAGATTGTGTGCAATACGCATAAGCCACGATCCAAAACGGTTCGAATCGGAATACTTACCTTCTTTAACCGATTTTATCGCCTTGATAAATGTTTCCTGTAATAGATCTTCGGCAAGGTGCGCCTTGCGTACCATTAAAAAGATATAGGTATAAAGTTTCCTTTCATACCTTTTATATAAAACTTCTAGGGCTGAATTGTTGCCCGATAAAAAATCTGATAGAAGTTCCTGATCGGAACGCTTTAAATTATCCACGGCTACATCCTTTTTTGGTTAGCGTGTAGAACTTCTATCGATAGGCAACTAGTTTTTGAGTGTTAAACTTTAACGCAATTTTACAAAAAAGTGTAATAAAGTGCAAATATCTTTTTACAGTTATACTCTATGATCCCTTTTAAGGTTACAATTTGGCCTGATATTATTAACCTAAAGTTTAGCCCTATTTCCTATGTTGATTTTATAGCGGTGTGTGTAAAAAATATTGGAAATTAGATTCAAAGAGGGTAACTTATTGGAAAAATTCTGAATGATATTTAGTGTGAACATTTTATCTATCTACTTTACCTGTTATTTAAACTTTCTCGCTGCCTATCGTGAAGAATTGACAAACAAGGTGAGCCTTAAGTTTGAAAATGAGATTTTTAAATTCAATCAATCTGAATTCATTGATTTTTCTGAACTTTTTGAAGAAAAAAACAATTGATTAGTAGTGTTTATGGGGTTTTAACACTTCTTTTGTTAATAAATAGCGCTGCAAACGGTTGTTTTTTAAAAAAGTGTTACATATATTAGCGGCGGAAATAGTATTATTAACTAACTATTATTGTAAACCTAAAACTTGTTCTATGAAAAAACTAAGCGTTTTTCTTGCAAGTTTGCTTCTGGCAGGAATTACCCTGGTTCAGGCGCAAACGGTAAGGATTACCGGAACAGTTACCAGTTCCGAGGATGGAATGCCCATGCCGGGTGTTTCAGTTGTTGTGAAAGGTACTACTATTGGTGTAACTACCAATGTGGATGGTAAGTACGAGCTTAACGTGCCAGCCAATGCACAAACCCTTCAATTCAGTTTCGTAGGATACGAAATGCAAGATGTTGCCATCGCTGGGCGTTCGGTCATTGATGTAGTAATGAATCCGGAATCAAAGCAGATTGATGAGGTGGTGGTTGTGGCACCTTATGGCACTTTTAAAAAGGAATCGTTTACTGGTTCTGCATCTGCTGTTAAAACCGAGAAACTACAAGAAATTCAAGTTTCCAATGTGACCAAAGCACTTGAGGGATTATCTTCTGGAATTCAAGTGACATCAGGACTGGGACAGCCAGGAACAACTGCTACAATACGCATTCGTGGTATTGGCTCTGTAAATGCTTCTGCTGCTCCCTTGTACGTTGTTGATGGTTTCCCATTTTCAGGAGATATTAATAGTATTCCATCACAGGATATTGAAAATATTTCAGTTCTTAAGGATGCTTCAGCAACATCGCTTTATGGTTCTCGGGCCGCTAATGGTGTTATTATGATTACTACGAAGAAGGGAAAGAAGGATAGAACTCAATTTACAGCAGTCGCTAATATTGGTATAAGTACAAGAGGTATACCAGAGTATGATCGACTCAATAGTGCTGAGTATATGGAGGCTTTATGGCAGAAAGTTTACAATTACAACTTGGCTAACGGAGATGATGATGCTACTGCTCGTGTAAATGCTTCATCTGATTTAATAAGTACATATACAGGTGGGTATAATCCGTTTGGGGTACCAACTGGTGAATATGTAGTTGGGACCGATGGCAAACTTAACCCAAACCATACTGTATTATGGAACGATAGTTGGTATGATGAGCTTCATCAAACTGGAATTAGACAAGATTATTTGGTTTCAGCAAGTGGTGGTTCAGAAAAGTCAAAGTATTATATTTCTGGAAACTATTTAAATGAAGATGGTATTGTTCAGTCATCTAATTACAAACGTTATAGCATTCGTATTAATAACGAGCATCAACTTAAAGATTGGTTTAAGTTAGGTTTAAATTTGGGAGCATCAAATTCTGAACAAAACTATCCAGTATCTTCTGGTAGTGCCTATGTAAATACCTTTATGTGGTCCAGGATGATTGCACCTATTTATCCTGTTTACTTGAGGGATCCTAATACTGGTGAGTTAGTATTAGATGCACAAGGTAAAAAGCAATACGACTATGGGAACAGTTATGGAAGAGCCCGTTTATATAGTGCAAATAGCAACCCATTGGGTACTATAGTTCTTGATAAACGTGTTTACAAAGATGATAATATTTCGGCCAGAGGGTTTACCGAAATTAGTTTCTTAAAAGATTTCAAATTCCAAGTAAATTCAAGTGTTGACTATAATGGTTACTTTGGATTAACTCATCAAAATATGGAAGTTGGTGATGCTCAGTCTTTTGGTGGCCGTTCAACAAGGGATTATGGACGCTCAATTTCTTTATCAGCTAATCAACTTCTATACTATAATAAATCCGTTAATAACCATAATATTGATGCTTTGATAGGACATGAGAGTTATCAGTATATGTATAATTACCTAAGTGCTACTCGTACTGGATTTCCATTACCAGATTTATACGAACTAGATGCAGCTGCTACAAATGAGTCATCGGGATCGTATGAGTCTAACTTACGTTTAGAAAGTTATTTAGCTCGTGTAAATTATGATTACTTAGGTAAATATTACTTGTCCCTAAGTTTTAGAACTGATGGTTCATCAAGATTTCATAAAGATACACGTTGGGGAAAATTCTGGTCAGTAGGTGGTTCATGGAGAATTAGTGATGAAGAATTCTTAAAAGGATTATCGTGGTTGAACAATGCTCGTTTGAAAGCTAGTTATGGTACAACTGGTAATGATCAAGTAGGGTATTATGCATATCAAGCCTTATATTCTACAGAGTATGCAAACTTAAATTATCCTGGATTCTTACTTTCACGTCTTGGAACACCAAACCTTTCTTGGGAAAAGAACATTCAAATTAATACTGGCATTGAAGTAAGAATATTCGATAGGTTAAGCATGAATTTCGAATATTATATTAGAAAGAGTGATGACCTATTGTTTACACAACCACTCCCTCCATCAACAGGTTTTAGTGGATTTGATGCAAATATTGGAGCCGTTGAAAATAGAGGATTTGATATTGAAGTAAATGCTAATTTAGTTAATACCGAGAATTTTACGTGGTTTCTAGATTTAAACCTAAGCCACTACAAGAATGAAATTACAAAATTGCCTCAGGAAGAGATGATTAATGGTAATAAGAAGTGGATGGTAGGTCACAGTATTTACGATTACTACATGAGAAAGTTTGCAGGTGTTGATCCTACTGATGGGAAATCGATGTGGTACCAAGATGTTACTCATATTGATCCTGTAACCAATGAAGTAGTAGTTGATTCTGTAATTACAACTAAGAATTATAGTGATGCAACTCGATACTATACTGGAACTTCATCTATTCCAGATTTAGTAGGTGGTGTTACCAACTCTTTCATCTATAAGAATTTTGAATTATCATTTTTGATAACTTTTGGTATTGGTGGTCAAGTATATGATAGCCCTTATGCAGCTTTAATGCATGGCAATTTGACAAATGGAACAAATTTCCATAAAGATATTTTAAAAGCCTGGTCACCCGATAATACTAATAGCAATATACCTATAAATGATTATGACCAGAACGTTAATGCTACCTCCGATAGGTTTTTGATAGATGCTGATTATATAAGTTTTAAAAACCTAACTATCGGTTATAATTTACCGAAAAAGTTTTTAAGTAATTATGGCATCGCAAATGCAAAGTTATTTGTAACTGGAACAAATCTTTATCTTAAGTCAAAGCGTAAAGGGTTAGATCCGCAGCAATCTATTAGTGGAAACCTTGATAATGTATACACCCCACTAAGAACTATTGCATTTGGTATTAACTTAAATTTCTAAAAGGAGACAAAATATGAAAAGAAAATTTTTAATATTTACGCTGCTTGTCGGATTAATGGTTTCATGTAGCGAAGATTTCTTGGAAACCAGCCCGTCAGCATCTATTAGTGATGATAAGGTTTTTACAAATTTAGAGGGGGCTAAAGCGGTTATAGATGGTGTTACTCGTGATTTAAGAGAATACCATTCTTACCACGATCAATTTGGAGTTAAAGCTATTGATTTAGCTTCAGATCTTATGGGTGAAGATATTGTTGTTGGCCGGTTACATTGGTTTAGATATGATTACACAATTGATAATAGAGAGGCTACTTATAGGAGGCCCTCTTACGTGTGGAGTCTGTTTTATAGAAGCATTCGAAATTTGAATGAGGTACTTGCTCATTATGATGAAGTTACAAATGCAACTGATGTGCAAAAAAAGCATATCAAAGCTCAAGCTCTAACTCTTAGAGCCTATTCATATTTTAGGCTTATACAACATTTCCAACAAACATACATGGGACATCAAAACGATCCTGGTGTACCTATTTATACAGAACCTAAAAATGAAGGTAATCCTAGAGCCACTGTTCAACAAGTTTATGATTTAATTACTGCAGATTTGGATGAAGCTATTACTTTATTTGGAGAGGCAAATATAGAGCGTCGTGATATTTCTGAGGTTGATTTATCTGTTGCTCATGGTATTAGAGCAAGAGTTGCACTTGTAATGAATGATTGGTCCGCAGCTGCTTCGCATGCAAATGCAGCCAGACAAGGATATGCACTAAATACAATTGAACAGTTTGAATCGGGCTTTGATAATGCAGCTCAAATGGTATGGATGTGGGGCTTACCACTTAATGATGAACAATCAACTATATATGCATCATTTTTCTCTCATCTTGACATGACAATAGGTGGATATGCTGGATTAGGATACAGTCCTAAATATCTGTGCCACACTTTGTACAGCCAAATGCAACCTGGCGATATAAGAAGAGATGAATTGCTTATACCGACAGTTAGTAATAGCGTTAATGTATATGTAAACTTAAAATTTTCTTCGGCTAATGATAAAGAATTTGCTGCAGATTATGTTATGATGAGACCAGAAGAGATGCTTTTAATTGAAGCAGAGGCACGTGCTAGAATGGGAGGGCCAGAAGAAACAACAGCACAGAATCTTTTACAAGAATTATGGAATGTTAGATTTTATACACCCCCAACAGTAACTGAAACCGGCCAAGCTCTAATCGATAGAATTTTGTTAGAGCGTAGAATTGAACTTTGGGGTGAAGGTTTTGCATTCTATGATATCATGAGGCTTAAGAAAGGACTTAACAGAACCAATCATATCTTCTCTGCAGTTCCTGGTAATGTTATTCCAGCCGAAGATCCAGTATTTATTTATAAGATACCTCAGACTGAAATTGATAATAATCCTGCAATTTCGGAAGCTGATCAAAATCCCTAGAGGGTGTTAATTGATACATATATAAGGTTGCTTCATTAGAAGCAGCCTTTTTTTTTACCTGTGTTAAAAAAAGTTATATCAAATTATTGCTTTTAGCAAAACATTTTTGTAGATTAGTCGTGTTGAAAATTTACTAACCTCTATTGTAAACCTAAAACTTGTTCTATGAAAAAACTAAGCGTTTTTCTTGCAAGTTTGCTGCTTGCTGGTATTACCCTTGTGCAGGCGCAAACGGTGAGGATTACCGGAACGGTTACCAGTTCCGAGGATGGAATGCCCATGCCGGGTGTTTCAGTTTTTGTTAAAGGCACAACTGTTGGCGTAATTACCGATGCTAAAGGTAAGTATGAACTCAGTGTCCCAACAAGTGCTCAATCACTAACCTTTAGCTTTGTGGGGTTTAAAACCCAAGAAGTTGCCATTGCTGGCCGCTCTGTTATAGACGTAGTAATGGAAACCGAATCTGTTCAAATGGAGGAGGTTGTTGTTACAGCCTTGGGTATAACTAGGGAGAGAAAGGCCCTTGGTTATAATGTACAGGAAGTTAATTCCGAAACCATTCAGAAATCAGGTACTGGGGATGTTGTTAAAGCCTTATCTGCAAAGACCTCTGGTGTACAAATCATAAACTCCTCAGGTTCTGCAGGTGCTGCTTCTTATATTACTATTCGTGGTGCATCCTCAATAACAGGAAACAATCAACCACTATTCATAGTTGATGGACAACCTATTAGTTCTGGTGGTAGTGGTGATACTGGAAATAGTGTTGATGGTGTTCAACGTTCATCGCGTGCTATTGATATCAATCCCGATGATATCGAGTCTATCACTGTTCTAAAAGGAGGAGCTGCAACCGCTCTTTACGGTGTTCAAGCTGCTAATGGTGTTATTCTAATCAACACCAAAAAAGGGAAAAAAGGACAAACATTTAAGGTTGATATTAACTCTTCCGTTCAGCTAAGCGAAGTTTCTCAACTACCTGAACTACAAAACACTTTTGCTCAAGGTAGTAACGGAGTTTGGTCTTCAGGTGCTTCAACATCTTGGGGTCCTCGTCTAGACCAATCTGCATATTCAAAGGACCCATCTGTATGGACATGGCCCGATTATGATGTGTATGGAGCAATTGTGCCTAAATCCAGCCCACTTGCTGATCCAACCTTAGGTCCAGTTGTACCCTATGACAGGTATGAATTTTTCCAAACTGGAGTTACATACGATAATAACGCTAGTATTTCTGGTAGTAATGAGTATAGCCAATTCTATTTCTCGGTTGGTAACAGAAACGAAACAAGTGTTGTTCCTAACGAAGAATTTAAAAGAACCTCTATTAGGGCTAACTTTACTTCAAATCTTTTGAAAAATTTGAAGTTGTCTGCTAACTCAAATTATGTAAATTCAGAAGGAACATTTATTCAAAAAGGTTCCAATGTTTCTGGTGTAATGTTAGGATTGCTTAGGACACCTCCGTCATTCTTTAATAATATGGGTTATGAACTGCCTGGTGGTATTCAAAGAAATTATCGTCATGGTGGTGGATATGATAACCCATATTGGACAATTAACAAAAACCCTTATACAGAGAATATTAACCGTTTCATAGGTAATTCATCACTTGAATTCAAAGCTCTTGACTGGTTAACCTTTAAATATCAAATAGGTGTTGACTGGTATGTAAGAAGGTATAAGCAAATATTTGCAATAAATTCAAGAGCTGTGCCAAATGGATCTGTTTCGGAAGGTAGCTCATTCTCATCTATAATAAACTCTGACCTTCTGGCTTTAATAAATCATAACTTTACGGAAAACATTAACCTAACTGGAACTTTTGGTTTTAACATGTATGGAGATTATGGAAAGTCTGTTTCTGCAGCAACAAATGCTCCGCTTGACATTCCTGGTTTTTACCATGTTTCCAATACTTCCAACCAATCTGCAGGAGTAGGTGAAGCAGAATTTAGGAGTAGTGCTTTCTTTGGTGATGTTTCTTTGGCTTTTTACAACATGTTGTATTTAGGTGCAACTGGAAGATACGAGAAAGCCACATCAATGCCAAATGCTAAGGCTAAGTTTTATCCTTCAGCAAACGTTGGCTTTATCTTCTCCGAATTACCTGGGCTTAAGGATAACAACATTCTTTCTTTCGGTAAGTTAAGAGCATCATATGCCTTAACAGCTAACGTGGCTCCAATTTATGCTCTATCAACTCAATGGTTTTCTGGTGGAGTTGGTGATGGCTGGACTACTGGTGGTTCTTTTCCTATGTTAGGTGCAACTGGTTTCTCTTATGGTGATACAGGTGGTTCACCCAACCTAACTCATGAGAGCATGAAATCTCTGGAAGTCGGTACCGAGTTAAGGTTTTTAAATAATCGAGTTGGACTTGACTTTTCATATTTTAACAACGTAAACGAAGATCTTATTCTTAATGTACCAATTGCCCCAAGTACTGGTCTTTATGGTCAGTTCATGAATGCAGCTAAGATGACTACAAACGGTGTTGAACTTTCGTTAAATGCCACACCTGTAAAAACTTCAAGTTTCCAGTGGGATATTAATGCTAACTTCACAAAGATGAAAACCATGGTTGATAGGTTGGCTCCTGGAATCGAAGATGTATTCTTAGCTGGCTTTACTGATCCTCAAATCCGTGCTGTTGCAGGTCAGGTTTATAGGTCATTCTACGGTTATGATTGGTACAGAGACGCTAATGGTAATGTCCTTATCAATACAGATCCAAACAAAGGACCAGTTGGTTATCCCATGACCAACCAAGAACAAGGCATGATACCTCTTGGACAAGTGGATCCTGACTATACTGTGAATGTATACAATACGTTCAGCTATAAGGGTATTAGCCTTTCTGTCCTTATTGATATTAAAAAGGGTGGAATGATGTGGAACGGAACAAAATCTGCACTTAACTTCTTTGGTGTAAGTAAGGCAACTGAAAACCGTGAGGTTGTTTATAATCCAGATGGTTCTATCAATTTTGACCAAACTCCAGCTGAAAACATTGTTGTTTTTGATGGCGTTCTTGGTTATGTAGATGATAATGGAAATGTTGTTACCGATGGTTCTACTAATAATATTCCTGTAGTTCTTGACCAGAAATGGTTCCAGGGAAATGGTAGTAACTTTGGAGGTGCTCCAAATAGTTCAGAGCTAGAAAAAACTGACTGGTTTAGAATTAGAGAAATTACACTATCTTACAGGTTTAATGAAAAACTTCTAAAATCGACACCTATAAAGAGCCTTGAAGTTTATTTTACAGGCAACAACTTACTTTTAATTACTCCTTATACTGGTATTGATCCTGAAACAAACCTTACTGGAGCAAGTAATGGTCAGGGAATGGATTATTTTAACATGCCAGGTAAAAAGCTCTACACATTTGGTTTACGTTTAGGATTCTAACAATTTAAATTTTTAATTTATGAAACGAAAAATGTTATTTAAGAATATAGCAGTAATCTTGGCATTAATATTAACCGTGTCAAGTTGCGAATGGGTTGATCCGGATATCAATGTTAACCCGGATACACCTGCAGATGTGCCAATGAAATTAATCCTTCCAGCAGTACAAGCTAACTTAGCTTATGATTTAGGTGGTAATGATATTGTAAGGCCACTTAACATGTGGATGCAATACTTTAATGGCTTTGCTCGTCAATCGCTAACACAGGGCCGTTATAATATGACTCCATCTGATGTAAATAATGTTTGGAGTAGTTTCTATTATGGTACTTTAATGGATATCCAAAAGATTAAAGAGAAGGCTGAAGCAACTAATTCAAACCAATTTAAGGGTGTTGCAGAAATTTTGGAATCCATAGCATTAATGGCATTAACTGATTTATTTGGTGACATACCTTACAGTGAAGCTTTTCAGGAAGGTGCAAATTTGAATCCAAAACTTGATAGCCAACAGCAAATTTATACTACTGTTTTAGGCCTGCTCGATGATGCCATAACTAATTTATCTGCACCAAAGACTGGTGAAGCACTTGCTGGTGATATGATTTATAATAACAATACACAAAAATGGATTAACGCTGCATATGCTTTGAAAGCACGTGCTATTTTAGTGCAATCAAAGAGGAATAGCAATGCTTACCAAGATGTAATTAACGTATTAAACCAAGGAGGGTTGACGTCTAGTGCAGATAATATGGTGTTTTATTTTAGCGATCCGGATGGAGCTGGACATCCATTATATCAGTTCCTTAAGGAAAGAGGTGATATTGGAATGGGGAAAACATTTATCGACTATTTAAATAGCACTGTTGATCCAAGAATAGATTTTTTTGCTAAAAATACACCTTATACGGGAGGCGCAATCGGTAGCGAAGATGAAAATATTTCAACACTAGGTGATTACTTAGCTGCTGATGATGCTGGTGTATGGTTTATAACCTATGCAGAACAAAAGTTCATGCAAGCAGAAGCATTGCTACCTACTGATAAGTCTGCAGCATACCAAGCATATCTTGAAGGGATTCAGGCTTCATTAGAGCAAGTAGGTGTAGCTAATGCAAGTACCTGGCAAACAGCATATCCATTCTTTGCAACCAACGTTACACTTTCCGATCCTAACAACCTAACACTAGAAATGATTATTAATCAGAAGTGGGTTGCCCTATGTGGTACTATGTATTCATATAATGACTATAGACGTACAGGTTTCCCTAACTTCTTGGTTCTGCCACAAAACGCTGCTTTGAATGCTATGCCTCGTCGGTTCCCTTACGCTCAGAGTGAAATTGTTTACAACTCAAATGTAGATCCTGTAAGCATTTCTGAGAGAGTTTGGTGGGATGTTGAATAGTAATAAAATTAAACTAAGATGACTATGAAAACATATTTCAGAATATTTGCAACATTTCTCTTAGGGGCTACTATGTTGTTTGTCTCCTGTGAGAAGAATGAGGAGCTTACTAAGCCCTACGATCCTAATGACAAAAGTTTAGGAACTACCTTTGTAATTAATAACCCAAACAAAAATGTTGTTGTTAATGTTGATACAGCAGTTACCGATTTTACTATAGACATTTTAGTTTGGGGTGCTGTTCCAGAAACTGATGTGACGATTCCAGTTGAGATTATTGATTCATTAACTACTTTATCCAATGAAGCATATGAGATTGTTGGGGGATCAGTAACTGTTCCGGCTGGTAAAAACTCTGCCCAGCTAAAAGTAAAACTTTATAGAGATAAGTTTACCCCTGGTGTTTATTATAGCTTAGGGTATAAACTTGGTACACCATCAAGTGGTAATGTTTATGCTCCTAATGCTATGGGGGTAATTCAATCATTTAACCCAGGACCATTGGCTCCATGGGTTGGCAACTATTCCGCTTTTGCAAAGAGCTATGGTGCACCTGGTGATTGGGATGAAGATTGGGGTGAAGACATTCAAATTGCACTTGACCCTAACGATCCATTGAACAACATTGTCATAACAGGAATTAAAGGCAAAAGTACTGCATTGGTAGCTACAATAGATGTACAAAACCTAACCATTACAATCCAACCTGGACAACTTATTGGTGATATTTATGGATATGGTGATGTTGCTGTTTACCTGGGAGATGCTGATCTTAACCTCTACAATGCTCCATTAGTGGGTACTGTAAATGCAGAAACAGGTGAGATTCACGTTGATTTCTGGGGACATTTATTAGCAACTGGAGACTATGCAGGCTCCGTGTGGGACGTGTTTGATGTAACCTTCACACCTGTATCAAAATAGTGTAATTATAGTGTACTGAATAATTGGGGGCATTTTATTTGCCCCCAGTTTTTATTTGAAAGTTTTAGCTGAAATCATTAATAATAAAAATGCTATTTCTATGCAACTATTCATAGTAGTATCTACAAAAGGTAAATTAAACATGAAAAGTTTAAGAATTTTGCTTACTGTTTTTCTTTTTATAAAGCTATTTTGTGTACATGGGCAAACACAAATGATGCATATTGCTGGATATGGTTCGTCTAATTTTAAAGCATCTTTTTTAAGAGTCGAAGATAGGACTCTTACTTCAAAATCTATAGTAGGAAGTGAATATCTTACAAAGGAATGGATGATTGGCGAATTAAGATTAAAAAATAATATCAAATACAAATCTCTTTTTCGTTTTAATATTGCTTCCCAAAATATTGAACTAATATACAACAACGATACTTTAGTTTTTATGGATCCTTTTCAAGTATTGGCCTTTAATTTCATGGGAAAGAAATTTATTTATGATATTATTACTAGTAAGGATCATTTTGGCCCTTACATACAAGGCGCTTATCTAGAAGTTTTAGTAGATGGGAGGTGCCAATTGTTGAAGAAGTATGATAAAAGTATTAGTGAAAGCAATGTTGGTTTAAGATATGGTGCAGCAGAAACATCAATAAATGCTTATCAAACGCAAACTTCATTGTTTATAAGAGTTGAGGAAAACACTTCACCAACTAAGTTTTATGGTAAGAAAAATGAATTACTCCATTTGTTAGGAAAAAAGAGAAAAGAGATAGAAGAATTTATTTCTTTGAATAAGTTAAACCTTAAGAAAGAAAATGATCTAATAAAAATAATTTCCTTTTATAACCAAATAATCTAAAAATAACTAATATGTTAAAATTTTATTATAACTATTTTATATTTCTTTTTTTGTTTGTCTTTAGTATCGATTCTGTTGGACAGAAACCTCAAAAAATAGATTTAGATAGTGTTAAATTATTAAACAATAGGATGATAGTATATTATTCATCAAAGTCGCCTATAAATAATAATAATGTTCTTTTTTATTTATGGGACGAGAGTATAACCCATTAATTCCAAAGTCAATCTCTTTCTGTGGGGATAATAATTTAGGAGAACATAAGAGTAACTGTTTAATATGGGATATGGATAAGGATAATTATTTACTTTATTCAAAACTTAGACCACAAGTTATTAATATAAATAGTTTTTACAAAAAGAAAGGGTATGGCAGTTTTATATATTCATTAGTTTTACCTGGTTTAGGCGATTATTTTGTTTCGGATTATAGGAATTTGCACTTTAAACCCTATTTAAGAACATTATCTTCTGTTGCATTTTTGACATTAGGTATAATTGCAAATAGTAAAATATATAGAGAACCTCAATATTCAATTTATGTAAACCCTAGAACAAACCAAGAGGAATTAACATTCAATGGTTATGGTGAAAAGAAATATTGGCTTTTTAAATATGATAATGTTTTATTTTTAGGAGCTGGAATATCAATATGGGTTTATGATATAATATGGGTTGCATCAGTAGGTGGCAGGAATAGTAAATTAAAAAGGGCTTTAGATGATTTTTCTGTAACGACAAATGCGTTTTCTAAAGGAGTTACTTTAAATTACAATTTAAAATTTTAAGATTCAAAGTTTTTATTTTTGCTTCCTCTATTTCTGCGTTAAAAAAACATTTGACTCGTATTCCTATTTGCCATAAATTTGGTTTGTGAATTAATTAACTAAACCAAAACCAATTTATTAATCTGTATTTATGAGGAAACTGTGTGTGCTACTCACAGCTTTTTTGTTTGTGTGTTCTTTGAGTTCAAATGCCCAAAAAACTGTGAGAATATCGGGGATGGTTACCTCAACCGATGGAGCTTGGCCGCTTCAAGGGGTAACCGTTGTTGTTGTTGGTAGTACAATAGGTACTGTAACAAACATGGAGGGACGATACGAAATTGATGTCCCAGCCATTGCTAAAAAACTTCGCTTTAGCTATATCGGGTATAAAACCGTTGAGGTTGAGATTGCCGGCCGAACGGTGATTGATGTAGAAATGGTGGAGGAATCTATCGAGGTGAAAGAGGTTACCGTTACGGCTCTTGGTATTATGAAAGCCGAGAAAGCAACTGGTTATGCTATCCAAAGTGTGAAAGGCGAGGAGATAGCTAAAACACCAGAGGTAAACATTCTTAACTCGCTTCAGGGTCGTGTTTCGGGTGCCGTAATTACCAAAACTTCTGGTTCCGTTGGGGCCTCTACTCGAATCGTGCTTCGTGGTGTAAACTCACTTAGCAGCGATAACCAGCCACTATTTGTTGTTGATGGAGTGGTAATGAACAACTGGAATTTTGGAGGAACCTACAACGAGGGAGTTAACCGAGGTAGTGGTATTGCCGATATTAATCCAAATGATATAGAAAGTGTAACTGTATTAAAAGGACCTAATGCTGCTGCCCTTTATGGTTCGCGCGCAGCAAATGGCGTTATCATTATAAAAACACGTTCAGCTAGTACCGACCATTTTGGTATAACTTTCAACTCAACAACCACCTTTGATACACCGCTCAGATTGCCTGATTTTCAAAACGAATATGGACAGGGCACAAGCGGTCAGTTTGAGTTTTACGACGGGCAAGGACGAGGAATTAACGATAATGTGGACGAAAGTTGGGGCCCAACGCTCGATATAGGATTAATGATTCCTCAGTGGAACTCACCTGTTGTAAACGGTGTCCGTCAGCCTACTCCTTGGGTATCTCATCCTAATAATATTAAAAATTTCTTTGAAATTGGTAAAACATTCACAAATAATGTAGCCATTGAAGGTGCTGGGGATAACTATTCTGTGAGGTTCTCATATACTAATACTTCCCAGACGGGAATGATTCCTAATACCGATCAGAGAAAAAATAGTGTAAACCTGAATGCCTTAGTGTCTCCTTACAAGTTTTTGGCTTTATCGCTAAGCAGTAACTACATAAACACCAAGAGCGACAATCTCCCTGCCTATGGTTATAGTGGACAAAACGTCATGCAACAATTTTTATGGTTTGGTCGTCAGGTTGATGTCGCCGATTTAAAGCAGTACACCTTCCCCGATGGATCCAAACGAAATTGGAATTACAGCTACCATAATAACCCGTATTTTACTCTATATGAAAATCTTAATGGTATTGATAGGGATAGGTTAATTGGCCAAACATCGGCTACAGTAAAATTTACCGACTGGTTTAGTTTAAAGACTGGTGTTGGAATTGATTATTATACAAATCTTAACTCCGCCCGTTCCGCTTATGGCGACATTGAGAACCCATACGGATATCTCGGTCAGTCAAAACGAACTTTCAGGGAGATTAATGCCGACTTTTTGTTCTCCATTAACAAATCTTTTAGTGAGGACTTTGGGTTTAGCTTGAATTTTGGAGGAAACAGAATGGATCAGTATACCCAAACACTTTCCTCGTATACTACAGAGCTTAGTGTGCCTGATGTTTATACCTTCGAAAATTCCAGAATACCCGTTACAACAATGAATTATCTGTATCGGAAAAGAATTAATAGTTTGTATTATAATGGACAGATAGCATGGAAAAATGCTTTATTCTTTGATTTTACAGGAAGAAACGATTGGTCAAGTACTTTACCAGCAGAAAATAACTCATATTTTTACCCATCATTTAACTTATCGGCTGTTCTTACTGATTTGTTTGATTTGCAATCTAAAACGTTAAGTTTTGCAAAGTTAAGGGTTGGTTGGGCTCAGGTTGGTGCCGATACCGATCCGTACCAACTACAGCCTGTTTATAGGTTTAATAACGGTTGGAATGCATCAACCAAAATAGCACAAATATACATACCGAACCAGCTGCCGAATCCATCATTAAAACCTCAAAGAACCAACTCCCTTGAGATTGGGGTGGATGTCAGGTTCTTTATGAATAGGCTGGCGCTTGACCTAACATACTATTCACAGAGCACCTTTGACCAGATCATCAGCTTACCTGTAAGCGCTACAACTGGTTACACCTCGAAAATTATTAATGCGGGGCGGATTGACAATAGAGGTGTAGAACTTATGTTGAATGCCATACCCGTTCGAACTAGAACCGGTTTTGAGTGGACAGTTGGACTAAACTTTGCAAAGAATGTGAATAAGGTTAGAGAATTAGCCCAGGGCCTCGATCAGTATGTTATCGGTAGCTATTGGAGCTTGGACGTTTTGGCTATACCTGGAGAACCCTTTGGAGTACTTTATGGGTATGACTTTGCCCGTGACGAGAATGGAAATATTATTTATGTAGATGGTTTGCCCTATCAAGGAAACTTCACTAGACTCGGGAACTACACCCCCGATTGGGTGGCAGGTGTCTCAAACTCAATCCGTTACAAAGGGCTTGATTTTAGCATTCTTGTTGATGGGCGATACGGTGGTGAAATTTACTCGATGACTACTACCTGGGGACGCTATTCTGGTGTATTGAAAGAAACATTGATAGGACGTGAAGGGGGAATAGTTGGCGTTGGTGTTAAACCCGATGGGCAGGGACGTTATGTTGAAAACGATGTTGTGGTTTCGGCTGAGGAGTTTAATAAGGCTGCCTATAACAACAATATCGCCTATTCAAGTATCTTTGATGCAAGTTTTATAAAACTTCGTGAGGTGAGGCTTGGATACACCTTCCCAAAAATCGGAAAAAGTTCCATCAGGGATGTTTCAATCTCAATTGTTGGACGCAATCTTGCCTTGCTGTATGCCAGGGTACCTCATATAGATCCTGAAACAGCATTTAGTAACAGCAATGTTCAAGGAATTGAGTTCGGACAGCATCCTACTGCGCGTAGTATCGGTGTTAATTTTAGTTTCAAGTTTTAATAGTTGATGAGTATGAAATCGATTAAATTTAAATACCTTATTGCATTGACATTTGTTGTAACACTGGGAAATTCTTGCACAAAAGACTTTGAGGAGATCAATAAAAACCCCAATGCAATTGATATTACTAAGGAGTACCCCGATAAGTTACTTGCTAATGCCATTGAGGGGATTGCTGACCAGGTTTTTGATGTATGGTTGGGTCATGAAATTGGCTCCTGCTGGGTCCAACACATGGCAAAGGTGCAATATACCGATGAGGACAGGTATGTGCCTCGAAACGATGTGATTAATTCTGTATGGAATTGGCTGTATGCGGGACCAGGAATGGAAACTCAACGTTTGTACGAAATGGGGGAGCATTTAGGAAATCAGAACTACCAAGGGGTTGCATTGGTGCTAAAATCATACATATTCTCTGTCTTGACTGATTTGTACGGTGATATACCTTACAAAGAGGCATTTAAGATAGATAGCATTTTGATGCCTAAGTTCGATCAACAGGAATTTGTTTATATCGATCTGATAAATAAACTAAAGTATGCCAACAGCATTTTATTAGAAGATGGCACACCTATCGAGGGTGATATCCTATTTAACGGTGATATAAATAAATGGCGTCGCTTTGCCAACTCATTAAGGCTGCGTTTGCTTATGCGCATGTCGTACCAATCCGAATATCATGATTTTATCAGAGAAGAAATAAATTCCATGATTTCCGATGCAGCATCCAATCCGTTGATTTCAAAAAATTCGGAAAATGCAGCACTGATCTTTCTGGGTTCTTATCCAAATAATCATCCTTTAAATGAAACCTATAAGACTCGTGATGACCATCGGGTAAGCAAAACATTGATTGATGCCATGTATAACCCAAATAATCACGACCATCCCGATTGGAGAATTGTGGTGTATGCCGAAACCCCTGAAGCGGGTGGTTACTGGATTGGCCTACCGAATGGGTTAACCTCTGCTAAAGCAGCTGCCTATTTGGGTAATGGAATTACCAGAACATCAAAACTAGGTGAGTATTTCCGAAGGGCTGATGCTCCCGGTATGTTTATAAGTAGAGCAGAGGTATGCTTTTTGTTGGCTGAGGCAAGTTATAGGGGGTTGCTTACCGTAGGAACAGAGACAGTTCAAGACTATTACGAAATGGGAATCAAAGAGTCGTATAACCAGTTCGCTTCCGAGATTGTGAGTAAAGTGCCCGATTACTATTCCGATTTTATTGGCATTTCTACCACTGTTGACGACTTCTATAATGACTATATGGCAAATGGGGGCGCTTGGGATGCAACTAAAGCCCTGGAAAAGATATACACCCAAAAATGGATTGCCATGTTCGACCAGGGGCTACAGGCCTGGTTTGAGTGGCGAAGAACCGGCTACCCTCAGCTTACACCAGCCGAGGATGGATTGAATAATGGAAGAATTCCCCAACGTTTACGTTACCCTTCGGATGAGTATTCACGCAATGGAAAAAAACTTACTGAAGCAATAACACGACAAGGTGAAGATGATTTGAATACAAGGGTTTGGTGGGATGTTGCAGATAATTAATGTTTAATTTGATTGGTTATGGAAATTAAGAATTTTAAAAAGATATTTAGCGTCGTAATTATTTTAACGGTTACATTTTCATTAAGTTCATGCTTGATGGACGACGACCTAATGACAGCCGACGTAAAAACTGGAGGTTTAATTGACGCTTCCACTTTAGTGCAATATTTACCAACAAGTGACCAAGGTATTTCGTTGAATATGATAGTTTATCCTGGCCCTGCTGTTCAGGTTGTTAAGGTTTATAAAACCTTCTACCACAAATCTACAGGAAAATATTCTAACGAGGAGTTACTTAGCACTATTGATGTTAACGGTTCAAATGCAAGTGATACAATCTCGCTTTCCCCATCTTACACATGGGATCAGCTAATACAAGGTTTAAGTATGGAGGATTACACTATCCCTTCTGCTCCCTCAAGCGCTGATGTTGGTGATTACTTTATATTGACCTACAAATCAGTTTTAAGCGATGGAAGAGAGGTGTCTAGCAATTTGAACACAACCGTTCTGGTTGCAAATACGTATGCTGGTTATTACATATCAAATATTAAGTATTTCCACCCTACTGCAGGTGGTCATTATCCTGATGAGCCATATTACCAGGGACAAGTTCTAAAAGAATTAATAACAATTAACAGCGAAACATGTTCTACAAAATTTGCTATTTGGGGTAGTTATGGTGAGGAGATAATTTTAACAATAAATGCAGATAACTCAATTGACTTTGAGGTTGTCGGGTTTACTTATATCGTAAAAGAAGGGGATCCTGAAAATCTATTACTACATTCACATTACGACCCTTTGACTCATTTTATATATCTCTATTACCATTACGAAGCTCCAGGTGGCAATAGGATATTCTGGGAAGTCCTAGAGCCTTATAATGGCGGTTAAAATAAAAACGAGGGCAATTGCCCTCGTTTTTATTAAAGTAATAGTTAACTTTTATTTAGAAGCATACAATTCAATAATCTTAAGCATTACTTCAGTTGCTTTAATCATGCTTTCCACAGGTATATATTCATGTTTACCATGGAAATTTTCGCCACCTGCAAAAAGGTTGGGGCAGGGTAGTCCCATATATGAAAGCCTTGCACCATCGGTACCGCCACGGATTGGTTTAACTTTTGGTTTAACCCCTACAGCCTCCATGGCATCAATAGCCGTAGCAACTACATGATAAACGGGCTCAACCTTTTCGCGCATGTTGTAGTACTGGTCTTTGAGCTCAAGGGTTACTGTTCCTTCACCATACTTTGCATTCAGGTAATCAGCAATGCGTTGCATGAATAACTTCCGTGACTCAAACTTTTTACGGTCGTGGTCGCGAATTATGTATTGGAAGGTTGCTTTTTCAACAGAACCATCCATTTTAATGAGGTGGTAGAATCCCTCGTAACCTTGGGTATGTTCAGGGCGTTCGTGGGCTGGAAGTAGGCTGTTAAACTCTTGCGCAACAAGAATGGCGTTTACCATTTTATCCTTAGCATAACCTGGGTGGATGTTTTGCCCTTGAATAGTGATTTTAGCACCTGCCGCATTGAAATTTTCAAACTCAAGTTCGCCAATAGCACCGCCATCAAGTGTGTACCCAAAATCGGCATCAAAACGTTTTACATCGAAATGGTCTACTCCGCGACCCACCTCTTCATCAACCGTAAACCCAATTCTGATTTTACCGTGTTTGAAGCCTGGGTTTTTAAGCATGTATTCAGCTGCGGTCATTATTTCAGCCACACCGGCCTTGTCGTCGGCACCCAAAAGGGTCGTTCCATCGGTAACAATAAGGGTTTGTCCAACGTAGCTCATAAGCTCGGGGAACTCTTTTGGCGAAAGCGATACGCCAAGCTCTTTGTTAAGTATAATTTCCGAGCCATCGTAATTCTCAACAAAGCGTGGTTTAACATCCTTCCCTGGCATATCGGGTGCTGTGTCCACATGGGCTAGAAACCCAATAGTTGGAACCTGTTTGTCGGTATTAGCTGGAATTGTTGCCATTACATAGCCATACTGGTCAACTTCCACATCCTGAGCCCCAAGCTCTTTAAGCTCTTCGGCCAACAACTTCGATAGCGTTAGCTGTTTCTCTGTACTAGGGAACCTGTCGGTTACCGTATCATCGCTTTGAGTATCAATTTTAACATACTTGATAAAGCGATCGATTAGTGATTGTTTGTTTATCATTTTTATTACAATTTAAATTTTAGTGTTCAGTGTACAGTTTACAGTGTGCAGAAAAATAAAAAGTAAATTAAATATTCTTCAACTTCTTTTTGAAATAGTTAGAAGAGCCTTGAACTAACTTAATGCATTCTAAAATTAAGTTTGAGATTTTGCCAAATGTTTTTTCATCAATGTAGTTTAGATCATAGGAAATGGTTAGCTTGGCCTCTAACTCAAATAGGGAGCCTTTAGATATGTTAAGAAACTGTATTGTTTCTTTTGGGTTAGCTCGACCAAACCCTTCTGAAATGTTAGAAATTACAGAAATTGCACTTTTGCGTATTTGTAGAGTTAGACCAAATAATTCTTCATTTGGAAATGATTTTGTTATAAGATAGATTTCTTTTGCTAATTCTCTACCTTTGTGCCAAATATTCATTTCTTTGAAATCTAACATCTTTATAAAATTGAAGTGTTTAATTAAATTAATAAATAAACTGAAATCTGAACACTGTACACTGTAAACTATACACTGATAACATTGCTTACTCTTTCTCCGCTCTCATGCTGTCCCAAATAAGGTATCCACAAAGGATTAGGAACATAACAAAGCCTAGGATCTCTGCGGGGTGCGATTCAAACCATTCGTTATTAACATAGTTGATACCGCCAAATTTAAGTAAGGCGCTAATTACTCCCATAAGTGCACCACCTGCAATGAATCCCGAAGCAATTAGTGTCCCGCGTTCTTTACGTGCTCTGTTTAGCGCTTCATCCTTTGAGCGAGTTGAAACGATATGAGCAATAATACCACCAACAAGAAGTGGGGTGTTAAGTTCTAATGGGATAAACATTCCTAGTGCAAATGCAAGGGCAGGCACATTTATCATTGTTAGTATTAACGATAAAAACGCTCCTGCTGCATATAAAGCCCAAGGCGCAGGTTTACCGCTCATCATTGGTTCAATTACAGCAGCCATGGCATTTGCTTGAGGTGCCACTAATGCTCCATCGCCGGTAAAGCCATAAGTTTTGTTAAGTAGGATTATAACTCCACCAACCGTTGCAGCCGAAACGAATGTTCCTAAAAACTTCCATGTTTGCTGTTTGTAAGGGGATGAGCCAAGCCAGTATCCGATTTTCAGGTCGGTAATAAAACCACCAGCCATGGAAAGCGCAGTACAAACCACACCACCAATTATAAGAGCAGCTACCATACCCGAAGTGCCCGATAATCCAGCCGATGCCATAACAAGTGAGGTTATGATTAGGGTCATTAGGGTCATCCCCGATACTGGGTTTGTCCCTACAATTGCAATAGCATTTGCAGCAACTGTTGTGAAAAGGAATGCAATCACCATTACAATGCCTAGAGCAATTAACGCATGACCCAGGTTATGAACTACGCCGAAATGGAAAAATACAAAAAGGAGTATTGTTGTAATTAAAATTCCACCTGCAATAATTGCCATTGGCAGATCCCGACGCGTTCTTAGCTCTTCCTTTGGCAGCGATTTGTTTTTCCCGGTTAGCTCCGATGCAGCCAGTCCAAATGCTTTCTTAATAATGCTGCTTGAACGAATAATTCCAATAATACCAGCCATAGCAATACCGCCTATGCCTATCGGACGGACATAGCTGCTGAAGATTTGCTCAGGACTCATCTGCCCAACTGTGAGGCTAATATTACTACCTACGGCTTCGGTCAATCCTGGTGCAAAATAGTTTATTATCGGAATGATTACAAACCAGCCAACAAATGAACCGGCTGTGATAATGGCAGTGTATTTCAGCCCAATAATATAGCCAATACCCATTACTGCTGCACCGACATTCAGCTTGAAAACCATTTTTGCCTTATCGGCTAGCACCTCGCCTGTATGTATTACACGAGTGGTTACCACTTCGCTCCACCATCCAAATGTGGCTATGATAAAATCGTAAATGCCACCAATTAGCCCACTTATTACTAATAAACGGGCTTGTTTTCCACCCTTTTCGCCAGAGATTAGGACCTCGGTTGTTGCCGTAGCCTCGGGGAATGGAAACTTTCCATGCATATCGGCTACAAAATACTTTCGAAAGGGAATTAGAAAGAGAATACCTAAGATTCCTCCGAATAGAGATGAAAGAAATACCTGATAGAACTCTGCCTCAAGATTAAGAATGTAAAGCGCAGGTAATGTAAAGATTGCTCCGGCAACTATCACACCGGAACTTGCGCCTATCGACTGGATAATTACGTTTTCCCCCAAAGCACCTTTCCTTTTTGCTAAAGTCGACAGACCTACTGCAATAATAGCAATTGGTATGGCTGCTTCAAATACCTGACCAATCTTAAGCCCCAAATATGCAGCTGCTGCCGAAAAGATAATGGCCATGACTAATCCCCAAACTACACTCCATGTTGTAACCTCAGGAACCGATTTGTTCGGGGACATTACTGGTTGATACTCCTCGCCTTCTCGAAGTTCGGTATACGCATTCTCCGGAAGACCTTTGATTTTTTCTACTGGTTCGTGCGACATAGCTTTTATGATTTAGGTTTTAGTAAATTTAAACCCAAACCTAATAAATTTTGGTTAGTTATTATCGTTTTATGCTCTACATGAGCCTAATTTGTACTCAATTTGTATTTGATGAAGGTTTTAATATATTGATAAATAGCAGATTAATTCGATTTGTGTAAAAAAGAAACAGAAAGTAGAATTCATGTCGATATGCAAAAAAATACTTTTCGGTGTCAACTTTTTTACACATATTTGCATGGTAAACAGTGTTGAATATGATTTCGTTTGAAAAGGCTATAAGGATTGTAAAGGAAAACGTTCATGTGTTAGCAGGTGTTGAGCAGGTATCGCTTACCGATAGTGTTAATAGAGTGCTAGCACAAGATGTAGCTTCGGATATAAACATGCCACCATTCCGTAAAACCGCTGTGGATGGATATGCATGTAGAATGTGCGATTTGGAAAGCACATTAAAAGTAATTGAGGTTATAGCAGCAGGAACAACCCCAAAAGAAAAAATACTTGAGGGTACTTGCTCAAAAATAATGACAGGAGCCCCTATACCTGATGGTGCCGATTGTGTGATACCTGTAGAAGATACCGAGGTTTTACCTGATGGTACAGTACGATATATTTCAAAGCCTCAGCCTAAGACTAACATATGTGAGTTGGGTGAGGATATAAGGATTGGTGACGTATCGTTAAAAAAGGGTGTACTTATAAAACCCCAACATATTGCCATTATGGCAGCCCTTGGGTGTCATTCACCTAAGGTAAGTGTTAGACCACGTGTATCAATCCTGCCTACCGGCGATGAGTTGGTTGAGCCAAGCGAGGCCCCTACAGGAAGTAAAATACGAAATAGTAATGGGCATCAGCTTATTGGACAGGTGGCTGCAGCAGGTGCTTTACCAATATATCATGGGATTGTGCGCGATAGTGAGGAAACTACTGAAAAAGCTATTGCAAAAGCATTAGATGAGAGCGACGTAGTGGTCCTCACAGGTGGAGTTCCCATGGGCGACTATGATTATGTTCCTAAAATAATGGAGCGGCTAGGTGTGAAAATCTTATTTGATTCAATAGCAGTTCAGCCTGGGAAGCCTACCACCTTTGGTGTAGCAGACGAAAAACTGATTTTTGGGTTGCCTGGAAACCCTGTCTCGTCGTTTATTCAATTTGAACTACTTGTTAAACCTGCTCTTCTTATGATGATGGGGGCAACTGATCCCTATGCAAAAGTTTATCGTTTACCATTGGCAAAAGACTATTCTCGAAAAAGAGCAGAGAGACTTGGTTTCTTCCCAATAATTGTTAATAATAATGGCGAGGTTGAACCCATTGAATATCATGGTTCTGCCCATATTTTCTCACTTGCCAATGCTTCTGGAATTGCTTCTATTGCTTTAGGTGTTAAAGAAATTAAAAAGGGGGAGCTTGTTGATGTTCGATCAATTTAATCGGCGAATAAATTATCTTAGAATCTCTGTTACCGATAGGTGCAATTTGCGTTGTGTTTACTGCATGCCCGAAGATGGTATTGAACAGATTCCCCATAATCAGATACTTACCTTTGAGGAGATAGTTGAGATTACAAAGTTAGCCGTTAAAAATGGTTTCGAAAAAGTTCGAATAACAGGAGGTGAACCGCTTGTCCGTAAAGGTATTGTAGACTTGGTTAAGATGATTGCCTCTATTGATGGAATAATGGACTTTGGTATGACAACCAACGGCGTATTATTAAAGCCGTTTGCTAAACCACTTTTCGACGCTGGCTTGAAACGAATCAATGTCAGCCTCGATACTTTAGATCCGGGTAAGTATAAAGCAACTACAAGAATAGGAAACCTTTCCGATGTTTTAGAAGGATTAGAGGAGGCAAAAAGAGTTGGGTTTAAACCAATTAAGTTGAATTGTGTTGTGGAACAAAGTTCGGCCGAACCCGATGCGCAAGCCGTAAAATCCTATGCAGACGAGAACGGTTTTATTGCCCGCTTTATACCTAAAATGAACCTTGATGACGGTATTTTTGGTGTTGTTGAAGGTGGCGAGGGAGGCAATTGTGCCACTTGCAACAGGCTGCGCTTAACTGCCAATGGGGTTATCAAACCCTGTCTATTTAGCGAAAGCGGGTATAATGTAAGGGATTTGGGAATCGAAAAGGCTATTGAAATGGCAATTAAAAATAAGCCTGCATGTGGAGTAGCAAATCGAACAGGTGAATTTTATAATATTGGAGGTTAAAATGGAACTATCACATACCGATAAAAATGGCAAAGCCAACATGGTTGATGTTGGGCATAAACCCAATCAGCTACGAGAGGCCATTGCAAAGGGATTTATAAAGTTACAGCCCGAAACCGTAAGGCTTATTCGTGAAAATCAGATGAAAAAGGGCGATGTTCTAACCATTGCAGAGATTGCCGGAATCCAAGCTGCTAAACGAACCCCTGAGCTAATTCCGCTTTGTCACACCCTTTTGCTTACTAAGGTCGATGTAAGGGCAACCTTAACCGATACAGGAGTTGAGGTTACGGGCTATGCTAAATGCATAGGCCAAACTGGAGTTGAAATGGAAGCCCTTACTGCTGTATCGGTGTCCTTGCTGACAGTTTACGATATGTGTAAAGCAGTTGACAAATCGATGGTGATAGACAATGTTAGATTAGTTGAAAAAATCAAAACGAATCTTGATTAGATATGAATAACGCTGAAAATATTGTAATAAAGGTAAAGTCGGTCAATATATCTGAACGAAAAGGAACCACAAAGCACCCTGTAGATTTTATTGAGCTTAACTCGTTAGGCGTAAAGGGCGATGCCCATTCAGGCAGCTGGCACAGGCAGGTAAGCATGCTTGGTGTAGAGAGTATGGATAAATTTACCAAGGCTAGCGGCCTTCCTGTAAAATATGGCGATTTTGCCGAAAATATTACCACCGAGGGGCTTGAGTTGTACACTACCAAACCTGGTGATAGGTTTGTAGGAGCGGGTGTTGAACTTGAGGTTACACAAATAGGAAAGTCGTGCCATGGCGATGGCTGCGCTATTTATCGCCAGGTTGGAAATTGCGTTATGCCTAAAGAGGGCATCTTTGTAAGGGTTATAAAAGGAGGAAAACTTAAGGCTGATGATGAGTTGACTTTTATTCCTAAAATATACAAGATCAAAATCATTACATTAAGCGATAGGGCTAGTCGTGGCGAATACAAAGACCTGAGCGGGCCCGAAGTGGAGAAAAATATTAAAGAATTTTTCTCTAAGCTTAATTGGCAGCACGAGGTTGATGTTGAAGTGATTCCTGATGATGAGGAACTTCTGACTAGTAGGTTGAAGGAGTGTAAGGATTCAAAGTTTGATATGGTTATAACAACAGGAGGAACAGGTATAGGACCACGTGATATTACCCCTGATGTTGTTGAAAAAATGCTCGATAAACAAATTCCAGGTATTATGGAACATATTCGTTTAAAATATGGCACAGAAAAGCCTAATGCTCTTTTAAGCAGGGGTGTTGCGGGAATTATGGGGTCTACTTTTGTTTATACGTTGCCCGGGAGTGTTAAGGCTGTTAGAGAGTATATGGCCGAGATACTTAAAGTTCAAAAACACCTGTTTCTTATGCTTATGGGGATTGACAGCCATTAACAAAAAAGTTTACTTTGAAAGCAATGAAAATAAAAAAGGAGGAGCGTAAGCTCCTCCTTTTTAGTGTTGTTAACTGATGCTACTCAACACCAAGAACATCTTTAAAGGCCTTTTTGAAGGTATCTTTAGGTAATGCTCCCATTGCCATTTGTGGTTGATCGTTTAAGGGGATGAACAGAAGCGAAGGAATACTGCGAATACCAAATACTGCTGCTAATTCCTGCTCTGCTTCGGTATCAACCTTATAAATATTCAACTTGCCTTCATATTCTTGTGCAAGTTCCTCAAGTATAGGAGCTACCATTTTGCAAGGCCCACACCAATCGGCGTAAAAATCAATTACCGCTGGCTTGTCACCCTCGAATTTCCATTCGCTATTCTTCTCGTAGTCGAATACTTTCTGCTTAAATGTTTCTGCTGTTAAAAACTCAATCATAGTGTTACTAGTTATTGATTATTGATAAATTAAAATATTTACATATTTTGATACAAAAGTAATACCAAAACGCTAATTGGCATAATTTTGTTCTACTTTATTAGTTGATAAATGTCAAAAATTAATTTTTTAAACATGAAACCACTATTTCTTATGGTTAAACAAAAATTTAGGCATTATGTTTTATAAATTGTAATTTTGTCAGTTATTAGTTATGGAGATGAGAGAGTTTTTGAAGCATAAGATTTTTTCTATAGTTTCTGATGTTGCCGAATTTGAAAATGTTGATGCCTATGTTATTGGGGGTTATGTGAGGGACATTTTCCTTAATCGGCCATCAAAAGATATCGACATTGTTGTATTGGGTAGCGGGGTTGATTTTGCTCGTAAGGTGGCCAGGCGTTTGCGAACTACAAAGGTTTCATATTTTAAGAATTTTGGAACGGCTCAGCTAAAGTATCATGAATGGGATGTAGAATTTGTAGGTGCAAGAAAAGAGTCGTACCGACTTGATTCCCGCAAACCAATTGTGGAGAATGGAACCCTTGAGGATGATCAGAATCGCCGTGATTTTACTATTAATGCTCTTGCTCTAAGTTTAAACAAACGAAATTTTGGTGAGCTCATCGACCCTTTTGATGGTGTTAATGATTTAAAAAGGGGTATAATTAGAACTCCACTCGACCCGCTAACTACTTTTTCTGACGATCCTTTAAGAATGTTGAGGGCTGTTCGGTTTGCCACACAGCTTAACTTTGACATTGAGCCTAAAACGCTTGATGCCATAAGGCAGATGAATGGCAGAATAAAAATTGTGTCTGCTGAAAGAATAACCGATGAGCTAAATAAAATGATGACATCATTACGTCCCTCTATGGGGTGGTTCTTACTCGATGAGACTGGATTGCTAGAGTATATTCTTCCAGAATTTGTGGCCCTAAAAGGTGTCGAGTCGCGTAATGGGATATCACACAAAGATAACTTTTTACATACATTGGAAGTCCTTGATAATCTATCAGCAAAAAGCGATAATCTTTGGTTGCGCTGGGCGGCCTTGCTACATGATATAGCCAAACCCAAAACTAAACGATTCATTCAAGGACAAGGCTGGACTTTTCATGGACATGAGTTTGTTGGGGCAAAGATGATTCCTAGCATATTTAGAAAGCTAAAATTGCCATTGAACGATAAAATGAAGTATGTTCAAAAGATGGTTCAGCTCCATTTACGTCCCATTGTGCTCTCTCAAGATGAGGTTACAGATTCGGCTGTGAGACGGTTGCTTTTTGATGCTGGCGATGATATTGATGATTTAATGATGCTTTGTGAGGCTGATATAACCTCAAAGAATGACGCAACTGTAAAACGACATCTGGCAAACTTTAGAATTGTTCGTAAGAAGCTAAAAGAAATTGAAGAAAAAGATGCTATAAGAAACTTTCAACCTCCTGTTTCGGGTGAATTAATTATGGATACTTTTGGAATAAAACCCTGCAAGGAGGTGGGTGTTATTAAAACAAGAATCAAAGATGCCATTCTCGACGGAGAGATTCATAACAACTTTGTTGAAGCATATAATTTAATGCTTAAAGTAGGTCGCGAGATTGGCTTAACTCCTATAAAAATTGATCAGAGGTACGTTGTGCCAGAAAATAAGTAATCAAAATCATCATCATGGATGCAGAAAAAAAATCACGGGTTAAAAAACTTATAACGTTTTTGCTCTTTGCCAGTACCTTTCTCGTTGTTATTCTCACTATCCCAAGGGAGGGTCGTTTTAAGTATGAGTTTCAGAAAGGGAAACCTTGGATGCATGAGGATCTTTTTGCTCCCTTTGACTTTCCTGTGTATAAAACAGACCAAGAAATCTTTGCTGAAAAGAATCGGTTACTAAAAGAATTCAAGTCGTATTATAGGTACGATTCCACCATTCAAAAGAAGAATGTTTTGGCTTTTGTGAATGGGTTCGATTCAATCTTTGAGAATTATTCTACAAAAAAAGTTAGTCTAATAGGTAAAAGAAAAAGATTTAACAAGCAAAAATCATTATTAAAAGAATTGATTGAAAATGAGCTAAATGAAATTTATTCAAAGGGTATTATAGATCAAACCGATGGTGATATTTCAAAGGGGTTAGAAAAGAAGGGTTTGGCTATTGTTATTAATAATATTGCATATGAGAAGTGGTTTGATGATGTGTATACATTACCCAAAGCTTATAGGAAACTTAATGATAAGTTGCTAGAACAGGTAAACTCTGAAGATCAGCAGTTGCAGGATATGCTTTTGGCTCTTGACTTAAAAAAATATTTGGAACCTAACCTTTTTTATGACGAGACCACAACCAAAAAATTTAGAGATGAGCTGATTTCTAACATCTCCATTACAAAAGGAATGATCCAAGCCGGTGAAATGGTAATTGCAAAAGGAGAAATAGTTAACTCAGAGAATTATCAGGTGCTAGAATCATTAAAGAGGGAGTATGAAAAGAAAATTGGTGCCAAAAGGAGGGCTGTTATACTTACTGGTAATATCTTGCTCATTTCTTCTTTGTTTATTGCTTTTTATCTGTTTTTATTGAATTTTAGGTTAGAGGTTTTAACCGATTATCGGAAATTGCTTTTCTTGCTTCTAAACATCACTTTAATGGTTGTTCTTGCAAGATTAATTAATAATACCCAGTCGGTTAGCATTAATGTTTTGCCATTAGCTATAATTCCAATTTTTGTTAAAATATTTTTTGATTCTCGCCTAGCGTTATTTGTTCATCTGATTAGTGTTTTTGTTGTTGGTTTCATGGTACCGAATAGCTACGAGTTTGTTTTTACAAACTTTATTGCAGGTGTGGTTGCTATAGTTAGCTTAAGTAACATTTATCAAAGGGGGCAGCTGTTTAAAACGGTTGGGTTTATTTATATGTCTTATATCATCCTTTATTTGAGCTTCTATATAATTGCCGATGGTTCGTTGTCGGGCGTGAATTGGTTCGTTTTGCTTTGGTATGCTGTAAATGCACTACTTTTGTTAGCTTCGTATCAGCTTGTTTATTTAATTGAGAAGGTCTTCGGGTTTCTTTCCGATATTACCCTTATCGAAATTTCTGATACGAACCTCGACTTACTAAGGAAGCTGGCTGAGGTTGCTCCAGGGACGTTTCAGCACTCCTTGCAAGTTGCTAATTTGGCAGAAAGCGCTGTGCAGCGTGTTGGTGGAAATCCTCTTCTTGTTCGTGCAGGTGCCCTTTACCATGACATTGGCAAAATGGCGAATCCTATGTTTTTTGTAGAAAATCAGCAAGGGGGATTTAATCCTCATGAGAATGTGAGCAATGTTAAAAGTGCTGAAATAATTATTAACCATGTTCACGAAGGGGTTAAAATTGCAACTAAAGCAGGCTTACACCAGCAAATTGTCGATTTTATTAGAATGCATCATGGAACATCGTTGGTTAAATTTTTCTACACTAAGGAGATGGAGGTTACAAATGGCGATGGTGTTGATGAGAATCAGTTCAGATATCCTGGACCAGAACCCCAAACTAAAGAAACAGCAATACTTATGATGGCCGACGCTGTTGAAGCCGCGTCGCGGAGCTTAAAGGAGTATACGGTTCAGTCAATTGATAATTTGGTGGAAAAAATAATAAATGAGCAGCTCAATTCTGGTCAGTTTAACTATGCCAACATTAATTTTAAGGATATATCGCTTATAAAGGCTATCTTTAAAAAGAAGTTGCAAAATATTTACCATGTACGATTGGAGTACCCAGAAATGCCAAAGCTGGTAGTTTAATCAATCCTTAAACCAAGAATGCAGATATCATCAATTTGATCGGCTCCATGAAGATGACCTTCCATTAGCTGGTTTAATAGTTCTTGTTGCACCTTCATGGGTTTGGTGTATGATAACTCGATTATTTCGGTAAACCGCTTGATACCAAATTTTTTCTTATCCGCACTAATTTGATCAACATAACCGTCGCTAAATAGATAGAGGTATGTTGGTGATAAAATATCAAATGTGACGTCTTCGTAGGGTTTTAGTTTTGCTGGTTGAAAGCCTCCAGTAGAGCGGATATTACCTTTTACCAAATTCATTACACCGTTTTGAATAATCAGAAGAGGTCTAGCAGCACCAGAAAAAGCTATTTTCTTGTTTTTCCTATCAATGGTTACAAACGCTATGTCGATACCTGCAAGAACGATATTCTTTCCTGTTTTTTGTTTTAGTGCCTCTCGTAGCTGGTCGTTAAGGAGTTCCAGAATCTTTGATGGGGTGTTGATTTTCCATTCGTTAACTATCTTGTTTAAAAGTGTGTTTCCTATCATCGACATGAAGGCGCCCGGTACACCATGTCCAGTACAGTCCATTACTGCTGCGTAAGTATATTGGGAGTCGTTACTAACCCAGTAAAAATCGCCACTTACTATATCTTTAGGTTGGAATATGATAAAATAATCGTTGAAGATTTTGTCAAGTTGTTCAGGTTTAGGTAGAAGTGCGCTTTGAATAGTTTTTGCGTATTCAATACTGCTAATCATACGTTCATTCTTATCGGCAAGTATTTGCTGGGTTTGCTCAAGAATGAGGTTTTTTCGTTCTATTTCATCACGTTGGGCTAGTATCTCTTCTTGTTGTTGAAGCAGTTCCTCATTCTTTTCAAGTATTTCATTTTGCCTCTCGGCTAACTCCTTGTTTTTATGTTCAATTTTTCGTAATGAAAAAAGAATTAACCCAATAAATAGTCCGCTGAGGGAGATAATTGCAATTAGAAAATTTCTTATGGTTCTGTCGCGCTTTAACTTTTGTTGGTATTCCGTTTTCTTTTTGGCTTGTTCAATTCTATGTTGTTCCTGCTGTTGTTCAAATTTGTAGAAAAACTCTGCTTGTAATGATTTCCTAGTGTTTTCTTCGTTAAAAATACTGTCTCGTGTTTCAATATATTTTTTGAAGTGCTTATAAGCAAGTGGGATATTGTTGAGTTTTTCATATATCCTGTTTAAGTACCTGTGGGCATTGCTACTAATTTCTAATAGGTTGTTCTTATCTGCTATATCTAGGGCTGAACTAAAGTGTTTTGTTGCCTGATTTAGGTTTCCAATTTGCAGATAGTATTTCCCAAAATTAATTTCACTCTCTGCTATGCGAATAGGACTCTTAGTTTTTAGAAAAGTTTCCCTTGCAAGATTAAGATACCTTGGGGCATCGGTTAAGTTTCCTCTTTCAATATTAATACCCGCCAATTCGTTATAAATAGTTCCTATTGCATCCAGGTCGTTTGTCTTGTTGGAATAAATTAACGCTTTCAAATAGTAGTCCGATGCTTTATCTAGATTCCCTTTCTTCTTATAAATTTCTCCAATATTCAGGTATGAGGTTGCCATACCGTCATCGTTTTCAAGTTCCTCTTCTATGACAAGCGACATTTCATAGTATTCTAAGGCTTTATCGTATAACTTTTGATACATATGAACAACACCAATGTTGTTAAGAACAGATGAGATTCCCCTTTTGTAATTTATTTTTTGATATTGATAGAGTGATTTGAAGTAGTAATCGAGCGCTGTAGGGTAATCTCCTCGTTGGCGATATATCGCCCCAATCTGATTGAGAACCGATGCTTGCCCCTTTTGGTTTCCAATTTGTTCGTAGTAGTTTAAAACCTTACTTAGGTCCGATAACGCATCTTTGAAATTACCTAAGTATCTATTTATTGCTCCTCTGTAACCTAAAGAAAGAATTTTGTAGTTTGTTAAATTAAGCTTGTCAAAAAAAGGTAAGGCCTTGTTTATTAGGAGTAAGCAGCTGTCATCTTGATTGTCAAAATAAAGGTTTTCTATTTGGTTAAAAAGTTGTGAGGCAAAAACGGAATCCTTTTCAAAATCGGGTCTACTATAATTTGATGTTTGAGCAATAGTAAATAAAACGCTTAATGTGAGCAGCGTTGAAAGGAGAAATTGAACACAGAATGCAGTCTTTTTTCCCATTGAGAAGGAGCATATAATCCAAATTTACATTAAATAAATGGGGTTTCACTCTTTGAACTGCCAAATTTTGATAGAATGAAAAGAATGTTGAGTAGAAGTATTAACTTAAGTGATAAAAAAAACCGGCTAAGCCGGTTTTCGATATTTTAAAGTCAAAAACAGAATCTATTTAGATTCAGCTTTTGCCTTTTCGCGTTTTGCTTTACGCAGTTTTGATTTTTTGGGGCGAGTATTACCAAATGAACCTAAAAAGATTTTCCCTCTACGGGTTTTTTTATCACCTTTTCCCATGACTTTATAATTTAGTTGTTAGTACATTGTCTTTTAATGGACTGCAAAATTAGCCGTTTATTTTGTAAATTCAATTCATTTCTGTAAAAATATTGTAACAATTTGGCAGGCTATCTCTCCAAACATGTTTTTTAACATTGCTGCAAAACAGGCAAATAGAATGTAACTTTTCTGTGTTAAGTTGACTATACAAAGTAACTTTGCAGTGACCAAATATTAAAATTGTTGAACTATGAGCATAACTCACATTGAACACATTGGTATAGCAGTTAAAAACCTAGAGGAATCAATTCCATTTTACGAGAAGGTTTTAGGTTTAAAATGCTATAATATTGAAGAAGTGAAGGATCAAAAGGTTAAAACAGCATTCTTCATGGTTGGACAAACCAAGATAGAGCTTTTAGAGTCAACCGATCCTGAAGGCCCCATTGGTAAGTTCATTGAGAAAAAAGGAGAGGGAATACACCACATTGCCTTTGCTGTTAACGATATTGAGGGGCAGCTCAAGCAAATGGAGGAGCAAGGTGTTGCTTTAATTGATAAGACTCCAAGAAAAGGAGCCGAAGGGCTTGATATTGCGTTCTTACATCCAAAATCAACATTGGGTGTACTTACCGAACTTTGTGAAGATAAAAACAATAAGTAGTCACACTATACCCCAAACACTAACAAAATGAGCACACAAGAAGAAAAAATTAAAGAGCTTATTGACCTTCGCGAAAAGGCCAAGCTTGGAGGTGGTGAAAAGCGAATTGAAGCTCAACACAAGAAAGGAAAATATACTGCACGCGAACGTATCGATATGCTACTCGACGAGGGTAGTTTTGAGGAATTTGATATGTTCGTTTCGCACCGTTGTATCGATTTTGGGCTGGATAAGGAGAGCTATCTTTCCGATGGTGTTGTAACTGGATACGGCACAATAGATGGCCGTTTGGTTTACGTTTTTTCTCAAGATTTTACTGTCTTTGGGGGGTCGTTATCCGAAATGTTTGCAGCAAAAATCTGTAAAATTATGGATATGGCCATGAAGGTTGGCGCTCCTGTGATAGGAATTAACGATAGTGGTGGTGCACGTATTCAGGAGGGTGTTAAGAGTTTAGGTGGTTATGCCGATATTTTCCAGCGCAATATCCTAGCTTCTGGTGTAATTCCACAAATTTCTGCAGTGTTTGGGCCTTGTGCTGGGGGTGCTGTTTATTCACCTGCCCTTACCGACTTTATAATTATGTCGCGTAATACCAGTTACATGTTTGTTACTGGTCCAAAGGTTGTTAAGACTGTAACTGGAGAAACTGTAACTTCCGATGAACTCGGTGGTGCTGGAGTACATTCTAGCAAGTCGGGAGTGGCACATTTTGTTGCCGATAATGAGGAAGAGGGTATTATGCTTATTCGCAAGCTGCTCAGCTATCTGCCTCAAAATAACCTTGAGGAACCTCCTATAGTACCCTGTGATGACCCAATTGATAGATTAGAAGATTCGTTAAATGAAATAATCCCCGATAACCCTAACAAACCATATGATGTTAAAGAGGTTATTGAGGCTATTGTTGATTACGGTGAGTTTCTTGAAGTTCAAAGAGATTATGCTCCCAATATCATAACTTGCTTCGCACGTTTTAATGGTCAGTCGGTTGGTATTGTAGCAAATCAACCCAAGTATCTTGCTGGCGTTCTCGATATTAACTCATCGCGTAAGGCTGCTCGTTTTGTTCGCTTCTGCGATGCCTTCAACATTCCACTAGTTACACTAGTTGATGTGCCTGGTTTCTTACCAGGAACTGCTCAAGAGTACAATGGTATCATCATTCATGGTGCAAAACTGCTTTATGCTTACGGTGAGGCAACAGTACCTAAAGTTACTGTTATCCTTCGTAAAGCATATGGTGGGGCTTACGATGTGATGAGCTCAAAGCATCTTCGTGGCGATATTAACTATTCTTGGCCAAGTGGCGAGATTGCAGTTATGGGGCCAAAGGGTGCCATTGAAGTACTCTTAAGTAGGGAACTCAAAACTATTGAGGACGAAAAGGCTAAAGTAGAGTTTTTGGCTAAAAAAGAGAAGGAATATAAGGAGAAGTTTGCTAATCCATATGTGGCTGCTAAATTTGGTTATCTCGATGATGTGATTGAACCACGAAATACTCGTTTCCGTATTATCAGAGCGCTTCAATCATTAGCTACTAAAAAGGATACCAATCCGCCTAAGAAACATTCTACCATGCCACTTTAAATGTTTTGAAAAAAATGAGAATGTTAAAAAAAATACTACTTGTATCGGCTGCCATTTTTAGTGCTATTGGTTCGTTTGCTCAAAACATTACCGATGTTAAAATTAACGAGGTAATGCTTTTTAATGAGACAAACTATATCGACAGTTATGGCGATAGAAGTGCTTGGATTGAACTTGTTAATACTGGGTATAACACTGTTAACATTGCTGGTTGTTATCTTACAAACAACATCCAAAATCCAACAAAGTATAAGATACCTACTGCTGATCCTATAACTAAAATACCCAAACAGCAGTTCTTGGTGTTTTTTGCCGATGGCCGGAGTCAGCATGGAACACTCCATCTTAACTTTCGATTAGATAGCATTAATAGATTTATTGCGCTCTTTGCATCGGATGGTAAAACTCTTCTTGATAGCGTTACGGTGCCATTAATGGGGGTTGATAAATCGTTTGTGCGTTTGCCAAATGGCTTTGGGAAATGGCAGGTGAGTGAGCTTGCAACGCCAAATTCAACAAACGACTTGTTTGAAAGCAAGGTGTCACCAGCAGAGAAGTTTGTTAAGGTTGACCCATTTGGCGTGGTGATGGCCATTACAGCTATGAGCGTTGTGTTTACTGCATTGCTGGTTCTGTATCGCCTTTTTTCATTTACAGCAAGGATGGCACAAAAACCTATCAAGGTAAAGCTGCGCAAGTCAAAAACAGCCGACACGGAGGAAGAAGTAGAGGTTGAAGTACCTGGCGAAGTATTTGCAGCTATATCAGCGGCACTCTATTTCTATGAGAATGATAAGCACGATCAGGAGTCGACAATTTTAACAATCGAAAGGGTATCAAGGCGTTATTCGCCATGGAGCTCTAAAATATATACCCTAAGGCAAACTCCTAATCGGGTTGTTTTTTACAGGAAACTGAACAAAGGATAATAATAAAGTACAAAAATGAAAGATTTTAAGTTCAAGATAAATGGCAATGAGTACGTTGTTCACATCTCAAATGTTGAAGGAAATATTGCCGAACTCGAAGTAAATGGTACTCCATATAAGGTTGAGATGGAGAAAGAACTTCGACAAACCAAAACACCAAAATTGGTAAGACCTAGTGCTGTTCCTACCACCGATTCACATCCTGCTGTTGCCAAAACAGTTAGCCCTGGTGCTGCAGGAGCAGTTAAGTCTCCCTTACCTGGTGTTGTGTTAGAAGTGAACGTAAAGCCTGGCGACCAGGTAAAGGTCGGTCAACGCCTACTGGTACTTGAGGCTATGAAAATGGAGAATAACATCGATTCCGATAAGGAAGGAAAGGTTATTGAAGTTAAGGTAAACAAGGGCGATTCTGTTCTTGAAGGTGATGTACTTGTAATAATTGGTTAGCTATGGAACAAAGTGGAGGATTCTTTTCATTCCTAATAGATAATCTGGCTCAGTTTCTTTCCTTTACAGGATTTGCCAATTTTACAGTTGGCCATGGGATAATGATTTTGGTTGGGTTAATCTTCATTTACCTTGCAATTGCAAAGGAGTTTGAACCCATGCTATTAATTCCCATAGGATTTGGTATTATAGTGGGTAATATCCCATTTACTCCTGGTTACCAAATTGGAGTATATGAGAGTGGTAGCGTGTTAAACTACTTGTACTTTGGCGTTTTGAAGGGCTTATATCCACCTTTAATTTTTCTTGGAATTGGGGCAATGACCGATTTTAGCGCCCTAATCTCAAATCCTAAGCTAATGCTTATTGGTGCAGCTGCACAGTTTGGAATCTTTGGAGCATATATCTTGGCGCTCCTTTTAGGTTTTTCACCTCAGGAAGCTGGCGCAATTGGTATTATTGGTGGTGCCGATGGCCCAACTGCTATCTTCCTTTCTTCGAAGTTGGCACCCGACTTAATGGGAGCAATTGCAATTTCCGCATACTCGTATATGGCGCTGGTTCCCGTTATTCAACCACCAGTAATGAGGTTGCTTACTACTAAGAAGGAGCGTTTGATTCGGATGAAACCACCACGTCAGGTTTCAAAGTTGGAAAAGATAATGTTCCCGATTATCGGAATGTTACTTACCACTTTTATCGTTCCTTCTGGATTGCCTTTGTTAGGAATGCTATTCTTTGGAAATCTACTCAAAGAAAGTACTGTTACAAAACGTCTTGCCGATACTGCAAAAGGACCTTTGATTGATATTATTACAATACTTATCGGCTTAACTGTTGGTGCTTCTACTCAAGCAACCACTTTCTTAACACCTAAATCAGTTGGTATTTTCATTCTTGGTGCTACATCGTTTGTAATCGCAACAACAACTGGTGTGCTTTTTGTAAAGATTCTTAATCTGTTCCTTAAAGAGGGTAATAAAATTAACCCCCTAATCGGAAATGCTGGTGTTTCTGCTGTTCCCGACAGTGCAAGAGTTTCCCAGGTTGTTGGACTCGAGTACGATAAAACAAACTACCTTTTAATGCATGCCATGGGACCAAATGTTGCTGGTGTTATTGGTAGCGCCGTTGCTGCTGGTATACTACTCAGCTTTTTAGCATAGCATTTGTATTAATTGGACAGGTAATAAAAAGGCTGCCTCGATTTTGAGGCAGCCTTTTTTGTGATTCCTATTTTGTGCTGCTGTTTCTTTCTATATGTTTTAATTCTGTTAACTTTCCTAACGATTACTTGATTTTTTATTGTTGATGCAGCAATTCAGCTTAACTTGCAGTCTATAATGTAGAATAGGTTTTAGATTTTATGGATATATCCAAGAAACTTGTTGAAAGATGTCGTCAAGGCGACAATAAAGCGCAATTTGAACTTTATAAACTTTACTCGGATGCAATGTATAATGTGAGTTGTAGAGTTATACCCGATACTATGGAGGCAGAAGATGCCATGCAAGAAGCGTTCTTTAAAGCATTTGATAAAATCGATACTTTTAGGGGTGAGGTTACTTTTGGAGCCTGGTTAAAACGAATTGTAGTGAATACTTGTTTAGACCACCTAAAACGGAAAAAAGTACTCACCGTATCGTTGGACGAAACCCCTGGTTTATCGGATGACGTATCCGACGAGGTTGATTACGACCCCGAATCTGTTGAAGAGGTTAAACAAGCACTAAATAAATTACCCGAGGGGTATAAACTTGTTTTGTCGCTTCGGCTTATTGATGGCTACGAGTACGAGGAAATAGCCACCATGATGGGAATAGCCCAGTCAACCGTTCGTTCGCAGTATGTAAGGGCAAAAAGAAAACTGGTAGAACTACTTAAAAATAAAATATAGTATGGCACCCATTGAGGATTTTATTAAGGAAAACAGAAATGCATTTGACGACTATAGGTTAAGTGCAGGACACGAAGAGCGATTTAAAGCCAAGTTGCAAAAAAAACATAATCAGATTCAGCTAAAATCTTTTGTTTATGCTGCGGCTACAATTGCTGTTATACTTGCTCTTACTGGAGTCCTTGGGGTTTACTATAACTATTTTAATGGTTCCGAGATGGCTAAGTACTTTAGGAATAGTAGTAATAACCAATTGTACGAGGTAGAAGCATACTATCGTAGTCAGCTGCTAAGAAAGTATCGTGCCATTGAGAAAATTGCGAGTGTCGATAATGAGATGCTGCCATCGCCTGAACAACTTTTCGGAGAAACTATTACCGATAAACCCGATGTGAAGGCAGAGCTAGAAAATAATCCACGTAAGGATGAGGTGGTTGCTGCAATTGTGCAAAGCTACCAGATTAGGTTGGAGAACATGGAGAGGATTGAGAAAGAACTTGTTGAGTCTTTAAATGCAGAAAAACAATAAAACACCTATAATATGAAGAACTTTAGAATTTTAACGGTTGCTCTACTGTTTGTTGCTTCAAATTTAGCAATAGGTAGTAATGTTCCTAAAAGCAAGGAGTTTAATAAAGAATTCAATGTAAATGAGAATACTAAATTAGTTGTTAAGAATAAGTTTGGGCAGGTTAATATACAGAACTGGGACAAAAGTTCTATCCAAATTAACGTAGTTGTTAAGGTAGATAGCCGAAACGAATCAAAAGCAACAGCACTTCTCGATGCTATTAATGTCTCGCTTACTAAAGAGGATGATAAGGTTTTGGCAATCACTACATTTGATGATGAGTTCTCAAGAGCAAATCGCAGGTTGTTTCAATCCTCAAACAACGAGATTAGCATAGATTACACCATTAAGATGCCTAAATATGTTGATACCAAAATTGAAAATAAATTTGGCGATATTTTTATTAATGAGCTCGATAGCCATTTGGAGGTTGCTTTAAAGTATGGCAATATTGTGGTGAATAAGCTAACTCGTGGCGATGCTGAATCTTTAAATGAGATACAGGTTAGCTATGGGAAAGCATCGGTGGTAGATGCAAATTGGGCAAAGTTTGAGGTGAAATACGGAAAGTTAATTGTAGAAAATCTTGTTGCAGGGGTGGTGCTTTCACGTTATTCCAAAATCGATATTGAAAACGTTAGCTCGCTGGTTTTAGAATCGAAGTATGACAAGTACGAGGTTGAAAGTGTTAAGAACTTAGTGGGAGAATCTGGATATACGGTATTTAGTATCAGTGAGTTGAAAAATAAGTTTCAACTATCGGCTAAGTATGGCGATGTTAAAATTCAAAGTGTAGGTAAAAATTTTGACGAGATTGTTTTTGAGGCAGCATATACAGGTTTCAAGGCTGGTATACCTGAGTCATCAAGCTATAAAATTGACGCATTTGTTTCATATGGAAATGTTGATTTAGGTGATAGAAAAACTAGACTTAATAGGATTGAGAAAAACACATCGGTAAAACTATTGGGGGTTGTGGGGACTTCCTCCTCGCCTAAATCAAAAGTAACCTTGCGTATGAAGTATGGAAATGCAGATTTAGATTAGAAATACAGTTCAGAACTTGTTTTTTACATTTAGGAGATGAAATTCGACAGCTTGTCGGGTTTCATTTTTTATGGCTAGCTGGTTGGTGCATCTTTGTTATGTAAAATTAAAAAACAAGGGTGCCATGAAATTATTCTCTCTAATACTAGCCACTATGTTCGCGTTGCAAGGCACTTGTCAAATAATTGTGACAGGTAAAGTAACCGATAGACAAGGGAATCCTTTACAAGGTGCAAATGTTATTATTAAAGGCACCTACAATGGTGTTTCAACCGACTCAGTTGGAAGGTTTAGGATTAGCGTGAATGACCAAACTGATATTCTGGTTGCCACATTTATAGGTTACAAGTCTCAAGAAAAAGAAGTAGGTGAAACCCGAATAGTTGATTTCAAACTTCGTGAGAGTAGCAATAGCATTGGCGGAGTAGTAATAACCGCTGGTACATATGAAACTTCCGATAGGAAGCGAAGCGTAACGCTTCAACCTCTCGATATTGTTACCACTCCTAGCGCAACTGGCGACATTTACGGTGCATTAACCACTCTGCCAGGCTCTGTTACAAAACCCGAGGACGGAAGGCTTTTTGTTCGCGGCGGCGATGGTTACGAATCTAAAACATTTATTGATGGGTTACTGGTTAAGAAGCCTTACACATCCAACATACCCGATTTGGGAAGTAGGGGACGCTTCTCACCACAACTTTTTTCAGGTACAATGTTTAGTACAGGGGGGTACTCGGCAGAGTATGGACAGGCGCTATCTTCAGCCTTGATTCTGAACACAAATGCTTTCCCACAACACGACAAAACCGATATCTCTTTAATGACTGTTGGTGCTGGGGTTACCCAAACGTTAACGAAAAAAAAGTTTGGTATAGCTACAGGTGTTGAGTATTTCAACCTTGAGCCATACATGAGCTTAAGAGAGAATAGGTTTAGAATGACTAAGTATCCCGAGATTATAAGTGGTATTTTTATGAGTCAGGCGCATTTGGGTGCTGAATCAATTGTTAAGGTGCTAGGCCATTTCTCTTCGAGTTCCGTTGGGGTTGAGTATCCCGATTTTGAAACAGTTAATAGCTTGGTTGATATAAGGTTGAAAAATAGTAACAGTTACGTCAATTCAACCTTTAGTTCCAATTTGAATAATGGGTTCATGTTAAAAGGTGGTGTTGCTTTTACTACTGATGATAATAAGATTGATTTTCAGGATTACTACGTCTACGAAAAGAACAGGAATATGCAGGGTAAAGTAGTTTTGAAAAAGAAAATTTTCGACTATTTGAATGTGCTAGCAGGTGTTGAGGAAACCTATAATTACTTCAACCAGAATTATCATGAAAACATCAGTGGTTTTAGCAACCTAAGCAATTTTGAGGATTACAACACATCTGCGTTCGTTGAATCGGAATTCCGACCAATTAGCAAACTTGCTTTTCGAATTGGTCTGCGCGCTGAGAATAGCAGCTTACTTAAAAACAGTTCGATTGCACCCCGATTTTCAGCAGCTTATAAGTTAGGTAAGCAGTCGCAGGTTTCATTAGCATATGGCCAATTCTACCAAACACCAGAAGAGTATTTGCTACGATTTACCCATCGGCTAATGCCAGAGCAGGCTAATCACATCATTCTGAATTACCAATGGGAGAACGATGATAGGATTTTCAGGATTGAAGCCTATAGAAAGGATTATTCGAACCTTGTCACCTATAACTCACAGAATTTTTGGGATGGTAGTTTATACAAGAATGATGGAGATGGGTTTAGCAAGGGAGTAGATATCTTTTGGCGCGATAAAAAGACTTTTAGAATGCTGGAATATTGGATTGCCTACTCGTATATCGATTCTAAAAGAATTTATCGAGATTATCAAACCAAGGTAACCCCACCTTTTGCCCCTAAGCATTCGGCAAGTATAGTTGCAAAGTATTGGGTTCAAAGTATTACGACACTTTTTGGCCTTTCAGCTACATACTCGTCGGGTAGACCCTACAATAACCCTAATAGTACCCAATTTATGGATGGACTTACCCCATACTTTGCCGATTTAAGTTTCAACATTAGCCATTTGAGGCAAATATTTAACAAGCAGTTTATATTCTATTTTGCAATAAACAATGTAACCGGTCGCGACAACATCTTTGGTTACAGGTATTTTTCTCAGCCTAATTCTTCTGGTGAATATGAGCCATTCCCTATTAAGGCGAATAATCCCAGATTTATCATGGCTGCCATTTTTGTTACACTGTAAGCATTTTTTTAACTAATTAAAATCAGACAATTATGAAAAGGATTATGTTATTTGTAGCTGTAGTTGCAGCATCAGTTTGGTCAGCTAAACTCTTTGGCCAGAACTCAGACTACATTCAGGCAATGAAAGAAACTCTAGCTTTGGTCGATAGTGCTAAAACCGATGACGAGGTTAAGGATTGTATTGCACGTTTTGAGCGCATTGGCGTTTCCGAGTCCGACAGATGGGAGCCTCAATATTATCAGGCGTTCCTATGGATTCATTTAGCTTATCGTAGTAAAGATGGTGACCAAATAGACAACTTATTGGACAAGGCACAGATTTGTATCGATAAAGCAAAAGAACTTAATCCGGACAAATCGGAACTCTATGCCCTGCAAGGGTGGCTCTATCAGGCAAGAATAACTGTAAACCCAATGCGTGGTATGACATATTCGGGAAAGGCTGCTGAGGTTTTACAGAAGTCGCTTGAACTTAACCCCTCAAATCCTAGGGCTCACTTCTTAATGGGAATGAACTTTTATTACACCCCTAAAATGTTTGGCGGTGGAACAAAAAAAGCTTTACCATACTTTGAGCGTGCCGACAAACTCTTTAAGGCGGCTGCTACCGAAGACCTTAAGCCAAAGTGGGGTATGGCTACCAATTCAAGAATGATTAAGGTTTGCAAAAAGTCTAGTTAGAATCACTGGCCGAAATGTATCAAAACTGCATTTCGGCCTTTGCCTTTTTATTTGTAATATCCTTTAAGCCATTTTCCTTATCTTTATTACGTTAAAATTTCAACCAATGAAACCAATAATCCATTTTGCTCTTATTCAGCTACGCGATACCTTTTTTGCCCTTCTTCTCACTTTTATTATTCTTCTTGTTTTTATGGGTAAAAGCACCTTTGCCGAATTCCCAGAATATTTGGATTCAGTGGGATTTGGGGTTCTGATTGGCTTTTCTCTATGGAAATCAAATCAGTTTATCGGATGGATTGTGGGGAGAAATGAGTCATGGGTGAAGAATCCTACTAAAACCTTAGCAGTTTCTTTAACGCTTTCGTTTTTAGTAACTATAAGCGATATATTTTTGGTTTACTATTTGGGGTTTAGGTATATTTTTAACATAAGCTTGTTGGACAATCTCAACATATATCTCGCTCAAATGTTTTTGGTTCTTTCCATTTCGCTGGTTATAACTATTTCATTTTACTTGGCTTCCTTTTTTAAGTGGTGGAAAATTGGGCTAATAAACCAGGAGCGATTAAAACAGGAGGCTATTCAGTTGCAGTTAAACGCATTAAAAAGTCAAGTTAATCCACATTTTCTTTTTAATAGTTTAAGCGTCCTTAGCTCTCTTATTGAAACTAATGCCGAAAAGGCCAAGTTGTATGTCCAAAAATTCGCTGAAATTTATCGATATGTACTCAATCAGAGTGATAAGGATTTGGTGCCATTGCATGATGAGATAGATTTTATTAGTTCATATATCAGCTTACAAAAAATTAGATTTGGCGATAGCCTTAAGGTTAGTTTAAATATTGATAATTATAATGGCAAATTGGTGCCGCTATCGCTTCAAACTTTATTGGAGAATTGTTTGAAACATAATGTGGTATCAAAGGAAAAACCTCTAAAAATAACAATCGATAGGGTGGAGGACTGCCTAGTGGTTAAAAATAATGTACAGAGAAAAAAAACTATATCACAATCTAATGGCGTGGGGTTGGATATAATAAACAGGCAGTATAAAATACTAACAGGAAGAAATGTAGATGTTTTATCCGATGAGAGTTTTTTTACTGTTAAATTGCCCATAGTTAATGATAATAGTGCTCAAAGTGATTGAATTAGAATTAATTTAAGAGTTGACTTTGCAATGTTTAGGATGATAAAATGAGAACTTATGATGAAATACTTAATTCTTCTATCAGCCATTTTTTTTGTATCTGAGTTTGTTTTGATGGTTTTTAAACGTTCCCAAAAGGAGCATACGCTAAAAAAATCCGATAGGGGCTCAATGGCATTGCTCTGGATAACCATCTCGTTAGGTTTTACATTCGGGTTTATTTTTGCAAATTACTATATCTGGAAATTGGCTAACTATGTTGTTGCTGGTGTTGGGTTGCTTTTAATTATAGTTGGAGTGATAATTCGTTGGTTGTCAATTTTTCAGCTCAAACAATCCTTTACAGTTAATGTGGTTATTGCCACAAATCATCAGCTCAAAACCGATGGTTTGTATGGGTATGTGCGGCATCCAAGTTATTTGGGGCTCTTGCTAATTATGATAGGCTTTGCGCTTGCCATGAATACATTTTCGTCATTTTTAATCATTTCGGTTTCTATGTTGCTGGCTGTTTTATATAGGATTAGGGTTGAGGAGCAAGCTTTGAAATCAGAATTCAAAGAGAAGTATGAAAGCTATTCTAAAAAAGTAAAAATGCTAATACCTTGGATTTGGTAGTTTCATGTAATGTTGATAAACTCTTTAAGTTATGCAATACATAATTGTAGAGGATGAGCAGCCTACGGCTGAAATGCTAAAAGGTTTAGTAGAATCGCTTAGACCTAATTTTAAGTGTTTAGGGTGCTTTGATTCCGTTTCATCAACTGTAAGGTGGCTTCAAACGAATGAACATCCCGACATTGCTTTTTTTGATATTCAGCTGGCCGATGGCTTGAGCTTTGAGATATTTGAACATCTGAAGTTGAACTGTCCAGTTATCTTTACCACTGCATTTAACGAGTACGCAATAAAAGCATTTAAGGTAAATAGTATCGATTACCTGTTAAAACCAATAAATAAAGTCGATTTGAAAAGTGCCCTTGAAAAGTTTGAGTCGATGCAAAGGCCCGCCTTAGTAACTCCTGAACTGCTAGCATCAATAGCCGCTCAGCTAGGTGCACCAAACTTTCGACGACGATTTATTGTTCGAGTAGGTGAACATATTAAAACTATTGAAACAGAAAATGTTGTGCTTTTTCATGTGATGGAAAAAAATACCTACCTGAAAACTGCCGATGGACGTGATTATGCTATCGATTTTACTTTGGAGATGCTTGAGGTGGAACTTGACCCAGTGCAGTTTTTTAGAATTAACCGTGGGGCAATAGTTTCTAAGAAATTTATCCGTGATATTGTGGTATATTCATCAAGCAGGTTAAAAGTGATTACTCCAATTGAAAATGACGAACCTTTAATTGTTAGTCGCGAAAGAGTATCCGACTTTAAGAAGTGGCTTGAGAAGTAGTATTTTTTACTACATTTGGGTAAAAATGTTTTTGTATGCCACTTGCTTTCGATGATATACTTTTCTTTAAGTTTGAAAAGTTTAGTAATTACGACTCAACTATTACACACTTTATTTCTACTCGCATTGGATTGAACGAGGATAAACAATTTTCTATTGGGCTTAACGGTTTTTTACCAGATGCAAAAGTGCTTGAAAATAGGCAGATTTTGGCCCAAAAATTTGGTTTTGACCCGTCTTGCTATGTGTTTGCCGAGCAGGTGCATGGAAATAAGGTTGAGCTAATTACCGATAAGGAAAGAGGTAGAGGGGCTTTTAGTAAAGCCGATGCCCTGCAGAGCTCCGATGCATGGATTACAAAAATTCCCAATATTTGTCTTGTGGCTCAGGCAGCCGATTGCGTTCCCATCCTTTTTTTCGATCCCATAAATAAAGCAATAGGAGCAGCCCATGCTGGTTGGAAGGGTACTGTTAAGCGTATAGCTGCTGAAGTGGTGTATGCAATGAAACAGGAGTTCGGAACTAATCCCGCCGATTTAATGGTGGGAATAGGCCCGTCGGCTGGACCATGCTGCTATGAGGTAGGTGACGATGTAATCAGCATTGTAAATCAGGTCTTCCCTGCTAAATACGAGTTGTTGATTAAATACGACGACATGGAAAGACCAGTTTTTGATTTATGGCGGGCTAATCTTTACACATTACAAGAGGTGGGTGTAAAATATGAAAATGTTGACTTTGCGGGCTTATGCACCATATGTAATAAACACCTGTTTTTCTCTGCTCGCTCTGGCGATAAAGGTAGATTTGGAGCTGCAATTATGATTAATAGTAAAATGCTGAACTAATCCTCACTTGTGAAATTAACTTTGTAAAACAATAGCTGATTATAATTCGTATTATAATCTTACAAACTGATATTATGAAGAGTAATAAAATATTGATATTAATAGTTTTACTGCTTATAGTAGTAAATGGATTTGCTCAAAGTCAAAAAAAATATTCAATATCAAATAAAAGAGCAATTTCTCATTACGAGCAAGCCCTTCGGTTTTTTAATAGGTACGATAATATTACAGCCAAAAAACTGTTGCAAGAGAGCATCGATATTGAACCCAAGTTCCTTGAAGCCTATATGGTATTGTCGCAGGTGTACATGGAAATGGGCGAAATTGATAAGGCGATTGAAACAATAAAAAAATCGCACGAAATAGATAAAAACTTTCATCCACGCTCGTTTTACATCCTAGGTATTCTTTACTTCTCGCAAGGCGAGTATAAAAATGCCCTTGAAAGTTTTGAAACTTTCCTGACATTCAACGATAAACGTAAAAGCATTAACAAATCGGCTCGTAAGAAGATTGAAGAGTGTAAGTTTGCGCTTAATCAGATAGCCAACCCTGTGCCATTTGAGCCAAAGGAGGTTGGCGATGGCGTAAATACCGATTTGGATGAGTACTGGCCAAGCCTATCGGTAGACGAAAAGACTTTGGTTTATACTGTTCGATTGCCAAAGAGTCCCGATAAGGGTATTCGTGGTACAAAGTGGCAAGAAGATCTATTTATTTCCTATCGGAACGAGGATGGAGAATGGTCAAAAGGTATTCCCGTTTCATCTCCGCTGAATACCGATTTTAACGAAGGTGCCCAAGCCGTTTCGTCCGATGGTAAAACCATCTATTTTACTATTTGTAGAGGCGTGTGCAACATATACCAATCGGTACTTCAGCCCGACGGGCAGTGGAGTAGACCTCAGAAACTATCAGTTCATGTAAATACCAACCGTTATTCGGAAAAGCAACCGTCCATCTCACCCGATGGAAAAACCTTGTACTTTGTAAGCAACCGACCAGGAGGGCAGGGTGACTTTGATATTTGGAAATGCGATAAAAATCCAGACGGGCAATGGGATAATGCTGTCAACCTAGGCAGTGTTATAAACACTTCGGGAAGCGAGCAATCACCTTTTATCCATTTTGATAACCAAACGCTGTACTTCTCTTCCTCTGGCCACATTGGAATGGGAAGCCAGGATATTTTTGTTAGCCGCCGCGATAGTGCGGGTGGCTGGAGTAAGCCTGTTAATCTGGGCTATCCTATAAATACTTATCGAAGCGAGGAGGGCCTAATTGTGAATGCAAAAGGAACTGAAGCATACTACTCATCCGACATTAGGCCTGAACGTGGACGTGATATCTACACGTTTGAACTTTATCCCGAAATCCGTCCAACTCCGACCTCGTATGTAAAGGGTACAATATCCGACAGTAAAACACTTGACCCAATAGAAGCAAATGTAAAGCTAGTTGACCTTAAGCAGAATAAAGTACTAATGGATGTTGTGAAGGCAAAAGGAGGGAAATTCCTGGTTTGCCTCCCGGTGAACAATAAGTATGGGCTATTTGTTTCTTCTCCTGGTTATCTATTCCATTCCGAGCATTTCGATTTAACAAAATACTACTCATTCGATAAGCCTTTTAGGCTTGATGTAGAATTACAACCCATTGAAAAGGGAGAAGTCTTAACATTAAGAAACATTTTCTTTGCTTTCGATTCCTATGAAATACTTCCAGAGTCAACCGCTGAACTCAAATACTTGCTTGATGTGCTAAAACAAAATCCAAACATAAGGGTTGAGGTTAGTGGCCATACCGATAATTTAGGTTCTGATGATTATAACCTAAAACTTTCAACACAAAGAGCAAAAGCAGTTGTCGATTATCTTATTCAGCATGGCATTGAGTCGGAACGTTTGGAATGGGTAGGTTTTGGCGAGTCAAAACCAGTTGCTCCTAACACTACCGAAGAGGGAAGAGCACTAAATCGCAGAACAGAAGTGCGTATTCTTTAAGGAGTAATTCACTAAATTTAGCTGAAGCGCCAAATAAAAAGAATGTACATATTGTAATTATTAATTTATAAACCTAACTTCGCAATCCTTACTTTTGATGTTAAAGTAACTGAATGCTAGATGTTTAATTATTCAACTGTAAATTCGACAAATGAGAAAATGGCGCATTGAAGATTCAGCTGAACTGTATAATATTACAGGCTGGGGTGTAAAGTACTTCTCCATTAACGAAAAGGGGAATGTTGTGGTTACACCTAAAGATAATGGAGTTGAAGTTGATTTGCGTGAGCTAGTTGATGAACTTCAGGTGCGTGATGTTGCTGCACCAATGCTAATCCGATTTACAGATATCCTGGATAATCGGATTGAGGATATGACTCGTTCATTTAAACAAGCTGCCGAGGAGTATGACTACAAGGCTAAAAATTTTATCATTTACCCTATTAAGGTGAATCAGATGCGCCCGGTGGTTGAGGAGATTATCAACCATGGCAAAAAATTCAATATTGGGTTAGAAGCTGGCTCTAAACCAGAACTGCATGCTGTTATTGCAAGTAATCCATCCAACGAATCACTTATTATTTGTAATGGGTATAAGGATGAGGATTATATTGAACTTGCCTTGCTTGCTCAAAAAATGGGAAAGAAAATATTTGTTGTTGTTGAGAAGCTAAACGAGCTAAAACTTATACATAAGGTATCGCAACGTTTAAAGATTAAACCTAACCTTGGAATTAGGATAAAACTTGCTAGTACAGGTAGTGGGAAATGGGAGGAATCAGGAGGCGATGTAAGTAAGTTTGGGTTAACCTCAAGCGAATTGCTTACAGCATTAGATTTCTTGGATAAGAATGATTTAAAGGAAAGCCTAAAACTGGTTCATTTCCATATTGGTAGCCAGGTAACTAAGATACGTCGTATAAAAATCGCACTTCGCGAAGCATCGCAGTTTTATGTTCAGCTACGGTTAATGGGTTACAATGTTGAATTCGTTGATATTGGTGGAGGTCTTGGGGTCGATTACGATGGTACCCGTTCGGCTAACAGCGGAAGCAGTATCAACTATAGCTTGCAGGAATATGTGAATGATTCAGTATCTACCCTAGTTGATGCAAGCGATAAGAATAATATCCCTCATCCAAACATTATTACAGAGTCGGGACGATCGCTAACTGCCCATCATTCTGTGTTAATCTTTGAAGTGCTTGAAACAGCATCACTTCCATCATGGGACGAAGAGGATGAACTACCTGAAGATGCTCATGAACTTGTGGTGGAGTTGTATGAGCTGTGGAATAACCTGAATCAACCACGAATGCTGGAAACATGGCACGATGCTCAGCAGATTCGTGAAGAGGCCCTTGACCTTTTTAGTTTGGGTATGCTTGATTTGAAAACAAGGGCGCAGGTTGAAAAGCTCTTTTGGTCAATTGCTCGTGAAACATATGATATGTCTGCTAGATTAAAGCACGTGCCAGATGAACTTAAAACCCTTCCTAAGCTTTTGGCCGATAAGTATTTCTGTAACTTTTCCCTATTCCAGTCACTACCCGATGCCTGGGCTATTGATCAAGTATTCCCTATAATGCCAATTCAACGACTTAATGAAAAACCCGATAGGGTGGCAACCCTCCAGGATGTAACCTGCGACTCAGATGGAAAAATTGATAATTTCATCTCAACTAAAAATATATCATACTTCCTTCCCGTTCATTCCAAAAAGTCAAAAGACTCTTACTATATAGGTGTTTTCCTAGTTGGTGCCTATCAGGAGATTCTTGGTGACCTTCATAACCTTTTTGGCGACACTAATGCAGTGCATGTTTCGGTTAATGATAAGGGTTATAGTATAGATCAAGTGATTGATGGTGAAACGGTTGCCGAGGTTCTTGAATACGTTCAGTATAATCCTAAGAAGATGGTAAGAACCCTTGAAACCTGGGTAACTAGTTCTGTTAAGGCTGGTTTGATTTCACCTAAGGAGGGTAAGGAGTTTCTTTCGAATTACCGTTCTGGTCTTTACGGCTATACCTATTTGGAATAGTTTACATTAGTTAAAAATATTAGAAAGCCCGTTTTGCGGGCTTTCATTATTTCTACTTGAGGTGTTTCTCTAAAAATACCTTTACTTGAATTGGGGTTGATGGTCGTGATACTATGTTTACCTGATTGTCAATAAGGAACATTTTGGGTGTTTCGTCAACGTTGTAGCCTAGAATTATCTTATTGCTTTCGTCGTAAGGAACCAATGCATTTTTCCAATTCAAGTTATTCTTTGTGATAAAATCTAAATAGGCGTCTTTTTCTTCATCTATACAGATGGCAACCACATCGAAACCTTTGTTTGCGAAATTTTTGTAAATCTGGTAGATTTCAGGAACACTTTCGATACAATGGGGGCACCATACCGACCAAAATACAACAAGAGTATATTTTGAATTGGTTTTTGATAGTTTAAAACGTTTCCTTTCGCCAGTGAGTTTTACCTTGAAATCGTATGCCTTTTTGCCAGAAAGGAGTTCGCTTTCTAGCATTTGGCGTGTTCTGAACTCAATATTGCTAAATGCCTGGCAAGTATTTGCTTTCTTGTAGTGCATTAGCGTTTCAATCACCTTAAAATAGTCGGTATCGGCAAAACCATTGCATAGTGAGTTAATCACCTTTTCTTTTACAAGATCGTGTGCTGGTAGTTCTAGCAGCTTGTTAAGGTATGCTGCAATAAGGGAGTCTTGTTCTTCCATGGTATATGCCCCTTCGCACAGCAAAAGTTCAAGATAATCCCAAACGCGAGGTATAAACGTGGGTAAGTTTACAATATTTGGATTAGTTAGGTCTATACCTTTCCACCAGGCATCGGCTTGCTCTTTTTGGGTAGCACATTCTTCGGTGCTAGTTGTAACCATTGGTGTTATGTCCAATAGAATGGCGCTTGTAACCAAATTATCATTAGCCTTACTTGCTAATTCTTTTCCTTTTAGATAACGGTTAAGCTCAATATTTTTTTGCTCATTGTTTAGCATCTGGTAAAACATCGAGCTTGGTTCGTAATATTTTTTTAGCGATTCGATATGCCAAAGCTGCTGCTCGGTTCTTTGCTTTAACTTTTGAAAGCCAATGAAAACTTTGTTGTTGTTTGAGGATATCACCTTAAGGCTGTCTTCAACAGCAAAGGAGTAGGTTTCGAAGACAATTGCGGAATCATTTGAAACAATAAAATCGAATGATCTACCCTTTCCAATAACTATTTTATAGATTCCTTTTGGTGCATTTTTATCAAGCACGAATTGATATTTACCATTTGCCGATGGTCTGCAAGAATCAACAGCAACATTTTCTTTCCCATGGTAGCTGTAGAGTTTAGCTTTTGTTCCAATTGATTGTTTAACGTTTATAATAATAGTTGTTTGAGCCAACCCAATGTTAAGTATTAGTGCAGATGCGATTGTTGCAAAGATTTTGATATTCATGATTATATCTATTTTATTAGGTATTGTGCTAATTTACTTTTTAGCTGATTAGGTTTAAATGGCTTTAGAACGAAATCGTTCATGCCAATGCCAAATATTTTTTTTTGAACATCCGATAGCGCAGATGCGCTAAGCGCTATTATGGGGATATTGGCTTTCCCTTTATCAGGAAGTTCCCTAATTGCTTTTGTGGCCTCGTAACCATCCATCTCAGGCATTTCAAGGTCCATGAGAATTAGATCGAACTGCTCCCTTTTTAATAACTCTAAAGCTTCAACTCCATTATTAGCATGTTCAAAGTTTATGCCCCAGTTTGAAAGAAAGCGTTTTGCTATTAGCGTGTTTAACTCGTTGTCCTCAACAAGTAGAACCTTATATCTGTTTGGTTCGAAAGTAATATCAAGAGTTTCCTCTTCGTTACTTGTTTGGGGCTTCTTGCCAATTTCAAAATTGATGGTGAAGAAGAAACTAGATCCTTTACCCTGCTCACTTTCAATCTCAATTTTACCACCCATCAGCTTTACAAGCCTTTGTGAAATGGCAAGCCCTAAACCAGTTCCTGAGAACTTATTTTTGTCATCGTGTACCTGAGTAAATTCTTCGAATATCTCATTCCGTTTCTTTTTTGATATCCCAATACCCGTATCGCTTACTTCAAAGTATACCGATGCAATGTTGTTTTCTATTTTAGCAAGTTTTGCAATAAATTTAACCTCACCTTTTTCGGTAAACTTAATGGCATTCCCTATTAGGTTGGTTAAAACTTGGTTAAGTCGGACTTTATCGCCTAGCAGAACTTGAGGGATTTTTGAGTCGAGAATATGTTTAAGCGCTATTCCCTTTTTGCTCGCCATTCCATTAAAAGTGCTCAGTAATCCTTTAAACAGTTCTTGAATATTCGTTTCAGTTTTTACTAAGTCGAATTTGCCTGCTTCAATTTTGCTGTAATCGAGTATATCGTTCAGGAGAGAAAGTAGATTTTCTGCGGCGTATTTTAATGAGTTGAGGCTATCAAGCTGTTCGGGCTTTGGATTTTCGTCAATTAGTAGGTTAGCCATACCAATGATGGCGTTCATTGGGGTCCTGATTTCGTGGCTCATAGTTGAAAGGAAACGCTCTTTTGCCCTGCTGGCTTGCTCCGCAAGCTCTTTTGCTTTACGAAGCTCTTCTTCGTTAAGGTGCGATTCAAGTGCAGCCGAAAGGATATTGGTCATTGTTAACAGGAATTCTCGGTCGTCGGCAGCAGTAACCTTTTCGCCATAAGGGTAATCAACTCCAAAAATTCCATGGAATTTACCTTTTACATTTAAAGGGAATATAAGTAGGTGTTGGCTTTGCGTTATTTTTCTGAGTTCCTTGTAGTATGGCATGCTTGCACCTGAAACATCCAGAATGCTTTTGGTATTATCTTCAAAGTGTGAGGTTATTTCGTTTCGATTCGTGTTGTAAAATTCTTCAAGAATAGATTTTAGTTTGATGTCGGTATTTTTTGAATTTAAGTAGATTATATTTCCGTTATCGCTATTTGCAATTAAAAATCCTTTTCTTATCCCAATCTCTTTGACAATAATTGAGAGCGCAACGTTTGTTTTGTTGTCGAATGTTTGTGTGGTATTAAATAGAAATGAGGTTTTGGTTAGCACGATTTGCCGCTCAAGGTTTCTTTGCTGTTTTATCTGGTTGAACTTTTGTTCTGTTATTCTGCGGGCAATACCTGTTGTAGCAATTACCTTATTTGCAGTACCCATAACGGGTGTTATATGAAATTCCCACCACTCTTTTATGCCTCTTTCTCCTTCGTGAATCTCCCATCTTTTTGCAGTTTTTTCAGCAATTACTGCTTTTTCATTAGCTATGATTGAGTCAAGAAGCTGTTTGCCCCAAAAATCGGAATGTGACTTGCCAAATACTTGCGTTCCTTGAATATCAAAAAACGATGTGAATTTTTTGTTAGCGAGAAGATATCCCTTTTTGGTGTCCTTAAGCCATGCAATAAAAGGCAGATTATCTAATGTGCCTTTAAGTTGTACCCTACTTTTGGCTAGTTCTTCCTCAATGTGCTTCCTATATGTGATGTCACTCATTGCAGAAAGTAGGCACTCTTGTCCGTTAATCGTAATTTTTTCTGCTGAAAGCAGTGCTGTTATTGATTCGCCAGATTTGCTGGTGAGTTCAATCTCAATGTTCTCAACCTTTCCGTATCGTTTTACTCTATCAGCCAGATCGTTCCTTTTATCAATTTGCTTAAAAATGTCCAGTTGTTCGGAACTCTTTCCAATAATATCATCGTGACTAATTCCAACTTTTTCAAGGAAGGCCTTGTTTACATCGAGGTATATTCCTTCATCAAGTGTTGAAATGGTCATCATTATAGCACCAGAGTTAAAGGCTTTGTAAAACTTTTCCTCCGATTGCCTAATACTGTTTTCGGCCTTTACCCTTTCGGAGATATCACGAGCGATAACAAAGATTACGTCGCGTTGTCGCCATGTTCCTTTTATCATTCTTACCTCAAAAGGAATAGGTTTTCCCGTTCTTGTTGTTAATTCTGTGTTGTAAGATTTTCTGTCTCCGTCAAAAACCTCCATGAGGATAGTTATGGCCTTTCCTCGTTCATTCTCGGAGTGAATTCTTACAAACGATTCCAGCAGTATTTCATGCTCCTTATATCCTAAAGTTGTAAGAACAGAGTTGTTTATGTGAACAATGTTGTAGTTGTGATTTACGATGAATACAAGGTCGCCAAAGGCATTGACTAGCATGCTCAGGTTCTGCTCCTGATTAATCATGCTTTCCTCAACCTCTTTCTGGTAGGTTATGTCGTAACTTGTGCAAAGTAGCGCAGGGGCTCCTTTCCAATCGATGATAGAAAAAATGGTTTTAATCCATTTTAATTCATCGTGAATAGTTAAGATGCGTAGTATAAAGCTGTTTGAACTATGCTTTCTAATTTCTGCAAAGTTGTTTGAAAACAGTATTCTTACTAATTTCTTATCTTTTTGAAATACTATATCAAGAAACCTTGTACCTATTATTTTGTCTAATGAGTAACCGGTTAGCTTAGCAAAACTAGGATTGGCAAAAACAATGTTGAAATCTTGAATTACATAAATGCTACTCTCGTTTTGGTTAATTAGCGGTGTGAGGTCAATGCTATCTTTTTTAATATCGCTTTTCATATGCCTTAAAAATCACAATTGCAAAATATACAAAAATATGCCGAATATTATTTATTGACATTTGGTTTAATTAGGAATGTCCTAAAATATTATTACTATTTTAATAAAAGAAAAGAGATAGGATGCGGGCAAGGATGAGGTTAAAAAATTCCATGAACACTTAAAATGACAATTTAGCATTATTTGTAAGTTAAAAATGACGAAATGACCTAATTTGATTGTTGGCATGCAGTTTGAAAATTGTTAGGTGAAAACATTGATGTCTAACCAAAAATAAGGGAGGGTAAAGCTATGATACCAATGTTACGTCGTAGAAGCACATTGCCTAGCCTGGTTGATGAGTTCTTTGGTGATGACATTATTCGTCGTTTCTTTGATGACACAGAGAGTGTAACCGTTCCTTCGGTTAATATTAAAGAAGGTAAGGACGATTACACAATTGAGGTGGCTGCTCCCGGGTTCGATAAAAAAGATTTTAAGGTTGAAATGAACAATAACGTGCTAGAGATTTCTAGCGAGAAAGAGGTTAAGGATGAGAGCAAGGATGAAAAGGTAATGCGCCGTGAATTCCGTTACTCTTCGTTCAAGAGGTCATTTGTCTTACCCGATACAGCAGACACCGATAAAATTAAAGCTTCATACAAAGATGGTATTCTAAACATTGTCATCCCAAAGAAAGAAGAGGCTAAGGAAAAACCCGTTCGTCAAATCGCTATTTCTTAACGGGTTCAAAAAACTTAAAAAGCCCCAAAAAATTGGGGCTTTTTTTTGTTTGGGTAGTATTGTATAGCTTATAAATATTGCATGTGTTCCTGATCGGTAATCTTTTCGCAGTAGTGGCATTTTAGCGAAACATTCTCTTTGTCTACAACCTTGAACTTAGGAGTAACATCTTCAGCATTGGTTATGCACTTAGGGTTAACGCACTTAACAATACCCGATATCTGGTCTGGTACCTCAACTAGCATCTTTTCGGCCACCTCGTAATTCTTGATTATGTTTAGCTTAGCGTGAGGGGCAACTATTGCTATTCGGTTAATCTCATCTCGTTCAAAATATTTGTCGGCAATCTTAACTATCGCTTTTTTGCCAAGCAGTTTGCTCTCTAGGTTTGTTCCAAAAGTTATCTGGTTGGGAATTTTATCTAAACCTAAAATGGTGATAACCTTAAATAGATTTTGTGCTGGTATGTGGTCAATCACGGTGCCATTTTCAATAGCGCTTACGCTTAGGTGCTTTTTGTCTTTCATAGCTATATTGTTTTTACTTTAAACCTAAAATTAGTGCCATTATGGCCATTCTGGTATAAACCCCATTTAGAGCTTGGGTAAAATAGTACGCTTTGGGTGAAGTGTCAACGTCGGTGTTAATCTCGTTTACACGAGGGAGTGGGTGGAGAACTTTCATGTTTTCTTTTGTACCCTCAAGCATGTGATTTCGTAATATATATGCATTCTTCACCTTTTCGTATTCCATTGGGTCTGAAAAACGTTCGCGCTGTACGCGGGTCATGTAAACTATGTCGGCATCTTTTATGTTCGGGGCAAGTTCTGAATGCTCTTCGTACTTCAACCCCAGCTCATCGAGATACATCTTATACTCTTTCGGCATTTTTAGCTCATCAGGCGAAATGAAAGTGAATGATGCTCCAAAACGACTCATGGCCATAAGTAAGGAGTGGACAGTACGGCCATATTTTAAGTCACCTACCATAACAATTTTTAGGTTGTCGAGTTTTCCCTGGGTCTTACGAATGGAGTATAGGTCGAGAAGCGTTTGGGTTGGGTGTTGGTTTGCACCGTCGCCTGCGTTGATGATGGGAACTGGCGAAACCTCGCTTGCGTAACGGGCACTCCCTTCAATGGGATGGCGCATTACAATCAGGTCGGAGTAGTTGGCAACCGTCAGAATGGTATCCTTTAGGCTCTCGCCTTTTGATACGCTACTGGTTGATGCTTCAGAAAATCCGATTACACGACCACCCAATCGGTTTACTGCACTTTCAAAACTTAGGCGTGTCCTTGTTGATGGCTCGTAGAAAAGCGTTGCAACTACCTTCCCTTCCATTAGTTTTGGGTTGGGGGACTTTTCAAACTCTTCGGCAAGGTCAAGAATTGAATAAATTTCCTCCTTGCTCAGGTCGTTGATCGATACCAAACTTTTGTTTTTCATACAATCATATTTAGTGTTACTGGTTTTTCCAAAAAAAAGCCCCGATAAACGGGGCTAAATATCAATCATCGTATTCAAAATCGGCAACAAGTCCATCAATCTTTGAACACCTGCTGGTGAACTCACTCTCCAGCGATTTGCGAACCCTTAACCTGATGAAACAGGTATTGTCGAAGTGCTGATCGATAAACTCCAGATTTAGCTCTTTTATCAGCTTCATGACATCATTCATAGTTACATATCCAAATGTTAGCTTGTATATGGTGTCCACCGTTTTGGTGATGATTTTGGCATTGGAGAGGGCATCTTGGGTTGCAGTTTTGTATGCATTGATAAGGCCTGAAACACCTAACTTAGTACCACCAAAGTACCTAATAACTACCACAAGCACATTGGTTACATCAAAGCTAAGTAGCTGCCCATGTATGGGTTTTCCCGCTGTTCCCGATGGTTCGCCATCGTCGTTGGCTCTCCAACTTTCCTTTTTTGCTCCTAAAATATATGCATAACAATGATGGCGGGCATCGTAATACTCTTCACGTAGTTTTGTCAATATGGCTTTTACCTCTTCTTCGGTTCGAACGGGATACGCTTTGGCTATAAACTTACTGCCTTTTTCCTTGTAAATTCCTTCCGAGGGTTCTTCAATTGTTTTATATGTGTCTGCTACCTCAGCCATTTAACTTTTCATTAAAATTGCTATCGCTAATACCGATAGCGCAATTCCTGCATAATTAGTTTTGCTTGGGCGTTCGCCAAAAAGGGCTAGCCCAACAATTGTTCCCGCAAGTACAACTCCCAAGTTGTTGATTCCAAACAAAATGGAGCCCTCCATCGTTTTGCCAAGGCTATTTGTGTGGTTTAGGGCTGCAACCATAAAATACATTGAACCAAAATTTGCTAGCCCAAGTATCGAGCCTAATAGCCAAGTTTTAATTCTCTTAAAATCATTAATGGCAGGCTTGTTAAACGGAAGAATGGCCAAGCCAACCAAACATGCCATGGAAAAAACAATGGCGTTGAAAATAGGGTTGAGCTCATTTGTCACAAAGAAATGCTGTGCTAGTTTTACTGAAGCATCAACTGTTCCAATGCCAAGGAATATTATTAATGGTAAGTAGGTTCTTTTGATAGGTTTTATTGTTCCCCTTTTTGGAGGTATCACTATAAGCACTACCGCAAAAAGAGCAGTGATTATTCCTATAGTCCGGATTATATTTAGCTTATCGTTCGAGTCAATGAGCACCGATACCAGTATAGGAATTATAACCGACATTTTAGCGGCTACCGATGTTATGGCAACACCTGCTGTTTGTGTGCTTCGTCCAAGAAAATGAAACATTACAATGAAAAGTGTGCCCATGCCAAGCATAAGCATTACAGGGAAAATACCTAGTTGGCTGGCAGCGCTAACATCACCACCAGCCAAAAAAAAACCAGCAATGCTGGCTGTGATGTAGTTAATTATTATTGCACTGAAATTATTAATGGAATGCCTATCGAGTAACTTGAATGTTATTAAAACACCTGTAGATGATAATATGCAGAGTAGTAAATAAAACATTCCTTTTGGTTTGTGCAAAGTTAATACATATCGGTGTATGCCACAAACTTTTTAATAAAATGTATTAACAATTAATTAACATGAAGTCAATGTTTAGGTAAACCGTATTATGGTATAAAATTTGTTTATTTTTTGTTGTGAATTTTTTAGTTTAAACTATGCAAAATATGAAAAAACTAATTCCTTATCTTTTGTCGATAGCGTTATTCGCTTCTTGTGCTTCTCCCAAGCCAGTTGTTAGGTTGACACCTAAGGAAACAAAAACAACATGGGAGCACGGCAAACAGTTTGTCAGCTACTTTAAGGATGCTTTTGTTGTTCATTGCGCTCACCATAGCACCGATGAAAATTACATAATCTTTGATGTTGAGGTTGTCAATTTAAGCGATAAAGAAGTTTTGGTTTGCCCTGAAAAGATGGTAATGTACACCGATAGCGGGAAATGGGATCCTGTAATTAATCAAATAGTTTACAGTACATTCCCTATTTACGCAGAAGATCCAGAGATGAGAATCTTAATGAATGACTTGGCACAGTCGCAGATTGAGGCCAATCAAAAAAATTTGACAACAGCTTCTGCAGTTACGGCTGCACTATCGATTCCGGTTCTGATTGCAGCGGCTTCGGCCGATGCAAAGGATGATAGCCAGCGAACAATAACTAGAACTGAGGTGGCCTCAATTGCAACAGAAACAACATTAGATGCGTTAGATATGTCAAAGGGTGTTAATGCCATTGGTAGCGAACTGATTTATTCATCAACTGATGCTTGGATAAACTACTCGTTACGAAAAACTACACTTTCCAAGAATGAGTCGGTTCGGGGGTTGGTTTATTTCAAAAAACCAGACCTAACAAAATATAAAGACCTAAGGATTGATGTTCCTATTGGTGAAGACAATTACATCACATTCAAATATCAGGCAAAACTTTACTATCCGGGTAATTATAATACAACACAACTGGCAAATTAGTTGTGAATGAGTAGGATAAATGAAAAGAGGCAGGAGCCTCTTTTTTATTTTTTTTACCTGCTTGTTGGTCCGCTTTCAATTAGTAAATTTGTAAACAACAAATTGGTTATGTATGAATAAAGAAACATTAATTAAAACTCTTGTAGAATCGGAGAAAGGTTTTACAGATGATGAAAGAACCAAACTTTTGGCTGGTTTCGATGAAATTTACCTGAATTCACGTATTCAGTATCATAAGCGATTGGCCAGAAAGCAGTCGTTTACCCTTTTTCTGCTTGTGGTATATGCCATTCTTGCCCTTGGGGTAATATTCTTTTTGAATCGAACAGATGCTTACATGTCGGGTTTGATTAAGGGGGTGATGAGTGGCTATTTAGTAGCATTGCTAATCCTTTTCCCAAAAACCACTAGAAATCATTCTCGTATTTCATCAGTACTTAAGGTGATAAAAAAGATTGAGGCAGCGAAGGACGAAATTGCAGAATGAAGCTTTTAGTAAAAACAAACAAAATAGACTTTTACTCGGCCGATACCACTACAGAACTATCGCTACCATTAGCCGAAGGTATTAAGGCTGGGTTTCCATCGCCTGCGCAGGATTATATCGATTTAGCTTTTGATTTGAATAAGGAGCTTGTTAAAAATCCCAGCTCTACTTTTTATGGTCGGGTGCGTGGCGATTCAATGGTTGACGAGGGAATTAACGATGGCGATATCCTGGTGATTGACAAGTCCATCCCTCCTGCCGATGGCCTAAAAGCAGTTTGCTATATCGATGGCGAGTTTACTCTTAAAACAATCAGAATAAAGAAGGATGGCATTTACCTTATGCCTGCAAATCCGGCTTACAAACCAATCCGGGTTACCGAGGAGAACGACTTTGTGGTTTGGGGCATTGTAACCTACGTTATTCATAAGTTCTAACCATGTACGTCCTTGCCGATTGCAACAACTTTTATGCGTCGTGTGAGCGGGTGTTTAATCCTTCGCTCATTGGAAAACCGGTAATTGTCCTGTCAAATAACGATGGCTGCGTTATTGCTCGCAGCAACGAGGCCAAGGCTTTAGGTATTAAAATGGGTGAGCCTGCCTTTAAAATCAAGGACACGATTGAAAGGCACAACGTTGCTGTTTTTTCTTCGAACTACACCTTGTATGGCGATATGAGCCAAAGGGTGATGAATACTCTTGCCAGCTTTACGCCCGATATCGAAATTTACTCCATTGACGAGGCTTTCCTTGGGCTGCACGGATTTAGGTATGTCGATTTAATTGAATATGCCAGCCAAATCCGTAAAACCACCATGCGAAATACCGGGATTCCCATTAGCCTGGGTATAGCGCCGACAAAAACCCTTGCCAAGGTGGCAAACCACATTGCCAAAAAGCAACCGGCTCATAATGGGGTGTATATGATTGCAACCGATGAGCAACGAGTGGAAGCGCTTAAAAATTATGAAATAGGCGAGGTGTGGGGAATAGGGCGCCAGTATAGTAAATTTCTGATGCGTTACGGAGTTAATACAGCCTACGATTTTACAAAAATGCCTGCTGGATGGGTGCGAAGACACATGTCGGTTGTGGGTTTAAGAACTCAGAAAGAGCTACTTGGTATCCCGTGTATCGATCTGGAGCATACAGCTCCACCTAAAAAAGCTATAGCAACTACTCGATCCTTTGGCGAGATGCAAACCGATTTGGGCTATCTAAAAGAGGCCGTTGCTTCGTTTGCTGCAAACTGTGCGCATAAACTACGTAAACAGAAATCGGTGGCGCAAATCGTTATGGTGTTTGCTCATACCAACTATTTTCGCGACGACCTGCCACAATACTCTGCCAGTAAAACAATTACTTTACCAGTGCCTACAAGTAGTTCCATTGAACTTGCTCATTATGCTATTGAGGCATTAAAAAGGATTTACAAGCCGGGTTACAGCTATAAGAAGGCGGGTGTAATAGTTAGTGGAATTTCTACAAATCAACATATTCAAACCTCGCTTTTTGATACAATAGATAGGGAAAAGCATAATCGGCTTATGGCTGCCATGGATAAGATTAACGACAAGTACGGCAGGGGCACAGTGAAAATAGCGGCGCAGGGCGCCGGAAGGAAGTGGAAACTTCGGCAGGAGAAGGTTTCTCCCAAATATACGACTAGTTGGAGCGATATAATTACGATTAAAGTTTAAATGAGGAAATCAAAAATCAAGATAAAAGATTATTTGAACTGCTTTCTCATTGACAATTTTCCTATTTTTGAAAAACCTTTGCTACAAAAATTTACAACCATGACTAAACCTAACGAGAGGGGCGGATTTTTGCCCATGCTTATTATTGGGGCACTTTTTTTCATTTTCGGTTTTGTAACCTGGCTCAACGGAATTCTTATTCCCTATTTCAAAATTTCATGTGAGCTAACCGATTTTGAGGCAACTTTAGTTGCTTTTGCCTTCTATATTTCGTACACTGTAATGGCATTGCCCGCAGCGTGGGTGCTTAAGAAAACGGGGTTTCATAAGGGGATGACGGTTGGCCTGCTGGTTATGGCTGCTGGAACGCTGCTATTTGTACCCGCTGCTCTTACAAGAACCTACTGGGTGTTTTTAAGCGGACTCTTTGTAATGGGGGCAGGTTTGGCTGTTTTGCAAACCGCAGCTAATCCCTATATCACCATAATCGGGCCGCGCGAAAGTGCTGCCCGTAGAATTAGCATTATGGGAATTTGCAATAAGGTTGCCGGGGCCCTGGCGCCCTTAGTGCTGGCTTACTACATTTTAAATGATGGCGATGCATTTGTTAAATCGTTAGAGGGGTTGGATGCAGCTGCCCGCACAGCAGCCCTCGATGCGCTGGCTCACAGAGCCATTAACCCGTATCTGGTAATGACCGCCATACTGGTGCTACTTGGAATTGCCATTAGGTATGCTCCGCTTCCTGATGTTGAGACCGAGGATGAGGCTGAAACGCTGAGCAATTCCACTCAAGGCAGGAGTAGTATCTTCCAGTTTCCGCAACTTATTTTGGGTGCTATTGCTCTGTTTTTCTACGTTGGAGTTGAGGTTATTGCCGGTGATACCATTATTCGATATGGAATGTCGCAGGGTGTAATGATTGATACCGCAAAAGCGTTTACGTCGTATACGCTTGTTGCCATGATTATCGGCTACCTGGCTGGGATTATTTTTATCCCTAGGGTAATTTCGCAACGTTCTGCTCTTATTGTCTCGGCCGTTCTTGGAATAGCACTTAGCATAATTGTAATTATAGGTGGGAGTACCACTTCAATACTAGCATTGGCACTGCTTGGTTTGGCAAATGCCTTGGTTTGGCCCGCCATTTGGCCTCTTGCTATTCACGACTTGGGTAAATTTATCAAAACCGGTTCGGCTGTTCTTATTATGGCCATTGCCGGTGGCGCCATTTTACCGCTGATTTGGGGTTACCTTTCCGATGTTTACTCTCCACAAACAGCTTACCTGATTCTGATTCCATCGTATCTTGTTATTCTGTTCTATGCAATAAAAGGATACAAACTTAGAAGTTGGCATTAGTTTTAAATGCTCCAAAATGTATTATGGAAAAATTTGAGTATATTTCTGATTGTAAGTTTTAGAAAAAAAATGTTTTCGTAATACTGCAAGATCATGTTAAAAATATCGGCTTTATTACCGATATATTAAAATTATCAGTATATTAGCCGATAAACTATTTTTTTATGAATTGCTCTACTATCTCAGCCGATGTTATCTCTTATACCTCCTTATTTGAGGATGAGAAGAGGGAGTTAGAAACCGGCATAAAAGAACTACTGTCTAACCTGACAAAGAAATATGAAAAATACTCATTTTACGGCAGGTTAGTTCAAGGCGATTATATTGAGTGTGCTATAAAATCACCTGAATATGCTTTAAGAATAGCCCTTTTACTTAAAACCTATGTTAAAACATTTCAATTTAAAAAGGAGAGGGGAAAGAGGGCGCGTTTAAAGTATTTCAATGAGCATGGAATAAGACTTGCCATAGCAGTTGCACCACTTGAAACAATTGACCCTGAAAATGGCATTATTGATGGGGAAGCAATTTACTTGTCGGGAAGGGCGATAAAAAACCTTTCTTCCTCGAACAAGCAGAAAATTGTTATTAAAAACACCATGTTCTTTTGTTCATCCGATAAAAAACAACAGGAGCAATTTGATACATTGCTCTCATTACTTGATACGATAATTTCAAAATGCTCAGCAAAACAAAGCGAGGTGCTTTACTATAAACTGCTTGGTTTAAGTGAAAAGGAGATATCAGAAAAGCTTAAAAGATATCAATCAACCGTTAGCCAGCATTCTACTGCAGCAGGTTGGCTCTCTATTGAAAAAGCAGTAACCTATTTTGAGAACACAATCCAATGATGGTAGCTCAACTTATTATCCTGCAGCTCATAGCCCATTTGCTATCCGATTTTATACTGCAACCACAACGCTGGTGCGATAAAAGATATTTAAAGGTTTTATCTCCATATCTTTTCTACCATGCAGCAGTTGTATTAATTACCAGCTATATTCTGTCTTTTGATTTTGGATTTTGGCGGGCTGCTATTTTGCTGACTGTTATCCACTCTTTAATCGATGGAGTAAAAAGCAGCCTGATTCGTAAAACACGGGCCGTTAACCTGTTTTTTGCCGACCAGCTTTTGCACCTCATCGCCATTACCGGTATTGTTTTATGGTATGATTATACTCATGGTATACATTTTTTGTTTGAGCTGGAAACTAGGACGTTAGCCATTATTGCAGGATTCATTCTTTGTACCAAGCCTGCCAATATTATCATTAAGTTCTTGTTTCTTGCTTTCTCAATTGAGACACCAGTTGAAAATTCTGATAATGATGAAGAAAAAGGTCTTCCTAATGCGGGAAAGCTTATTGGCATAACGGAACGACTGCTGGCTTTGGCATTAATTCTTGTTGGTCAGTACGAAGCGGTTGGGCTTATTATTGCAGCCAAGTCGATTCTAAGATTTAATGCGACCCAGAAAAGCGAATACGTATTGGTGGGAACCCTTTTAAGTTTTGGCATTGCGGTTTTTTCAGGAATAGTAATCAATTTAATTAACGGTGCTTAAACTGATAAATATGCTGTATCGATAAATTAACAGGTAGATAAAACAGTTTGGCATGGTGGCAAAACATACTGAATTAAAGATATGCCCCAAACCTGCCAGGGTAACCCAATTCTTGTTTTACGCCAATGCTCGAACAGTAAAATAAAGCAGCAAAAATGATTGGAATAAAATACAACAAGTTGTTAGACAAATAAAGTAGCAGTATGGGTTCGATAGGTAATAAAAGTAATCTGTATCGAGTTACCTTCGTTGCGAAGGTACAGAAAACCAGGCCCTATCCATACTGCTCAAATATATAACCATTAAAAATAGCAAAACGATTATGACGAACACTTTTGAGTTAGAGTTTGAAGTCAGGGACTACGAATGCGACCTGCAGGGAATTGTAAACAATGCTCGTTACCTTAATTACCTTGAGCATACCCGCCATAAGTTTTTGTTGAGCAAGGGAATCGATTTTGCCAAGCTGCACGATGAGGGAATTGACCTGGTTGTATCCCGCATCGAAATTGACTACAAATATTCCCTCACCAGTGGTGATAAATTTATTGTTAGGCTAAATGCGCATAAGGAGGGGTTCTTAAGGATGATTTTCGAGCAGGAGGTGGTTAAACTACCTGAGCAGAAGATTGCAGTAAAGGCAAAAGTTATAGGAGTAGGATTGAAAAATGGTCGTCCTATAAAAATTGATAGCATCCCTGGATTTGAAAGGTTTTAGCATATGTTATGGCATAATGATTGCACATTTGATTAAAAAAAATATTCAAAATTATGAAACGCGATATTTTATTAATCTTCATGCTGCTTACCTCGTGCTCAACTCATGTATGGAGACCATACAAGGCTGTTGATGATAGTTTTAGAAACTGTAAGCGAATTACTTACCAGATAAAGCGCTATCCAAAGGAGCGTAAGGTAAGAAACAATATCACTGAAATTACTTTTGAGCGAAACTACAGTTCAAACTTTGATAGCACCTTGATTTACTGGACTGTTGAGAGTAAAAGGCCCAAACTCCCACTTGCTAATAAATCATACATTAAAATTAATGGTGAGAGGTTTGAGCTGAAAAATGGAAGAATCAATACATCATCCCAGACTAGCACAAATACAAGTTATTCCAGTTTGAGTATTAACGACACCATTCAGATAGATAACGCGCTGCCAAATGTTTCATCCGAAACAAAATACTTTGATGTTTTTGTGACTCCACTCCCCAAAAAAGTTGTTGAAGAGTTCAAAAACGCTACAGATATAGAGTTAAGAACATATTTTGGATATCAACCTTATACATTTAGGTTTAGCAAAAAGCAGGTGGAAAGGTTACAGCAATTATCAAAAGAGTAAGTAGCGCTTACTTTCTATTCTATAATATCTTAGGCTTTCGTTTAAGGCTTGATAGGTAAACGCCTATCAGTATTATAATCATGGCGGTTATGTGAATTACACCAATGTGTTCGCCATCAATTATTCCCCAAACCAATGCAAAAAACGGAATTATGTATGTAACCGATGATGCAAATATTGCGCTTGTATAGTGTATCAGGTTGTTAAATACGAATAGTGTGATTACCGAACCAAATGCAGCCAGCGTAAATGTTGCCAGCATGCTGCTCCAGAAATAGGGCGATTGGAATGCGGCGGTGAAATTTGTAAAAGGGAGAATTATACCAGCTAAAGGTCCTATGAAAAAGAAAATCAGCGAGGTTATCTGAATACCATTAAGGCCTACAAGTTTAAATCGAATAAGGTTAGAGTTTATGCCATAAAAGAAGGTAGCCAGTACCACAAACAGGGCATAAACATTAATGTGTCCAAAAGAGTTGAATTTTCCATTAGTGATTAGAAGTGCGGCGCCAATAAATCCAATAATAACCCCGGTAATCTGGAACTTGTTGGGTTTATGTTTGAAAAGCCATACACCTGCAATTACAGTAAAGAAAGGTGTCAAACTGTTTAGTATTCCAGCAAGCGAACTAGAAATCTGAGTTTCAGAAAGAGTGAATAAAAAGGCTGGAAAAAAATTACCTATTAACCCACATCCTAAAAGAGGAAGGAAATTTTTCCGGTTAACCAGTTTTAGGTTCTTAATGGCAAGGGGTAGTAAAAGGATGAAACTAATAAAAATGCGAAGTGCAGCAACTTGAATGTATGTGAGAGCATCGAGGCCACGCTTCATGAGTATGAACGATGCACCCCAAACAAAGGCCATGAACATCATGGCAGCCCACTGCCACCTTTTTTTCGAGAGTTCAAACATATCCGTGAAAATATTTGCAAAAGTAATCTATTTATCAATTGTTGATGTTCATTCTTTGTTAATGGAACTTGTTTTTTATCTATTAAACCTATTTTTGCTAAAAAGATTGTAGCTATGAGTGAAAAGAATTACGACCCTCGCATGCATACTGCCGAGCACATTTTAAACCAAACCATGGTTCGGTTTTATAATTGTGGGAGAGCATTTAGTAGCCATGTGGAAAAAAAGAAATCGAAATGCGATTATAGGATATCCCATGCGTTAAGTCAGGATGAGGTTGAAAAGATTGAAAAAGCGGTAAATGAAGTTATTAATCAAGAACTTGATGTTACCGAAGAGTTTGCCCTTAAGGCTGATGCTATTAAATTTCTTGATTTGAGCAAACTCCCGCCCGATGCTCCCGACACCATAAGGGTGGTAAGAGTAGGTGATTATGATGCATGTGCATGCATAGGCCCGCATGTCGCTAATACAAGAGAAATTGGTCGATTTAGAATAATCTCAACCGATTTTAACAATGGGGTCGTAAGAATCAGATTCAAGTTGGAAAGCGATAAGTAATTTGTAATTAACCCCTTTTCTCCTTCTGCTTCAAAAGATACTTTCTTACCAAAGGGTAAAACAGCACGGTTAATGGGGGAGTGGTTATGCAAAACATAATCCATAAACCCCTGTTTGGAAATTTGTGTTTTAGAATGTCGATAAAAACAATTAGCCATGCCAATAAAAGCATGGCTATACCTGCATAAAGAGCAAATTCTTTCATTAGTAGTTTTTTTGTTATTCCTTTTTCTCAAAAATTGACCCCAACTTCTTAAAACCTTCTTTGAAAGAATCGAGGCTTGAGTTTACGGTTTCCTTAACCTCTTCCCATTTGCTGTCGGTGGAGTCGGCAAACTTTTCCATTTTTTCAACCATTTGGTCACGGAGTTGCTCTAGCTCTCTAATTCTTCCCTCAAACTCCTGCCTAACTTTTCCTGAAGCATTTTCAGCCTTAGCTGAGAGTTTGTCGATTTGGTCAAAAATTTCATCAATAGACTTTTTAACCTTTTCGCGATACTCTTCCCTGTTCATGGCTAAACTTTATTAGTAAACCTTTCGATTTATGTATTTGCTATAGTCCTTAACAACGGGTTTGTACTCATGCTCAAGAAGGGGTGAACTTATAAGATAATCGGCAGTTGAACGGTTGGTGGCAGTTGGAATATTATAAACCGTAGCAATGCGAAGAAGCGCTTTAACATCCACGTCGTGAGGTTGTGGTTGCATGGGGTCCCAAAAGAAAATTAGGATATCAATTTCGCCCTCTGCAATTTTAGCTCCAAGCTGCTGGTCTCCGCCAAGTGGCCCGGATTTGAGCCGGGTTAGCTGCAAATGGTCGCCCGCATCATTCTTCATCTTTATCAGTGCCTCTTCAACTAAACGTCCGGTTGTCCCGGTACAGATAAGTCTATGGTTAAGTAGTTTGGCCCAATTCCATTCAACCCATTCTACAAGGTCGCGTTTACGATTATCATGGGCCACAAGGGCAATAGTCTTTTGTGTGCTCATAGGTTTGAATTTTTCTTAGCAAAGATAATCAATATTGACTTTTGTCAGGTTTAAGTTTTGTTTAATCTTTCTAAAAGGATTCTTAACGACATTCGTGGATTTGATAATTTGTTTTTACTAAGAAACTCTATATTGCTGATTTATAGCAAAAATGCTTTCTGTTATTGCATAGGCAAATGCCTGTAGTGCTCCGGGATTCACTTTGTTAATTTTGTGGATTGCTGTGAGATAGCGGGTGTGCGTAAGATTTAGGTGTTTAAATCGAATTAATTTTAAGCGTAGTAGTAGGTGTAATCCTTAAGCAGTGTATAGCTGAGGGTTATTTTTTTGATATATGTCACAAACTCAGTGGTGAAAAAGTTTCAAAGTTGTATCGAAAAACATATTTTTGCAATTCCACAAATGAAAAGATGAAAGCCAATCGGATAATTTTATTTTTTGTTTTACTCTTATTGTCAATTAATCTTGTAGCTCAGAATTCCGATACATTACCGTTAAACAAAAGGAATTTTGAATACGAGTACGATTTAAAGTTTCGGAATACAATAATTCCTGCCGTGTTAATTAGTTACGGTATAATTGGTTTTGATAATCCCCATCTAAAGAGTTGGAATTTGGGAATAAGGAGCGAGGTGTTGGAGCATATAAATACCAAGTATCGTGCTGACGACTATTTTCAGTACGCTCCTGGTTTGGCGGTTTACATATTGGATGATGCAGGTTTAAAGGCTAAGCATTCCTTTTGGGATAGAACAGCGGTTCTAACGGGTTCTTTTTTGCTGCAAACCGCTGTTGTTCAGACATTAAAGTACACAACAAACGTAATGCGACCCGATAGCAGTGCAACCAATTCATTCCCATCGGGGCACACAACACTTGCCTTTTCCGGAGCGGAATTTTTGTGGCAGGAATACAAGGACCATTCTATTTGGATAGGCGTTTCAGGTTATCTTGTAGCCAGTACAATAGGTTTTGCCAGGGTAATAAACAATAAGCATTGGGTTACCGATGTGGTGGCTGGTGCGGGTATAGGTATACTTAGCACCAAAATCAGCTATTTTGCTTTTGAACGTTTAAAGTTTAAGAAGAACAAAACTAAAAAGGTTGTGGCGCTTGTTTCGCCATATTATGACTCAAAAAGCAAGGGTCTAAGATTCAAAATGCTATTTTGAGGTGTTTCGGTTTATCGATATTCGTTCATATTTTACAAGAGTTGGCTTTGCGTTTAGGGCGTTGAAGAGCCCAAACTTCCGAATGTTTTTTTCCGGCCAGATTGTATCCCTAATGGGTACATACATTCAGAATCTTGCTTTGGGATGGTTAATCTATCGCTTAACAAACTCCCCTTTTTTGCTTGGTGCTGTTGGCTTTGCTGGTCAGATCCCATCACTCTTTCTTACTCCTATAGCAGGTGTTTATGCCGATAGGTTAAATCGACGTAGGGTGCTTGTTGGAACACAAACTCTTTCAATGTTAATGGCGTTTACTTTAGCATTATTGAGTCTAACAGGTTTAATTCAAATTTGGCAAATAATTCTCATATCTGCGATTAATGGGCTAGCCCTTGCTTTTGATACACCATTCCGACATGCATTCCTTATCGAAATGGTGGGTGAAAAGGATTTACTTCAGAATGCCATTGCCCTGAACTCAACACTAATTAACTCGGCCCGTTTTATTGGTCCAACTATTGGTGGTTTCTTAATTGCATGGTTTGGCGAGGGGTGGTGCTTTTTTATTAACGGCGTTAGCTTCATGGCAGTCATTGCATCGCTTTTGGCCATGAGGGTTGCGTCACGCATAGTGAAGCGCAGCAAGGGGTCAGTGCTCCAAGAGCTGACCGAAGGTATAAGGTATTCGTTTAAAAATCAGGCAATACGAAACTTATTGTTGCTAATATCAGCAATCGGGTTTATAGGCTTGCCATTTCAGGTGTTCCTTCCCGTTTTTGCACGTGATATCTTAAGAGGTGATTCACAGATGTTAGGTTTTCTAACTGGGGCTCTAGGTGCTGGTGCTCTACTGGGGGCGTTTTACCTGGCTTCTAGGAAAGGAATAAAAGATTTACCTAAAGATATTCTTTTTGCATCTGCCATTTTTAGTGTTGGAATATTTGTCTTTTCATTATCAAATATTCCTTTAATATCTCTCGCTGTAATTTTCTTTATCGGTTTTGGTATGATTGTTCAGTTTGCTGCAGTTAATACTTTATTACAGCATATTGTTGACGAAAAGATGAGAGGTAGAGTGGTTGCTTTATATGGCCTGTCGTTTATGGGAATAACTCCTATTGGGAGTTTGCTTTTGGGTGCAATCAGCCCTTCAATAGGAGTACAGCTTACGTTGTCTATTTCTGGAGTGCTGTGTGTAGTAGCCCTTGTGCTTTTCGCAAGAAAGTCGAAGATAGTTAAGGAAGCAGCAATCATTGCCGATTAGTTAAATATTTGCCTTTAATGTTAATGGCTTGGGATTGTGCAGTTGCGATAAGGTAATTTATCTACTTCAAGCACAAATCAACCATGTTCAAGTTCTTAACCTTCAAGGTTAAGTGCGCTAATTTTGTTCTGCTTCAATTTTTCCCTTAGCAAACTTTATCCATTCAAGACGCATTACTGTTCTTGGTATTATTATATCAGGTTTAATACCGATGCCATCTATTCGTTCATTTTGAGGAGCAAGGGTTCTAGACATTGAATAGATTAATGTAAATAAGCTATCGGGTGAATTTATTGTAGTTACATTTGAAACATCAAGTGCACCAAAGGTGTTTGTCCCAACAATTTTCACTTTTGAACTTTGTTTTGCTTCTAAAATGAACTGTTCTGTTGAACTAGCACAGCCTTCGTTTACTAAAACATAAATTTTTGATGGATTTTTGTATATCTTTTTTTGTTTTACAGTAATGATTTCATCATCAAAAAGATTCACATATTGTCCGGGGTTTCTTTCTAGTTTTTTTATGTATTTCCTGATTAGGATTCTGGCCAAAAAAGAGCTGTTCATGCCTTTAAAGGATTCAATGTTAAGAGGCGTGGCCAAGAACTCTACTGAATGATATTGAATAGGATTTGTGTAGATTAATGGAACTAAGCTGCTAAAACTATTATCGGCTCCACCTCCATTGTCCCTTAAATCAATTATCAGGTTCTCGTGGCTTGTTATGGCTTTAAGATTCTTTGAGATGGCTTTGTCAATTTGATGCTTCTGGCTATACTCGAACGATGGTATTCTAATAAGCATTGTTTTATTTGAAAGCTCAACTACTTTGCATTGGTCAGTAAAAAGTATTTCTGACTCTAAAGGGTCAATGCTATTCATTTTACTTTTTCTAACCAAATATATATAACCAACTTTTAGCTCGTTATCGCTTAGCTGTTCAACATCAAATGTATTAAATGAGTGGTCGCGCATGTAGTAATTGGCCTTTAACTTATTATTGTTTTCAAAAAATTCAATTTTGATTTCTCCTTGTTTCCACTCAGGTGTTTTAGATTCAACTATGCTGCCAACATATTTTCGGTTGGAACTATCGTTTAATAATGTAATGCCAAGTGCATATGTGGAATCAATCTGCCAAATTCCTTGAATTCCTTTTTCAATTTTATTTAACTCATTTGTGTTGCACTCCATGGTTTTTGATACAAGGGTTGGTTTGTGAGTGTTGCTAGCAGTAGAGTTTGAGTAAATCCCAATGTGTCCTTTCCTGAAAAATTTTGTCCAATCGTTTAATAAGTTTTCGCAAGAAGTCATTTCAGATGTTACTTTAGCTATTGAAGTTATTGAATCGCTAAAATTATTATATGTTTCAACCCCTTTTTTGTTAATTGTCCATTCAAAACCAGCATCGTTTTTTTCAAATGTGTTTTTTAACCAAATGAAATCGTTGTAGCAATTGCATCTTTGGGAAAATGACTTAGCTGGAACTATCAAGCATAGCGCTAATATGGCTTTTTTAAAACTCATGATTTTTAAATTTTGTACAAAAAATATAATGTGGCATTATTCAAACTTTATGCCACAACACTAAAGATAGATGAAGTTAGTTGGAGTTAACTAGTTTTTTTATTTGATGAAGTTAGCCCTGTCTGCTTCTCCTGTAGACAAAAAGTTTGCTATCGCCAATTTCGTCATAAGAGATTAGTTTGCCTGAAAGGGTAGGGGCTTTTATTCCATCGCCAAAAAATTTGTTTCCAACAAACATGCGGGCTTCATCCCAAAGGTTCTTTTTAATGAAACTACTAAGAACCATACCGCCACCCTCAATGATTACCGAGATAATATCGCGTTCGGCAAGCTCTTTTAAGATTTGATTCTCAATCCCTTTGGCAAAATCAATGGTGATTATCTCAAGATTTTCGATACCAGTGAATTCATGCTTTCGGGCTTGAGAACTACTGTTGTTCCCGGTGATTAAAAGTGTTGGCTGACTACCGTCAAATACATTTGAGTTTAGTGGTAGTCGTAACTTCCTGTCAATAACAACTCGAACAGGGGGGCGGCCGCTCCAGTTTCTTACATTTAAGCGGGGGTTGTCTTTTTCAACTGTGTTGGTTCCAACAATTATGGCTTGCTCTTCGCTACGCCAGCGGTGAACCAATGAGCGGGCCAGCTCGTTAGTAATCCAGTTAGAGCCAACGGGCTCATTGGCCTCGCGGATTTTATCAATGAATCCGTCCATGGTTTGCGCCCATTTTAGGATAACGTAGGGGCGCTTTTTTGTATGAAAGGTGATAAACCTTCGGTTCAGCTCTTTTGCCTCATCTTCAAGTACGCCGGTAATTACCTCTTTGCCGCTATTCCGTAAAACCTCAATGCCACGACCTGCCACCTTGGGGTTTGGGTCGGTTGTTGCAATAACAACTCTTGGTATCTCATGCTCAATTATCCGTTCGGTGCAGGGTGGGGTTTTACCATAATGCGAACAGGGTTCCAATGAAACATATAAGGTTGATTCTTTTAGTAGCTCCTTGTTTTGTACAGAGTTTATGGCGTTCACCTCCGCATGCGCCTGCCCGTAAACGGCATGAAAGCCCTCGCCTATAATTTTACCATTATGAACAATAACTGCACCAACCAACGGGTTTGGCGCCACATTACCTTGTCCGCCAAGTGCTAGTTCAAGGCAACGCGCCATGTATTTACGGTGAACTTCGGCATTATCCATATTTTGCTTACTTTTGTTTTCATACAAAGTTAGTGAAAATTTATGGAGCCTGTAACCCTGAGCGATATACTAAAGATTATTTCACAAAAACTTGAAGGTGTTTTTAATGCTGACGAAATTCAATCATTGAAAAAACTGATTGTTGAGTCAATCCTAGATATACCCTATCATAGCGTATTTCTTAATCCTAACGATGAAGTAAAACCTGAAAAGTTAAAAGAGTTTGATAGGGTCTTAACTGATATTATTGCTGGGCAACCGGTTCAATACGCTATTGGCTACACCCATTTTTTCGATTTGAAAATAAAAGTAAACCCTTCTGTGCTGATTCCTCGACCCGAGACAGAGGAGTTGGTTTCGTTAGTTGTGAAAGAAAATAGAACTAAAACTCCAACCATTCTTGATATAGGAACAGGCAGCGGATGCATTGCGCTGGCTCTGGCTAATACCATTCCAGATTCTAGGGTGACAGGTATTGATATTTCGGATGATGCCCTTACGCTGGCCAGAGAAAATGCAGAGCTGAATGGTTTGAATGTTAGCTTTATTAAATCTGATATTTTTAATCCCCTTGCGCTTAATAATTTGCATTTCGATATTATTGTTAGCAATCCGCCGTATGTGCGTGAGTCAGAAAAACCACTTATGAAGAGTAATGTGCTTGACCATGAGCCTCATTTAGCCCTTTTTGTTCCCGATGAAAAACCATTGATTTTTTATGAGGCTATTGTAAATTTCGCTTTCAATCACTTAAATCGCGATGGTCAGCTGTATCTTGAAATTAACGAAGCGCTTGGTAATGAGGTGAGTGAACTTCTAAAAAGTAATGGCTTTAATGATGTTAGAATTTTAAACGATTTTAGGGATAGAGTACGTTTTGCTGTAGCAAAATCATCGAATTAAATGAGCAGTTCTCAGAATAGTATAACACCTGAAAAAGCCTTAGAAAGGCTTCAGCGTTTATGTGCACAACGCGAAAAATGTACATACGACCTTATTCAAAAGCTAACTCAATGGGGGGTTGCCCAAAATGATATCAACAAAATAATTACAAGCCTAAAGCACGATGGTTTTGTCGATGATCAGAGATTTGCCAGGCTATATGTAAGAGAAAAAAGTAAGTTCAATAAATGGGGGCCAATTAAGATTAGAACCATGCTATCGGCAAAAAAAATATCAAAAGAGATTATTGATGCTGCTCTAAGTGAGCTTAGCGATGAAAAAACATCCGAAAATCTTTTTGATTTGCTTAAAAAGAAAAAAGTACAGATAAAGGCAAAGAATAGCTATGATTTGCGGAATAAACTTATTCGCTTTGGAGTTTCTCGAGGGTTCCCGTTGGACGATGTTTTTGAAGCTGTTAATCGCTTAATAAATAGTTGGGATTAATCAAAGCCTTAGGTTTTTATAAGCTTAACTGCGCCTAAATATTTCCCATTTAAGTATACTGTGAGTATATAAATCCCCTTTTGAAGGTTTTGGCTTTGAATTCGATATGCAAATGATGTCTCTTCAACATGTTTATTTATCTGCAGTATTGTATTGCCTGAGATAGATGTTAGCTTAATGGTAATTTCTCCTTTTTTAGGTAGAATCACTCTTAAATCAAAATATGCCGAAAATGGATTTGGAATAGCCGATACTAGTATTGTGTCTTTATCATCCATGCAAACTCCGGGTAGGTAGGTGTCGAGCCATTTTATCCTATTGGTGGCAAAGGTTTTGAGGTAGTTTATCTCCTCTTCATAAGTGTTGCCAACAAATGCGTTTGGCCAAACCCATATGCCAATGGAATTAAACGTATTGAAATTTCTAATGCGGGCATCGGAAATTAGAGTGGTCATGCTGTCGATAATGGAATTAATTCCATTGGGAGTGAACAGGCCATCCTGTTTTAGCTTTTCCCAGCGGCAACGAACAAGGTTGTTGAACCTATCATCGGTGGTGAATTTTGCCCACCAGAATGTTGGTTGGAAGTAATCGTCGGGGCTAATCGATTTGTAAATCCAGCCTTCAGGAGAGTCGCCATCGTAGTAGTTGGCATTTCCAAATGAGAGGTCGTAGTCCCAAATCGGCCCAAATGATAGCTTCCCTCCTTTGCTGTCCTTGTCCTTATACAAAAATGTGCTAATACGATAGGCGTCGATGTTTTTGGTGAGCTCATTTACCAAAAAGTAATCGGCAGCCGATTCTAAATCGATGTATCTATAGTAGCCTAAAAAGTAATCGTTCCAGTAGCTTGAGCTGAGTGTGTTTTCAAATGTGGTGACGTAGTTTTTGATATAGCTTTTTTGTGCGGGTTGTATTTGCTCGGGTTTAGGGTAATGCCATAGAAAACTTATAGGTTTTCCATTTGTAGTATATGGCGATTGCCAGCCAAACTCATCAAAGTCGCCCTTGTCAATTTTAATAATGTATCCACCAGTTAGGTCGTCACCTGATATTTCATCTTCTTTAAGTTTGGCAATATCAACTCTATCTTTATCACGGCGAATTTTCTCGATTAGCAGGTAAAGTCCTAAGTATTGGTTGTTAACCATCAGTTCGCAGAAAGCAGTTCTTGGTGCATACCTTCCCATTCGGCGTCCAATTTCGTAGGCTAAGGCATTTCGAATTAACGATTTGTCGTTGTATGGCCCATATAGTGCCCAATCGTTGCCACGAGGCATTCCCATGAGAGCGGAGTCGATGTTTTGGCCTAGCTCATCAATAAGTTCCACGTTGTAACTTTTCTTAGGCCAGTCGTTCCATAACGACGATTGCCCGCGGTACTCAAAATGGATGTAGCCGTTATAGGTATATTCGTTGTCGGTTATGCTGTTTGGTAGAACTTGTTTGTCAACGACTTTCATCTTGGCAACAATCTCATTATCGGATTGAACTGCTTGTCCTTGGGTGTCTATTATTACAATTGGAAGGTTGCTATTTAGTGAAGTTATAGGCGGATTAAACCAGTCGGGTGTTGGACGGAAGTACTTATTGCCAGTGGTAATTCCAAACGATAGGTACGGTATAATACTAAGGTCCGACGAGCTAGTACTCGTATTATGGGCTTCAATAGCCAGAACGTTGACGCCTTCCTTTAAAGCATTGGTTAGCGAATCGCTGTTAATTAAATAATCCGTTGGGAATCCGCCAAGGTACATTGATGCTTCATGATTGACAATCGAAGGTGTATCCCATGCGGCTTTTAGGTCTTTAAGACCTTCGGAGCGTGCTATTTCAACTCCGTTTAGCCATGCAATAAAGGCATCGTCATAATCAACGCTAAGAACGGCCATTGCTATTTCGCTAGCATTTACTACGTTAAAAGTTTTTCTAATACTAACCGATATGCAGTTTTGAATGATTGTAGCATCGTCATCGTCGCCGTAACCAAAACCACCAGAACCGCTTGGCCATATACTATGGTCGAAACTAGGTAAATACCAATCATTTGGAGGCTGCGAAGTGTTTGCCCTGTATCGCCAGGTATCGCTAGGGAAAATAGCAGTTTCCCAGTGGTTAATGGTTTGAGAAAATACGTTTTGAACAAAAAAAATAAAAACAAGCAAGTAGATTCGCATCTATAAAATCTTTACATCAAAATTAGAAAAAGTATTAAGCCAATTTATATGATGAAAGAATTGATGTAGTGATTTTAACAGAAAAGTTAAGGCTACCATTTGGGTAGCCTTTCATGTTAAATGTGTTTAACTCTCTTTAAACTAAGAAGTTTTGTTATCCAGTTAGGAATGGGTTTGTGTGGGTCGCGTTTATCCATGTTGAGTTGAATGCCTAGGGGTTTGATTAGCGGTACGCGATGTGTTTCCACAAACTCAATTAAGGTACCATCAGGATCTTCAATGTATGAAAAATGGCCGGCTGCTTCGCCCATGTCAAAGCTGCCTTTCTCGTTATGCTTAACATTTGAGTTTACTGTAAATGGGAAGCCTTTCTCAACACACTCTTTCTCCAGGTCGTTCATGTTTTTAATATCGAAACACAAATGAATGAATCCAAGGTCTCCCCAAAATCTATCTTTGAATATCTTATTGGGCTCTCGACCAATTACCTGAACCAACTCAATCTCCGATTGGCCAAAGAAGTTGCTGAAACTTCCACTTCTAACTTCAGAATGTGTCAGTAGCATTCTTCGGAACTGCTCGTTGCCGCCAGGAATCTCGCTTAGGTCGTCAAAATTGCCAGTTTTATCATAAATAATGGTATCGTATCCTAAGATATCACGATAAACTTTAAGTGCTGCATCAATATCCGACACTCCTATTATTACACCACCAATGCCAGAGACTGGTTTCTTCTCGTTTTTGAAAACGAAGTTGTGCTGGTAAATTTCAAAGAAGTTACCAAAGGGGTCTCGAATGAAGAAGTGCTCTTCATTTTTGGGGCTCATTGCCAATGGGCTGACGGGTACACCCTTGCTTGAAAAGAATTCGTAGGCCTTTTTAACATCGGGGCATTTAATTTTGGCAGCAAATATACCAAGGTCGCCCAGCTGTAGCTGGAAGTTAGGCATTAGCGGGGTTCTGCCTTTGTATTGCCAAATTTCAAGACCGCCACCACCTTGCATATTAAGAGCAAGCGCAGCATGGCGATGTTGGGGCTGCCCGCCAGTATAGGGTAGCATTAGCTCTGCAACGGTGCTATCCTCAAAAATTCGGATATCAAAACCAAGATATTCTTTATACCACTTCCATGCTTCAGTTAAACTTGAAACACCAATTCCAACTTGCTGAATACCGTAAATTATACTTGACATATTTATGTGGGTTTGATTTTAGTTACTATTCTGAAAAAGAGCCTTGGGAACAGGCGTTTGATATGCACCATAAGTATTTCGCTTTTTCCAATGTAAACCTCGGGTTTGCGCTTTTTTATTGCTCGAATATATCTTTTGGCACATTCTCGGGCAGGCATGCCGTTTTGTTGTCCTGGATCCATAACTCCATGCTTATTGCCTTTTGAGTCGATAGCATGAAGCGAGATGTTGGTTTGGATACGTCCAGGGTAGGCAATGGTTACCGAGATATTGTGCGGTTTTGCTTCGGCCCGGAGGGTTTCAAAGAACCCCTGAATGGCATGTTTAGCTGCAGCATATGCCGAACGAAGTGGGAATCCAAACTTGCCCGATATGCTGCTTGTTGCAGCAATAAAACCTTCGCCGGCTTCAATCATTCCAGGTAGAACCGCTTTGGTAAGTATGACATATGAGAAATAGTCGATTTCCATTATCCTTCTATCAATCTCTACTGGTGTGTCTTTAACCAGCGAACGTTGGCTTATGCCACCATTATTTATAAGAAGATAGATGTTCCCAAAGGTGTTTACAACTGTTTCGGCAGTGCTATTAACCTCTTCGGGTTTTGACAGATCAAAAGGATATTCCTGACAGAATGAAGTGAACTCGCGACACTCATCGGCAACTTTTGATAGCTCCTTGGGATCGTTCGACGATAGTATAAGGTGTGCCCCTTCTTCGGCAAGTAGTAAGGCCAGCTCGCGACCTATCCCCGATGAGGCTCCAGTTATCCAAACAAGACGATTTTTAAAGGAAACCATTGGTTTAATTTATAGCTTGATAATTGAAATTTGTGCCAAATGTAATATTTTTTTAATAAAAGCTAAAGGGGGAGGGGGCTGGTGGTATGAATTGGGAGCCATTGTTATGTAAAAGAATGAGAAGAAGTTAAAAGAAGTTAGAGGAAGTTAGAGGAATGAATGAATCGGAATGATTCGGAAATAATCGGAACGAATCGGAAGTTCATGTGACAATTCTTGAATCCGTCAATGCCGGACAAGTCTTGAATCTGAAATCTTGAATTATTGTCATGCCGAGCGTAGTCGAGGCATCTCTTGTTGAGGAATTTGAGGGAGTTAAAAGAAGTTAGAGGAAGTTAAAGGAATGAATCGGAATGAATCGGAAATATTCGGAAGAACCGTGTTTGGTTTTTAGTTTTTGGTGTTTAGAAAAGTGTGATAAGAATCTACCAATTAATAAAGATTGAAAATTTTGCCCCGTAGGGGCTAAGGAATGGTAGAATTAACAAGCCCCAAAGTGATTTGCGATGCACGGAAGAACCAAGCCAAAGAGCTAATATGAAACGTTGCATCGCAATTTGGATTAATTGCCCAAAGAACCAGTATTGTCATGCCGAGCGTAGTCGAGTCATCTCTTCTTGAAGAATTTGAGGAAGTTAGAAGAAGTTAAAGGAAGTTATAGGAATGAATTAGTCGGAATGATTCGGAAATATTCGGAAGGTGTCGGAAGATTTGAGACCGTGTTTGGTTTTTAGTTTTTGGTGTTTAGAAATGAGTGCTCAGAATCAACCAATTAGTAAAGTTTGAAAACATTGCCCCGTAGGGGCTAAGGAATGGTAGAATTAACAAGACCCAAAGTGATTTGCGATGCACGAAAAAACTACTCCAAAGAGCGAAAATGAAACTTTGCATCGCAATTTAGATTAATTGCCCTAAGAACCAGTTTGTCATGCTGAGCCTGTCGAAGTAGTTCTGCATGAGGAATATGAAGAAGTTAGAGGAAGTTATAGGAATGATACGGAATGACACGGAAATATTCGGAAGGATACGGAAGATAAATACGGGTCTCAACAAATGACGCTATTTAAATAACTGTGTCAAATAAAAAGTTAAATTATAAATTTGACACCATGAAAAGAGAAGAACCATTTGACTATGCAGCCTTTGAAAAAGAGGCGATGGAAAAGCTAAAAGCAGGTACACCGTTAACTGGAGCTGGCGGTATTTTTACACCCTTGATAAAGCGGCTTATCGAGTCCAGTTTGGAGGGGGAACTTGATGCCCACCTGAAAGAAAGCGAGGAGCCCAATCGAAGAAACGGCAAGCTTTCAAAGAGCCTAAGGACCAGCATTGGCCCAATAGAGATCAACACCCCCCGAGACCGTAACAGCAGCTTTGAGCCACAACTGGTCAAGAAGAGACAACGTGTTTTAAACGAGGAACTTGACCGAAAAATCATATCCATGTACGGCTTGGGTCTAAGCTACAGCGATATTCGCAAGCACATGCATGAGATGTATGGCCTGGACACCTCAGAGTCGACAATAACTGCAGTAACCGATCGGGTTGTAGAGGATGTGAAGGAGTGGCAGCGCCGTCCCCTGGAACCGGTTTATCCGCTTGTTTGGATGGATGCCATCCATTTTAAAGTAAAAGAAGAGAACAGGATAGTTACAAAGGCTGTTTACTGCGTTATCGGGGTTAACCGGGAAGGGTTCAAGGATATCCTTGGCATGTATCTTGGGCAGTCAGAAGGGGCGAGCTTCTGGTTGGAGGTTCTGTCGGATTTGAAGGCGCGCGGCGTGAACGATATTCTTATTGCCAGCATCGACAACTTAAAGGGGTTTGCAGAGGCCACCGAGGCCAGCTTCCCGCAGACGGACGTCCAGCTATGTGTAATTCACCAGGTTCGTAACACCATGCGTTTTGTGCCATATAAAGATAGCAAGGCAGTAATGAAAGACATGAAGCAGATTTACAAGGCGCCGAACAGGGAGGCATCAAGACAGGCGCTTGAGGATTTTTGTGCCAAATGGGAATCAAAATACCCATATGCTACAAGAAGCTGGAAGACGAACTGGGAGAGGCTTACCAACTTTTACAAGTACCCGCCTGAAATCAGGAAGCTGATTTACACAACCAACGTCATCGAAAATTTTCATGGCAGGTTAAGAAAGGTAACCAAAACAATACGGCTGTTTAGCAGCGATATGGCGCTAATGAAACTACTCTACCTGGTTCAGAAACAGTTTGTAGCGGACAACTGGCAAAAGCCAATGTTTGCGTGGAGAACAATACAATCACAATTATCAATTATATTTGAAGAGCGATTTACAAAATAGAATTTTTCTTTTTCAAAACCCTTAATTTGTGGAGGGCCTTGAAAAAGAAAAATTATAGAATGACACAGTTTTTTGAATAGACCCCAATACGTCAAAGAACCCTTCAAAATATTAACTTCAAAAAAAACAAAAACCGTCATTAAGTACATAGCTCCGAACCCAGCGGGTGTAGTTCAACACCGACTCTTCGCTGGGCGCTGCACGCCGCTCAGAGTCCTATTTATTGTAGGGCGTTTTTATTTATTACCCTTTGCACGATTGTGCGTCTTGCAAAGCATCTGGCAATTGGAAATATCGCTACTTCCACCTTTGCTCCAAGCAGTAACGTGGTCGGCGTCCATTTCCTTAAATTCATAAATTCTTGCCTTATTAGCATCGTGACCTAAAGCGCAAAGCGGACAATTGGATATTCCTTTTTCTTTAGCCTCTTTTGTTTGTTGTTTATAGGCAGCCCTTTTGGTTGCTTCATCAAATACACGAACATTAAGCAGTTTGGTATCCTTTTCTCCGCCCAGAATATACTCAAATATTCCTTTTCGATTTTTGACATAAGGATCGGCATAAAGAGCTTGTACACGCTCAGAAACCTTTTTCGGATCATACGATTGCTTATGATACTCTTCGTAAAGCCGTCCCCATTCCAAACCGCACATTTCACTCTCCACATCTTCAAACACGGCAGAAACCCAATCTAACACGGTATCAAAATAATTTTTTACCTCTTTAATGTCGGCGTCATACCGATGTGAGCTCATATAATCGCCGATATTGCCTTTACTTACCCAATCAAGAGCCGTATGCCAAAAATCTTGCCGCACAGCACTACCTCTGATATACGCGCTCCATTTTTGAATATTTGGATTCTGACTGTTGCTAAACCACTCTTTCCCCTTTGTTATAAATGGGCCGGAATAGACGGCATTCAGCAATTCTTGCTCGTTAAGCGGTACTCCGACAATATTGATTGTTTTGAACCATTCTTTGATTTCACTCTCTGTTCCTTCACATTCGTAAATCAAAAGTTTGGTTTCGAGAATCTTTTGCTTTTTGTCTTGAGCCATGCCGCTAAAATACTGCTCGTTGCCGTTTTCGTCTTTGATTGCAAACTTGCCGGTTACAAACCGCCCCAAGCTGGTAATGCGTTGCTGCCCGTCCAGCACTTCAAATTTGTCTACGTCCACTTTGTTAAAGTAAATCAGACCCAACGGATAACTTTTCAAAACCGACTCAATTACCGCCTGTTCCCTTTTTCCGCCATCGGATGCGTAGATGTAGTTGCGCTGATATTCCGGCTGAATGGTCAGTTTACCGGCAAGCCCAAAAAGCCCTTTACCTTCAAGTTCGCTATATACAAAACCTTCGCAAATTTGCTCAATTGTAATATCGGTTTTTAGTGTAGTTATCATAATTATTCCTTATGTTTGATAAAAAGTCTGGTATACATACGCTTCCCGTCTATATAACCTCTATCAATCTTACCCTTCCATTTAGGATTTACCAATTCCGGCAACAGTCCTTCCTTAACATAATAATCGCTGCCAACAATATCAAACTGCTCCGGATTATATTTGTCTAAGAAACTAATCGGCACTCCCATCACGCCATCATAATCACCGGGGATGGCTTTGGTGTAGGGCACTTCAATGGCATCGTAGTTATCGTATTTTTTGTAGCTGTTAGGATTCTTCTGGATTTTTTTGTTGAATTTAAGATTGTCCGCCATGGTCATTAAAGGCAACGGCTGATGACGGCGTCCATGGTCAAGATTGGTGAACCATCGTACACCTTTGACTCGTATAAATTTCCTTCCTTTCCCATCAATTCTATATCCAGCAGCATGTAAAGGATAATAATCTGGGACTTGAAATTCACGATCGCCACTGGATATAGTTGGACCTAACCACATTTTGTTTTCCTTAATTAAAGGAAAAATCTCTTTGTAAGTAGTAGCATTCATATTTCCAATAATCAAGAACTTCTTTTTATACTCAAACAGTTGCGCCACATACTCGCGGAAAAGTGAAAACGGTGGATTTGTAACGACAATATCGGACTGTTTTAGTAGTTCTATGCACTCCTCGCTACGAAAATCGCCATCCTCTTTTAATGGCGCCCATTCGTTGTTTTTGTTGGCTTTAAGCTGTGCAGCAATATCTTCCAAATTAAACTCACCGTCTTGATTGTAATCGCCTACTTCGTTGATAATAAAACGATTTGCCGTTACTTTCGGACGGCCTTTTTGTTGTGGCAAGGTTTGGTCGTCGCCAAACAAACTCAACTGCGTATTGGCAATCGGCGACGGCTTGTAACTGGTAGTTATCAAACGCTTCAAACCTAGTTTTTCGAAATTCAGCACAAAATACCGGAAAAAATTACTTTCGTACGGATCATCGCAATTACAATAAACTGTTTTTCCTCGGAATGTATCCGGATTATATTCCAAGTATGCTTCTACTTCTTTTTGAATATCTTGATATTGCGTATAAAACTCATCGTTTTTCGCCGCTTTTGCTTTTATGAGGTCTTTATTTGCCATTGTCTTCCCTTATTATTAATTCGTTTTGTCCCGTTTTTCTAATGCCCTACAACGGTTGGCGGTATGAAAAGTTGCCGATTACGGGCGATTTCCTGTCAAGTTACACAAAAGTTGGAGCGGGCTACAATCCTTGAATAACCTACTGTCCCGGCAATTTTTTATACCGCGTGTTAGCCATTTGTTGCTTTTTTTAATCCATATTTTAATTCAAATTCATTTATCCAGTCATTGTGTCTACCAGTACTTTCAATTGAAAGAACAATCTCTTGGATAGTAACTAAAACTATTCTGTCCTTGTATTTATCAGGAACGAACTCAGTTAGTAATGGTATTAATCCACGAACTTTTTCCCCATTTTGATAATTAAAAACTGGACTACGTTCATCTGAAAGCAAAACAAAATAGCCGTCTTTATCAATACTCAATAAAATCTCTCTAAAGAACTGATAGTAATTTACTAAAATACAAATCTTTTCATTCTTTAATTTCTCATTGAAGCCATATTTTTCAATTAACCTCCAATATTTCCTTCCGATGAAATGCAAAAAACATTCTTGTAAATTATCAATAGGATTTCCTCCAGCGCAATCTCCTTTTTTAAAAACAGAACAACCTCCAAATTCTGCTTCGACTAATTTGCTTTCAATAAATATCTTTGGTCTATTTTCCGTGTCAAAAAGAACTAAGTCAATTGAAGTGGGTTGCCCTGTATCTTCATTAAAAACAGTCCTGTCTTCATATTCAAATTGTGCTTTTTTTAATTTGTTAACAATCCCCTTAGCATCAAGTAGGGCAGTCAAAGGAGTCAAATCGTTTCGTGTAATTAAAGGTCCAATTAAATTAAAGACCATCGCTTGACTACTCAATCCGTGATGTGCGTACTTGTGAAGTGGAAATGGTTTATTATTCTTTTCACTCTCATTTTTGAAATTCTCAATGTAATCAGCAACTTCCGATAAAATGATATTATTTCGCCAGTTGTCTAATGAGTCCAAACAATATGGCATTTTGCTATGAACTTGGAATCTATTTTTAATAAACCATTCAGATGATGATTTTCTTAATTCTGATTCAAATTCAGTATGTCGTGGATAAATCCATTCTTTCGCTTTTTGTCTACTATTCATAGTTTTGTGGTCTTTTTGCAATAATGGCTAACGGTTAGTACATGTTGCGGAGCGGATTTCGGAGAGCGTTCATGTCCGCCAGGACTGAACTGCGATGCGAGAATCCGCGGTTGGCATACCTCCGAACCCCGCCCTGCAATATGTACTTTGTTACCACCAGTATTTTATTTTTTATTCTTCAAAATAGTCAGAGTCAATACGTTTAAGTTCGTAAATTGATTGAGTTGATAAACCAACATTAAATTCAAACATCAAATCTGTTAACCGCTCTCCGTCTATTAGAATTATTTTATGTTCTATACTTTCTACAAAGTCAAATGCACTTTTAGGAAAATTGGACGTTGTTATAAAAATTCCTTTTCTTGCTTTTTTTGATAACAACGCTCCTGCAAAATCTCTGATTTCTCTCACGGGCACAGTATTTTCCCATCTTTTTGCCTGAATGTAAATTGTATCAAGCCCAAGTTTATCTTCTTTTATTATTCCATCAATTCCTCCGTCTCCCGTTTTTCCTAATGCTTTTCCTGCATCTTTTCTTGAACCGCCGTACCCCATTTTAGTCAGCATGTCAATTACCAGTTTTTCAAAAAATTCAGGAGAACAACCCTTAATTGTGTCAAGCAAATCTCTTGAAAGGTCATTTTTTAGTTTTAGATATGCGTATTCTAAAGCTTCTTCAGGAGTTTTATTAGATTCTTCATTTTCTTGATTTTCCTGCTCGGAACTTTCTGTTTCGTTTTTTACCGTTATTGACTGCTTAAACTCTTTAAATGCTTTAAAATTTTCCAAGTCTTTTGTTCTTAGTTCTTTTGGATTAGATTTTAAAAAATTAAGTCCTAATTCTGTAATGTGGTAAGAACCTCTTTTTTCTGTTTTTAACAAATTTGCCTTTTCTAAATAAAATTTTGCCCAACCCACGCGATTGTCAAAAATGGCTTGCGACCCACTTGGTAATAATTCTTTTCTTTCGTCATCGGTTAAGTTAAAATGAACAGAAAGAATTTCAATTAACTCTCTTAATTTATGAGTTTTTTTGTCACTCATAGTTTTTAAAAGAGGTAGCATTATTGTTTGATAGTCAGGAATCATTGGTTAGTATTTTTGCTGTTTTTGGTTCTTCATTTAATATTGGTGGTAACGTTCGTATATCTCCCATTGTTGTTATCCTGACAATTTGGAGTAATAACATCAATTGTTGTTATATTTACTGTATTCGGGCTATACCTTTTTTGAATAAGCAAATCTTTATATTGTTTTAAAACATCTGCCATGGCATTCGTTCTATCTAGTTGCTTTACCTAGCTCCCAAATGTTATATAACAAATTTAAAAAAATTAGTTAATCAAAATGTTTAATTACCAATACTTTTTTTTAAGATTCCCCCGTTCGGCTGAGGCTATACGCCTTAGTCGAATCCATCTCTTCGGGCTCTGCCCGGTAAATATAGCTAATTGTACGTTTTCTCCAACGTTCGGCTTAGGCTCCGCCTAAGTCTAAACCATTCTTGCTGGCTCTGCCAGTGAAATTGCAATAGCAGGAAAACTCAGGCACAACCAGAAAAAATAGTTGGAGTTACAAATCCGCGCGAACGGGGGAAGAACTAGGGTGTAGTTACAATCTACTACAAAGAAAGCGTAAATGCAATCTACGCTAAGCTTCTTGTTCTTTTATTCTTTTGGTTTCAGACTACGCTTAGCAATGGGGGTTTAAGTGAGAACTCTAATAAATTAATTAGACAGAACATCCCTAAAAAATCAAATTTTGATAACTTTGATTCAGATTTTGTAAAACAGGTACAACATAAAATAAACAGAAGACTAAGGAAGAATTTGCATTTTAGTACTCCAAAAACTGAGTTCTTTAAATGTGTCGCATTTGCTTGTTGAATTTACGGTTTTCTTTCTGAGAGGCTAAATGCCATTTTTTTTATCTGGTTAAACCCATTTAGTTTAATTCTAATTAGGTTCTCTTCCGATGGGCAGTCCATCTTCTTAATCTCAAAAGTCGATTTTTTCACTTTTTGGCACTTTGGTTCTTAAAATGGAAAGGTTAAGAGTAGTAAGGAACGTTCGGATAGCTAAAAAATTATCTGAAGTCCCACTCTAATCCCAAAGGGTTCGATATTGGGATTATCCAAATGGGTTAGGCGCCAGAGCGCATCAACCCTAAATACCTTAAAAATGTTTTCAACACCGGCACTTAGCTCTATGTAGGGTTTTGAAACTTCACCTAAACCAGTTGGAAACTGGAGCACATCTTTGTTTTGTTGGCTTATACTGCCAACTAGATATTTGGCAGTTGCAACTTCGCGCCATTTTAGCCTACGAATAAGCGGAAAACGGTTTAGGAAAAATCCTTGAAAGTGATGCTCATAGTAGAAGCTAGCATACTGGTCCGAAGCAAACTCGTAGTAGTTCATCATGTTAAAGGCGTACCTGTCGAATGCGTAAGTTTCGTTACCTTCGTGTAGCTGAAGCAAAGGGTAGGGGACCTTACCGAATATTTTCCCGGCATCAATAATTAACCTTGCATAGCCAATGGGGTTAACGTTGAACTTGTGGTAGTAGTTTAGGTGTAGCTTCCAGAAATCGTAATCGGAACCGGCAAAACCTTTAATCGATTTTGTGATATCAAAGTTGACCTCAGGCCAATCGCTACCGAGGCTCACCTTTTCAAATTCACCGGAAACATAGCGCTCATCCTTTATCCATCTTGTATTTAACGTTACCGTTGATGTAGTAATATTGCTTAAGCTGCTTCCATCGGCCACTGAAACAAATGGGATGAATTGTGTTGGATAAATAATACGATGACTAACCGTTATTTTGTTTGATAGCCCAACGAACCACTCCTTCTCAAAATATGCCGTAAAGTCCTTTACAAGGGTGAGCTTGTTGTTTGGGTTACGACGTAGAAATGAGGTTAGTATATTGTCTTCGGTTAGCGCATAGGGGCTTTGCCCGAGCTGCTCAATGTCGCTTTTATAGCGCACGCTGAGAGCGACACGTGGGTTTTTATTAATCATGTAAAGCGAACCAACTCCCCATTTAAAGCGGTTATCCTTATCGCCATAGGCTAAAAATCCGTCAAGCATAACCTTTTTGCTAAACTTATTGCTTGTTCTGCCCGAGATTTTAAAGCGATTGCCCTCAATTTCGTTAAAGCTGTAAGTCTGGTAGTATGGTCCAATTTCCCAGTATCCCACCACGTAGTAGTAGTTTACAAACATATTAATGATATCGATAAATGTTTTGTACATGGGTACTTGTTGAATGGAATCGACCATTTGGTATATTCCAGCTTCACGAGGTGTTAGCTCAAAGGGGCGAGCATCTGCCCAAAAGTCCTCTTTTTGGTTAAGAGCGCCCTCCTCAACCTGAAGGTTGGTTGGCATTTCTGAAACCTCTTCGGGGAATGGGGCATTTAGCTTAACATCGCTGTACGAAATGGTTTTATGACCAAAGAATCCGGTTGTTTTATCGGTTAGGTTAAAATCGACAAAAAGGGTGAGCTGCTTGGGGAACCAAATGGAATCGTTTATGGGAACATATTCCGAAGTGGCAACCATGTCGTTTACAAAGTTAAGGTTAACCATGTCCGACAACCTGATTTGAGCCTTTACGATTGCCCAGGTGCTATCGTTTACCCAGAAATCGCCAGTAAAAGTTGGCTCCATCTTACGTCGCGGTTTAAAGGTGATTTGGTAGCACCAACGGTTACCAATGAACATGCTATCAAGAAGTATATACTTGTAAAACAGCAGCCCTGAATTAGAAATTGGGCTAACCAGCCCTTGGTCGAATATGTTTATGTAGTTGTCGTAAATGTTTACGTTCTGATAGATTTTACCCGTAAACTGGGCAACGCTTTCGTTGTTTACACCCGACATCTTTGTTGCCTTAATAATTTCCTTTTCCATTTTTGGGTCGGCGCTGTGGTAGTAATCCGATATGGACTCAGTAATAAAAATGGGTAGGTATGTTTTTCCGGTTACCGCATTTGTATCCACGTAGTTCCAAATAAAATCAAACTGTTTAAAAACTTTTCGTTTCTTAATATCGTCATCAATATTGTTGATATCTACCTGGATTTTGTTATAGCTTTTACAGCTATAGGTGTACTTTTCGGGGTTATTCCTATCCTTGTTTTTAATAATGTTCCTTATAATTCTGTTTGCTTGACTCTCTCCAGGTTTAACAATAACGGCTTCGAGTTCTACTGCATCGGGCTTTAGCTCAACTTTTAGCTCTTGGTAAACACCTTTCCTTATTTTAATGGTTTCTGTTTTGTAACCTACAAAAGAAATTATAAGGGTGTCGGCGGTAGAACGAGTTTCAAGAAAAAATTCACCTTTATCCGAAGTGATAGTACCAATGGCTGTATTTTTAAACGAAACATTTACGTATGGCAACGGTTCTTTGGTTTCGGCATCGAGCACGGTTCCTCTTATCTTGGTTATTTGTCCCTGACCAAAACCTAATAATGAAATTCCTAATAGAACAATAAAGGCTATATATTTTTTGAAAAATCTCATAATCTAATTAGTGGGTTTTGAAACAAAAATGCTTAGCTCGTAAAGCAACCAAAGGGGCAGCGCTACAATAATCATACTAAATACGTCTGGTGGTGTAATTATGGCAGATAATGTCAGAACGATAACAAACACAATGGCTCGATTTCTTACTAATACTTTTCTGTCTATAAGATGCCATTTGGTCAGTAAATGAACTATAAGTGGAAGTTGAAACCCAATTCCCATAGCAAAGATTGTTTGGACAACGGTATTTATAAACGATTGAATGGCGATATGGTTTAAAATTTTGCTACTGACACTATAAGTGGCTAGAAAATGAACAGCAATGGGTGCAATTATAAAGTAACCAAAGGCTATTCCTAAAACAAAGAGAAAGATAGTTGAGAGCAGAAATAGTTTTGAAACTTTTTGTTCTGTTTTTGTTAGTGCTGGCATAATGAAATTCAATAATGCCTTTATGGAGTATGGCGCTGCGAGGGTTATCCCTCCCCAAATTGCAATTTTAATGTGAAGCATAAACTGCCCCGATAGCTCAATGTTTATAAAACCTATTTGAGAGCTATTAATGCACAATTCTGTTAGGTTTAATGATTTGCTTAAGTTGCAAAGAAGTCGATTTGTTATGAACTGAGGGCTAGATACATGTATGATTAGATTTAGGAGATGCTCTCCCGTAATAAAAGCTACAAGACTTCCAAGGGTAATGGCAATGAAAATTTTAAGCAGAACAATTCGAAGCTCTGCAAGGTGCTCAAGAATGGTCATTTCCGACCTTTTTGCCATGAACTTTAAGAGTTGGTTAGACTATGCCTTCCCGAAGGATATCGTGGATGTGAATTACACCCAAGTACTTATTGTTCTCAACTACAAGAAGTTGAGTTATTTTATGTTGCTCCATTAGGTTGAACGCATTTATTGCCAGTTCGTCGGGTGTAATGGTTTTAGGATTAACCGACATGATTTCCTTTGCTGTAATTCCTTCTGTGCTTATGTTTTTTTGTAGCATTCGGCGTAAATCGCCATCGGTTATGATGCCCTGCAACTTTCCATTATTGTCAAGCACAGCAGTTGCACCCAACCGTTTACTTGATATCTCAATGATTACAGATGGTAGGGTATCATCCAAATTTACTTTAGGAACGTTTTCTTGAGTGTAAATATCTGATACACGCATATAAAGTTTTTTCCCCAACGACCCTCCCGGGTGGAATCTGGCAAAATCGGCAGGTGTAAAGCCGCGTAATTTTAAGAGACACACGGCAATAGCATCGCCAATGACTAGTTGTGCGGTTGTGCTAGATGTTGGTGCTAAATTATTTGGGCAGGCCTCTCGTTCAACAGTAGCTCTAATAACATAATCGGCTTTTTGTGCCAAGTAAGAATTAGTGTTTGAAACAATGCCAACCAATCTATTTCCTAAATTTTTGATTAAGGGAACAAGAACCTTTATTTCTGGGGTATTCCCGCTTTTTGACAGGCAAATAATAATATCATCGGGTTGAATTATTCCTAAATCCCCATGAATGGCATCGGCAGCATGCATAAAAATAGCGGGGGTTCCAGTGGAATTAAGTGTTGCAACTATTTTGCTTGCTATAATTGCACTTTTGCCAATTCCTGTAACAATAACGCGTCCTTTACCGTTAAAGATTTCGTGAATTGTTTTTTCAAAATTATCGTCGATGTAGTTGGCAAGTTGCTCAATAGCAGCGGCTTCGCTTTTTATTGTGTCAATGGCAAGACTTTTTATTTGTTCGTTCATTATGTACCTTTTTTTTCTAATTTTGTGACTTTATTGTTAAAAGACACTAAACGTAACAATGTTTGACTAAAAACCTATATCTTTATTACTAAGCAAAAGTATTGAATTTTTAATTTAGCAGTAGTCAAAACTTATTAACAAAAGTTAAATACCAGAAAGAGGAAGTAAAGGAAATGAAGATAGATGCATCGGAAATATCGTTAAAAGAATACCTGAATAAATACTTTGGGTTTAATACTTTCAAAGGTAACCAGGAAGCTATAATAAGAAATGTTCTGGCGGGGAACGACACGTTTGTGCTTATGCCAACGGGTGGTGGAAAATCTTTATGCTATCAGCTTCCAGCTCTTATTCTTGATGGTACAGCAATAATTATTTCTCCTTTAATTGCTCTGATGAAGAATCAGGTAGATAATATGCGCAGCTTTGTGATAGATGAGGGTGTTGCCCATTTCTTGAATTCTTCGCTCAATAAAACCCAAATTCAAAAGGTTAAGGACGATATTATGGCGGGCAAAACCAAAATGCTTTATGTGGCGCCCGAATCGCTTACTAAAGAGGAGAATGTTCAGTTTTTAAGGCAGGCCAAAATATCATTTTACGCCATTGACGAAGCACACTGTATATCGGAATGGGGACACGATTTTCGCCCAGAATATCGACGTATTCGACCAATAATTAATGAGATTGGGAATGCGCCTATCATTGCCCTTACCGCTACAGCAACTCCCAAGGTTCAACACGATATACAGAAAAACCTTAGTATGCTTGAGGCAAACGTATTCAAATCATCTTTTAATCGCCCCAATCTTTACTATGAAGTTAGACCTAAACGTAATGCTGTTAAGGAGATAATCAAGTATATAAAGAATAATCCTGGCAAATCGGGAATCATTTACTGCTTAAGCCGAAAAAAGGTTGAGGAGCTAGCAGAGGTGCTTCAGGTTAATGGTATAAAAGCATTACCTTACCATGCGGGTATGGATGCCAATACTCGCTCTGGTAACCAGGATAAGTTCCTGATGGAGGAGGTTGATGTTATTGTGGCTACCATTGCATTTGGTATGGGCATCGATAAACCCGATGTTCGGTATGTAATCCATTACGATATTCCTAAGAGTTTGGAAGGATATTACCAGGAAACTGGTCGTGCTGGCCGCGATGGAGGCGAAGGTCAGTGTATCACTTTTTACAGCTATAAGGATATCCAGAAACTCGAAAAGTTTATGCAGGGGAAACCCGTTTCTGAACAAGAAATTGGGAAGCAGCTCTTGCTTGAAACTGTTTCCTATGCAGAGTCGTCCATTTGTCGACGTAAAACCTTGCTAAACTATTTTGGTGAGGAGTACACCGAGGAAAATTGTGGTTCTTGCGATAACTGCTTAAATCCCAAAACCCAATTCGACGGGCAGGAAGAGCTTCAAATGGTTTTGGAAACTATATTAGCAGTAAACCAAAAATTTAAGGGCGACCATATTGTTAACATTCTAATAGGTAACGTAACTGCCGCTATCAAATCATATAAGCATAATCAGCTCGACACTTTTGGTCAGGGTGCCGAGAAGGACCCCATGTTTTGGAATTCAATCATTCGTCAGGCATTGGTAATGAAGTATATCGACAAAGATATTGAAAATTACGGCTTGCTTATGGTAACTGAGAAAGGCAAAGAGTATTTGGAAAATCCTCACGAGGTAATGTTTACCTTAGACGAACGCTACGAGGATGGCGACGACGATGATGCAATTGGTTTATCGCCCGATAAATCGGGTGGGGGAGGAGCAGACGATGAGCTGCTTAGCATGCTTAAAGAACTTCGTAAGAAGATGGCTAAAAAACTTAATCTTCCTCCTTTTGTTATTTTCCAAGACCCTTCGCTTGAGGATATGGCCATTCAATACCCCGTAACTATTGATGAACTCCAGAATATCTCTGGTGTGGGTGCTGGTAAAGCCAGAAAGTTTGGAAAGGAGTTTGTAGAGCTTATCAAGGCCTATGTTGAGGAGAAAGAGATTATTAGGCCTCAGGATATGGTGGTTAAGTCTGTGGCTAGTAAGTCGATGCTAAAAGTCTATATCATTCAAAGTATCGACCGTAAACTCGATTTAGAGGACATTGCCGAAGCTAAGAATCTTGAGATGGATGAACTGCTTAACGAAATTGAAGCTATTGTAAACTCTGGTACTAAAATCAATATTGACTATTACATCGATAGGGTAATTGATGAGGACAAGCAGGATGAGATTTACGACTACTTCCGGAACGAGGCAGAGTCAGAGAGCATCGAAGAGGCAATTGAGGCTTTAGATGATGATGATATTACAGAGGAAGAAATCCGGTTGATGCGAATTAAGTTCATGTCCGAAATGGGTAACTAAATGTATTAAAATGGGGATGTCTACTCTTTTGTCCATAAAAAAATTAACCAAGAGGTATAGCTCAACTCTAGCATTAAACGATTTTACTCTTGATGTTAAAAAGGGCGAGGTGATAGGCATTCTTGGCCCCAATGGTAGTGGTAAAACCACGCTACTTTCAATTATACTGGGTTTACGATTCCCTACAAGTGGTAGTTTTGAATGGCGAGATTCTAAGCCCAATTGCTTTCCAAAAGGATCCGTGGGGGCTTTGATTGAAGTGCCAACATTTTACCCATACCTTTCACTCGAAAAAAATCTGCGAGTAAGCGCTTTTGCTAAGAATATTAGCTATGATCAAATTTATCCTGCTATTGAACTTGTTGGGTTAACGCCTTATTTAAAGGCAAAGGTTTCGACTTTCTCGCTTGGAATGAAGCAACGGATGGCAATTGCTCAGGCATTGCTCGGAAATCCAGAAATAATTATTTTGGATGAACCAACAAATGGTTTGGATCCCGAAGGCATTGTTGAGGTTAGAAACCTGATAAAAGAGTTACATTTAAAAGGTAAGACTATCATTTTAGCAAGTCACAATTTGGACGAGGTGCAAAGAACTTGTACTCATGTGGCGGTTCTTAATAAGGGTGAATTACAGGCTGCAGGCTTGGTAGATGAACTTCTTGCATCTGCTAAAGTGGCTCATATATCAGTAGCTAATGCTGGAAAAATGAATGGTTTTATATCGGAGCATCCCGATATTAAACTTGTTGAAAAGTTAGGTAACGATTTCAAGTTGTTACTTGACGAAAAAGAACAGAAAAGTTTACTTATTGATTTAGAGGAGTTTGGGGTTGTTGTAAACTCGTTTGAAATTCGTAATATGAATCTTGAGGAGCTATTCATTAAACTAATCAGAAAGTAATTACTATGATTAGGTCGTTAAAAGCAGAACTGGTAAAACTTTTTGGATACTCAACATTCTGGGTTGTGATTGCTATGCATGCATTGCTTTTTTTAATGGTGCTCCTAATAGCAAACAATGCCACAATGAACCTTAATGGTGTTGAAACAAATGTTCTGCTTTCAAAACCATACACATGGGGAACAGTTGCTTGGCTTGCTAGCTGGTTTAACCTTATACTTGCTATACTATTTATCATTTATGTGGGAAACGATTTCCTTTTTGGTACATTTCGTAGAAGTTTACTCGATGGATTTAGTCGCAACCAGCTTTTCGGCGCAAAACTTTCTATGCTTACAATTTTCGCCATTTATGTTGTTGTTCTAGTTTCCCTGGCAGCATTTATAGCCACGCCAGTGCTAAAATCGACAAGCAGTTTGTTTGTCAGCTATAAATATGTTCTGGTGCTTTTTGTTCAGGTGATTGGATACCTAACCTTTGCCATGTTATTTGTGGTTTTAACCCGTAATGTTTCGCTTTCTATTATCCTTTATCTCCTGTATTTTGCCTTAATAGAGCCTATTATTAGACTGTTTTTACCCGATAAGATTGCGGCATATATGCCTGTAAAAATAATTTCGAACCTTACACCTATGCCCGATTTCCTTGGGATTATGGCCAAGCAGTTCAGCCTCGACCAGCAAAATGTTAGCGATAGCACACTAAATGCCATAAGAGGATTGAACGATGCACCAACTCTAATACATGATGTTGGCTTTGCTATAATTTACATTATACTTTTTGCTGCTGTTTCTTACTATATTTTCAGGAAAAGGGATTTTTAAAGTATGCGTTAACTTTTTGATGGTTTGTCCTAAACGAAAGAAATTCAACTACTTTGACAACTTTTTTATTAGTTCAGCGGTAACTGAATGAAGTAGCTTAATATCTTTTTCACTAAGCTCACTAAGACGCTCCATTACCCTGCCATGAATTAGCGTCTTGGCTCCAAGTTCAATCTCATTCATTATCTTATTAACCTTGTTAACCAATGCTTTAAACGATTGCTCGTTAGTTGAGTTAGTGGATTTGGTTTCAGATTCATTTAACTCCGATAGTATATAGGCATAAACCATTACCGATTGTGCCAGGTTAAGCGATGGATATTTGGTTTTAAGCGGAACAGTTGTAACCCTTTGGCACAGATTGATTTCTTGATTGGTAAGCCCCGATTCTTCACGCCCAAATACTATGGCAATATTGGAGATGGTATCGCCTTTATCATTGATGAATTGAGTGAGTTGATGGCTATCTATAATGTCAAGCTTCACCCATCGGTCGCGGGCCGATGTGGCAAACGCAAAATCAATATCATATAATGCTTCCTCGAGATTATTAAAAACTTGTGCGTTCTCCAAAATATCATTAGAGCCATGGGCAAGCTTACGTGCATCTACCGAAAGGTAGTCGCATGGATTTACTAGTCGAAAATCAGAAAAACCCATGGTTTTTATGGCGCGTGCAGCTGCTCCTACATTCTCTGGAACAGCAGGCTCAACAAGTATAAATGAAATATTCATAGCATTGATAATTGATGCAAAGTTATAAATGTAGCTCGTTATTTTAACATTTCCTGCTTGATTTAGGTTTACAGCATTCTTATATTTGTTTAATCTAAAAGAGAATGCTTATGAAAAAAGTTTTACTATTTGCAGCATGTGCATTAACCTTTTCAGGTTTAATGGCGCAAGTTACCTTAACGCAGGAAACCCATGGTTTCTTTGCCGATTTAAAAAATCCAATGGTTTTAACAAGCTATGTTGAACCAGGCATGGCTGGCAAAAATGTGGTTTGGGATTTTAGTAACCTTGAGGTTAAGAATTCTTTTACAGGAAATATTGATGGTTTTTATACATCAAAATGCTGCAGTAAGTTCACCAAAGGGAATGTGGTGCTTGAGGAGTTTGGAAACTTTTTTGTTTTTGAATCCACAAACGAAAGCCTTGAACAGGTAGGCTACATGTCGGCTACTGGGAATACGCGCTTTAGCTATAATAAACCATTCGTTAAGATGCGCTATCCTTTTTCCTATGGCGATAGCTATAGCGGTCAGTTCGATGGCGATTACATTTTAAACGATAATGTGATTGGCTCTATAGCTGGAACCTATAGTGTTGAGGGAGATGGAATTGGGAAGCTGATTCTTCCAAATGGGCAAACCCTCGATAATGTCCTTAGAGTGAAAGAGGTAAAAACAACCAAGCAGACTTTTAGCAGTAGCTCTGTGCTAATTACCGATATAACTTATCGTTGGTATGTTTCAAATCATCGATTCCCTGTTTTGGTTTTAATACGAAGCGAGGTGAAAGGCCAGAACTCTGAACCAGCTGTAACCACAAAGGCTGCGTACAACAGTAACGTTATGAATGCAACAACCTCTACTCCAGTTTCCACGCTTTCCGATATTAACCTTAGCATTTATCCAAACCCGTATGCCGAAAAGGTAAACATCGATTTTAATATTCCTGCTAAATGCAGTGTAAATATTAGTGTTTACGATTTAACGGGACGTGTTGTAAAAGAGTTAGCAAACACAACGCTCGACGCTGGTCAAAAGCATTTTGAGTTTTCAGCAAAGTCTTTGGGGCTTCCTGGTGGTGCATATATTTTGAAGCTAAGAGCTGGTAGTAAGGAGCTGACCCGAAAGTTGGTTGAACTATAGAAAAAACTTAAGCATAGCAAAGCCGGGAACTACCCGGCTTTTTTATGTCCACAACTATTTTTCTTTTTGTCGCAAACTTTCGCTGAACATAGTTCCTATTCGTCCTTATTTAGTTACTTTGCATATCTATCAAAAGGAGAGAATTATTTGAGTCATAATTTTTAGCTGATGAGGGTCTTACTCACAACCTTAAATTCAAAATACATTCACCAAAACCTGGCTATAGGATTGCTCTATCATTTAAATAGAGGTTTTAAAGGCCTTGATATTAAGGAGTTCACGACTAAAATGCCGGTAGATGAGGTTGCAGATTACTGCAGCAGCTTTGATTTGATTGCCTTTAGCTGCTACATTTGGAATATTGAAAAGACATTGGAGGTTGCTAAGCAAATCAAGCACAACAACCCTTCGTGCAAAATCTTATTAGGTGGGCCTGAGGTATCGTATGAATACTATGACGTTATCGAACGTCCTTATGTCGATTTTATTATTGTTGACGAGGGCGAAATACCCTTCTCTATATTTCTTGAAAAATATCCAGAATTGATTAGCATACCTGGATTGGTCTGGAAAAAAGATGGAAAGGTTATTTCAAATAAATTGCCCGAGCCCTTTGATTTGAACAGCCTAAAAGCCATCAACCCTTACCTTCATATTCCAAAGGATGAGTTAAAGAATAAGGTTTGTTATGTAGAGGCATCGCGCGGTTGCCCCAATAGGTGTAGTTTCTGTCTGGCTGGTTTACAAAATAGGCTGCGCTACATGCCAATGGATTATATCCATAGCTCGCTTCAATATCTTATGGAAAATGGCAGAACGATTAAGTTTCTCGACCGCACCTTCAATGCAAATCAAAAGTTTGCCATTTCGGTTTTCCAGTTTATTCTTGATAATAGAAAGCCAAGTAATGTTTTTCAGTTTGAGATTAAAGCCGATATTGCCCAGAACGAATTGATAGAATTCGTTTGTAATAAAGTTCCAAAGGGCATTTTCCGTTTCGAAATTGGCATACAAACTTTAAACGACAGGGCAAACGATGCCGTGCATCGTCGACAGAATTTTGAAAATATAAAAAGTTTTGTTCGGCGTGTGTCGGAACGTGTTGAGGTTCACCTTGACCTAATTGTTGGCTTGCCTTACGATTATTACGATGATATAAAGTACACCTTTGAAGAGGTTTTTAAACTTTTTGCGCCCGAGTTGCAACTTGGCTTTCTGAAATTCCTGAAAGGAACACCAATTCGGAAAGATTATAAACAGCATGGATATCGTTTTCAGCAGCATCCACCTTATCAGGTGCTTGAAAGTAAATATCTTAGTGCAAACGAAATAAAGCAAATAGAGCATGTAGAGCATGCTTTAGACCTTTTCTGGAATAAAAAGCGAGCAACCAACACCCTTAGGTATGTAGCCCGAGAGTATTCAATTTTTGAATTTTTAAAAGGATTAGGAGAGGTTTGGCTAAAGACAAGCTCTCATAAAAATGTAGGTTTAGTTGGATTGTATAACACCCTATACCATTTTTCAAAGAGTAACTACCCCGATGATGACTTGCTTATAGAGTTAATTACGCTTGATTACTATTTGAGCCATAAGATTAAACCCGCCTCGCGTTTCATACCTGAAATTGAAAAGCAGCAACGCTTAACCCTATACAATAAATTGGGGCTTAATCACCATAAGTACCGTTATTCATTTCATCCCGTTCATTTTGATGTTAAGCATTTGCTTCAAAATAAGGATGTTCGGATTAAGTCTGATATTCTTGTAGTTGAGTTTAATGGAATCGATTATCCTAAGGTAGTTGTTTAGCATAAAGTTATGTGATTGAATTATAAGAGATAAAATAATTTCTGTAATTCAAATGAGAAGGCTTAAAACTGTTAGCTAATGTGAGAAATGCATTTCACATCATCGATATTTATTACTATCTTTACCTAAACCCAATGAATTATGTTTGGCAAGTCGATTTTCAATAAACACAGGGCTAGGCTGCTTAAGGATGGCGGAAAATCTCGTCGGGGGCCTGTGATTTATTGGATGTCGCGTGACCAACGTGTTGCCGATAATTGGGCTTTAATTTACTCAATCATAAATGCAAATGAGCTAAAGGTCCCATTAGTAGTAGTTTTTACTTTATCCGAAGTTTTTCCCAGCACAAACCTTCGACATTATGGCTTCATGCTAAAAGGGCTAACAGAAGTAGAGCATAAGTTCAAGGAACTTGGTATGCCCTTTGTAACGTTAAATGGCGATCCTGCTGAAAGGCTACTGGAGTTTTCTGAAGAGGTAAAGGCTTCACTTCTTATAAGCGATTTTGATCCTTTGCTGGTTAAACGCAGTTGGAAAGCTCAGCTAAACCAACAATTAGCCATACCACATTACGAGGTGGATGCGCATAACGTAGTGCCTTGCTGGTATGTGTCACCCAAGCAGGAGTTCGGAGCATATACCATTCGCCCGAAGATAAAGAAGCATCTATCTTCGTTCTTAACCGAATTCCCAATAATTGAACTTAAGAATAAAGAAAGGGTTAGCAAATCGATAAATTGGCATGATGTTAATTCTTGGTTTAAAACAGCTTCTGAGGTAAAGCCTGTAAAAGGAGTTGTTCCTGGTGAGAAAGCAGCTCACGAAGTTCTTGACGAGTTCATTCAAGCAAAGCTTAATGGTTACGTTGAAAAACGAAACGATCCAACACTCGAGTGGCAATCTAACTTGTCGCCCTATTTACACTATGGGCATATCTCGGCTCAACGAGTAGCCATTGAGGTGCTTAAAGCGCCTGCTCCTGAGGTCGATAAGCAAGCTTTTCTGGAGGAGTTGATAGTTCGCCGTGAACTTTCCGACAACTTCTGTTACTACAACCCGAACTATTCCCGCTTTGCAGGCTTTCCAGACTGGGCAAAGGAAACCCATCGTATTCATAGGTTCGATGTAAGGGATTACCTTTACACGCTCGAGGAGTTTGAAATAGCCCATACTCATGACCCACTGTGGAATGCTGCACAGCTTCAGCTAGTTAATACTGGTAAGATGCATGGATACATGCGGATGTATTGGGCTAAAAAGATCTTGGAATGGACTACCTGTCCCGAGGAGGCAATGCGTTTTGCCATCTATCTGAACGATAAGTATAGCCTTGATGGGCGCGATCCAAATGGATATACTGGAATTGCATGGTCCATTGGTGGTGTTCACGACAGGGCTTGGCCCGAAAGGCCAATATTCGGTAAAATCCGATACATGAACTTCGAAGGCTGTAGGCGTAAATTCGATGTGGATAAGTATATTAAAATGAATATTGGTTAAACTTTTCCCCCTCAAAACGTGTTTAACATATAAACTTGGTACCATGAGAATTTTGCAAAAGTTATTTTCTGTTCTTTTCGTATTTGTTTTAACGGCTAATACATCACAGTTACATGCTCAGTATTCAGGCAAGTCTGATACCTATGTTTTACTCATATCGCTCGATGGCTTTAGATGGGATTATCCTGCCATATATAACACGCCAAATATTGATGAGTTTGGGCGAACTGGAGTTCGCGCACAGTCGTTAATTAGCTGCTATCCATCAAAAACTTTTCCTAACCATTATAGCTTGGCAACAGGCCTCCATCCCGACCATCATGGCATTGTTAACAACTCGTTTTACGATGAGAAGTTAGGTTACTATAGGTTGGGAGATAGGAAAAGCGTGGAGAATGGAGAGTTTTACGGAGGTGAACCCATTTGGGTAACCGCCGAAAAACAGGGTGTTAAAACAGCATCGTTTTATTGGGTTGGCTCGGAAGCACTCATAAAGAGATTTCAACCTACATACTGGAAAAGGTATAACCAAAAGGTTACTTTTGAGCAACGTGTCGACACTGTATTAAAGTGGTTTACACTTCCTGTGGAGTTACGACCCCATTTGGTTACATTCTACTACCACGAACCCGACTGGGTTAGCCATGAATATGGACCTGTTTCACTACAAACAGAAAAGGTTGTTGAGCAACTCGATAGTTTAATAGGTTATTTTCTTACTAAGTTGGCAGAACTGCCCATTTCGGATAAGCTAAACATCATAATAGTTTCGGATCACGGAATGGCAGAGATTTCAAATGAAAGGGTAGTTAACCTTTCGGAATATGTTGATAAAAGCTTATTTAAATACATAACAGGGAGTAACCCTGTATATAGTCTTCAGCCAAAGGTTGAGCATTACAATGAGGTGTTAGCTAAGCTAAAATCAATTCCACATCTCAAAGTCTGGGAGAGGGGGGATATTCCGCAACGCTACGTTTATGGGACAAATCCACGTATAAATGACATTCTGGTTGAGGCTGAGTTAGGCTGGAGTGTTACCTGGTCGAACAATAAAGAGGGATACTCTGGTGGAACACACGGCTACGACAACCTTATTCCCGATATGCAAGGTATCTTTTATGCTAAGGGACCTGCGTTTAAAAGTGGGTATGTTCACCCATCGTTTTACAACGTTAACATCTACACCATAATTGCCCATATTCTAAACCTAACCCCAGCCAAAACTGATGGTAGCTTGGAGCAGGTAAGGGGAGTGATGAAAGAATAAAGAGGAGCCCTCATTGGCACTCCTCTTTCAAATATTTTGATTTACCTCAATGGCAAATAGGCTGCCCTATTGATATCTTCAATGGATTTAATGGGTTTAGGTGGGTTCAGATATTTTGCAAGAAACTTGTAAATCTTCACTCTAATCTCACGAGCAGCCTTTGTGTCCATACGGTTAAACGAGTGGCCACCAGGCATTTCCTGAAATATCTCATATTCAAAATCTTTCCCTTCTGCTTTTAGTGCGTTAATTAAACTTTGCACTTCAATAACATAAACATCATCATCATTAGTATTGGTATGGATTAGCAGGGGAGTGTTTTTTAGCCGATGAGCCTGCCAGGTTGGGGAGCGCTTGAGGTACTCGTTAATATTCTCCCTGGGTGTTTGTCCGATATGATAATCGGAGTCGTATAATCGGCGATAATCGTCGTCGGCATAACCGTACCTTAGGATTAAGTCGGATACTGGTACGCCAGCGTAGGCACAGGCATAGTCGTTTGGATGGTCAAAGATGTTATGAAGTGCAATCATTCCCCCATGGCTCCAGCCAATAATCCCAATACGGTTTTTGTCCACAAAGTCGTAGTTTTCAATCATATAGTTGCGGCTTGCGTAAACATCTTCTTTCTCTAGCCCGCCATAATCTATTCTGCGCCAATGTCCTGATCCATAACCAGTGCTGCCACGATATTCAGGAGCAACAACAATATATCCCTGCGCAATCATTTCTCTAACAATATGGGTGTAGTAGGTTGTGAAGTCACCGTGAACACCACCGTGTGGAAAAACAAGTAGAGGATATTTTTTGTTGATATCAATATTTTTAGGAATAAACACATAGCTCCAGAATTTAACCGGATTAGTGGCACCCGTTTGCTCGGGGTTCTTAACATTAGCAGGAGGAGGACCGTAGATGTAAACCTTGTCGATGAAAGCCACATCGCACACCCGGTTGAACCAGGTCACATCATCAATCTTTTTTTCAAGGACGTCAAGCCTGTGGTTTAGGCTTTCGTTTTCTTGTAATAGCTGATCAACGCGTTTTTGTAAATCATTATTAGTTTGTGCTAGCAGCTGGTTTAACATCATTGCTGCTACTAACAGAAAAATAGCTCGTTTCATGGTTGTTGGGTTTAAAATTTAATCGACTGTTTAAATTTATTAGAACAAATATTTAGAAAAAAGTTTAAATTCTTGTGTTGCATATTGTAATAATTATCAATTTAATGTAGTTAAACGGATTTTAGTTATGAAATAGGAATTGTATTGGGTTATAAGGATGGATTTCGGATTGAATGGCGTTTCTATAAACCCGTTTTTTCATGGGATACAGTGTTTTGGGTTTGATGTTCAAAGTTCAATGTTCAAAGTAGGCACATTTTAAAGTAGGTTATCTTATTTCATTCAATAAGAGATTCTTCGGCAAGCTTGGCATGATAATAATTCAAAATTTCAGATTTCAGATTTAAGATTCAAGAATTGTCCCATGAGCTTCCGATTCATTCCGAATGTTTCCGAATCCTTCCGAATCATTCTTCAAGAAGAGATGACTCGACTACGCTCGGCATGACAATACTGGTTCTTTGGGCAATTAATCCAAATTGCGATGCAACGCATCATATTCGTTCTTTGGAGTGATTCTTTCGTGCATCGCCAATCACTTTGGGGCTTGTTAATTCTACCATTTGTTAGCCCCTACGTAGCAAAATTTTCATTCTTTTTAATTGATTGATTCTAAGCTTACTTTTCTTAACACCAAAAACTAAAAACGAAACACTGTTCTTCCGATTCGTTGCGAATATTTCCGATACCTTCTGTATCATTCTTTTAAATTCCTTTAACTTCTTCTAACTCCCTCATATTCCTCAACAAGAGATGCTTTGGCAAGCTCAGCATGACAGGGCGCTTCTGATATCTTCCGATTATTTCCGAATCATTCCGACTCATTCATTCCTCTAGCTTCTTCTAACTTCCTTTTATTCATCATATTCCTTCACCATAGATGCTTCGACAAGTTCAGCATGACATGGCTTCTGATTATTCCTGACTCCTTCCAATTTCCTTATAGCTTTCACTTGCTATACGGCTGCAAAGTTTATGGCGTCGGCATCCCAATGGGGGGCGTTTTCAATTGCGGGGATAACTTCTTCGGGGTTGTCAACAAATTGCCAAATTTCTCCGTGCTCTTTTCGCATGAAACGTTCGGCGATCATTTTTTCTAGTAGCATTCTTAAGTGGTAGTAAAAGTTATCGGTGTTGAGGATTACAATTGGTTTTGTGAATTTACCAAGGCGTTTGAGTGTGATAACCTCAGAAAGTTCTTCTAGGGTGCCACATCCTCCAGGAAGTGCCACAACAGCATCAACGTCCTGAATGAGTAACTTTTTTCGTTCATGCATATCTTTTACCAGGATGAGCTCGGTTAGGTTTTTGTGCCCCCATTCTACCTTTTCCATAAAACGAGGTAGAATGCCAATAACTTTTCCTCCATTCTCTAACGCAGTATCGGCAAGGCAACCCATCAATCCATAAGAGCCACCACCATAAACAATTGTAATGTCTTGCCGCGCTAATTCCTTTGCCAATTTTTTTGTGGCCTCAAAGTACTTGGTGTCAACCTTTGAGCTTGAGGCACAGTAAACACAAACTTTCATCGATAGTGTATTTTAAAAAAAGTAAAAGCCGGGCCATAATCTTGACCCGGCCAAAAGTATCAAAAAACAAGTTTATAGTAAAGCTTCAAGTTTTGCAACAAGAGCGCTTTTAGGAACTGCTCCTACTTGTTTGTCGACCATTTGACCATCTTTAAAGAAAAGAACGGTTGGAATGTTACGGATGCCGTAGCGAGCAGCAATGCCAGGATTGCTATCTACATCTACTTTTGCCACAACTGCCTTGTCCTTATATTCCTCTGCCATTTGTTCAACGTAGGGGGCAATCATACGGCATGGTCCACACCATTCTGCCCAAAAGTCAACCATTGCAGGTTTGCCTGAGTTGAGTACTAGCTCATCAAAATTTGCATCTGTTACTGCTAATGCCATAGTTATATGTTTTTAGTTAGATTTATCAATATGTAATTTCCTACAAAATTAAACCAAAAAAATGAAAAAATGTTTATGCAAGCGCAACTTTATAGCTAAATTCGTTTTCGTCGAGAAAATCAATAAATTCTTGAGTTATATTCACACGGAGAGAACGTGAGAACATATTAACCGAAACCTTATTCTCTTTATCAAAGATTTTGAACTTAAGAGTGATGTTTGCTTTTTCGTGCTTGCTATGTTTAAGTAAATCGTCAACTAAAATGTCGTTAATATCTTCAAGAGGCATGTTAATAGTGATACTCTTAATCATTTTCTCACGGACATCAAAAAGCTGGTTGATGGTTTTAATTGAAAATTCAAGCTCATCTTGTCGGTATTTTCTTTCTTGTACCTTACCGCGAATTAATAGGAAATAATCGTTGTAGCAAAAATTCCTAAAGGTTTCAAAATCTTTACCAAAGAGCATGATGTCCATTGAATCGGTATAATCTTCAAGGGTAATTTTACCATATTGCTTACCATTTTTGGTAGTTCCAATGTAAGAGGCAATAGTCATGCCCCCGATTACGATATCTCTATCCTTGTAATTTCCCATATTAGCTTTAAGCTCAGCAAGGGTAACATTACATAGGTTTTTAATTTCAAACTTAAATTGGTCCAGAGGGTGTGCAGAAAGGTAAATGCCTATAACCTCTTTTTCCTTATTAAGTTTTTCTATAGCAGGCCAAGGTTCTGCTTTAGGTGGAACTGGTTTGGGTATTTCAAAGCCAGCCATTTCTCCAAAAAGCGATTGTTGAGAGCTGTTCTTTTCATCTTGAATTTTTATGCCGTATCGCATTAGAATTTCAAGATATGTTGAACCCTTACTGTCGGGAGCAAAGAAGAGGCTTCTATCAAAGTCTATTAGGTCGTCGAAAGCACCTGCAATGGCAAGGACTTCAAGATTTTTTTTGTTGACTGTTTGGAGATTAACCCTTTCGAAGAAGTCGAAAATATTTTTGAATTTGCCCCCTTTGGTTCGAACGTCAATAATATTTTGAGCTGCGTTTTCTCCCATTCCTTTAATTGCGCCTAATCCAAACCGAATATCTCCATTTGGCATTACTGCAAACTTAATCTGACTCTCATTTACGTTTGGACCAAGTACCTGAATTCCCACACGTCGGCACTCGTCCATGAAGGTTGTTATTTTTTTAATATCGGAAAGGTTTCGGCTAAGTACAGCGGCCATAAAGTGGCTAGGGTAGTGGGCTTTTAAGTAAGCAGTTTGGTAGGCCACGTACGCGTAGCATGTTGAGTGCGATTTGTTAAATGCATACTCGGCAAATGCCTCCCAGTCGGACCAAATCTTTTCAACTATTTTCTTATCGTAACCTTTGTTCAGGCAACCCTCAATAAATTTTTCTTTAAGCTCATCCATCACCTTTTTGAGCTTTTTTCCCATTGCCTTACGTAAGGCATCGGCTTGACCCTTAGTAAAGCCTGCAAGTTTCTGGGAAAGAAGCATCACCTGCTCCTGGTAAACCGTAATCCCGTAGGTGTCCTTGAGCACATCTTCCATTTCAGGAATATCGTAGTTTATGGGCTCTCTTCCATGCTTCCTGTTGATGAAGCTAGGAATATATTCCATGGGGCCAGGGCGGTAAAGGGCATTCATGGCGATTAGGTCTTCGAACCGGTTTGGTTGAAGAGCTCGCATGTACTTTTTCATCCCTGGTGATTCGAACTGGAAGATGGCTGTTGTGTCGCCACGTGAGAAGAGTTCAAAGGTTTTTGGGTCATCTAATGGGATATTATTGATATCGACCTTTTCTCCAGTAGATTGCTCAATAAGTTTTAGGGTGTCTTTTATGATGGAAAGGGTTTTGAGTCCCAAGAAGTCCATTTTAAGCAACCCGATATCTTCAACATGCGCGCCCTCATATTGAGTTACAAAAAGCTTAGCATCGGAGTTGGTGCATAATGGTACGTACTCTTCTAGGTCGTCACGACCAATAATTATACCACAGGCATGAACGCCAGTTTGTCGAACAGTTCCTTCTAAAACTTGAGCCTGTTTAAGTGTCTCTCTGATTAGCGGATTGTCGGAATCTTTTTCTTTTTCTAGTTCAGGAACCTCTTTGAATGCTTTTTGAAGTGTGATGCCAGGTCTTTCAGGAACCATTTTGGCCAATCGTTCAGATGTAGGTAGGTCGAGTTCTAGTGTTCGTGCCACATCTTTAATTGACGACTTTGCAGCCATGGTTCCGAATGTGATGATGTGAGCCACGCGTTTTGCCCCATACTTATTAACCACGTACTGTAGAACCTCTTCGCGACCATCTTCATCGAAGTCGATATCGATATCGGGCATTGAAATTCGTTCGGGGTTAAGGAAACGCTCAAACAGAAGGTCATACTTGATTGGGTCGATATCGGTAATTCTAAGGCAGTACGCAACAGCCGAACCTGCAGCGGAACCCCTTCCCGGGCCAACCGAAACTCCTAATTCACGGGCTGCTTTAATAAAGTCCCATACAATTAGGAAGTAGCTGGGGTAACCCATTCGCTTGATTACTCCAAGTTCAAAGTCTAAACGTTCTATTACCTTTTCGCTTAGATTCTCGCCCCAACGCTGTTTAGCCCCCTCGTAGGTTAGGTATCGTAGGTACTCATCGTCGTTTTCAAAGTTTTCCGGGATTGGGAAGTAGGGCATAATGGGCTTGCTGGAAATATCGTAAAACTCAACCTTATTGTATATTTCCATGGTGTTTGATATTGCTTCTGGGCAATCGGGGAAAAGTTCTCGCATTTCATCCTCACTTTTCAGGTACTCCTGAAAGGTGTAGCGCATACGATTTGTTTCGCTTAACTTTTTCCCTGTGTTTAGGCAAATAAGGATGTCGTGCGCCGAAGCATCGTCGGCTAGAGCAAAATGCACATCGTTAGTGGCGATGCATTTTACTCCAGTTTTTTTTGAAAGCTCAATTATTGTTTGGTTAACCTTTACCTGGTTCTCATATACTTCATAGTCGATGCGAGGTTCGCCCGATTTGTGAAGCATTAGCTCTAGGTAAAAGTCATCTCCGAAAATATCTTTGTACTCGTAAATTAACCTTTCGGCTTCATCCATATCGCCCTTCATGATGGCTTGGGGGATTTCTCCCCCTAAGCAAGCGCTTGAGGCAATTATTCCTTTGCTGTATTTGCGAAGTAGCTCCTTGTCGATTCGAGGTTTATAGTAGAACCCTTCTGTGAAACCATAGCTAACTAATCTCATCAAGTTATGGTAACCCTCTTTGTTCTTGGCTAACAGAATGAGGTGGAAGTTTTGCCTATCTTCTTTGTCGGTTTTGTCAAAACGACTCTTTTTTGCAATATAGGTTTCACAACCAACAATGGGTTTGAAAAGTTTTGATTCGGTTTCTTTAAGCTTTTTCTCTAAATCGGATAGGGCTAATTGGTTGTCAGCTTCTTGAGAATTCTCACCTTTAAGTTTTTCAATCTCACTTTTTATCTGTTTAATCTCGGCATTTATCGAGGCGTTTGCCTTACCAATCTTTGCAATAAACTCCTTGATACCAAACATATTACCATGATCGGTAAGCGCTAAGCCAGGCATCCCTAACTCTTTAGCACGAGCAATTAGTTTATCGATACTTGATGCCCCATCGAGAATTGAGTAATGGCTGTGAACGTGTAGGTGTACAAACTGACTCATTGTATTTGTATGTTGCTGAATTAGTGTAATATGCAATTTGCTAGTTATCTGCTAAATTAGCTATAAGGTATTTTTTTAAAGGGTTAAAATGTGGATTATAAATAAAAATTTATCAACATTCTTTCATGTTTCATGTAATCAGCTGTTTATGAAAAGAGCCAGGATTACCTGGCTCAGCTATACATCTTTTCGTGTGAATTATAATGAGTTAGATTTAAGAATATCATTTGAACGTAGAAGAATATCGACATATTGTGCTCTACGGTAAGCAAATGGATCGTGGAGATTTTTCTTGGATAATTTTCCTTTGAAATCATCGATAGATTCATATCCTTTTCTACTCATCCATAATTCGATTTGAGCTAAAATTTTGGTAATGTGCTCTATACCATTTTTGTAAAGTGTGCTAACAACTTGGAATGCATTTGCTCCAGCAAGTATCATTTTAATTGCATCGGTTCCATTCAAAATACCAGTTGCTGCGCAAATATCGGCAGCAATATGGCCATAAAGCAGACCAATGAACCTAAGTGGTAATCTATTGGCATCAGGTTCGCTAAGTATGATTGTTTGTATGAGTTCCTCTTTCTCAATATCGATATCGGGTTGGAATAACCTGTTGAATAGAACAAAACCTTCCACTTCGATTTTGTCAAACTTGCCGATTACATCAAGAGGATTTGTGTAGAATGGGCTTAGTTTAACGCTTACTGGAATTTTGATATTTTCTTTTACACTTTTAAGAATTTCAATTTGGGATTGAATAATTGTTTTTCCTTCAACCTCAAAATCTTTAGGAGTAGTATAGAAGTTCAACTCCAATGCATCAACACCAGTTTCGGAAATTGCAATGGCATATTCAGCCCAGGTGTCGGGGTGCATGGCGTTTAGGCTACCTATTACAGGAATGCTAAGTTCTTCCTTTGCCCTTTTTAGTTTTGCAAGATGATCGGCTGGACCAGCATGCTTTAGAGTAGGGAAGAGTTTTACCATCTCGGCATGGCGTTCGTTATACTCTTCCAGTTCGTTTTCCATTTCCAGCTCCTCGAGCTGAATTTGCTCCTCGAATAATGATTTAAAAACAACGGCACCAGCTCCAGCTTTTTCAATGGCTTTGAGGGTGTCGATGTTTGAAGTGAGCGATGAAGCTCCCACTATTAGCGGGTTCTTTAGCTCTATTCCTAAATAGTTAGTTTTTAATTTTGACATAATATTTGGTATTAGGGGGTTGTTTAATCATATTTTTTTAACAATGCTTTTTGCGAGGTCAATAACGGATTTTGGCCAACGATAATCAGTGAAATTTTTTGAACTAATGGCAACTATTATATCCTTGCTTGGAACCACAAATACGTATTGATCGCCATAGCCTGCTGCATAGTACATTGCTGGTTTATCATTTTCCAGTAATATCCACCAGTGCAGACCATAACCAGTGCTACTGTCAATTTTAATGTTCAACTTTGACGATTCATTTGTCCACTTGCTTGAAACAATATAATTTCCTGAGAAGGTGCCTTCGTTTAAAAGTAGAAGCCCAATTTTTGCCATATCGTAAGTCGATAATGATATTCCTCCCCAAGCAGGGTATGGGTTGTTGGGATACTGATCCCAGTGGAAATTTTCGATTCTTAATGGTTTGAAAATATGGTTGTCAACAAAATTATTGAAAGGTTTTCCGCTTACCCTGCTAACTATTTCTGCTAGCACCTGCGACGAAAGACTATTGTAGTTGAATTTAGTCCCAGGTATAGTATCGAAAGAGAGGGAGAAGAATCGATCTAACCAATTCTTTTTCTCTTCAAGAAGTGCTATTAAACTATTTGATGCGTAGTTATATGGAAATAACCACTCGTTCCACTTTAAGCCAGTGGTTTGATTTAGAAGATGCTTTATGGTTATCTGTTTGAATAGCGGTTGTTTCTTAAAAGTTTCCTCGTATTCAGGAAAGTAGATGTAGATTGGCTTTTCGATAGATTCAATTAATCCTTTATCGATACAAATTCCAACTGCAATGGATGTTATACTTTTAGTTACAGAGCTAATTTGATTTAAAGTGTACTTGTTCGTAAAACCGTAATATTGCTCAAAAAGTTTTTGCCCCTTAGAGTTAATGACAACAATAGCCGAAACCTTACCATACTGGTCGTTACGAATGTCTTTATCAATATCAGAAAATTTCTTGTAAAAACTAATGCCATTAATACCAGCAAAAGCATAGCTTGCCTGTACAAAACCGAAAAAAAGTAGCATTAATAAAGAATTTCGCATAACACGAGGTTTTACATATAAAATTATTACAAAATTGGTTTAAAGGCAAGTAATATATAAAACCTTTTAAAAGCAATTTAGTTCAACGTGTTGTCGAATTCAAAAAAAATAATCCGGCTAAACCGGATTAAATTATGATATGTAAGAAATGAATTTGAGTAAAATAGTAGGATTCTCTGGATGTGTAAGTTTATTAAATATCTAACTAATATTTTTTACGTGATAATTCCTTTCCATTTTCATCAAATATGATCCAAGTGCCGCTTTTTTTACCATTGGTGTAGGTCATGTCGTATCGTAATGTGCCATTATCGTCCCAGACATACCATTTGCCATGTTTTTGGCCATTTGAAAAATTAGCTTCAGAAGTTTTTACCCCTTGCTCGTTCCATTTTTCCCATTTGCCATTTTTTATACCATTTGTGTATACCCTTTTTTCTTTAATTTTTCCAGAAGGATAGAAAAAGGTCATTTCTCCATTGGGAAGGCCATTGCTAATTGTTGCTTTAACCTTGATTTTCCCATTGTTATGGTATAAAGAGTAGATGCCAGAAAAGGCATTCCCATTTTCATCGTAATATTTCCCATCGCGCTCAACAACATTCGATTGAGAAAAACCAACAAAACAAATTAAAGATAAGAGTAGCGTAATAAATGACCTCATAGCGTTTTTTTTATACTTAAACGAATGGTTATTAAAAAAGGTGCAAAAAACTTCCCGGTTTTTTGGGAAGTTTTTGAAAACGTTTTGCAACCGATTAGTAGGCAGTGTTTTGAGGATCCCAGTTGCACCATTGAGCGGTCCAATTTGTTGATCCAAAAGCCCCACGGAACGAAACTTGTTCAAATCCAGTAAGTCCTTCGAAAGATGCACCGTTTAACACTGGTGAACCCGATTCTGGTAAAGGATTAACATTTCCCCAGTTCCATGAGTTGGATATTTTTAGCTGTGAATTCTCATCAAATAAGGTGTTATTGCCATTTGTAAACATTGCATCATATTCTTGTTCTGTAAGTGAAGATCCATCGGTTTTAACGTTGTAGTTTTTAATCATTCCTGCCATGATACAGTTCTTAATCTCAGGGCCGTTGGCAGTGTTATATAAATTCTTTGAAGGGCCTTCGATATATAGACCTGTGTTGAAACCTGCAATTATTGAGTTGTAAAGGCTTAGTCGGGTGTTTCTTCTAAGTCGTAACCCATACTTGTGATTAGGATTAACGTTTTGTTGGTCTTTTGTTGCGTATGGGCCTAGGATGGTGATGTTGCTAAATTTGGCCGAAGTAAGTGGACTGTTTGAAGAACCGCTAGCATCGTTATCTGATTCGAATCCGTTTGAAGCGTCGGTTTTGTCTGCTTCTTCTGGGCCTCTAAGGATAAAACCGAATTGAACATTTCCGCTGAAACCATTATCAGTATCAAAATCGTCGTCACCTGCACGGTACGATACAAGGTATTTAGCATTTACAGTGCCACCAAACCATTCAAATGAGTCGTCGCGTCCAAATGAAACTTGAACATATTCAATGGTAGTTCCGCTACCGACCCCACCAAGGGTTAATCCGTTAATCTCATTTCCATTTGAAACCTCGTAGCCAGCAAATTCAATTCGAACATAATGTAAAGTTCCTGAGTTGTCGTTAGGATCGGAACCTCCGAAAGTGGCACCTGTTCCGCCTTCAATCTCAGCTTCGCCACCTGTTTGGTTTATTGGCGCTTTCCCGCATATAATAATGCCAGCCCAATCGCCAGGCTTCCGTTCACCAGCAGGCTTATCGCTTGTGAATACTATTGGTTTTTGGGCTGTTCCATTAGCTTCAATTTTGGCACCACGTTCAACAATCAGACACGCTTTTGTGTCACTAATCCCCTTTATTATTGTACCAGGTTCAATTGTAAGGGTTACACCTGGTTTAACATATACAAATCCATCGAGGAAGATGGTATCTTCAGCTGCCCATAATGTGTTTTCAGAAATTTCGCCAGTTACAGTCTTTTTGGTACCTTGAGGAATTGTGTTTGTTCCCTCGTCTTTTTCACATGATGTTAGCAGAATGCCTAGAACGGTCAATGCCGCTAATAGAAGATTTGTTTTTGATCGATTCATAACTTTTAATATTTATTGGTTTGTTTTTACATTTCAAAAGTATCGTATATGTAGGATATTCGGGTTAAGCCTGGTTTACCATTACATTAGTTAAATGTTAGGTTTGAGCTAATAAAAAGAGGCTGTAATTAACCTACAGCCTCTGAATGTGAAAATACCTTTTTTATCGTCTATTCAACAGCATCTAGCTCTACTTTTAACTCGTTTAAGTTTTTGTTGATTTCAAGTTCGGTTGTTGAATATGATATTAATCCAACTCTAATTTTTGCTTTTGGCTCTGAGAGTTTTACGCTAAAATTACCTTCAAAATCAGTGTATATAACCTTGTCGTTAACCATTACTGAAGCACCTGCAAGACCTTCGCCAGTAGTTTTGTCTACTACTACACCTTTTATGGTTTTAACCATTGAAGATGTATTGGAAGATTTTGCTTCTTTCTTATCATCATTTCTAGCACTTACAACATTTGCTGCTAAAATGGTTGCTATTAGGATAACTGCTAACTTTTTCATTTCTTCTTCTTTTTTTGTTTAACTGATACAAAGTAAGTGTATATTAATTTGTTAGTGTTTAAATGTAGATGAAGTGTTTGTTAAGAAATAATTAATTCTGGAATATGTTTGAAAAAAACGGATGCCTTTAAAAACATCCGCTACTTTAGAAAACCATGTTCTAAAACTTGTAATTTGCTCCAATTGAAAAAGATAAACCCTCCTTGTATTGCTTGTTGCTAAGGTCCATATCGGTATTGTTCTCTCCTTTAAATTTTTGGTAAATATTAAATTTTTGGTTTAGTAGATTTTTTACACCTGCTTTAATTTCAATGTTGTTTGCAAAGGTTTTTGATATTGTTAAGTCTAACATATGCTGATGCTTTTCGTAGTAATCGGGTATGTCTTGTTCCTCGTTTTGAAATGGAATACCAACTGCTTGGATTCTATCACCAATTACATTGTACTGAATAGCAATGTTTAGTTTGTTTTCCTCGTTTTGGTAAAATATCCCGGCATTTACAAGATATGGTGATTGCCCCTGCATAGGTCTCTCCCTGAAAATACTTTCTTTTGGGAATTGAACTCTGCTATGAATAAGTGCAGCATTCATTGAAATATAGAAATCCTTAAGTAATGATATGGCTTTAAGAGATTTACGTAGTTCGATTTCTGCACCAACACTATAAGCACTTTCTGCATTGTCGTATGTGAAAAGTGGACGTGCACCTGCTGGTTTAAATACAAGTTCAATAGGTGCACTAAACTTCTTATAGAACAACCCAATTGAGAAAAACTCACCTGTGTTAGGGTATTGCTCCCATCGTAAATCGAAGTTGTTTACTAGGCAGCTTTTAAGATCGCTTTTCCCAACATATTCTGCTTCATCGTTAAAGTTATAGAAGTAAAATGGTGCAATTTCACGGAACTCAGGTCGATTAATGGAAATACCAGCAGCTAATCTTAACAGGTTCCTATCGTTCAAATTATAGGTCAGATTTGCCGAAGGGAAAACGTCTATTTTATTGTCATTAACTGTGAGTGGTAAGCCATATCTGTTGTAGCTATTCAACTTTTGGTTTACAAGTTCTGCCCTAATTCCCCCATAAAAAGATAGTTTCTTTGTAATATTTGTGTTTAATGCAAAATAGGAGGCTCCCAGAATAGAGTTGACGTCGTAAGAGTCAGATTTTGAGGTGGATTCTTTTAGTATGAAGCCATCGGGGCTTGTGTTTATATTCTCAAGGCTAAAGATTTGACTAGTTGGTAACCAAACCGATTCGGTATAGGAAGAGTTTTTAGCAAATCCCAATACTCGAGCGTTAAAGCTGCGGGTTTTAAATTCGCCGTAGATGCCCCCTTTAATGGTTGGTTGCCAGCCATTCAAATCGAGCTTTTGCTCATAGTTGATTCCAATGCTGCTTGTGTGCTCAATAAGTTTAAGGAACGACCTGCCAGCATCGCTTACCGAAGGGGTTAACCCAACAGCAGCGTAGTACTCGTTATAGTGAGGTAGCAATGGCTCATCCTGAAGGGTTGTGCGGAGCTGTTTCATGTCGGGTTCGTTTTTATACGATAAGGCGTATCCAATTACCCAGTCGATTTTGCTATTTAGGTTCTCGCCCCATTTCCTTTCACCAGCCAATTGCGACGAGTATGTTGTTCGATTTTGAAAATAATCTTGATATGATCTTATGGTAAACCCTTCATGACCGTTAAAACCATTTCTAATGAGAATGCTGCTTTTCCCAATAAGATTAAAAAGATTTCTGAACTCAATTTTTGTGTTTTTCTCAGTTAGTAAGGTCCAATTATGTAGTATTCCAATTTTTGCACTGCGAATAAAAACACTATCAGTGTAATTGTGATTTATGGGAGGTAGTTCTCCTGGTGTAAGCTGTACTTGGTACTCTTTATGTGCTATATCTTCAGTTTGATGATTGTTACTGTACGATATAGATGTAATGTTCCCAATTTGTCTATTACCCTTTTGCCATTTTTTCCCAAATGTGATGTTAAATTTTTGTTCTGGAATAGCAGTAGTTACATGTGGATTCCAGCTTGTGTTCAACATTTTTCCATATTCTGCCAGTTGAGAGTTTGACAAGCCTTTTAGTGAAGAGGGGAAATTTTGAGGTAAGTTCCTTGTACCGTCGTCGAATCCTAACCAGTCGGTTTTGCTGGTGGTTATCTGTTTGAAACTGTTTAAGTTGGTGCTCGTGTTTATACCTGTTGAATAGCCAATGCTAAGATAATCTTCGCTAGGCATATTTTTAGTGAATATTTTGATAAAACCCCCAGTAAAATCGGCAGGAATTTCTGGTGAAGGACTTTTGTAGATAAGGACGTTATCAATCATTGAGCTAGGGATCACATCAAATGAGAAGGCTTTCTGGTCAGCCTCGCTTGATGGGGTTGATGAGTTATTAAGCCATGCATTATTGTAACGTTGGTTTAGTCCACGAACAACAACAAAACGGTTGTCGATTATTGAAACGCCAGGGATTCGGCGAATAAACTCCGAAGCGTCACGATCTTGCGAGCGAGATATTTGCTGTGCCGAAATACCATTTGCAACCGATAAACTCGATTTTATAGTGCTTAGCATTGCCACATCGGTATTTGTTTTGCGAGTGGCTGTAACCGTAACGCCTTCAATGGCTGTTGTAACCTCTTCAAGTTCAATGTATAATTTGACCTTTTTGTTAGGCTCAACCAGAATATTCTTTACAACCTTGGGTTCGTATGAGATGAATGACACCGAAAGATTGAAATGCCCTGGTTTTAGATTGTTTATTTCAAAATGTCCATCCAGGTCGGTTGTTGTTCCTAATGTTGTGCCTTCAATTATTATAGTAGCGCCCACAAGCGATTCATTGTGAGTCTTGTCGTATACTGTTCCCGTTATTGAACCAACCTGAGCTATAGAATGGGTCGTTATAATTAGGCCTACTAGTGTAATAACTTTTTGCTTAAAAGTGTTACGCATAATTTTTCTCAATTTTTTCTTTGCAAAGAAAGGCTGATAAAATCGTATTCGTTTTAAATGAACGTTATACTTATGTTAATCCGATAAGGCTGTTTTGTCTCAAAATGTTAACATTAAGTTAGCTTAACTGTTTTCTTTCTTATTTATCTTTGTAAAAAGTGCAAAAGAAATGAATCCAGAGAACTATAAGATTTTAGTAGTAGATGATGAACCCGACATTGTAGAGTTCCTAACTTATAATTTAAAAAAAGACGGTTTTATTGTGGATTCGGCATCGAACGGGAAAATGGCAATTGAAAAAGCCATTAGCTTTAAACCACATCTAATTTTGCTAGATGTTATGATGCCCGATATGGATGGAGTTGAAACCTGTGAGGAGCTAAGGAATTTACCAGTTACCAAAAATACTTTAATAGCTTTTCTAACGGCCCGAAGCGAGGATTATAGTCAAATTGCTGGATTTGAAGCTGGTGGCGACGATTATATTACCAAACCCATTAAACCAAAAGTTTTAATTAGCAGAATCAAAGCTCTCTTAAAGCGTAGCGGACAGATTGTTGAGGCTGGTGAATCCAATGTGGAAGTACCTAATGAAGGGATTTATATCGATAAGGAACGTTACCTAGTTTACCTAAATGGGAACGAGATTACACTCCCCAAAAAGGAGTTTGAACTTTTATCGCTTCTTCAAAGTAAACCACATAAAGTGTTTACTCGTGATGAGATTTACCAAGCTATTTGGGGCGATGACATTGTAGTTGGCGATAGGACAATTGATGTGCATATTCGTAAGCTAAGGGAAAAACTAGGCGATAAATACATTAAGACAGTAAAAGGGGTAGGGTATAAGTTCTCGTTATGATTTTATGTAAAATCTATCTATAACATTTATCCACTTTTCCCCGTAAAAAAGTTGCAGAGTTTAAAGGTTTTACAAATGAAAATCGTTGAGTGGAGCCCAAAATACAGTGTCTCAATTAAAAGTATTGATGACGATCATATAAAACTGTTGAACACAATAAATAAACTTTTTGACTCTATAAGTAAAGGTAAAGCAAACGCTGTTATTTACGATATTTTAAACGAACTTGAGCAATATTCAAACTTTCATTTCAACCGTGAAGAGACCTTCTTTAGACAAACGAACTACCCAGAGTCTGTAGAGCATATTAAGGAGCATGAGGCATTTAAACAGAAAATCCAAGAGATTAAAAAAGAGGTTAGCGATAATAAATCAATAGCGATTCCTGAGCTGCTTGGATTTTTAAGTAGCTGGCTAAAAGACCATATAGCAAATTCCGATAAAGCATACGAAGAGCATTTCAAAAAACATGGAGTGGTTTAGTACTGTATTAGTTGCTCCACTCTGAGGAAGTTATTTGCTGCATAGTTTTTCCAAGAGCCTGAGCCTAATTAAAACGTTAAATTTAAAGATTCTTCGTTATCCTTCTTCGCCAGACATAGTCACAAACATTTTCTTGTCATGCTGAGCTTGTCGAAGCAGCTTTGGTGGAAGAATATGAGGAAGTTAGGAGAAGTTAAAGGAAGTTAAAAGAATGACATGGAAAGAATCGGAAATAATCGGAAGGATTCGGAAGATTTTTCCGTTTAACCCTTAACGATTAACGTTTAACGCCTTTTATCCGTCTTCGCCTGACAAATCTGAAATCTTGAACATTGAACTTTATCCTTTATCCTTTAACCTTTAACCTTTAACCTTACGAAGGTAGATAGCGTGAAATTCTTTCGGTAAGCTTACGGAAACGTAAACGTTCCACAAATCTATTTACTATCCTGAAGATATCGCTCCATAGTGTAAGGTAAAGTATACCTGACATAATCCAAAGTACAAAAAGATTAAACCAGTAGGTTGGTATGAGCCTGTTCCCTAATGCTTTATAGTATGAGTAAAAATGAGCTCTTCCGCTTTTAGAATTAGGTAGAGCGCATATAGGCTCGTAACGTCTTATTAACCGATTGTTGTGCTCAACAATTTTAGTTAAATCGTTACGGTTGGTAACCAATGTCTCCAGAGCATTATTATGATGTTTCCGTTTAAGGTCGAAAAGAGTAGAGGTGCCTTCCAACCGTTGTGATAATTTGGTAGCAATATCATCGCGCTTTTCAACACTCCTACGATATTTTGCGTTAAAGTGCATTTTTAAAGTATCAAGTTTTCCTATTGACTTTGAAATGTATTGTGGCGTTGTGTTATTGATATCAAGCATATCGGGGTTTGGGTACTCAAAACCTCGGATTGGATAGTTTTCCTTTAGCCTTCTAATCTCATTTTGAACAATAGCGAGTTTCTTTATTGTGTGTGGATTTGTTTTATTGACTAATATATCTGACTCAGTCTCGTTCAAAAGCGAAATGAGTTTGGGAATTAGCAAGGTAGCATTGTAGTTATTGTTGCTGATTTCCATGTTGGTAAAAAAGAAGTTCTTGTTATACTCGTTTGCGCTAAATTGGTAAACACAAAGCGCTTCGTATGCCCATCGGCTAGGCATTAAATCTCCAATAAATGGAACATATTCAGGATGCGATAAGCTTTTATGAAGCTTATTGTAGCTAATAACTACTCCGCTAAACATGAGTTGAGGTACTAGAATTAGGGGAATCATCACATAAATTGCTACAACTGAATTGAGAGCTGCAGAAAGGTTAAGACCAATCATACTTGCACAAAACGAGGTTGAGAAAAGGATAAGCCAGTAGTGCCAAAACATTCCCTGGATTTCAAGAATATGTGTCGATATAAGTACGAATAGAAATGATTGTATGGCAGCAAACATTGAAAGAATTACCAGCTTTGAGTTGATATAGCTAAAGTAGCTTAGGTTGAGAAATTTTTCACGGAATAGAATGCGTCGGTCGCTAATAATTTCTTCAGCGCTAATGGTTAAGCCAAGAAACAGCATGGCAACCACACTCATAAAGATAAAACTTGGAATGTTATCGTTCTCGCTAAATATATAGGCGTTAGGATTGGTTAATGTGCCATGAATATATTTTGAGAAAAAGCTAATAATAACCGCAAGTATTGGCGAAGCCAAAATGCTAATATTCATGAACTGAGCATTGGCAAGTTTGCTCCGTATGTTACGTTTGAAATAAATCCAAATCTGTTTACGTTTCGACGGTATGTTAAAGTCGTTTGGTGGGAGAGGCGATTCACAAGCAGGAGCAGGAATAATAAGTCTGCTTTGAATGTTCTTTAGGTAGAGTTCATACCATTCCCTTGCCGAGCGTTTTCGTTTACGGGTTAAACGGCCATATTCGTTAACTACGCGAGCCTCAACTATTCTAAGGATGATGTCGGTGTTTACATTTCCGCATGTTATGCATTCGCTTTCATCGGGTTTAAGGAAGTTTGCCATGCGCTTAAAGTAAACAACGGCGTCCATGGGGTTGCCTTGGAATATTGGCCTGCCGCCATGGTCAAGCACAATTATCTTATCGAAAATTTTAAAAATATCGGATGATGGCTGATGAATGTTTGTAATTACAACCTTCCCCTTAAAGGTTTGCTTTCGAAGTAGGAGCATTATACGTTCTGCATCGAGCGATGAAAGGCCTGAAGTGGGTTCATCGACAAAAAGTACTGAGGGTTCTCGCATTAGCTCCATGGCAATGTTTAGGCGCTTTCGTTGTCCGCCACTTATATATTTGTTTAGCGGGTTGCCAACCTTCAAATCGCGTGCTTCAACCAAATCGAACTCTACAAGGGTGTTGTCAACTAGTTCAATAATCTCCTTCTTACTTAAGTTGCTGAAACAGAACAGAGCGTTGTAGTAAAGATTTTGGAAGACAGTAAGTTCCTCAACTAGCAAATCGTCTTGCGGTACGTATCCGATTACACCTTCGAGCTCATCTTTACGGGTATGAACATCATAACCATTTATGTAAACATTACCTGCCGCGGGTTTTAAATTGCCATTTAGTAAATTAATAAGTGTTGATTTTCCTACTCCACTTCCTCCCATTATGCCAACAAGTTGGCCAGAATATGCCGAAAAGGAGAATGGATATATGCCATTGCGACTTCCTTTGTGTTTGTATTCAATATCTTTTACAACAATCGATACAAACGGTTTCCCTGGGTTTTGAATAAATAGAGAAACTATCTTGCTATAGTATACTGGCGATATACGCTGTCCACGAATAACCGCTCCAGGCCCAAAGAGGTAAGTTCTGCCAGGTTTTAAAACCCGGCTATTCATGAAAAGTTCAGCCTCGCCAAAGTATTTTACAAGTAGCGTATTGGTGCTTGCTATACGAAGCACATATATTTGTCCCTTTAACCTTTCGTTAACCAGATGCTTAATTTCTGGTATCGGGTTATCCTTTTCGGGACTGATAAGCAGAACCTGTTGGTTCCATGGAATCTGACCTGGCGACTCACTTAAAATAAAATCGCGACCATTTTTGAATTCAAAATCGCTAATGTTAAATTGGTTTGCTACTCTTTGTGCAAACTCTAACCTGTCGGTTGTGGTGAGTTTGCTATCGGCCAGAAATTCTAAAAGTTGAAGTACCAACCAAACCTTTTGATGTTGTTCAAACTCGTGGTTAATGGCGTCAATAATTCCATGAACTATTGGCGATTCGGTGTAGCGGTCTAGGGAAACATCCTCAAGCTCTTTGCGGTAGCTTATGCCAAAGTTAGTAAACCTGTCGATAAATACTTTGGCCTGCTCGGTGCTAAAATCGTGATGAAGATAATCGTCGAGCACTTCGATAGCAAAACCATTATCGGCTTTGCTCTCGATATTAACCAAAATGGCAAAAAGCTTAATAAGTGCATCGAGCAGCGACTCGCTCATTTTTTTAGGTTTGGTTAAGCAAAGATAAAATTTTTCGGTTGGTTTAAAACTGGAATAGCTAAAAACCTTGTTAAAGAAAAAACGCCCACCATATGGTGAGCGCTATTTTGTAGCCATTTTCTAATCGCTATTTATTCTCTGCACTTTTCTTACTTCTAATGAAAATCATGGCTATAGCAGTAGTGACAATTCCCATGATTAATGACCATATCGCACCTTGAATGGCATAGTTCTTATAGTTAAAATATGCCTGTGCCTCTTCAATTGATTTATAAAAGCCAAGTTCAACAGAGCGTTTAATAACGTTTGGAAAATATTCTGGCGTAATCACATAAGTTGTTATCCATTGTGCTAATGGGCTAAGTAAAGCTATAAACGCCGAAAGAACAATTCCCGAGATTAATCCTTGTGTATAGCTCATCACCCCTCCATAGTAGGTGTTTTTCTTATCGCGTAAAGCCATAACCATTACTATTATAGCAGGAATGGCAAATAGATTTGTCAAATACATATGATAATCAATGTATTTTCCGTGCAGTCCACTTAACTTTTCAAGTAGCATCCAAAGTAATGCTACCAACGTAAATATAACTGCCCATTTGAACTCAATTCTTATTTTCTTCATTTTGAGATTTTTTGTATTTAACCGTTTCGTTCATCAGTTGTTTTAGCTGTTGCAAATTTATGTCGGAAAGTTTATTGATATAAATGCAAGCCTTTCCTTTCTTAAACTTTCCTAGGTTTGCCAGTAGGTGCTCGTGTTCCGATTTTCCTGTGTAAACATAAAGCGATATGGCCGCTTTTCGAGGCGAAAAACCTACTAAAAACATTTCGCCTTCTTGTTTGCTGTTGGTGGTTTTGTACAGATGCTTGCCAAAACCAACAATTGAAGGTCCCCACATTTTTGGTTCACAGCCGGTAACCTCTTTCATTAGCTTGACTAATTCCAAACTATCGTTATACTTTTGCTCGTTATTGGCAAACTCTCTAATAAATTCGTAAACATCTTTATTAGTTGGTATGGTTTTACGTTCTGCCATTACTCAAAAGTTAACGTTAGTATACAAATCTATTTAGCTCGATGTATGTTAAAAGATATTCATGCTGAACCTCCAGCAGCCTTTCTCTGATTGCGTTGTAGCTATTAAGCTCACTGTAATACTCAACTACTGAGATTTCGCCTTTTTCGAGTGCAAGCTTTAGTTTCGAGGTTATGTCGTATTGTTTAATGGTTTGCTCCAACTCCAATATTAGCTTGTTTAGGCTGGTTGCCTTGTTATAAAGACGTTGGGCTTGCTGCCGGTAGGTAAATGTGTACTCATCCTTAGCAAGTTGCACGTACCGTTGGTTAGCCTTTGCATGCTTAATGGTATTAGACTTTTCCCAAAGAGGAATTGACAAGCCTGCCACTACGCCTTGAAAACGCTCACCAACAACCTTCTCGCTGGCATATCCCAATGTGAAAGTGGGCAAACTTTCCGATTTGGTCAGACTAAGCCTTAAACGGCTATTTTCAATTTCGTTGTTTAAGTATGCCAATTCGGGATTAAGCTGTTCGGTTTTACCATACCAGGCTTCAAACGATTCAGGCAGTTCTGGAAGCAGCATTGTCGAATCGGTAACTTCTATTGGAATACCCCCATTAAGTGCTGTGAGTTCGTCTCTTAGTGCCAGCCGTTCCATTTTAATCTGTTCAAGACGAGAACTCAGCTCTTGCATAACTAGTTTTGCTTGTGTTGAAGGAATTATGTTTTGCTCTCCAACCTCAAACTTTCGTTCTAGCGAGTGTGCAATTATTTCAGCACTTTTGTACTGGCGCTGTAGTTCTGCAACCAATGCGTTGTAATATACTATATCGGCATATACTCTTGATGCATTTTGAAGAACCTCGGCACGTTTAATAGAATATTCGTGTTGATAAGAATTTTCTGAACCTTTTGCTAGCTTTGACTTATAAATATAAGCTGTTGGAAAATCGAACTCCTGAGTTATGCTAATTGTGGTTTTGTTGCCTATGTCAACAGGGCTACCCCATTGGTAAATTACTTCGGCTTGAGGATTGCTTGGTGATAGCCCAATTCGGCTTGCAAGTTTATCGGCTTCAAGTTGCTGCCGATAAACTTTTAATGCCAGGTTGTTTGTGTCTATCTGTTGTAAAATAGCTTGGAAACTATTTTGGGCGTGAGAGATGTCTGCTACAGCTAAAATCAGTAGTAGACCAATTATTTTAGTCCTCAATATCATCGTATTTAACTTTTTTGTTTTTAACAAACATGGTATAAACAATTGGGATAATGTAAATGTTTAAAAATGTAGATGTTAGTAGGCCTCCCAAAATTACTTTTGCCATTGGACTTTGAATTTCGTTACCAGAAAGATGCCCCTTAAACGCAAGAGGAATTAGGGCTAGGGCAGCGGTTAATGCTGTCATTAGAATTGCATTTAACCTGTCCGATGACCCTTGTATAACTCCTTCCTGGATATCTACTCCCATTTTATGATGTCGAATATAGTTAGATATTAGTAAAATACCATTACGTGTAGCTATTCCGAATAACGAAATAAATCCAATAATTGCAGGAATACTTATTACACCTGATGTAATCCAAATGGCAAAAACTCCACCAATAAGGGCTAAGGGCAAATTAAGCAGAATAATTCCTGCTAAACCAAAGTTACGAAATTCTACCACAAGTAACATGAAAATTACCAGGATAGATATTAATGAGGCAATCATAAGTGTACGTGAAGCGCGGGCCTCACTTTCAAACTGACCGCCATACTCAATTCTATAACCCTCGGGAAACGAGATTTTATCCTCTACAGTTCTTTTGATGTCATTTACTACACTGCGCAGGTCGCGTTGGGCCACATTGGCCGAAATAACAAGCTTACGCTGAACATTCTCTCGGCTTATGGTGTTAGGCCCGGTAACCGAAACTACTTCGGCAACCTGTTCAAGAGGAACCTTCCCGTGTGTGGGCGAATCGATTAAAACCGATTTTAACCCATCAATAGTGGATGTATAGCTTGAGTCTAATCGAACCACCAAGTCGAAACGTTGTTGACCCTCATAGATATCTGCAAGTTTTTCCCCACCAAGAACCATATCAATAAACTCGTTAAATTCTTCTATGCTAATACCATACTCGGCTAGCATAGCCCTATTGGCTCTAATCTGTATTTGTGGTACTTCAACCTGCTGCTCAACGTTAACGTCAACCAGGCCCTCTATACCAATAATCTCAGATTTAATCTGATTGCCAAGTGAATATAACCTGCTCAGGTCGTCGCCAAAAAGTTTTATGGCAATACTAGCCCTTGTACCTGATAGCATATGGTCGATTCGATGGCCTAACGGTTGGCCAACAGTAACAGCAATACCAGGTATGCGTGCAAGTGTTGCGCGAACATCTGCCAGGAATTCGTCGTTGCTACGTTCTTTTAGCTGGTAGTTTACATCTATCTCTGAGCTATTGGTTGCCTGTGAGTGTTCGTCAAGCTCCCCTCTACCTGTCCTTCGAGCAGTTGAAATAACTTCAGGTATAGCTAGTAGTTGCTTTTCAATATAGTAACCAACTTTATGAGTCTCGTCAAGTGATGTCCCTGGTGGTGTAACTACCGAGAGCGTTAGAGAGCCCTCGTTAAACTCTGGCAAAAAGTTACGTCCCATACCACTAAGCAGGATTACTGATGCTATCAATAGGATAAGGGCAGAACTTATCACGCTCCACTTGTGATTTAGCGCTTTGGTAAGTGACCTTTCGTACCAATTACGTAACTTGATAACAAGCCATTTCTCCTTTTCGTTTCGTTTCAAGTACTTATCGCCAGTTAATAACATGCGAGCAAGAACTGGAGTAAGTGTCATGGCTACAAGTAGCGACATGAAAAGCGAAACTATAAACGAAATTCCAAGTGGTTTAAGCATGCGACCTTCCATCCCGCTAAGGAAGAATAGGGGCACAAAGGCAACTATTATAATAAGTGTAGCATTCATAATTGATGCTCTAATCTCACGTGAGGCCTCAAAAACAATAGAAAATGACGATAATCGTTCCTCTTTAGGCTTCAGCCGGTTTTGCCTTAGTCGCTTATATACGTTTTCCACGTCAATAATGGCATCATCAACAAGTGAACCTATGGCAATGGCCATGCCGCCTAAGCTCATGGTGTTGATGTTTAATCCCAATAGTTTCATAACCACAAATGTGGCAAGAAGAGAAAGGGGGATGGCAAGAAGAGAGATTATGGTAGTTCGGAAACTACCTAGAAAAAGAAAAAGAATGATGGAGACAAATATTGCTCCCTCAATTAGGGCTTGTTGTACGTTTCCAACTGACCGCTCAATAAAATCGGCCTGACGAAAAATCTTTGTATCGAGTTTTACATCTGCTGGTAGCGATTTTTTTAGGTTTTCGAGGTTTTCTTCAATCTTTTTAGTAACCTCAAGCGTGTTGATATTGGGCTGTTTTGAGATGGCAAGAATAACTGCAGGCGAAGCGTTAAACGATGCGTATCCCATTTTAGGAGCAGCTCCAATTTTAATATCTGCCACATCGCTAACCTTTACTGGTAAGCCATTTCTAGTGGTAACAAGTGTTTGCCCAAGCTGTTCAATATCGGCTGTTCGTGCAATTCCACGAACTACATATTCATTCCCGTATTCGCGAATGTTAACTGCGTTTGAGTTTAGGCTGATATACTTGCAGGCCTCCACCAGCTCGTGCATCGATATTCCAAGGTGAAGCATTCGTGTTGGATTGGCAACAACTTGATATTGCTTGTAATCCCCTCCAATAATGGTAACCTGCGAAACTCCACCAGTAGCAAGAATTAACGGTTTTACGGTCCACTCAGCCAAGGTGCGTAGCTCCATCATGCTTGTGCTGTCGGCTTGTAAACCAACAAAAAAGATTTCTCCCATAACGCTGCTCTGTGGGGCAAGCATTGGCTGTCCAACTCCCATTGGCATTTGTTGGGATACGTTTATTAGCTTTTCGCTAACAATCTGTCGTGCTTTAAAAATATCGGCACCCCAATCAAATTCAACCCAAACAAAAGAGAATCCTTGCGCCGAAACCGAGCGTACACGTCGAACATCGGTTGCTCCGTTTACAGCAGTTTCAATGGGAAAGGTAACTAGCCGTTCAACCTCTTCGGCTGCCATACCATGCGCATCGGTCAATACAACCACCGTTGGCGCAGTTAGGTCTGGGAACACGTCGATATCCATAGTCGATACCGTACGTAGCCCAACAAGAATAAGCACTAAAGTGCTTACTAGTATTAAGTACTTATTATTTAGCGAAAATTTTATTATCCTATCAAGCATAGCCGTAACGATTTAATGAATGTGACCCGAATGAGCATCTAATGCACCAGAACTTTGTGCCATTTTTACATAAATGGCTCCACGAGTTACAACCCTTTCGCCTGGTTTAAGTCCGCTTAAAACTTCAACTCTAACTCCGTCCGAAATGCCAAGTTTAACTTCGCGCTTAACAAATGTTTCGGGGCTATGCTGTACCATTACAAAATAGTTTCCTTGTGCTTCCAGAAGAGCAGTTTTGGGAACTGTTAGCAGATTTTTAGCAGGCTTGCATAGTAGGTACACTTCTGCTATTTCACCATTGGGAACATTTTCGGTATATGGTATTTCCAGTGTAACTGGAATTAAATGATTAGCAGAGGTTATTGTTCTACCTACCGAAACAATCCTTCCTCCAATTTTATGTAAGTTTAGAGTTTTACTGCTACCAGCAATCCTTATGTTTGCATCGTTAATGTTCCCCAATTCCTTAATGTATTTAGGCTGAACATAGCATTGAATTTTCTGCGTTGAAAGCCTTGCTAACTTTATAAGTGGCTGTCCAGCCGAAACATATTCGCCATTTGACACAAAGATTGACGTAACCTCTCCATCGAAAGGACTAGATATGAGCTGACCCTGCAAGCTGTTCCCTTTTACAATGGTTTGATATGCAGCTTTGGCTACCTCATACTCTTTCAAGGAATTTTGTAACTCGGCTTCAGAAACTATCTTTTCAACGGCTAATGCTTTTTGCCTTTCGTATTGGGCTTTTGCAATTTCAAATCTGTTTTTAGCCTCTGTGTACCGAACTAAAAAGTTATCGTCGGTAGTGCCGCTTGATGTTATTCTTAGAATAGGATTCGCTTTTTTTAACATCAATCCTTCGTAAACATTACTTTCCAAAAAGTTGACAACACCAGACGCCCCTGCAGTAATCACCCTTTCATCGCTTTGGGCAGGCATTACTCTGCCCGATGTTCTGATAACCATTCCCATTGGCATGGGATTAACAGCTGTTGTAGCAAAATCAACCGACCACGCCTGCTCCTTGCTGAAGTGTATGGAGTTTGGGATTTCGTGATGCTCATGAGCATCCTCAAAATCGTGCTCACAGTGGTAAACCTCAAACTTGCCCAAATCAATATCGTTTGTTTCTCCATTATTGTTATAAACAATCAACTTTCCTTGTGCCTCCCCGTTAAAGTCAAAATTTGCATGAATGTGGTAAATTCCCTTTGTATTGGTGGCATGGCCATGAAAGTGGTACTCCTTGTTATCGAATTTTACTTCAAAGCCAATAGAATCAATCTCAGCAGGTTTAAACGTGTTAAGGTTGGTAAGATGAGCAAGCAGTTCCGACTCCTCTCCCATAATAAGTGGTTTTCCTACAATATAAATCTCTAAGTTGTTGGTATATACCGTGAAATGAGTAAGTTCTTCATCGTGGTCGTGGTCAGCCGTTTCTGCGTGTTCGTGGCTGTGTTCGTTATGTGAATGCTCATGGGATTCATTAGTGTTGTGGCATCCCCAAAAAATAAGCAATGCTGTAAAAAACAAGATGTTAAATTTTCGCACCATTTTAATTACAATTTATAGTTTTGGTAAAAAATAGTTTTTGGAGATAAGTCAATTTATCTCTTAGCAGCTATGTAAGCAAAGATTGTAAACGCTAAAATGGAGGTGCGCGAAACGAGATGCTATTTAATAATGGCGATTGCCAGCGTTTGTGAAAGTTGAAGTAGAAAATATATTTCGATGTCCATATTCTTAGATGCAGATTAGCCCAAAAAGATTCTGCCAATATAGAGTGTACAATATGTGTAGTCTTTACAATTAAAGCTGAGGCAGGAAACCTGAACTTTTCAGCTTGTGCTAAATCGTTTAAAAGATTACAGGATGTGTGCTTATGGTGCTCACTATTGTTTTCATTACTACTATTGGCCGAGTGATTGTATCCTACATCATGAGTTTCAACGAAACACACCTCGCCATTATGATGGTGATGTGGAACCAATGCATGTACCCACATCATAACAACGGCTGTGGTAATAGCAAGTATGGTAATGTTTCGTTTCATTATTAACTTATGAACATGCAAAGTTATTCTTTTCGATGAAATTAAAGGGCAAAGGTTTAACCAAAAGTAATATATTTGCATCAAACAAATGTTTATCATGTTTTTGTCTTCTATTCCACAAACAACTTTGATTCTTATTCATTTGGCGATTATTGCATTACTTATTGCCTTTGTGATTTATAACCATATTCGGTTAAAACGCATTATTTTGCGATACGAGCAGCAGGTGTTAATTTCACAGATGAATCCACATTTTGTTTTTAATTCGCTTACAGCCATTCAGAGCTATATATTTAGAAATGAACCCCATAAGGCCAGTAAGTATTTAGCTAACTTTGCAAAGTTAACTCGTCTTGTTCTAGAAAATTCAAGAGCAGAACTATGTAGCATCGATAGAGAAATAACCACATTGAAGCTCTACCTCGATTTACAAAAACTTCGTTTTGTTAATAAGTTTAGCTACTCTATTGTTGTAGACGAATCAATAGATATTAAAAACGTTCTCATTCCACCTATGCTAGCTCAACCTCTTATTGAAAATGCCATAGAGCATGGGCTGAGTTCTATTGAAAGCGAAGGTGTGCTTAGTATACGTTATATTCTTTCAAAACCAAATGAGCTAACTATTGAAGTTGAGGACAATGGAATTGGAATCAATAAGGCTAGGCTTCTTCAGCTAAAGAATGGCAAAAGTTACAAGTCGTTAGCTACCGAAATTACCAAAGAGAGAATAGAGAAATTAAGCAAGCTTGGGAAATCGGGCATTAAAATGTCTATTACCGATAAGAGCACTATAAGCAAGACACAAAACGGTACCATAGCCAGAATTATAATTCCAATTTAAAAGCTACATGGTAAAAGCAGTAATAGTTGACGACGAACTTCATGCAAGAGAATCATTAAATCACATGTTGAGGACATATTGTCCAACAGTTCATGTAGTTGGTGAGGCTGAAAGGATTGAAGAAGCCTATGAGGTTATACTTAAAAGTAAGCCCGATTTAGTTTTTCTTGATATGCAGCTAACCGATGGTTTAGGCTTTGATTTGTTAAGAAGATTTGATGAGCTGCATTTTAAAGTGATAATAATTTCTGCATATCAAGAGTTTGCAATAAAGGCTTTTAAGTTTAGCGCTGTTGATTACCTCCTTAAACCCATTGACCCTGATGATTTAGCTCGTGCTGTTGATAATGCTTTATCGAAGGTATATGACGACAGTCAACAGCAAAGTTTAAATGCTCTGATTGAAAATACTAAGAACCCAGAAAAAAAAGATAAGCTAATTGTACTTCGTAATAGCGAAGAGACATATATTGTAAATACTAGTGAGATAGTTAGATGTGAGAGTGATAATAACTCTACCAATTTTATTCTTGCCGATAAAAGCAGAATACGTGTAACCAAAACCCTAAAAGAATTTGAGGAGTTACTCGAGGAGTGTGGATTTGTTCGTTGCCACCAATCGCATCTTGTAAACCGACACCATATTGAAAAGATCATTCGATTTCCTTCGTTATCTTTACAAATGGACAATGGGGATAGTATTCCAGTTTCTTTTAGGAAGAGGAAACAGCTGTAAAATACATGTGGAATTCACATCTAATTTCCATTTCTTAACATTAAGTTAACATTGAATTAGCTCAAGCATAATAGTAAAATTGTTTGGCCAATATCCGAATGCCATAAATTTGCATCGTTTTAAAATTAAAATGATATGGAAACTTACTATCTTATTATTGTTGGCGTTCTGTTTATTCTTGCAGCTTCGGACCTAATAGTTGGAGTATCTAACGATGCTGTAAACTTTCTTAACTCAGCCATTGGGTCAAAAGTTGCAAAACGACATTGGATTTTGCTTGTAGCCTCTGCTGGTGTGTTAGTGGGCTCTGTGTTTTCAAGCGGAATGATGGAAGTTGCACGTAAAGGTGTTTTCTACCCACAAAACTTCTTCTTCAATGAAATGATGATAATCTTTTTAGCGGTTATGATAACCGATGTCATCGTTCTTGACTTTTTTAATACCTACGGAATGCCAACTTCAACTACTGTGTCGTTGGTTTTCGAACTTCTTGGATCAGCTGTAGCTGTTTCTATCTATAAAATAATGGGTACCGAAGGTGAAACTATAGCCCATTTAGGAAAATATATAAACAGTGGAAAGGCCCTGGCTATCATTTCGGGAATACTAAGTTCTGTGGTTGTTGCTTTTGTGGTTGGTATGGTAGTTCAGTATATTGCACGTTTACTTTTTAGTTTTAACTACCAAAAGAATATAAAGTATGTAGGAAGCATATGGGGTGGTTTTGCGATGTCGGCTATAACCTATTTTATTGTGGTAAAAGGGCTTAAGGGCTCAAGTTTGGTGCCTGCAGATGTGTTGGCTTATGTTCAAAGTCATACCTCTTCTATAATGCTTTACAGCTTTATTGGTTGGACACTTCTATTACAACTTCTACATGTGTTATTAAAGTTTAACCCCTTACGATTTATTGTTTTAACAGGTACTTTTGCCCTTGCGTTGGCATTTGCAGGAAACGACTTAGTAAACTTTATTGGGGTTTCAATGGCTGGCCTTAAGGCTTACCAAATTCATTTAGCAAATCCTGATATTGCCCCTGATGCCTTAAGAATGACTGATTTTGCTGGAAAGGTGAGTACAAACTCAATTTACTTGTTAATTGCAGGATTTGTTATGATTATAACCCTTTGGTTGTCGAGGAAAGCTAGAAAAGTAACTGAAACTTCGGTTGATCTTGCTCGCCAAGATGTGGGTATCGAACGTTTTGGAAGTACTCAGTTCTCAAGAATTATTGTACGTATTGCACGCAGATTTGCCGTGATGGTCGATAAAATAACACCAGCTTTTATTAGAAAATTTGTTTCTAAACAATTTGATACCTCAAAAGCACCAAAATACTCTAATCCAAAAGAGGCTCCTGCATTCGACCTTGTTAGAGCTTCGGTGAACCTTGTTATGGCAAGTATTCTGATTAGCTTTGCTACCTCGCTTAAACTCCCGCTTTCTACAACATATGTTACCTTTATGGTTGCCATGGGTACCTCATTAAGCGATAAGGCTTGGGGACGCGAGAGCGCAGTGTATCGTATAACAGGAGTGATTACAGTTATTGCAGGTTGGTTCTTTACTGCATTTATAACCTTCACTATCGCATTCCTTATTGCTACAGCCCTATACTACGGAAAGATTCCTGCATTCATAATATTAATCCTAGTTGCTTTTGGTCTCATTATAAAATCAAACTTCCTCAATAGGAAAAAAGAAGAAGCTGAAGAACTTGATGAAGAAATAAATGACCAAAGTATTGTAATAAAATGTTCTAACGATCTTAGAAAATACTTGAAGGATTCTATCAAGGTATTTAACAGAACGGTTGATGGGCTTACCACTGAGAATAGAAAACTCTTGAAGGAAGTTAACCAAGAGGTATCTGAACTGAACATGGAAGCCAAAAACATGAAGTACAATGTCTTTAATGTTCTTAAGCAGCTTGAAGCCGATTCAATAGAAACTGGTCATTACTATGTTCAGGTTATCGACTACCTTAGAGAGTTAGCTCACTCCCTAGAGTTTATATCTAATCCTAGTCTACAACATGTTGAAAACCAGCATAAAGGATTAACACTTGAGCAAGCAAATGAGCTAAAAAGCTTGAGCGTTCAGCTATCGGGACTATTTGATGACATCCTGGCCATGATTAAGAATAACGACTATACCTCTGTTCCCGACGCTATTGAAAAGCAACAGGAAATACTCAATAACCTAAATAAAATTCGCAAGAAACAGGTTAAACGTATTAAGCGTGGCGAAACAGGAACTAGAAATAGCGTTTTATATCTTGGCCTGTTGAACGAAATAAAGAACTTACTGCTCCATACTATCAACATCCTTAAATCGCAGCGTGATTTTATTCTTAATAATATTGAGTAGAGGGTTTGTGAGTAACTATTAAGTAAGTCTTTTTGTAGAAGAAAATATCAAGGCTATTATAATAAAACAATCCTTTTGGGTGAATTAAATACCTAAAAGGATTGTTCCTTTTATAGAATATCCTAATCGATACAAAAACTTATTCCCCGGGCTTGTTATTTTTGGGTTGACTATTTTTTTAGGGAAAAGTATTATGGCCTATTGCTGTAAAATTCTTTTTGTAATTAATCTAACAGGAAAGCGCGCTGCAAGATATCCAATTGAAACAACAACAAAAAATATTAGCGTAATGTCTAGAGGCTGCACATCAACTGGATAGGCGTCGATGATAAAATTGCCACGACCTTCTAGCCGTATTAGCTTAAAGGTAATTTGCAACCAACAGGTTATAAGCCCTAAAACAATTCCAATTAAACTTCCTCCGATTGAAATTAGCATTCCTTCAAAAAGAAATATTTTTTGAATTAGCTTATTGCTGGCACCAAGACTTTTAAGAGTCTCTACATCGGCACGCTTATCTATTATTAGCATTGAGAGGGAGCCAACAATGTTGAACGATGCAATGATTAGTATTAGCGTAAGAATCAGGGCTATTGCGAACTTTTCCGATTTCATGGTTCGGTAAAGCGATTCGTTTTGCTGGTACCTGTTGAGTATCCTAAACTTTCTCCCAAGTATGCTTTGAACTTTATTTTTCACCTTCTCGGGGTTAACGTCAGGTATGAGTTTTATCTCAATTGCGTTAACTGTTACAGAATCGTACATAAGAAGGTTGCGAGCAAATTCAATGGGGGTGAAAACGTAACGTGTATCAAAATCTTGTTCAATGGCAAATATCCCCGAAGGCATAATGGCTTTTTTATTGAATGCTCGGGTAGGGGAGTAGCTGCGTCCACGGCGTGGAAGATATATGAAAAGCGGGTCGAAATGGGCTAAACTTGCATTTAGATAGTAGGCAACACCTTCGCCCATTATTGCCAAAGGCTGACTTCCTCGCCAAAGTTTAAATTCACCATCTTTTAACTTCTTGCCCAAGCCCGAAAGTTCTGTATAGTTCCGACTTACTCCTTTTATAATACCTATGTGCTGTCGGCCTCTATAACGGAAAAGTGCATTTTCCTCAACTACCTCAGCAAAAACCGATACCTCGGGCAGCCCTTTTATTTGTTTAAAGGGAAGACTGTCAATTCTAAAAGTTTTGCCTTGCTGGGGAACTATTTTCAGGTCGGCATCAATGTGTGAGTAAAGGTTTGCAATAAGAGTATCGAATCCGTTAAATACCGAAAGCACAACTACCAAAGCCATTACTCCCGTGGCCACTCCAATTACAGAAATTATTGATATGATATTGATAATGTTATGCGATTTTTTCGCAAAAAGATATCTGCGGGCTATGTACAATGGAACATTCATGCTACTTTTTACGTGCTATATACAGAATTTCCTCTTTTGGGAGAGCGTAATACTCCACTTCATGTGAAGGGAGTTGTAAAACAAAATCATCTTCTAAAACATCAAAACCAACCGAAGCCAAGCGTTGTGCGTAGTCGCGCCCATAAAGCCGAAGATGGTCGCGTTGCTGGTAATATTTTTCTCTTAGTTCAGGGGTGTTGTACTCTGGGTTTTCTAGCGTCTGCTCCATGGATAAATCCATGGGTACTTGCAGTATTGCAAATCCTCCTGGCCTAAGAACTCTTAGAATTTCTGCCATGGCCTTCTTATCGTCATCAACGTGCTCAAGTACATGGTTGCAAAGAACAAGGTCAAACGAGTTTTCGGCAAATGGCATCGATTGAACGTCAAGCTTTACATCGGCCCATGGTGAGATTAGGTCTGCAGTTACATATTCAATATTTCTCAATCGCCTAAATGGTTTTAAAAAACAGTATTCTGGCGCAATGTGTAGAACCTTTTTTTGCGATGTAAAAAAATCGGTTTTTCGCTTAAGGTATAACCATATCAGCCTATGCCTTTCAAGCGACATAGAGTTTGGTGCAAGGGCATTCTTTCTAACTGTTAGCCTGCCATAGGGTAGTAGTTTACGGTATTTTACCCCATCAATTGGGTCTTGGAACTTTTTACCTCGATAAAAAAGACCCAATATCTTCATGAAAAACGATGCAACATGCTGAAGGTAATGGCGAGGAATAAAGCGAGTTATAAACGATACTAAACGGCTTATCATGTAAAACTTACTCTTTAAGTAGATTGTCAATTCTTTCAATATAGTCTAGAGAGTCATCTATAAAAAATGATAGCTCAGGAATCACTCTTAGCTGGTGTCTAACTCGTTTTCCCAGTTCTCCTCGTAGGAATTTAGTGTGATTTTTTATGAGTTCAATAGACTTGTCAGAGTCGTTCGAAGGGAATATGCTAATATAAACTCTTGCTATCGATAAATCGGGGCTAACCCTAACCTGTGTAACGGTTAACATTTTGCCAGGAACGATTGATGCCCCTTCGCGCTGTAATATTTCACCCAGTTCTTTCTGGATTAAACGCCCAACCTTTTGCAAACGTGTTCCTTCCATTTTGATATTTTTTTACAAAGATAAGATGTTTTCGCTAAGTTTTGGAGCTTTTAAGTTCAATAGAAAAGCAATACTAACAGCTTAGTGTAATTCAATTTGCAAATTTGAAACCATAATGAGTATTAAAACAATTATAAATGCCCTGAAAAAATACTTATTTTGCAGAATAATAACTTACATCGATGAATTATATTAAAAATATTGCTGAGTTTACTCGAAGGAAAACAATTGAGGTAAGAGTTGGTGAAACCGCTATTGGAGGTGATAATCCAATTCGGATTCAAACCATGACTACAACCAACACCAATGATACTGAGGCCACAGTTGAGCAATGTATAAGAGCCATTGATGCTGGTGCCGAAATTGTTAGGATAACAACTCAGGGGATTCGTGAAGCTGCTAATCTGCAAAATATTAAAAGAGAGCTACATGCTCGTGGTTACAACACACCAATTGTAGCCGATGTGCATTTCAACCCTGCTGCAGCTCTTGAAGCTGCAAAGCATGTCGAGAAGGTGCGAATTAACCCGGGAAACTTTGTTGACCCTCGTGCTAAATTTCAGGATGTAGAATATACCGACGATGAGTACCAAGAGGAGTTGAAAAAAATTGAGGAGAAGTTAATCCCACTTATCGAGATTTGTAAGAGTAGAAAAGTTGCTATACGCATTGGTGTGAATCATGGTTCATTATCGGACAGAATAATGAGTCGCTATGGCGACACACCTCAAGGGATGGTGGAATCGGCCATGGAATTCCTGAGAATATTCCGAAGTCATGGCTTTAACAATATTGTCATTTCCATGAAGTCGAGTAACACCCGAGTTATGGTTCAGGCCGTTCGGTTACTAGTTGCCACCATGCAAGCCGAAGGCATGAACTACCCGCTTCATCTTGGTGTTACAGAGGCTGGCGATGGTGAGGACGGACGCATAAAATCGGCTGTAGGTATTGGTGCGCTACTTGCCGACGGAATTGGCGATACTATTAGAGTATCATTGACCGAAGAACCAGAGAACGAAATTCCTGTTGCAAAAAAACTGGTAAGCTATTTTAGTAAAAGGGTAACATCACCCAAACTTAACGCAACCGATAACTTCCCTTATAACCCATTTGAGTTTAGTAGAAGAGTTACACGCGAGGTAAATGGTATTGGCGGTAATAATCCACCTAAAGTTTTTGCATTTACACAAGATTCTTTCAATTCTGATATCGCTACTTTATGGGGATGGCGATTTAACACAGAGAATAGGTCGTGGTCCAGAGGCGATATCGCTCCCGATTTCTTTGTGAATCTGGATTATAAAGTAAATGATGATACCGAGGGCCTCCCTGTTATTTCGAAACACACAGCTGATTTTTGTACAATTAGTATCGACGAGTTCCTTACTCAACGGCCTAACAAGCAAATATTACTAGAGGTTTCTTATAACGATTTGCTAAATAATGAGCTTTTAGTAGCTGTTAGGGGGAGTTCAAATGTGGTTCTTCTGCTTAAATCAACTAACGCTGATGGCTATACAGAGCAGCGTGCTGCAATAATAGAGCTGATGAACCAAGGATTGCAAAATCCTGTTGTGGTTTCGCGCAGCTACAACGATACCGATAAGGAAGCATTTCAGCTTAAAGCAGCAGCCGATTTAGGAGGGCTTCTAATCGATGGCTTGGCTGATGGGATAATGATTACATCCCCAGTTCAGGCTCCTGATACAATAGTTAGCACCGCTTTTGCCATTTTACAGGCTGCAAGAATGCGAATTACAAAAACAGAATATATTGCTTGCCCTGGCTGTGGCCGAACGCTTTTTAGCTTGCAGCAAACGCTGCAAAAGGTTCGTAGCGCTACATCGCATTTAAAGGGGTTGAAGATTGGTGTAATGGGATGTATTGTGAACGGCCCTGGTGAGATGGCCGATGCCGATTATGGCTATGTAGGTGCTGGTCCAGGCAGGGTAACCCTTTACAAGGGAAAAACAGTGGTTAAAAAGAACATCCCCGAAGAACATGCCATTGAGGAACTGATTAGCATCATCAAGGAAAATGGCGACTGGGTGGAAAGTGTGTAGCGGGGTTGCCCAATTTTATGCCAAACTTGCCTAAGTAGCTCTGGTGGAGGAATATTAGGAAGTTAAATGAAGTTAGAGGAATGATTCGGAATAAATCGGAAATATTCGGAAGGAATCGGAATTTCATGTGACAATTCTTGAATCTTGAATCCGTCTTAGCCGGAAAATTCTGAAATCTTGAATTAATGTCATGCTGAACTTGCCGAGGCATCTCTGGTGGAAGAATATGAGGAAGTTAAAAGAAGTTAGAAGAATTTAAAAGAATGACACGGAATGATTCGGAAATATTCTGAAGGAGTCGGAAGACTTTATCGTTTAACTTTTAACTTTTAACTATTAACTTTTAACGCTTAACATTTAACGCATAACGTTTAATGCCTTTTATCCGTCTGTGCAGGACAAGCTTCGAAACTTAAATTTTAAACGCTAATAGATGTCCTTGATGCAGGGTAAACTCGAAGTTTCTATTATCTTTGGGCACTGATGTATTAACACATTATCTTTTTATAATGAAGATTAAAAAATTAAACATACTCAGTACAGTTGAGAGAGTAGGGAATTCGTTACCACATCCAGCTGCATTATTTGGAATTTTTGGACTAATAACTTTGTTGTTTTCGCTAATTGGAGCCTATTTCCAATGGGAGGGCGTAAATCCTGGAAATGGTGAAGCTATTAAAATTGTAAACCTGGTTTCTAAAGAAGGGCTTCATAGGATACTTCTTGAAATGGTTGACAATTATACTGGATTTGCCCCTTTAGGGATTGTTATGGTTGCTATGCTTGGAATAGGAATTGCCGAGAGCAGCGGGCTAATAAGATCATCAATAAACCTATTGCTAGTAAAAGCACCAAAAAATTCAATCACTTTTTTGATTGTACTTACTGGAATACTTTCAAATGTTGCTTCCGATCTAGGGTATATTCTTATTATTCCAATAGCAGGTATAATATTTCATTCTTTAGGGAGACATCCCATCGCAGGTATGGCTGCTGCTTTTGCTGGTGTTAGTGGTGGATTTAGTGCAAATCTATTAATTGGTACAATCGATCCTTTACTTGCAGGTTTGTCAACTGAGGCTGCACGTATTGTTGATCCTTACTATTATGTAATGCCAACGGCAAACTATTACTTTATGTTCGTATCAACTTTTGTGATTGCAATTACTGGTACTTGGGTAACTAAGGCTATTGTTGAGCCACGACTTGGCAAATACAAGGGGAATGCAGAAAAGGAAGAGATCTCAAACCTAAGTAAAGATGAAATAAAAGGTCTTAAATGGGCTGGTGTGACTCTCCTTTTATTTTTGGTTGTTATTGCCTTGGGGTTAATTCCTGATCATGGGTTTTTAAGAGGTGCGGATAATAGCATTCTTCATTCCCCTGTATTGAAGGGATTTATTGCGGTTCTTTTTATTATCTCTGGAACTTGTGGGGTTGTTTATGGCTATAAAAGCGGAACATTTAAAAAGCATCAAGATGTTATTGCTGGCATGAACTCAAGCTTTAAAGGTTTGATATCATTCCTGGTTTTAGTCTTTTTTGCTGCTCAGTTTGTTGCGTGGTTTAAATGGAGTAACCTGGGATTACTAGTTGCTGTTAAAGGAGCTTCTTTCCTTCATAGTGCCGATATTGGACTAATTCCTTTGGCTATTCTTTTTATCATTATTTCTGGCTTCATTAATATGTTTATGGGGAGCGCTTCAGCTAAATGGGCTATTATGGGACCAGTATTTATTCCAATGTTTATGTTACTGGGATACTCGCCAGAATTATCACAGGCTGTTTTTCGCATAGGCGATAGCGTAACGAATGTCATCTCTCCAATGATGAGCTTTTTTGCTCTTATAATTGTTTATTTTGAAAAGTATGACTCAAAATCGGGTATAGGTACATTAATATCCACCATGTTACCTTATTCCGTTGCTTTTTTTATTGCTTGGGCTTTACTGCTTATAGTTTGGATTATTTTAGGATTGCCGCTTGGACCTGAGGCAGGTTTATACTTTGCTAAGTAACTTGTGCTAAAAATCACTCTTAGCAAGTGCTAGCATAATTGCTTTTATAGAATTGGATTTAAATTCTGTGTTGATACTGTGTCTTTCAATGGCAGGTATCCACTTTTGCTTTGTGTTCTTATCAATTTAAGGTTTAATCGATTTTTTGTAGAATTTTTTGCATAAAATATTTGTAAAATCACTTCTAATTCAGATTTTAGAGAGGTTTGATAGTCTAATTCTAAATTAGCGATATCTATTGCGCAGGTTTCCTTTTTGGATTAACTTAATGCGAAATTATTTAGCCATGGAAGTGGAAAAAATACTTAGTGAGTTTCCAAAGAGTAAAGATTACCTACTGGAAATACTTCACGAAATACAAAACAAAAATCCGAATAGCTATATACCACCAGAGGTAGTACAGAAGGTGGCAAAGCACTTGAACATTAAAAAGGCTCAAGTTTATGGCGTTATTGGATACTATTCAATGTTTAGCGATAAGCCCAGAGGTAAGTATGTTATTCGTATATGTGCTTCGCCCGTTTGTAGCATGATGGGGGCTGAAAACTTAATTGAATACTTAGAGAAGAAACTTAATGTTAAGGTAGGAGAAACAACCCCCGATGAGCTTTTTACGCTGGAAACTTCTGAATGTCTTGGCAACTGTGCAGCGGCTCCAGCCATGATGGTTAATCTTGATATGTATGGTAATTTAACACCAGGTATGGTCGATAATATTCTGAAACAGTATTCCCAGAACAAATAACCCTTTTGATATGCTAAAAGAATACCGAATAGCATTGCGTAATTCGGGATTAATAAACCCCGAAAGCATCGAAGAATTTATTTCAGCCGATGGCTATCAGGCTCTGCGAAAAGCCCTTAAAAGTGAACCTCTTGGTATCTACGAGGAGATTTACGACTCTGGTTTAAGAGGACGAGGAGGGGCTGGCTTTCCTACTGGTGCAAAGGAAAAAGCAGCTGCTGTTATTTGTTCCGATTGTGAGAAGTATGTGATTTGCAATGCCGACGAGGGGGAGCCTGGAACCTTTAAGGATAGGATTATTATGGAAACCGACCCTCATACCCTAATTGAGGGGATGGTAATAGCAGCATATAGCGTAAATGCTCATAGGGGGTTTGTTTATATTCGCGGCGAGTATAAACTTAGCATTCAAAGGGTTCAACTAGCAATTGAGCAGGCCTACAAGCATGGGTTCCTTGGCAAGAACATTCTAGGCAGTGGGTTCGATTTTGACCTTGAAATAAGACGAGGCGCTGGGTCGTATCTTTGTGGCGAGGAGCTTACCCTTATTGAGTCCGTTGAAGGCAAACGAGGGTATCCGCGAATTAAACCACCTTATCCAGCTGAACATGGGCTTTGGGGGGCGCCAACTCTAATTAATAATGTTGAAACCCTTGCAAACTTCCCCTCTATTATTCTTAATGGGGCCAAATGGTATAGGTCAATTGGAACCGAAAATTCCCCTGGAACTAAAATATTTACAATTAGTGGTGATGTTAATAAACCTGGATACTATGAGTTTCCGTTTGGCATGACTCTTAAAGAGTTGGTATTTGATGTTGCAGGCGGAATAAAAGATGGAAAAGGATTTGGTGCAGCTCTACTCGGAGGTGCTGCAGGAACTTTCGCATCAAAGAAACACCTCGATGTGCAGATGGGCTATGATAAATTGAAAGAGGTAGGGCTTACACTGGGCTCAGGTGCAATTATCGTTTTCGATGATACTCGTAATTTAAACGATACCATGCTGAATATCCTAAAGTTTTTTAAGCATGAAAGTTGTGGTAAGTGCATACCTTGTAGAGTAGGAACATCCCAACTTTATAACCATCTAGTTAATGAAATTAATAAAAATCACTTTAACCCATCAAATATTTATCCTGAATTAATTCGTCAGGCTGATATAATTGCCAAAACTTCGCTTTGTCCGCTCGGACAATCGCCTATTTTACCTCTACGAAGCCTTTGGCAAAATATTTTAGAGTCTAACTCTGCAAAACATTAAGAACATGGCAAATAAGGTTAAAATATATATTGATGGAAAGGAGATTCTTGCAACTGAGGGCGCAAATCTTCTCCACGAAGCAAGGCTTAATGGATTTAACATACCAGGACTTTGCTATCACCATAAAATTTCACCAACTGGAGCGTGTAGGTTATGCCTTGTGAAAATTGAAGGGCAGCGAGGAATGGTTGCTTCTTGTTCTGTAAAAGTGGCTGAGGGAATGCAGATTACAGCCTTTGACCAAGAACTTGAAGATACTCGTCGATTTCTCCTAGATTACCTGCTTAGCGAACAAGACATCGATTATGATTACACCTATCATGATGAGCTACGCGATTTGATGTTACAGTATAACCTCGAAAAGCCAGAGAGTAGGCTTTTTAAACCTGTTCAACCCAATGTCGAATTTAAGGTTGATGATAGCTCTCCCGTATTAACCTACGACCCATCAAAGTGTATTAAGTGCTTCCGTTGTATTAAAGCATGCGATGAGGTGCAGGGGAAGAATGTTTTATCGTTTTATGAACGCGGGTTAAACTCATATATCGTTGCAGGTACAGGGGTTTGGGCTGAAAGCGAGTGCGATGGTTGTGGCGAGTGCGTTCAGCTTTGCCCAACTGGTGCTATTGTTGAAAAGCCAAATCGAAACGAAATCAATCTTGAAAGAATAGAAAAGAAGGTTCGTACAACATGCCCATATTGTGGCGTTGGATGCCAAATTGAGCTGCTTGTTCAGAACGGAAAGATTGTTCGGAGCAATGGTGTTGAGGGTGTATTGCCCAACGATGGTCGACTTTGCGTTAAGGGACGCTTCGGGTATGAGTTCGTCCATAGTCCTGAAAGATTAACTACACCACTTATTCGTAAAAATGGAAAATTCGTAGAGGCATCGTGGGATGAGGCGCTTGATCTGATTGCTCATAAGTTTAATTCGATTAAGGCACAATACGGCCCCAATTCCCTAGCAGGCTATGCTTCGGCAAAGTGTACTAATGAGGACAACTACATTTTTCAAAAGTTCATTAGAACCGTTTTTGGAACTAACAATATCGACTATTGTACACGACTTTGCCATGCATCAACTGTTACTGCCATGTTAAAATCCATTGGCGATGGTGCTGCAAGCAACTCAATTGAGGATTTTGAAACAACAGAGTGTCTTATTGTTACAGGGAATAACATGATTGAAACTCATCCCATAACAGCAACCTATGTAAAACGAGGTGCAGCTAAAGGGATGAAAATCATTGTTATTGACCCAAAATGGACTCCGCTAGTTAACTATTCAACGCTTTGGCTACAACCTCGTTTAGGAACCGATGTAGCCCTTTTAAATGGTATGGTTAGGGAAGTTATTGTCAATAACTGGATTGACCACGATTTTATAGAGAACCGAGTTGAAGGCGGAATGCAAACCTTTTTGGAATTAAAATCTTTGGTTGATAAATATACACCTGAATATACCGAAAAGATAACAGGAGTTCCTGCTGAAAAGATAAAGGAGGCTGCTCGCATTTATGGAACAGCAAAAACGGCTATGGTGGCAACTGGAATGGGAATGAGCCAGCAGGTAACTGGAACGCATAATGTTTTTAGTCTTCTGAACTTGATATTGGTAACAGGCAAAATTGGGAAAGAGCGTTGTGGTATAGACCCACCACGCGGACAAAATAACGTTCAAGGCGCAACTGATGTTGGTTGCCATCCTGCCATGTATCCCGGATATATCCCGGTAGCCAACGAGGAGAACCGTCGTTATGTTGCACAAGTTTGGGGTGTGCCATTTGAGAACCTTTCTGAAAAACCAGGCCTCACTACAGTAGAGATTGTTCAAGCAGCAAACCAAGGCAAAATAAAAGGGCTTTACATTATGGGAGAGAATCCCATGATTAGCGACCCTAATCTTAACCATACCGAACAGGCGCTTAAAAGCTTAGAGTTCTTAGTTGTCCAAGATATTTTCTTAACAGAAACAGCTCAACTTGCACATGTTGTATTGCCTGCAGCATCGTGGGCTGAGAAAAATGGCACTTTTGTTAATAGCGATAGACGCGTGCTTCGCGTTCGTAAAGCAATTGATAGCCCAGGTGAGGCCAGAGACGACTGGCGTATTATTCATGAACTTGCAGCCAGAATGGGCAAGCCAATGCCCAACTATTCCGATGAGGCCGAGATTTTTGAAGAGCTAGCAAAGGTTACTCCAATTATGGCAGGTATATCTCATAGCCGCTTGGAAAATCATGGGATACAATGGCCATGCCCGTCGCCTGACCATCCTGGAACTTCTACTCTTTACCTCGATAAGTTTAACACCCCTAGCGGAAAGGCCAAGCTGTTCCCAGTTGAGCACGTTGATCAATCCGAACGGGCTACACCAGAATTCCCATATATTCTTAACTCTGGTAGAATCCTTTACCACTACCACACAGGTACCATGAGTAGGAAAAATAAAGCCCTAACTGAATTTATTAACCATCCTTACGTTATCATACATCCAAATGATGCACAGAAGTTAGGGATTAAACATGGGGGAATAGTTAAGTTAACCTCTAAACGTGGCTCTTTGCAAACCCAAGTTCGAATAGCCGATGAGGTGTTGGAGGGTGAGCTGTTTATGCCCTGGCATTTTTCTGAGGCTCAGGTTAACAGGTTAACCCGCGACGAGCTCGACCCCTATAGCCGTATTGCGCCATTCAAGTTATCGGCTGTAAGAGTTGAGGTTGTAAGTGACTAGAGCAATCTGACTAGTTTCGGTGTTGAATGGGAAATTTTCTGAAAGTTGTGGAAGTTAATGGGAGTTACAGGAAGTTAAAAGAATGATACGGAAGGAGACAGAAGCCCCTTGTCATGCCAAGCGTAGTCGAGGCATCTCTTCTTGAAGAATGTATCGGAATGATTTGGAAATATTCAGGAGTCGGAAACCTTTATCATGCTGAGCTTGTCGAAGCATTTCGTGTTGAAGAATATGAGGAAGTTAGAAGAATGATTCGGAAATAATCGGAAGGAATCGGCAACGCCTTGTCACGCCGCACCCGCCTAGTAAGCGCTTGGTGTTGGCTGAGCTTGCCGAAGCCACGTTTGTTTCCCCTTCTTTTGCCTTGATGCAAAAGAAGCAAAAGATCAAGGCTGAAAAACCTGTTCTAATTGGTACCCTGTGGTCGTGTCTGCCGCGCGGCGCAACTCGCCATGTCTTTTCATGGCTTTAACAGCAACGCTTGCTTTACCCCACACAACGACCCGCCCACGACCCATTGGCGGGACAGCCTTTCATGCCATTATCTTGCAAACAGTGGATCAAATTGTTGGTCAAATCTTGAACCTTGAACTTTGAACCATGTATTGCACCGCCGTTAGCGCTCGTCTTATGACGAGTGCTGTATTTTAATACTGTTGCTAGTGCAAACCAAGAATCATCTGGTAAGGAAGAGCACACGCTTCAATAGAAGATGCGCCCGAACAAGGAACAAGGGGGAACATGGGCGCAGAAGACGCGCGCGAACAAGTGAAAACTCTGGCGCAGCCTGTAACAAATAGTCCGACGGCGGTGCAACCGCCGCCGAACACGGCTCGTTTATTGCTTCTTACAGCCTTGGCTCAACTGGGAAGTTGGAGGGGGTCTCAGGAGGAAGGATACGGAGCGAATCCGAAATATCTCTAGGAGTCGGAAGAGCTGAAGTACCGTGTTTAGCTTTTAGTTTTTAGAAAATTGATAGCCCCAAGTAGGTGCGTCATAGTTCCTTTGCTTCGCTCAGGATGAAAGGTTGGGCCGCGTAAGGTTCAGCTTGAAACGAAATTGATTTTTCTCATGTCTACATTTTAATGTAGCCTTTATTTAGGACGGGTCACACGGGTCAACCTTTATCCTTTATCCTTTTACCCCCTCAAAATCTTCGTCTCTCATCACATACGATGCCCTAATAATTGCGTATGCGCTAAAGTAACCTAATGCTCCCCCAGTTAGGTTTGTTCTTGGATTTGCGGGTGGGGGACTAAAAAGTGGGAATTGTGGTTGCGAGGCTGTTTGTGCTTCACTTAGGTAGTAGAAGTAATCTTCAGAAATAGCACATAACTCCAGTGTTACCTTGTCGCCTGGTTTTAAGGTATCTTTATCAGCAATAAAGTAGAAAGCAGCCCCTACCGTGTTGTTTCCATTAAAAAACTTGTCGTCAATAAGGACCAAGTTATCAAGGCTATCGCTGTAATTCGTATCGTTTATCTTAACCCGAAACATATAGTAATTTCTTAAATTTTCAGGTTCCCTGGCAAAACCATTAATCACCCATCCTTCCCAGTTAGTGTTGTAGGTTACATTAATTGAGTCGAGATAGTTTGTTTGATAGCCTTCATTAAGAACTGGCATCTGAGCTATAGCATCAAACTCTGTTAACCCACCTATGTTTACATTTTCTATTCTAAGTTTATAGGTTGCTCCCGATTTTCCATATACGTTGCTTGCGGTGTAGTAGTGTCCTGGATTGTTGGTGTCTTCGGTTAAATCATATCTGTTTTCACCCTCTTCAATGTAAACTGTAGCATTAGATACAGGTTGTGGTGCGGTAGCGCTATTGAATGGTATAGTTTGAGAAAGGTAAACTAGGTGGCTCATGGTATCGGTAGTAATGCCTCCATAAACAACAAGTTTCGTATCCGAAGCATCAAGTTCAATGTCCATCCGTTCGGTGCATGAAATTATTGCTATAAGTATAAATCCTATGTAGATATTTAACTTCTTCATGGCTTAAAACTTAAAATTATATGTTATCGATGGAATTATTGGAAATAGGTAAACCTTCTCGGCGTAAGGCTTGTTACCATTCTCTTCATCGATTTCAAAATTGATAGTCCAAGCATTGTGCCTGTTGTAAACATTATATATGGCAAAATTCCATTCGCTCTGCCAACGGCGGTTTAAACTCTTTTTTTTTTTTATGTTAACAGCCAAATCGAGCCGGTGATAATCGGGGTAGCGCTTGCTGTTTCGGTCTGAGTAGAGTGGAATCACTACATTCTCAATTTCGTATCTGCCAGTGGGCTGTGTATATGCTTGACCAGTTGAGTATATCCAGTTTGCTGAAATAGTAATTCGCTTATTTAGCTGGTAGTTAAACACAATTGTAGCGCTGTGGGGTTTGTCGAATGTGGCACTGTAGGTTCGGCCCATGTTTACACCTGGTGTTTTTCTAAAGGTTCTTCCATAGGTATAGCTAATCCAACCATCCCATTTGCCTAATCCAATTCTGGCAAAAAGTTCTAAACCGTAGGAGTAAGCTTCTCCCTGACGAATATCGGCCTCTAGCTCATCGTTTAGAAGCAAGTTGGCAAAGTCCTTAAAATCAACAAAATTTTTCACACGCTTATAGTATGCTTCTACCGAAGTTTCAATTTTATTGTTCAAAAAATTTCTAAAATACCCTAATGCCCATTGGTTGGCTTTTTGAGGCTTTATGTTTGGCGATGCAGGGAACCATACATCTAAAGGGTTGCCCCCCTGAGAGTTTGATGCAAGTTGTACGTACTGTGTTGTGTACGAGTAACTTGCTTTAATTGAACTGCTATCGGTTAGGCGGTAAACCAATCCCAATCGGGGCTCAGGGTTGATGTAGGTGTTATAAACTTCATTTTTGGGATATTGGATTCTGCCGATAACTTTATAATCCGGTGAAAGGATAAGGCCTTCACCTTTTCCCAAGTTTTGAAAGGCCGAAAGTCTAACTCCAGCCTTGAACGAAATTTTGCCAAGGTCAAACTCATTCGATAGGTAAGCACCATGTTCAAGTGCATATTGTTTTGGTATTTCCCAGCGTTGGATAAAAGAATTAGAACTAGTTCCCTTAATCAGTCCAGGCATAAAAGTGAGATGTGAGCTGGCAACCCCGAATTTGAGCTGATATTTTGGTCCTATTGCGTAGTTGAAGTCTAGCTTAGCACAGGTTTCATCCATATTCGATTCCCATCGGAGCGCATTGGCATCGTTTGTGTTTGATTCTAAAAAGTAGTTGTAGTTGCTCGATATTAAAGTGAAATTCATAAATAGGTTATGCTTGAAAATGTGGTTCCATCTAGCCGAAAAAGTTCGATTACCAAAACCAAATCCATTAATATCTTGTCCAAACATATCCCTGCCAAAGTAACCAGAAAGGAATATCCTGTTATTGGGATTAATGGTGGCATTTACCTTAGCGTTTAGGTCGTAAAAGTAAAGGCTGCTTTTATCTAAATCTTCATTCTTGAAAAGAGGGAAAAAAACATCCACATAGGTTCTCCGTCCGGAAATTATAAATGAACTTTTTTCATTAATAATTGGCCCTTCAAGCGTAAGTCTGCTAGAGATGCTTCCAATGCCTCCTGTTGCTTTAAACTCCTTGCTGTTCCCTTCCTTCATTCTGATATCTAATACCGAAGAGAGTCTACCTCCAAACGAAGCAGGAATATCACCTTTGTATAGCTTAACATCCTTTATGGCATCGTTGTTAAAAACAGAAAAGAAACCCATAAGGTGAGATGCGTTGTATACAGTTGCCTCGTCGAGTAGGATAAGGTTTTGGTCGGCAGAGCCGCCTCTGACGCTAAATCCGGAACCGCCTTCCGATGTGCTTTGAACACCCGGAAGCAGCTGAATGGCCTTAATCACATCAACCTCACCCATCAGGGCAGGCATTTGACGAATATTTTTCATCTCAAGCTTTACCAGGCTCATCTCGGCACGCCTAACATTAGTGTTGCCTTTTTCACGGGTTACAACAACCTCTTTTATCTCCTGCGATTCGGGCTTAAGTTCGATGTCGATTCTTGAGTTTTTGTTCAGCGTAACTGTTCGTTCAATGGTTTCATATCCTAAATATCCGAAAGCAATGGTGTGTTCCCCTTTGGGTAGTGAAAGGTTGTAATATCCATAGCTATTAGTCGCTGTGCCAACATTTAAATCTTTTGCTATGACGGTTGCTCCTATTAGCACTTCTCCAGTGCTAGCATCTTTTATGTAGCCAAAAATGCTATACTTTTCTTGAGCAAATAGTAAATTAGAGAAAAACAGCAGAATGAATAGAGAATAGCATCTATGTTTCATTTTTTAATAGATAAGTTTTTGAGCTCGATGTACTCAAATGTCGTACCATTTTTAGTTGGATTTAACTAAAATCCAATTTTCAATATCCTCGGTTTGGTTAACTCCCATTCTGAGTGTAGGGGTTTGCTCCTTATCGTTAAGTAGCACCGATTGAAGTGGAACAACCTCATTCAAATAGTTGGCAAGCTCTCTGAAGGTTATATTGCCTTTAGTTTCTTTTAGCTTTTTAAGTAGGTAGTAAGTGAAAAATCCATGGTATTTATCCTTGTAGGGCAGGGCAGTTTGTTCGCCGGTTGCCGCTGCAAGAGTTGCGATATTACCTTGAAGAACGGTTTCAGTAGGTCTGACTTTTACACCACGAGCAGCAACCAAGCCTTTGTTTCGTGCACCGCCCGAAAAGCAGGCATCAAGAAAAACAACAACTCTTTTTGATGGGTGTTCGGTTAGCTTAGCATATAGAGTTTCAAGTTTAATGCCCTCCTTGGCGTTTTTTCCGCTGATATCTACGGGTATTAGATAAGGCTCTCTGGTTGCTTCATCGGGTAAACCATGGCCAGCATAGTAAACAAACACTTCGGCTTTACCCTTTGCATTCTTAATTATCAGGTTGGTTTTGGCAATGGCCTGATTCATCTGTCCAACAGTCGCATCTAGCAAAAAGGTAATGTTCGTTTCAGGAATTCCTAGCACGTTAATGGCGTAATCCTTAAATGCGCTGGCATCATTTCTGGCATAATCAACATTTATCTCGCTATTTAACTCAATTTGCTTGCTGCTGTAATCCTCATTCCCAATAATTAGTGCAAATCGGTAGGGGTGTTCTATTCCGTTATCGGGTATATCAATATCTACATCCGATAATCTTTTGAACTCATACCTATTTGCATCATCGGCATTAACGTAAACCTTTTTTACAACTGTATCGCGAATCACAACATAACCGCCTGTCTCTTTTTGCAAGGGGGCAACCACTTCATTGTCGTAATAGTAGGCCCCTCCCGAAATAAAATCAATCCCAAATGCTGGAATTGCTGCAATATTAAAGAATAAATTCAGGTATATCTTACTGCTTATATCTGCCTTATCGGTATAGGTGTAGGGTACATAACCATCCTTTTTGAATTCGTAGATGTACTGATTCTTAGCATTAATGGGACCTCGCTTTACTTTTCGCTTTACCCATACGGAGCACGGAGTTGTTTTATTTGTGCTTTCTCCGTTTATGTATACCTCAGCACCTATTGGGTTGGATGTAAGTTCAACTTTTTGCTTTGTAGTATTTAGTAAAGTTGCGCAAGCACTAACTGCAAGTAGTAGTGTAAGTGGTACCAATTTTAGTACTATTCGTTTCATATAGTCGGCTGGTTTGGTTTAGTAACCGTTATCAAAAATTGTGCAGATTACTTTCTACTTTCACTTTAAAAACAACTTTTTTTATTAATCCACTACCAATAAGCGGTGCGTGACAATCGTTTGGAAAGAAGATGGCAAACTGGTTTGGTTTTAATGTGAAATAAGTTGAGGGTTCATCATTGTAAAAGGTGATATCCTTTTCTTGGTTATACGGTTTTACAATTGAGCTGCACGTTTGCCTATCGGCCCACCCAAACGTCTCCTCACCCTGTAGGCATATCTGTATATCAATATACCTGTCGTGCGATTCCAAAAGTGCCTCACCTGTATTACGCCCCTTGTTAAACGAAGGTATTGCTATTAGCTTATCATTTTCAATATAAATTTTTTCGCCCGGGTTACTAAAATCAAGGGTTATAAGTGCTTGCTCTACCCGCTCAAAAAGAGGATGGAGTTTCAAGTAGGTTCCAAAATCCGTTAAAGGTGCAACTATCATATTATTTGGCTGAAATTGTAATGATTCTTATTTATCTCCATAGCAAATTTACTACTTTTTTGATTTATAACTTGGTAAATCTAATTGAACTTTCAAAGCCGTTTGTTTTTGTTTATATTAGTTTTTGTGACTCTTTATATTAAATCATGCAAGTGCACGAGAAAGGTAAGACAAATGTATGTAAAAATAGCTTGAAACGGTTTTATGTGTAAAATATATTAATAGATTATTTGCACATTATTATTATTATTATTATTATTATTATTATTTTGCTGTAATTAAAATCATTTTTGGCGCCAAATGATTTTAATGGGCGAGTCCGAAAAGCCTGGGGTATTCCCTACGAGTAGGATAAAAATTGAAATATATGAATACTAAGAAGTTAGTAAAATCATTGATGCTGTTAAGTCTTTTGTTTTTAGGATTTGATTTTAACACTACAGCAGAAGAAAAGGAAAAGGTAGTTTGTGTTGACTACGAAGTTAAATGTGAAAAAGCAAGTGTAAAGGGCGTTGTGTGTGTTACTACCACGAGCGAAATTTTAAGTAAGGCAATAGCGATAGCCGAAGTGGCTTGCCGATAGAATTACAATGGTGTCCTTGTTCCAATCCTAGGACACCATATTTCATTCCTAACCTATAAAGATTAAATCAATGGTAATGAGAAAGATAATGTTTACGGTTGTGCTATTTGTGGTGTCAAATGCAATTGCTCAAAAGTATACCTACGTCGATCGAGCTAAATATAAGTTTACCTATCAATATAGTTTCAATGAGGAGAGGAACAATCCCAATTCTAAGGTAATTCAAGATATGGTTCTTTTTGTGGGAGATAAAAGTTCCATGTTCTGTAACGAGGATCGTATGTTTATAGATTCTCTTCTGAAATTATACGAGAATCAACCAACACAGGTGGCATTTGGTAAGATTTTTCCTCAATTGATGGGTTCCAAAAATTCAAATTCACTTACAAAATACTATGTATTTAAAAACTTACCTGAGTTTGGCTTAACAACATATTGTCAGGAAGATATGAATGCGTCGTATTATAAAATTGTTGAGGATATTAATCTTAGCTGGAATATATGCTCCGATGCCGATAGTGTGATAAACGGGTATAAATGCAAGAAAGCAACTACACATTATGCAGGGCGCGACTATATTGCATGGTTCACGCTAGATATACCTATTAGCGATGGACCCTATAAGTTTTCTGGCTTACCAGGGTTAATTGTTTCTATTCACGATACTAAAAATGAACATTCATTTTCACTGATTGCCGCCACTAATTCAAAGAAGGATATCTATTTTAAACAAGTAAACTATATTGAAACTGATTTAAAAGGGTTTATAAAATCGTTTGAGGCTAGCAAATCCTCATTTATTAACTTATTGGAATCGGCTACTTATTCCGACGAATCTGTAAAGTATAGAGCAATTATGAGAGTTCAACAATGTAATAATTTTGTGGAGCTTTTTTAGTTTTATGAAAAATATTTGGTTGTTAATTTTATTCACTTCAATCCAGGTTATAGGTCGTCCGCAAGTATCTATTTCAGGCAGGGTGCTAGATGATAATGGAAAACCTGCTGTGAATGTTTCTATAACACTACATCCTTACCATAATCCAAAGAATATTATTTCGTACACCTTCTCCCAAGATGATGGAACATTTTGTTTTACAAAATTAAATGTACAAGGAAAAGCAATTCTTTCATTTCATTCAATGGAGTTTGCCGATACCTCATTGATAGTAAGTCCTCCCTGTAAAAATGTTGAAATTACATTAAAACCAAAGTTAAATAGGATTGATGAGGTTAAGGTTACTAATAGTCCTATTCGGGTAAAAGGCGATACCATCTCATATTTGGTCTCTTCCTTTGCCAGTGCAAACGATTTTTCGGTAGGCGACGTTATTGAAAAACTTCCTGGTTTTAATGTTGATGAATCGGGTGCGGTTTACTATCAGGGGAAGAAAATTAGCACATACTACATCGAAGGTCTAGACCTTTTGGAAGATAACTACACCTTAGCCAATAAGAATTTGCCTCATAGTAGTGTAGCAGCAGTTGATGTGTTAAAAAATCATCAGTCAATTAAAGCCTTGGGTAAGATTATTCCAAGCAATGATGTTGCAATTAACATTAGGCTAAAAAATAATATAACCATTACTGGAGCCGCAAATGGGACTATTGGAGTGGAGCCTTTACTTTGGAATGGAAATATTACACCTATGATTTTTAATAAGAACCAACAGCTAATTGCTTCTTGGCAGGGAAATAACCTGGGCGAAAAGTTAAGTACTCAATTCAGCACCTTAACTTTTAAAAATGGTTCAATGAGTGGCTCTAGCAGTATTAAAAAGGTGTATGTTTCTATCCCCAATATCTTTAGTCCAAAAATCGGCAATGCTATTCTGTTCGATAATATTAGCAACCTCTATTCATTAAACTACTTGAATAAGTCAAAATCCGAACTAGAGCTAAAAGTGAATCTTTCATATTTAAACGAGGAGATAGATCAGCATAAAGTTAATTCTGTTTCCTATTTTTTAAATGACAGTATTGTTAGCATTTCTGAGGACCAGGGGAATAGTGAATTAGAATCTGTACTTAAAGGTGATGTTACTATTAGCAAGAATGTAAGTGACTTATATCTTAAGAATAAGATAAATTATACAGGATACTGGCCAAATGGATTTTCGAAATTAGCTAGTTTAAACGGACAAAATTCAGTAAAGGCACTGCCTAATCATCAAACATTTTCAAACAATCTTGATTTGCTTTTACCCATTAACGATAATTTCATAAATATCATCTCGGATGTCGATTATGATTTTTCACCCCAAAAACTCAAAATATTAGCACCAAATACTCAGCTGCAAAGTTTTGGAAGTGATATTATTCAAAATATTAATAGCCAATCGTTTCGCACTATGAATACGGTGTATTTTAATATTCCAATTGGGAAAACTAATCTTTTTCCTAGCGTGACTTTTGACTATGATTGGTTAAATCATGAAACCTATATCGATGCAGATGGTTTAAGGCTTGACAATGATTCTCTTAAAAATAGCCTCACTTGGCACAAAACAGGTGTTTCGGTTAGCAATAAAATATCAATCAATCCAATTGGAAAGGTTACTTTAAATGTTTCAACTCCTTTTTCGCTTTATTATGTTAAAGCAAGCAATGAATCTCATCATAAAGTTCTGTCTAACAAATACTTATTTTTTAACCCAACAGCAAGTTTGAAGTTTAAACCATTAAAGTTAGTGGAACTTGATATTTTCGGTGGACTAACAAACAGATTAGAAGACCCATTAGCATTGCTTTCGGGATATACAATTGCTGGGTATAGGTCGCTTTCAGCTGGTGGTAATCATCTTGATAAAACTCAATCGTTTTTTTTATCAATTGATGCAAAGTACAATTCTTCTTCATCGGGTTTCATTGGATATCTGGGTTACAATTATTCTAATCTGTGTTCTAAATATATGAAAGCTCAAACAATTAGTGGCGACGGTTTTGTTATTTCAAGTAATCTGCAAAATCTTAATACATCAATTAGTAAATCGTTGAGTGGGGGAATCAGTTTTTATGTTTTACCAATAAAAACAACCCTTAAACTTGATGGAGAAATAAGACAAAGCGAATTGCCTTCGTATTTAAATGGGCAAGAGTATACGATGATTGTTAAATCGTATGTGGTTGAACCAAAAATAAATATTGGTTACAGCAAGTATTGGAATGCTAGCATATCGTCACAGCTAAATTTATCGGAATATAGTTTTCAGTCAAGCTTTTCAACAACCATAGAATCGAATAATTCATTTAATTTTTTCATTTACATAAAGAAAAGTCACATAATTGGCGAGCAAACCAACTGGTACTACACAAAATCAGAGCTTTTGGGAACAAATTCAGCATTAATGACAAATTTGTATTATAAATACAAACCTAAAAAAAGCAGATTTGATATTGAGTTTAGAGTTAGGAATGTGTTTGATTCAAAACAATTTGTTCAGCTATACACTTCCGATAGCCAAATTTCTAGAACTATCTATTTTGTTCAACCCAGGCAATTCCTGCTTAGCATTCAATGGTCTCTTGGAAGCAACCGTTAGGGTTAACCTTATTTTTTAAATTTTCCTTTATTACTTAAGGAAAGTGAATCGACAATAAATTGATAAATTTGCCTCGAAATTGATTCCCTATGAAAATTGTTGCCGATACCCATATTCCCTTTCTAAAAGGAGTTTTTGAACCTTTTGCTGATGTTGTTTACCTTTCTGGAAATGAGATAGGTAAGCGTGATGTTAAAGATGCTGATGCGCTTATTGTACGAACCCGCACTAAGTGTAATGATGAATTACTATTTGGTACAAAGGTTAAGCTGATAGCTTCGGCCACCATTGGTTACGACCATATCGATATTGATTACTGTACAGCAAACGGAATAAGTTGGGCTACAGCGCCAGGCTGTAATGCTGCAGCAGTTCAGCAATGGGTGGGAGCTGCAATTGTTAAATGGATAAAAAGCAGAGAACGTAATCCTGAAACGCTAACTCTTGGAGTAGTAGGGGTGGGAAATGTTGGACAAAAAGTGGTAGAGCTGGGTAGGGCCTTTGGAATGAAAGTGATTTGCTGCGACCCCCCAAGAGACGAACACGAAAACCTTCCCGATTTTCTTAGCCTTGAAGAGCTACTTGGCATTGCCGATATCATTACTTTTCACGTTCCGCTGACCAAATCAGGTAAATATCCTACCTATCATATGCTAAACGAAACCAGCTTGCAGCTTTGCAAGCCTAATGCGCTGTTTGTCAATTCCTCGCGTGGAGGGGTGATTGACGAGGGGGCGTTATTAACGTTTCTGCGTGAAAACCCCAAAGCTGATGCCGCTATCGATGTATGGGAAAATGAACCCAACCTATTGGTTGAACTTGCTAAAAGGGCTATAGTTGCAACACCTCATATTGCTGGTTATTCGCTGGAAGGAAAGGTAATGGCAACCAAGATGGCTGTTGAAGCGGTTAGCCGATTCTTCAAGCTCGGATTGGTTGACTGGTGGCCTAATCCAAACCCTCTTAATGAGAAGTTTACAATAAAAGGTAATATTGGCCTATTCGACCTTATTCAAAAAACTTACAACATTGATGCTGATGATATTAGAAGCAATAGTCAATTGTTTGAGGAGTTTAGGAATACATATAAGTACCGTCGCGATTTTTCGGCCTACATTGTAAGTTCCTGTAATGTTAATAATGCGATATTAAAACGAATTGGCTTTCAGGTTCTTTAGTAAGGAATAACCCATAGTACTCGTTCCTCGTCGATGCATTGGTCAATTAAACGCATAATATGTCGGTTTACCTGAATAAGCCGACGTATGTATCCTTTCCAATGCTTTTCATAATCAGGGTCAATTGATGCTAGAACCTCTAATAAATCGTTACCCAAAAAGATTTGGCTCAGGTAATTTTGAAACTGGGCAACATTCTTTATAACAAGGAGTTGCTCAAGGTTGGCAAGAAGCTCATTCCTTAATGGAATAAACCGCCTGGCATTATACATGACGGGTGAAATGTAGTCAAATAGATGATGACTACGCTCAAAGCAACCTGCAAAGATGTTAAAAACATTGGTCTGGATAAAATACGATTCCTCATCGCACCGTATATAGTTTTCAGCATCCCCGGTAATGTTTAGCTCAACGAAATCAATTATTTCGCTTTTCTTTAAAAGGCTAAATTGCATTCGGTTGCTCTTGGGTAGGGGCATGTTCGTCTTAGTTTAGTATTTCAAATATACAAACTTTCTTAAATTCGGTTTAATTTTTTTGTTAACATTTGTTCATAATATAATAATCATCATATTTTAGCAAAGAAAAAAATATATGCTACTTGGTACTCTTATAAATGTTGGCGCAATTCTAGTAGGAGGGACTTTAGGCCTTATAATTGGGTCAAAGTTACCAGAGCGGTATTCTAAAGTTTTCTTTCAAGTTGTTGGGCTCTTCACCTTGGTGCTTGGTTTTTCAATGGCTCTAAAAACCGAGAAACCTTTGCTAGTAATTTTTAGCCTCATTCTTGGTGCTGTATCTGGCACTATTTTCGACCTGGAGAAAAGGCTCAGTGGCTTTTCTGATTCTATTAAAAATCGGTTTAATGTTAAGGGTAATACTTTTTCTGAGGGGCTTATTGTTGCATTCCTGCTTTATTGCATGGGCTCATTAACAGTGCTAGGAGCAATAGAGGAGGGAACTGGTGGTTATCCTAACCTGTTCTTCGTTAAAAGTTTAATGGATGGTTTTTCTTCAATTGTACTTGCTTCTACTCTTGGTGTTGGGGTGCTTTTTTCTGTTATACCCCTTTTGCTATACCAAGGTGGGTTAACAGTTTTGGCCTCTTATGCATCGCACTATTTATCCGACATGATGGTTAACGAGCTCTCGGCTGTTGGTGGTATCCTGCTTATTGCGCTTGGACTGAATATTTTAGAGGTTAAGCGTTTTGATGTTCTTAATTTCATACCATCGCTCATCTTTATTGTCATTTTCGTTTCATTTTTTGGCTAAATAAAATCGCTATGCCTAATCATACTGATATTCTTAAAGATTTATTTCAAAGTGTTACAAAGGAATTGCCAACTTCAATTGTTAAGCTACCTAAATCGGGCTCTTCTAGAGTTTACTATCGGATACAGTCGTCAAACAAATCATTTATAGGAACCTTTAATGAAGATGTGAATGAGAATTTGGCATTCTCATATTTATCATCGCATTTGGAATCAAATGGCATTCCAGTTCCTAAAATTTTGGCAATATCAGATTGTAAAAGGTATTACATACAAACCGATTTGGGTTCTATTTCTCTCTTAGATAAGATACTGCATCTACCACCCAACGATAATCAATTACTACCAGAACTTAAGAATGTAGTAAAGTTTCTTGCACGGTTCAATGCTAAGGCCTACCACTATATTGATATTAGCAAGTTGTATCCTGTTAAATATTTCGATAAAAAGTCAGCCACTTGGGATTTAAACTATTTTAAGTATTGCTTCCTTAAACCTTCGGATATTCAAATCGATGAAAATAAGTTAGATGATATTTTTGATTATATAGCCGATAAGGTTCTAGATGTTGATAACCAGTTTCTTCAGTATCGCGACTTTCAGTCGCGCAACATCATGTTAACCAATAAAGGCCCATTTTTCATCGATTTTCAATCTGCAAGAATTGGTTCAGGACTTTACGATTTAGCTTCATTCCTTTTTCAGGCAAGGGCCAACTTTAGCAGCGATATCAGGAATAAGCTACTCGAATACTATATTGATGAGCTATCTACTTATCGAAAGATTGATAAATCCGAAATGCTTGAAACGTTTCCGTACATGGCATTGTTCCGTGTGCTACAAACATTGGGAGCTTATGGGTTTAGAGGTTTGGTTGAACGAAAATCACATTTCCTGCAAAGTATCCCTTTAGCATTAAACAACCTAAATCAATTGTTGGAATCAATTAATGATTCAAACCTTATCTATCTTAATGAAATTGCTGCCACTTTAAAACAGCTCTATTCTTATAGTTTTGGTAGCGCTTTTAATGGATTAACCCTTAATGTGTATAGTTTCTCTCTAAAAAAAGGATATCCACCGGTCAATCCAGAGCATGGAGGAGGTTTTGTTTTTGATTGTAGGTTCCTTCCAAACCCCGGCCGGATCGATGAGTTTAAGCCGCTTACTGGATTAGACAAACCAGTAATAAGCTATTTAGACAAAATCGAACAGGTGTCGGATTTTATGAGCCATGCTTTTGCGATGATTAAAGTTGCTATTGATCAGTATATTACAAGAGATTTTAATCATTTATCGGTTGGTTTTGGTTGTACAGGGGGACAGCACCGTTCGGTTTACTGTGCTGAACGCTTTGCCAGAATGGTTAAGGGTCATTTCACTGGTAATAATATTAAGGTGATAGTAAAACATATCGAACTTGAACGATGAAAAAGAAATGCGAAAAGGGGAAGGCAGGCGACTATAAGGAGGATAAGAAATTTCGATGCCAAAAATGCAACGCCTCTTCAAATAAAAAGAAGAAGCTGTGTAAACCTGTTAAAAATTAGCTTAATGAAGGCAATGATTCTTGCGGCTGGTCTTGGTACACGTTTATTACCTTTAACAGAAACAAAGCCTAAGGCGCTTGTTGAAATAAACGGTAAAACACTTTTAGAGATTTGCATTGATAATCTTAAAAAGAATGGATTCAACGATGTAGTCGTTAATGTTCATCATCATGCTCAACAAGTTATTGAGTTCTTATCTAAAAGAGATTTTGGTGTTAAACTGTTTATTTCCGATGAATCCGACCGTTTACTTGATACAGGTGGAGCACTAGTTCATGCAAGAAAGTTTTTAGATGATAACCAACCTTTTCTTGTGCATAATGTAGATATCATTTCTGATATTGATTTAAAAAGATTTTATACGCTGCACATGGAGACTTCGGCTATAGCTACACTGGCAGTTAGCAAAAGGGAGTCGTCGCGTGTTTTTCTTTTTAATAGCAATATGGAGCTGTGCGGTTGGCGGAGTATGTTAACAGGAAAATCAATTATTACAAAAGAGGCAAAAGAGTTGACGGCCTATGCATTCTCGGGTATACATGTTATTTCACCCGAAATTTTCAATTTTTTACCATCGGCTGGCGAATTCTCCATTGTGGATGCCTACCTTAAGATTTCTACTAGTTCAGAGATAAAGGGAGTAGACCTAACTAAAAATAAAGTTATAGATGTTGGTAAACCCCAAAGCTTGGAAAAAGCAGCCAACTTTTTAAGTTGATGTTCTTGCTAAATAACATATATGCCTGGGCGCATTGAAAACAGCAGATGGTAACTCTTAGCTTCCCTAGCAGTGGCTTCGGTGGCTCAGCCGTCGATTTGGGTAATTCTCAATATGTCAATTGCGAAAGAATGTTCTGCGGATATAGTCATCCTGAGCGAAGCGAAGGATCTATTGGAAGGTACATTGGGCTATCAATTCTCGAAACACCAAAAACTAAACACCAAACACGGCTCTTCCGACTCCTTCCGAATGTTTCCGAATCTTTCCGAGTCATTCTTTTAAATTCCTCTAACTTCCTTTAACTTCATCAAATTCCTCAAGAAGAGATGCCTCGACTACGCTCGGCATGACAAAGCATGATTCAAGGATAAAGGACTTAGTCCGGCGAAGACGGATAAAGGTTAAAGGATAAAGATTGACCAGTCCTAAATAAAGTCTACAAAAAATGTAGATATGAATAAAACGATTGCGTTTCACTCAACACCTTCTACGGCTCGGCTTGTCATCCTGAGCGAAGCGAAGGATCTAAAGGTAGGTACACAGGACTATTAATTTTCGAAACACCAAAAACTAAACACCAAACACGGCCCTTCCGAATCATTTCGAATATTTCCGTGTCATTCCGTATAATTCCGTGTCATTCCGTGTCATTCTCTTAAATTCCTCTAACTTCTTCTAACTTCCTCAAATTCCTCCTCAAACTCCACCACCCCTTCAGTGAGAAAAATTTTGTATATTTACCCCAAGGCACAACCGGTAACCTTATGGACTACCCAACCACACCGGCGCTAGCCGACAGGTACACCGCCCTAATCAAAACTCAATGGGACCTCATCCACAACCCCTAGTCCACCACTGGGCTCTTCGACGGTATGGAGGAGGGGGCAATGAAAACTGAGATGACAATAAAATCAGCTGAGACAAATGAGAAAAATATTTTAAGTGGAGGTATACTTAATCTTGAAGGCAGTTTAATTGTAATGAATGATCCTGAAAATAAAATTTTAGTGGAATTATTATGTAATAATGATAAAGCTTTTTCGGTTGAATGGGGTTTTGAGGATCCTAACAATGATAATGCCTTGATGATAGAGGCTTATAATGATGGTATAGTTAAATTAGGAAAAAGAAATGACCCGTTAGCGAAATATTGGTACCAATATCAAAATTATGTGATAACAAGTGATAATTCAGATAATACAACGGCAATATCAAATATAAATAATTTCAAGACTGCCATACTGTTTAATCCATCAGGTGTTGGCGGCGATGATTATATTATAGTGGCAAAAGTAAAGAACTCTGAAGGAAAAGTTATAAAAACTGTAAGAAGCCAAATTCTGAGGGTTGTTAGAAAGATACAATTTGACAAATTATATCACATGAAAGGAGTTAGAAGTTTGTTGCAATATGCATCCTCAGAAAACATACAAAAATATTTTAATAAAGCATTCATTATATACGAAGCCCCGGCTAATAGTATTGAATTAGAGGACAGGTTAAGTGTAAAATACCTTGCCCAGTACGACAGGAACAATGAAGTGACTCATGAATACAAGTGGACAGATATCGCTGCACCTGTTGATTATAATCCACCTATCAGGAAATCAAATGGGAATATTGTGTACACCGAAAAGCTAAGCGAAGAAGAAAAACTTAATTGTAATAGCCAGTCTATAATGGACAAAGCTGACAGCTGGAAAAAAAGGTTGCTGAGATTAAAGAAAGAATGTACGGAAAACTGGAAAAATGACATAAACTTAGCAAACGCAATTGTTAGCGTAAACCGGTATCATATCATGTATGGGAATGATAATGACCCGGATGCTTTTTATAATCCCTTTCAGCCTTGTTCAAGTGTGCCAATAACAATAAATGGGTTTACAACTTATGCTGGTTCTGGTTTATGGATCACTGCCCCGGTAGGTGGTATGAATCTAAACAATGGCATTACGATTATTCTTGAATGGATAACAGGTGATGAGGACATAACCAATGTTATTGCCCATGAGATAGCCCATACAACAAACGATTTTGTAAATGGTCGTCCAATTATGTACAGGGATGAATTTGGACCTGGCGACCATAGCCAAACTAATGGAGAAGGTTTAATGGAACCAAAGCCATTTAGGTATGGGAAAATAATTGATTTTAGTAAAGAAGAAATTAAAATTTTAAGAGGTTACAAGAAATGAAACGAGTATTTTTTGCGATAATTTTTATTACGGTTTGGTGCTTGTCGTATCCACAAAAGAAAGCACCTGATTCGCCATATTATAAAATTACTTTAACAAGTAGTAAAAAAGTTTATTCTTTGGGAGAACCCATTTGGATAACGGTAGAATATTATAATGGTTCTGATTCTGTATGGCAACTGTATCGGCCCGATTCGTCATTTTATAACTCAATTAGTTATAGATGTATTCTTTGGAAGATAAAAGAGGAATGGAACGGTTATGCATTTAACAAAAGCATATTTGTTAATATTGATCCCGATTGCCCTGAATGTGGCTATGCTTTACCTGTAACAGGGGGTAAAATACAGATTAGGCCAAAACAAAAATACTCATTTAAGACTGAGCTCATGGAAGGGTATAAAGAACATGTGTGGATTCTACCCGGCACATATTTAGTTAGATATTTTGATGGTTATGAGGCCATCCGTACGGATACCATTGAGATATGTCTAAAATTTACTGAAAAATCAGTAGATTATTTGCTTCAATGGCTGTTGAATGAAAAAGAAAACAACTCGAATATGGAGTGGATTGTAAAACTATTAGCCGGAATTTATCCGGACTTCAGTAATTACCGGTACCAAAAGGGCGAAAACACTATAAGTTATACCGAGGAACAATCCAGATACAACCAAAGATTAATCGAAGATTTTAAGATGTATTGGGAACAAATCAGGAATACGAAAACTATGGAGGAAATAATTCATTCAATTAACACTGTTCCTGAAAAATATTTTTTGATAGATACGCGCTGGGTGAAAAAAGTAAAAAGCAATTGTATTGACTATGATTGAATTTAAAAAGTTCATTTATTGAAAAATTGTTGTTTATTCAAAGTTTTGTAGCCCCAGTTGAGCCGAGGCTGTAAAAAGCAATAAACGAACCGTGTTCGGCGGCGGTTGTGCCGCCGTCGGATTATCAACAGCAGAGTTTATCCCGCAAAGCGGGACTGCGCATAAGTTTCCACATGTTCGCGCGTATATTTTTTTGGGCGCGTGCGCTCATCTTCTCGCTCACGCGTATTTTGTAATCCATGCGCATTCCACCACAGCACAGAAAAAACGGCATAAAAGCCTGTTCCGACAATGGGTCATGGGCGGGTCGTTGCGTGGGGCAAAGAAAGCGGCGCTGTTTGAGCCATGCCGCAGGCATGGTGAGTTGCGCCGCGCTGCAGACACGACCACGGGGCTCCCATCGGAACAGGCTTTCCCGCTTTGATCTTTTGCTTCTTTTTCATCAAGGCAAAAGAAGGGAAAAACAAACGTGGCCTCGGCAGGCTCGGCCACCAGTAGGCTCAGCTACCACACTCGTAACCTTGGCAGGTTCGGAATAACAAGACGCTTCCGAATCATTCCGTGTCATTCCTCTAACTTCCTCTAACTTCATTATATTCATCCACCAGAGCTGCTTCGGCAACCTCTGGGTGACAAAACGGTTCCCGACTCATTCATTTACTTTATTTACACCATATTCAGAACTTCTTAAATCTCCTAAAGTTTTTCTACCTGACTAGCAGGCCGATAGGGTTCATTTTGAAAAAAAGTGTAATTTTTTTTGCACAATGGCTTGCGTAATTAAAAACGATGCCCTACTTTTGCACCCGCTTTCGGAAGGGAAGCGCCGCGAGGGGGCAAGCAAGAGGGAGGATGAAGGAATTTTGGGCAGAAAAAAAGTTTTGAAACCCCTTGCGCGGAACGAAAAAAGTGCTTACCTTTGCAGCCCGTTTCGGTTAGAGGCGGGGATGTACTGAGAGAGGTAATCCGGACCAGCCCGGAGGGGCGGGTCAGCAAGATAGGATTGAGGGAGTTCTTTGACGCGATGGTACCGAATTAGGAAGTAAGCAGCAAGATAAAGAAGTAAGTCAGCCTGAGAGCGACCCCCGTGGCGAAGAGCCGCGGACGGGGTGGACAGGAAATAAAAAAGGACAGCTTTCTGTACAGCGGAGAGTTTGATCCTGGCTCAGGATGAACGCTAGCGGCAGGCCTAACACATGCAAGTCGAGGGGTAACGGGCGGAAAGCTTGCTTTCCGTGCCGACGACCGGCGTACGGGTGCGTAACGCGTATGCAACCTGCCCCGCACCGGGGGATAGCCCGCCGAAAGGCGGATTAATACCCCATGGTCCCTGGGGCCGCATGGTCTTCGCAAAAGCCCGGTGGTGCGCGGGATGGGCATGCGTGCCATTACCTGCCGGTGCGGTAACGGCGCACCATTGTGGCCATGATGGCTAGGGGTCTGACAGATGGTCCCCCACACCGGTACCGAGACACGGACCAGACTCTACGGGAGGCAGCAGAGGAATATTGGTCAATGGGCGGAACCAGCCATGCCGCGTGCGGGAAGACGGCCCTACGGGTTGTAAACCGCTTCTTCCCTGAAGAATAACCCCGACGCGTCGGGGGATGCCGGTACCGGGGAAAATAAGCATCGAAGGACCCGTGCCAGCAGCCGCGGTAATACGGAGGGATCCGAGCGTTAGTCCGATTTCCATTGGTTTAAAGGCGCAGCGGCGGCCCATCAAGTCAGCGGTGAATGTGGCGGCTCAACCAGTTTCGCCGCCGCTGATACTCGCTGGGCTTGATTCGGTTTGAGGCGGGTGGAATTGTGGTGTAGCGGTGAAATGCATAGATAGGTCAATGAGGAACGCCGATAGCGAAAGGCAAACTCTCGCCGGGCCGCGATCGACGCTTTCGAGGACGAAAGCGTGGGGATCAAACAGGATTAGATACCCTGGTAGTCCACGCCGTAAACGCATGATGATGGCTGCGTTCGTCCGCAAGGGCGAGCGCCCGGAGGAAACCATTGGTCATCCACCTGGGAGTACTGGCCGCAAGGCTGAAACTCAAAGGAATTGATTTGGGCCCGCACAAGCGGAGGAACATGTGGTTTAATTCGATGATACGCGAGAATCCACCTGGGCTCGAACGCGGGGATGCCGGAAACGGTACAGCCAGCAAATACCGCCCGCGAGGTGCCGCTGCATGGTTGCTCGTCACCGTGGTGCCGAGGTGTCGGTTAAGTCCCATGAACGAGCGAACCCTCTACCGCCAGTTGCCAGCGGGTGAAGCCGGGACCGCGGGACTGCCGGCGTGTAAGCCGAGAGGAAGGCGGATGACGTCAAATCAGCACGGCCCTTGCCGTCCAGGGCTACACACGTGTTATAATGGCCGGTACAGGGATGCGACCCCGCGTAGTGGGGAGCGGATCCCGAAAGCCGGTCGTGTCTGGATCGTGGAGTTCGGAACCCGACTCCGTGAAGCCGGATTCGCCAGTAATCGCGCATCAGCCATGGCGTGAATACGTTCCTGCCTTGCGGCCACCGCCCGTCGGGTTGCTGGAGCTTTCGGGTACCCAAGTGGACCGCGCAGGTGAGCGCCCCTTAGGGTAAGACCGCGTGACTGGGGCTAAGTCGTAACAAGGTAGCCGTACCGAAGGTGCGCTGGAATGTCTCCCTTCTGGGGGCCTGCGTTCGCGGGCCGCGGGGAAGAGGGCTGATGGATGCTCGCGCCTGAACGCCTTTCGGCGTCATGGTGTTACCCAACAACGGGGAGTCCCGTAAATTTCACCTGGTTAGAGCGCTACACTGATAATGTAGAGGTCCAGTTCAACTCTGGCGGGACTAGCGCTGAAGGGATGCGATGCGAGGGAACGAAGCTCATCGCATGAGCCGGCGTGCATGACTGCAGGGCAGGAAGAGTCTGGGCAGGTGATGAGGGCGTTCTTTGACGTGGTGGTGGTGAGAAACAGAAAAACCAGAATAGAGAAAGAAGCGAAAGAGTGGTACGCGCGTGGAGCGCGGCGGCCCCGAGCGAGTTAGATTTGAAGGCGCGATACCGGTGTCCGTGGTACCGAAGCCGGGGAAGTGATAAGGGCGCACGGGATGCTCTAGGCTTCCGGAGGCGATGAAGGACGTGATGCCTGCGATAAGCCGCGGGGGAGGTGCAAGTAACCGGTGATCCGTGGATTGAATGGGGCAACCCGGCACGCTGGAGGCGCGCCATCCGGCGCAAGCCGGAGGCGAACCTGCTGAACTGAAACATCTAAGTAGGCGGAGGAGCAGGTGCAGCTGTAACAGTGATTCCTCGAGTAGTGGCGAGCGAAAGGATAGCCCAAACCGAGTGTTCAGGCCGTCTCGGGTAGTAGGCCGCCCATCAGGGATTGAGAAGAAGCGGAACGTCCGGAAAGGCCGGCCGGGTGACAGCCCCACGCGTAAGTGCTCAATGGCACCCCGGAGTAGGGCGGGGGCACGAGGAACTTCTGGTTGTCCGAATCAAAGCGCCGGGACCATCCGGCAGCTAAATACTCCCGAAGACCGATAGCGAACCAGCGTACCGTGAGGGAAAGGTGAAAGCACCGCGAGCAGCGGTGAAAAAGAGCCTGAAACCGTGCGCCTACAAGCGGTCGCGGGTGGAGTCCGGCATAGCCGGATGACGGCGCCTTTGCATAATGAGCCTACGAGCTGCGCCGCGGCCGGCGAGGGCTAACTCCTGGTAAGGGGGTAGCCGAAGAAGGCGTAGTCCTAACAGGGCGTTTAGTCGCACAGGGCAGACGCGAAACCTGCGCATCTACCCATGGCCAGGCTGAAGTGGCGGTAACACGCCATGGAGTGCCTGAAACCGGTAAGCTGCCGAAAGTGTCTTCGGATGAAATTAAAAAGTAGTGAGCGCCAACGTTTTCTGTGAAATAACACTGCACTCCTCGAAATGCCTTTGGGGCAGCCCGATACGCGCGGAGTGCAGAGCCCACTGATTGGGCAGGGCTTCACCGCCTATCAAGCTTCAGACGAACTCCGAACGCCGCGCCGCGGTTTCGGGAGTGAGCCATGTGGGGTGCCAAGGTCCCGCTGACGAGGGAAAGAACCCGGACCGGCGTTTAAGGTCCCCAAGCGTACGCCAAGTCGAGTTAAACGAGCGTGTGCGGCTGCAGCAGATGCCTAGATGTTGGCTTGAAGCAGCCATTCATTCAAAGAGTGCGTAATGCAGCTCACTAGTCAGCATGGCCGTGCGTGGATGATAAAGTGGAAAGGGCGTCAAGCGTACCAACGAAGCCCGGATGCGTGGTAATCACGCGTGTGACATTCCATGTGCGGCGGTGTCAGCCTGGCAGAGGTTTGGTGAGCCACGGAAAAGCAATGTAGGCATGAGTAACGAACAATGCGGGCGAGAAACTCCGCACACCGTAAGGCCCAGGGTTCCCGATCAACGCCAATCGGATCAGTTGCCGACCCAAGGCGAACCCGAAGGGGGGAAGCCGATGGCATCGGGTTAATAATCCCGGGAGCCTGGCGGGTGCCGATCCGGGACGGATCGGCGCGGCGCGCAACGTACCGACGGACATGGTGCGTTGAGCCTTAGCCCACGGGCTAGCGAGCGTGAGGCCGGTCCCGAGAGCCGGAAAGCTATAGCCCCACGGCACCTGTACCGTAAACCGACACAGGTGGCCGGGGGAGAGTATCCTTAAAGGGTGCTCGAGTGAATCAGGCGCCATGAACTTCGGCAAACTGACCCCGTAACTTCGAGAAGGGTCCCCGGCGTGAAGCCGGGCCAGAGAAGCGGCCCCGTGGCGACCGTTTACTAAAAACACATGGCTCTGCCAAACCGCAAGGTGACGTATAGGGCCTGACACCTGCCCGGTGAGCCGGAAGGTTATGTGCTATCCGGCTAGCCCGAGGTGCCTCTGAACCGAAGCCCCGGTAAACGGCGCCGTAACTATAAACGGTCCCGGCGGTAGCGAAATTCCTTGTCGGGTAAGTTCCGACCTGCACGCAACGAATGGTAACGATTCAAGTGCTGTCTCGGCCATGGTTCTCGGTGAAATTCCCGGTGTCGCGGTGAAGACCGCGCACCCGGCAACGGACGGAAAGACCCCGTGAACCTTACTGCGCCTTAGCGCTGGTACTGCGCGTGATGTGTAGATAGGCCGGAGCGCATTGAGCCGGCCCTGCCAGGGGTCGGGGAGCCGCCTCTGAATACGGCCCCGCGCCTGCGGGATTCAATCCGGCAGTAGCCGGAGCATGTCGCTTGGCGGTAGTTTGACTGGGGTGGTCGCCTCCAAAAGGGTAACGAGTACTCCCAGCAGTGCCCCGTAGCGAATGGTAACCGCGGAGTGCACGCACAAGGGCGCTTGACTGCGAGGCCAGCATACAAGCCGAGCAGGTGCGAAAGCAGTGGCATAGTGATCCGGTGGTTCCGCACAAAGGGCCATCGCCTCAAAGGATAAAAGGTACTCCTGGGGATAACAGGCTGATCGCCGCCACACTACATCGACGCGGCGGTTTGCACCCCCTCGATGTCGCTCGTCACATCCTGGGGCTGGAGAAGGTCCTGCGGTTCTGGCTGTCTGCCGATTAAAGGGCACGCGAGCCTGGGTTCAGAACGTCGTGAGACAGTTCGGTCCCTATCTGTTGTATGTAGAGGTCTGCGGGGCCCTGGCACTAGTACGAGAGGACCGTGCTGGACGTACCGCTGGTGTACCTGTTGTGGCGCCAGCCGCACTGCAGGGTAGCCACGTACGGACGGGATAAGCGCTGAAAGCATCTAAGCGCGAAGCCCCCCCCAAGATGAGGCCTCCCTGAGGGTCGTGGGAGACTACCACGTTGATAGGCTGCAGGTGTAAGGCCGGCGACGGTTTTAGCCGAGCAGTACTAATAGCCCGAGACTTCCCCGGCGCGGTGCGGGTCACCGCGCCGCGCGCTCACCACCGCCACGTTCACGATATCACCCCTGGGATCAGGGGAACAGGTCTTGGGTGGCTACAGCGGCGGGGATCACCCCTTCCCATTCCGAACAGGGCAGTTAAGCCCGCCAGCGCCGATGGTACTGCGTAACAGCGGGAGAGTAGGTCGCCGCCCCCCTTTCGCCACGTCCAGCTCTTGGGCGTGGCTTTTTTTATTTATATACCATTCAATTTTTTTCTGCTATATATTATCGCTTTTCTTCCTTCTTATTTGTTATTTAATAGGTTTGAAACTTGAACCTTTATTGAAAAAATAGAATAATATTCAGTTCAAAGTTCATTTTTGATAATTTTAAAAAATTTATAAATTGCAAAACAATAATTTATTAAATAGTGTAAAGAATACAGTTATGAATAAAAGGTTGAATTTATTTCTTTATTTATCTGCTTCTTTGATCGCTATATTCTCTGTTTTTCCTATTCTGTCTTTTAGCAGTAATTGGGAAATACGAAATCCATTATTTAGCTCGTTTTTCAGCATTTCTATCTCGTTGCTAATTCTATTATTTTTTTTAGCAATTACAGTTAAAGCATTTATTGCTAAGAAAAAGAGATGGATGAAATATATTTTATCTATTCCTTACACTTTAATAATTGCACTGAGTGTCTATAATTATATAGTAAATATTGGAAGACTGGTTGCTGTTTATACTATTATCTTTTCTGTTGTTGTACTTTTTGTTTTATTTGTTGTAAATAAACAAATCGTTAATAAGGTTATTTTTATAATTCATTCTATCTTATCTGTTGTTTTATCATCTATAATTTTTTATTATTCAATAAGTCATGTAAAGAGAGACATTGTGAAGGAAGATACCTGTTTGTTATATAAAAAGACAAATGGTAATATAAAGATTGTAATGCAAGGAAATAATGATTACATTATTTTATTTGATCTTGGATTTATTAGGAAAAAGAGGGTTTAATGGAGACTTACCTGATGGGAAATGGAATGTTTATGGTGAAAACGGATCAGTGATTGCACAGGTAACAGTAGAACGAGGAAAAGTTGTTAAGAGACAAGATGTAGCCGGAGGGAATACAATATTAGTAAAATCGGTTTATGATATAATTACTAACCTAAAAGAAAAATATTACTTTTATTGATGGAAATTATACGCTAAAAGCCCTATAAAAATCACTAATTGTTCTAATATTAGTTTTAAATCGTTCCCTGGTAAAGGAAGAACAAATATAATTTCTAATAATAATTCATGTTTTTTGATTGAATCGTCTTCTAATATTAGATTTAGTAATATAAACTTTTCCTCCTTTTTCTGATAATATTATCAAAATAAATAGGTCCAAAAATATAGAAATAACTAATTGTAATTTTAACTGTAATAAATTAACAAAAGTTGGGATTGATGTAGATGAAAAATCATTAGATGTTAGCATTAGTGAAAATAAATTTCATGATCCTTTGTTATATTCTGTGAGGTGTTTCTCAGGTTCAGTAGAGATAACTGGTAATCAATTTCTAAATACTATTACTTCAAGTCGATTTAATTCTGTTTTACTACGTGATAAGCGTTTTGACGAGAATACGTTTGTTTTTCTAATTGAAATGGCATTAAAACGTAAATATGGTAATTTGTCTAATACTTTTAAGGATGATGAACATTTTGAAGCATATGATATTTATCATGTTTATGATGCGTCTGATTTGTTATATTACTTTAATTACGATAAGGTAATTGATGAATTTATCTCTAGCAATTATTGTTCTGACTGCAAATGTAATTACAACTTTTGTAGTAATTTAATAGAATTAATTACAGGTAAAGGGATTGTTGTTGATCAGCCTTATTCTGGTGATAAGTGGTGCTTCAGAAACGATAATATCCCAAAATATTCTTTCGTTAATCCTGAGTTTTTACTGGTTGAAAAATAAAGTTGATTTAAAACCAGATTATTTAATTGATGGGGTTAGTTGTAGAGTGTTATATAATTATTTATTTAAAAATCTTGCCAGAAAATACTATGTTGTATATAGGCTGCTTCAGAAATCTGATAAAAAAAATCAACTCGTAAAAAGGTATAAGTATTTTTGCGATTCACCAGGCCTATCAAAAGACATATTCCTGTTTTTGTATCATGAATATAAAAATACATATTCGCCAATTGTTGACGAAATGTACATTGATAGTGATATACAATCGGAGAGCAATTTGGACTTAGGAAAGTTTTATGAGAGATCTAAAGTTGATTTATATAATACCAAAATTTATATAGATGAGAATAGTAAAATATCAGCAAGAACTTTAACAAAAATATTATCATTTTGGCTAAGGCGTGAGATCGATGGCTCTTCAAATGCCATTTTTGAGACTTTGGACTATTATTTAGAAAGTTTTGATAATGAGTGGTTAAACTCAAAAAAGATTTAAATAGTTAGAAATGTGTTGATACAGGAGTATTAAAGGATTGTTTTCCATAATTTTTGCTCTATAAAACTCATAATATTTTGAAATTTATAGAAGTAGTATTCTATCTTAAATAAATCCTCAAAAATTGAAAAGAAAATATTGTAAGTAGAAGAAGTAAACATGATTGGGGTGATTTGTTTATTGTATAAGCATGATAATCAGTTTTTATGTTGATATTATTAAAAGTCCCCTTAATAAAAAACTATTTTTAAGCTGTGATTCAGAGGAAGTTGATCCGCTTTTCTTTAAGTACTCCCGCTAAGTGCCTCTAATAAGCCTGTGCACCTTGAACCCGCCTTTTTTTTACCATCATTCTTGGGGTTGCTGCCCTTACTCTAGAGGTTATCGCTGAATAGCCGAATGGCCGTTGAGTCTATTAGTGGCTCATCTTTGAACGTAAGCCACAGGGTTCGGCTGTCCGACAAATTTTATTCCTTTGTTTTTGTCTATGTTGTGGTTTATTTAGCAAAAACAAACTTACAACTTTGGGGTGAAACCTTTTGGAAGTAACCTCCTATTCGTTCTTTAGTTGTTCAGTAGTTATTTTTAATGATTATGGTAAAGACTAATAATTTAAATTACTCTGCGATTACCCCTGAACCTATTAGTTCATCTTCAATATACCATGCTGCGAACTGGCCTGCAGTTATTCCTCGTTGTGGAGTTTCAAAAGTTAAGTAGTAACCACTTTCTGTTCTGTGCAGTATTGCATCTTGGAGGGGCTGCCTGTATCTTATTCTGGCTTTTACTTGAAGTTTTTCACCAATTCTTATGGCTAAATCGGGACGAATCCAGTGAACCTCATTGGGTTTCATATAGAGTCCTGAACGATAGAGCCCTGGGTGTTTTTTCCCCATACCCACATAAACAATATTTTTTTCAATGTCGGTTGCAATAACAAAAAGAGGTTCTGCCTTTCCGCCCACATTTAATCCTTTTCGCTGTCCAATAGTGAAAAAGTGTGCACCTTGATGTTCACCAACAACAATCCCATCTGAGAATTTATACTTATATGGTGCTGAAATGGTTTTTAAATCATCGGCCTGAGGCCTTTGGTATTGCTCATAGAACTGCGATGGAATTTCTACTATTTTACCTTTTTTAGCCTTCAGCTTTTGTTGGAGGAAGATTGGCAAATCCACTTTTCCAACAAAACAAATTCCTTGGGAATCTTTTCGTTCGGCAGTTGCTAAGCCAAGCTCGGAGGCAATTATTCTAACTTCTGGTTTATGTAGATGTCCAATGGGGAATAATGCTTTACTAAGCTGTTGCTGGTTGAGCTGGCAAAGGAAATAGCTCTGATCTTTGTTCGGATCTGCACCTGCAAGAAGACGATACATGGGTTGGCTGTTAACCGTTATTGTCTCCTTTTGGCAGTAGTGGCCAGTTGCAACATACTTAGCGCCTAGTTTTAGGGCTGCTTCCATAAATGCATCAAACTTTATTTCTCTGTTGCATAGAACATCTGGATTGGGCGTTCTCCCTTTTGAATATTCGTCAAACATGTAGTCAACCACACGCTGCCGGTATTGGTCGCTTAAGTCGACAAATTCAAAAGGGATATCAAGTTTCCGGGCAACCATTTCAGCAAATTGCTTGTCATCATCAAAAGGACAGTCTCCTTTAAGCACACCTGTTGTATCGTGCCAGTTCTTCATAAACATTCCAATAACCTCATAGCCTTGTTGTTTTAACAGGTATGCAGCAACGCTTGAATCTACTCCGCCCGATAGGCCTACAACAACTCTTTCCATGTTAAATTTAATTGGACTGCAAAGTTAGTAATATCTATTTTTTAATTTGTTTTTTGTTGTATAGATAGGATTAATAGTTTCATTTTCTTAAATTTATTGAGTGTTATTTTTTTGAAAAATGAGGTCTGTAATCTCTATATTACTATTATTTACGGGTATTTGTTCCTTTTCCCAACAATACAACCTGGAGATTTTGGGTATTAAAAGAGGTTTGCTGCATTCTGTTGTAACTGGTATTGATCAAGATAACCAGGGAAGAGTTTGGTTATCAACAGGTGGCGGTTTATGCAATTACAATGGTTATGAGTTCAACTATTACACCACTAAAGACGGTTTAAATTACACCAGGTTAACCGATGTTGTGGTAGATGAAATGGGTGGGGTTTGGGCTGGTTCAACATTGGGTATAAATTATCTTTTTGGTGGCAAAGTGTATAGCGTACCAAAGGATTCTGTAGGGGGTGCTTTATCGTTTAGCAGATCAACTAATGGTATATGGGTGTTAAGTGATAGGGGAGTATATAAACTTGGGTTTTATAACCAGCGAATTAATATTAATGGATGGCCTCTTCCAAATTCTGACGGGCTTGATATTAGCGCTATTTTTCAGGATAGACCATTAGGCGATTTTATATTTCAAACAACTAAGGGAGAGTCTTTTCTTGGATATAAAGGTGAGTTTTATAAAATTATTAATGGCGATTATCAAAGAATAGGTTTAGGGAAATTTGTGGCTGCTTATTGCTGCTTTGAGGATGATAAAAATGAAGTTATACTAGGTACAAGCAAAGGCTTATATAAACTTATTGATGATAAACCAGTCAGGATAGATCATCCTGTTGCAAATGAGCTAGAAATTTATAAGATAGCCAAGATAGATTCGGTTTTTTGGTGCATAGGTAGAAATAAATTTAATGAAATAAGCGTTTATGGTTTTACTTTAAAAAGCCACTCATTCAAAAGGAGAATTGGAGTAAAGAATGGGTTGCCCGATCTGCCTACCAAGTTGTATGTCGATCATGAAAAGAATTTATGGATTCTGACAAATAATGGTATTGGAATCCTTAAGGGAGTGGCTTTTACTGCTTATACTAAAAACGATGGTTTAATTGGCAATAAGATATGGGGGGTGAGCAAAACAAGAAACGGATACCTTTGGATTGGTACCATTGGTGAGGGGCTCTCCATTATGACTCCTAATGGTATTTACCGTTATTCAACTCAAAATGGATTGCCCGATAACTACATAGGAAAGGTTTTTGAGGCGTCGGATGGGAAAATATATGTAGGAACAAGCAATGCCGGCATCTGTCTTGCCATGTATCAAGGTGCAGGGAAAGGATATCGATTTAGGCGTTTGCCATTGCTTCAAAATCAGGAACTTAGGATTGACGATATTATTGAAGATGAAAATAAGATTTTATGGGTTGCTACATCAAAAGGGTTGTACTATACAAAGAATGGTGTCCAATTTTGTCACTATAAACTATTTGCAAGCGATACTGGGAACGTATTTATACAGAAACTACAAATAGATACGATTAGAAATAGGATATGGGTAGGTACACGATTTAACGGTGTGTACTACATTGAACAAAATAAAGTATTTTCATTCAATGAAATTGGTAAAAATGCCGAGATATCAACACTATTAACCGATACCTATGGAAATGTTTGGTTTGGAACAAGGAATGAGGGTGTTTATGGTTTTAATGGAAATGAGTTAAAACAGATAAAGGAGGCAGATGGTTTATCGTCAAATCTAATTTATTTGCTTTATGCCGATAAAGAGTTTTTGTGGGTTGGAACAAACTTGGGATTGGATAGGTTAAGCATTCATGAATTTTTGAATGATAGCTTAATCCTTAGGCATTATGGACCAAACGAAGGATTACCCGATTTAGAAATAAACCTTAATGGAGTATTAAGTGATAGTGATAAAGGTTTCTGGATTGCTACAAACAGTGGTCTTGCCTATTATCAAAGGGCATTTGATAAAATTAATAGTGTGCCGCCTGTGGTTTCAATAAAGAGTGTGCTATTGCGCTCACAAAAAACCAATTGGAGAATGTTTACCGATTCTATCGATGAGCTCACTGGATTACCTCTCGACCTAAAACTAAGGCATAATCAAAATCACATTACTTTCGAATTTGAGGCAATAAGTTTTAAAAATCCACAGGAGGTTAAATATGCCTGGTATCTAGAAGGCCTTGATGACACTTGGGTTGAAACCAAAAGCCGCCAGGCGATCTTTAGTAGCCTAGCACCTGGGAAAACATACAGGTTGCACCTTAAAGCGGCTAACAGCGATGGAGTTTGGTCCGATGAAATAGTTTCAATGCCCATTTACATTGCACCTCCGTTTTGGGCCACATGGTGGTTTAGGATTTTGTTTGTTCTTGTTTTAGGATTAGTCTTGTATCTGTATACAAGCAGCCGAATAAAAACATTGAAAGAGCGCCAAGAAGAGTTAGAAGAAATGGTTGAGCAGCGAACAGTTGAACTTAAAGAGCAACTTTCAATTGTAGATGAGAAGAATAAGCAAATAACTGATAGCATCAAATATGCAAAATTTCTTCAAGCATCCATGCTACCGTCAATCGAGGATCTGAAAACATATTTTACTGATACTTTCCTGTTCTATAAGCCCAAAGATTATGTGAGTGGCGATTTTTACTGGTTTTTTCATTATAAAAATAAATCAATATTTGCTGTTGCCGATTGTACCGGTCACGGTGTTCCAGGAGCTATTGTTAGCGTAATTTGTGAAAATGCCCTTAGAACTGCCCTTCGCGATCAGAATTATAGCAATACCCCTAAAATTCTTTTAAAAACCAATCGGTTAGTCGTTGATTTCTTCTCAAAGTCACAGAAAAGTATTATTGATGGGATGGAGATTGCTCTTTGTGTTTTTGATCATAACACCATGGAGTTAGAGTACTCTGGCGCAAAAATGCCTTTATACATTATCTCTGATGGCCAACTTGTAAAGCTACGCCCCGATATTTATAGAATTGGTTGGGATAATCATAAGGTGAGCTATACTTCAAAAAAGGTAAAACTTGCAAAAAATGATATAGTATTTGCATTTACCGATGGCTATTGCGACCAGTTTAGTGCCGAGAATGGAGAAAAGTTTTCATCAACTCGATTAAAAAACTTGATATTAGAGAATTATGGTAGCCCATGTTTTCTGCTAGAGAATAAACTTGCTCAAACTTTTGAAAAATGGCGTGGGTTTAATGAGCAAATTGATGATGTTCTGGTATTGGGTATAAAGATTTAGCTTGATGAACAAACAGGATATGATAGTCGTTTTGATGCATATATGCATATATATGAATAAGTAAATATGAGCTAGAATGATAGAAAAACTAATAAGTTTTAGTATTAGGAGTAAGCTAATTATTGTGCTACTCACCCTTACCATTGCATTATTTGGTATATACGCTGTAACCCAGATTCCTGTTGGTGCTGTTCCTGATATTACTAATAATCAGGTTCAGGTAATAACCACCAGTCGTAACCTTTCGACTCAGGATGTGGAACAATTCATAACCTATCCTATTGAGCTTGAGATGTCGAATTTGCCAGGTGTAAAGGAGATCCGTTCAATATCAAAGTTTGGATTATCGGTTGTTACCATAGTATTCGACGATGATCTCGGAACCTACTTACCACGCCAGCTTATTGCAGAAAAGTTAAAAACTGCAGCAGAGAATATTCCAGAAGGATTTGGCAAGCCCGACATGGGACCTATTTCAACAGGTTTAGGCGAGATTTATCAGTATGTTCTTGATGTAAAGCCAGGATTCGAGGATAGGTACACCACTACTGAGCTAAGAACCATTCAGGATTGGTATGTAAAACGTCAACTTTCAGGTATCCAGGGTGTTGTGGAGGTTAACACTTGGGGAGGCTATCTTAAGCAATACGAGGTAGCTGTTGATCCGGAAAAACTTGCTCAATACAATATTTCTATTGTCGATGTGTTAAACGCCTTGGAGCAAAACAATGGAGTAGCAGGAGGGGCTTACATTGAAAGAGAGAACCAAAGCTATTTTGTAAGGGGAGAGGGGTTATTAAAATCCATAGAGGACATTGAGCAAATCCCCATTGTGACCAAAAACGGTTTTTCTATAAGGGTAGCCGATGTGGCTAGTGTAAATGAAGGACATGCAAATAGATTTGGTGCCATAACTGCCAACGGACAAGGCGAAAAGGTTATGGGACAAATAATGATGCTTAAAGATGCAAACTCCAATAAGGTTATTGAGGCTGTTAAGGAAAGAGTTGCTGAGGTCCAAAAACATCTTCCCGAGGGTGTTTATATTAATCCGATTGTGGAACGCAGTGAGCTAATTTCAAAAACAACTAAAACAATCTTAGAGAATCTCATTTTTGGATGTATTATAGTTTTTCTTGTTGTACTTCTTATCCTTGGAAATTTAAGGGCTTCTCTTGTTATTTCGTCATTAATCCCATTAGCTCTTTTATTTACCATATCGGCAATGTATATTTTTGGTATTGATGCCAATCTTATGAGTCTTGGTGCTCTTGATTTTGGGATCATTATTGATGGTGCAGTTATTATTGTAGAGTTTATTGTACTAAGATTGACGCTAAGAGCGAATGATTTTCCTGCCAAGTCGGAAAATGAAAAGAGGCTGTTGTTCGATTCTATTTCGTTTGAGGGAGCATCAAAAATGATGAATTCTGCAGTTTTTGGTCAAATAATAATTCTTATTGTCTTCATTCCAATTCTTTCGCTTTCAGGGGTTGAGGGTAAAATGTTTCGTCCCATGGCCCTATCGTTTAGCTTCGCTCTTATTGGTGCCATGTTTTTTGGGTTTACCTGGCTACCTGTTGCAGCTTCGCTTTTTCTAAGACCACAGAAGAAAAAGTGGTTGCTTTCAGAGTGGATTATGCGTATAATTCATTTATCGTATAAACCTGTAATCGAGTGGGCATATAATAATAAAAAATGGGTGCTTGGTGCAGCCTTTGCCATGTTACTTTTTTCAGGCTGGGTATTTACCCGGTTGGGTGCAGAATTTGTCCCAACTCTTGATGAGGGAGATTTTGTGATTCAACCAGTATTAAAAACTGGAACATCACTTAAACGTACTACTGAACTGACTACCATGATGGAGAAAATCCTTATTGAAAAGTTCCCAGAAGTAGATAAAATAGTAAGCCGTATTGGCGCAGCCGAAGTGCCTACCGATCCTATGTCGATGGAAGAAATCGATATGATTATCAAGTTAAAACCAAAAAAATATTGGGTGAATGCATCGAGTAAGGAGGAATTGGCTAATAAGTTTAAGGAAGCGCTTTCTGTTATTCCAAATGTAGAGTATGAATTTACTCAGCCCATTGAGATGCGCTTTAATGAGTTGATTACTGGAGTACGTGCAGATTTAGCCATAAAGATATTTGGAGAGGATCTAGATGTTTTGAACCAAAAGGCTATTGAGGTTAAAAAGCTAATTGATGGAGTTCCAGGAGCAGCCGATATCATCATGGAAAAAACTGCTGGATTACCCCAAATTAGTATTAAGTACGATAGGCGAAAGATCTCCATGTACGGTATCTCAGTTGAGGAATTAAATAGGGTGGTGTCGGCAGCTTTTGCAGGGGAGGCTGCAGGTAGTATTTTTGAAGGTGAAAAACGCTTCGACTTAGTTGTTCGTTTGGCTGAGGAGAATAGAAAGAACATTGCCAGTGTGAAGAACCTTTTAATTTCTTTGCCTGGTGGAGGTTTGGTTCCGCTAGAAGAACTTGCTAACGTTGAATACACTACAGGTCCTGCAAAAATCTCCCGCGATAACACCCATCGTCGGGTTGTGGTAAGTGTTAATGTTCGTAACCGAGATTTGGAATCGGTTGTAAAAGATATTCAAAAAATATTGGATAGTAAGTTGACACTGCCTCCTGGATATTACGTTGAATATGGTGGTCAATTTGAGAACCTTAGAAATGCACGTAATCGATTACTTGTTGCAGTTCCGGCTGCATTGGCTTTAATCTTTATTTTTCTGCATTTTGCATTCCATTCATTTAAAGATGCCTTGATGGTTTATACATCTGTACCGCTATCGGTTATTGGGGGTATTTTAATGCTTTGGATTCGTGGAATGCCTTTTAGCATATCGGCTGCTGTAGGTTTTATAGCACTTTTTGGGGTGGCTGTACTAGATGGAATAGTACTAATTGAGCATCTGAAAGAGTTAAAGGAGGAAGATGTCAGCGATTTACGAGAGCGTATAATGAGAGCAACACGCAACAGGCTTAGACCTGTATTGCTTACCTCTTTGGCTGCAGCGATGGGATTTTTGCCCATGGCCTTATCAACCTCTGCGGGAGCCGAAGTGCAACGCCCCCTTGCTACTGTTGTTATTGGCGGCTTAATTTCCTCAACCATGCTTACCATGGTTGCACTCCCGCTTCTTTACTCTGTATTTGAGCGCTTTGAAGGGTTGAAGTTTTGGACCTTTAAGCGTAGAAGTTGATGATTATGTTTAACCTTATTGAAAATTTGAAAGATGAAGATTAATCTGATTACTATTACACTATTTGCCATCATGTTTTATTCTTGCTCGTCGAATGACAGCCAAGAAACTGAATCGTCCATAAATGACGATAAGATAGTTTCTGTTTCTGTTGAGCAGTTTAATACAATGGATATGAAGATTGGCAGCGTTAAAAAGATTGAATTATCGCAAGATATAGTTGCTCAGGGAGTTGTTGAACCAAGTCCAAATGCCAAAGCATATGTAACCTCTCCTATAAACGCATTAATAAAAGAGATTAAAGTGAAGCCCTCGGAAAAAGTATATAAGGGACAAGCGATTGTTGTTATTGATGGACCAGAGGTGATGAACTTGCAAACCGAGTTTATTGAGATATATAACAGCTTCCTTTTAGCAAAAAACAGCTATGAACGAATAGAGGAGTTAGCAAAAAGCGGAATCGTATCAAAAAAGGAACTTTTAAAGGCTAAGGGTGAATATCGTACTTTAGAAGCTAAAAACAAATCTTACAGGTTATTGCTTACTAGGCTTGGGCTACAGCCTGATAAAATTCTAAAAGGTGATTTCTTTGGTGAGGCTTACCTAACTTCTCCAATAGATGGAACTGTTTCAAGAATTGAATCAGCAATTGGAAAACCAATTACTATCGAGCAACCTGTTGCAGAGCTTATTGATACCAGAAACCTCTTGCTTAAGTTTTATGTTTTTATGAATCAAGTGAATGCTGTGAAACCTGGCCAAAAGGTTGAAATTGAATTAGTAGGAGATGGAAAAAAAATTGAAGGTGAGGTGATTTCAGTTGGCTTAGATGCAAATACTGAGAATAAAGCAGTAGAATGCTTCGCATCGTTAAAACAAACACCTGATGTAAAGTTGATAAGTGGGATGAGGGTTACCGCAAAAGTTTATACCAACGTTTCCAATGCATGGGTATTACCAGTAACTGCTCTACACCAAAATGGTGATAAGTATTTTGTTTACATTTTAGATTATTCCGATTCAACTAAATACCAGTTTAAGAAAGAATTCCTCCAGGTAGGCTTAATTCAAGATACAATTGCCCAAGTATTTGACTCCAAGTTAACAGATGTGCTGCTCAAGGGTGGGTATGAACTGGTAGGAGAGTAGTAAATGCCTATTCTGAATAAGGTATTTTAGTAGGGATTTCTATTTCCCTAGTACCCTAACAAATGCATCTGAATACCCTAGCGATTTAATCCTTTCAATATCGGTTAATGCCTCTTCGGGAGTAGAGTATTTACCCACGCAGTACCGATACATTCCATCTTTCCCTCGGTAAACCATTACTTCTGAAAGTTCTTCAAACGTCTTAATGCTTTTGGGTTTTTGGAGTGCTAGGAATTGTATTGTATATCCTGGATGTTCCCGATTAATTCTAACCCAAACATTATTGTAACCATGGTTTCGTAGTTTTTGTTGAAGAGTTTCTATCTCTTGGATGTTGTCTGTAGTACCTATACTATAACGGTAATATCCCTCAGGCGAAATGGTTACACTTATGCTATCTAGGTTAAAGTAATTGTAATCAACTGGATGTAACGATGCTAGCAGCTGAATAGAGTAGGTTGTTTTTGCAAGAGTTGATGTGGCCATAGATTTGTTAAAGTCCATACGTGGAACTGGTGCTGCGGTAAGTGTGGGTTTAGACGGTAATGCTTTATCCTGTTCTTGTTCCTTAGGTGCTATTTCTGTTTGATCTATATTTTCTTTTGCTTCTTTATTATCCGAATTTTTTGATTCTTGCTTGGCGGCATGAGAGTCCTCAGTTTTTCCAATATCTTCAGTGGTTTGATTGTTGTCCTGTTTATCTTCAATTTCAGACTTAGGTTCTTCAAGTTGGGCAACGGGCTGCTGAATAACAACAGGATTTAATACTAAGCTAAGCTGATATTCGCTTTCGTCGGGTTTAGCAGGAACTTCAAAATTAGTTTTGGCTTCGTCAAATCCTTTGCCTGTAGCAGTTACAACGTATTTGCCTGGCTTTATTTTCGATTTAAGTTGTGATTTCCCTTTGGACGAAAAACTTTCAATTAACTGTTGGGTCCCATCCTCAATGATTTTAACATTATAGGGCTTGTCGGTAGGTGCGTTATCGGCGAGCATAATGTTAAGTTTAAGATCAACCTGGGGAACTATATCAACCATTGTGATGTCAAGTTTACCATATCCATCTGGGCTGTAATGAGGAATGAGTCCAGAGGTTAAACTTGTAGGGAAAAAGAATGTTTCATCGGAGGGAGTGTTAAGTGGATAGCCAATGTTTTTAACGTTAGGGCTACCCTCCAGATTTGTGTAAAAAATATCAAACCCACCCATTGAGTTATGCCCTTGTGAACTGAAAAAGAGATACTTTTCATCGGGTGTAAGGAATGGGGTTACTTCGTCAAATTCGGTATTTACATTTGGTCCCAAGTTTATAGCATCGCTCCAACGGCCATTGTTAATGGTAGATACCCAAATGTCGAAACCTCCCAAGCTACCTTTCCTGTCGCTAGTAAAATATACTGTGTTGCCATCTTTTGTGACGCAAACATGGGTTTCGTTTGATTTGGAGTTTATGGGTTTTGCAATTTTTACAGTTGACGACCATCTGCGTTTTTGAAGAAAGCTTACCACAATATCTGAACGCTTTCGGCCATGCTCAATCAGGTAAAGCTCCTTCCCCTCATAAGACAAGAATGATGTGGTTAAATTTCTGCTGCCTAGGTAACGGGTAATTTCTCGGGGCTTGGTCCAGTTCCCGTTTTCGTCTTTTGTTGTGATGTAGATCTTATTGCCCTTTGCAGTGACACTGGTAAAAGCTAAGGTCTTTCCATCTCCAGATAAAACAGGGCATATGTTGTTATACATATTATTAATTTCGGGACCTAAGATGCTATAGTTAAGGCCAATTGGCTTTTTTGACATCTGTTTGGCAAATTCACAACTTGCTAAGGCTTGATTAACCCGCTTTGTAGCCTCTGTATCGTCTGGCGAAACATGTTTCTTATATTCGTTAAAAACTCTACTTGCGTTATCAAAATCATTTTTAACCATGTAGGCCATGCCTAAATGGTATAAAGCTTCAGGTGGTGCATTTGCCTCTTTTATCGATTTTGCATCGTACTTGTCGGATATCTTTGCTACGGCTTCTTCTAGGTAGCTAATTGATTCACTTTTGCGATCGGGTGTTTTAAGTAAACAATACCCAATTTTAAATTTAAGATTAGCACTTTCAGGAAATTTTTTTAATGCCTTTGCATATGTATCGGCAGCTTTTGAAAAATTACCTTCGGCCATATAGTACTCAGCGTCGAGCTCGTAGGTGAATATAGTATTCCAATCTTGCGCACTTGTTGGTGATACAAGGATGAATGAGATGTATACAAATCCGAATAAGCAAATATACTTACGCATAAATACTAAGTTTGTAGTATTTCAACGTAAATATTGCAAAAAAGTTAAAGAAAGTCAACCTTTTTAATTAAAATGTTAAAGTTTAGGTTTAAGTGGTTAAAGAAATTGAAGGTTTACTTCCTTTAAGAATTTATCTTGCAAAATTTTGGCTATACGTTTTACCACGGTGCGCCTGATTTCTAGTTCCACAGGTAGGTTTGGATCTTGGTGGGCAACATTTATACATGTGCCAATTACAAAATCAATGCTATCGCTCTCTAGTATTAGCTTGACAAGCTCATCGGCAGGACCTTTCCCAAGAGTTGTATTGTCGTTGTAACTTTCTAGAATGTTGTTAACCTTACTGAGGGTAAGGATGCCTTCTGTCACTAAGTCGGCTCCTTCCATATGACTAATGGGAGGAAGGTCTGGATCATCAAACTCCAGGCTGTCAACAACCTCTCTATTAAGTTCGCGAGCAATTATGTCAACTGTTGTTGCACCACAGATCGCTTTTTTACCTTCAAAGCTGTCGAATATTTTAGCAAGTTTGGAATCGTTTTCTTTTTCAAAGGGTGGTCCTGTACAAATGAGTAAGCGTCTGGGGTTTCGGAAATATATGGTAACGCAAGAAGAATCATCCTTTGGGTGATATCCATCGTTAAAGCATGACATGTTAATAACTTTGGTGCTTAGCTTACGTGCAGAGATATCAGGTTCATTTTTAATTATTTTTTTTACAAAATCCCTTGCCTCATCTCCCCAACCAAATGGATAGTCGGCACTGCCGAGACCCGATTGAGTTATACCATCGGTCCAAAGAATAATTCTATCCTCTTTTTGAGGTTTAAATGAACAGAATTTCAGCTCTTTACCTGCATTTTTCTCGCTGTTAAGGATTATACATTGCCATTCTGGGATGAATTCCTCTGTACCCCTCATTATCAAGCACTGGGGATTGTCGTATTCCAATATTTTGGTTTCTCCATTATGGTCGATATCAACAATTGAAAAGGTAGAGTAGCTCATTTTCCGAACAGAGCAAACAGGCAAGGTGTTCATTATGATTTCGGCAATGGTGTTAACATCCTTGTGTTCGATGGTAAAATTGAGTGCCATGGTTGAAGTTAGAGTTGCCAGAATGTTGGCTTTTACACCATGCCCCATGCCATCGGAAAGAACTAGGATGGTTCTTTCCTCATCCTGAAGCCGGCGAGAATAAAACACATCGCCACAAATACGCTCTTCATCGTGATTATTTTGCTGGCTACTTACCTCTATAAAAAACTTATCAGACATTAGCTAGTTCTACTTGTTGTTTTCGTTGCTACTTCTCCCTTCACGGTAGGTTTTGATAATTGAGTTTAGCATCTTTTCGGTTTCAGCTGCACCTTCACCTAGCAAAAAACCAATGTTCTGAACCATAGCAAGGTTCTTGTCAATCACTTCGGTAATTCGCTTAATTACCTCTTCTTTTTGAACCTCAGGTGCATACATATCCCTAATTACCGCTCCTACAATGCTGTTGGGCTTTATTGTAAAAACCGATATGTTGAGCAGATTATCCTTGTACATTACATCCCTATTCAGGATATCGGTATTGTTTTGTAGTACGCTCGAAAAGATGTTATGAATATTGTATGGTAAAAGGGTTTTTAAATCTGCTCCGACTAGTCCGGGTATTATTTCGTTGATTTCAAGAGCATCATCACCCAAAAGGTCGATAAAACTTTGGTTGCTTTGTATAATTCTAAGTTTTTTGTCGATAAGCACTACCGCCGAGGGCAGCTTTTTTAGCATGGTTGTTATGGTTTCTGTAGCTTCGCGAGCGGCTTCCTGCTCATGCCTAGCCTTTTTCTCCGATTCTTTTAAAGCCTCCTGTGTTTTTGCAAGCTTTTCGTTGGTTGCCTGTAGCGTTTTAATGTACTCTTGACGTTTTTTGAGGCTAAAGTTCAGACACATATCGGTATGGGCTAAACCGGAAGCAACTGCCGAAGCAAAATCGTAACACGATGAGTAGCCACATGCTTCGCATCCTGAATCACGCGCAACAAATTCTTTGTCAATAGCTTTTAATACCTCCTCAAGCTTTTTCTCGGAAGGTTTTGCAAGTCGTTGATCGTCAATTTTGAATGAACGGCTATAGTCGTTATTGCTGTTTTTGTTAATGTGCTCCTCCCATTTCTTACGGTCGAATGACTTTAGGCGTTTGTTGGCATAGTTGACAACCATTGTGCGCCTAATAAATTTTTTCCCACCTCGCGATGTGCCTGGTCCCATTAAACAACCTTCGCAATAGAAAAGGTTGAAGTGCCTGTTGATGAGGTCGATACTGGTTTCAAATTGTTCCAGCGCTTGGAGCGTGTTGTTAGGGCCATTGGTGCTTATAACGGTACCCGTTAGTAGGTCTTCGCTGATGTTAACAGCTTGCAAAATACCTCTACCTATTGGGAATAGAGAACCCTTGTACCCTATTGGCTCATCAAATTCTGAGTACTCAAGGTTGCTTTCTTTTATATTAAACTCGTCGAATAGTTCACGGAGCTCAACAAAGGTTAGGTTCTCATCGATCCTACGTTCATCGTCATAGAGCTTAATCTCTTCCTTGCTTTGGATACAGGGCCCAATGTGAACAACTTTTACATCGGAACCGTATTCTTTGCGGACAGCCATTGCAGTGGCTATAGATGGGGAGATAATTGGTGCCAAGTTTTCTGCTATCTCAGGATGGTATTTTTCAACCATCGATACAACCACAGGGCACATACTTGTTATAAAATACTTCCCTTTAAAGTTGTCAAATAGTTTTTTGTATTCTTGTGCAACCAGGTCAACCCCAAATGTAACTTCACACACATAGGTAAACCCAAGCTGCTTAATCATTTGAACAAATTTCCTGTAGTCGGTTATGTCGGCAAATTCACCCGAAATGCTAGGGGAGCAAATTGCTGCTACAGGAGCATCGCTTTTAAGCAGCTTTAATACTTCTTTTTTTGATGATTTATAGCTTATAGCATTTACCGGACATATGTTTAAGCAGCTACCGCAACCCACACACCGATCTTCTATTATCCTTGCAAAGTTTTGTCCTGCTTTAACCTCAATGGCTTTCACAGGGCAAACACGTACGCAAGCATAACAGTTTATACAGGTTTTTTCATCTATTTTAAAAAGCTGTGACATTATCAGACGTTCTTCTAAAGTAATTCGTTAGTTAGTATATCGATAACCTTAAACTCATTAACATGAGTGTAGAGCCTACCATTAATTTTAATGTTTGGGCCTTCGGCGCAATTGCCAAAGCAATGACCACCATGAAAATTTACTTTATCCTTTAAATCGTGATCTTCTAAAAACTTCTGTATCGATTTCAATGTTGCTTTATTGCCTCTGGCAAAGCATGAACTTCCTAAACATATCATCAGTTCAACTCTATCGCCCATCCTTCTTGTTATTTGTTTAACAAATTGTTTAACGACAAATATAGAGTATAGTTCTATAATCTTTCCCTAAAGTTAGTGCTTTTTATCATCAAACTTCCTATCTGAAAACGTTTTAAATTATAAAAAACTATTCAATAAATAAAATAAATTATAATGTTTTATTAAATTGTTCCGTAAATAACACTTGTGAAAATATTGTAATAGTCAGATAATCAATAATATATGTTATTGTTATTAACAGGTCTGGTTGAAATTGAATAAATTATGACTGAAGATAAGATATTAGAAGACATTCTTGAGCGATATAATTATTCAGGTTCCGATAGCTTGATTCCCATTCTGCAGGACATTCAGAATGAGTTGGGCAGAATAACTGAAGGTGCTATTGTTAAGGTTGGTAAACATCTGAACATTCCTACTTCGAAAATATATGGATTGGCAACATTCTACAATCAGTTTAAATTTGAGAATAAGGGTGAAAAACATATTTGTCTTTGTAATGGAACGTCGTGTAGGTTGAAAGGAGCCAAATGGAACATGGTTTACTTGGAGGACAACTATAAGTTGAAAAATGGACAAACAACTCGAGATGGAAGATACAGCCTTGAAGTAACTACTTGCATGGGTGCTTGTGAGCACGGCCCTGTGATTTCAATAAATGATGATTTTTACAGTAAGGTAGACCCTGAAACGCTTAAAAGTATTCTTAACGATAAAAACGAAGATTAAAAATGTCGAGGTGCAGCTCAAAACAAATGGTTTCTTTTATAAAAGATGAGGTTATTCCGAACCTGCACACTGGCAATTGGAATGATGAAATAAAAGAACGATTAGACTCTTTTAGACGTGAAAGTGTTCGTCAACCTGTTGTTTATGTTGGTATTACAACCTCTTCAATAGTTGCTGGCGCAATCAACACCAGAGAGGCCATTGAGCAGTATCTGGATGATAATGCCGTTGATGCCGATTTGGTATGTGTAGGAAGTCATGGTTTGTGTTCCCATGAGCCAATTGTTGAAGTGCAAATACCAGGTAAAACAAGGGTGGCTTTTGGGAATGTAACGCCCGACAGGGTTAGCACCCTACTCGATGCAGCCATTAATGGGTTTGTTCAGCCCGAGCAGGCCATGTTTCAGTATTACTCCGATATTCTTGAGCCTTGGGTTGGGATTCCTTTCATGCAGGACCTGCCTTTCTTTAAAAATCAGAAACGTATTCTGCTAAAGAATGCTGGAGTGATTAGCCCAGATAGTATTGTTGATTATATTGCCCTTGGTGGATTTAGAGCATTGGCCACTACGTTAAGGAAATATACTTTTGATGATGTGTGCCGAATGGTAGAGGAAAGTGGATTGAGGGGGAGAGGCGGAGGAGCCTATCCTACTGGAACCAAATGGCGCAATGCATTACAAGTTGCAACAACAGAACGATACCTTATTTGTAACGCCGATGAAAGTGACCCTGGTGGGTTTATGGATCGATTACTTGTTGAAAGCGACCCTTTTAGAGTAGTTGAGGGAATTGTATTAAGCGCCTATGCAATTGGTGCAAATAGGGCAATAGTTTATATTAGGAATAGGTACAACCTAACAGTAGAGCGTATAAAGAACGCCATTGATCAAGCATATGAGGTTGGATTACTCGGATTTGATATTTTAGGAAGCGGTTATTCACTTGATATAGAAATACGTCAAGGGCCTGGTGCTTATGTATGTGGCGAAGAAACTGCATTGATAAAAAGCATAGAGGGGAAGAGAGGAATGCCAAGCATTAAACCTCCATTCCCAACCGAATGGGGCTTTAATGGTAAACCAACCGTTATAAATAATGTTGAAACCCTTGCAAATATTCCCGATATCATTCTAAATGGTGCAGAATGGTATAGCTCAATTGGTTCCCAAACGTCAAAAGGTACTAAGATTTTTTCTGTTAATGGAAATGCTGCGCAAACCTGCTTGGTTGAGGTGGATTTTGGTAAACCTTTATCTACTTTGCTCGACTTGGCAGGGGGGGTAAAAGAGGGGCGTGAGTTTAAAGCATTGCATTTAGGAGGCCCTTCGGGTATGAGCATTACTAAAGATGAATTAGGTTATCCCATCGATTTTGATGAACTGCGAGAAAAGGGAATTACTCTTGGGTCGGGTAGCGTTCAAGTTCTAGATAATACAGTTTGCATGGTCGACCTCGTAAAATACTTTATGCACTTTATTAGAAACGAGAGCTGTGGTAAGTGTATCCCTTGTCGCGAAGGTTCTAACAGAATGTACCAAATACTCGATAATATTTCAAAGCGACCTGTAAGTAACGAAGGTCACACCACACTTGAGCGATTTAAAGGTGTAATTCAGCTGGAAACTCTTGCTGAGGTCATGCGCGATACATCTCTTTGTGGGCTGGGGCAAACAGCTTCTCGACCATTATTAAAGGCCCTTAAGTCGTTTAGAGATGAGTTTGAAGAACACATCTTCGATCGTAAATGTAGGGCAAGCGTTTGTCGCGATTTGCGAACATTTTATATTGATGTTGATAAGTGTACAGGCTGTACTGCTTGCGCAAAAAAGTGCCCCACCAATGCAATATTTGGAACACCTCGCACTCCCTATTTTATTGTGGAAGAACGATGTATTGGTTGTGGAATTTGCCAGGAAACCTGCAAGTTCTCAGCAGTCTACTTTAAGTGATTTAGGACTATGAACATAACCATAGAAGTAAATAATCGGTCAATTAAGGCGAAAAAAGGTGATACCATACTTGAAGCCTTGAGACAAAATGGAATAAGAGTTCCAACCCTTTGCAACATGGCGCACCTTACTCCAACTGGTGCATGCCGGCTGTGTGTGGTTGAGGTTGAAGGTTATGATAATCTTCTTACTTCTTGTTCGCATATTGTTGAGGAGGGAATGAAAATTAAAACGCATTCTCCTAGAGTAGTGAGAGCAAGAAAAACAATAGTTGAACTCCTTCTCGATAATCACCCCGACGATTGCCTATACTGTGAAAAAAATGGTTCTTGTGAGTTACAGGATTTAGCGGTTGAACTCCACGTTCGTGAGCGTAAGGTACTTTCAAAAAGTTTCTCCCAAAAGCTCGATTTGTCAAGCCCAAGTATTGTTAGGGACCCAGCCAAATGCATTCTCTGTGGGAGATGTGTTAGGATTTGCGACGAGGTTCAAAGTGTTTCAACGTTCGAATTTATTAAACGTGGTTGTAACATGTATGTTGGAACAACCATGTCGCGCGACTTGAACTTTTCCAACTGTATTGGTTGTGGCCAGTGCGTGTTGGTTTGCCCAACTGGTGCACTTACGGAACGGCAAAATATAGCCGAAGTAATAGATGCTATTAATAATCCTGAAATTGTTACCGTAGCTCAAATTGCCCCTTCTATTTCTGTTTCTATTGCTTCGGAGTTTGGGATGAAAGCTACAAAAGATATCAATGGAATTATTTATGCTGCACTGAGAAAAATAGGGTTTGACTATGTGTTTGATACTTCGGTTGCAGCAGATATCTCCTCACACGAGATGGCGCAGGAGCTCTTAGATCGAAAGGAAAATGGTGAGAGCATCCCAATGCTCTCTTCTTGCTGTCCAGCCTGGGTTAAATTTGTAGAACAGTGGTACCCAAATAGAATTAATTTGCTAAGTGCTGTAAAATCACCTCAGCAGATTATGGGTTCATTGGTGCGAAACTATTTTTCCAAAACAGTGGGAATAAACCCATCAAATATCTTCTCTGTTTCCATTATGCCCTGTTTGGCTAAGAAGTTTGAGGCACAAAGAGAGGAGATGACAACTCGTGGCCTTTCAGATGTCGATTCTGTGATTTCAACACGCGAACTGGTTCGCCTTATTAAACTTTACGGCATAGATATGCAAAATATCGAAACTCAACATGCCGATAAACCATTTAACATTAGAAGTTCTGCAGGAAAACTTTTTGGCATATCGGGTGGGGCGGCTGAAGCCATCGCTCGGATGATATATTTCAGAATTACTTCAAAGGAATTAGTTGATAAAAACATAAAAGAGGAAAGGATTGGCTCGGGAGTAAAAGCATTTTCTTTTAAAGCTGCTGGGCATCAATTCCGATTTGCCATCGTTAATGGACTAAAAAACATTCATGAAATTATTGGGGAGGTCCTAAAACCTGAAAATGAGATTGATTTTGTTGAGGTAATGGCTTGCCCAGGAGGTTGTGTTAATGGGGGTGGACAACCTTTTACAATGGACGAAAAGTCTGTTAAGCAAAGAGCTAAAATAATAGCGGAGATTGATGAGGCCGATGGAATTAAGTGTGCAGCCAAGAACCCTTCGGTTCATGCTGTATACGAGGAGTTCCTTGAGGATGTTGGAAGCGAAAAGTCAAAAAAATTCTTATATACACGTTATTCTCCCCGCGATGTTCTTCTTTAAAAGTTTCAATCATGCACGATGATAAAAGGAAGTTGGTTTATACTGTAAAAGAACTATGTAGGGTTTGCTACACTTGTGTTAGGGAATGCCCAGCTAAGGCCATTAAGATTATAAATGGACAGGCTGAGGTGATTTCTGAACGCTGTATCGGTTGTGGTAACTGTGTTAAGGTGTGTAGCCAGGATGCTAAAGTATTTTTGCTTACTAGAACCGATGTGAAAAATATGCTTCAAAGTGGTGAAAAAGTAGCTGCACTTGTAGCACCTAGTTTTCCTGCTGAGTTTACTGAAATAGACGATTACCGCCGTTTTGTTGGAATGCTAAGAGCTTTGGGCTTTAGCAATGTTTTTGAAGTTGCTTTCGGTGCCGATTTAGTTGCTAGTAGGTATAAATCATTGCTTGAGGACCGATCTGGGAAAGGGTATATCTCTAGCGATTGCCCTGCTATTGTCTCTTATATCCGTTATTATCATCCCGAACTGGTTGATAATCTTGCCCCTGTGGTGTCGCCAATGGTGGCTATTAGCAGGGTGGTTCGCAAAATTGATAGTAGCCTAAAACAGGTTTTTATTGGCCCATGCATTGCCAAAAAGGATGAGTCAAGAGAGATTGATGAGGCAATTACATTCAGGGAGTTAAGGGTGCTTTTTGAGCAGGCTGGTATCGACCATTTCAAAGTTGAACCCTCCGATTTTGATCCACCGCATGCTGGAAGGGGAGCAATTTTCCCAGTTAGCCGTGGTCTGATGCAAACTGTCAATATTTTCGACGATCTCATTGAAGGTAATATTACTGTTGCTGAAGGAAGAATAGGATTTCAGGAAGCCATTAAAGAATGGGAAACTGGCAACCTGAAAGGGCAAAACCTTGAATTGCTTTGCTGTGAGGGATGCATCATGGGTCCAGGTATGTCGCCTGGAGGAAAACGCTTTCAGCGAAAAACTTACATCAGTGCCTATGCCAGATCAAAGGTTACTGCTGAGCAAATTAAAAAGTGGGAAGAGAATATAAAGCAATTTTCCGATTTAGAGCTTACTAGAACTTTTATACCAGACGATAAACGAATTCCTAAACCTACTGATGACGAAGTGAACCGTGTTCTCGCAAGAATGGGCAAATTTTCGTCTCGCGATCATCTTAACTGTGGTGCCTGCGGATACGATACCTGCTTGGAGCATGCCATAGCAATTGTTGAGGGGTTGGCCGAAGTGGAGATGTGCTTACCATACGCCATTGAGGAACTGCACGAATCTGTTCAAGATTTGGCCGTAACCAACGAAAAACTTGCTAAAATGCAGCAAGCCCTTAAACAATCTGAAAAACTTGCTCATATGGGACAACTCTCTGCAGGTATTGCCCATGAATTAAACAACCCGCTAGGGGTTGTGCTAATGTATAGCAATATTCTTCTTGATGAATGTAAACCTGACGATCCTTTGCGTAAGGACCTTGAGCTTATATCGACACAAGCCGAGCGCTGTAAAAAGATTGTAAGTGGCTTGCTTAACTTTGCTCGTAAAAACCAGGTCAAAATTGAACAAATCAATCTTAAGAAATTGGCTGAAGATAGCATCGCAGGAGTTGTTATACCTAAAAATATTAAAACCAACATAGTTTGTCGTACATCAAATTTGATGGCAAATGTTGATTACGAGCAAATGATGCAGGTTCTTACCAATTTAAATAAAAATGCTGTTGAGGCAATGCCCAATGGTGGAATACTTTCCGTGATCATAGAGGGCGATGATAACGAGGTGACTATTAGCGTGTCCGATACAGGAGAGGGGATTCCTGAGGAGAATATGGATAAACTTTTTACACCATTTTTTACAACAAAAGGGATTGGGAAGGGAACTGGTTTAGGCCTTGCAACAACTTATGGTATTGTTAAAATGCATAAAGGTAAAATTGAGGTAGAATCTAATGCCGATAAAAGCAAAGGCCCTACAGGAACTACTTTTAAAATAAGTTTACCAAGAAATTCTGGTATTAATTTTAGCGATAATAATTAAAATCTTGAATATGGCTACAAATAAAAGAACTATTCTAATAGTTGATGATGATATCGATTACTTGTTTCAGCTAAAATTTCAAGTTGAAAAGATGGGTTTTGATGTGGTTACTGCTGAAAGCCAACATGATGCAGAACAGGTGCTTAAAAACCTTAAACCCGATTTGGCCATACTCGACCTGATGATGGAAAATGAGGATAGCGGATTTATTCTTAGCTATAAGCTTAAAAGAAGGTACCCCGATGTGCCTGTGATTATTGCAACAGCTGTGTCGTCGGAAACTGGAATGTCGTTTGGCATTTCCAGCGAACAGGAGAGGCAATGGATTAAAGCAGATTTGTATCTGGAAAAGGGAATTCGGCCCGATCAGCTTCATCGTGAAATTCTCAAACTTCTTAAACAGTAAAAATGGAAATTGTCGATATTTTGGTTGTTGATGATGAACCTGGTATCCGTTCAGGGGTTGCCAGAATTCTTAAAAACTTCTCTGTTAGCTATCCGTTCCTAGAGGACGATATTGGATTTAACGTAATTGAAGCTTCAACTGGGGAGGAGGCAATACAGGTTATATCAAAATCGGTTCCTGCTGTTGTGCTGCTCGATAATAAACTGCCAGGTATTCAGGGTGTTGAGGTTCTTGAGTATATCAATAAGAATCATCCAGACATACTTGTCATGATGATAACTTCATATGCCTCATTAGAATTGGCTATTAAGGCTACTAATATTGGTGCCTACGACTTTGTGCCGAAACCTTTCACCCCTCAAGAACTAAAATCATCAATAGAAAATATTACTAAGCATTACTTCCTGAGGCGAATGACTCGTAAGTTGCATAGCGAGGGGAAGCAGGTGCGATTTCAGTTCTTAACTATTCTTTCCCATGAGCTAAAGGCTCCGCTAAATGCAATAGAAGGATACCTGAGAATGATGCAAAATAAGGAAGCTGGCGATAGTATTGATAACTACATGGATTTTATTGATAGGTCGTTATCGCGGATTCATTCCATGCGCAGCCTGATAATGGACTTGTTGGATTTAACCCATGTGGAGTCAGGAAAACGAAATAGGAATTTAAGAGAGGTAGATTTAAATCTTATTGCTCGCTCTGCTATTGAAACTATGACCCCTCTTGCCATTCAACGTGATGTTTCCATTTCTTTAGAAGCCGATAATGATGTTACCCTGTTTGCCGATTCAGGTGATGTTGAGATTTTGTTTAATAATTTGATATCAAATGCTGTAAAGTATAATAAGCCTGGAGGTTGGGTACATTGCAAAATTGCCAAAAGTGCCAATGAGGTTAGAATTGAGGTTTCTGATTCTGGGGTGGGAATAAAGGAAGAGGATATATCAAAACTTTTCCAAGAATTTACTCGCATTAAAAACCCGCAAAGTAAGAACGTAACGGGTAGTGGTTTAGGATTGTCAATTGTGAAAAAAATTGCCGATTTATATGGCGCAAGCATTAAGGTTGATAGTAAGATTGATGAAGGATCTACTTTTACAATAACCTTTCCTATACCTACTGGCGATTTATTAAACGACAGCATTTAACCGCGAAGCTTAACAATCGTTTGTCATATTAAAAAAGTTCAATAGTTTTGCAATATTAGAAATGTGAAGCATCATGAATTTAGCAAATTTACCCGAAAGGACCATTGAAAGGTTAAGCGAGTATCGTAGAACTTTGCTTAACTGTTTGGCTAAAGGAAAAACTCATATATATTCCCATGAACTTGCCGGATTACATAATATTACCGCCGTTCAAGTACGCCGCGATTTAATGCTAATTGGTTATTCGAGCATGAAGAAAAAGGGGTATGATGCTCAAGAACTGATTAAGGTTATTGGCGAAATTCTTGACCATGAAATAGGTCTTAATGTGGCAGTAATTGGGATGGGGAATCTTGGTAGAGCGATAACTGCTTATTTTAATGGCAAGCGTCCTAAACTAAATATTGTTGCCGCTTTTGATGTTGACCCTAACAAGGTTGACAGGGTTATTTCTGGGGTGAACTGTTATCACATGAAAGAACTTGAAAAGGTAGTAGAACGTAACGATATCTCAATTGCAATCATTTCATCTCCCCCCGAAACAGCATCGCAAGTTGCTGAACAGCTTGTAGCTGTTGGAATAAAGGGAATTCTGAACTTTACAACAATACCGCTTGTTGTCCCCGATACGGTATATCTGGAAGAATACGACATGATTACCTCTATGGAAAAAGTGGCATACTTTGTTAAGCAAGCTTACGCGCGTTAGAATAAACCATGAAGGTTCATTACGGTTTCGATGATTTGGGGGATATTTGCAACCCTGTTGTAACCACGGGTTCGTTTGATGGGGTTCATCTTGGACATAAGGTCATTATAAATCGTATCAATGAGATAGCCCGAAGCATTGGTGGAGAATCAGTGCTTATTACTTTTTACCCTCATCCTCGTAAGGTGCTTTACCCCGAAACAGCAGGGAAAAACCTAATGTTCATCCTTTCGCAACGAGAAAAGATTGAACTTTTGAGTAAAACTGGCCTCGATCATCTTATTATTGTTAAATTCACTTTAGAGTTTTCTAAAATATCATCAAATCAATTTATTCGCGATTTTTTGTTAAGCAAGCTAAAAGCTAAATATATTGTTGTTGGGTTTAACCATCATTTTGGCCACAACCGCGAAGGCGATTATGAAGAGCTAAAAAAGCTAAGTGTTGAATATAACTTTTCGGTTGAGGAGATTCCTGAACAAGATATACATCAGGAAACAGTTAGCTCAACAACAATACGTAAGGCGCTTCTCGAAGGTAAGATTCAACGTGCTAATGCTTATCTCGATCATTATTACATTATAATAGGTGCGTTAGGAAAAGGTTCGCATCTATTTGAGCAAATAGGATTTCCAACTCTAACAGTCCAGATTGAAGAGGCTGGGAAGCTGATTCCTCCCGATGGCGTTTATGCAACGTCATTGTCGTGGAATAGCGCAACCTATAGGGCCATGGTTATTATATGGTCCGATGACGATGAACCACACCAAAACCCAATATATGGGCGTAATGTTGAGATTCACATTCTTGACTTTGATGGCAAACTTCACAGTAACGATGCCTACATCTACTTTCATAAGCAGGTAACCGAAGGACTCGATACTTCCAATACCAGGACTCTTTATCAACAGCTTACTAGTGCAGCCAAACAGGTAGATGAGTTAATTTATTAACAGTACTGATAAATATCATTTTAAAATGATGCATTTTAATGTACCTTTGTAAGGTGTTTAATCGTATAAGAATTAGTTTTTTAACTGCCTGCATCTGAGGTTGGTGTTTTACACCGCCAAGGATTCAGTAAAAAGGAGTCTGATCCAAAGGAGTTTATCTGATGGAAAAGAGAATAGGAGCCGCACTTATTTTGGTTGAAAACCTTGATAGCACAATTAAGCTGAATCAAATTCTTTCGGCCCATGCCGATATTATTATTGCTAGGCAAGGTATTCCTTTACAGCAAAGAGGTATTAGAGTTATCTCGATAGTTTTGGAGGGAACAACCGACCAGATAGGTGCTCTTACTGGCCCAATAGGGAAACTTAGTGGAGTCCAGGTGAAAACTCTTATGCTAAAGGGAATATAAAAGTCATTCTCTCTTTTCCTAGCTTTGCGATTCAGGCTCATGGATGTTGAGCATGTTAACTTAATACATAATGAGCCATGAAATTCAATCCAGAAAAGTATCGTATTCCTGATGAGCCCATGAAACCATTCATCGATGCCGATGAAATATGGGAATATATAAACAATGCAAAGCCCACAAAAGAAAAGGTGCGCGAAATTATTGCGAAGTCGCTCGACAAGCATAGGCTTAACCTTGAAGAGGTGGCTACTTTGGTTAACACAACCGATCCTGAGCTGGTTGAGGAGATTTTGCAAGGGGCTCGTACGCTCAAGGAGCGTATTTACGGGAATAGAATAGTGCTTTTTGCGCCGCTTTATATTGGTAGCAAGTGTACCAATAACTGTCAGTATTGTGGATTCAGAACCGAGAACAAGTCTGCACTACGAATGACTCTTTCCGATGAGGAAATTGTTCAGGAAGTTGAGGCACTTGAAGATAACGGTCAAAAACGCTTAATTCTTGTTTATGGCGAACATCCTGAGTATTCTGCCGACTATATTGCCCACACCGTTAAGCTGGTTTATGGCATCAAAAAGGGGAATGGTGAAATCCGAAGGGTAAACATTAATGCAGCGCCCCTGGATATTGAGGGATTTCGTAAAGTTAAAGAAGCAGGCATTGGCACATACCAAATTTTTCAGGAAACCTATCATCCCGAGGCTTACACCTGGTACCATCCATCGGGTAAGAAAAAGGATTACGACTGGCGCTTAACCTCCCTCGATCGTGCTCAAGAAGCTGGTCTTGATGATGTTGGTATTGGTGCGCTCTTTGGTCTTTACGATTGGCGTTTCGAGGTCCTAGCCTTGGTGCGCCATACTAACCATTTTGAGGCTTGCTACAATGTTGGACCTCATACAATCTCTTTCCCACGTATTAAATCTGCTGCAGGGTTGAATATTACCGATAAATACTTTGTGTCGGACGATGACTTTGTGAAGCTAGTTGCTATTCTGCGCCTTGCGGTGCCGTATACTGGTATGATACTTACTGCTCGTGAACCAATTGAAATTCGTAGGCAGGTTATTCAATTTGGTGTTTCTCAAATTGATGGTGGAACAAAACTTGAACTTGGTTCGTACCACGAGTCGAAAAATGAACAGCAAGACCTTAATAAGGAGCAATTCGAAATTAACGATAATCGTTCGCTAGGAGAGATTATCGATGAGCTTATAGATCATAACTATATACCTTCGTTCTGTACTGCTTGCTATCGTTTAGGAAGAACAGGCGAACATTTTATGGAGTTTTCGGTGCCTGGATTTATTAAGCGATATTGCACGCCAAATGCGATACTCACTCTTACAGAATACCTGGTAGACTATGCGGATGAGAATGTGAAACAAAAAGGTTACAAGCTAATTGATAAGACTTTAGCTGAACTTAATGGCCACCAAAACACCGAAGAGATTAAACGACGTATTGAAAGAATAAAAGCTGGGGAACGAGATCTTTACTTTTAATCTTTTATCAATATAATGAAGAAGGCCTTGATCGTAAAAGATTAAGGCCTTTCGTTTTTTATAGGCAGCGAAAACTATTGATGAAGTTCAATTAGTGTCGAATTTGCTCAAAACCCTTGCCATAAACTCCCATTACATTTGAAACCGAAATAAAAGCATTATTGTCTATTTCTTTTATCATCCGATAAATGTTGCTTGCTTCGTGTTTTCTAACTATTGTGATTATTACCTTTTGTTTTTCTTTTGAGTACCAACCTGTCCCATCCACAACGGTTGCACCACGACCAATTCCCATTGTTATTTTATCAGAAATCTCTTCATATTTCTTAGAGAATATGATAAATTGAACCGATTGCTTGTTACCTGAAAGAAATGTATCTATTGCATAAGCTTGAAGTGCCATTGCAACATATCCATACACTATTGTTTCAATTCTTTTTACGGGCTCTAAATCAGTAAGTACTAAGAATGATGAACCAATAATGAATATATCACATAACAAAATTACCCTTCCAGGACTAATGTTGCGGTACTTGTTGATTATCATTGCAATTATATCAGTGCCACCTGTACTACCACCCTCTGTAAATATAATTCCAAGCCCAAGCCCGCCTAAACCTCCTCCAATTATTGTTGACAGAAATTTATCTTCTACCACAGGCACATTTATATACGATTGTAAAATAGATAGAAGAGTAGAGGCTACAATAACTCCATAAACCGTTTTTACACCAAAGTTGGCACCTAATATTTTTAAAGCAAGACCGAGCAATATAAGATTAACTGCTAGGAATGTATAACCTACCGGTATCCCGGTTGCATAGTAAACCAGTGCCCCTATACCCGATACTCCGCTACCAGTTATTCTGTGCGGAATAAGAAATGCAGTCCAAGCTAGGGCAAATACCCCAAGACCAAATGTTATTATTGCAAAACTTTTAATGTTGCCTGTTAGTTTTTTTGTCATATTTCCTGCTAATTATGATGCACAAAATTATTGTGAGCAGTTTTATGAGAATATGACTTTTTTCAGATGTATTTAAGAACATCATTTTAAGAATAATATTGGGCTTAAAAAGAGGTTGTTAATGCGTAGATTAATAATCTGTTATGTGGTTCTTTTGGTAAGGTATAATTGAAAAAGTATGTTTTATATCATAATAAAACTCAATGCTTAATTTGGTAACTATTCCCAAAAGCATTCGTTTTTTTTGCTTTACTTCGAAATATTATTTTTTGCAAAATCGTGCAACGACCTCAGCAGCTTGTTCATTACCTAAATCTACAGCCCTTCTTAGATCGCTGCATCCCATTTCGGGTTTGTTTGATATTAGGTTAGCTAATCCTCTGTTGTACCATGCTCCATGCAGCAACTCATTCTTTTCTATTGCCTTTGTGAACCAGGTTAAAGCAGCATGTTCATCGCCTGTGTGCATAAATAGAACTCCAATATTGTATGGAATTATCCCTTCATAATCATTTTTCTTTTCAATCTCTTTGAGGTCATTAATACTAGTACTTAAATTAAGAATCTTGCTCTGCGATTCGTTGTTGCTATGATAATCCGATTGCTTTCTGATGCTTTCTACGAACTTTGCCATTTTGATGCGTGCTATAACACTGGCAATTTTAAGTAGAGTGTTTGTACTGTCAAGTTGCTTGAGTGAATCAATTTCTGTTAGAGCGTCGTTGAATCTGTTGTTTTGAAAGCAATAAATTGCATGATGAATTGTACCCTTCTGGGGGATATGTTTTAAAATCTTCTGCTGAGTATTCTTGTTGTCATAATCAAAATAAAGCAGAATGCTGTCGGTATCCGTTTCAAGTTGCTTTCTTAGCATGGAACTTTGCCAAGCAATTGGCTTTGTGTTTTCTACTATGTCTGTTTTAAGAATAATTAGTGGATAGGTTATGGTAACAATCCTTGACTTTAGCTGTTCAGTATTAATTAGAAGGTTGATATCAAGTTCTTCGTTTAATGAAAGGAGTTTTTTTATTTTGCCAGTAGAGTCAATTATTGAATAAAGGCTTTTGTCCTCATGGTCTTTAAATTTTTTGGCAAGTTCCCGCCCTTTTTGCATATCCGTTGCAGCACCAGCTAAATCTCCTTGTTTAGACTTTATCTCGCTTCGTAATAGGTATGCATTGGCAAACTGTGGGAAAAGTTCAATTGCTTTATTTATGTTTTCTAGAGCGGTTTCAAGGTATCCTCTTTCGTTTCGTATGTTTGCTAGATAGTATTGTACGAGAACATTTGTGGGGATTATTGAAGATAAACGTGTTAAATCGTTAATTGCTTCTTCGGGGATCCCATCTTCATAGCTAATTATGGCACGGTTAAATAAGGCAAGGGTGTTTCTTGGTTCAAGTTCTAATACCTTGTTTAAATCGGCTAATGCATTGCTCCTATTTTTTTTATAGTAGTAAACAAGAGCACGTGTAAAATAAGACTGGGCTTTTGTGCTATCAAGCTTTATTGCTTCATTCAAATCTTTTAGTGCGAGGTCATACTTTTTTTGCTGTGCATAAAGAGCACCTCTTCTGATGTATGCATTAGGACTAAAAGGGTTTAGGCCAATTGCTGCTGAATAGTCATTAAGAGCACCTGTACTATCTGCTAGCAGGAGTTTGCTAGTGCCTCGGTTAAGCCATGCATCAGGAATTCTGCTATCGGCCATAATAACGCGATTAAATGCATTTATCGCATCCTTGTATTTTTCCTGTTGGAAGAGTATAACACCATATGTAAACAGATATTGAGCAGAATTTGGTCTAAGTTCTAGAGCTTTGAGAATGTTAGCTAATGCTTGTTGGCTTTTTCCTGCTTGCTCAAGGGCCATGGCTCTGTACTGGTAGGCCTGAGAAAATAATGGGTTAATGTTTAGGCATTTGCTAAAGTCTCTTTGTGCACCAACTAAATCGCCTTGGTAATAACGGGCAACACCTCTTAAAAACCATCCCTCATGTATGGTAGAATCGGAGTTTAGGAGTGTGTTTAGTATCGGAATAGCTTCGGAGTAGTTCCCTTTAGAGATTAGCTCTTCACCTTTGTAAAAAAAGTAGGCTTTGTTGAATTGAGCCCATGATGAAAATGATGTGAGCCAAGAGGCTAGTATTATTAAGATTGTCAACCTATTTCTTTTTTGCATTGGGTTTTAATTTGGATTTAAACTCAATCTTCCCAAGATTTTTCATGTTCCATAATATCTTTTGCTGATATCGATACATGTACTTACTTGGTTTTGATGGATTACGTTTTGATGGAGCGGGCAAAACTGTAGCTAGCATCGCTGCTTCGTATCTACTTAATTTTGATGCAGGCTTCTTGTAGTAAATTTGTGAAGCCGATTCAACTCCATATATTCCTTTGCCAAATTCAGCAACGTTAAGGTAAACTTCCATTATCCGCTCCTTTGACCAGAAAAATTCAATTAGTATGGTGAAATATACTTCAAAACCCTTTCGAATCCACGATCTGTTTGGCCATAGAAAGACATTTTTTGCTGTTTGTTGCGATATGGTGCTTGCGCCCCGGATTTTTTTTCCTTTGCGATTGTATTCCCAAGCTTTTTTGATTGCTTCCCAATCAAACCCATGGTGATGCAGAAACTTGTTATCTTCTGCAGCAACTGCAGCAAGAATCATATTTGGCGAAATTTTATCAATGTCAACCCATTTGTGCATAAAGGTTCTACTTCCACCATTTTGCTCCGATGAAAGTCTATTAGAAATCATTAACCATGTGTATTGAGGATTTATAAAGGAAAAAACAATGGTGGTAAAAATGGTTGTAATGAAAAATGTTATGATAGAATAGATAATTATTCTTTTAAAAAGAATACTGAATGGGGTTCTGGGTTTGGTCTTTTTTTTGTTTTTCACTTTTATAGAATTAAACTCAGTAGCTAAGATATTAATTTTGTAAAATATTGGCCATTTAGTTTATTTTTGTGATTGAAATGATACAAAAGTAGGTGTTATGAAGATTAGGAAGTTATTTGTCGCATTTGCGATAGTTGCTGGTTTAAGTGGGTGTTCCGATGATGGGATTAACTTTTTTACTCTTGAGCAGGATATAAAGTTTGGCGAACAGCTCGATTCTGCTTTAATGGCTAACCCCGATGAGTATCCTATACTTGATAGAGACCAGTATGCCGATGCATATAATCACATTGAAAGAGTTATGGAAACTATCCTGAATTCCAATGATATTAGGTACTCAAAAACTTTTAATTGGCAGGTGAAAATAATCCATAATGAAGATGTTATAAATGCTTTTGCTGCCCCTGGGGGGTATCTGTACTTTTATACTGGTTTAATAAAGTTTTTGGATAACGAAGCCCAGCTGGCAGGCGTTATGGCCCACGAAATTGCACATGCCGATAGGCGTCATAGTACACAAATGCTTACCAAACAGTATGGTTTTAGCATATTGCTTTCTATTATTCTAGGTGAGAACCCTTCGCAGCTCGAGCAAATACTTTCGCAGCTTGCGCTTGGTGGTACTTTGCTGAAGTATAGCCGGGATAATGAGTATGAGGCCGATAAATTTGCAATTACATACCTTTACGATACCGATTATCATCCTTATGAAATGGCTAAGTTTTTCGAAAAAATGATGGGCTCTACTCATAAAATTCCAGAATTTCTTAGCACTCATCCATCCGACGAGAATAGAATTAAGAATATTGAAGAGGTTTGGAAAAGTATGGGTGGTAAAGAAGGGTTTACCTATGAGGATCGATATCAAGATTTTGTTAATTCATTGCCTTAGAATGTTTTACTTTAAGTTGAAAAAAGGCTGTCAGATAAAATGACAGCCTTTCATTTTATCTTAAATCAAACTTTTTTTAAATGGATTTTTTTAGTTGATCAACCCAGTTCTTGATGCGAGTTGGAGTTTTTTCTGGCTCATAATCCTCATCAATGGGTAATCCTATAAACTTACCATCGATTACAGCCTCTGAATCGGTAAAAGTGTAATCGTCAGTTGGCACCTGACCAACAACGTGTGCGCCAACTTCTAGCAAATCCTTGGCAAGAATTCCCATGGCATCAACAAAATTGCGAGCATAGGTGACCGAATCGCCAGTTCCAAAAAAGGCGAAGAGTTTACCGGTTAGCCTAAGTTTTGGAATCTCTGGTCGGAATGCCTCCCAGTCACATTTCGATGAGTCTCCATTCCAAGTTTCGCTGCCTAGAGTTGAACAACCAAAAATAACAAGATCGTAGTTGTTAATAAGTTTTGGAGTAGCCTCCTTTATGGGAAAAATATCTGCATCACCATTAAATTCTTTTGCAATTAGCTTGGCCACCTTTTCCGTGGAACCTCCTGTCGGACCATAAAAAATACCTATCCTCTTTTTCATTTTTTTAATTTTTGTCGTTTTGTGTAAATATAATAAAAATAAGCAAATAAATCAACTATTTTCCGCTTCCCTTAAGGCTTGCAATGGCAAGAAAAATACCTAGAGCAACGCTTAGCAGTGCTGCAAATAGAACCTGAAAATCTGCAGGTAATAGAAATGTAATTGTATGCGCTGGAATCCAGAAAAATGGAATTGTTTTTGCAAAAACAAATCCCCATTGTACCTCCCAGTTGATTGAACCAAGAATTTTTCCAAATTGAATGGGTTTGAGAAGGCACGATAGCTTACCCCCATGATTCATTATATGTGTGTCTGTAATTTTATGTAGGGTCATCATTACTGGAGCGTATATCACATTCATTAATAGGCTAATGCTAAATGCAACGAGTATTTTTTCTGCCGATAAGTTTCCTTTCATTATTTGTGTGGCATTTTCCAATCCCAAGTAAGAAAGAAATGTTGGAACTCCCGTTGCAAAAAGCACAAAAGCAAGCTTGATGGTTAGCCCTAATAATCCCCAAACAATGGCACGAGGCATAAGGCCAAATCCTGGTTGATTGTAATTTCCTGTTCTGATTCTTAAGCCAATAGCCTCTCCAAAAGTTGCAAGTAAAGCAAATTTTATAAAGCTCATTATCATGCCATGGTTGGCATTAAAGTCAACGTAAAAACTATATACAGTTTCCGAAGCAAAAAAAGGCAGCAGGAACAAAATTGTTCCCGCAATTACAAAAAAATCGTTTCTTTTCACTTTCTCAATGTTTTAATGGTTAACGTAACGGCCAAATCCAGCTTTAATCTGCTCCCAAATAATTTCAAAACGGGTTGCAATAAGGATGATGAGAATTATGGCTATACCAATCATCATCTTTTCATTAGCTGAAAGGCTGCTCCATTTTTCCCTAAGATTCATTTGACATTATTTTTCAATTCTTATTCTTGCATCAACAGCAACAACCTTATCCTTTGAGCCAAGCAAAGGGTTAAGGTCCATTTCAAATATCTCAGGTACTATGGTAACTAATGCCGAAATACGACTAACGATTTCTGCAAAGATTTGTTCATTCACTGGTTCCTGGCCTCTAGCTCCTTTTATTATACCATAACTTTTGAGTCCACGAATCATGCCTAAAGCTTCGTTAGTATCAATTGGAGCAAGAGCCGCTTTTACATCTTTTAAAACCTCAATAAAAATGCCACCTAAGCCGCAGAGAACCATGTGACCAAATTTTTCTTCGCGTTTAGCACCTACAAAAAGTTCAACACCACTGAGCAAGGGTTGAATAAGAATAGCTTTAGTGTCTTTAATTTGAATCATTCGCTCAAATTCTTTGCGAACACTTTCGGAGTTCTTAACGTTTAGAACTACTCCGCCAACATCCGATTTGTGAACTGGTCCAACTACCTTCATCACAACAGGGTATCCAAGTTTTTCGGCTTGGGTTACTGCTTCGTCAGCGGTAGTAACAACCGCCTCACCAGCACGTGGAATTCCTGCTGCATCAAGAAGCTGCTGAACAGCTTTGGGGGCTAGATAGCCATTTTCATTACTGTCAATTACCTTGCGTATGGTTTTTTCATCAACTTCAGGAAGAGTTAGTTTCTCTGAAGCCGGTTTTGGTGTGTGGTATATTTTAGCAAGCGAAGTTCCAAGCGCTACCTCATCGGGGAAGAAAATTCGTCCTTTAGAGATGAAGTGTTCAATCTCATCCTTTACATTCATTACCGAGGGAAGAACAGGGAATATAGGCTTGCGGCACTCCTTCATCTTTTGGTCGAGTAGGTCGTAAACATCGTAAACAGGGAATAAACCTGGACTACCAAAGATTACCACCATGGCATCGATGTTGTCAAAGTCGTTCTCGCAGGCATCAATAATGTGTCCAAGCTGTTCTGCTGTTCCAGTTGCTAGGAAGTCGATAGGGTTGGCTACCGAAGAACCAGGAAATAGTTTGGTGAGCAGCTCCTGAGCCTTTGGGCCTTCAATAGGGGGAACTTCCATGCCATTATTCGAAAGGGCGTCGGTAAGCATAACTGCAGGGCCACCAGCGTGAGTAATCACTGCAATATTTTTCCCTTGTAACTCGGGATGCATGAATATTGATGCCACGGTAGCAAGTTCATCGCGCCCGTAGCAGCGAACTATGCCCGCCTTGCGGAATAGCGCATCAACAGCTACATCGCTACTTGCCAAAGCTCCTGTGTGGCTCGATGCTGCACGGCTCCCAGCCGACGAACTTCCTGCTTTAATTGCTGCAATTCTGCATCCTTTGCGGATTAGCGATTGTGCATGCTTTAGTAACTTTTGGGGCTTGTTAACGCTCTCAATGTAAAGGAGTTTTACTCTTGAACTTGTGTTCGGGTCAAAGGTATTATCCATGTACTCAAGGACTTCCTCCACTCCTATCTGTGCGCTATTACCCACTGAATATACGCTGTTGAATGTTAGCCCACGTGGTATGCTCGATTCCATAATGAATACCGCAGTTGCACCTGAGCCTGAAATGAAATCAACACCTTTAGGATCGAATTTTGGGATTGGGGTTGTAAAGACCCCGGCATAGTTGGTATTCATTACACCAATACAGTTGGGCCCAATTAAACATCCGCCAGTGCTGTTGATTGTATCAACTATTTGCTGTTCAAGTTTTGCCCCTTCTTCACTCTCCTCATGAAAACCAGCGGAAAGAATGATAAATGCTTTGGTGTTTTTTTGCTTAGCAAGTACATCAACTGTTTGAGGACAAAACTTGGCTGCTATGGCCAAAATGGCTAAATCGACCTGTGGCAAATCTGCAACATCGCGATACGATTTTACACCTTGAACCTCATCGGCTTTAGGGTTTACAACGTAGATTTGTCCTTTGAATTTGTTATCCAGAAGATTCTTTAAAACTTTTCCTCCTGGCTTTTGAATGTCGTCGGAACCTCCAACAACAACTATGCTTTTAGGATTGATTAATTCATTGGTAATCATTGGTATATATTTTTTATTATTATGCGATAGATATGTGTACAAACGTAACGGAATTAAAAATAAGATACAAGAAAGCGGTATGTGTTAGAGAGCTACTTTTTAAAATTTTCATGTTAGGAATTAGCAATAAAAATCTATGAAGTAAAAAAAAAGGCCGACAAAGTTAATTGTCAGCCTTAAGCCGAGAGAAAGTAATTAGTATTTGTTTGGTTTAAAAGCTTTTAAATTCAAGTCCACCAAAAAGAACAAGTCCTCTTATAACTAGTTCAGGAGCATCCTCAGGCAACTCGCTAGGGATTTTTCTCTTGTCGGATACGCCTCCAAAAATTGATGTTACCTCAACTTTAATTCGCCAGCTAGTTGGGATTATCAGTTTGGAACCACCAAAGATGCAAAGTACTTCAATGAGGTTCAGCCCTGGTTCAAGATTTGCATCGGTTAGGTCGATAGTAGAGCCTCCAAAAATATTCGTAATCTTTCCTCCCCTAAATTGCTTTGAGGTGAACTTTTGCTCAGAGCCTCCAAAAATGGAAACATCATCTATTAAATCGTCGTTAACCTCTCCTTTACGTAAAGGGTGCCAGTGGCTTCTTCGGCTTGAAAAAATAAGCGATAAGCCCACCAGTAGAATAATTGAAGGCCAAAAGAGTTTCCATATTGATATTGGGAAATGGTAGAATTTGGCAGTGAGAAAAAACGCACCAATGGCAATTAATACAAGGCCTGTTGTCCTGCTGCCAGGGTTCGGCAAAATAATTAAGCCTATTGCTATTAGAAGGGTTTGCCATGTGAATATATACCTCCCCCAATAAATTGGGCAAATGTTGAAGTTGTCAACTATTAGAAGGACTGCCAATGCAACAAAAATTAGCCCCAGCACAAGTTTGGAGTAATTTGTCCCTGTTCTGATTTCTTGCTTATCCATTTGGTTAATCATTTTTTCAGAGTAAATATAAGAAAATTTTTTAGCACTCAATCATTTCACAAATTATGCCAAAACAACCTAGTAATTCATTATTCTAACATATATATTAAAGAGTTTTAGCCAAATAGATGATATGCTTGTTTTGGGAATTAGACTATAGCATATTGTGTATGACTATCTTATTCTAAATTAGGCTGTATAACATGTTTTTACTTTAAAACATTTAGCCAAGCAAATTGTTTCTTTTGCAAAAAAGCATTTAGTTTGTGTTAACTTTTAAGGCAGGTGATGATTACACACGTTTTTAACAACAAACTTGGTATTCTTGAGGTTAGTTATAGTGGTGTTATCTTAGCAAACGATTTAATTGAATATGGTGAGTGGCTTTCAAGAAATCCAAACTTGCCAAGAAAATTGAGAATATTAACCGATGCCACCCAAGCCATTTATAATATTTCTCAATTTGATATTGAAAGGGTTCGGCTTGCCATGGTTGATCACTGTAAGCCATACATTTTTGTTAAAAATGCTCTAATCCATAGAAAGCCTGTTGAAACAGCCTATTCAGTTTTAGTCTCAAAAAAGAATCAGGTCGAAAACTATATTCAGGCAGTTTTTTATACAAGGGAAGCAGCTCTCGAATGGTTACTTGGTTAGGCTCATCTAATAAGATTAAATAAACGTATATACAACTTTATTGATAAGTTACCAAAATCTATTCTGTTGGGCTTTTCTTTGTAATAATTAAATTTTTTTACTCTCATTCTCTTATTTGCTAATATAAACACCTCTGCAAACATATCTCAGGATGATGTACAAGAAAAATTCTAAATTTGTAGGTATAAATTGACAATTTTCTAAATGAAAACCGATTTAAACAAGTTATACAGCAGTAACCGGACTGGAGTTAATAATCCTAAATTAAGCAATGATCCCCGAACAGACTTTCAGCGTGATTTTGATAGAATAATTTTTTCTTCACCATTTCGACGTTTGCAGAATAAAACCCAGGTTTTCCCGCTGCCTGGTAGCGTTTTTGTACATAATCGATTGACTCACTCATTAGAGGTTTCATCGGTAGGGCGGTCTCTTGGTAGTTTAATTGGCCAGACTATTTATGAGAAATTTGAAGGCGATTTAAACCCAGAAAGTCAAGAATTTTACAAATATAATCTTAGCAACGTAATAGCTGCCGCTTGTTTGTGTCATGACATTGGGAATCCGGCCTTTGGGCATTCGGGCGAAGATGCCATTGCTAGCTTTTTTGTAAAGAATGAAGCTATTTTAAAGAATGAATTTACCACAACAGAATGGTCAGACCTCATAAACTTTGAGGGGAATGCAAATGCCATTAGAGTGCTAACTCACAACCCAAAGGGAAAATCGGAGGGAGGTTTAATGTTGACTTACTCTACATTGGCTGCAATTGCTAAATATCCTTGCGAATCGGTAGCAAAGAATAAAAACTTTATTCACAGGAAAAAGTTTGGTTTTTTTCAGTCAGAAAAACCAACTTTTGTCGATATTGCTAATCGCACGGGGATGATAGTGGAGAGCAATAATCCAACTGTTTACCGCCGACATCCATTTGTATGGCTTGTTGAGGTTGCCGATGATATCTGTTACAATATTGTCGATTTAGAGGACGCTCATAGGCTTGGTATCATTGAAAGTTCTGAATGCATTGAACTTCTTCGGGCTTTAGTTAGCGGTTTAGGATACGATGATAAGAAGAAAATTGACTATCGTTTGGATCAAATATACGACAAGAATGATAGGGTTTCGTATTTAAGGGCAAAGGCAATCAATGCTCTCACATTAAAAACTAAAGAGATTTTTGAACGCAGTATCGAAAGTTTTCTTGATGGTACATTTGAGACGACTATTTTTAGCGTGATTAAGGATACCAGCAAGGAACTTGCTCAAATTATGGAGTTTTCCTACGAGTATATTTATAATAACAGACATGTGGTAGAGATTGAAAATGCTGGATATAATGTAATGTATGAGCTGCTCAATCATTTCATACCACCAATTCTAAAGTCGAAAGAAAATAGAAGTCAAGCAGATAAGAAGGCGCTTCGTCTTCTTCCTCCTGAGTTTAATTATGATGGAGGGTCTGCCTATCAAAGAGTTCTGGGCGTACTTGATTATGTTTCAGGAATGACCGATAACTACGCCACCGATTTTTATAGGAGGATAAAAGGGATTGAGATTGGTATGAGGTCGTAAATTTAAAATGAAGGAAAAGAAAAGAGCAACCCTTTGAGATTGCTCTTTTTATATGGTAAAAAATTTGATGGTCTAGTGGCCTCCGCCTTCAGATTTGTAAAGTAGTTTATCGCCAGTCTCTTCAATTAGATTCTTTTTCCACCAGTCTGGATAATCAGGATTATCAACATGTGCAGGGCAATAGTTGTATTTATTATACTTTAAGCCGCCCTTGCCATCCTCTTGCTTAACATTACCGTCCATGAATTTCATAAGAAGGAATTGGAATAGTTTTTCCCAACGAGCAACAACGTAATTTCCGGTGTTCACAGTGTAATCGGTTAGGAAGCTAATCGCTTCATCTTTATTTCCGTTATTTATTAGTTCTAAAGCGGTTTTGTCAACAATATCAGTTTGGGAGATAAAGCGGGTTTCAAGTTCGTTTTGTACCTTTTTTATATCTTGAATCATTAGGTCGTAGCGAAGGTAGGCAAAATTTGAAACCTTGTTGAATACCCAAAATGCACAGTCGTCGCAATATGTTAGCATATCACCACGTCCTTCGGCGTATGCTTCGGGAACTGATGTTACGCTACAATATACAGGAAAATAAACTGTTGAAGCGGCATCGTCAACGCTGAACCAGAATATACCACCTACAGCATCGGGCAGCCAGCTGCGCATTTGAGCAACAAACGAGAAGCCTGTTTGCTGGGTAGCAGTTGCTCGCTCATTAAAATAGGTTTTCCCTTCGTATTTCCATGTTAGTGGGCGCCAGCGATAGGGTAGGGCATGTGGACCTGCTCCTTCATCTTTGCTCATATCGAGTTCGGTGCCTTCCAAATGATCGCGCATGAAGTCCATCATGTCTCTTACCGAAAGTTTGCGATCTGGTTTAATGTAAAGTGGCATACGGTTCTTAAGATTGTGGCCCTTTGCGTAATCAAAGTATTTCCACATATCCTTGTTAATCTCCTTAAAGAACGACCAAACGCGCATTTCGCAGAATCGAGCACCTCCAAAGTCTACTGGTGCATAGGTGTCCGAAAAGCTAAACTCTTCGTCTTTTCCATTGAAATATCCTTTTTTGCGGGCAAAACTTATTACATCGTGAGCGTAAACTACCTCGATGTTAGGGTCAAAGATTTTATCAAGATTTTTTGAGCTGATAGAAGTTTTCATGTTTTCCAGTGGGAACGTAGTAATGCGTGCCTGGTTGGCATGTCCCGAAACGTAACCATCGGGAATACGAATGGCTACCCATACTGCACCACGATTGGCATTATAGGTCTTCTTGGTTTTCCTGTCAACTTTTAGGTCAACGCCTTTACCTATCATCTCAAAAATCCATACCTCGTTCTTATCGGCAACAGAGAAAGATTCTCCAGAACTATAGTAGCCATACTTTTCAACCAGTTCAGCCATCACCTTAATTGCCTCACGTGCGCTTTTTGAGCGTTGAAGGGCAATGTACATAAGTGAACCATAATCTATTAAACCTGTGCTATCTTGTAACTCTTCGCGACCACCGTAGGTGGTTTCACCAATAGCAACCTGATACTCATTCATGTTGCCAACAACGCTATAGGTTTGGCTCGCCTGGGGTATTTCACCTAAATATTTACCAGTATCCCATTCGTATATCTTCATCATGGTACCAGATGGATAAACAGCTGCGGGTCGGAAGTAAAGCTCACCAAACAGGTAATGTGAGTCTGCAGCGTAGGTTATCATGGTGGAACCATCTGCCGATGCGCCCTTAGTTACCAAAAAGTTAGTACAGGCATTGCTTGAATATGAATTAAATAGCAATGCAAAAGCTGCAAAAATTTGGATTGTGAGTTTTCTCATAATCGTTTATTGTTTAGTTAATGACTACAAACCTAATATTTTTTGGATAACAAATCTGGTTGAAAGTTTAATTTGACAGCTAAAAGTATAGGCATCCTGCAATTGAATCTTCGTTTGCACCCGTTACCGATGCCAGTGCACCTTTCTCTTTCTCAAGAAAAAGCACACCTAAGAACCCAAAAATTAAAGCTTCTTTGAAATCAATGATTTTTTCATTGGGAACAATTACATCAAGGTTTGATTTTTGTTTGATTAGCTCAGTAAGGAACAAGTTTTTGGCACCCCCGCCGGTAATAAAAATATTTTTCTTTTTAAGCCTTTTTGAATCTTCGGCAATCCTTTTGGAAATATGCTCATAGGCTGTTCGTAGTAAGTTCTCTACTGATTCTTCATGGTAATTATTAATCAACGGAATAATATTTTTCTCAAACCATTCCTTGCCCAAAGATTTGGGGCTAGATTTTTTGTAATATGATATGCTTTCAAGTATATTTAGAAAATCATCAATAACTTTCCCCTTTCTTCCTAGTTCGCCATTCTTGTCAAATTCAAACCCAGCCATTGATGCTAGGTGGTTCAGGAACATATTGCATACACAGGTATCGTAAGCTAAACGCTTTCCATCTGGGCTGTCATAGCTTAAATTGGCTATTCCGCCCAGGTTAAGGCATATGTCATAATCTTTAAAAAGATGTTTGTCGCCAACAGGGACAAGTGGGGCGCCTTGTCCACCTCTAGAAACATCACCCGAACGAAAATCGGCAATGCACGGTAATCCTGTTTGAGCAGCAATGGCTGCTCCTTTCCCTATTTGTAAAGAGTAGCCATTATCTGGATTATGAAAAATAGTATGGCCATGCGAAGCTACAAAATCTGCATCAACTCTATACTTATTAATAAAGGAATTGATTTGCTGTCCAAGGTAATGACCATACTCGAAATCGAGCCAGGTTATCTCTTCGGCAGACAGAGAGGGTGAGTTGCTCAACCTTACATACCACTCATCTGAATACTTTACTGTTTCAGCAGCAACAATTTCAAATTGCCATTCTTGGTTTATTTTTTCAAATACGCAGTAGCAAATATCAATACCATCAAGCGAAGTGCCTGACATAACACCAATCGATTTGTAGATATTAGAGGGTGTAACAAGTGGCATTTAACGGGAGTAGACGCTTATTGTTAAATTATTTATGGCTTCGTTTACTAGTTTATACAATGTCTCGTGTGGTGTGTTGAAGTTAGAATTAACTAAGCCATCGAAATATTTTTCGTCTAAATCAATAATGTCTTTAGAAAGAGCTTCGCCTTTCGCTATTTTAACTGGAATTACACCCCTGTTATTGTAAATGTTCATCTTAATTGTAACCTTTGGTTTTAGTTGGTTCTCTTTAAGTTGAACAATTTGTGATGAGTCGGCTATGATTTTATTTATATAGTTAGCCGCAAATTCTGGGCTAATATCAACATCAATGCTGATGTAATATTTTGAGTTTCCTTTTCGTAATGCCCTGTTTATTCCAACATCAGGAAACCCATACTCGTTGTATGAGAACTTTTTACCATATGCATCAATTGGTAGTAGAAGCATACCTACGTCTTCGGTTAGTCTTTGTTTAATTAAGTACCATATGTCAACAGTTAGGTGCGAGGTAATCCTGTCCAACTCAGGCTTAACAGGTTCGCGGAATAGACTAGAAAAAGCGGTGAATTTTTCATAATAATCATGGTCGATGCTTACCTTATACGATATTAGTGCTACCTCTTTCTTCCTGAACTTTTGAGCGAAACTTTGTGTGCTTATTGAAAATAAAATTAGGGTTAGAAAAATAGTATTAGTTCTTCTCATAGTTTTATATTTTTTTCAAAGATACTATAATCATAACTCTTTCAAAAAGCAAACCAAAGTTTAAGCAGGCTTTCTTTTTCTTTTCCATCTCCTATGTGTCCACAGCCAACCTTCTGGATTTTCTCTAATGCTTTGTTCTAGTCTATTCATGTAAATTTTAGTAACCTCACCTTCGGCAAGTTCACGCGGATTCTCGCAAAGAACTTCTAATTCTACATGGTAGAAGCCTCTTTTTTCTCTTTTAATATCGATATAAACCAAAGGGTAGTTATATAGTTTAGCATATTTCTCTGGGCCGTGAATGCATGCAGTGTCCTGGTTGAAAAAGTTTACCCAATGTGCTTTCGCGACCTTAGAAGGGCTTTGGTCGGCAACAAGAATGTACAAACATGGTTTGCCTGCATTCTTATTGAACGTTTCAAAGGTTTGATTCATAGGTACTAGTTCTGTCCCTCTAATAGTCCTGCTCCATTTTATGAACCAATCGATTAGCTTGTTACTTAGTGGTTTGTAAACGGCAATTGGGTGGTGTTTTAGCTGTATGCCCGCCGATAGAGCGCCCCATTCCCAGTTGAATAAATGTCCAGTTACACCTATTAAACTCTGATTGTTCTTATAAAAATGATCTAAAATTTCTGGATTAACTATTCTGTGACGTTGCCTGATTATTGAGTTCCGCATTGTAAAGCCCTTAAGGGCTTCAACGGATATGTCGGCTAAATTCTGGTACGACTTCTTTTCTATTGCAACTAGTTCGCTCTCCTCTTTTTCCGGAAAGGCTAGCCTCAAATTACTTCGTGTAACTTTAACCCTGTATTTAATTACATCGTGTAGCAGCTTAGCCATTAAATCGCTGTATCTATACAAGAGCCACCATGGTATGATGGATACAATTAAAATGGAAATCAGGAATAGTATAAAGTAAAAAAGGGTAATCAACTCTAAACAATTTATTTGGCAAAGTTAGCTATTACCAGTAAAATTTCGTAAAATATTCCGATTTGTTATCCAGGTAATCAGTGACAATAATTTTAATGGTATGCCATTTATTAGGTGATACACGCTTGGTGCTAATTTGGTGAGATAAAATTCCACTCTTTGGATCCCACTCAAATAGGACCCATTTCCCATCAATAAAACCATTATATGTTTTAATTCCAGTGTTGTCTATTAGCTTATACCTTATTGTCGAGCCATCAAACTTTGAATTAGGCATCAAGTTCTGTGTGACAATTTGTGGCGAAATGGTATCGACCAAAAGAGTAAATTTCCCAAAACTATTACATGATGCTGTAACCCAGTTTTGACTTCTACTACTCCCAACGTACTCGTAACCTTTACCATTGATTTTTGCAATGTAGGCCTTAGATGATAAAGAGTCTGGAATTCCTTTAGTGTTGTACTTTAAAGTATATCTTTTGAAGGTTTTTGTCTTGGTGTTGTGGATATTGATAGATTGAAATGGTAGGTTAGATTCTTTATGCTCCTCAACTCTAATTAACATGTCGTGAAAAAGACATTTGGCAGGAAAGATTACCTTGTAATTTAAGGTCTCTATTGCTTTTTCTTTGTTCCATCTAACTAGATGTATCTTACCATCATTATTGATGTTGTTTTTTCCAGTAAATCGCTGTTCCACACCTAATAGATAAAATGATAAAGTAGACATATTATTTGCATGGTCCCACGCGTAAATATCTATTTTGTAAACTTTCCCATTTTCAACATCAATAAAACTAGGTTCTTGAGGCAATTTTAACCCTGAGAAATAGCAGTTAGGTTCTTTCCAAAGCTTGTAAAGTTTTTTGTTAGTTCTATTTCCTAATAAACCAGCAAAAGAGTTAGCATACCTTGTTTCCGAAAATGCAAATTTTTCAAGTTCAAGTGAGAAAAACGTTTCATTATCAATCTTAAGAGCAATCTTTTTTACTCCTGTCTTTAAACTTGAGCGGTTTATGTAATCGTGCACTTCAATTGCAAAGCCAACTTTCCCAGATGCTTCAATCGTGTCTTTTAAATAGTATTTTTTATTATTAACAAGTATTCGGTGTTTGGTAAGGTTCAAATTATCAGTTAGGTAGTTGATGCTGTCAATAGTGTAAACTACCAAATTTTTAAAAATAGGTCCATTAACATCAATGTTAACCCATTGCTCAAAAAACTTGAAGGGATTTATGATTTTCTGTGTTGATGTTTCCCTTACCTCAAAGTGTAGATGAGGGCCACCCGAACTGCCACTATTACCCGTTAGTCCTATAATATTACCTTGGTTTACTGGTAGTTCCGATGGTTTTGGGAAAAGCTCTATTTCAAACGTCTTTTTGGAGTATTGTGCATTCTCAACATATTTGGCAATAGCCCCTTTGAATTCTTGTAGATGAGCATAAACCGCGGTTGTCCCATTCGGGTGATTAATATAAATTGCTTTTCCAAAACCAACTGGACTTACTTTTATTCGTGAAACATAGCCATTGGCTATGGAATAAACTTTATATCCAGTACGTCCCCTAGTCCTAATATCGACACCAGAATGAAAATGGTTGTTTCTAATATCTCCAAATGCCCCAGAAAAGGCTGGTGGAAGTTTTAATGGTTGAATAAATTGGTTAGTTTGAGCACTTAAAAGTTTAGGAGTTATGAATAAAATGATAATATACCAGAATCGCATATACAAAAAATGTTTACTCCCAAAAATATAAAACCTAGTCGATCTACTATGTGATTTTTGATAAGATTGGTTAAAAATATTTATAATGTCCTTAATATATGGCAGATACGTAGGCGTTAAAAATCGTTTACAATATTTGTTTTTTGAAATGGCATTGTATAACTTTGTAAAACTTTATCTGGGATATGAACGATACTTCAAGCAATATAATAGAGAATATTAAACATAAGGTGCAAACTCTTGTTTTAATGTATGAAAAGGTAAGGCAAGAGAATGACCATTTAAAGGCACAGGTTGCGGAACTTGAAGCCAAGTTGAAAGATAAGGACAATGCCTGTGCTGAGCTTGAAGAGCGTTATACCCGGTTAAAGCTGGCCAAAGCGCTCAAGTCTGGAGAACTTGATATGCATGAGGCCAAAATTAAGGTGAACCGGATTGTGCGGGAAATTGATAGGTGTATTGCTTTACTTAATAAATAGAACCTAGCGCTGAAAATGGACGATAAGTTATCAATTAATGTAAATGTAGCCGACAGGTATTATCCCCTCAAAATCGACAGGAATGATGAGGAGAAGATCCGTAAGGCTGCTAAGTTGATAAACGATAAAGTCTTACAGTACAAGCAACGATACAGCGATAAAGATATTCAGGACTATCTTGCCATGGCAGCGCTTCAGTTTGTGATTAAACTTATTGAGTGTGAGGATAGTAATAATTCTTCAGAACTGTTAAGTGAGATCAATGAGTTAGATCAATGGTTAGGTTCATTTATTAGTAAGCATAGCACGAGTTCTTTGTAAATAGTATTGCCCGCATTATCGCCTTAACGTTTTTGCGAAACTCAACACTACTAAAATTGGAGTAGGACTTTCTCCGCCTAAGACAGGCCTGTTTACCGCTTGTTCGGGATTTCCTTCGGGAGACGCTGGTAGTCTGAATCGGATGGCCGCTCCACCCATGTTAGAACTGGGGTTTCTACATAAATTTAAGGCATAATGCGGGTTTTTTATATATATAATCTAAATAGTTTAATTATGATAGTTACAATTATAGTCGGTGTTTTAGCGTTTTCTCTCGGGAGTGTGATTTCATACTTCATGTGGAATTCGGCTTTAAACAAAAAGCGGACTAAAATGATTAAGGAGGCCGAAGTGGAAGCCGAAGTTATTCGGAAAGAGAAAATACTTCAAGCAAAAGAAAAGTTCCTTCAGCTAAAATCGGAACACGATAAGGTGATTTCCGAAAAGAATAATAGAATAGCTCAAGCTGAAAATCGCATAAAGCAAAAAGAGTTACAACTATCTCAAAAATTCGAAGATCTTCAGCGCAAACAGAAGGAAGTTGATGCCATTCGTGAGAACCTTACCGCTCAAATGGAACTTGTTGAGAAACGCAACGAGGAACTCGATAAAATGCATAGGGTTCAAATTGAAAAGCTTGAAGCTATTTCTGGAATGTCGGCCGATGAAGCTAAAAATCAGTTGATTGAATCTCTCAAAGCTGAGGCCAAAACCCAGGCCATGTCGTACATTAACGAAATTGTTGATGAGGCAAAAATGACTGCAACTAAGGAGGCAAAACGAATTGTTGTGCAAAGCATTCAGCGTGTTGCCACTGAAACAGCAATCGAAAATTCTGTTACTGTCTTCAACATTGATTCCGATGAGATTAAAGGACGAATAATTGGGCGCGAAGGACGAAATATCCGAGCTCTTGAGGCTGCAACAGGTGTTGAAATTATTGTTGACGACACCCCTGAAGCAATCATTCTTTCTGCGTTCGACCCTGTGCGCCGTGAAATTGCACGCCTTGCTCTTCACCAACTTGTTACCGATGGTAGAATTCATCCTGCCAGAATTGAGGAGGTGGTACAGAAAGTACAAAAACAGGTTGAGGACGAAATTATTGAAGTGGGTAAACGTACAACTATTGATTTGGGTATTCATGGACTACATCCTGAACTTATTCGCTTGGTTGGTAAGATGAAGTACCGTTCTTCCTACGGTCAAAACTTGCTACAGCACTCACGCGAGGTAGCCAACCTTTGTGCCATCATGGCATCAGAATTAGGGCTTAATCCTAAAATTGCTAAACGTGCAGGATTGCTTCACGATATAGGCAAAGTACCCGATGACGAACCAGAATTGCCACATGCAGTTCTTGGTATGAAACTAGCTGAAAAATATAAAGAGAAACCTGAGGTTTGCAATGCAATTGGCTCGCATCACGACGAAGTAGAGATGACAACGCTAATTGCTCCTATTGTTCAGGTTTGCGATGCAATATCAGGCGCTCGCCCTGGTGCTCGAAGAGAGGTTGTGGAATCTTACATTAAGCGACTTAAAGAGATGGAAGACCTTGCGCTATCATATCCTGGAGTACTTAAAACATATGCAATACAAGCTGGTAGAGAATTACGTGTGATAGTTGGTAGTGAAAAGGTTTCAGACGAGGAAGCAAATAAACTCTCATTCGAAATAGCTAAGAAGATTCAGGATGAGATGACTTATCCAGGACAGGTTAAGATTACTGTAATCCGCGAAACACGTGCAATTAACTATGCAAAGTAAGTAGTTTTGGTTTATGTGTTTAGCATTTAATAGTAATTACTGTCTGTAATAGTATGACTAGCATTGAATTTCAAACCTTAAACTTTAAACCATAAACCTTGAACTTTGAACATAGAACCTTAAACCTTTCAGCAATGAACATTCAAATGTGCGACTTAAAACGGCAGTATCAAAGAATTAAAGATGAGGTTGATGTTGCCATTCAAGAAGTAATAGATAGTTCAGCATTTATTAAAGGAAAAGAGGTCGGCTTGTTTCAGGACGAGCTGGCCTCTTATCTTAATGTAAGGCACGTTATTGGCTGTGCAAATGGGACCGATGCCCTGCAAATTGCCCTCATGGCTCTGGGTTTAAAGCCTGGCGACGAGGTTATTACACCCGATTTCACTTTTATAGCAACGGTTGAGGTTGTTGCATTGCTTGGCCTAACTCCCATTATTGTAGATGTTGATCCATCTACCTTTACCATGGATATTAGCAAGTTGGAAGAAGCTATTACCCCAAATACAAAGGCAATCATCCCTGTTCATCTGTTTGGACAGTGTGCCAATATGGATGAGATAATGAGAATTGCCCAAAAACATAACTTGTATGTTGTGGAAGATACTGCTCAAGCTCTTGGAGCCGATTACTATCATGCTGAAGGGAAGATAGCTAAAGCAGGAACGATTGGGACAATTGGTACAACTTCGTTTTTCCCATCCAAAAACTTAGGATGCTATGGCGATGGAGGTGCACTATTTACTAACGACGATGAATTGGCAGCAGAAATTCGCTCAATTGCCAACCATGGGATGAAGGTGCGTTACCACCACGATAGAATCGGTGTTAATTCACGACTTGATTCAATACAGGCAGCTATTCTACGTGTTAAACTAAAGTATTTGGATGAGTATAATGCATCAAGAATAAATGCTGCTAATGCATACGATAATCTTCTTAGGAGTTGTTCCAAACTAATTACCCCTAAAAGGGCAAGTTGGAGCAATCATATATTTCATCAGTATACTTTAAAATTAGTTGAAACGGATAGGGCGAAGGTTCAAAAGAAACTAGCTGAAAAGGGAATCCCTTCTATGATTTATTATCCCATTCCCCTGCACAAACAAAAGGCATTTGAGCCTTATAAACAGAGTAATAGCAGATCTTTTCAAGTTTCAGAGTTGCTTTCAGATTCAGTGCTCTCATTACCCATGCATACCGAACTAACCGAAGAGGAAATAAAATTTATAGCAGATTCTTTGCTGGAAGCCCTTAATTACTAAATTTGAGTAAATTTTACGCTATGGAAAAAGAATTCTTTGCCCATGAAACTGCTGTAATCGACGAAGGATGCACAATAGGTAAAGGAACCAAGATTTGGCATTTTAGCCATATAATGACAGGTTGCCAAATAGGAGAAAATTGTAATATTGGACAGAATGTGGTTGTTTCCCCTGGAGTGAAGTTAGGAAAGAATGTTAAGGTACAGAATAATGTTTCAATCTACACGGGAGTTATATGCGAGGATGATGTTTTTCTTGGTCCCTCAATGGTTTTCACAAACGTAATAAACCCACGAAGTGCTATAAATCGTAAAAGTGAGTATTTAACTACTCTTGTAAAGCGCAGTGCAACTATTGGGGCCAATGCTACTATAGTTTGTGGCATTACTCTAGGGGAATATTCATTTGTTGGTGCTGGCGCTGTGGTTACAAAAGATGTTAAGCCCTATGCTCTTGTTGTTGGTAATCCTGCCCGCCAAATTGGTTGGATGAGTGAGTATGGTCACCGACTAGAATTCAATGGCGAAGGAATTGCCATTTGCCCCGAAAGCGGTCAGAAGTATAAACTTGAAAACGATAATGTTTTTAGAATTGAGTAAATCATGAAGAATTTTGCGCTAATTGGTGCTGCCGGCTTTATTGCGCCCCGTCACCTAAAAGCAATTAAGGAAACAGGAAACAACCTGCTTGCCGCTTTGGATAAACACGACTGTGTAGGTATTATGGATAGCTTTTTCCCCGAAGCCGACTTCTTTGTTGAGTATGAGCGATTCGATAGGCATATTGATAAGCTAAAGCGACAAGGGGTTAAGGTTGACTACGTTAGTATTTGTACACCAAATTACTTACATGATTCCCATATACGATTTGCACTCCGTCAGGGTGCTAATGCCATTTGCGAAAAGCCAATTGTGCTTAACCCTTGGAATATCGATGCCCTTGCTGAGATTGAGAAGGAAACAGGTAAACGTATAAGTACTATTCTACAGCTTCGACTGCACCCAACCATTATTGAACTAAAAAAGCAAATTGTAACTGCACCCAAGGACAAAGTTTTCGATATCGATTTAACCTACATTACTAGTCGTGGTCGGTGGTACTTCATTTCATGGAAAGGTGATGTTCATAAATCAGGTGGCGTAGCTACTAATATTGGTGTTCACTTTTTCGATATGCTAACCTGGATTTTTGGAGATGTAAAATCAAATGTTGTCCATATTTCTCGTCCTGACAAAGCAGCAGGATATCTCGAGTTAGAAAGGGCTCGAGTTCGCTGGTTCTTAAGCGTAGATTATAACGATATTCCTAATGAAATTAAAGAAAAGGGACAGCGTACTTATCGTTCTATACATATTGCCGATAAAGAGTTAGAGTTTAGCTCTGGATTTACCGATCTTCATACTACTAGCTATCAGGAAATTCTTGCAGGCAATAGCTTTGGGCTTGAAGATGCTCGCTCTTCAATTGAAACGGTTTTCTCTATAAGAAATACTTCACCTGTAGGTTTAACAGGCGATTACCATCCATTCTGCAAACTGTTAAAATTATAGAAATGTACAACGAACTGGTTTCAAAAAAGGAAAAGTTGGCAGTTGTTGGCTTAGGTTATGTTGGCCTGCCTATTGCACTTGAATTTGCACGAAAACTTTCGGTTATTGGTTTTGATATTAAACCCGAAAGGGTTGAAATGATGAAAAAGGGGATTGACCCTAGTCGTGAATTGGACTCTGAAGCATTTAAAGGATGTGATATTGAATTCACATCAAATGTTGATGACCTGCGCCAAGCGAAATTTTATGTGGTTGCCGTTCCTACACCAATTGATGAGCATAATTTACCCGACTTAAAACCTTTACTTGCAGCTACAAGAACCGTTGGGCAGGTGCTTAAAAAGGGCGACTATGTGGTTTACGAATCAACTGTTTACCCAGGGTGCACCGAGGAAGAATGTGTCCCCTTACTAGAAGAGATTTCAGGATTTAAGTATATTCAAGATTTTAAGGTCGGTTTTTCACCTGAGCGCATAAACCCTGGCGATAAGGTACACACCCTAACAACCATTAAAAAGATAACATCAGGTTGTGATGCTGAGTCTGCCGAAGAGATTGCTAAAACTTATGAACTAATAATCGAAGCGGGAATTCATCGTGCCAGCTCTATTAAGGTTGCTGAAGCAGCAAAGATAATTGAGAATACTCAGCGCGATATTAACATCGCCTTTATGAATGAGCTTTCGATTATTTTTAATCGTATGGGAATTAATACCTACGAGGTCCTTGAAGCCGCCGGAACAAAGTGGAATTTCCTTAAATTTTTCCCAGGGCTTGTAGGTGGGCACTGCATTGGTGTTGACCCTTACTACTTGGTCTATAAAGCCAAGGAGCTGGGATATCATCCCCAAATCATAACTGCAGGACGGTTCATAAATGACTCCATGGGTGGTTATGTGGCAAAGCAAACCGTTAAAAAAATTATCGCAGCCGATAAAAACCCAAAGGAATCGCGTGTTCTTATAATGGGAGTGACATTTAAGGAAAATGTTAGCGATATAAGGAACTCAAAAGTGATAGATATTTATAATGAGTTGAAATCATTTGGAATTCAGAATGTAGATGTTATCGACCCATATGCCGATAGCAAAGAGGTGCGAGAAGAATACGGTTTTGAAACAACATCTGATCCAAAAGGGAAATATGATGCAATAATTGTTGCAGTTAGCCACGATAGCTATCTAAAACTAGAAGAGGAATGGTTCCTAAATCATGCAAATAATGATTGCGTTTTTGTTGATGTGAAAGGTATTTTTAGAGAAAAAATTAATAGGTTAACTTACTGGAGCCTTTAATTTAGTTTGATAATCAATTTTACTTAGCCCCTTTATGGGGCTTTGTTTATATTTAGTGGTCTCTTTTTGCTTAAATTTTAGTTGAAATGTATTATTTTCGCATAACAAAAATGGGTAGGTCATGCATTTAATTTGTGTGACTGACAGGGCGAAGCTGTAGAATGGTGAATGGTTAGTTGTAAATAGTTAAAGGAGAAATTAGGATTGTTTGCTTATATGTTACTTTTTTCTCATATTCCAACTTATTTAATCTTTAATTACATCTTTATCCATCTTTTAAAGACTAGTTTTGATTTTGAATCTGTCAAAGCCTTTCAAATTCTGGAATCTTGAATTTTGAATCTGTATTCGTCTTCCCCTGAATCAGTCTGTCCTTTATCTTTTATCTTGAACATTAAACTTTAAACTTTAAACTTTAAACATATTATCATGGTAAAAAACATATGCTGTATAGGTGCAGGTTACGTAGGTGGTCCAACCATGGCTGTAATCGCACTAAAGAATCCAAATATAAAGGTAAATGTTGTTGATATCAATGCAGAACGGATTGCTGCATGGAATACCGATGAACTGCCTGTTTATGAGCCGGGATTACTCGAAGTAGTAAAACAGGCTCGTGGTCGTAACCTCTTCTTTGATACTGATATCGAAAAGGGCATTCGTGAGGCTGACATGATTTTTATCAGCGTAAATACTCCAACTAAAACTTATGGACTGGGAAAGGGGAGAGCAGCCGATTTGCGCTATGTCGAACTTTGTGCCCGACAGATAGCCGAGGTGGCTACTACCGATAAGATTGTTGTTGAGAAATCAACCCTACCGGTACGTACAGCTCAGGCAATTAAAACAATACTTTCCGAAACTGGCAATAAAGCTCGTTTTCAGGTGCTATCAAATCCTGAATTTCTTGCAGAGGGCACTGCAATAAAGGATTTGTTGGAACCAGACCGTGTTCTAATTGGAGGTGACCAAACCCCTGAGGGGTTAGCGGCCATTGAGGAGCTGACACAAGTATATGCTAGCTGGGTACCTCGCGAACGTATTATCCAAACCCGCTTATGGTCTTCGGAGCTCTCAAAGCTTACCGCCAATGCCTTCCTGGCTCAACGTATCTCCTCAATCAATAGTATCTCAGCACTTTGCGAGGTAACCGATGCCGATATTGATGAGGTTGCCTACGCCATTGGTACCGACTCTCGCATCGGCTCAAAGTTCCTAAAGGCTTCTGTTGGTTTTGGAGGATCTTGTTTCCAAAAGGATATTTTAAACCTGGTTTACCTTTGCGAATTCTTTGGTTTACCCGAGGTTGCCCGCTACTGGGAGCAGGTAATCGCCCTTAACGATTACCAGAAACGCCGCTTTGCACAGAATATAATCCATACCCTTTTCAATACCGTTAGCGGTAAGAAAATAGCAATGTTAGGCTGGGCATTTAAAAAGGATACAAACGACACTCGTGAAAGCGCTGCAATTTATGTTGCCGATCATCTACTTAACGATATGGCAAATATTTGGGTGTACGACCCCAAGGTACCAGCTAAGAGCATGTTTGCCGATTTGGACTATTTAGGAACCCGATCGCCCGAGGAAAATAGAAAACATCTTACAGTGGTTACTGACCCTTATGAAGCATGTAGGGACGCTCATGCCATTGCCATTATCACCGAATGGGATGAGTTCAAGACCTACGATTGGCAACGCATTTACGTTAACATGAAAAAACCCGCATTCATCTTCGATGGCCGAAATATCCTCGACCATAAAAAACTAATGGAAATTGGGTTTAAGGTCAAAGCGATTGGGAAAAGCTATTAGTTCGAAGTTCGAAGTTCGAAGTTCAAAGTTCGAAGTTCAAAGTTCGAGGTTCAAAGTTCGAGGTTCAAAGTTCGAAGTTATCTTAGCACTAGTACTTACAAATTTCGAGCATTATAATTTACATCTTTTTTGATGAGTTTGTAAGTAAGTTTTGAAGTTGCTTTCCTTATAAAATTTGTTTCTTATTTTTAACAATGAAAATAGAACAATTTGAAAATTTGGATATATGGCAGGAGGCAAGGGAATTGTGCAAAACTATCCGTGTGATAACTGAGAAAGAAAATTTTAGCAAAAATTTTAATTTAAAAAATCAAATTCTTTCCTCATGTGGCTCAATTATGGATAATATAGCAGAAGGTTTTGAAAGAGGAGGAAATAAAGAATTTATTCAGTTTTTATATGTTGCCAAAGGTTCGTGCGGCGAAACTAGGTCACAATTATATAGAGCTTATGATTTTGGATATATATCAGATAGTGAAACTAAGGAAATTATTGAAAAAACAGTAATATTAAGCAAAAAGATTTCATCTTTAATTAATTACTTAAAAAGTTCTGGTTATAGAGGAAGCAAATATAAAGCGGAAAAGTAAAGAATGACGAAACCGCGAATCAAAAACCCTCTCGACCCATACAAACTCTTGAACCTTAAACCCGGCGAAGCCGGACAAGCTCTTGAACCTTGAACCTTAAACCTTGAACCTTGAACCTTAAACCTTGAACCTTGAACCTTGAACCTTAAACCTTGAACCTTGAACCTTGAACCTTAAACCTTGAACCTTGAACCTTGAACCTTAAACCTATGAAACACCTCCTCACCGGTACCGCAGGCTTTATCGGCTTTCATCTTGCCAAGCGTATGCTTGAGCGTGGTGACGAAGTAGTTGGACTCGATTGTATTAACGATTACTATGATGTTAACCTGAAATATGCTCGACTTGAACAAACGGGAATCGATAGAAACAAAATTGAGAATGGAAAGTTTGTTCAAAGCATAAAGTATCCCAATTACCGTTTTATTAAGTTAAAGCTAGAGGACCGAAAAGCAATTCTAAAACTATTTGAACAGGAAAAGTTCGATAAAGTTTGCAACCTGGCTGCTCAGGCAGGAGTTAGGTATAGCCTGCAGAATCCATTTACCTATATTGACAGTAATATTAGTGGCTTCCTAAATATACTTGAAGGTTGTCGACACAACGGCGTAAGGCACCTTGCATATGCCAGCAGTTCAAGTGTTTATGGGTTAAACGAAGAGATGCCCTTTTCGGTACACCATAACGTTGATCACCCCATAAGCCTTTATGCTGCAAGCAAAAAGAGTAACGAGCTAATGGCTCATACCTACAGCTACCTGTACGGGATACCTACTACCGGTTTGCGGTTCTTTACAGTATATGGTCCATGGGGCCGCCCCGATATGGCTCTTTTCCTATTCACCAAGGCAATTATTGAGGGCAAACCCATTGATGTTTACAACAACGGCAACATGCAGCGAGACTTCACATACATTGATGATATAGTTGAGGGTATTGTTCGCGTAATCGATAATCCTCCTGTCGGAAATCCCGAATGGACAGGAAAGCAGCCCGACCCGGGCACCTCCGTAGCACCGTATAAGGTCTATAACATTGGTAATAGCAAACCAGTTAAGCTTTTAGATTTCATTGAGGCCATTGAGGAGGCTCTGGGCAAAAAAGCCATTCAAAACTTCCTTCCCTTACAGCCCGGCGATGTTCCGGCCACATGGGCGGATGTGTCTGATTTAGTATCAGATTTAGATTATCAGCCGAATACCGATATCAGGATTGGAGTTAAGAGATTTGTGGAGTGGTATAAAGAATTTTTAATGATTGATAATAATCCAAAAATAAAGTTATGAATATCAAGAAATCAAAAGTTGTTTTTTTAGGATTAGGCTATATTGGCTTACCAACTGCAGCATTAATTGCAAAGAATAATATCAATGTCATTGGAGTCGATATTAATGAGAAGGTTGTAGAAACCATCAATCAAGGTAAAATTCATATAGTTGAGCCAGATCTTGATGGTTTGGTTAAACATGTTGTTGAGAATGGAATGTTAAGAGCACAAAAGGAACCTGAACCTGCAGATGTTTTTGTAATTGCTGTTCCAACACCCTTTAAAGGTGATCATGAACCAGATATTTCTTTTGTTGAAAATGCTACCCAAAGCGTTATTCCATATCTAAAAGAAGGTAACCTCTTTATAATTGAGTCAACTAGTCCTGTTGGCACAACAGAAAAGATGGCAGAAATAATCTACCATGAAAGACCAGAGCTAAAAGGTAAAATTTATATTGCTTATTGTCCAGAGAGAGTCTTACCAGGTAATGTAATATATGAGCTTGAAAATAACGATAGGGTTATAGGAGGCATTGATGAAGTATCTACTGTAAAAGCAACAGAATTTTATGGAACATTTGTAAAATCTAACTTACATCCTACAAATGCTAGAACAGCAGAGATGTGTAAGTTGACCGAGAATTCTTTTAGGGATGTTAATATTGCATTTGCAAATGAACTTTCCTTAATATGCCATAAGGCAGGTATAAATGTTTGGGAACTTATTAAATTGGCAAACATGCATCCAAGAGTTAACATTTTGTGGCCTGGCACGGGGGTTGGTGGGCATTGCATTGCAATAGATCCATGGTTTATTGTTAGTGATTTTCCCAATGAAGCAAAAATTATAAGAATTGCTCGTGAAATAAACAATTACAAACCTTTATGGGTTATTGAACAGATAAAGAAGGCTATTAACGAATTTTCAAATAAATACAATAAAAGACCTTATGTTGCTTTGATGGGGTTAGCTTTTAAGCCAGATATTGATGATTTGAGGGAATCTCCAGCTCTTGAAGTTGTTGAGCATCTGGTTAATGATAAAAGTTTAGCTGTGAATTTTTTTATCAATGAGCCAAATGTTGAGCATTATAAAGAGTATAATAATGTTGATTATTTGGAGGCATATAAAAAAGCTGATATTGTTGTATTCCTAGTTGCACATAAGCAATACAAATTGATTGAAAAAGACTTAAGTAAAATAGAACTTGATTTTTGCGGTGTAAGAAAATAGTTAATAAAATTCTCAAGATTTTCAATTGGATAGTTTCAGGTTATTTAAATCGATTAATACTACTTGAGTGTTTTCGTATTAAATACTAGAAAAGTCTTTTAATTTTATAAAAATTTTAGAACGAATGAAAAAAAGAATATTGATTGTTTTTGGTACAAGACCTGAAGCAATAAAAATGGCGCCGGTTGTAAAGGCTTTCAAATCAGATGAAATACGTTTCGAAACCAAAGTTTGTGTTACTGCACAACATCGTGAGATGCTTGATCAAGTCTTGCAAATATTTGATATAATACCCGATTACGATTTAAATATAATGCGACCAGGACAGGACCTTTATGACATTTCTGCCAAAGTTTTAATTGAAATCAGAGCTGTTTTAAGAGAATTTAAGCCAGATGTAGTATTAGTTCATGGCGATACAACCACTTCTAGTATGGCTGCATTAGCTTCTTTCTATGAAAAAATTCCTGTTGGACATGTTGAGGCAGGTCTAAGGACTTATGATATTTATTCTCCCTGGCCAGAGGAAATGAACAGACAAATAACAGGTAGAATTGCCACCTATCATTTTGCACCAACTGAACGATCTAAACAAAATCTTCTTAATGAGGGTGTTAAGCCACAATGCATTTTCGTAACAGGAAATACAGTTATCGACGCTTTACATTTAGCATTAAATAAAATTAAATCAGGGAAGGTTATCAAGGAGGCTGTTATAGAACAATTAATAAAAGCAGGTTATGAGAACATTTATAAACTTCAAAATGATGATCGTAAATCAATATTAATAACTGGACATCGTCGTGAAAATTTTGGTGATGGCTTTATTAATATTTGTCATGCAATAAAAGAAATTGCTCTAAGAAATAAAAACTTTGATTTAATATATCCGGTGCATCTTAACCCTAACGTTCAGAGACCTGTTTATGATATACTTGGTGGCATAGAAAATGTTTATTTACTCCCACCTTTGGATTATTTACCTTTTATTTATTTAATGCATTTAAGTTACTTAGTGCTAACTGACAGTGGTGGAATACAGGAGGAAGCCCCTAGTTTAGGTAAACCTGTTTTAGTTATGCGCAATACTACTGAAAGACCTGAAGCTGTTGAGGCAGGAACAGTCGAGTTGGTTGGAACAAATAAAGATTTGATAGTTTCAAAAGTAAATCTGTTAATTTCTGATAAAAAATATTACCAAACAATGTCTAGAGCCCACAACCCTTATGGCGATGGAAAAGCAAGTGAACGAATAGTTAATATTATTATTGAAAGATGATAAAAAAATATCTTAATTTATTAAAAACATATGCTATTGCAGAAGTTATTGCTAAAGGACTTAATTGGTCCTTATTAATGATCCTGCCTAAGATTGTATCGTTAACATCTTTTGGATTTATATCAATTTTAATTGCATTTGAGAATATTATATTACCAATTTCTCTTAATGGTCAACAATTAGTAGTTTTAAGATTTTACGAAAGATTTAAATATTTTAAAGTTACATTTTTTAAATCTATATCATCAATTTTTATAAAATGGAATGTAGTTATTATTCCAATTATATTTTTCAGTTCTTTTTTGCATATCGTTCAATTCCAATAATGATTGTTATTTTGGTAATTCCGCTTTTAGCAGTAAGAGAAATTATATTAAATTATTTAAGAGTAAATGAAGATAAAGATAGATATCTAAAAATAAGAGTATCATACCAGTTTGCAAAATTTACTTTTGTAGTAATTCTCGCGTTTCTAATTCCTAATTCTAAATATTTATATCCCATAGGATTATTTTGTGCAATTACTTTTAATTTAGTACAAATAATTCTATCTCTTAAGAAAGATTTTAGTCTAAAAGAGATAATAAAGGCAGAACCTAAATTTAAAAATTTTCTTTTGGTTTGGTTTCCCTATAATTTTTCATTCGTTAAGTAATGCTATAAACATGTTTATTAATCGTTATATGATTGAATATTATTTAGGAACAAAATACGTAGGAATATTTACATTCGCTTATTCCTTAAGTTTCTCACTCTTTTTAATTCTATATATTGGGGGGCTAGTCTTTCAACCTTATTTGTACAAATCAAAGACAGTAAATGAAAGTTCTGAAAAAAATTTATTGTTATATACTAATTCAATGTTTATTTTTATCTCAATATTTGCATTTTTATTATGGTATTCGTTTAAATTTATCATTAATTATTATAGTAATGATTATCTATCTTCTGAGGAATCTTTTAGAATTTTAATGCTATCAATATTAATAATCCCCTTTTACCATCAAGGGAATTACAGATTAACGCTCAAAAACATGACACATTTTCTTCCAATTGCAAGTGGTTTAGCTGCAATTTCTTCAATCATTTTGAATTTAATTTTTATACCAAGATATGGAATAGTCGGAGCAGCATATAGTTCTGTTATATCCTACCTAGTAATTATGATTTTTACAAATTTTATTAGCACTAATATTAGAAAACTTGGAAATTCTAAAACGATTATCTCAATTATATTTATTTCAGTCATAATCTTATTTTATAATGGATTAATTCATTTACTACCATTTTTCCTTATTATCTCTGTATTGATGGCTGGTGTAGAAATTTATTCAATTAAAAATTAATTTATGTTTATAAAAAAGAACAAATTGATATTTTATTTGATATACATTATTGTCTCATTACTACCCATGGCTCTTAGCAACATTCATATTCAAAAACTTTTAGTTTATAATTATTTTATTCAAACAATTTTCTTTTCATATATCTATACTTAGAAAAAATAGTTTTCAGTAATACTTTCTCCAACTTTTCTTGCCCTTCTGTATTTAAATATTAATTTTCTAATAGGAAGTTGGGCATTTATTAATGGATATATATTAAAGATTGAATGGGTAAATGATTTTTAAAATAAAAAATTTCCCATTAATAACAACATATTTTAACTTTTCTAATTTGATTATTTTATTCTCAAGAGAAATTCCATTAAATTTTAAAAAATATAATTAAACAAAAGTTTAGAATTTATGATAATTTTATAAATATAATTATCTGGACTGTTTTTGCTTTATTTTCGTATTTTAATTTAAATTTATCTTTTTAGGTGGAAGTAATAATTTCGCTATTATACCTAAAAGTGTAATTGCTTTGTTGTTAATATACTACCTGTATAAAAATAAAATCAAATTCAGATTAATAATATATCTAATAATTATATTTATTTTTGTTAGTTTTTCCTTTCATAGCAAACGTGAAGCAATATTTTTAATTTTACCTATTGCTTTACTTGAACTTCATAATGGAACTTTTAGATATACAATTAAGAATATCTTATCAATGATTACATTTACTTTGGTTATTTTATATTTAATAATCATTATGTCAATATTAAGAGGTTATGGAGGTTATAATGTAAGTTCTATATCAGAAGTTAAACATCATGTTGCAGAATACATTACTTCTGAAAAGTTTTTAAAGTATTTTATGAATAATCTTGAAATATCAAGTACAACGTACAACACAAACAATGCTATTAATATTATTATTGAGCAACCCAAGAAGATTATTTATGGAGAGTCTATCATAAAATTTTTATTTTTCCTATCCCAAGATTTGTTTTTCCATATAAGCCTAGAAGCATGGTTGATATATATACAAATACAGTTTCACCTGATTTTAGAAAGATAGGTGGTTCTTATCCAATTGCTTTTCAAGCAGAAGTTTTTGAATTTTCATATCTTCGGCTTAGTATTTTTACTAATAATATTTATAATATTTAACTCAATATATAATAATCTATTGAAAATTATTAAAGAAAGGGATACTAGAATTAGTCATATCTCTTTACTATATTCTTATTATATTTTTCTGTATATTGTTCGAGGCAATGGAATTGATATATTTGTTATTTATTTAATTATTGCAATATTTTTCATTTTTTTATTCCAACAGCTAAGTAAAGTTTTTGCCTAAATTATGAGTTCTTTTCGTATTATAAATATACTTTCTTTTTATTAACGTTATTTGTTTATAATACAAATGCTCAAGAGCAAATTTTAAAATACGCAGAGTTTTATAAAGGTGATTTAGGCGGAATTTGGGAAGTATGGAGAGATAAAAATCTTCATCTTTTACCCAAATGGGAAAGTGTAACATTGCCGCATTGTTATAATTCTTTTGATGTATTGGATGAACAGCCTGGTTATTATCAAGGACCTGTTTGGTATAGAACTTTTATTGAGATTAATAATAATAATAAATTAAGGTATATTTTAAAAATTTATGGTGGTGGGCCTAAAATAAATATTTATATATATGATAAATTTGTTGGAGAAACTGTTTCTTCTTATCAAGATTCAGAATTCGATATAACAGAGTATGTTCAGTGGATAAAAACTCACCCTCTTTGTCTAGGAAATATCATAACAAAGTACCCATAGCTTTTAGATGTGATAATTCTAGAGATCTAAATAGAATACCTTCTGATCTAAATGATTTCCCTATTTATGGTGGACTTTTTAGAAAAATAGTAATAAAAACTAAACCTTTAAGATTTTTAGATAGCATTAAAATTACACCTATTTATGATTCTCTCAAAAGTAATGGCAGATTAAACATAATAGGAAAAGTAAACTCAAAATATGTTGATACTTTACATAGACAAGAATATATTATTAAGGGTAGTTTATTAAATAAAGATAGTGTTCTAATATCTTTTAACTTTAGTTTTCATAAAGATGAATTTAATATTTCTATTGATTCAATAAATAATTTAAAATTATGGTCCCCATCTAATCCATTTCTTTATGATTTAAAATTATCTCTTTCCTACGATAATAAAAATAGTGATTCTTTATTGTTTAGAATTGGTTTTAGATACTTTAAATTTCTAAAGAATGGCCCTTTTTATTTAAATGGTTCAAGACTTTTACTTAAGGGAGTTCATTTACATGAAGATCATTCAGGGGTTGGTGCAGCAGTACCTTACGAAATTCATGAAAAAGAAATTAAAATGATAAAAAAAATGGGAGCTAATTTCATCAGATTAGCTCATTATCAACAATCAGAAGAAGTTCTAAATCTATGTGATAAATATGGGTTACTTGTATGGGAAGAAGTTCCATGGAGTAGGGGTGGACTGGGTGGTACTATACATAAAAATAATATTATTGAGTTTTTATCCAAAATGATAGAACAGCATTATAATCATGTTTCAATTATTATTTGGGGACTTGGCAATGAAATTGATTTAACAGGGGATTTTAATTATAACAACAAAGATAGTATTAAAACTTTTTTATCATATTTAAATCGATTTGCCAAGCAAAAAGATCCATACCGTATGACTGCTATTCGCAGGTGTGATTTTGCTAAGTATATTCCTGACATTTATTCTCCTTCAATATGGTCAGGTTGGTATAATGGGACTTATAGGGATTATGAAAAAGTAATTAAAAAAAGATTCTATGAAGTTAATCATTTTATTCATGCAGAGTGGGGAGTTGGTTCATTGTATGGTAGACATTCAACAGATCCTTACCTAAATGAAAACGATTCTTTATTACATGGCAGTGGTGAGGAAAAAAGTTACTCTCAACTATTTGATAAAGGCGAAATGAGATACTCTAAAGATGGCGATTGGTCTGAAACGTATGCTTGTGATCTTGTAGATTGGTATTTACATACTATTGAACAATGGAATTGGTTTACAGGTGCCTTATATTGGTCATTTAAAGATTTTGCGACTCCTTTAAGGGAAAATAATCCTATACCACATGTAAATCTTAAAGGCATAGTTCAAAGAGATTTAACACCAAAAGAAATTTATTATGTATTTCAATCACATTGGGCAGAAGAACCTGTTTTACACATATATGGACATACTTGGAAAAATAGATGGTATGATAAACTAACAGATAGTATACCCATAAAAGTTTATTCCAATTGTAAAGCTGTTGAGCTATTTGTTAATGGCAAATCTAAAGGTCTTAAAAATTTTGATATTAATAAATTTCCTGCATCAGGATTTGAGTGGAAACTAAAATGCAGACCTGGAAATTATTTTATCAAGGCAATTGGACATACTGAATCTGAAGAGATATTAGTAGATTCGATTAATTTTTCTTTAATTGAAAAGAATTGGGGTAAACCAATAAAATTTAAAATACATAAAGAGAAAATTTCAGATGATATTTTACTGGTTAAGGTAGAATTAGTAGATAAAAAAGGTAAAATCTGTTATGATGCCAGGAATATTGTTACTTTTGATATTGCAGGCAAAGGAGAATTAATTAAAAATCTTGGCACTGTAAATGGTTCAAAAAAAATAGAATTAGCTAATGGCGTCGCAGAAATTTATATAAAACTTAATAAGGGAAGATCTGTAGTGGCTGTAATGTCAAAAGTATTGAAACTATGTTTATAAAATTAAATGCTAATTAATTCTAAAATATAGATAAATTAAAGTATTAAGATTATAATTTGCAAGCGACTAAACTTTTATTATGTTGTATCGGATTTTTATCATATATTACCAAAAACTAATAACATTGTTGGATGAAAAATTACTTTTAATTTCTGAATCATTTCTTCATTATAGAATATTATTATATAATCAATTTTATATCTTTTCAAGAAAAAGATATTGACCTACAATTATTAATAAATAGTGAAGAAAAATCTAAATTTGAAAACAAAAATATTCAGATAGAAAAGAGATTTACTTTACATAGGTCTGAATATAAGTTTTTAAAAATAAAAAGATGTTAAATTTTATAAACCCTGAATACATAATATTATTCTGGAACCCTTATAATTTAACAACTTGGTTACTGATATTTTATTTTAAACTAGCCAATATACCTTTGCTATTTGGACTCAGGGAATTAGTATGGAAAATCCTAAACACTTTATAAAGAAAAGCATTTACAAATGTATTCATTCTATAGCAGATGCATTAATAATATATTCTCTAACGAATTAAAATATATTAAGAAAAATACCATATTAAAACTTTTATAGCATATAATACAATTGATTTTAATTCTATTCCAGATATAAAGCTAAATAATGATGAGATAAAAAAGAAATACAAAATCACTTATGAAAAAGTAGTTCTTTTTACCGGGAGAATACAAGAAAGAAAAAGGCTAGATATTTTACTTGATATCTTCAGTAATCTAATAACAGATGAATCCATTGGTTTAGTGATAGTTGGTCCAGGTATGAATGAATCTTTTTTAAAAATTATTAATAATTCAAAAAATATAATTTATCTTGGAGAAATATATGATATATACCAAATTAATGAAATATATAAATGCTCAGATATATTCTGCATACCAGGTACTAATGGATTGGGAATAAACCATGCTCTATATTGGGGACTTCCTGTAATAACTCTCAAAACAGTATGGCATAATCCCGAAATATTTTATTTAAAAAATGGTGTGAATGGTTATTTAGTTAATGATAAATACGAATTAAAAGATAAAATATGCTATTTATTTAAAAATCCAGATGAATTAAATAAAATGAAAAGGAATGCAAAAAAAATAATTATAAGAGAAGCAAATGTCGAAAAAATGTTTATGGGTTTTTACCAAGCTATAAATTATCTTGAAAAAAATAAATTATGAGAATTGAATTAATAAATTATAGGATAGGTCATTTCTTTTATAAACGAAAGATGAAATCCATAGGGAAATTTTTTTCCATTTTAAATAGATTAATATTTTCATCTTGGGTGCCTGCTTCTGCAACAATTGGAAAAAATGTTACACTAGGATACTGGGGATTAGGAATTGTTATACATAGCAATTCTGTTATTGGAGATAATTGCTTAATTGGACAAAATGTTACAATAGGAAGAAATTTTGGTGATAAAAAAGTTCCTGTTATTGGAAATAATGTATATATTGGTGCAGGTTCTGTGATTTTTGGTGAGATATTTATTGGAGATAATGTAATAATTGGAAGTAATTCTGTTGTTAATAAGAGTATACCTCCTAATACAATCGTTGCAGGTAATCCTGCTAAGGTTATTAAAAAAAGTAATGTACCATATTGGGAATATGACAAAAGAAAATCTAAATTATTTATAATTTTAGACTTAATAAATAATATTGGAGGAAGATATATTACCTTCCGAATAATTTATTTAATAAAAATTAAGTTAGGTTTTTTAAAAAGAAAATTTCCTATCAATACGCCAACTAAGGAATTCATTTCTTTAGAAAAATGGAAAAGACTAAATATTCCATTTTTTTTACCAGACTCAACAACTTCAATTTATAAAATTGAAGATAAAGAGCATTTACAACATAAAAGAGATGAAATTGTAAGTAATACATTTACTTATTTTAGTTCAATGAAATACAATTTAGGTCCTAATTATGATTGGATTACTAATCCGGATACAGGTTATAAATATGACATTAATAAACATTGGTCGGAAATAGAAGATTTTTCAGTAGAAGCAGGAGACATAAAATATGTGTGGGAAAAAGCTAGATTTACTTTTGTTTATTATGTAATCAGATATGATTATCATTTTAACAAGGATAGTTCAAAATTTGTATTCGGACAGATAGAAGACTTTATCGATAAAAACCCAATCAACCAAGGACCTAACTACAAATGTTCGCAAGAAATTTCTTTGCGGATAATGAACTGGTCATTTGCACTTTTTTTCTACAAAGAAAGTAAATATCTAACGGAAGAATTATTTCAAAAAATAATAAATTCTATTTATTGGCAATTGCATCATGTATATCATAATATCAATTTTTCTCGTATTGCTGTAAGAAATAATCATGCCATAACAGAAACAGCAATGCTTTATTTATCGAAATATCTTTTTCCTTTTATTCCCGATACCGAGGAATGGTCTAAGAAGGGGAAAAAGTGGCTCTTGAAAGAAATTGATTATCAGATATATGAAGATGGCTCTTATTTGCAATTTTCTCATAATTACCATAGAGTAGTAATCCAGATATTAACCTGGGTGCTGAAAATTAATGAGTTAAATAATATACATTTTGACTCAAATTTATTCGATAAGTTTAAGAAAACTTTAGTATTCCTTTATAATCATCAAGATGATCAAACTGGATGGCTATCAAATTATGGAAATAATGATGGGGCGTTATTCTTTCCGTTAAATAACAATCATTATAGAGATTTTAGACCTCAATTACAAGCTTTTGGCTTACTGCTTGGTTTTAAGTTATATAATCAATTATATGAAGATTCTTTTTGGTATGGTTTAGATAATGTAGGAGAAAAAGTTGAAAAAGATTCACTTTTAAATTATACTATAGGAGGTTTTTATGGTTTTAGGGAAAAGGATGTACTAACAACTATTAGGTGTGGAGCTTATAAGGATAGGCCTTCTCAAGCAGATGCTTTACATCTAGACATTTGGTATAAAGGTGAAAATATCTTATTCGATCCTGGTACATATAAATACAATACAGATGAAAAATACATAAAATTTTACAACGGCACCAAAGGTCATAATACCCTATCTATTGGACAGTATGACCAAATGTTAAGAGGTCCACGATTTATTTGGTTTTATTGGACAAAACATGCATTACTCAAGTAGAAGAATATGATGATAGATTTGAATTTGTGGGTGAAATTAAAGGTTTCCCATTACTAGGAAGAAACATAGTACATAAAAGAAAAGTAATTAAGTACAGAGACAAACCTTTGTGGAGGATAATTGACCAAACAAACTATAAAGGTAAAGATCCCATAATATTACATTGGAATATTAATCCTAATTTTAAACACCTCATAGACATTAAGGCTAAGGATAGTTTTGGGAATAATTTAAAGTTTGAAAAAGAACAAGGTTGGTATTCAGAACTATATGGGGTTAAAGAAAATTTTGATCAGTTTATTTGCAATTTAAATGGAAATAATTGTGAAACAATTATTCAAATAAGATAATGAAAATTTTACTAATTCACCAATACTTTTTAGAGAAAAATGATGGAGGAGGATCTCGTTGGAATGAAATAACCAGGCATTGGGCTAGTAAAGGTAACTCAATTACGGTCATTTCAGGGATGGTTCATTACGCTTCTGGTAAGAAACCGCATAAGTATAAAGGAAAGTGGATTTATATTGACAAGGGCTTTTATAACAATGTTGATGTTATAAGAACACATGTGTCAGAGGCATATAATAAGAATTTTTTGGGTAGGCTTTGGGCCTATTTTTCCTTTGTTTTTAGTGGAACCTATGCGGGACTATTTAAGTGTGACCGTAAATATGATATAATTGTTGCTACATCTCCACCATTATTCGTTGGCATCATTGCTTACATATTATCTAAATTCAGAAAAATTCCTTTTGTCTTTGAAGTTAGAGATTTATGGCCAGAATCGGCTATTGATACAGGTGTTTTGAAAAACCAGTTTCTAATTAAGTTTTCATTTTGGTTTGAGAGGTTTATATATAAAAGAGCAATATTTATAAATGCTTTAACTCCAGCATTTAAGGAAAAATTAATCAAGGAAAAAGGTGTAAGTGAGCATAAGATAACAATGATACCAAATGCTGCTGATTTTTCTTTAGCTGAAAGTTTAATAGATACTCTCGATGTAAAAGAATTTAGAAGAATTAATAATATTGAAGACAAATTTGTTATTACATATGTGGGAGCTCACGGTGTAGCTAATCACTTAATTCAATTAATAGAAGTTGCTGAAAGATTACGAGATACTAATGTGTTGTTTCAATTAATTGGTGATGGAATGCTTAAGGAGTATTTAATAGATGAAGTAAAAACAAGAAAATTAGAAAATGTGAGATTTATAGATCCAGTTCCTAAAAGCGAAGTTTTTAAATATATTTTAAGTTCAGATGTTGGAACATCAGTTTTAAAGAAAAACGATACTTTTAAAACAATATATTCAAATAAAACATTTGACTACATGGCCTGCAAAAAAGCAGTGCTACTTCTTATTGATGGTGTATCTAGAGAATTAGTTGAAACTGCTAATTGTGGAGTTTATGCCGAACCAGAAAATTTAGATGATATTGAAAAAAAAATAAGACATCTGCTGGCCTTGTCAAAAAATGAACTTAATTTAATGGGTATAAATGGATACAATTATGCAAAGAAATACTTTGACAGGGTTACATTAGCAGAGTATTATTTAATTAAACTAAAAGATGTACGAAAAAATAGATAAAAACATTATTGACTTTGTTATTGCATTAACATTGTTAGTGTTTTTTCTCCTATTTTATTTATCATCACTCTAATATTAGTTTTAACATATAAAGGTTCTCCTTTTTTATTCATGAGCGTATAGGTTTGAAAGATAAAATATTCAAATTGGTAAAATCTAGGACAATGAATGATAATAAAGATATATATGGAGATTTATTACCTGATTATTAGCGCTTAACAAAGATTGGTAAATTTTTAAGGAAAACATAATTAGACGAAATTCCTCAACTTTTAAACGTAATAAAAGGCGATATGTCGTTAGTTGGTCTACGCCCTTTACTTGTAGAATATTTATCACTTTATAATAATATTCAGAGGCGAAGGCATGAGGTAAAACCAGGTATTACTGAATGGGCACAGGTAAATGGAAGAAATGCAATTAGTTGGAAAGAAAAATTCGAACTAGATGTATGGTATGTTGACAACAATTCTTTTAAATTAGATTTGAAGATAATATTTTTAACAATTATTAAAGTAATTAAGGGTGATGGTATTTCTTCAAATAATTCAGTAACAATGGAAAAGTTTAATGGAGTTTAATTATGATTCTATATGGTGCAAGTGGACATGGTAAAGTTGTAAGGGATATCTTGATGTCTCAAAGGATAAAAGTAAAGGCGTTTTTTGATGACAATGCAAATTTAACTCAATTTGAGTCTTTATCCGTTTTTCGATACCAACCAGAATTATATATTAATGAAGAAGTAATCATTTCAATAGGGAACAATTTAATTAGAAAAAATCTTTCAAATTTAGTACAACATGAATTTGGTATTGGCATTCACATTTCTGCAATTATAGGTTCAAATGTTATAATAGATAAAGGTACTGTTGTAATGCAGGGTGCAATCGTACAATCGAGTGTAAAGGTTGGGGCGCATGTTATATTAAATACTGCTTCAACCGTAGATCATGATTGTGTTTTAGAGGATTTTGTTCACGTTTCTCCTAATGCAACGCTCTGTGGTAATGTTATTGTAGGAGAAGGTTCTCATATTGGAGCTGGTGCAGCAGTTATTCCTAATATTAAAATTGGAAAATGGTGTACAATAGGAGCTGGCTCAGTAGTTATTAATGATATACCTGATTACGCTGTGGTTGTTGGTAATCCAGCGAGGATAATAAGGCTTAATTCAATTCATTAGTATGAACACTATAATTTGGCTTTTACCACCCAATATGGGTGGAAATGAAATTAAATTTGTTTATGAAGCCTTTGAAACCAATTGGGTTGCGCCACTCGGTCCAAATGTAAATGCATTTGAAAAAGAACTTGCTTAGTATCTTGGTGTAATGTATTGTTCTGCATTAGTTTCCGGTACCGCTGCCATTTGTTTATCTTTAATCAATTTGGGTGTAAACCACGGGGATGATGTAATTTGTCAGTCTTTTACTTTTTCTGCTATTGATAATCCTATTGTTTATCAGGATGCTATTACAACTTTTTTGGATGGCAAGACCTAAAATATGGACCATAAATTTTTAGAAGAAGCAATTAAGGAAAGGTTTCGTAAGGGGTATAATCCCAAAGGGATACAATATAGTTATTATACTTAGGTGTTGGCTAATTTTTTTTTTTTGTTCTTGCTCATAACCACATTAGAGATCTTAAGACGAATACTGATAAAGGTCACCATTGTGTAACTGTTATTAATCTATTCTCGTGCAGGGTGTTAAGATAGGAAACCATTTAGTTGTTGGTAGTAATGCTGTTGTTACCAAAGATATAGAAAGCAAATGCGTTGTTGTTGGAAACCCTGCAAAAGTAGTTAGAGAGGGTATTTGGATTAAAGAAATAGGACAAATTGCTAATTCCTATGTAGGTTCTAGTTTAGAAAACTTAATCATATTAATGTATGTACAAGTTTTGTTTAAAACGTTTTTTTGATATAGTATTTTCTTTGATTCTTTTGATATTGTTCTCTCCTTTGATGATTGTAATATCCATTTTAATTAAAATTATTAATAAAACAGATATTTTCTTTAAACAACCAAGACCTGGTAAGGATGGCGTTATTTTCAATGTCATTAAATTTAAGACTATGACAGACGAAAGGGATGAAAATGGTATTCTTTTACCTGATGAGTATAGGTTGAAAAAATTTGGGAAGTTTCTAAGAGATTTGTCATTAGATGAATTGCCTCAATTGATAAATGTACTTAAGGGTGATATGAGTTTTATTGGTCCAAGACCGTTATTACCAGAATATTTATCACTTTATTCTGCCGAACAACTTAGGAGGCATCAGGTGCGTCCTGGAATAACTGGCTGGGCTCAAGTAAATGGACGGAATAATATTTCGTGGACTAGAAAATTCGAATTGGATGTCTGGTATGTTGATAATATGTCTTTTTGTTTAGATTTAAAAATCCTTTTGTTAACAATAAAGAAAGTTGTAATGAGAGAGGGTGTTTCTAAAGAAGGCTTTGCTACAACTGAACCTTTTAATGGTAAGAATTAATTATTGTTTAGTATGAATTCTAAAATTTGGCTTTCATCTCCCCATATGAGTGGGAATGAGTTGAAGTATGTTAATGAAGCTTTTGAGACTAATTGGGTTGCACCACTTGGACCCAATGTAAATGCTTTTGAAAATGAACTTGCTCAATATCTTGGTATAAAGAATTGCGCTGCACTAGTATCTGGTACTGCAGCCATTCATCTTGCTTTAATTCTTCTTAGTGTAAATCAAGGCGATGAGGTAATTTGTCAATCTTTTACTTTTTCTGCAACTGCTAATCCAATTATTTATCAAGGTGCTACTCCTGTATTTGTGGATAGTGAATCCGAAACCTGGAATATGGACCCTGAACTTTTAGAAAAGGCTATTAAGGAACGGTTAAGAAAGGGGAAGAAGCCTAAAGCAATTATTGTTGTTCACCTTTATGGTATGCCTGCCAAAATGGATGAAATAATGTCAATTGCGGAGAGGTATGAGATTCCAATTATAGAAGATGCTGCTGAAGCCCTTGGAAGCAAGTATAAAGATAAATTCTGTGGCACTTTTGGATGCATGGGAATATTATCATTTAATGGTAACAAAATTATTACTACTTCAGGTGGTGGCGCATTAATATCAAATAACAATGATTTTATTCAGAAGGCACGATTTCTTGCAACGCAAGCGCGAGATAATGCACCTCATTACCAGCATTCCCATATTGGTTACAATTATAGAATGAGCAATGTGGTCGCTGGAATTGGACGGGGGCAACTAGAAGTTTTGAACCTTCGTATTGAACAACGTAGGGCAAACAACAAATTTTACCGTGAAATGTTGGATGGTAAAAGAGGAATTACCTTTCACACAGAAACGACTAATAGATTCTCAAATTATTGGCTAACATCAATAATAATTGAACCTGAGATTACAGGAATTACCCGTGAAGATTTGAGATTAGGTTTAGAAGCGGATAATATTGAATCTCGCCCTCTATGGAAACCGATGCATTTACAACCTGTATTTTCAGGTGCTCCAGCGTATACAAATGGCTTCTCTGAACATGCATTTGAGAATGGTTTATGTCTACCTTCTGGTTCAAATTTAACCAATGACGATAAAAGAAGAATTGCTAATCAAATTAGAAAAATCCTGAAATGGAATTAATTGCTTTTTCTTTTTTGTTCCGTTATTTATCATTTACTAACATTTGCATAGATGCTTAAACGAATTATTCTTTTTTTATTTTCAACCTCTCTTGTACTATTTTTTATAAGGTTAGCATTACCTCAATACGTTAAGTTCTTGCTTTTCCCTTTCATTGCAATATTTGCGCTTCTATCTTTATTCGACTTCATTAATAAAAAACGCTGGAGAGAAATTTGCTTCAAAAGATACCGCTTTTTTCTGCCTTTGATTATTAGTATAATTGCTTGGCTTTTTGCAGTAGTCGCAAGTTGTTATCTATCAGATATTTTACTTAAGGATACTATTAATCTATTGGTTCTTTGTATATTTATTTTTTCGTTTTTATTATTAGATTTTAAACAAGAACTATTAAAAAAATCATTAAATCAGTTTAGAGTTCATAGTGTTGTTTTAAGTACGCTTTTTGCATTTGCTGGAGTGCTAAAGTTATATTTTCAGCTAAAGGGACAAATATGGGGGGTGCTTGAGGTAAAGGGGTTAGGTTATCCTTTAGGGACTTCTCTTGCAATAGACGATAACTTTTTTACACTTGTTTGTTTTGTTGGTATTTTATTCGCCTCGTCATTTTTATTCACTGTTAAAAAGAAGTGGCAAAGCGTTTTGTTGCAACTTGCCCTTATTGTACTTCTTGTAAACATAATGTTGGCTACTTCGCGTCGAGGTTTAATAATTGCAGCTGTGTTTATAGTTTCATTTTTATTGTTTTGGTTAAGTTCTTGGTTTATTAATAAAAATCGTTTAAAAGTTTTTAGAAGTAACTCCATTCTATTTATACCTAGCATTTTATTAACTGTTTTCTTTCTTTGGTATTTGGTATTTGGAGTAAGCCCATTAAAACGAAGCCAGTGGTTGGCTACCTCTGATTTTAATAAGAGAGTAACATCATCATATATAAATTGGCTTACCATATCAGGGAAGTCAATATTTAGAGGTGACATTTCATATATTGACGTAAAAAAAGAAAATTGGGGTGCTAATTTTGATCCAAGATTTCCTTATACAGGATGGGCAAGTGGTAATTACCATTTGGTGGATAATCTCAATGAATTAGGTTTAAAAGAAGTTCCTTCAGATGCACAAGGAGCAAAAGTTGGGAGGTGGGTCCAACCACTGAAGAGCAAAGGTAATGCTTACTATATTTCAAAACTTTTTGAAGGTAGATTCGAGCCGGGGAGACGTTATTTAGCATCGGTTTACTGTTATATGTCGCGCGATTTTAATGGTAATTGGGCAAGAATCTCATCAAATGGGAAAAAAGGGATAAGTCATTGGTTTTATGATATAGATCAGAAAGGGAAGTGGCAAAAACTTCAAACAAGTTTTTATGCTGATAGCAATGACGTAAGAGTTTCCCTGTTTGTTTGTAAAGAGAAGGATAGTACTTTTAATAATCTTAATGGGTTTGTAATATATGCTTATCCAGAACTAAAAGAAATTTCTACTGATCCTGCAGAACCAATAACGTGGGCTACAAAACAATTTGTTTCGGTTAGTCGTCTGCCTGATGGTACAAGAAATGGCCCTTTGGATAGTGTTATTGCCTTTATGCCCTACAAGAAACATATTAAATATAGAGATAACATAGGTTTATGGCTCTATAGAGAAAATCTTTATAGATATACATTTAAAAAAGATATAAGGTATAATTCGTCAATATTTGCGTATGTATCACCTAATTTTAATGGTGATGAGGTTGCATTTTACGCTGAAGGAAATATATTTGGTCATACCAAACATACTTACGATTTAGAAAGAAAAGGAACATGGCAAAAACTAAACATTTCATTTAACATTTTTGACGGAGATGCTAACGTGGGCTTTGGCTTCCGAAAAAAGGCGAATTCTCCAACCGATTCAATTAAAGGCTACGTTCTCTTTGCATATCCCGAAGAAAAGATACTGAAATTTGATCCTAACAATCCTATAACCTGGGCTGGATCAAACTTTAAACGTGTTTATCCATTAACTGGCGATAATGTTGAAATTGTTCCCAACCAGAGCGTTGGATTAAAAGTTGATAGGGGAACACAGGCCAGAGTTAGTAAAAATTTAGCATATAATGTTAATCCAATTGGGAAAGTCAGGTTCAGAGTAGCGAACCAAAGGGTAAAAACTTCTGTTTTTGCCTATGTTTCTAATGATTTTAATGGTGAAAAGGTTCGCTTAGGGGGAAGTTCAAAAAAACTTGGTGGTAATAACGCTACATACTATGACCTTAGCCGTAAAGGAACCTGGCAGAAGCTAACTATTAACAATTGGGGTGAAACAGGTGAAGTTTACTATTCAACTACTTACTTTGAACTTCCTAAAGCAAAAGATTTTAAAAATCTAAAGGGATATGTAATTTATGCTCATCCTGAGTTTAAGGTTTTAAAGCATAACCCTAAAAATCCAGAGACTTACACAGCTTCAACCTTTTTAAAAGAGTATCCCTTAAAAGGGAGTAATGCAGATATTGTACCAAAAGGAGTAGTTGGGGCTAAATACAATAAAACAACCGAAGGGAAACGGTCTGGGTTAAACTATTATTCAAGAACATTGTATTGGGGGGAGATGGCAGAGCCTGGTGATTCCGTTTTTGGTTCCGTCTACTGTTATGTTTCCCCCGATTTTAATGGAAATTTGGTTAGGCTTGAATTAACTGGGAAAATTACAGGGAGTTCAAAACAAAATTATAATCTAAAAACAAAAGGAGAGTGGGTTCAATTAAAGGTGAGTGGCTTGGTTAAGGGTAAAGGTCGTGTTTATGGTTCGTACCTTTTTGGCCAAAAGGGTGTAACCGATTTTAAAAATCTAAAAGGTTATGTGACCTTTGCCTATCCTCAGCTCGTTGTAAAGCACCATAGGAAAACTTCATTGGTGGAAGAAAAAAATATGAATAATCTAGCAAGTCTATTTCCCTTTCATGGAAGCCTAAGTGCAGCCGATACCATAAGCGATGACTTTAAACCTTTAATGGCTAACGACCGTTTTGCCGGACCTCGAATTGATAGATGGCGCTATGCCATTTACCTTTACACTAAAAAGTATACCTTAATCCAAAAGTTGATAGGCGGAGGATTTGATTATACCTATAGGTTTGCCCGAAAGTTCCATCCCGAAGATCCTAAAAGAGATTTTGATTACCCACATAATCCTTTTTTGTCTGTTCTCTTATATTCGGGTGTGTTAGGTCTATTGGTTTATATTTGGTTCTTTGTTAAATCGTTATACCTTTACTATATTTATCGGAAAGAATATTGGATTTTTGGAATTATATATTTGGTTACCTTTTTCTATGCATTTTTTAGCTCAAATTCTCCATTCGAACCAGCATTCTTCGGATTAATGGGTGCATTACCTTATTTAATTCATTACTCTAAAAAATCAAACGAACTAAGGGATACATAATCCCTAAAAGGCAATAAATGTATTTTTTGTAATTATTTTAATTCTTTTCCTTTTACCCTTTATCCTTTTTCCTTTATCCGTCTTCGCCGGACTAAGTCCTTAATCCTTTATTCTTAATCCTTTATCCTTCTACACCAGACAGGCCTCGAACTTTTAACATTCAACTTTGAACAACACGATTATGTCCAAAAAAGCTTTAATCACGGGAATTACAGGTCAGGATGGCTCGTACCTTGCTGAACTTTTACTAGAAAAAGGTTACGAGGTTCATGGAATTATTAGGAGAGCGTCAAATTTTAATACACACAGGATTGATCATCTATATAAAGATCGCCATAACAAGGATGTGAGAATGTTCCTTCATTATGGCGATATGACAGACTCAAGCAACCTTAACCGATTGCTTGAAAAAGTAGAGCCTGACGAAATATACAATCTTGCTGCGCAAAGCCATGTAAAGGTTTCGTTTGAGGTTCCTGAATATACTGCCGAGGTTGATGCCATAGGGACTCTACGATTTTTGGATGCTATAAAGGATACGGGCTTAAAAACAAAGTTCTATCAGGCATCAACTAGCGAGCTGTATGGCTTGGTACAGGAAGTTCCTCAAAATGAAAAAACTCCCTTTTACCCAAGGAGTCCTTATGGCGTTGCAAAGCTTTATGCATACTGGATAACTGTTAATTATCGCGAAGCCTATAATATTTTTGCTTGTAACGGGATTCTGTTCAATCACGAGTCGCCACGAAGGGGTGAAACGTTTGTAACACGGAAAATAACAATGGCTGCAGCCCGAATTAAGGCCGGTTTACAGGATAAGTTATACCTGGGTAATCTTGATGCTCGCCGAGATTGGGGATATGCTCCAGAATACGTGGAGGGGATGTGGCGTATGTTACAACACAATACCCCTGAAGATTTTGTTCTTGCTACTGGTAAAACACATACTGTTCGTGAATTTGCAACGCTTGCCTTTAAGGAGCTAGGAATTGAACTGGAGTGGAAAGGCGAAGGCGTAAATGAAAAGGGTATTGATAAGTCAAATGGGAAGGTAATAGTTGAGGTAGATCCTGATTATTTTCGCCCCACCGAAGTTGATTTATTGGTTGGTGATGCCTCCAAAGCAAAAACTATACTGAATTGGGAACCGAAAGTAGGATTGGATGACCTTGTTAAAATAATGGTAAATGCCGATTGGGAAAAAGTGCAGAAAAAGTATTTAAATAAAGGTTAGCAGTTATCAAGAAAAACGTTGAAAAGTGAATAAATCGTCAAGGATATATGTGGCGGGTCATACCGGATTGGTTGGCACCGCCATTGTTCGTAAATTAAAGGAAAGGGGCTACAACAATATCATTACTCGTGCCCATTCAGAACTTGAACTGCTTGATTATAATGCAGTTTTTGATTTTTTTAATACTGTGAAGTCTGAGTATGTATTCCTTGCTGCTGCTAGGGTAGGCGGGATATTAGCAAATAATACCTATCGGGCTCAATTTATTTATGAGAATTTACAGATTCAAAACAATGTTATACATGCTGCTTACTTGTCGGGCGTAAAAAAGTTACTTTTCCTTGGGAGTTCGTGCATATATCCTAAAAATGCACCTCAACCTATTAAGGAGGATTACCTTTTAACTTCGGAACTGGAATTCACCAATGAGCCTTACGCTATAGCCAAGATAGCGGGTATTAAAATGTGTGAGTCGTACAACCTGCAGTACGGCACCAATTTTATCTCGGTTATGCCAACCAACCTTTATGGCCCTTCCGATAACTACGATTTGGAGAAAAGTCATGTATTACCAGCCATTATCCGAAAGATGCACTTGGCCAAATGTCTAGAATGTAACGACTGGGAGGGTTTAAGAAAGGATTTAAATAGGCTACCTGTCGAAGGGGTAAGTGGGAATTCACCTGAAAATGAAATTGTCAATATTTTAAACAAATATGGAATTAGAGTTCCCCAAAAGAGTTATGATTCCGTAACAGTTACACTTTGGGGTTCGGGCAAGCCGATGAGGGAATTTTTACACTCAAACGATATGGCTGATGCCTGTGTTTTTATAATGGAAAATATCGACTTCCAAGATTTGGCTAAGGATAAAAATGAGGTGAAAAACACACATATAAATATTGGTGCTGGTGTTGATATTTCGATTTTTGATTTGGCACAACTGGTTAAAGAGATTGTTGGATATAGAGGTCAAATCCTTTGGGATACGTCAAAACCTGATGGTACCTATCGAAAATTACTCGATGTTTCAAAGTTGAATTCGCTTGGTTGGAAGTACAAAATAGAATTAGCAACGGGTATTAAAAACGTCTATAACGATTACCTTAAGTTGAACAATAAATAGAATGCGTATACTCATTATTGGGAAAAATAGTTTTATTGGAAGAAATTTTATCCAATTTAGCAAGTTTGAAAATATTACCGAGGTTGATTCCATTAATCTGGTTCCAAATGAGTTTGATTATTCTAATTATGATGTAATAATACACTTAGCTGCCATTGTGCATCAGACCAAAAAAATTGGAATTGATGAATACATAAAAGTGAATACAGAATTACCCGTAAGAGTTGCTAAGAAAGCAAAACAAGATGGTGTTAAGCAGTTCATTTTTTTAAGCACAACTAAAGTTTATGGCGATATTAGCTCTCTAGACAAGCCGTGGACTGAGGAAACAACTTGTAATCCTACTGATGCTTATGGTAAATCAAAATTTCTCGCTGAGCAAGAGCTTTTAAAACTTACTGATGATAGTTTTATAGTTTCAATTATTCGAACTCCGCTAGTTTATGGTAAAGGTGTCAAGGCTAATATGTTGGGGTTGATAAAGTTGGTGAAATTATTTCCCATTTTGCCATTTAAGAATGTAAAGTCTTATCGGAGTGTAACTTATGTTGGGAATCTGTCGGCGTTAATTGATAGGATTATAGATGCAAGAAGGAACGGTGTTTTTTTGTCTCAGGATTCTGAACCAGTTTCAATAGGAGAACTTGTTACTTCTATTGCAGATGCTTTGCAAAAAAAAGTAATCCTATTTAATCCTGGAGTTTTAATATTAAAAATGGTCAAGTTTATTTTTCCATTTATCTACAAACGTCTTTACGAAAGTGCTGTGGTAAACAATGAGTTAACTCGGCGAAGTTTGGGATTTACTCCCCCCTATAGCGCAAAGCAAGGTATTAATGAAACTGTTAGTTGGTTCCTTAATGATTATAAGTAGTTTAAATATTTCGTTGCTGGTATTATTAGCGTGCTTTTCCACCATATTGCTAACTTATCTTGTTAAAAAGTTGGCGAGCAGATACAGAATAGTAAATGAACCAAGTGAGCGAGGCTTACACTCTACGTCTACACCAAGAGCAGGAGGGCTTGCAATTATTATTGTATGGTATATTGGAATTACATTTTTTTACATTAAAGGCGTTATTGATGATAATCTGTATCCAGCTTTAATGAGTGGAGCCATATTAGCAGTTGTTGGTTTAGTTGATGATATTGTTGAGGTTAAGCCCATTACAAGGCTGATTATACAATTTATTGTTGTCATTTTAGCCTTTTATTTTTTGGGGGGCTTAAGAAAGCCCATAACATTTGGGATAGATATATTAACCGTTCCATTTATTGTATACCCTATTGCTATTGTTGGAATGGTTTGGTTTATTAACCTATTTAACTTTATGGATGGGGCTGATGGCTTTGCTTCGATAGAAGCAATCTTGGTAGGATTGGTGCTCTATATCTTTACTGGTAGTTTAGAACTTTTACTTTTGGCTTCGTCTGTTCTCGGGTTTTTATATTGGAATTGGCCTAAAGCCAAAATATTCATGGGAGATGTGGGGAGCACCCAAATTGGATTTATCTTAGTTGTTCTAGGTATCCATTACCACAACACCCTCGATTTTTCAATTTTTAACTGGATGATGATTACTGCACCATTTTGGTTCGATGCATCACTAACTCTTTTCCGCCGTTGGCGAAATCGTGAGCAGTTAAGCAGGCCCCATAGGAAACACGCATATCAAAGATTTGTTTTGGCTGGTAGTAGTCATGAAAAGCTCGATATCGCTTTGATTGTTGTTAATGTGATTATCTTTCTACTTATTTTGGTTTACAGGGAGTGGGATTTTATGAAGATTCCAGTGTACTTTATTACTCTAGTTTTCCTTTATAGCTTGGTTAGAAGAATAGATAAACTTTTCCCTTTTAATTCTGAGTAGTTGGTTAAAAAAGTTTTTAAATACATTCAACGCACCGAGATAATTAAGAATGCTTCAGTTCTTGTTAGCGGAACTCTTATTGCGCAATCTATTCCTATTTTATTACAACCATTCTTAAGGCGATACTTTGAACCCGATGAGTTTGGTTTCTACTCGGTATATGTTAGTATAATTGGAATTCTTCTTGTAATTTCAAGTTTTAGGTATGAACAAACAATTGTTTTGCCTAAAGATGATGATGATGCTGTTTCGCTAGTAAACATTTCAATTCTTATAAGCATTGGTTTTAACCTACTTGTTCTGAGTCTTGTTCTGATTTTTAGCTCTCAATTATTAAATCTATTAAGTTTGCCTTACAATCGGAGGTATATTCTTTACCTAATACCAGCAGGTACTTTTCTTCTTAGCATCTTTCAAATTTTCAACTTTTGGTTAATTAGAAAAAAGAGGTTTAAAGCGATAAGCATAAATAAGTTAAGCCGGCGCTCAGTTGAAGGGATTAGTCAATCTGTACTTGCGGTTGTTAAACAACCGGGTGGTCTTATTTTTGGTGATATTATAGGACAAGTTGCAAACGGAATAGTATCGGGTTACCAATCTTTTAAAAGTGGTTACAGTTTAGCTAAAATTAGTTCTACTGATTTTAGAAGTTTACTTAAAAGATATATTGATTTCCCAAAATTTAGCCTTTTACCTGCTTTGATGAGTACTGTTTGCTTTATGCTTCCTGTTGTTTTTATAAACAGATATTATTCAGCAGAGTTTGCAGGTTATTTCGATCTTACTAAACTTATTTTATCTGTACCATTAGCGCTCATTGCATCTTCGTTTTCAAGTGTGGTACTTAATAAAACATCGGAATGCTATAGGGAAAACAAAAGCTATTTTAAAGAGATTAAACCTTTAGTTGGAATTGTAGTTCTTATCTCAATTTTTGAGATTGGTGTTATTTTATTATGGTCCGAGACATTGTTCTCATTTGTTTTTGGTGAGAAATGGATAGTATCTGGCGCCTTAGCTAAATTTCTGGTTTTTCCTTTTGCCTTGAATTTTATTACCTCTTCTTTTACATCACTTTTTGTTGCTTTAAATCGAATTGTTTGGCAGAGTATTTGGCAAATTTTTTATTTTGGGTTAATTCTTGTCTTACCACTTCTTTCTAGCTTACCATTTGAGAAATTTATTTTGATGTATAGCTTAATTGAAGTGGTAGCTAACATATCAATGCTAGTTCTTCTGGTAATACTTATTAAGAGAACTAATGAGTAAAAATAATAGAGTGCTTTTTGTTGAGCCTATCATTGCTCATTATCGTCGAGATACTTTTAAGTTAATACTTGAAAACAATAATTTTTCATCTTCTATTCTGGCGGGAAACGAATACGAAGGAGTAAAACCTGCAGAAATTGATGGTTCCTTCATTTGTCAATACTTATCGTTTAAACTGCTTGGACATCGATTTTATTATCTAAAAAACGCATTGAATCGTATTAGGGTTTTTAATCCTAGTATAATAGTGTGTTCGGGAGTCGATTTTCATCATCTGCATACTTTAGCAATTTTTTTATATGCTAAGCTTAAACATATTAAGTTTGTTTGGTGGTCGCATGGAGGGTTTGGACGCCAAGGTAAACTTGGGAAAAGCATTAGGGCTTGGTTTTATCGAAAGTCCGATTTTGTTTTTGCTTATAGCGGCAAGGGTGTTGATAATCTTTTAAAACTAGGCGTGAAGAGTTCTAAAGTTTTATCTATTGGAAATGCAATTTGCACTGAAGATTATGGTTTTAATTATCCGAGAAAAGATGATAATAATGGTAAACATCAAATAACTTTATTGTTCTCAGGTAGAATCAACCAGAAAAGGCGAATTGAGATTCTTTTGCATGCTATTAAAGAGCTTAAAAAAATAGGGAAACACAAAATCAAATGTTTAGTTATTGGTGACGGAGATACTTTTAATCTAAAGAAACTTTCAAAAAGCCTAGGAATTTCCGAAGATATCGAATTTGTAGGTCCAAAATATGGTGCTGAGGTTGTAGAGTTTTTCCAAAATGCAGATATTTTTGTTTTTCCAAGCGGTATTGGGTTGTCTATTTTACATGCCTTTTCGTATGGGTTGCCTGTTATCACAACTGACCGAATGGATTTGCATTCCCCTGAAATTGAGCTTTTAAAACCTGGAATTAATGGCGATTTTTTTCAACATGACAATTATGATAGCCTGGCTAAAAGAATTGATGAATGGGCTGAAAAAATAATTTCCGATAAAAAGAGAATTGCTAATGAGTGTATAAAAGTGATTAATGAAATGGGGTATTTACCTGAGATGCAGTCAAGAAAAATTATTGATGTTTTGAATAGATTGATACAATATGAATAGTATCATTTTTAAAACCAGAAAATTTCTGAGAAATCGCTTGTTGGATATTCTATCTATTAATACTGTACCTAAAAAAGGAGTTCATATTCTTAATGGACACTTTTTGAGTTTAAATCCTAATGCAAATCCTGAAATATTTCAACATCTGCTTGAAGGATTACAAAAAAAAGGGGTTGAGTTTATAAATTTTGAAGATGCTGCAAATCTTATCGTAAATAAAAATATTCCGCGTAACAAATGCTTGGTTGCTTTTACTTGGGACGATGGTTTTGAGGAATGTTTTACTAAAATTAAACCTGTTTTGGATTCTTGGGATCTTAAGGCAGCATTCTTTATCAATCCTAATTTTATTGATGGAGACCTAGAATACCGCAAGCATTTTAAGAAAAATATAGTTTTAACTGATAAAAATCCCATGACCTGGGAAATGATAAAAACGTTAGCCAACCAAGGGCATGTAATAGGTGCACATACGCTTGACCATCTTTCACTTGATTCAGAAAATACAAACTTTCTAAGGAAGCAAATTGAAGGGAGCAAATTCCGTATTGAAGAGCAGTTGGGGGCTGAAGTGAAACATTTTGCATTTCCTTTTGGCCAGCTAAAATACATAAGTGCCATTGGTGTTGATATAGCCTGCAAAACTTTCCCTTTTGTTTATAGTCAGGATAATTATCGCCACTACTTTTCGTTTGATGGCCGTGTGATAAACCGACGTCATTTTGAATGCGATTGGCCACTGAACCATGTGATCTACTTTTTAAAATCGAAATCGTTTTGAAAAAGATAGATGTGTTAATTGTTGGCGATTTTCCCCCTGCTACTCATACTGGCATTAGCATGGTGAATGCTATGGTACACGATATTTTGGCAGAGAATGGTAAGCTTGTTCAAGTAATTGATGAGTCGGCATGGAGTTATAAAGGTTTTGTCCGTATTGCCAAATATCTTTTTGGCTCTCATTTAAGGCTGCTAAAGTACTTGTTGAGCTCAAAAACAAGGTATGTTTACCTGAATGTGCCATTATCCTTTGCTGGTGAGTTAAGGCTTTTGTTATCCTGTTTGATTGTAAAAACCTTTTCGTATCGTTCAAAGATTATTGGGCATATTCACAGGGGTGATATTCGTGAATGGGCTACTAGTACATTTATTAACAGATACATTTTAAGGTTTAACCTTAAATTTTTTTGTAGGATTGTTTTGCTTAGTAAGAAATTTGAAAATGATTTACTAGATATTAACCCCAAGATAAAAACAGTTGTTATTCCCAATACATCTTTATTAGAGGGGGTTCAAAGAAGTAAGGCAACAAATTTTAAGGGAAATTTTGTCTGTATCTCAAATATTATCAAAACAAAAGGGTTAGGCGACCTAGTAGAAGCCTTCAACGATAAACGTCTTAGTGGCTTTCGTTTAACAATTGCGGGTAATGTTTACGATAGAGAGTTTTACAATAGCGTATCTAAATCCGCCAATGTTGATTTTGTTATTAGTCCGGAAAGGGAAAAGATCATTGAGATTCTAATGCAAGCCGATTGCTTAATACTCCCATCGTGGAATGAAGGGCAACCGCTTGTAATACTAGAGGCTATGTCGTTGGGTATTCCTATTATTGCAACCGAAGTTGGTGATATTCCAGATATGCTAGGAGAAGGTTATCCATTTCTGTGTAAACCACATAATCCCATAATGCTTGCAGAGAAAATATTGATGTTTTCAACTTATGAGAACAAGGTTGCGCTTGGGGAACGATTACTAAGTGTTTATAAATCAAGATATTCAAACATGGTTTTTACTAATAATATATTACAACTTTTTGCATGAGTCAAAACCCAATGAACATACTTCTTATTTCACAAGTATTTTATCCCGATCAGGTTGCTGTATCGAATTTGTTTACAAAGCTCTTTGTGCGAATTGCCGAAACAAATGTTTATAAACTCGATGTTTGGTGTGCTCAACCATCTTATACAACCAGAAAACGACAGCCAAGACATCTTAATTACAAAGGGATAGAAGTTAATTACTTAACCTCTACTAATTTTAGTAAAAATAATCTGTATGGACGAATTATAAATGTCTTGTCATTTTCATTAAGTGTAATCTTTAAGCTAATTTTTAGTAGGTCTAAGGATTTGATTATAGTTCACACTACTCCGCCTTTTCTTGCGATTCTTGTAATTGCTTTAGCTAGAGTAAAAAAGCGAAAAGTAGTATATATCTTAATGGATATTTTTCCTGATGGGTTAGTGCGGTTAGGTAAAGCTTCTTTGAGAAATCCATTTATCAGAATATGGAAGGTTCTACACAGGAAAGCATTAAATAGTACAGAGCGGATTGTTTCCATAGGTAGGGACATGGCTAGTTGGGTAAAAGATGAAGTGCCTGGTTTACCGCCTGAACGACTTATAGTTATCCCGTTATGGCAAGATGAAAAACAGATCTCCCCAATAGAGTTCGAGAATAATCCATTTGTTCTAAAATATGGATTAAAAGATGATTTCGTGGTTCAATTCTCTGGTAATATGGGTTTTTGGAACGACTTGGAGACTGTTGGAAGAGCAGTTGCAAAGGGACCCGATGGGGTAAAATATGTTTTTATAGGCGATGGAATTCGTAAAAAAGAATTAGTATCGGAAATTGGTTCATCAGCTGCAAACACATTATTTCTTCCATTTTTGAGCAATGAGGAGTATTCATATTCAGTAACTGCATGTCACTGTGGCTTGGTAACTTTAAGAAATGAAGCCTTGGGGATGGGAGTGCCAAGCAAGATTTTTGGGATAATGGCTGCGGGAATTCCAGTATTGGCAATTGCCCCAAAAGACTCAGAAATTGCTCAAATCGTTTTGGAATCGGAATGTGGCTTAGTCGTTGAACCTGGTGATGTTGATTCTCTTCTCTCAAGTATAAAGTTGCTTAAGGCAGATCCAGAGTTAAGAGTTAGAATGGGTAAAAACGCAAGGCTTGCCTTTGAAAAAAAATACACGGTTGAGAGTGGTGCTAGAAACTATTTGAAATTGTTTGATGAGGTGTTAAGATGAAAGAGAAAGTTAATGGAATAATTAATAGTTTGTATCCTTACCTAATAGCATTTCTGGCCTTAACAGTTCCTTTAAACTACAGGTATACTCTATATGTTCTTGGTGCATCAATTGCATTTTCTATTTACATGCTAGTTAAGGATGGAGGTTTTAAAGATATTTTTAAAAATAGATTAGCATTAGGTGTTGTTTTGCTTTGGTTATTCTATGCCTTTAGTTTAACCTATTCATCTAATTTGAGATATGGTTTGAATGATATCTTTCAAAAAATATCTATGGTGTTTTTGCCTTTGGTATTAATTCCAATTGCCAGAAAGCCAGGAAATAAAAGCAGTCTAGTAAAGAATTCTTTCCTATTTGGTATCCTGGTTAGTTCACTTTTTTTTATAGCACGTGCATTTGTAAATTCAACTTTAATAACACCGGTAGGAATCTTCTTTAAACCTAACCCAGTTGGTGTACCATGGGAGAACTATTTTTTCTATGAAAGGTTTGTTTCTCCTCATCATCCAACCTATTATTCCATGTATTTGGCTCTTGGCATTGTATTTATTGCAGAGAAAATTAAACATTTATCTAGATTAAAGGTTAAAGTTTACTTTTACCTGTTTTGGTTATACTTACTTGTAGTAGCATATTTTACTTCTTCAAAGGTTGGTATTGTTTTATCAATAATAATTTCATTTTTGCTTTTAGTATGGGTTTTAAAACGAAAGGGGAAGATAGTTATTTCAACTTTTTTTGCGATTTTTATTGTATTGGGTGCTTTCCTAATTCAAAATAATTACCGATTAAGCTTTAGCATTAATAATGTTGCTAAATATTTAAATGGAAGTCGAGTTGACGATGAAATAGCAAAGCAAGGATTGGTTCGATTTGAAATTTGGAGAGTTTTTCCTAAGGTGTTTGATGATAATAGTTTATTGTTTGGGACAGGTATTGGGGATGTAAAAAAAGAGTTGGTGGCTGTTTATGATAAAAATAATATAAAATATGCGAGGGATGTACAACTAAATGCTCATAACCAATATATTCAGACCCTAGTTAGTGTTGGTCTAATTGGTCTGGGTATCTTGCTTTCTATTCTTGGATATGCATTTTGGCTAGCCTATCGAAAAAGGGATATGGTTTTATTCCTTTTTCTAATAATAATCTCAGTAAACTTTATGTTTGAATCGGTTCTTGAGAGGGTTTTTGGGGTAATATTCTTCGTGTTTTTTCTACTATTCCTTTCATCAAAATCAGAAGCAAAAATTGCTTCGATTGATTCTTAGTGTATTAGGCAAACGGAAAATTGTAATTACTTATATCTAATATGTTTTGAATTAATATTTTTTTAGATGAACAACCATTTTATAATTAAGGAAAAATAAAAAAGCCAGGATTCATCCTGGCTTTTTAGTTTAATATATTTTCGGTTTAGTAATGTTTCTTAACAATGAGGTCAAATATTTTCCTTTTGTACTGCCAAATTATAGATAAAATAAAGCCTAAAATGGCAAAAAGCAGTCCAAAATTCTTTGCGTATTTAGAATAAGGATTTTCTGCCTTTGAAAGAGGGGTGAAATCTTGAACTATTGTTATTGGTTCCCTGTTAATTGTCATATCTTTTTCTATTTTCAAAAGTTTTTCTTCCAATCTTAACTTATCGTTATGGTAAAGTTTTCTATCCTTTTCGTTTAATACAACCATTTGGTTTGAGTTTACTTTTTGCATCATTGGTAACTCAAAATATTCTACCTTTTGAAGGCTGTCAAGTTTTTTGATTTCAGATTTTAAACTCTCAATAAGGGCACTGTTTTGTCGTAATCTCTCCTCATTGTTTTCAGTTATAAACTTATTCCTATTTATGTAGTTTATAATCCCATCGCGAGCACTGGTAAAAACTCTTTCGTTAAAAACTTCAAGCCTAATTACAAAAAAGTCTTCCATCCTTTTAATAGAAGTATCCTTTGGATTATACGTTTTGTCGTAGTCAATAAGGTCGGGAATACCGTCTTTGTTGTAATCTAATGCATAGAAAGCCTCAATTGATTTTATCTGTTTTGCTTTTGCAGTATCGATATCTAAGTAATTGGCAGCAATAGGGTAGTTTTTTTCTTTAAAAAGGTCGTTTAGTAAATTTATTGAGTTAACAATATATGCATTATCAACAGAATTTGATATGGCTGTCATTTCAGATGAATAAAATCGCTTTGTGTTGATATACAAGACATAACCTACTATTAGCCCAATAATTCCAAACGATATTATCCAAAGCGATTTACGAATAAGAAGCAGAAAGAACTTTAGAATAAGGTTGATAAGCCAGTTTACACCATTTTTAAAACCCTGCCACATTTTGCCAAATAGTTCAAGCAAATCGATTTCATCGGTTGTTTGAGGGCGATTGTTTAATTCACTATTCATTGTTTGCATTTTTTAATCTTTATGCAAAAATATTATTTTTGAGAAAAAATTTTAGGGAATGAGTAAAATTTTAGTAACAGGAGGTGCTGGATATATCGGTTCACATACTGTGGTGGAACTGATTGATGTTGGTTTTGAGGTAGTTATTGTTGATAATTTTAGTAATTCTACACCTGATTCAATTAAAGGAATTGAAAAAATAACTGGTGTACTACCAAAATTATATGAAGCAGATTGCTCCGATGTGCTTAGAATGCGTCAACTTTTTATCGATGAAAAAGATATTGAGGGAATTATACATTTTGCTGCCTTAAAAGCTGTAGGTGAGAGTGTTGAAAAACCGTTGGATTATTATCGTAATAACCTGCTCTCCACAATTAACATGATGCAAATGTTAAGAGAGTTTAATGGCAGGTATATGGTTTTTTCAAGTTCATGCACTGTTTATGGACAGCCTGATGTTCTTCCTGTAACTGAACAAACACCACGAAAGCCTGCAATGTCGCCTTATGGGAATACCAAAAGAGTAGGGGAAGATATTATTCAGGATACTGTTAATGCTTCTGAGGGGATTTACGCCATTGCTTTAAGGTATTTCAATCCTATAGGAGCACATCCTTCTGCTGAAATTGGTGAATTACCGCTTGGCAAACCTGATAATCTTGTTCCGTTTATAACACAAACAGCTGCAGGTATTCGGGAAAAATTGCAAATTTTTGGCGACGATTACAATACTCCCGATGGAACAGCCATCCGCGATTATTTTCACGTGGTTGATTTGGCCCGTGCCCATGTGTTAGCTTTAAAGCGAATGATGGAGGGAAAGAGTAGGAATAGCTATGAGGTATTCAATGTTGGCGCTGGTAGAGGTATAACTGTTCTGGAAATTGTAAAGGCTTTCGAGAAGGTTACTGGTGTTAAGCTAAACTACGAAATTGTCGGACGTAGGGCTGGTGATATTGAAAAGGTTTGGGCTGATACTTCTCTGGCTCAGTCGGAGTTGGGCTGGAAAGCACAAAACACACTTGAAGAGGCGTTGCTCACAGCTTGGAACTGGGAGAAGAGGATTAGGATAATTAAAGGTTAAAGGACTGTGTTCGGCGAAGACGGATAAAGGATAAAAGATAAAGCCTGGCGAAGACGGATAAAAGATTTATTAACGAATACTAACCAATTCTTTATAAATACTTATTTTTGCAGGGGTTGAGCATATTGCTCAACCTTTTTGTTTAACCTTAAAAATTAATTAGTTATGAGAATGAAGAATTTCTTTAAAAGTGTAACCATGCGATTTTCTAAGTGGTCGCATAAAGGGTACGGCGTATTTGAAAGTATCAGAAACGTTGTAAACATTGGAGTCTTACCATTATCGTATTGTTTATTGGCAATGCCAATGGCAACATTTGCACAAACCGATAGCGTTACGGTTTCCAAAAATGTTGATATCGAAGAGGTGGTTGTAAATGCTCGCAAGAAAGCGAGTACCTATTCGGAGCTGACAAGGGTAGTAAGTGTAGTGTCCCGCGATGAGTTGGGGCAACGTAAGGCCACCTCGCTTGGAGAACTGCTAGAGCAGGTGGCAGCAATTGATATCAGGCAGCGTGGTACGCATGGCGTTCAGGCCGATATTAACCTTCGAGGTGGAACTTTCGACCAGGTTCTTGTGTTGCTTAATGGTATTAATGTTACCGATCCGCAAACTGGTCATCACAACCTAAACATTCCTGTTGACCTTGATGCTATTGAACGTATCGAGATCCTTCAAGGCCCTGGTGCGAGAGAGTACGGCCCTGGCGCTTTTGCTGGTGCTATAAATATCATTACAAAACCTGATGGGGATAACCATGGAAATCTATCTGTTTTTGCAGCGGAGCATGGACTATTAAAGTCGAATCTATCTCAAAATATCTCAAAAAATAATTTTAAAACATTTATCTCCGCTTCTTACGACAAGAGTAATGGGTATATTGATAATACCGATTTTAAAAGATTAAATCTTTACTCCCATTCAACATACAAGTTGTCAAATGGCGAAGTCTACCTGTTTGCTGGATACCAGGATAAAGGTTTTGGTGCAAATAGCTTTTATACACCTAAGTTTCCTAACCAGTATGAGGCAACAAAAGCGCTCCTTGGTTCGTTTGGCTATGATATGCAAATGGGGTATTTTACCTTAAAAGCTGCAACATATTACAGGAAACATACCGATAGATTTGAGCTTTTTAGAGAGAATCCTGCATCGTGGTATACTGGGCATAACTATCATGCAACAGATGTTTATGGCGTTAAGATGTCTGGAAATAGGATCTACTCTTGGGGTAAAACCGATTTAGGTGTGGAGCTACGCCGCGAGGAGATCTTGAGTAATAAGTTAGGTTCAGAATTGGTTGATTCAGTGAAAGCTTGGGGCGAGGATGCATACTACACCAAAGGCGATTCACGAAATAGTTTTATTGCATTCGCTTCACAGGCTGTTTATCTGAATGGGTTTGCTATTTCGGCTGGTGGGCAGTTTTACCATTCTAATAAATTTGGAAATAACTGGACTTGGGGTGTTGATTTATCATATGGGCTAACAAGTATGCTCCGTCCATTTGCCTCAGTAAATCGTTCGTTTAGGTTACCTACTTTTACTGATCTGTACTATCAAGGCCCTACAAACATGGGAAATCCTAACCTTAAAGCCGAGTTTGCTACTACTTACGAGGGCGGTGTGAAGTTTAATCATAAGTTGGTGCACTCTGAGCTATCATTTTATTACCGAGAAGGAAATGATATTATCGACTGGGTTAAGGCGCCTTCCGAGATGGTTTGGACTACAACAAATTACACCAAACTGAATACTCTGGGTGCAAATGTGTATTTATCTGTGAATACCACCAACCTAAACTTTTTTACAAATAAAATTTCCTTATCATACTCATTTGCTAACAATGAAAAACCTAAAGGAGACCTTGATTCATACTATGTTTTAGACAACCTAAAACATAATCTAAGCATAGCAGGATATCACACTTTCCCTAAAGGCTTTTACTTAAATTGGACCTTACGCTATCAAGAAAGGTATGGCGAATATCTAAAATATGTTGATGCAAGTACCTCTATTCAAACACCATATCCCAATGTTTGGCTATTAGATTTAAGGGCTGGTTATTCCTTTAAGAATATCAATGTGTTTGTGGATGCATCCAATGCACTTGACCAAGAGTATGTTGATATCGCCAATGTTACACAACCAGGTAGATGGGTTGGCATAGGTATTAATTACAATTTTAACCTGTAGTGAACATATAATTTTTCTATTTGAGCAATTATTGCTTTATTTGCAGAATATCAACCAAAAACAGATTTTTTATGAAGAAGATTACTTTATTTGTTTCGGCAATTTTATTTGTTGGAAGCATGGCGCTTACCTCTTGTGGAACAAATGCAAAAGATAGCAAAAAGGAGAAAACCGAAGAGTGTTGTGCCGAAAAGAGCAAGGCCGATGACAATGCTTGCTGCGATTCTACCAAAGTTGGCGCTGAAAGTGATAGTACTAAAAAGGCAGGATGTTGCAGCGAAGGCGAAAAGAAAGAGCCATGCAGTCAACCATGTGAGCATAATCACAACTAATAACGAGTGATAAATAAAGAAAGGCCGCCAATTAAACTGACGGCCTTTCTTATTATGGTTGTATGGCTAAAAAATATTCATTGTTTGAATAAATCCTGTCATAATTTTTCCTGTCTCATAGTTCAGTTCTGAACCAAAAAGACTGTGAGGAATTGAAAAAACCACAAGTGTAACCACAGCAGCAAATATAACGATTGATGGTCTGTCTTGCTTTCTATTAATTAGGTAAGCAACAAGCCAGGTTAAAAATGCAATTAAGGTTTTATTATCGGTTAAGTCGAAACCAAATGGGAAGCCAGTCCAGAATTCTCCAAAAGCAAACTTCTGAACAATGGGGCCAAGAATAAGTCCACCTAAAAACATCAAAATAAGTGTAACAAGTGTGTTCCGTTTAAACCTAGGCTCTCTTATTAATGCTTGAATTCCAGCCAGGTTGGAGAAGAGCATGGCTAGGAACATGATTAAGATGTGCGGAATAAGTACAAATATCGGAACAGGATCCTTGTATCGTATTATAATAGGGGTTTCTTTGAAAAAGTATTTGGTTTCCCCTCCATCGAGTATTTCTATGTAGTATTCTAATTTTGCGGCCGATGGCATTTTGGGTAAAAAGGCTTCTTGTTTTTTTTCATCAATTGGTGAAAATGTAATAGGTGTGAATTCTTCCTCAACTCTAAACTTTTTGTAGTAGAGAGTAGCCACAGCCGAAATGGGGAGGTTAAGAACAACCCTTGTGTCCTTGTCCGTATCGCCACTCCTTGGCACTTTTGATTTAAAAGTTTCATTTTCCACCGTGTAGGTGAAGGCCTTTGGATGAGTGGGGCCAGTTAATCGTTGATAAATTGCTGCAGAAATGGTTACTAGTAAAGCAATTACAATAACGCCAAACTTCTTCATGATATTTCAGTTTTGTTAGAGTTCAACAGTTAGTTCAATAATATTATCGGCTCTTTTAATTTTTACCTTAACCTTTTCACCAGGGTTTAATTTAGAAAGGGCATCGGTATAATCGTATATGTTCTGAATAGGTTTCTCATTTATGGCGATAATAAAATCGCCTGTTTCAATACCAGCTTTTGCTGCGGGTTTTTCGTCGGTTACACCTAGAACTTTCAGTCCTTCATCGCCAGAACCACTTACATCGGGCATAATGCCAAATTTTACTTTTATTTTGGGCGCTCTTCTAGACGATAGCGCTCGGCTGCTTGATTTTCTAAAAGTTAACGGTTTGTCCATGGTTGCAAGTTTGTGAACTAAACGGTAGGTGTATTTTGAAACTTTCTCCATTCCGTTGATGTTAAGGAATTCAACATCGTCTTTCGGACTGTGATAATCGGGATGTAATCCGGTATGGATAAAAAATACAGGGATTTTTTTTGCATAGAAAGTAGCATGGTCCGAAGGACCACTCCCTTCAGGTACCAATCTTAGATTAAGAAGGCTGTCGGAATTTATTAGGTTTAGAATTGAATCGGCTTCTAACGATGATTTATCACCATGAACCTCTAAGGTGTTGTTTCTTAACCGACCAACCATATCTAGGTTTACCATGGCTTTGATATTCTCAATAGGAATTATGCCCGACTCAACAAACCTATTTGAACCAATAAGTCCCTGCTCTTCTGCTCCAAATGCAATGAAAATTACATTGCGTTTTAACTTCTTTCTTTCTTTTGCCAACTTTTGGGCAATTTCAAGCATCGACACAACTCCCGATGCGTTATCATCTGCCCCATTATGAATTTCATTTAGGGCTGGAGCTCTGCTTCCTCCATATTCTCCTAATCCGAGATGGTCGTAGTGGGCGCCAACTACAATATACTCATTCCTGTAATCAGGATTTGAACTTTGAATCATCCCTATTACATTCTGGGTTACTATATTGTTATATACCTTCCCCGATTTTCCACAAATTTTTATGCCTAATTCTTGTGATGTTAAACGGTTGCTTTTTAGTAGGTTGGGTATTGAATCAAAAACAACATGAATTCCAGCAAGTAATTTTTTTGATGCATTTGGTTTTATAATAAATATAGGGATTTCGGGTAAACTATCCTCTTGGACAAATAGGTAATCGGATAGGGTATCCTTGCTTACAAGCATAATTCCTGCTGCACCGTTTTTAACTGCCATATTGATGGGTTTCCAATTCAAGTACTGATACGAATGGGTGTTTGTTTCATAGTAAATAACAGCCCATTTCTTTTTTAAGTCGATTTTTGAGTAATAGGACTCTGTGTCGCCAAAACCAACAAATACCCCATTGCTGCATAATGAGTAGGGGCCATCCTTTATTTCAATTGTAAAGTCATTGCCAAAACTCAATGGCTCTCCGTTAATGTCAAGATGTGCTTGCTTCGCAAATAAAGGGTTATATCTTCGGAACGAAAAGAATTGGTAGCCTTTATCGCCCAATTGCTTTAATCCATACTTTTTAAACTCATCGCGAATATATTTTGCTGCAATTTTATCGTATACAGTGCCTGGTAATCTTCCTTTCAAACTGTCGGAGGCTAAAAAGCTAACATGGTAAAGCAGTTCATCGGAAGTAATTTCAACATTTCGTTTGATTTGTGCATCTGCGATTGTCGATACGAAAATAAGCAGGAGTAGAAAATTTCTATACATATTTATCTATTTTTGCATTAAAACAATTATAATCAAAGATAGCTTAAATCAAATCAATTTTTGTTTTGGCTTCAATTTTAATACCAATTTTGTGAATGGCTAAAAATAAGTTTTCGGAGCGAAAATTAATTCTTTTTACTTTAGGAATCATAATACTATCAGGAATTGTTAGGTTGATTTCGTATAGCGTTGGTGTATGGATGTTTTACCTTTCATTCTCCCCATTCATATTTTATAGGTTGATATACTATTTACGGAACAGGGGTAAACTAAGTAAGTCCGATAAATATCGACGATATACGATGATGGTAATAATGCTTACCATTGTTTTAAAGGTTTTAGGTTTTCAGGACGGAGAGTTCATTTTACTTTTTGTTTTAGGGATTGATTACCTTATTATTGTACAAAATCCAAGAAAGGTTAATGGATAAAAAATCAAATTCATATAGCTTAAGCCCAATATGGCAAAGAGCAGTTGTTGCTGGAAGCATATGGGGAGCGTTAGAAATAACATTTGGCTCGGTACTTCATAATTTAATGTTGCCCATGGCTGCGGGAACACTGCTTGCTCTTTTAGGGGTTTTAACTGTTTCTGCAATAGCAGCAAACAATATTAAGCGAGGGTTCTTTTTGCGTGCTGCCTTAATTTGCGCCTTGTTAAAATCAGTATCGCCAAGTGCAGTAATTCTCTCTCCTATGTTTGGTATTCTGCTTGAAGGAATTTTAATTGAAGTGGGATTGTTTTTATTAGGTGCTAATATATTTGGTTTAGCCCTTGGAGGAGGCTTGGCCTTGCTCTCTGTTTTGCTTTTTAAGGCTGTTAGGCTTTACATGGTTTATGGTCAGAGTATTATAGATTTTTTTAAGGAGATATTTAGTAGGTTTGATATTAGCAGTTCAGTAATTGCAATATATTTTCTGCTTTTTGCATATCTAGTTCTGGGTGTTGTGGGCGCCTTAATAGGATATTATACGGGCAAACGCCGTAATACAGATTTACTTAATAGCCTGGAGTATACAATGTTTGATAGTGAAGTGAAACATTTTAATGTGACAGATATTTTTGCTTTAGCTATCCACCTCTTTGCTCTTATATCATTCCTGTCATTGGCTTCGAAATTTTCATTATGGGTTGATATTTTTATTGCAACATCTTATGTGGCTACTGTATTGTATTTATATGAGAGACCTCGCAAAATGTTAAAAAAGTTAACTCTTATTGTTCCGATTTTAATATTTTCCTTTATACTTCCTGTATTCACAGCACAACATGCTGAAATTTTCTTGCAGGGGGTATACATTTTTACCAGAGCGGTATTTGTTGTTGTTGCACTTGCTGTTATTGGCATTGAACTTTCCCGCCCTGGTTTAAAAAATCTATTTAACCGTGGCTTTTTTAAGCCGGTTTATAATGCCACGGCAATGGCCTTTAATGCCCTTCCTATTTATTTGAATCTATTTAGCGATGTGGGAAAAACTCCTAAAAGTGTGATTAACGGTATTCATGGGGCTATCAGAAAAAATGTTTGGAATGGAATACGTCCAATTATTATACTAACAGGTGGGTTGGGAGAGGGGAAAACATCATATTTAAAAAATCTTGTTGAACTGCTCAATGCAAATAAATCAGTTAGGGTAGAGGGCTTTATTGCAAAAGGTATAGGAGAACCGCCATTGCGCAATGGTTATTTGCTTCAAACCATTCCCGAGAAAGAAGAGATGCTACTATGTAAACGGATTGCCGCTTGCGGATTGCCAAACAAATCGTTTGAGTTTGATACAGCGCTTGTGGAGCAGATGACCGTAAAATACAAAAATATTAAGGTTGATACAGTTTTAGCAATCGATGAGGTTGGACGGCTTGAACTTTGGGGCGATGTTTGGGCTAAGCTGATAGAACATCATTTAAAGAACACTCAAAATCCGCTAATCTTTACCGTTCGTCGTGAAAACCTTATGCTAGTTGTAGAACGTTTGGGCCTTAAAAATGCAATAGTAGTTGATATCGAAAAGACTCCAGCAGAGGAGTGCTCAAAAGAGTTGCTTAGGGTTTTTACAAGCTATTTAGAGCATTTGTAAAATGAAAAAAGCTGTCGAATAATACGACAGCCTTTTTGGTTAGGTTATTGGGTTGGTTATCGGTTTTTCTCGCTGAATTCACGTCCCATTCTTAAGGCTTTTAGGTTGAGCTCAACAATCTCATCGCCTTTTCGGCCAAATAGCTGGCGAATGCCCTCTTCAATTTTTTCAAAAGGAATATCAAGGAAAAGCGAGGCTGCACCAAGCATTACAATATTCGATGCGCGCGAAGAACCTGCTTCTTTAGCTAAAGCATCGGCATCAATGGCGATATGGTTTTTTACTTCCTTAATTTTTGCCATGAGGGCATCCGCTTCTGGATAATCGGGGATATTGTTGAATGGGGTGATATTTGTAACTAACCAGCCATTTTCACCAAGAAAGGGTAGATAGCGTAAACCTTCCATTGGTTCAACGGAGATTATCATGTCGGCCTTTCCAGCAGGAATTAAATCCGATGCTATAGGCTTGTCTGAAATGCGAAGGTGCGATTGTACATCGCCACCACGTTGGCTCATACCGTGAACTTCTGCTTGCTTAATGTACATGTTGCTGTTGACTGCAGCAAGGCCAATTGCAGCAGCAATTGAAAGAATACCTTGTCCGCCAACACCTGCAAGTATTATATCGTTTTTCATGATTTTAATTCTTTATCGGTTATTTATTTGCTTGTTTCTTTTCAGCTTTTTTCCTACGAGCAAAGGTTTGAATACACTCGCGTTGTGGTATAATTACTGATACTCCGTTGTAGGCCAGCTCCTCTTTGATGATTTTTACGTTTTCTTCGTGGTTCTTTCTCAAAGGGGTAACAACTCTTATGTGGTCTGGATGAACACCTATGCCCTTACAAATATCAACAATACGTCCTGTTGCAGATGAATGCTGACCACCAGTCATTCCTGTTGTTGAATTGTCGGAGATTATTACAGTAATGGGTGAGTTTTCAATAACAGCATCAAGTAAACCTGTCATACCGCTATGGGTAAATGTTGAGTCGCCAATAACTGCAACCGCAGGAACAAGGCCAGCATCGGCAGCACCTTTTGCCATAGTGATTGAAGCTCCCATGTCGACACATGAATTAATGGCATTAAATGGAGGAAGCGCACCAAGCGTATAGCAACCAATATCTGAAAACACTCTACCAGTTCCATACTCCTTAAGGGCTTCGTTAAGGTCGGCGTAAACATCCCTATGTCCACAGCCTTGACAAAGTGATGGTGGCCTGTTTTTAACAACATCTGGAACTGGTTGGCCTTCTACAACTTCCATTCCCAGGGCTTTTGCAACAATGTTGGGATTTAGTTCGCCATCTCGGGGAAGTGTCCCGTCTAAACGACCAAGAATAGGTTTGCCAACATTTAAGTAGCCCTTAAGCATCTCTTCAACAATTGGATAGCCCTCTTCTAGTATTAGTAACTTATCGCAAGAGTTGTAAAGCTCTTCAACCTGTTTACGAGGAATTGGATATTGACCTATCTTTAATACTGGGTAGGGGCATTTATGCTCAGGGTAGTTTTCAATTAGGTAGTTGTAGGCAATTCCCGTTGTGATTATCCCCATGCTCTTGTCTGTTCCTTCAATTAGCTCGTTAAAGGCCGATTTTTCAGCTTCCAGCTCCATAGCAGTTTGGGAAACAAGAAGCTTTTTGTAGTTCTTACGGGCAATTGATGGAAGTAGAACGAACTGACGAGGGTCCGAAGGTAAACGTAGCTCATTTTGGGGCTTTATGGTTTTACGTTGAACACCAGAGCGGGAGTGGGCTAAACGAGTTGTTATTCTTAGCAGAACGGGAACGTTGAGCCTTTCTGATAGTTCAAAACCAAAATAGGCCATATCATAAGCTTCTTGCTGATTTGCTGGTTCAAGGATAGGTATCATTGAAAATTTTCCGTAAAAACGAGAGTCCTGCTCGTTTTGGGAGGAGTGCATTGAAGGGTCGTCGGCTGAAACCACTATAAGCCCGCCATTTACACCTGTTATAGAAGCATTAATAAAAGCATCGGCTGCTACGTTAAGCCCTACATGCTTAAAGCAGACCATAGCCCTTTTGCCAGCATAGGACATGCCAATCGCGGCTTCCATTGCGGTTTTTTCATTTGCAGACCACTGTCTGTGTATGTTTAGCTCAGCCGCTTGCTTTGAGCCTTGAACGTATTCCATAATTTCGGTTGAAGGTGTACCTGGATAGGCATAAACTCCAGATAAGCCACCATCAATAGCTCCTTGTGCTATGGCTTCGTCTCCTAAGAGTAGTAGTTTATTGTTGCTCATATTGTTGTTTTTTTGTTTTAATTCGATAATTAATTTTTAGGAAAATATTAGAAATAGTTAGAAAATCTGTTGCATTCATCCTTATAGGCCTCCAAAACGTTTTAAAAATCCCACGTTTTGCGCCACACTATGAAGGTAGTATATAAAACTCAAATTCATTTTAGTTACAAATCGTAATTAATAAGTGGCTATATATTTTAAACCTTTTAGCAAAAATAGAAAATTCAATTAATTAGTTAAAGTAAAAAAATCAAAAAAATGAAATATCGTAATTTAAAGTTATTCTAATATGGTTGCAACAATCTTTCTTTCTCCACCATGATGTCGGAACTCACAAAGATAGATTCCTTGCCAAGTTCCAAGGTTTAAGCGCTTATTTGTTATTGGAATGATTATAGAAGTTCCAATTACGGAACTTTTAATGTGAGCAGGCATATCGTCGTTGCCTTCTAGGTCGTGTTTAAAGTAGGGCTCCATAGGGTAGTTGCGGTTAAAAAAGGCCGTGAAATCGGTTCGTACTGTTGGGTCAGCATTCTCATTTATAGTAAGTGCAGCTGATGTATGCTTTATAAATAGATGTAGTAAACCGAATTCAGGTAGTTCTGGTAATTTGTTTAGGATTTCATCAGTAACCAGATGAAATCCTTGTGGGTAGGCTCTTAGCCTAAATTCTACTTGCCTTGTCATAACTAAAAGAGTTTTTTTATGTGTTCATGAATGAAATCAAAAGCCCAATTCTCAATATCATCTCTTAAAGCATCGTAGGCTTTTAACGTGGTCTTCTCGTCATCTGAAACTAAAGGAGGATTGAAATGATAAGTATATAAGTTTTTATGTTTTATAGTTGTTCTAATATCGGTTGTTAATTTTTTATCCATAACTAAAACAATGTCAAATTCTTCATTCTTGAACTCATCTATACTTTTAGGCTTATGCTTTGTAATATCTATTACCGCATCCATCATGCTTTGAGCGGCTCGCATATCGAGTGCTTTAGGATTAATTCCAGCACTTTTAACTGTAGCACTCCCTCTTGAATAGTAGCTAAACCAACCTTCTGCCATAGCTGAACGACAGGCATTTCCCTCTGATACAATCAATATTTTCTTCATTCTCATCTTTTTTTTGACAGGTGTAATTGCACAATAAAGGTAAAGTTTTTGAGTTAATCATTTATCATAATTGATACGATTGCTACCTTTGGGGCTGAAAATGGTTATGTTAATGTTAAATAAACAATCAAATTCTTTTCGGTTTTTTGCGGTTATTTTACTAACCTTTTTAATGGTTTTTAATGGGAAGGGACAGGAAAAAAGTGTTCTCATTACTGGAACAGTTGTAGATTCTCTTAATCATCCAATTCAAGGTGCAAGTGTTATTGTAAAGAATAGCTTTAAAGGTGTTTCAACCGATAGGAATGGTAGGTTTTCCATTAATGTATCAAGTGCTGATTCGGTTACGTTAACCATCACATATCTTGGCTATGAAACAGAAAGTATTAAGATAGATTTACGCCAAAAAGGGCTAAAGCCCTTAAGTGTCGTTTTATATCCATCGCAAAAGCAGATAGAAGGGGTATACGTGCGTTCTGGCCAACGCGTTGCTGGAAATATGGAACGAATAGGTATAGACAAGTTTACCGGAGCCCCAAACATTTCGGGTGGATTTGAGTCTCTTTTAAAGCTAATGCCAGGGGTGGCTTCATCAAACGAGCTGAGTTCGCAGTATAGCGTTCGAGGCGGTAATTTTGATGAGAATCTTGTATATGTTAATGATATTGAGGTTTATCGGCCTTTCCTAATTCGTTCGGCTCAACAGGAGGGTCTTAGCTTTATAAATCCCGACATGGTGGGTTCGGTAGAATTTTCTTCGGGTGGCTTTAATGCAGAATTTGGCGATAGAATGTCATCAGTATTAAATGTGAAGTATCGGGAGCCAAAAGAAACTTCTGCTAAGGTTACCGGAGGATTGCTTGGCTCATCGGCAACCATTGAAGGCCTTGCGTTTAACAATGAGCTATCTTTCATTACAGGTGTTCGATATAAAACTTCAAAATATCTGCTAAACTCACTTGAAACCAAAGGCGATTATAATCCTTCATTTTTCGATTGGCAGGGGGTGGTAAAAAAAAGATTTTCCGATAGATTTAGTTTAGGATTTCTTGGTAACGTGTCGGTTAATCAATTCAATTTCCTACCGAGGGAGAGGGAAACCAACTTCGGAGTGTTTAATAATACGTTGCAGCTGAAAATATACTATGATGGGAAAGAACAGGATAGGTATTTATCTTCGTTAGGTGCTTTGTTTGCTCAGTACCAGGTTAGTCCTAACTTTAATGTTAAAGCTATTGCTTCATCATATTATTCAACGGAACGTGAAACATACGATTTGCTGGGACAGTACTATCTTAATGAACTCGATAATTCTATGGGTTCTAAAACCTATGGCGATAGCCTTATTAATGTAGGAATTGGTGGATTCTTAGACCATGCTCGGAATTTAATTAACTTGAACGTATCAAGCATTAAGGCTATAGGTGAGGTTCGGTATGATAAAATAATTACAAAATTTGGGGTGCAACTACAGCGTGAATTCATGAGCGACGAACGATTGGAGTGGGGGCTTGTAGATTCGTCGGGATATGCAATTCCCTACAACGGACAAGAGGTTGGAATAAATAATTTTTATAGCGCCTTGTCTGATATTGAATCTTATAGGTATATGGGGTTTGCTCAATCACGATTAAGTTTTAGTATTGGTAGTTGGGAGTATAAGGCGATTGGAGGGATAAGATTCAACTATTGGACATTTAACAATGAGCTGCTTTTGAGCCCAAGGTTTTCTCTTGATTTCAATAATGTAGATAAGAATTGGATTCAATATCATGTAGCTTTTGGGTATTACAACCAACCGCCCTTTTATAGAGAGGTGAGATTGCCCGATGGAACGTTGAACACCAAAATAAAGGCGCAGCAATCCATACACGCATTGGCTGGTTTGGAATACTACTTTACAGCTTGGGGTAGGCCATTCCGATTTAGCCTAGAGCTATATCAGAAATGGCTCAAAAACCTCATACCATATAGTATTGATAATGTTAGGCTAAGGTATTCGGGCCAGAATCTTGCAAAGGGGTTTGCGCGTGGAATTGATGTTAAGATAAATGGTGAGCTGGTCCCTGGTGCCGAGTCGTGGGTTAGCCTTTCGCTGCTAAGGACCAAGGAAGATAACCTTACCGACAGCTATGTAGATGAGAATGGGCAAGTGGTTAATCCAGGTTACTACTATCGCCCTACAGACCAGCCCGTATCAATTGGGATATATCTGCAAGATTATCTCCCAGGGAATGAGAGTTTTAAGGTGAACTTAACAGGTGTTTATAGTTCTGGTTTGCCAATGACTTCCGACGACTCAAACGATTATAGAAGTTCTTTTAGAATGCCACCATACAAGCGATTTGACATAGGATTTTCGAAGGAATTTATTAAAAATGGTAAAAGCAAAAATGCTTTTTGGAAAGTTTCTAATCTTTCTGTTGGTATAGATGTGTTTAATCTTTTCAATTTTAATAATACTGTATCTTACCTCTGGGTACAAACAGTATTTAATCAGGAAGGTAATTCTTACAAGTTTGCTGTCCCAAACTATCTTACCTCACGCAGAATAAATGTTAGAATTCAAGCTACCTTTTAAAATGATTAAAAGAGTCGTGGGTAGTCTTGGTCAAACTGATTCAACACCTTTGAGATAATAGCTTCGCGTATAAATTTTGACTTGTTCTTTACCTTGTATTTTTTGCAATACTGGTTTATTGCCTCAATTTCACAGGTGTTAAAAAGTATCTCTTTTCTATGAATCCGTTTAAGTTTTTCTGTATTAAAACCTCTTCTACGGCTAATCATTTCTATGGTCTTTTCTTTTTTACAAAGAAAAAACTTATTGAGTTGATATGCTAAAAATTAAATAATAGTTATTAAAAAGTTTTTAACAGCTACTTTGATTATTAGTCAACCTCTTATGATGTTTATCTAAGCATTTAGTTTAAAAAATCGAGTTAATTTTGATTATTTGCAAAATCAATTTAAATTTATTGAGTCAAAAAAAACAAAGCATTAGAAATAGTTATTATGCCTGAAAGCATGCCCAATAATATACCTCGTTCTATAAAACATTTCCTAAGTAATGAAAAAAGATTCTTAAATGCTGGTTTCTGGTATTGGGATTCTGAATCAAATAAAATTCATGTATCTAAAAAGGTTTTAAAAACTTTAGGGATAGCAAATGAATCAGATGAATTCGAGTTTAACACGCTATTAGGAATAGTTTATAAAACCGATAAGGATAAGTTAAAAAGAGCATTTAACCGATTAAAAAAGGGTTTTTCTTTACAACGTGAAGTCGATTTTAGAGTTAAAGAAGGTAAGGGGTGGCAATGGGTTAAGATAATCGCATTAACAGACGAAGTCGTTTCTGAAGGTAAGCGATACATTATTGGACAGTTTAAGAGTATTGATGTTGGAAAATATACTTCTAGTGAATACGATTTCTTAGATGCCATGAGTTTTGCCACTTTTCGGTATAATCCAGTCGATGAGGTTATTTCTTGGCAAACTTCAGTTCCCGATGATTTTTCAAGTAGTGATGAGTTCTGGAATATTGATGATTTTAAGAAATATTTAGGTGAGGAAACCTTTAAGAGTTTAAAGTCGAACCTGCAAGTATTCATTAATCAGTCAAATAGTAAGGAGTTAGCAATTAACTTTAATTATAGGTCGATTCCTTATAAGTTGAGTTTTGCAAAGGTTCGTGATTCATCATTTCTTCAAGGTGTTTTATATCGGTACATTGAGGCAGAAAATGATGAATCAATAAACATGCAAAAGTTTTCTAAGATACTTAACAGACATCAAGTAGCATTTTTGGAAATAGATAAAAATGAAAATGTTGTTGGTTGGAATGGATTTGCTGCAAAAATATTTGGCTTTGAGAATTCCCCTTGTCAAATCAGCATATTAAAAAAATTCTTTTCTGATACCGAATGGTCAAAGTTTTACGATTGGGCAAAAGGTGAAACCACAAAACAACTAACAACTTCTTTTAAAAGAGAAAATGATGATGAGCTGATATTGTTATGGAAGAAAGTGATTGATGACGCTACCGAAAGGGAATCAACCATATTTGCAGCACGTGATATTACAGGACAGGCAAAATTGCAAGGTCGGGTAAAGGAGTTAGAGCATTCATTAGGGCGACTAAAGGCGTATAGCCTTAAAATTCAAAAACTAACAACTGGGTCAGATGTACTAAAAGCTTTTAATGAGGAGATTAAGCAGTTGTATCCTAAGGCAATCTCCGTTGTTTTTTCTTACAATGATGATGATAATTTTCTGACCATAGTTGACATTTCTGGAGTAAACGAAAAATCTTATAAAGTAATAGTTGATGAGTTAGGTTGGAATCCTATTGGCCGAAGGTTATTTTTTGATTCAGAAAATCTAAGATCGTTACTTCCTTCTAATACCAAGGAATTGACAATTCCAATAAATGAAGTGCTAGATGGAATAGTCTCGGTAGTTTCATATAAAAATTTAGAACGAATTTTTGGAGTTGAAAAGACCTTTGGAGTAGGTTTTATAAAAGATGATAGGGTTTACGGTGGCACCTTAATAATAAAATCCCAAAACTCAAAAGAAATATATTCTGATGTTATTGATGAGTATGCAGTACTAACCTCATCTCATTTAGCAATTGTAAACCAAATAAATGAGTTAAAGGCCAAAATAGATACTTTAAAATCGAAAATATCGGAACAATATGATTTAATAACGCATATAAGCCATAGTGTTCGCACCCCATTAAACTCAATACTTGGTTTTAGTAATTTATTTGAGCTGACAGAGATTGATGAAACCCAGAGGAAAGACTTTATAAAGATTATTCAGGAACAGAGTAATGAGATTTTGGAGCAAATGAATCAGTTCCAGGATTATGTTAGGGTTGCTAATCATTCTATATCTATCATTAAAGCAAATCAATGTATAAACGACCTTCTAGTTGAATTGCAGGATGCTGCCAAATCAAGCTGTAGTTTGGTTCGTAGTAATACAGTAATCGTTACATTTTCCAAACCCGAAAATTCAGATTTTCTAGAAATTTATACTGATTCTGGCAGAATTATACAAGCATTTGTTATTTATATCAATTATCTATCGAAAATAATACAGGCTGGTTCAATTGATTTTCGATACTCAATTGTTGAGGGAAAGGTTATTTTTTCAATAAGCGAAGTTGAATCTGCAATAGATCTCTCAGTTCGTGAGCAGATTATTGAGGCTCTTAAAGGGGTTGTTGGTGAGGAAGTTAGGAATATTAACTATTTCAATGTAATTTTAGCTAACAGAATAATCGATTTACTTGGAGGTGATATTCGTATTAGTGAGGAGAACGAGAAAATTAAAGTTGAAGTTGCTTTTGATTTAAATGTAAAGGTAGATGAATCTTTTGAGGATAATGAGGAGGAGCAAGAGACGACAACTTTGGTTGACTATAAAAATAACATTATTCTTATTGTGGAGGATGAAGAGGTAAACTATTTAATACTTAAAGAGCTAGTTCATTCATGGGGTGCATCGTCGCTTTGGGCCAAAAACGGAAAGGAGGCTGTAGAACTTGTGAGTTCCCTTAATAAAAGCATCGATTTAATTTTAATGGATATCAGAATGCCCGTAATGGACGGGTATGCTGCTACGATGGAAATCAAACAGATTAACCCTAACATCCCAGTGGTGGCTCAAACTGCCTATTCTGCACCCGAAGAAAGGCTGAAGGCTCAGGCAGCAGGTTGCAATGGTTACATCACAAAGCCTATTGATCCTAAAGCCTTGTTGAATGTAATCGAGATTTTCCTCGGCTAATTATTCCTTTTCTTTTGCTATTTTTGTGATTTCAAATTACAAATCTTGTAAAATCATGAGTTCAAATATTCCTGATAGGCTTAATTTGCTTCGTAAGCAAATGAAAAAAGTTGGAGTTGATGCCTATATTGTTTTCCATAGCGACCCTCATCTAAGTGAATATATACCAGATTACTGGAAAGAGCGCGAATGGCTTTCTGGTTTTACTGGATCTGCTGGTACGCTAGTGGTTTCAAAAGATAAAGCAGCACTTTGGACTGATTCTCGTTATTTCATTCAGGCTGAAATGCAGCTTAAGGGAACTGGAATTGAACTTTGCAAAATGGGAATGCCCGATACGCCCGATATACAATCGTGGCTTGCCTTGAACCTTCAACCCGATTCTGTTGTAGGTTGTAATGGTTTGCTTATTTCTGTTCAAAATAAGAAGGAGCTGAATAAAAGCATTAAGGCAAAAGGGTTTAAAGCAAAATTTGATATTGACTTGGTTGGGAAAATCTGGCAAGATAGGCCTTCCATCCCTGAAAATGAGGTTTATGTGCATGATATTGAGTTTGCTAAGGTGTCGGTTCAAGAGAAACTTGGGAGGATAAGAAAAGAGCTTTTAATTAGGAATGCCACTGCATACATGATGGGTTCGCTCGACGAAATTTGTTGGACTTTCAACCTTCGTGGCTCGGATATCGATTATAATCCCGTTTTCCTTTCCTATGCAGTGGTTGAGGAAGATAAAGCAACTCTTTATGTCGATGAGAGTAAATTATCGGATGAGGTTAGGCAGTTTCTCGAAAATGAAATGGTTACTATTAAACCTTACGATAAAATATTTTCAAAATTAGAGAAGCTAAAAAAGAAGAATAGGGTTGTACTTGATCCATCTAAGGTTAACTATGCGATTTTTTCAAAAATTCACAAAAAAGTAAAGATAGTTGAGGCTCCTGGATTAGCATCAACTTTAAAGGCAAGAAAACAAACTGTGGAAATTGAAGGAATTCAAGATGTCATGATTCAGGATGGAATAGCAATGGTTGAATTCCTTTATTGGCTGGAGAATAGTGTTGGTAATGAGGAGATTACAGAAATTACTGTAGCCGAGAAACTTTTAGAATTAAGGGGTAAGCGTAAACATTTTGTAAGCGAAAGTTTCGGAAGCATAGTTGGTTATGCCGATCATGGAGCTATTGTCCATTATAGCGCTACGCCCGAAACAGCATATGCTATAAAGCCCGAAGGCTTTTTGCTTGTCGATTCTGGCGGTCAGTATTTGAATGGTACAACCGATATAACAAGAACCATTCATCTTGGAACGCCTACCGATGAAGAAAAACTCGACTATACTCTTGTTCTTCAAGGAATGATTCGCCTTTCCATGGCTCAATTCCCAAGAGGAACCAGAGGCTCACAGCTCGATACTTACGCACGAATGGGACTTTGGGAGCGAGGATTAAATTATGGTCATGGAACTGGGCATGGTGTTGGCTATTTTCTTAATGTGCATGAAGGACCGCAGCAAATTAGACCAGAAAATCACTTGCCAATAGAGCAGGGAATGGTTATGTCCAATGAGCCTGGTATCTATAAACCTAATAAATATGGTATAAGAATTGAAAATCTGATTGCTTGTGTTGAGAAACAAAACACTGAGTTCGGTTCATTTTTGGGCTTTGAAACCTTAACGTTGTGCCCTATCGACATAAAGGCTGTTGATGTTAACCTTTTAAACTCTAAAGAAAAAGATTGGTTGAATAGCTATCATCAGCTGGTTTATAGCAAACTTTCGCCACATCTTTCCGATGAACTATCAAAATGGCTGAAAGGAAAAACTAAGGAGATTTAATCCCCCTAAAATGATAAGAGGCTATCGAAAATCGGTAGCCTCTTATCATTAATTAAGAAAAAGTAATACTATTCCCCAATAATCTTAACAAGCACTCGTTTTCTACGTTTGCCATCAAATTCCCCATAGAAAATTTGTTCCCAAGGGCCAAAATCAAGCTGTCCATTGGTTACTGCAACCACAACTTCTCGTCCCATAATTGTTCTTTTTAAATGTGCATCGGCATTATCCTCAAAACCGTTATGCTTGTATTGGGAGTAAGGCTTTTCCGGGGCTAGTTTTTCGAGCCAAACCTCAAAGTCGTGATGTAATCCACTCTCATCATCGTTTATGAAAACGCTTGAGGTGATATGCATTGCATTTACCAAGCATAATCCTTCTTTTATGCCACTTTCTGCAAGGCAAGCATTGACTTCGGGTGTAATGTTAATTAGTTCACGTCGATTTCTTGTTTCAAACCATAGCTCTTTTCTGTACGATTTCATGGGTTAATCTATTTTAGGTTTAACTCGGTAACAATATTTTCAATAGACTTATCAAGTCTTGTAAATGCTGTATCTATGTCTTCACCTTCATCAAGTTGGCCTTTGACGCTAATGTAGAACTTGATTTTTGGTTCTGTACCCGATGGCCGAACCGAAACTTTCGTTCCGTTTTCAGTGATAAACTGCATTACATCCGACTTGGGTAGGTTTATTGGGTATTCTTTACCAGTATGAACATTAATTGAAACTTGGTTTAGGTAATCGATAATGGTTACAACTTTGGAACTTCCAATTTCTTTGGGTGGGTTGCTCCTGAATTTCTCCATTATCGATTTAATCTCTGCTAAACCATCTATTCCTTTTCGAGTTAGCGATACGAGGTGTTCTTTATAAAGGCCATATTTAGTATAAATTTCATAAAGTATATCTAGCAAAGTTTTATCTTTACTTTTAGCCCACGCTGTAATTTCTGCAAACATGGCACAGCTGAGTACAGCGTCCTTATCGCGAACAAAATCGCCATAAAGGTAACCGTAGCTCTCTTCGCCACCTGCAATGAATTTTTTTACACCTTCCTGCTCACGTATTTTTTCGGCAATGTATTTAAAGCCCGTAAGCACTTCGTAGCAGTCAACGCCAAAATCATGAGCAATAGCCGAAATCAAATCGGTTGTTACAATTGTCTTAACCAAAAACTCATTACCCGAAATCTTGTTGTGCTCATGCCATTTGTTTAGGATATAGTAGATAAGTATTGATGCTGCTTGATTTCCGTTAAGTAGCACATAATCGCCGTTTGGTTTGCGAACTCCAATACCTACACGGTCGGAGTCTGGGTCTGTTGCCATTGCAATTTCGGCATAGTACGCTTTTGCTTTTTCTATGGCCAGCTGCATAGCAGTCCGCTCTTCGGGATTCGGCGATGCTACTGTTGGGAAATTGCCATCAATCTTACATTGCTCCTCAACAGTGATAACATTTTTAAATCCAAACTTTTTAAGTGCCATAGGCACTAAATTAACGCCAGTTCCATGTATTGGTGTATAAACAATGGGAAGTTCAGAATATTGTCTTATCACTTCTGGTGAAAGAGATAGGGTTGATAGTGTATTTAGATATATTTCGTCAATTTCTTTGCCTATTGGTACTATTAGTTTTTCATTTCCTTTAAAGTTTACCTGTTCTATGTTGTTAATGGCCTTAACCTCTTCAATTATACCTTTATCATGAGGAGGTACAATTTGTCCACCATCTTCCCAGTAAACCTTATAACCATTGTATTCCTTTGGGTTGTGTGAGGCAGTTATAACAATACCACAATGGCATTTGAATGTCCTTATAGCAAAACTTAGCTCAGGGGTAGGACGTAAGGAGTCGAAAATGTAGACCTTTATTCCATTAGCGCTTAAGACCTTTGAAGCAATCTCTGCAAAAAGCGGACTATTATTCCTTGAATCGTAGGCAATGGCTGCGCGAATTTCTGGTAGTTGGGCAAAATGCTTTTTTAAATAGTTGCTTAAGCCTTGAGTCGCCATACCTACGGTATACCTATTCATGCGGTTTGTTCCTACTCCCATTATCCCTCGTAATCCGCCTGTGCCAAATTCTAGGTCACGGTAAAACGACTCGGTTAGTTCTTTAGGGTCGTTCTCAATGAGTTCCTTAACCTTCTTCCTGGTTTCTTCATCAAATGATGGGCTAAGCCATTGTCTAGCTTTTTCCAAAACGCCTTTATCAAGCATATCAAAATATTTTTTGTTTCACCTAATTATAGCTCATCAAAACATTTACAGAGGCTATTCCTCCAATATGGAATTTCAATATTGAGCAAATTGCTGATTTTATTTTTGTTAAGAACGCTGTACTGCGGGCGGGTTGCTTTAGTTGGATATTCTTGAGTGGTTATTGGAGTTATTTTGGCTTTAAACTTTGCAAGTTTGGCTATCTCAACAGCAAAATCATACCAGCTGCAAACACCTTGGTTTGAAAAGTGAAATATCCCTTTTTCAAAATATTTATCTGGGTTCGATGCAATTTTTAAAATTGCCAATGCCAGATCGTTTGCTAGGGTAGGGGTACCTGTTTGATCGAAAACAACCTTAAGTTCAGTACGTTCTTTCCCGTATTTGATAATAGTTTTTAAAAAGTTATTTCCGTAAGCAGAATATAACCATGATGTTCTGATAATCATTGCGTTATCATAATCCTGTAGGTTCTCTTCGCCCTTAAGTTTGCTTTGGCCATAAGCAGACATAGGATTAACCTTATCAATTTCTGTGTAAGGTGTGTTCCCTTTTCCATCAAATACGTAATCGGTTGAAATATGTATTATGCTAATGCCATTCTGCTTACAATGCTCTGCCAGTAGTTTAGGGGCTTCTGCATTTATTAGAAAAGCCTTTTCTGGTTCATCTTCGGCTTTGTCAACCGCTGTGTAAGCTGCACAATTAACAATGATATCAGGTTTGAACCTGCTTATGCCATTATTTATTGATGCCTCTGACGTAATATCAAAATCATCCAAATCGGTATAAGTTAGCTGTATGTTGCTAAATGCAACCGATTCTTTTTTTATCGCTTTACCTAGCTGTCCATTAGCGCCAGTAACTAAAACTTTCATATTTTATTAATAGGTTGTACCGAAATCAAAATTAATCTCTGCATCTTTTAAATAAGGATGAACATTGTCTTTTGCAGAAACGATTGCTTCATCTAATCCAATTAGCCAATCGATTCCTATTTGAGGATCGTTAAAACGTATACCACGGTCAGCCTCAGGGTTGTATAGCTCATCGCATTTGTAGTTTACAATGGCATATTCACTAAGGGTAACAAAACCATGAGCAAAACCTTTAGGTATAAGTAGCTGATGCTTGTTCTCATCCGAAAGTTCCACACCAACCCATTGGCCAAACGTTGGGGAGTTTTTTCTAATATCAACTGCAACATCAAATATTTTACCTTTAACCACTCTAACTAGCTTAGATTGAGCGTAAGGTGATAGCTGATAGTGTAATCCCCTAATAACCCCTTTTTTAGAAAACGATTCATTATCCTGTATGAAATTATTTTCTATTCCCAAAGCATGAAAAGTTTTTTGGTTGTAGCTCTCAAAAAAGTAGCCCCTGTTATCGGTGAAAACCTTTGGCTTAATAATTTTTATCTCAGGAATTTTTGTTTCTTCAATTACCATGGTAGATTAATAATGTTTTTCGTTTGCAATTCTGTATAAGTATTGTCCATACTGGTTGTTTGAGAGTTGATCGGCTAACTTTAGCAGCTGCTCTTTGTTAATAAAGCCGTTTCTGTAGGCTATTTCCTCAATGCAAGCTATTTTTAATCCTTGCCTATCCTCAATTGTTTGAATGAAATTTGAAGCTTGCAGCAGGCTTTCGTGGGTTCCTGTGTCAAGCCAAGCCATCCCACGTCCCATGATTTTCAGATTTAGCCTGCCTTCATTAAGGTATAATCGATTTAAATCGGTTATTTCTAGCTCACCGCGTTTTGAGGGTTTTAATGATTTTGCTTTTGCAACAACATCATTACTATAAAAGTAAAGTCCCGTTACAGCATAGTTCGATTTCGGATTTTGAGGCTTTTCCTCCAACGAAATCACTTTGCCATTACTATCAAACTCTGCAACTCCATAGCGTTGAGGGTCCTTTACATAATAACCAAAAACGATGGCTCCGTCGGTTAGCTTTGAACTCTCGTTAAGCAGCTGGGTTAAATTTCCGCCATAAAAGATATTGTCGCCTAATACCAGGCAAACACTATCGTTGCCAATGAACTTTTCACCTATTATAAATGCTTGGGCTAATCCGTCGGGTGAGGGCTGTATGGCGTATTCAATTTTTAAACCAAATTGACCACCATCGCCAAAAAGATCTTGGTATAGGTGTATGTCTTTGGGAGTAGAAATGATTAATACTTCTCTAATATTGGAAAGCATTAATACCGATAAGGGGTAGTATATCATAGGTTTATCGTAAATCGGTATTATCTGCTTTGAGATGCTCTTTGTTATGGGATAGAGCCTTGTACCAGCACCACCTGCTAGGATTATTCCTTTCATAGTTTTAGTTTTAGAAATTTTGCAAATTTAATTCATTAACTATATGTATCAATTATAAGTTTGTCTTTATCATCCCTGTCTCTCTATTTCTTGCCTGAAATACTCAATTGTTCTTGTTAATCCTTCGTTCAAACTTATTTTAGGGCTCCATGTGGGTAAAACTTTTTGTGTCAATGAAGTATCGGGCTTTCTCTGTTTAGGATCATCTTCAACTTGGGGTTTAAAAACTATTTTTGATTCGCTACCTGTTAGCTGAATGATTTTTTTAGCTAAATCTATCATTTTATACTCCTGGGTGCTGCCAATATTTATGGGGAAATGTATTTCGCTTTTGCTTTCCATTAGTAGTATTAGAGCATCAATAAGGTCATCGACATACATAAAACTACGAGTTTGATTGCCATCACCATAAATGGTAATGTCTTTGTTTGACAGGGCTTGAACTATGAAGTTAGAAATAACTCTGCCATCGGTTAAACTCATTTTTGGCCCATATGTGTTAAAAATTCTAGCAATTCTAATGTTCACACCATTCTGAGCATGGTAGCTTGTGAATAGTGTTTCTGCACAACGTTTCCCTTCGTCGTAGCAGGCCCTAGGACCAATTGGATTTACGTTACCCCAATAATGCTCTGGTTGAGGATGAACTTCGGGATCGCCGTAAACCTCGCTTGTTGAGGCTTGCAATATTTTTGCTTTTACTCGTTTGGCAAGCCCTAACATGTTAATCGCCCCCATGACTGAGGTTTTAATTGTTTTAATAGGGTTTTTTTGGTAATGAATTGGCGATGCTGGGCATGCAAGGTTGTATATTTCATCTACCTCAGCGTAGTAGGGTACCGTTACATCGTGTCTAACAAGCTCAAAGTATGGATTAGCAAGCAAATGTGCAATGTTTTGCTTGCTTCCACTAAAATAGTTATCAAGACAAATTACCTCGTTTCCCATATGGAGTAAACGTTCACAAAGATGAGAACCAAGGAAACCTGCACCTCCCGTAATTAAAATTCTTTTTCTCATATTGCTAAACAGGTTTAAAACAAAAGTAAGATTTTTTGCTCAAATAATACCCTTTAACTTCTTTTGCGCTGATTATCATTAAAAAATAATTGGTTAAATTTGATTTTTTTCAATAAAGTTATGTATTTTTGCATTTCGATTTTTATCTATAAATAATGTCTAACTAATTAACAATTTGAAAGTTAATGACAATGAGTGATGAAATGGCCAAAGAGCCGCTAAAAAACCAAGAAGCTGGAATTCCTGATTTTGACTGGGATTCTTATGCTGAAAATCAAACCTATGATTCTAATCAGCTAAAAGAGTTAGAACAGGTTTATGATCAAACCCTATCAACCATTGCTGAAAATGAGGTGGTTGAAGGTACCGTTGTTGGAATTACTAAACGTGAAGTTTTTGTCAACATCGGTTACAAATCTGAGGGTGTAATTAGCATCAACGAGTTTCGTTACAACCCTGATTTAAAGGTTGGCGATAAGGTTGAGGTTTATGTTGAAAGCCCCGAAGATAAGAAAGGACAACTTGTTCTTTCTCACAAGAAAGCACGTGTTCTTCGTTCATGGGAGCGTGTTAACGAGGCCTTTGATAAGGGCGAAATTATTAAAGGTTACATCAAGTGCCGCACTAAAGGTGGTATGATTGTGGATGTATTTGGTATTGAGGCATTCTTACCTGGCTCACAAATTGATGTTAAGCCCATCCGCGATTACGACGTATTCGTAGGTAAAGTGATGGAATTCAAGGTTGTTAAAATCAACCACGAATACAAGAACGTTGTTGTTTCGCACAAGGCTCTTATTGAGGAAGAACTTGAGCAACAAAAGAAAGAAATTATTGCTAAGCTTGAAAAAGGACAGGTTCTTGAAGGAACCGTTAAAAATATTACCAGCTACGGAGTATTCATCGACCTTGGCGGCGTAGATGGTTTGATCCACATTACCGACCTCTCTTGGGGACGTGTAAATCATCCAGAAGAAGTTGTTCAGCTCGACCAAAAGCTGAATGTTGTTATTCTTGACTTTGACGATGATAAGAAACGTATCGCACTTGGCTTAAAACAGCTTACACCACATCCTTGGGATTCGCTCGATCCTAACTTAAAGGTTGGCGACAAGGTTAAAGGTAAAGTTGTTGTTCTTGCCGATTATGGTGCATTCATTGAAATTGCACCTGGTGTTGAGGGGCTTATCCACGTTTCCGAAATGTCATGGAGCCAACACTTACGCTCTGCTCAAGAGTTCCTAAAAGTTGGCGATGAGGTTGAGGCAGTTATCCTTACACTTGACCGCGAAGAGCGCAAAATGTCGCTTGGTATCAAACAGCTAAAACCAGATCCATGGACTACTATCGAGGAAAAATACCCTGTTAATTCTAAGCATAAAGCTAGAGTTCGCAACTTTACCTCATTTGGTATTTTTGTTGAACTAGAAGAGGGTGTTGATGGATTGATTCACATCTCGGATCTTAGCTGGACAAAGAAAATCAAGCATCCTGCTGAATTTACCAACATTGGCGATGAGATTGAAGTAGTAGTGCTTGAAATTGACAAGGAAAACCGTCGTTTAAGCCTTGGTCACAAACAGCTCGAAGAAAATCCTTGGGATGTATTCGAAACTATCTTCTCTGTTGATTCTGTTCACGAGGGAACTATAGTTGAAATCTTCGATAAAGGAGCTGTTGTTGCACTACCTTATGGTGTTGAAGGTTTTGCTACTCCTAAACACTTAGTTAAGGAGGATGGAACTACAGCTAAAGTTGATGAGAAACTACCATTTAAAGTGTTAGAATTCAACAAGAATGCTAAGCGTATTATAGTTTCGCATAGCCGTACTTTTGAGGATGAGAAAAAGGCTGTTGAAGAAAAAGCAGAAAAAAAATCAAAATCATCCGCACAAAAAGTTGTAAAAAAGTTGAATTCTAGCATAGAAAAAACTACCTTAGGGGATATTTCAGAGTTGCAAGCTCTAAAATCGGAACTTGAAGCAAATCAGAAAAAATCTGACTCTGAAAGCGCCGAGTAGTTTTAGAGTTGCGAAAGTTTAACCATTTAATCCTGAAAGAAATGGAATTTAAAATTCAAAAGTTCGAGAAGTTCACCCAAATAGAGGTACTTGAAGAAAAATTGGATACTAATATTGCACCAAGTCTAAAGTCAGAATTAGTATTAATTTCTGGAAATGGTGAACGAAACATAATACTCGACCTAAGTAGTTGCAGATACTGCGATTCTTCAGGGTTAAGTGCTATTCTTGTTGCAAACAGGCTTTGTAAGAATGCTGGTGGAACATTTGTTCTTACTGGTCTTACTGATGCTGTTGAACGATTAATTACAATTTCGCAACTCGATACAGTGCTTAATATTGCATATTCTAAGGATGAGGCTGTGCAAATGATTGAAAAGGCTGAAAACTAAACAAACTAGTGACCTTTTCAGTTACCATACTAGGTAGCAGCTCAGCATTGCCTACATCTAAACGTTTTCCTTCCGCTCATGTGCTTAATGTACATGAGCGGTTTTATCTTATTGATTGTGGTGAGGGTACTCAGATTCAGCTTCGAAAGTACCACTTGCCCTTGAACAGGATTAACAATATTTTCCTTACCCATTCACATGGCGACCATGTTCTTGGCATTTTTGGTCTAATATCTACTCTTAATCTTCTTGGTAGGACTAACGATTTACATATCTATGGTGTTGCCGACTTTGAAGATTTGCTTATGCAAAACGTTAAATTCTTTACCGATAAGCCAAGTTTCAAGGTTATATACCATGCTGTTGACCCATTTAAAGTAGAGGAGATTTATACCGATAAGCATGTCGTTGTGACTACAGTTCCCTTACGACACAGGGTTCCTGCAGTTGGTTATCTATTTAGAGAAGCACCTAAGCAACCGAATATTAGAAAAGATATTATTTCTAAGTACAATCTAACAATTGCTGATATTGTTAGTATAAAAAATGGACATGACTTAGTTTTACCCAATGGAGATATTATACCCAATAGTGAGCTAACATATATTCATAGCCAACCTCGCTCGTATGCATATTGCTCCGATACCTTGTACAGCGAACGCCTTGTTGGCTTGGTTAAAGGTGTCGATTTGCTTTATCATGAGGCCACATTCTTGCACTCTGAATTAGAGTTGGCTCGCAAAACAGGTCACTCAACTGCACTTCAGGCCGCAACCGTAGCATTAAAAGCAAATGTTGGTAAGCTAATATTGGGGCATTTCTCGTCTCGTTATAAGGATATTCAACTGTTTTTAAATGAGGCCAAAAGTGTTTTCCAAAATTCATATGTTATAAACGATGGCGATACAATTCAGGTTAGTCCTAAAATTGTTGATAGTCAGTTCGATTAGTTATTTATTCATAAAATATACATGCTGGTAAGAAAAACAATTCATTTTTGGCACTAAATTAGTACCTTTGCAAATCAAAGTTTTATTATAATCATGCATCAAAAGATTATTATTCTAGATTTTGGGTCACAGTACACCCAACTAATTGCCCGAAGAGTTAGAGAGTTTAATGTGTATTGTGAAATTCACCCATTCAACAAAATTCCACAAATAGATAGTACAGTAAAAGGTGTAATCCTTTCAGGTAGCCCATTCTCTGTTAGAGATGATAATGCTCCTTTTGTTGATCTAAAAGACATTAAAGGTAAATTACCGTTATTGGGCATATGTTATGGAGCTCAATTCCTTTCCCAAACTAATGGTGGAGAGGTTATGCCATCGGCTACTCGTGAGTATGGCAGGGCTACCATTGAGGTTGTTGATAATGAATGCCCTCTTTTTGCAAACCTATCGCCGCGCTCTCAGGTTTGGATGTCGCATGGTGACACTATTGTTAAAATTCCCGATAACTTCAAGGTTATTGCAAGCACTGCTGATGTTAAAGTTGGCGCATTTGAAGTTAACGGAGAACAAACCTATGGTATACAGTTTCATCCGGAGGTGTACCATAGCGTTGAGGGTGCAAAACTTATCAAAAATTTTGTAGTTGATATATGTGGGTGTTCACAAGATTGGACTCCCGCTTCTTTCGTTGAAGAATCTGTAAGTAAGCTAAAGAGTACATTAGGTAACGATAAAGTTGTCTTGGGCCTTTCTGGTGGGGTTGATTCTTCGGTTGCTGCTTTATTGCTTCATAAAGCTATCGGAAAAAATCTTACATGCATTTTTGTTGATAATGGCCTACTTCGTAAGAACGAATTTGAACAAGTGCTAGAATCGTATCAGAGCCTAGGCTTAAATGTTATCGGTGTTGATGCTAGTCAGCGCTTCTATAAGGAACTTAAAGGAATAACCGACCCAGAACAGAAAAGGAAAATTATTGGTAGAATATTCATAGAGGTGTTCGACGACGAGGCACATAAGATAAAAGATGTAAAATGGCTTGCCCAAGGTACCATCTATCCCGATGTGATTGAATCGGTATCAGTTAACGGCCCTTCTGCTACTATAAAGTCACATCACAATGTTGGTGGACTTCCTGAAAAAATGAACCTCAAAGTTGTTGAGCCTCTACGCCTACTTTTTAAGGATGAAGTTCGTAGGGTTGGTAAAGAACTTGGATTACCTGGAGCAATTCTAAACAGACATCCTTTCCCAGGACCAGGGTTAGGGATTAGAATTCTTGGTGAGGTTACTCCCGAGAAAGTTCAGCTTTTACAAGAAGCCGATAGCATTTATATTCAAGGACTGCGAGAGGCTGGCTTATATGACAAAATCTGGCAAGCTGGTGCAATCCTTTTGCCAATTCAATCGGTAGGCGTAATGGGCGATGAGCGAACATACGAGTACGTTGTTGCTCTTAGGGCGGTTACCTCAACCGATGGTATGACTGCCGATTGGTACCACTTTCCTCATGAGTTTTTAGCCCGTATTTCAAATGATATTATTAACAAGGTTAGAGGTATTAACCGGGTGGTTTACGATATTAGCTCGAAACCTCCTGCCACAATTGAATGGGAATAACTAATCTTTTGCCTTATGAAAAAATTTTTTATTAGCATACTAGTTGCTTTATGCACTGTTTTTACTGTAAATGCTCAATCTAATTCTAGCTTTAGCGCTTATAAGTTTGTCCGTTTTATTCAATATCTTTCAAGTAGTTATGTTGACACAATTAATGTAACCCGATTGGTCGACGATGCTATCGTTGATATTTTAGGACAGCTCGACCCTCATTCTGTATATATCTCTAAAGAAGATGTTCAAGCCATGAACGAGCCGCTAGAGGGCAAGTTCGAAGGCATTGGCATAGAGTTCAACATTTTGAATGATACTTTAATGGTTGTTAACCCTATTTCAGGCGGACCTTCGGAAAGGGTTGGTATTATGGCTGGCGACAGAATTATTGAGGTTGATGGAAAGCCTATCGCTAGCATTGGGCTTAAAATACCAGATGTCCATAAACTTCTTAGAGGCCCCAAAGGAACTCGTGTCGATCTGAAAATAGTTAGAAAAGGGGTCAAGGAGCCTCTCGATTTTACAATTATTCGCGATAAAATCCCAATCTACAGCGTTGATACATACTACATGCCCGAACCTGGCGTTGGGTATATTAAAATAAATAGATTTTCCGCCACTACCGAAGATGAGTTTGTTCAAGCTCTCGATGAACTCGAGAAGAAAAGAATGAAAGATCTTATTATTGATTTGCGAAATAATGGCGGGGGATATCTTAATTCGGCTTATGAAATTGCGAGTTACCTTTTTGATCCAGGTAAACTTATAGTTTATACCGAGGGCCGAAATAGTCCTAGAACCGATTATTTCTCTCATAAAAGAAAACGCAAACCCTTTAAAGGTCGTGTCTTAATTATGACAGACGAGGGTTCGGCGTCTGCCAGCGAAATTCTTTCTGGTGCAGTGCAGGACTGGGATAGGGGAATTATTGTTGGTCGTCGAACATTTGGAAAGGGGCTTGTCCAAAATCAGCTTCCTTTACCCGATGGCTCTATGATAAGGTTAACTGTTGCTAAGTATTACACACCATCTGGTAGAGCAATTCAGCGCCCTTACAAAAAAGGTGATGCTAAAGAGTACTATTCTGATTTGGAAAAACGATATAAGGATGGCGAATTATTTAACCAGGACAGCATTCACTTCCCCGATTCTTTGAAGTATTACACACTAGTTAAAAAGAAAGTTGTGTATGGTGGTGGGGGCATAATGCCCGATGTATTTGTCCCTCTCGACACTTCATTCTATTCCAATTACTACGGTAAACTTGTTCGTTCGGGAGTAATCAACCAATTTGCCATTCAATGGGTTGATGCTAACCGTAAATCACTCCTTAAGAAATATACAAAGTTTAAAAAGTTTGAGAAAAACTTTAATGTTGACGATTCAATACTAAATGAACTTTTTGACTTTGCTGAGTCTAAGAAAATATCACGCGATGAAGAAGGGATAAAAACATCTTCGAATGAGTTAAAGATCCAGCTAAAGGGGTTGTTTGCTCAGTCGTTATTTGGACCTGGTTATTACTATCAGGTTTCTAATTCTTCTAACGAAACTTTCAGAAAATGTCTCGAAATTCTTAAGAATTGGGATAAATATAAGCATTTAGTGCAGTAGTTTTAATGTTATACATTTTATTGGTCATACCGACCACAAATTTTTACTATGGAAATAAACAATGAATTCAAGCAGTTAGGGTTATCGGATAAAGCCCTTCACGCAATCACAAAAAAGGGCTTTGAACAACCTTCACCTATTCAGAAGATAACCATACCTGTCTTGTTAAGTGAAGATAATGATATTATTGCTCAAGCCCAAACAGGAACAGGAAAGACAGCGGCTTTTGGGTTGCCATTAATAGAAAAACTCGAAGGCCAACCCAAAGGAATTAAAACGCTTGTTCTAGTTCCTACCCGTGAGCTTGCCCTGCAAGTTTGCGATGAGATGCTCTCTCTTGCAGAAAAAAGGGTGGTTATTACTGCCGTTTATGGTGGACAGTCTATATCGGAACAACAACGTCGTATAAAAAAAGGTGTTGATATTGTAGTTGGTACTCCAGGTAGAATACTTGATTTAATTAGACGTGGCGATTTAGATTTTAGCTCTTTGCAGTACTTTGTTTTAGACGAGGCCGACGAGATGCTTAACATGGGCTTCATTGATGATATAGAACTCATTATGAAGCATACACCCGATGAAAAGCGTGTTTGGCTTTTCTCGGCAACTATGCCCGATCGTATCGTAAAGTTGGCCAAGAAGTACATGAAGAGCCCTAAGAAATTACAGGTTGATAGAACCCAGCCAACTACAGGTTTAACCGATCAGATCTATTTTGAAGTACATGAAGGTGATAAATTCGATGCTTTAACTCGAATAATTGACATTGAACCAGAGTTTTACGGATTGGTTTTTTGTCGTACCCGAAACGATGTTGATACAGTTACCAATAAACTTATTGAGCGTGGTTACGCTGCAGAAGGTTTGCATGGCGAAATTTCTCAGGCACAACGCGAAAAGACTTTAAAAAAGTTTCGCAAAAAGTACATCAATATCCTTATTGCTACCGATGTTGCCGCACGAGGGATAGACATTGCAGACCTTACACACGTTATTAACTATAGTTTACCCCAAGACCCAGAATCATACATACATAGAATTGGAAGAACCGGTAGAGCAGGGAAACAGGGTACTGCAATTACTTTTGTATCACCTACCGAGTACCGTAAACTCAACTATTTCCAGAAAGCCACAAAGGTAAACATTCGAAAAGAGCTTTTACCAGCTGCCGAAGATATAGTTGCAGTTAAACGAGAAAAGATTAAAGAGGAGCTCCGCGAAATAATTCAGAGCGGTAAATATTCAGATTATTTAGGGATGGCTGAGGATTTGATTGAAACCAATAGCCCCGAAGTTGCTTTAGCTGCACTTCTCCGCCTCGCCTTTAAAACACAGCTCGATGCATCTTCATATTCCGAAATTAGGACTTTTCATGTTGATACCAAGGGAACAACTCGTTTGTTTATTGGGTTAGGGAAAAAGGATGGGATGAATCCAAGGAAGATTTCTGAATTTATTAGAAAAGAAGTTCAAATCCCCGATAGAAAAATTGACGATATTTTAGTTCGCGACGATTTTTCTTTTATAACGGTTCCTTTCAAAGAGGCAGAAAGGATTTTAAATGCATTTGCTAATCGTAAAGCCGATGGCAAACCTTTAATAACTAAGGCAAAACCCAAGAAAAAGTAACTTCAGATAAAGTAATTTAGGTGATGAGCGATAAGTTTCAAATGATAGCTAAAACCCTTCAGGGGTTAGAGGGCGTTTTAGCCGAAGAACTAAAGGAAATTGGTGCAGAAAATATTGAAACTGGATGTAGGTCTGTTAGCTATTACGGCACTAAAGAAACTTTATATAAATCGAACTTTTGGTTACGCACTGCATTAAGGGTACTGAAACCTATCTACGTTTTCAATGCACGCACAATTGATGAGTTTTATGGGAATGCTCGTAAGTTTGACTGGTCCTCAGTTATGGATTTGTCCCATAAGTTTGCGGTTGAAAGCGTGGTGAATTCCGAACATTTTCCACACTCACGGTATATTGCACTTAAATTAAAAGATGCCATTGCCGATCAGTTCCGTGATAAGTTTGGCAAGCGACCATTTGTCGATCCTAAAAAGCCTCATATTAAATTTCATGTTCATGTTAATAACGATGTGTGTACTATTTCTCTTGACTCATCTGGGGAGTCGTTACATCGTCGTGGATATCGTGTGGCTCAAGATGTTGCCCCAATAAATGAGGTGCTTGCTGCTGGTCTGATAAAACTTGCCGGATGGGATGGCGATTCTGTTTTTGTTGACCCCATGTGTGGCTCTGGAACAATCCTGATTGAAGCTGCCCTTATTGCTTATGGCATTGCTCCGGGCATCTTCCGTCAGCATTTTGGATTCGAAAACTGGCTTGACTTCGATGAGGAACTTCTGCAATCTATTTACAACGACGATAGCCGAGAAAGAGATTTTGAATACCTAATACTTGGCCGCGACATTTCCAAGCAGGCTATTGCTTCGGCTATGGAAAATGTTAAAGAATCGGGATTGCAACGTAAGATTGACCTAGGAGTTGCTTCTATATTCGATTATATTCCGCCTAAGGTAGAAAAGGGACTTGTTGTGACTAATCCGCCTTATGGCGAGCGATTGAAAAAGGCACAAATTGAGAACTTCTACAAGCAAATTTCGGATGTCTTTAAGAAGAACTATACGGGGTATGATGTTTGGCTTATTAGTTCAAATCAGGAAGCTCTTAAAAGTTTTGGGCTTCGCCCTTCGGCTAAGCATACACTTTTTAATGGGGCTCTCGAATGCAAATTTCAACGTTTTACAATGTATAAAGGTAGTGTGAAATCTAAGTTCAAGAATCAAAAATAGGTGGTTGTATTGCATATACTTTCTTAAAGGGAACCTTTTTGGTTCCTTTTTTTGTTTTATTTCAATAAATTCTTGGATAATTCAAGTAAAATTTTATTATATTTGTTTATAAATCATTAAAGAATTGGATAACACCACACCCGAATATACGATGAGTGAGTTTTTTTCAAAATGTTATGAAAAAATGCATAAGGGTGCTATCCTTGTAGCTTATAAAGGAGAGGTTAATTCTAATATAATTGCTGACGCCCTTGAACTTATTGAATACAAACTCACTCAAGAAGCGGTTGAAACCCCTGTAAGAAAAAAACTTTATAATGTGATGGTTGAGTGCCTTCAAAATCTTTACCATCATGTAGATACCATTCCTGACGCTGTGCAAGATTCTAGCTTCGGTGCTTTTATCATTTCTAAAATAGATAATGGGTTCTATCTTTCTACAGGTAATATGATTGAGGCAGACAAAAAATCAAATCTACAAGGTAAAATTGATAAAATTAATTCCCTCTCGAAAGAAGAGTTAAAAGAATTTTATAAATTTGTTCTTAATAATCAGAGTTTTTCCGATAAAGGTGGTGGCGGATTAGGGTTGATTGACATTGCAAAAAAGACTGGGAACAAACTCAACTATGAGTTTATTCAATATAATGATAGCTATTATTTCTTTATTCTTAGTGTGTTAGTTAATGGCCGATAATTAAAAATTTAAATATCATGGAATTAGTTAATATTGAAGGGACGCCTAAAACTCCTACTGTCATATTAAATCCTGAAACAGGAGTAATAGAAATTAAAGGACGTTCAATACCTGAAAACTCAATAGAGTTTTATCGTCCTATTGTAGAATGGCTCGATGAGTATATTAAGAATCCTAAACCAAACACGGTTGTTAATGTACAGCTAGAATATTTCAACACATCGTCATCAAAGTGTATTCTTGATGTTTTTAAAAAGTTAGAGCAGCTTAAAAAGAATCAACACGATGTTATTATCAACTGGTATTACGAGGAGGATGATGAGGATATGCTTGAGGCTGGCGAAGATTACGAATCAATAATTAAGGTTCCTTTCAAGATGATTCAAATAGTTGACTAAGTTTTATGCATCATAATTATAAGAAGGCAGCTGTTAAGGCTGCCTTTTCTTTTTTTATTCAGATTCACCCCCAAGGTTCTCCAACCATTCTAGAAATCTCTTTAGTAAGCGGAAATATAGTACAACAAAAAGAAAAATACTATTAAGCCATATAACTATCACATTAACCCATAATGTGCCAATGTAAAAACCAAAAATTGGTTTAACTGGTGCATAAAAATGGGCTCTTAGAAATTTGTTTTCTGGGAATTTGAATATGGGGTCTATTTTTTGAATTAGCTGATTCTTGTATTCTATTATTCGTTCAACCTCGCCAGAATTCCTTACAAATTCGCTTAAACTCTCATTGTGGTATTTCCTTTTATGTTCTACAAAAAGTTCCTTCCCATTTGGCCTGCTGTTCTGAAAGTTATTTATGTACCTGTCTTTTTCTGCAATAGCCTTATTATAAAGTTTGACGTAGTATACTCGTAGCTTTTCAAGAAAATGGCTTAGCTCGTTTAGGGTTTCTATTGTGATTAATTCGGGCGTTAGCAATGAAAACTTACTAAAACTTATGTGCGATGCTCTGGGTGAGGTTGTCTCTTTAGCAAGCTCGTTTTGAATTAGTTTCAACGCGTTTTTAAACTCTTCTTTTTTGCTTTTATCGTTAAAGTTTCGAATACAAAAATCAACCTTGTTTTGAATAGATTTTAACCAATAGTTACGTTTGAAATCGGAAAGGCTCATGGCTTCTTCGTATTTGTATAATGGAGCCATGTAATCATTTTCCTTAAACTGATAAACTGCAAGTGCTTCGTATGCCCAACGAGCAATTATTACTTCTCCGTATAAGGGGATTGTGTTAGGTGATGAAATTGCAGGGTTTAGCTTTTCATATTTTACAATAATGCCACTAAGAATTATTTGCGGAATTACAAGAAATGGTATAAGAATGTAAATAGTAACCACAGTTTTAAAACTATCGGAAATAACTAGGCCTAGCATGTTGGCGGAAAACCATGTGCTGAAAAGGACTAACCAGTACTCAAAGTACATTCCCCTTATTTCCATGATGGAATTTCCGATAAGAACAAATGTTAAAGCTTGAAATGCTGAAATCCCAAGTAGGATTACCACTTTTGACATTAAGAAGCTAGACCAGCTAAGATTCAAGAAGGCCTCTCGTTTGAGTATTTTCCTGTCCTTAATAATTTCTTCAGCGCTTACAGTTAGCCCTACAAATATGCCAACAATTACCGACATGAACAGGTATACGGGTAGGTTGCTATTATCAAGAAGGGTGTAGCCAATTTTATTTGAGACATCAACGTTGTAATATTTTATAATGTAGGAAAGAAGTAGGGCTAGTAATGGGGTTTCAAAAAGGTTAATAATCATGTATTGGGTATTGGCAATCTTGCTAAGGATGTCGCGCTTAACAAAAACACGAAGCTGTTTAAACCAGTTGGGTGTTTTAAAATGAATTTTGGGTAGGGGGGAACGTTTTGTTTCGTTTTTTGGAACAGTTGCTGATAGTTCTTTATAATATTCGTTCCACTCCAAGGGGCTTATTTTTCTTGCTAGAGTTGGATTTCCGTATTCATCCAGTACTTTGGACTCAACAATGTTAAAAATCTGCTCAGGGTTGACATTCCCACATACAGGGCATTCGCTTTCGTTCCAGTTTGCTTGTTGTACTTTCGATTTAAAATATATGATTGACTCTATTGGGTCGCCATTGTAGATTAAATATCCACCAGTATCCAGAATAATTAACCGGTCGAACATCTTAAATATTTCAGACGATGGCTGGTGGATTACAACAAACACCAATTTCCCTTTTAGCGTAAGCTCCTTTAGAAGGTCTAATATGTTTTCGGAATCCCTTGAGCTCAAACCCGATGTTGGCTCGTCAAGGAAAAGAATAGCAGGTTCCCTTATTAATTCAAGGGCAATGTTTAACCGCTTGCGCTGCCCGCCGCTTATTTTCTTATTAAGAGGAGAGCCAACTCGCATATTCCGAATCTCGTATAGTCCTAGATTTTGAAGGGTTTGGCATACCACCTTGTTAAGCTCTTCCTCGGTGTAATTATCAAAGCAAAGTCGTGCGTTGTAGTAAAGGTTCTGGTAAACGGTAAGTTCTTCAATAAGCAGGTCGTCTTGTGAAACAAAACCAATTTGACCTTCAACTAGTTCTTTTTGGTTGTGAATATCAATTCCATTAATTAGAATCTTTCCCTTTGAGGGCTTCTCGCTTCCGTTCAGAACATTCAGCAGGGTGGTTTTCCCTGCTCCCGAAGCGCCCATAATACCTACCAAATGCCCACTTTCCTGTGCAAACGACATGGAATGAAGCCCTGTTTTTCCGCTACGGAATTTGTATTCAATATCAATGGCTTCAAAAACAATCTTTTCCTTTATCTTATCTTGTACAAAACGGCCTACAATATCACTAAAGTAGATGGGCTTTATTTTGGAGTTACGAATTGAAGAACCATTGTTTAAAACAAAAATCTTATCCTTTGAGAGCAGATGCCCATTAATGTATAATTCGTGGTAACCATTGTAACGTAGGAAAAAGATGTTTGCAGATTCTATGAAAAGAATCTTTATCTCTTCATGCAATCCTTCAGCATAAAGGTGCTTTTCCAAATTATTTGGCGGCTCTGATTGCCCATTAATTTGAAGAATGTTAGTATGGGAGGGGATTGAGTGAAAGTCGTTAAGGATAAAATCTTTTAGATGTTCAAATTCCTTATTGGGTATATAGAATGTTTCAGCAACTGTGCTGATAAATTCCATTTCCTGTTCTGTAACGTCACCTGACTCGGGCTTTACAAATTCAAGAAGCCTGACAAGAACAACTACTTTCTGCTGTTGCTGTAGTTCTTCGTTAATCTGCGAGCAAATTTTTAGAACTCTTACTGAACTCGATGACGTGCGTTTTTTTGATTTGCTCTTCTCGCTTTGTTTCTCCTGGTAAAGGTTGTAGTAGTTGTCAAATACTTTAAGGTATTCGTTAACTAAATCAATATTAAGCTGTAGCCTTAAAAACTCTTCCACTACCTTTCGGCGATCGGTATAATCGTTGTTCTCTTGCTCGTCGGGTGAAACTGGCCGAGCAATGATTGCAAAAAGTTGCATTAACGCCTTAAGGATGGATTCGCTCATTTATTGTTATGTCTGAGTTATTGTTTGAAACCAATTAGTAGCATTACCCATCCCGGAACAAACTGTGAACTTTTCACATCAACCTGTATGATGCATGTTACTGTTGATGTGAATTTAAAGTCCCAGTAAGGAGAGTAATCGAATGATTCGTTAGTAAAAAGTAGGTTTTTTTCGGTATCGTAAACTGTAAATACAAGTTTCCCTTTTTTAGCATTGGTGCATGCAGATATTCGGTATGTATTATCTGCATAAAAGGTTGTTCTGAATTCAATTCGTTGGTCGGGTTTTAGTGCTGCAAAGTATTCTTGACCATCGCTAATGTAATTTGAGGGAAAGTTAACCTTGCAACTTTTTTTAAGGTTTTCAACTTGGGCATTAACGCCAAATTGCAAGAAAACAAAAAGAATAATTGTTATAATACGATACATAACCTGGATGTTATTCAATTACAGATTTACGAATTTGTTCAATTTTTTTGCTAATTATTTTAATGTGGTATTCTGACATTACCACTCTTGATTGGCTGTTGATTGTTATTGTTTTGTTTTTCTCATCGATAATTGGTTCTCTGTAAGAGTAGGTGTATATAACGCCGTCAAATTCATATGCGAGGTCAATTAGCTTGTCGAGTAAGTCGGAAAATTCTTGCGATTTAAAGTAGAAGGGGGTTAGAAGTTCAATAAGATTGTCCAGCGGGTGTTTTTGTTCCCCAATGCGAGTTATTAATTCCCGGTTATTGTTATTTTGGGCAATTTGTGTCATGATATACATGCTTTCAATCCAGCAGCCAGCAACAATGAGTGCACCAATATCGTAACGTTCGTTTTGTTTTAAATATAAGTCCGATGTGGCATAAGCATCGGAAAGGATTTTCATTAAAGAATCTTTTTTGTCAATGTTGTTTTCAATGCGTTCAAAAAGAGAGGGTTGAAAGGTTTCCGTAATTCCAAGCTGCTCGCTTAGTTTTTTTACAACACCAAGGCGTTGAAGTGATTCTTGTGTTTTTTCGTACATGTTTAGGTAACTCAAATCAGTTCCATAAACCCCTAAATTTAAAGCTTGCTTGAACGATGTTGTGTACTTTTGGTAGTCGTTAATGTTGTGAAGTAAGGATTCGTTAAATGGAATATCAACTTTCTGGATTATACGGGTTATTTGCCAGGGCGATGGAATTGGGAATATTGCATTTTCAACTTTAACCAGCGATGCTAGGGTGTCGGGAGAATTGCTCTCAATCGATGTTTCCTGTTTTGGTCCACTCTTGCAACCTGCAAGCAAAAAAGTAATAGCTAGTAGTGAAAATGCTTTGGTAATAAGTTTCATTCTCATTTTAAAACTCTTGTAAAATAATTTTTATGATTAATTGCAAGTAACTAAAATTTGTTGAAATATCAAATATACTACAAATGATGAAAAGCTTCGACTTTACACCCAAAAATTAAACCATTAGCTTATTAAAATTGTCTTTGATAAATAAAGTTAGCTATTTTAGCGCAAAATTAAAATGGTTTTATCTAATATGTTTATTATGAGAAGGATAATATTTTTATTTGTTTCGGTTACATTGGCAATAGTATCGTTTGCTCAAAAAGACTTATCGTTAGAGCAGGCAGTTCTTGGTCAATGGAGTGAGTTTAGGCCAAAATCGTTAACAGCCTTTAGCTGGCGACCTAATTCAACGGAATACACTTATTTGAGGAATGACACCTTGTTGGGGGTCGATGCTAAGAGTAATTCCGTTAGGAAAATTTGTTCCTTAGATGAAGTTAATGGATTACTTGAAACTTTGGGGGCTAAAAGAATTCGTCGCTTTTACCCTTTATGGGTTGATAACAAGACTATTAGAATTAGAAATTCTTCAAGTTTTGTATTTATTGATGTTGAAAACAAGAATTTGGTTGCTCAGTTCCAAATTCCCGAAGGGAGCGAAAATCATGAATTTAGCTCAGATTTGAGGTGGATGTCATACACGGTTGGGCAAAACTTGTTTTTAGTAGATGCTAAAGGAAATCAGATTGCTGTTACAAATGATTCAATTGATGGATTAGTGAATGGTCAAAGTGTTCACCGTAATGAGTTTGGAATTACAAAAGGAACTTTCTGGTCGCCAAGTGGCAGATATTTAGCATATTACCATATGGACGAAAGTATGGTGACAAGATATCCTTTAGTTGATATTACCAAACGTGTGGCCGAAGTGGATTATATTCGTTACCCAATGGCTGGAATGAAGAGCCATGAGGTAACTTTACGGGTATACGATACTCAATCAGGCAAAACAGTTGAACTAAAAACAGGTGAACCAAAGGAACAGTATTTAACCAATGTGGATTGGAGCCCCGATGAAACTTCCATTTATATTGCTGTTTTAAATCGTGGGCAGAATCACATGAAGTTCAATCGTTATAATGCTCATAGTGGGAACCTAGAACAAACCCTTTTTGAAGAGAAAAGCGATAAGTACGTGGAGCCATTAAATCCACCTTTATTTATCGACAATAATACCTTTTTATGGCAAAGTCGTCGCGATGGTTGGAATCATATTTACATATACAAAACCGATGGTTCTTTGGTAAAGCAGCTAACAAAAGGCGAGTGGGAAGTTATAAGTATTAATGGTGTTGATAAAAAGAATAAGGTAGTTTACATAACTGCAACCAAGCAAAGCCCCATTGAGAAACAAGTATATGGCGTTAGGATTAAAAATGGTAGCATTAAGCAGCTAACCTTTGATAGTGGTACGCATCGTGGCTACTTTAGCTCTGATTACAAGTATTTTATCGATTTCTATAGCTCAATAACAGTTCCTAATAGGGTTACCCTGTTTAATACCAGGGGGAAGAGTCTAAAACTTTTACTAGATGCATCAAATCCTTACGAAGGGTATAATGTTCCACTACCAAAACTAGTTACGCTTAAGTCTGACGATGGGGTTACCTTCTACGGTAGAATAATAAAACCAACTAATTTCGATTCAACTAAAAAGTACCCGGTTGTGGTGTATGTATATGGAGGTCCACACTCTCAGCTTGTTACAAATAGCTGGATGGGTGGCTCAAGGTTATGGGAAAGCTACTTGGCAAACAAAGGGTATATCCTATTTACTCTGGATAATAGGGGAACCATTAACCGTGGTGCAGAGTTTGAGCAGGTGATTCATCGCCAATTGGGAGTTCAGGAGTTGAAAGACCAGCTGGTTGGTGTAAAGTATCTTAAATCGTTACCCTATGTCGATTCTACACGAATTGGAGTACACGGATGGAGCTTTGGTGGTTTCATGACTATTACCATGATGCTTAAGGCTTCCGATGTTTTTAAAGTTGGAGTTGCAGGTGGCCCTGTAACTGATTGGAAGTTTTACGAGGTTATGTATGGTGAACGATATATGGATACCCCACAAGAAAATCCAGAAGGTTATAAAAATGCTGATCTGAAGAACTATGTTAGTAACCTTAAGGGTAAGCTTTTAATTATTCACGATGATATGGACAATACCGTTGTGCCTCAACATAGTCTTACATTGCTTCATTCATTTGTAAAGGCTGGTGTTCAAGTCGATTTCTTTATGTATCCTCAGCATCAGCATAATGTTAGGGGCAAGGATAGGGTTCACCTTATAGATAAAGTAATTAGATACTTTGAGGATTACCTATAACGATTTATTTTTGAAAAGGGAAAGGCTGCCCAATGCATGGGTAGCCTTTGTTTTTTAAGTTTAAATCATTTGGAACTACCAACCAGGCCAGAAGTTAATTCCAAATCGTGCCGATTCAAGCCCACCCAGTTGAAATGGAATGGCATAGTAGGGTTCTAGTATCATCATTCCAAAAAGGTTAATTCTGAGGCTGAGGCCTGTACTTACAAATGGTGTTCTGTCGTCTAGAGATGTTGGTTGCCATTTTAAACTTGGCTTATAATCCTTTGACCATGCTATTCCTGCATCGGCAAAAAGGGCCAACTCTGTAAACAAAGAGCCTGATTTGATTAGGCATAGCCTTTCAGGTCCTGTAAAAGGAATTCGGATTTCAAAGTTTGTCACAACAATGTTGTCGCCTGTTAGCTGGTCAACCGATACGTTTGTGTTTGATTGTCCATAGTCGAGAAATGCATTGCTATCGTATCCTCTTACGTACCAGGGATAGCCAATATATAGCGGGTAAAGCACATTGTTATCTATTGATGAACCAAACCTACCATAGTAAAGGCCACGAATGGCAAAACTGAAAGGCTTTTTGAAGAAGTACTTACGCACATCAGCCAAAGCGCCCCAATAGTTAAATTCCCCTAGGGTTTTGGAGCCTTGCAATCGCATTCTAAATCCCCTCATTGGTGATGCAATACCAAAGTCGGAGTTGTCAAACACATATGCTGCGCTCGATTGTTGCAACCAGAAACCAGGAGGGACTTCCCCCTTCCTTCGTTCTGAACCATAATAAAATCCATCGATGTAGTAGTTTGAGTAAATGTCTGAACGGTAGTAATAGCGTGCTATAGAGGAGTTTAGTTCAAAACGTTGGGTCGAAGATAAGGGGAAATACATCAATAGTCCAGTTGCTGTTTCAAACATTCTAAAGTAGATGAGTTGAATGTCTTCAATGACAACTTGATTTCCATCAATTGTTCGATGGAGTGTATCGTAACCATATTGTCCAAATGAATAAGGGATATGCGAAGCAGAAATCCCCCATGTAAGATATTTTTTCTGTTGTAGGAATGCCACCTGTCCCCCAAAGTCATAAATTTCACCATTGAGCGATAAACCAGTATAAAGCATATTTTTCCCTGTAATATCGCTAAAAAGCATTTCAACGCCACCAGCCATTCCGGTACCGTAAGGCGAAGAGCTAACTCCCATTCCAATGTTTGAAATATAATCGAGTTTAAATTTTGGTTTAAATGGAACTCTCTTAAAGGAATCAACTAGGAATGTTGGGAGATTACTATTAGCCAGATTTTTATCAACCAGTCCACTTGTTGCCCTGTTTACAGGAGGAAGTATTGAGGCGCTAAAATCAACCTTATAGGGGTCTACCTTAACTGGGTTAAAATCGGTTGTGTCCGCTGTATATATGCTATACTTGCTTTTGTAGAAGTGTGAATAAACAATCTCATCGTTTTCGCGAGCTACACTCATAGCAGGTGCAAGCGTAGTCATTCCTGATATTCCTGTTAGGATTCTTGTCATTCTATAAACATCACCTGTTTCAAGGTAGTAGCGGTATAGATTTCGATAGCCATCGCTATTTGATAAGAAGAAGATGCTTTTCCCATCGGCGGAGAACATTGGGTTTACATTATCAGCTCCAGGAAATATGTCGAACACTGTGATTTGGTTTGTGTTAACGTCGTAGGTAGCAAGGTTATATCCTGTTGAGCCATTTTTCGAAGTGCTAGAAGGTTTGTCGGTTGAAAAAACAATTCTAGTACCATCGGCCGACCAGGCTGGATGAATGTTGCACCATGGGTCGTGGGTGAGTTGCGTAACTTTTTTGGTTTTAATATCTACCGAGTACAGGTCGTTGTTGCCATTAACAAGCCCCGATACAACAATTGTTTTACCATCGGGCGACCATGCTGGATAGTTAAAAGATGGGACCCCTGGTATGTAGAACTCATCAACCAGCTTGCCTTCATATGCATCAGCAATTATGAGTTTAGCCTTACCCTTGCTGTAGCCAACAAATGCAAACATTCTACTATCGGGCGACCACGTGCCTGCCGATTCAATAAAATTAAGCGCATCAATCTCGTTCTGATGCACTACACTCGATAATCTTCTAACAATTTTTCCACTTATTGCATGGGCTAGGTATAGGTCAATTGAGAAAAGGTCTTTTTCGGAGTAAAAGGCAACATAACGTCCATCGGGACTTACTGATGGAGAAATGTTGATTTGACCTGCGTTTCTCTCAAAAAGTATTAAAGAGCCATTGGGGTTGTCAACAGAATCGGGGAGGCTTTTTTTAAAGTAATCATAATAAACCGATTTCCAAAGGGTAGAAAATGATTGTTCGGTTAAACCAATATATTTTAGTAAAGCATAGTTGTAACCACGTTTAGCGGTTTCTTTGAAAATTGGATTTATAAGGCTGTCGCCAAATGTTCTGCCAACAAACGACCAAAATGCATGTCCCCAACGATATGGGAAATACTTGCTGGGGTAATAGGTCATATCCTGAAGTGTTGGGAAATTATCATTTAAGACCGCATCGCGCATCCACATGGCGGTTTGGTAATCGTATGTGCCAAGTGAGAGATATTCGGCCATCCCTTCAACCATCCATAATGGAAGGTTTCTAACCGAATTTAATGAGGTTGAATCGCCATTAATAAGAGAATTGTATTGAAATGCGTGCACAAGCTCATGACCTAAAACATGATTGGTCTGCTGCCATGTTTCCGTAATGGGAAAAACAACCCTGTTCTTTAGAGCCTCGGTAACACCTCCTGTCCCAATTCCAATAGTCCCCGAAATTGCAGTTGTTTGTTGAAAATCGGCATGGTTGTCGTACAAAATTATTGGGTTTCTCTCTTCTATTGAATCTCTAAATACCTGGTAATGCCTGTCGTACCACTTTTCTGCTGTTAGTGCAAGAGTGTTAAGCAAGCTGTCGTTTTTCAAATAGTAGTAAATCTCAAAATTGGGTGTTTGGTATACATCAAATTTGAAATTCTTATAAATGGGTTTGTTTTTTCCAAAGTATTGAGCTTTTGTATTCTGACTTGCTATTAAGATTGAAATGATTACAAAAAAGACTTTAGTTCCATAAAAGCGATTCATAGTAAGATTTTTTTAGTAGAACTTTGCTTGCAAGGTAACTTTTTTGATGCAATTTCTAAACTTCTTTACCAAAATTTTAACTGTTAATGTTTTGAAAAGTTTTCTTTTTTAACGTAAATTTATACAAACCTAAAACAGCCACGCTATGGAAGATAAACACATTATCCTCGGTGTAAAAATTCACGATAGGGTTAAAGAAGCTGGTGAGGTTCAGAAAACACTCACCAAATACGGGTGCTCAATTAAAACTCGTTTGGGGCTACATGAGGTGTCCGATGATTATTGCAGCTCATCAGGTTTAGTTCTACTTGAACTTACTGGTCCCGTAGAAGACCAAAACAAGCTGCATGAGGAACTTCTTAAAATTCCTGGTGTAATTACGCGTAAGATGGAGTTCTGAGTATTTTAAGTTTATTCAATAAAGTAATGTTTAAGCGTAGTCGGTAAGATTACGCTTTTTTTAACACTCCCCTAATGGAGTATTAGCTTAACATAAAACATGGTATGTAAAAAATTGTATCTTTGCGAAATTCACGTATAATGCAGATAAAATGATAGAGGAAAAAGGGGGAAAACGGAAACCTGTAATTTTGGTTACAAATGATGATGGGTATAAGGCTGCTGGTATAAAGGCGCTGGTTGAAATGGTTAAACCATTTGGCAGAGTAGTAGTAGTTGCTCCCGAGGAGGCCCAATCGGGTATGTCGCATGCTATAACCATAAAAAACCCATTAAGGCTTAGTGAGAAAAGTAGTGAGGACGATGTTAGCTTTTACACAGTTAACGGCACGCCTGTTGATTGCGTAAAGCTAGCAATGAGTCAGCTTTTCTCAAAACGATTACCCGATTTGGTTGTTTCTGGTATTAATCATGGTTCAAATTCTTCAATAAGCATTATATATAGTGGTACCATGGCCGCAGCTGTAGAAGGTTGCCTATATGGTGTTCCATCCATCGGATTTTCACTTCTTGATTATAGTGAGTTCCCTGACTTTTCAGGAGCAATAGAGTATGGGCGGGTCATTGTTGAGAAGGTTTTAACCGAAGGCCTTTCTGCTGGTTGTTGCTTAAATGTTAATGTACCCGTTTTACCATTAAATTCAATAAAAGGTATCAGGTTTGCTCGTCAAAATCGAGGTACTTGGCGCGAAGAATTTGAAAAACGTACCGACCCGCGTGGTGAAGATTACTATTGGCTTACAGGATACTTTCATAACGACGAACCCAACGCTACCGATACCGATGAGTATTGGCTTAAGGAAGGGTATGTTTCGATAGTTCCAATTCAAATAGATTTAACTAATTACAAGGAGTTACAACGTTTAAAATCTTGGAGTTTAGAAGATATCAATTTGTCGCATGCAGAAAAAAATAAATAAACAGTGGCATGGTTATTTGCTAGGGCTGGCGCTGCCAGTAATAACCTTTTTTGTAATCTATCTTTCTTTGGCAGGGAGTTACAGGTTTATCGATTTTATTAAATATCTAAATTTCAAGGGAGACCTTTCTCGTGCCCTTTCGCTTGCTGTTATACCTAATTTAGGGTTGTTTTTTGTATTTATTTGGACAAACAGGCTTAAAGCTGCCCAAGGGGTTTTGGGTATAACTATTTTACTTGCATTAACTATTGTCTTGTTTCGATTTTTATAGCTATGAAATATTTTATTGTAGCCGGGGAGGCGTCGGGCGATTTACATGCTTCCAACCTGATGAAGGGGATTAAGGCCGCTGATGCTAATGCTGAGTTTCAATATTTTGGTGGTGATTTAATGCAGGCCCAGGGTGGAACTCTAGTTAAGCACTACCGCGATATGGCATTTATGGGTTTTTTAGAGGTAGTAATGAACCTTAGAACCATAAAGGCAAACATGGAGCTATGTAAGAAAAGCATTCTTGAGTTTCGGCCCGATGTGGTTATCCTTGTCGATTATCCTGGTTTTAACTTACGAATAGCAAAGTTTGCCAAACAATTTGGGTTTAAAGTTTTCTATTACATTGCACCTAAGGTTTGGGCTTGGAAAGAGTCGCGCGTAAAAACATTAAAAAAGTATATCGATAAGCTGTTTATCATTTTCCCTTTTGAGATTGAATATTTTAAGAACAAGGGTGTAGATTCAATTTATCTAGGGAATCCATCAATAGATGCAATATTAAACAAGCTGCCTAACCCTATTCCGCTAAACGATTTTTGTAACCAAAATGGTTTGCCTCAAAAACCAATTATTGCTTTAGTTCCTGGAAGCAGAAAACAGGAAATAAAGTATAATCTTCCCGTAATGTTGAAGGTTGCTGAGCGGTTTCCGGAATACCAGGCTGTTATAGCAGGGGCGCCCTCGCTCGATAAATCGGTTTATGAGCCTTACATCAAAGGGAAAGAGGTTTCAATTGTTTTTAATAAAACCTACGAGCTGCTTTCCTGTGCTACACTTGCATTTGTCACATCTGGTACTGCAACTCTTGAGGCTGCATTAATGAATGTCCCTCAGGTAGTTTGCTACAAAGGAAACTTATTGTCAATGCTTATAGCCTGGGCAGTAATAAAAGTGAAATATATTTCGTTAGTAAATTTGAATATGAATGCCGAGGTGGTTAAAGAGTTAAAACAGTACGATTTAACACCTAAGATGTTGTATTCCGAGGCTTCAGATTTACTGCCAGGTAAGCCAAAAAGGGCTAAACAACTTGAACAATATCGTAAACTAAAAGAAATTTTAGGTGAAAGGGGGGCATCGGAAAGAGTTGGCCAAAAAATTGTTGAACTTCTTAAAACCAATTTCACGAAATGAAAAAATTTGTATTCTCCCTGTTGCTTCTGTTTTTACTTTCTTTTTCAATATTTGCCCAAAAGTTAAGCGTTAGTATCTTTAATAATGTCAAATTGAGCACCATACTTGTAACCCCAACAAAAGGTGAGTATAACTTGGTTTTAGGCGATACAATAATTGGCTTAAAACCCCTTCAGATTTTATATATTAGCCGAAGCGGCGATTCAATTTTAGTAAGAGATGAGTTTAATAACTATGGTAACTTCAAAAGGGTAACCCTTGTTGGTAAAACAGGCAACGATGTTTTTAGAATTAAGCCTATAATTCCTGCTCAGGCTGCTCGAATGTATGACGATAATATAACCTTTTATGTTGATTATGATAGGGTTATGGCAATTAATCTGGTAGACAGGGAAAAGTACTTAGCATCAGTTGTGCTTGCCGAAACTGGGCCAAATAAGGAGGAGGAACTTTATAAAGCGCAAGCATTGTTAGCCCGTACTTATACCGTATCGCATGCCAATAAGCATCAGTCGGAGGGGTTTAACCTTTGCGATACCGAGCACTGCCAAGCTTATAAAGGGCGTGTAGAAAATATAGATTATATTTATGATGCAGTTCTGGATGTTAAAGATTTGATTGTTGTTGATGCCGATTTAAAACCAATAACAGCTGCATTTCATGCTAATTGTGGTGGTCAAACTGCCAATTCGGAGGATGTTTGGGTTCAAGCGTTACCATATTTGAAAAGTGTTCCCGACAGGTTCTGTACATCATCGTCCAATGCGCGATGGGAAAAGCGAATACCTTTATCGCGTTGGTATAAGTTCCTTTCAGAGCAAGGGGTTGATACTTCAAAAATAACTCGTAGCGATTTGAATTTTAATCCCAAAAATCGTCCTAAGTATTACACTGTTAAGGGGACTAAAATTTTAACCACAACTGTTAGGAAGTATTTTAAGCTAAAATCTGCATGGTTTTCGGTTTATGCAGGGAAAAAAGAAGTTCGTTTGTCGGGTAGGGGGTATGGACATGGTGTGGGTATGTGTCAGGATGGCGCCCTACAAATGGCACGTAAAGGAATGAGCTATGAGGAAATAGTGAAGTACTATTTCAAAGGGGTTCAAATTGTCAATATCTCTAAGGCAAATATCTCTACACAAACCGATTCATTAAAGGTTGAACCAAGTAGTGTTGTCAAATAGGAAAACCCAATAACCATGAAATCGATTTTCATAAGGGAAATGCAGAATTTCTTTTCATCGTTAACAGGATATGTAATTGCTATCGTATTCCTTGTTTTAACAGGACTTTTTCTGTGGGTGCTGCCTGGGTATACGAATATTCTTGACTCTGGATACGCTACCTTAGATTCATTGTTTTTGCTTGCACCCTGGCTTTTCCTATTTTTGGTTCCTGCTGCAACTATGAGAATGTTTGCCGATGAGAAAAAAGCAGGGACCATTGAGCTAATACTAACTCGACCTATTTCCGATACTGCACTTGTGGTTGGGAAGTATTTAGCTTCAATAGTTCTGGTTAGTATCATTCTTATTCCTTCTCTTATTTTTGTTTATAGTGTTGCTAAGCTTGGCAGTCCGGTCGGAAACCTTGATTGGGCTGCTACTTGGGGTTCATACATTGGACTTTTCTTTTTAGCCGCAGCATATGCATCAATTGGAATTTTTACTTCAAGTTTAACCGATAATACAATAGTTGCATTTCTCGCTTCAGTCGCATTATCCTATCTTTTTTACGATGGCATTGTTTGGTTTGCTGAACTTCAGTCGATGGAGTGGGCACGAGGTGTGTTAATTTCATTGAGTATTAGCGAACATTACGAATCGTTAAGCAGGGGTGTAATTGATTCTCGCGATATCCTTTATTTTATCAGCTTCTCATTGGTCTTTTTGCTATTAACAAGAGTAAAGTTAGAATCGCGTAAGTGGTAAACTAATATAAAATTTGCGGCCATGTCGTTTACAGTAAGTAACAGGTATCGAAGTTTTAAAAGTCTTGTAACAGTTGTTTTAGTTCTTGTTTTGTTTAATATTGTTTCATCATTCTTATATTTCCGCATCGACCTAACTGAGGATAAGCGTTATACCATACAACCAGTTACTAAACAGATTCTTAAAGGACTTGATGATATTGTTGTAATTCGTGTTTATCTTGATGGGGAACTACCAACTGGCTTTGTGCGTATGCGTAAGGCTTTAGCCGAAACCTTGAATGAGTTTAAGGTAATTGCAGGCAAAAAAATCAAGTATGAGTTTGTTAACCCCTATGAACTTGCTAACGATAAGGCTACCGATAAGGTTTTTAAACAGCTTTCCGATAAAGGTTTGAACCCAACCAATGTTCATGTAAGAGATAAAGAGGGAGCAATGATACAACGTATCATCTTTCCAGGATGCATTCTGGTCTATAGGGGTAAAGAGATGGCCGTTAATCTTTTGAAAAACAATCCCAACCTATCGGGTGACGAGAACATCAATCTTTCAATTCAAAATTTTGAGTATGCCATTATTGATGCTATAGCACAAGTTACTACTAGCGAAAAACAACGAATTGCATTTATACAGGGGCATGACGAGCTAGATGAATTTGAAACAGGCGATATCGAACGAGAATTGGCACAATTTTTTGAGGTTGACCGAGTTGTAATCAATGGCGATCCTGATGCTCTTAAACCTTATAAGGCTGTAATTATTGCTGGTCCGAAAGAGCCAATCCCCGAAGCCGATAAACTTATTATTGACCAGTACATAATGAATGGTGGACGGACATTGTGGTTTATAGACCCTGTAAAAGTTAGCATCGATTCATTGGCGGCAGGTGCAACAACTCTTGCTTTTGTTAACCAGCTCAATTTAGATGATATGCTGTTTAGGTATGGCGTTCGATTAAATCCGATGCTAGTTCAGGATTTACAATGTGCCGTTATTCCTGTAAATACAGCATTAGCAGGACAAAAGCCCAAGTTCGTTCCTGCACCTTGGCTATACTATCCGTTACTCGTTCCTCCCGATAATCATCCTATAACAAAAGGCTTAAACTTAATTGAGGCGAAATTTATTAGCCCAATCGATACCGTTGGCATGAATCCTAAGGTGAAAAAAAGTTTCCTGCTATATACATCAGCCGAATCCAAGGTTATTCGTGTTCCTGCTCTTATAAGTTTACAGCAGATTAGCGAAGGTATTGCTCGTTATGAGTTTAGAAACTCTTATATTCCTGTTGTAGCAGAGCTTCAGGGTGAATTTACTTCTAACTTTAAAAATCGGCCTTTAAAAACCATTTTGCCAGGTCGAAATATCGATTTTGTTGAGCAGAGCAAACCTACTAAGATGATTGTTGTAGCCGATGCCGATATTATTCGTAACGATATTCAACGTCGACCTAATGGAGCATATGTAATCCCGTTAGGTTACGATAGGTTTACTAACCAAACCTTTGGGAACAAGGAACTTGTTGTGAATATGGTTAAGTATCTATGCGATGATGATGGTTTACTACAGCTAAAGAGTCGAAATGTTAAGCTCCGTTTGCTCAATAGGAAAAAGGCTGTTGCTGAACGTTTAAAATGGCAGGTTATCAATACTGTTGCACCATCACTTGTGCTATTACTTTTGGGTATGGGCTGGTTTTTTGTTCGAAGAAAAAAATACACATTCGGCCATGTCAAAAAATAGAGTCTTATCATTCATCCTATTTGTTGTTCTTGTAGTATCTGCTTATATCTTTTACCTATGGTTTACAGGTAAAGACGATAGCTTCAAGGTTGAGGTGAACAAAGTTTCACGTGTTGAGCTAATCAAAGGTACCGATTCATTATTTTTAGAAAAAAATGAAAGTTACTGGCTATTGAATAAACGGCATTTAGCCGATGAAAAAGCCGTTCAATACTTTTTTGATGTTTTGGGTTCCCTCAACGTTATTTCTCCTGCAACATTAAAGGTCGATAAAAAAATAGAAGAAGTAATTCCTCTTAGTTCAGTTAAGCTAAATGCATATAAAGGCGGGTGGTTACTTCAAAGCTTTTATGTTGCTTCAATACCTGAATTTAACTACAAACCTGTTGCCCTTAAGGTTGGTGGCTATAAGCCCTATTACATAGAATCTGCTTATGCCCAAGACGATTTAATGGATTACTTTGCCGTAAATCCTAACTATTGGGTGTCGAATCGTCTTTTTATAGAACCAATTGATGCTATTGAGACCATTAATGTAACCTTCCCTGATGTTTCAAAAAGCTATAAGATTAGATTTACAGATAAAGATATCCTGATTACTAATTACAAGGGGCAGGAGGTTGATAGCTTTGATTTAGCACGTGTGAGCCGCATATATAACTCATGGGAAAACCTGAAACTTCGTGTTCCAGCCGATTCGCTCTTAAAATCAATAAAACCTGATAATTTGCTCGAAACCATTACTCTTGATTTTGCTGGTGGGAAAACATACACATTTCATTTATACAAAATTACAGGTGATGCCTACAAAAATCTTTTAGGGGAGGCGCTTAGCTACGACCCTAACCATATTCTGATAAGTACTTCCGATAATCGAATACTTTTAGGAACTTATTATCACTTTCATTTTATTTTGAGCCACATAGATGATTTGATTGTTAATAATCGGAATTAGGTTAGCGTTTATAAGTATTTTTTTGTAATATTGAAGTCCTTTTTGTCAATTTTAAAAAATTGATATTCAGAGTGTAGTTACTATTTTGTATTGAAATTAAAGGAAAACAAAACTTAAAATAAAGCGATATGAAATTTGTTGTATCTAGCACCATGCTATTAAGCCACTTATCGGTGGTGGGCAGGGTAATTAGCAGCAAGAATACCTTACCAATTCTTGACAACTTTCTTTTTAACTTGGAAGGTAATGAGTTGGAAATCACTGCCTCCGACCTAGAATCGACCCTGAAAACAAAGCTCACTCTTGATAACGCATCGGGTGAGGGTTCAATCGCGATACCTTTCAAAATTCTTATCGACACCCTCAAAGAATTTTCTGAACAGCCCTTAACATTTGATATTGATACTGGTTCGCAGTCGATTGTTATTCATACCGAAAATGGTCAGTATAATATTGTTGGCCAACCAGCCGATGATTTCCCAAAACAGGCAGAGCTTAGCCCTGAGTCTACTACTGGCATTAAAGTTTCGGCCGACATTCTGCTTAACGGTATTACTAAAACCATTTTTGCAACTGCCGAGGATGAGATGCGGCCAGTTATGAATGGAATTTTTGTTGAACTTACCGAAGAAGGCATTACTTTTGTCGCTTCCGATTCCCATAAGCTGGTTCGTTACCGTAGAAAAGATGTTGAAATAGATAACTTTGCATCATTTATACTGCCTAAAAAGCCTGCAAACCTATTAAAATCAATCTTGGTTAAAGAGGCTGGTGCTGTAAATGTGGAATTCGACAAAAAGAATGCTCGTTTTGTAATGAGCGGTTATACATTAGTTTGCCGCCTAGTTGAGGGCGAATACCCAAATTATAGTGCCGTTATTCCAAACGATAATCCTAACAAGATGATTATCGACAGGGTAGAGTTTTACAACTCTGTTCGTCGTGTTTCCATTTACTCAAATGCTGCAAGCAACCTTATTAAATTAGGTTTAACTTCTAACCAGTGCGAAGTATCTGCCCAAGATATCGACTTCTCCGTTTCAGCTTACGAAAAGTTAACCTGCGATTACCAAGGTGATGAAATGGAAATCGGGTTTAAATCGGCTTTCTTAGTTGAAATTCTTGCCAATCTTTCATCTACCAATGTGGTTCTTTCCATGTCCGACCCATCTCGTGCTGGGCTGCTATTCCCCCATGAGAACGAAAATCCCGATGAGGATGTATTGATGCTTCTGATGCCAATGATGGTTGGCGCCTAATAAAAGCAATGACTTCCCCGGACATTACGCCCGGGGAAATTTATTTTTCAAATATTTTATTCTGTAAACAATGAGTTTGAACATTAAAAATCCGTTAATCGTTTTTGACCTTGAAACCACTGGGATTGATGTTGCCAAGGATCGTATAGTTGAAATTGCAACCCTTAAGATTTTTCCAAATGGCGATAGAGAGTCTAAGGTGCGATTGATAAACCCTGGAATACCCATTCCCCCCGAAGCTACAGCAGTGCATGGCATAACCGATGAGGATGTGAAAGATGCCCCAACATTTAAGGAGATAGCCAAATCGCTTGCTAATTACATAGAGGGTTGCGATTTTGCTGGATTCAACTCCAATCGCTTTGATTTACCTTTACTTGCCGAGGAGTTTTTGCGTGCTGGGGTTGATGTTGACCTTAAAAAACGCAAGTTTGTTGATGTTCAAACCATTTTTCATAAAATGGAAAAGCGAACCCTGGCTGCTGCCTATAAATTTTATCTTGATAAGGAACTCGTAAATGCCCACAGCGCTGAGGCCGATACCCTTGCAACATACGAAATACTTTGTGCTCAAGTTGAACGGTATCCCGAACTGAAAAACGATATAGATTCCCTGTCAGAGTTTAGCTCATTTAATAGAAATGTTGATTTTGCTGGTCGTATTATTCTAAACGAGAAAGGTGTTGAGGTTTTCAATTTTGGCAAGCACAAAGGAAAACCGGTTCTAGAAGTCTTTAAGAAAGAGCCAAGCTACTACTCCTGGATGATGAATGGCGACTTCCCCTTATATACCAAAAAGGTTTTGACTGCACTTTATCTTAAATTAAAGCAAGAATAATTTTTAACATTGGTTAGCTAGTGCTATATTTAAAGCCGAATTTAAAGGCAATTTAATATGGCACTTTTTGAAACATTCCGACGTCAAGGGGATTTCTTATTCAGATATCGCAGCTATCTCCCTGTTTTGCTTATTTTTGCTGGTCTTGGATATTATGTTTATCTGCATCTTGTTGATTCTTATAGTTTTAGCACATCCTACTTTTTGGGTTGTTTTATTGTTAGCTTAATAGGATTAGCTATTAGGGTTATAACTATTGGGTACACTCCCAAAAATACTTCTGGTCGAAACACACAAACCCAAGTAGCCGACACGGTTAACAAAACCGGAATGTATTCACTTGTAAGGCATCCACTTTATCTTGGAAATTTTTTCATGTGGTTTGGGCTGTCGTTGCTGACACAAAGCATTTGGTTTAATGTGTTCTTTCTAATGTTCTTTTGGCTTTACTATGAACGCATAATGTATGCCGAAGAAGCCTTTTTACGTGGCAAGTTTGGTGAGGAATATCTTAACTGGGCTAATAGTGTACCTACGTTTATCCCAAGAAAGTTCAGATGGCGGTCACCAGGTCTTTTCTTTTCAGTAAGGAATGTTATAAAACGTGAATCGATAGGTCTTTTTAAACTTGTGTTGCTTTTCTTCGTGTTTCAATATCTTCATGATGTGATTACTAATGGGGGGAAGCCTTTTGAACTTAGCACATGGGGAAAATATTGGTTTGTGGCTTTTATTGTTACTGGTGTTGTATATATTGTTCTTCGCACATTGAGGAAGAAAACACGACTTCTTGATGTGGAAGGCCGTTAAGGAACAATAATATTAAGCCCCTGCTTTACTATTTTTATTTTGATTTTTTGCCCCATTATTGTAGGCTCACCATCATAGTGAACAACGTCCTCGCGTTTTCGCTTTATAACTACTTTCGACGCTTTTCCTGTTCGGAGAACAGTACTCTTATCAATCGTTTTTGTGAAAAGCATGGCTCCAACTGCTGGGGCTTGTAGGATATTTATGGGCGACATAATTGCTAAATCAAGTAAACCATCCTTCATATCTGCATTTGGGGCAATGTATGCATTATTGCCATATTGGGAGGCGTTGGCGCAGGTTATCAGAAAAGCTTTTACCTTAAACTTTTCGCCACCATCAATCTTTAGCTTGTATTTCTTAGGCTTGTAGTTTATGAAATCTTGCAAGGCAACCTTTACGTAATTAAAAAAACCTCTTCCTTCTTGCTTGGCAAACCTGTAGCCTATGTGCGCATCGAAACCTACTCCGCAGGTGCAAAAAAATGGTTGTCCATTTACAAGTCCATAATCAATCTTGTCAACCTTTAGCTGGTTAATTATTCTTATAGACTTTTCTACATCAATGGGTATTTTTAAGTGCCTGGCTAAACCATTACCAGAACCTAAGGGAATGATGCCCATCACGCAGTCGGTGTCAACAACTGCACTGCCTACCTCGTTAACTGTTCCATCCCCACCAACCGCAACAAAATATTTAAATCCCTCTTCTCGCTTTTCTTTTATTATTTGAATTGCATCGCCTTTTTTTCTAGTAAAGAGTATTTCTGGCTCAAAAATATCCAGATCAACGTTTGTGTTTATTAAGTGTAAAATATTTTCCTTTCCCCTTGTTCCAGATATGGGATTGATAATAAAAAGAATTTTTTTTCGTGATAATATGGAATCTGTTTCTGTCATTTGCGTTTGTTTAGACTTGCAAAGGTAAAACCATTTTTAGTTACTGCAAAAACTGATAATCCAACTCTTTTAGCTACATTTGAATGTTTAGGGTAGAAAAAATTGATTTAAGATGAAGATTATTTGTATAGGTCGAAATTATAGGGAACATGCAAAAGAGTTGAATAATGAGGTTCCTGAAAAACCAGTTTTTTTTATTAAGCCCGACAACTGTTTGCTACGTAATAATCAACCATTCTTTTATCCCGATTTTACAAACGACCTGCACTACGAGCTAGAGGTTGTTTTAAGAATAAACAGATTGGGCCGAAGCATTAATAAAAAATTTGCTCACAGATATTACGATGCTATAACCTTGGGTATCGATTTTACAGCCCGCGATTTGCAACAGGAGTGTAAACAAAAAGGATTGCCTTGGGAGATGGCTAAGGCTTTTGATTATTCAGCCCCTATTGGACCCTTTATTCCCAAAGAGGATTTAGGCGATTTAAACAGCTTGGATTTTTATCTTAAAAAGAATGGCGAGATGGTTCAACATGGCAATACTGCTGATATGATATATGGTTACGATGAGCTAATTGAACACGTTTCGAAATTTGTTACCTTTAGAACAGGCGATCTGCTTTTTACGGGTACCCCAAGTGGCGTTGGGCCAGTTAAAGTTGGCGATAGGTTACAAGCCTATCTGGGTGAAAGGCTAATACTTGATTTTTTTGTGAAGTAATTGATTGCTTTTTAATATAAAAGTGCCTTTGTTACCTCAAGTTCTCCTTGTAAGCATTTGAAAAAAGTAAGCGGGTAGCTAGCCGTTAACGAATCTTGCGCAAAATCAATAGTTGTTTCAATTGATTTTGATTGCTCTATGAGTTGCTCGTTTAAGATTTGAACTACTGCATATGCACTGTCTGGTGATTTTTTGTCTTGTGAAATTTCACCATCAAGTTTAGTGAAAAAGTCCATCGTATCTTTATATCGCTTTTTTTGACGAATTGAATATTTGGCAAGTGATGAGTATGCGTTTAAAAAGTTGGTGAACCTATTCCGTAAATTGACTATTACTTTACGTGGCATCTCTTCCATTGGGATTCCTCTCTTGAGGTAGATCTCAATATATCTAAAAACTCCTATATATCCTAAAGCATCAAGATCATCGGCAGTTGAAACCAGCAGCTCAAGGTTTAGCATTTCATAAGGCGATTTGACAGAGCGATTCTTAACCGATTTATCATCGTGCAGCGTAATTGCATTTAGAATTTCTTCCTTGCAGCTATCGCTAATATCTTTGTTGATGGATAAATACTTATCGCACAGCTTTGCGCCTTCAGCACCGTGTTTTTCGTCTAAGGTACGTGTTAAACCAGTATCATGAAATAGGCTAGAAATTAAGGAGTTTTCAATTGTTTGAGAAGTGATTTCCAGCCCTGCCTTGTGAAGTTCTATTAGTAGCCCTCTGCAATGTAACCAAACACGGATGTGATGATTTAAATCGTGCGAAGGAAGCGACACATTTTCATATAGCTTAGATAGGTGATCAATAATTCTAGATATATGCTTTTGCTCAACAGCATGTATTTGGTTTAGTAATTCCTCCATGAGTTTAATAAGGTTTAAAATGCAAAAAAATAAAAAAGCAGGAATAATTTCCTGCTTTTACGTTAGAAATTGATATTTGTTAGGCCATTTCTTTTGATTTCTCTATAATCTCATATGCGATTTCTAAAATAGTAGTATCATCAAGTATAACAATTCCACCATCAGGTCCTGGCTCCAAATGGAACCCTACGGCTCCACCTTCCTTATAGTTTGTCCCACCAAAATAATTGCGGACAGTTTCAACATTAACGTTCAACCTGTCCGCAATTACCTGCATGCTACCATCAGGAAGGCTATCTTTAACCCTCCTGAGTTCATTAAATGTGATTGTCTTCGTCATAATTACAGGGTTTTTTAAAAATTTTTACACCTTAAATATACCAAAATTTAGCTAAAGATTAAAATGATAATGTTGTTTTTTAATGTTAAAAACATACAAAATACACTTTAATAGTATACGTTTTTTCTTTGTTATGGTTCTATAAGGAGATGTTTTTATTGTTGATTTATAGATTCATTCTAACAGAACAGAAATGATATAATCGTTTCAATAAGTACGGATTTATAGTTCTTCTATAATTTAGGTTTATAACGTGTTACGTTAATACAATATTTGTCGGATATCAAGTATCTTTGCAGAAAGATTAAAGTAGTAATGATAAAATTGGTAGCAACAGATCTTGATGGTACGCTTCTTCGTTCCGATTTATCTTTTAATAAGCGAGATATTATGATGCTTGAAGAATTGGGAAGAAAAGGGGTTGTTCGGGTCATTGCTACTGGTAGGTCACCTTATTCGGCTTCAACTGTTTTAGACGATAATTTCCCAATTGATTTCCTTGTTTTCTCTTCGGGAGCTGGGGTAATGCGGTGGAGTGATAAATCAATTATACATACAAATGAGCTTTCGGAAAAGGATGTAAACCAGGTTGTTCGGGTTTTATTAGAACTTAATGTCGATTTCATGATTCATGAACCAATTCCGCTTAACCACTGTTTCCATTTCCATAAAACCGGAAATCCAAACGCTGATTTCGACAATAGAATAAGTTTGTATAAGGCATTCTCTCAACCGTTCGCAGTAGGGTTGCCATATCCTGGACCTGCATCGCAAATACTATCTGTACTACCAAACAATATTGCCCTGTTTAATAGAATTGCCAAGCAGCTTGGTCCAAATGTTCAAGTTATAAGGGCAACGTCGCCGCTTGATGGGGAATCTATTTGGATGGAAATTTTCCCAATGGGAGTTTCAAAATCAAATGGCTTAGCATGGCTTTGCGAAAATGAGTGTGGCATTTTACAAACCGAAGTGTTGGCAATTGGCAATGATTATAACGATTTGGATATGCTGAAGTGGGCAGGGATGGCATTTGTTGTTGACAATGCCCCCGATGAGTTGAAATCAAACTTTAGCACAGCGCCAACAAATAACAATGCAGGTTTTTCATTTGCAGTTAATGAATCAAGTAAACCTTAATCTAAGATATTTTTAACCTCCTTTTTTAGGAAATCTATTGCTATTGTTGTTGGGTTAGCATCCAGTTCCGAAAATGTTTCGAGTATCTTTCTGCTTAGTTCAAAACTGCTATCGTTTGGAGCTACCTTTTCGCTGCTAATGTTAATCAGGCTGATAATATTTTCTTTCGCATTTTTTACTAGTTCCCAAGCTTCTTTACTTACATAGAGCTGTTGTGAGAGGTTATGCTCCCATTCTGCTCTAATGTTACCTAAAAGGGAATTTTGGAAGTCGCTGGCTAACATCCCTTTTTTGTTTACTCTTACTAAAATTGATTCGGGCGATATTCGTTCCAAGAAAAGGATCAAGCGTTCGTATGCTTGCAATCGCATAGGAAGTGTAATTTTTATGGTATTAAACATCAACTCCGATTTTTGACGTTGAGTCTCGTTCTTAATCAGGATTCTTAGTGCAAGATATCCTGCAAGAAAGACCATTAATGCAGGAATGGTTATTTTAAGGATTTCAGCAAACATATTTTTTATTGTTTTTAAGCAGATTCAGTTATCAAGTATGATAAATTACTGTAATTTTGATTTTTTAAAATTAGCAAAAAAGTCTGATAGTTCTCTAAATCTTGAAAAAATGGAAAAAGTTTCGTCACGTATAGCATCACTTGAGGAATCGCAAACCATAGCGATGAGTAAGAAATCGCGCGAGTTGGCTGCCCAAGGTGTTGATATTATTAGCTTAAGCGTTGGTGAGCCCGATTTTTTTACGCCCGACTTTGTTAAGGAGGCAGCCAAAAAAGCAATCGATGAAAATTATTCATTTTATACCCCTGTGGCTGGTTATAAGGAGCTCCTTGAAGCCATATGTAACAAGCTTAAGCGCGAGAATGATTTAGATTATAAGCCTGACCAGATTGTAGTCTCTGGGGGGGCTAAACATAGCCTATCAAATGTATTGATGAGTATTGTTGATAAAGGCGACGAGGTAATTGTACCTGCACCATACTGGGTAAGCTATGTAGAGCTTGTTAAGCTTGCAGAGGGTAAAAGTGTTGTGGTTAATACTACCCTAGAAAATAATTACAAAATAACTCCAGAGCAGCTTCAAAACGCAATTACACCAAAAACCAGGGCTTTGCTTCTTTGCTCACCCTCAAACCCTACAGGTAGCATTTATTCTTACGATGAGTTAAAAGCCATTGCAGAGATAGTTGAGAAGCATCCAAATATTATTGTTGTCTCCGATGAAATATATGAGCATATTAACTTTGTTGGTAAGCACCAAAGCATTGCTCAGTTTGAGTCTATTCACGACCGTGTGGTAATTATTAATGGCGTTTCAAAAGGGTATGCCATGACGGGATGGCGCATTGGCTTTTCTGCTTCACCAAAATGGATTGCTAATGCCTGTGAGAAACTTCAGGGACAGCAAACATCAGGCGTTTGCAGCATTGCCCAGCGTGCTGCTATTGCCGCTTTAAACTCCGATGGAGAGTATACACAGCAAATGCGCAAAGCATTTCAACGTAGGCGTGATTTAATGTATGAGGGGTTCTCTTCAATACCTGGTTTCAAGCTAAATAAGCCCGATGGTGCCTTTTATATTTTTCCTGATGTGTCAGAGTTGTTTGGAAAACAGTTCAATGGTGAAACCATCAATACAGCAATAGATTTAGCCATGTACTTTTTAAACCAGGCTCATGTTGCTGTAGTGCCTGGTTCTGCTTTTGGCTCTCCTAATTGCATCAGGCTGTCCTACGCTACTTCCGACGATAAGTTAAAGGAGGCTATCGATAGAATACGCAATGCCGTTTCCCTTTTAAAATAGAAAAATATGTTTGTTTAAAAGCATCGGGCTTTGATAGGTCCGATGCTTTTTATATATTCGTATTAAAACACTCAAAAGAATGAACTTGAAATTAAAGAAGTTTTGGGTTTTAATGGGCGTGTTAGCTCTGATTGTTGTTTCTGTTCTGGTAATAAGACACTTAGTCGTTTTTCGGACTAACAACACGATAAATGAAAAAGAGGTATTAGTTTATATCCCTTCTGGTGCAGAATATAAGGATGTGCTTGATACATTAAAAAGCAGTAAAGCAATTAAAAGCATTGAACGGTTCGATAAGGTGGCAAAACACTTTTCTTATCCTGATGCAGTTAAGCCAGGATGTTACGCCATTAAACCAGGTATGAACAATGTTCAATTAGTTCGCATGCTTAGGATTGGCCATCAGAAACCCGTAAGAGTTATTTTTACTAGTTTAAGAACTTTTAATGACCTTGCAGGCCGGATTTCAAGACAAATCGAGGCAGATTCCGTATCCCTCCTTAGGTGTTTTACCTCCGATTCTGTTGCTTATAATCGTGGCTTTACTCCAGAAAATTTTATGGCAATGTTTATCCCAAACACCTACGAGTTTTACTGGAATACAAGTGCTTTAGGGTTTGTTAAGAGAATGTTTAAAGAGTATAATCGTTTTTGGAACGATAAGCGCAAACAAAAAGCAGAAAGAATTGGACTAACACCAATTGAAGTATCAATCCTTGCCTCTATTGTTGAGGAGGAAACAAATGTGAAATCAGAGATGCCAACTGTAGCTGGGGTTTACTTGAATAGGTTGCGTAAACGCATTCCGCTACAAGCAGACCCAACCATTAAGTTTGCTATTGGCGATTTTTCAATTCGAAGAGTACTTAATCGTCATTTAGAAGTGGATTCACCTTACAATACCTACAAAAACAGAGGGTTACCTCCTGGTCCAATTCGTATACCTTCTATTACAGCCATTGATGCTGTGCTTAATGCCAAGAAACATAGCTATCTGTATTTTTGTGCATCTCCCGATTTTTCGGGACGTCATGTATTTTCCAAAACATTATCTGAGCACAATAGGAATGCAAATGCTTACCGCCGGGCTTTGAATAAAGAAAGAATATATAGATAAATAAGGTTGCTATGAAAAGAACATTTACATTGGTTGCGCTTTTAACAGGTATGTTGGGATTTTCTCAACCAGGAACAATTGTCAAGTTACCACAGCCTAACAAAGCGAGGGGTAAAACTATTATGGAAGCTTTTGCCTTAAGGGCTTCGGCAAGGGAGTTTAGTAGTGCAAACATAGATTTGCAAGATGTAGCCGATTTATTGTGGGCTGCAGTTGGTATTAACCGACCAGAAATAGGTAAAAAAACAGCTCCTTCTGCAATGAACACCCAAGATGTTGATGTTTATCTTATCAATAAAGAGGGTGCTTATGTTTATAAACCCAAGGAGCACGCCCTAATGCTGGTGAATGAAGGTGATTTTCGTTCAGCTGTAGCTGGAGCTCAGAAATATTTTGATAATGCAGCTCTGTTTCTTGTTATGGTTTCCGATACATCGCGTTTTAAACAGGGCAATGCTTCACAAAAAATGCAACTAGCCGCAATGGATGCAGCAATTGTTTCACAAAATATTAACCTTTTCTGTGCTGGTGTTGGGCTTAAAACTCGACCTAGAGTATACATGGAAAAGGACAAATTACGCAAGGTGCTAAATCTTAGCGATAGTCAAGTGCTTTTAATGAACAACCCTGTTAGCAAGTAAAACTTGATAATTTAATAAAAGGCCACCTTATTGACTAGGGGCCCTTTTTTTATAGAATTATTGGATTAAGTATTCAATAGTTATGTGTTTATGCTTTGTAGGTCTCTAATAATATAAACATCGTAGTCGCCTAAATATTGAAAGCCAAATTGTTTGTACAGGTTAATCGCTCGGGTATTATTTTTATGTACTTCGAGCTTAACCTGGTAACCTTTTTCTTTAACATATATCAGTGATTCAATTGTTAGCCTTTTCCCTATTCCTTTTCCTTGATATTGTGGATGCACACCAACATGATGAAGATGAATCCTTCGTCCATCGAATGTCATCCAACTTGTTCCAATAACCCTGTTTTCTTGGGTTACAGCTACTAGGAGTTTACCTCCCATTTTAATGCTTTGCATAATTATTTCGAGGTTATCTCCACGTTTTGAATTGCCTAAGTCAGTTAGCTGCCAAACCTCATTCAACTCTTCAAAATCGTTTGGAGTAAAATCGCGAATGGTAATGTTTTCCATATTAGCTGATTTTAGTGACGTATAGTTGCCCTGCCTCGTCTTTGGTGATTTTTATTTTGCTCCCTTTTTCAATATAACCAAATTCTGCAATAGCGTCGTACCATTCTCCATCTATTTCAACTTTACCTGCTGGGCGGAGTGTTGTTATTGCCGTACCTTCAGCTCCAACCTTGCTCTTTATTTTAGAATCAATGCCGATATAACCATCCTCGTTGGGTAAGTTGTTTTGAAGAGCAAGGTTTGGGAATAATGATGACGTTAAAACCTTGCGACTAAGGTATATCCCCGCTATTAAACCTAGAAATACCGAGAGCACAACTATTCCAAATGGTTTAAGAATGGTTAGGATGTTAAAGGATACTGGGTCTCGTAGAGTTTCGTTATCGACCATTGCTAGTGTTAGTCCTGCAACCATAAGTATAATTCCTGAAATTCCTGTTATCCCAAAGCCAGGAATAGCAAAAATTTCGACCATTACAAGAATTACACCAAGAATAAAAATAACGATTTCCCAATTTTCGACAAGACCCTCTATATATAACGGGGCAAAGTAAAGAATTGCTGCAACAACAGCAGCGGCAATAGGGAATCCTATCCCAGGCGTTTGTAGTTCAAAGTATATTCCCCCAATAATAACCATGATAAGTAACCCCGATACCATTGGATTTGTAAGAAATCCTATAATTCCATCAATAAGCGATGGCCGAAATTCAATAACAGTATACTCCTTTATACCGGCATGCTGCATCACTTCGTTGATGTTTTCTGCCTTACCTTCACAGTATCCGTATTTGATGGCTTCTTCAGTGGTGAATGTTAAAACCTTGCCTGTGTCAATAATCCCATCAATATAGATTGATGGGTCTACCATGGCTTCTGCAATTCTTGGGTCTCGCCGCCATTTTAGTATCGTGTCAGTACCAGTAATTATGGTGTCGTAGCCTTTGGCTTCAGCAGTTGCTCGCATGGTACTTCGCATAAACGATTGAAACTTATCGGGTACCACTTTGCCCGATTGGTCTACTACCGTAGCTGCTCCGATGCTTCCTCCTTTGCGCATATAAATGCTATCGCAGGCAATAGAAATCAGAGCTCCCGCTGAAGCAGCTTGGTTGTCAATGAAAACCCAAACAGGTATTGTGCTGTTCAGAAACTTTGTTCTAATTGAGTCGGCAATGTTAACCATGCCACCATATGTGTTCAGGTGGATGAGGATGATATCGGCATTCTTTTGCTTGGCCTCGTCAAAACCAACTTTCACCGACCGCCAGGCAGCAGGCATGATGTTTTCCTTAATGTTAATCTTATAAACTAACTTCTTTTGTGAGGTACTATCTTGGGCCGATGCTGTTGGTATAAGATATATAAGGAAGAGAAATGCTAATACTCTTTTGAACTTTATTGTTTTCATAACTACTATATTCTTTTTTGTAAAGATAAAAAAATGCTACAAATCTATTGTGTTTGATAACTCTTGAAATAGTTCTATTGCCTTAAGTTTTTCTTCATCAAGCCTGTAGGAAATGTTATGTTTTAAGTATTCAATGGCCTCAGAACGGCAAATAACTAGCTGATTAAATTCATCAACAGCACTTTCAATTGAATTAACTCCAAGCTCTAAACCGTTGTTTAGCTCCTTGATGAACTCATCAGATAATTTTCGTTTTGAAACCCACACAGCAAAAACGAATGGTAACTTGTAGAAGTTATACCATTCTTCTGATAGGTCAATAATATTACTATAGTATTTCTCTGCCTCAAAAACTCTATCACCTATAAGCAAAATAGCTTCATTTTTTTCAAGAGATTTATAATTGTCGGTTGGTTTTAGGCTAACAAATTCTGGTGAGATTTTCCAAACCCTTTTGCAAAGGATTTTAACGAGAAGAACCGAAGTGCGCGATTGGTAATCGAGATAAATTTTTCTTATATCGTTCAGCTTATTATTACTAATAAGTGTAACGGAGCGTACAGGACCAACAGAGCCTATACAAAAGTTACTTACAATGTGATAAGAGTCAAAGTCGTTTAACGCACCCACCGGTAGAAGACTTAAATCAGCTTCATTTTTTAAAAGTTTTCGAGCACATTCAGCGGGGTAGTCATATAGTAACTTTATCTTTTTGTTAACCGACGAATGCTTTAACCCATATGCAAATGGTGCTGTGTTTAAGTACGATATTGCTGATATTTTGTACATTTCTTATCTCCTTATTTGATGCTAATGTAGCAATTTTAGGGAATAGAACTATCCTCTTATAAAAGTTGTAATGGGTAATCCTTAAATATTTATTAATGTTTAGTATTTTTGGGAAAATTTTAGAAAAAATGCAAAACAACAGCTTGTATGCTATATCTCCAATTGATGGTAGATATATTAATAAGGTAGAGGAATTAAAAGAATTTTTCTCAGAATTTGCGCTTATTAAATATAGAGTTTGGGTTGAAGTTGAGTATTTTATTGCTCTTTGTAATATACATTTGCCCCAGCTCAAAGCTATCGATAAAAGTTGCTTTGAGAATCTCAAAGATATATACAGAAACTTTTCAGAGTCCGATGCATTAAGGGTTAAAGAGATTGAACGTGTAACAAATCATGATGTTAAAGCAGTTGAATACTTCCTTAGAGAAAAGTTTGATGAGTTAAATCTATCAAATTTTAAGGAGTTTATACATTTTGGATTAACCTCGCAGGATGTGAACAACACCTCTTTCCCTGCAATGCTTCGCGATGCATTAAGCAAGCAGTATTATCCAAATTTAGAAAACCTTATAGATAAGCTAAAAGAGCTAAGCACTGAATGGGCAGATATCGCCTTGCTGGCACATACTCATGGACAGCCTGCTTCGCCTACACGCTTAGGTAAGGAAATTAGGGTTTTTGTTGAGCGAATAGAAGTACAGCTGAATCAGCTTCGGCAAATCCCATATTCGGCAAAATTTGGTGGTGCAACTGGAAATTTTAATGCACACCTTTTGGCTTACCCTAATGTCGATTGGGTTGCCTTTGCTAACCGCTTTGTAAATGAACAGTTAGGGTTGAGCAGAAGTCAAACAACTACTCAGATTGAGCATTACGACAATCTGGCTGCTATGTTTGATTGCTTAGCAAGAATCAATACAATACTAATTGATTTGAGTAGAGATTTTTGGACCTATATCTCTATGGAATACTTTAAACAGAAAATTAAAAAGGGAGAGGTGGGTTCTTCGGCGATGCCGCATAAGGTAAATCCCATAGACTTTGAGAATGCCGAAGGTAATCTGGGAATCGCTAATGCATTTTATGGTCATCTTTCTGCTAAACTACCCATTTCGCGTTTACAGCGCGATTTGACGGACTCTACTGTGATTAGAAATATTGGGGTTCCGGTGGCTCATACCTTAATTGCTTTTAAATCAATACTAAAAGGTCTTGATAAACTTATTGTAAATAAAGATGCTATTGATAAAGACCTAGAAAATAATTGGATGGTTATTGCCGAAGGAATACAAACAATACTCCGCAGAGAAGGATATCCAAATCCCTATGATGCCCTTAAGCAGCTTACAAGGACAAACCAAAAGGTTACACCTGAGACTTTTAAGGAGTTTGTTAACTCCTTGGATGTGAGCGATGTCGTTAAGAGTGAACTGCTTGGGTTAACTCCTTTTAACTACCTTGGTATTAAATAGTTTTAAGATAGGCCCTAAAAATTATCTACATTGCAAATTTCACCAATTATTTACCTTACCTTTGCGAGGTTTCTGTTTGCCAGTAGGTTTTGGCAAACATATTGCTATGTTTTTTGAATAATGATTAAGTTTATGGTTGTTTACCATTAAGATTCATCTTGTTTTAATTAATGTATTATGAAGAAGTTTTTTGGTTTACTCAAATATTTAATTCCTTACAAGTGGCACGTTGTTGTTAACGTACTATCCAATGTGCTGGCAGCTATTTTTTCCCTATTCTCTTTAGCAATGCTAATCCCTTTTCTGCAATTGCTTTTTGGAACGGTTCCTTTAGTAGAGGTAGAGCCTGAATTTACACTTTCTGCAAAAGGGATGTCTAACTACCTTAACTATTTTCTTAGTTCTCTTATTAAAAACCACGATCAGGCTACAGCCCTTCTCTTTGTTATAGTTCTTGTTGTAATAGCTTCGTTTCTAAAAAATATGTTTACATATCTTTCTTTATTCTATTTAGCACCAATACGTACTGGTGTTTTAAAAGACATGCGGAACAAACTATACCGAAAGGTTGTTGAGCTTCCATTAGGTTTCTTTACCGAGGAAAAGAAGGGAGATATCATTAGTAAGATGACAAATGATGTAAATGAGATTGAAGTTTCAATTATTCGCTCCTTAGAAATGTTTTTCCGCGACCCGATAATTATAATAATTCACCTTATCGGGTTAATTTATATTAGCCCACAGCTAACGCTCTTTGTTCTTATTATTCTTCCTCTTACTGGTGGTGTAATAGGTAGAGTAGGGAAGAATCTTCGGAAAACATCATTCAAGGGGCAAACCAAAATGGGGATTATTCTTACAATAATTGAGGAAACCATTGGTGGGCTCAGGGTTATTAAAGCATTTAATGCTGAAAAGAAGGTAATAGCTCGATTTGAGAGCATGAATAGCCTTTATACTCTTCTTATGAAAAAGATGTGGCGTCGCCGCGACTTAGCCTCGCCTTTAAGTGAGTTCCTTGGAACCATTGTAGTAGTTCTTGTTTTATGGTATGGGGGGAATCTGATTTTTGATGGGAAAGGTAACCTAGGTCCCGAAGCCCTAATAGCATACATTGGTATCTTTTACATGATTATTAACCCGGCAAAGTCATTTTCTAATGCTTACTATAATGTGCTAAAAGGAATGGCCTCTGCCGATAGGATAGACAGTATATTAGTAGCAGAAAATCCTATTAAGGTTAAACCAGGTGCCAAGAAAATTGAATCTTTTAATAACGAGATTGAATATCGAAACGTTAGCTTTAGGTACGAAAACGACTGGGTGCTCAAAAATATCAACTTAACCATTAAAAAAGGAATGACGGTTGCGTTAGTTGGTCAATCGGGCTCAGGAAAGAGCACTATGGTCGATCTGTTACCTCGTTTCTGGGACGTTACTGAGGGAGAAATCCTAATTGATGGGGTTAACATTAAGGATTTAGATATGGTTTCGCTTAGAAACCTTATGGGAAATGTAAACCAAGAACCAATTCTTTTTAACGACAACTTTTTCAATAATATCGCATTTGGTGTTGAGAATGCCAAAATGGAAGACGTAATAGCAGCTGCTAAAATTGCTAACGCTCATGACTTTATTATGGCAACTCCTAACGGATATCACACTAATGTAGGCGATAGAGGAAGTAAATTATCGGGAGGCCAACGCCAGCGTGTCAGTATTGCACGTGCAATACTTAAGAATCCTCCAATAATGATTCTCGATGAGGCCACAAGTGCGCTTGATACTGAATCGGAACGACTAGTTCAGGATGCTATCGATAATCTTATGAAGCATAGAACATCGCTAGTTATTGCCCATAGGCTTTCAACTATTCGCAAGGCCGACCTGATTTGTGTGCTTCACGAAGGCGAAATTGTGGAACGAGGAAAACATGAAGAGCTGTTGGCGATTAATGGTTACTACTCAAAGTTACATAGCATGCAGCTTCATTAGGCTCTTAATTTGGAATTCATCAGTTTTACAGATAGTTAAATCTCATAAACCAAAAAATAAAAAGCAGGAAACAAACGTTTCCTGCTTTTTATTTGCGGAGAGAGAGGGATTCGAACCCTCGGACCCAGTTACCCAGGTCAACGGTTTTCGAGACCGCCCCGTTCGACCACTCCGGCATCTCTCCTTAAACCTTAATCATTGGGTTTGCAAAAATATATACTTTAAAGGTAACTACAAACATTTGTATCGATATTTTGTTCGTATATTTGTATGAATATATGTTTATTTGTAAATGTTAGTGTTTAAAAAGAATGGTATGAAAGCATTTAGCTGGTTTAAAAGAAACAAGAAGGTAACTTACCCTGTTTTGGGAGCAATTGTTGGAATTGTTGCAGGTTACTTGTACTATTTTTATGTGGGTTGTAATAGTGGCTCATGCCCAATAACCTCTTCACCATGGGGTAGTATGGGAGTTGGAGGGCTAATGGGATGGTTGATAGTATATAAATAAAAAACCGAAGGTTTTTTCCTTCGGCTTTTTTATAATTTTTTGGCGGAGAAAGAGGGATTCGAACCCCCGGTCCGCGTAAACGGACAACGGTTTTCAAGACCGCCGCATTCGACCACTCTGCCATTTCTCCGCTGCAAAAATAGTTGCTTTTTTTAATTCTACAAAACCCAATAAAAAAATATTTAAAAAAATTACTTCAGACTTGCGCTATATCTAAAAAATACAATAAATTAGCATTGAAAAATGAATTTTTGCAGAAAAACCAATAAAAATGCTTGTTTTGACGAAAAAAAATTGTAAAACACTTGCAATTATTAATAAATGTAATAATTTTGTCTTTGATAGTCAACTAACTATTATTAACCCTAAAATTTATCAATTATGAACAAAGCTCAATTAATCGATGCTATTGCTGCTGAAGCTAAACTTACTAAGGCTGACGCAAAAAAAGCTTTAGATGCTTTTATCAAGACTACTAGCGATGCTCTTAAAAAGGGTGATAGAGTAGCTCTTGTAGGATTTGGTTCATTCTCAGTTGCTCAAAGAAATGCAAGAACTGGTCGTAACCCACAAACTGGCAAACCTATCAACATTCAAGCTAAGAAGGTGGTTAAATTTAAAGCTGGTAGCGAACTTAGCGACAAGGTTCAATAATTTATTACTTAAGGTAATTCAAGGGAGAATTCATTTTTGAGTTCTCCTTTTTTATTTTATTTTTGCTATATGCAAAAAGTTATGGGCCATAATAATTCCTTGAATAAAAAGCTTATTGAGCATCTTTCTCAATTTGTCTTTGAGCGAAGATTTAATCTATTTAACGAGGTAATAAAGTACCGTACAAGATACGTAACGGTAGTGCTTGAAGATATATTTCAAGCACAAAATGCAAGTGCTGTTCTTCGGACATGCGACTGCATGGGTGTTCAGGATGTGCATGTTATTGAGAACAGGAATAAGTTTAATGTTGATTCTGAGGTTGATATGGGAGCATCCAAATGGCTCACCTTAAAAAGGTATAATAGTAAGGAAAATAACACCTTGGAAGCAATTAATAATCTTCGAAAAAATGGTTACCGTATAGTTGCTACTACGCCTCATACCAATGATTGTAGCATTAAAGATTTCGATATTACCAAAGGTAAGTTTGCGCTTTTGTTCGGTACAGAGCTTACCGGTTTAAGCAAAAATGCACTTGACAACGCCGATGAGTTTGTCAGAATTCCCATGTACGGGTTTACAGAAAGTTACAATATTTCAGTATCTGTTGCTCTTACCCTATATGAATTAACATCTAGGCTTAGGGAAAGTGAAATCGATTATTTACTTAGCAATTCGGAACGCGACGAAATAATTTTAGATTGGCTTAGGGCTACAATTCGTAACGCACACTTAATTGAAAAGAGGTTTGTTGAAGATTTTGATAAGCATTTAATGTGAAATTAATTTCAATTTTGTAAATTAGTAGAAATTCAAAATACATAATATGAATTGCATATTGGTTGATGATGACGAAATGTCTCGCAGACTTATAGAGGATTATATATCAAGAGTTGATTTTGTCAAACTGGTAAAATCATTCTCTAATCCGGTAGAGGCATTAAGTTTCTTGAATAGCCAACCTGAAAATATTCATTTAATATTTTTGGATATAGAAATGCCAGAAATGTCGGGTCTCGATTTTATTGAGGTTGGGGGCACTAACCCACAAATTATTATTGTTTCGTCCAAGGAAAAATATGCGCTCAAAGCATTTGACTACAGCGTTACCGATTACTTGCTTAAGCCAATCACATTCCCTAGGTTTTTAAAAGGGGTTTCTCGCGCATATGAAAAATATAATGCTCAGCGTTCACCTTTCGACGATAATCGCGAGATCTTTATAAAAAAGAATAACTCCTTGGTTCGTGTAAGATATGGAGATATCCTTTGGATTGAAGCAATGGAGAATTATGTTATTGTTGTTACACCCAACGAGCGATTCACCATACATTTAACTATGAAATCGCTTGAGAGTCAGCTACCTAGTGAGCGTTTCAAAAGAGTACATCGATCATATATTGTTAATGTTGGAAAAATTGAGTCCATTGAGGATAACATTATCACAATAAAAATTTTAGATGGTAAGAAAACAATTCCAATAGGAAAATCGTATCGCGATTTGTTGTTAAAAGAGTTAAAAATGATAAGCAATAAGTAGGATGAATACTTTGAGGCAGCTTTTTCAAAAGCATTTAGCCCAAACTTCTGATTCCCCCCTAATGCTCGAAATAAATAAAGCTGAGGGGGTTTTTCTATTCGGGCCAAATGGTGAGGAGTATTTCGATTTGATTTCTGGAATTTCCGTAAGTAATACAGGTCATGGAAATCCTGAAATTGTTAGTGCCGTTCAAAAGCAGGCGGCAGATTACATGCACCTTATGGTGTATGGCGAGTATGTTCAGAAACCCCAGGTTGAACTTTCCGAAAAACTTTGTAGCATTTTGCCAGAAAACTTAAATTCTGTTTATCTGGTAAACTCTGGAAGCGAGGCTGTTGAGGGTGCTCTTAAGTTGGCCAAGCGTTTTACTGGACGCTCCGAAATTGTAGCATTTAAGAATGCCTATCATGGAAGTACACATGGTGCTTTAAGTATCATGGGGTGCGAGGAGCAAAAGCGAAATTTCAGACCACTTTTGCCCGATGTTCGTTTCTTAAACTTCAATGTTGAAGATGATTTAAAGCAAATAACTGATAAAACGGCTTGTGTTATTGTTGAACCAATACAGGCAGAAGCAGGCATTAGGATACCTAGCCTTCAATATGTTAAAAAACTTAGAGAACGGTGCAACGAAACAGGCGCCTTGCTAATTTTTGATGAGATTCAAACTGGAATCGGCCGTACAGGAAAAATGTTTGCTTTTGAAAAACTTGGCGTTGTCCCAGAAGTACTTCTCCTTGCTAAAGCTTTTGGAGGGGGGATGCCACTTGGCGCATTCGTTTCCTCACAAGAAATAATGAGTGTGCTTACAAATAATCCTATTCTGGGACATATTACAACATTTGGAGGCCATCCTGTTTCTTGTGCCGCATCGTTGGCTGCATTAAATTTTTTAAGCTCCAATAAAATTGTTGATGAAGTCGATAATAAGGGCAAAATTATTGCTGACGAATTAGCAAAGCATCCCCTTGTGAAAGAAGTACGCCAAATTGGATTAATGATTGCAGTAGAACTTGGTTCGTTTGAAAAGGTTCAGGCTTTAATCCAATACGGCCTGAAGCATGGTTTCATTGTGGACTGGTTTTTGTTTTGTAACACTGCAGTGCGCATTGCACCACCTCTTATTATTACCGAAGAGCAATGTAGGAGAGTGGCTAAACTAATTACTGATGGTTTAAATTCAATAAGCTAAATGATATGTCTATGAGGTTTTATAAGATTCTTTTAATTGCGTTTCTACCATTTCAATCCCTAGGACAAAGTATCGATAGCTTACAGGTTAAATTAGATAGTCTGTCATCACTATTTAAACAGATACGAGAAGAAACATCTTACTCTAAGCGCGATTCCCTGAACAATATCTTTTATTCTGGTTTTAAAAATCTTTTAAAACATGATGAGAGTTTTGAATTTTCGTTTGATTCTATTCGCTTTGGTAAATTGAAATCGCCCGATGGAGCATTAAAGGTTTACACATGGAATACTCCACAACCCGCAGGGTATCAGAAGTACTATGGCTTTATGCAATATAAGTTGCCAAGCGGTAAGGTAAAACTTATTGAGCTAAAAGATTCTCGAAAAGAGATAAAAGACCCTAGAAATGAGCAGCTAGATGCCTCAAAATGGATGGCTGCTTTATACTATCAGCTGATACAATTTAGCAGAGGTAATAAAAATGTTTACATCTTATTGGGATTTGATTATAATAACCTTTTCACCTCTAAAAAGATTATTGAGGTTGTTACGTTTGACAATAATGGTAATCCCTTGTTTGGACTGCCTGTTTTTAATGTCGACGGGAAATACCATCTCTCTAGAATTGTTTTTGAGTTTAATGCCAGGGTAAGTATGGTGCTTAGGTATATTGAGGATAGTAAAGTAATTGTATTTGATCACCTTTCTCCGTCAAGTTCTGAGTTTATTGGCGATTTGCAGTATTATGGCCCAGATGGTTCATTTGATGGCTTTAAGCAAGAAAATTCAGAATGGATTTATGTTAGAGATCTTGATTTAAGAAATCCACGTAGGGAAAGGCCAAAACCTGTTGATGCCCCTGTCGAAATAAAAGAACCTGGCTTTCTCTATAAATCTAACCTGTTTGGGAAATAGGCTTAGCCGTTATTTTTATAACTTTGAAGGCTTTTAAACCATAAGCCAATTCAATTTGTTTAATTAAATCATAACATCAATGAGAAAGCTAATGACCCTAATTTGTCTAGCAACAGCTGGATTCGCATTAAGTGGATGTGACTCTGGCAAAGAAAAGGAGGATTTTAAATGGCAAGTTGATCAGTTTGCCGACATTAGAATAATGCGTTATCAGATCCCTGAATTTGAAAATTTAACACCCCAACAACGTGTACTTATCTACTACTTAAGCGAGGCTGCTAAATGCGGTCGGGATATTATTTGGGATCAGAACTACAAGCACAACCTGGCTATACGCTCTATTCTTGAAGCCATTTATAAAGGATACTCTGGAGAGCGTTCTGGCGAACAATGGGAGCAGTTTATGGTGTACCTAAAAAGAGTTTGGTTTTCTAATGGCATTCATCATCATTATTCAACCGATAAAATTCTACCTGGTTATCAAATGGATTACTTTACCAAGCTCATTAATCAAACTCCCGATTCGCTTTTCCCTGCTGAATTAGGTAATAAGGTGCAAATTATTGAAAAGTATGGACCAATCATCCTAGACCCAAATATTGCACCCAAAAGAGTAAACCAGGAAGCTGGCGTTGATATGGTTGCAACATCGGCGTGTAATTATTATGAAGGGGTTACCCAAAAAGAGGCAGAAGAGTTTTACGCCAAGATGGCAAACCCAAATGACTCAACTCCCATTTCGTACGGATTAAATTCTAAACTGGTTAAAGAGAATGGTAAGATTACTGAGAAAGTTTGGTTTGCTGGTGGAATGTATGGTAAGGCTATTGAGCGTATTGTCTATTGGCTTGAGAAAGCAAAATCTGTTGCTGAAAACGATCATCAACGTAATGTAATTGCTAAGCTTATAGAATATTATAAAACTGGTGATTTGAAGCAATTCGACGAGTATAATATATTATGGGTTAACGATTTACAGTCGAAGGTTGATTTTGTTAATGGCTTTATTGAAAATTATGGCGATCCCTTAGGATATAAGGCAAGTTGGGAATCTGTTGTAAACTTTAAGAACGAAGAGGCAACTCGTCGTACTCAAACGATTAGCCAAAATGCACAGTGGTTTGAAGATCATTCACCTATCGACGACCAATTCAAGAAGAAAGAAGTAAAAGGTGTTACTGCAAAGGTTATTACGGTTGCCCAGCTTGGTGGCGATTGCTACCCCTCAACTCCTATTGGTATCAACTTGCCAAATGCCGATTGGATTAGAAAAATTCATGGTTCCAAATCGGTTACCATGGATAATATAACCTACGCATACGATCAAGCAGCTCTGGGGAATGGCTTCCTTGAGGAGTTTGCATGGTCAAAAGAGGAAATAGACCTTAACAAGAAGTATGGTTATCTAGCAAGCAGCCTCCACACCGATTTACATGAGTGTTTAGGCCATGGCTCTGGACAGCTAGCTGAAGGTGTAAAAGGCGATGAGCTCAAGAACTATGGGTCACCATTGGAGGAGGCCCGTGCAGACTTATTTGCCCTTTACTATATTATGGATCCTAAAATGGTTGAACTTGGCTTAATGCCTAATCTCGATGTTGCTAAGGTGGAGTACTCAAACTATATCCGCAACGGATTAATGACTCAACTTACTAGGGTTGAACTTGGCAAAAATATTGAACAAGCCCATATGCGTAATCGACAGCTAATTGCTAAATGGTGCTATGAGCATGGTAAGGCTGATAATGTTATTGAACGCAAAGAGCGTGATGGTAAGGTTTATTTCGTCGTTAATGATTTTCAGAAGCTTCGCAACCTTTTTGGCACTCTGCTAAAAGAAATTCAACGAATTAAATCAACTGGCGATTATGAGGCTGGAAAAGAACTTGTTGAGAAGTATGCTGTTAAGGTTGATTACGAACTTCACAAACAGGTGCTTGAGCGTTTTGCTAAATTAAATATTGCACCTTATGGCGGATTTATGAATCCGAATATTGTCCCAGTAATTGAAAACGATTCAGTTGTTGATGCAAGAGTTGAGTACCCCGATAACTATGTAGAACAGATGTTGGAGTATTCAAATAACTACTCTTACCTACCATTATACAACTAATAATTAAAATGGCACTTTTTTAAGCCGGGTTCTTTGCCCGGCTTTATCCTTTTTAATTGGTTTAACGTTTTTTTTATAAATTTGTATAACAATTCATTGATGTAAGTTTGTTTAATTGTTTAAATGGGGGTAATTGATAAAATTAAAAACTCAGTAGTCATCTATATTGTTGACTATAGCATAGAGTGGTCGGAGTTGTTGGAGAATGGAATTGACTGTGGCGAATTAGTAGAAATAAAAAAATTCTCAACAGGCGAAGATTTCATTGAATATATCACTAATACAAGGCTTAATAAAAGGAAAACGCATATTGTGTTGTTAGGTTATTCTTTTTATGATGAAAAAAATCAAACGTTAATGAATGGGATTGAAATCTTAGAGGCAATTAAAAGATTTAAACCTTTCTTTAAAGTAATAATGCTTGCCAATGAGGATGAACAGGAATATGGTGGCTATGTTAAAAAAATAGGAGTGGAAGCTATTGTAAATAAAGATGATAATGCTTTGCTACGAATAAACAACTACGCTGCCATTTTACGAAGTAGGCATGCAATTGAGTACCGAAAAAAAGATTTAAAAAGAGTTTTATTCTTTTGGATTACATTGCTGGTACTACTTTCTATAACATATTTTTTCATGAATAACACACCATAGAAAAGATGTTTGATTCTTAATTTCATTGTCTATCATTTTCTATGGTTGATTCTTTTTCTACTACTAATAATTTTCTTCAAGTTTATTTTCTGTCAAGATTTAGTTAACTTTCTTTTATTGACTGACAAAAATACATTGCTGTTGTCTAAATGGCACAGGTTGCATGTATAGTGTCTGAGTTTTAAGTATCAGATATACAAATAGATAGAAGAATGGCTTCTTTCCTGATACTATGATTCATTTAAATGGCATTCTAATTGTAAAACAAGATTGGAATGTTAAAAAAAGAAGTGTTTAACAATAAATTAATATAGAGCCATGCAAAAAGGAAAGATTGGTGTAACAACCGAAAACATTTTCCCGATTATAAAGAAATTCTTGTATTCCGATCACGAAATATTCTTACGGGAGTTAATCTCAAATGCAGTTGATGCAACCCAAAAAATTAAAACGCTAGCCTCTGTTGGTGATTTTAAAGGCGAATTAGGTGATCTTACCATTCGGGTTAAGGTTGATAAGGAAAAGGGAACCCTAACCATTAGCGATAGTGGTGTAGGAATGACTGCCGAAGAAATTGACCGTTATATTAATCAAATAGCATTTTCGGGTGCCGAAGAGTTTTTAGAAAAGTATAAAACACAGGCCAATGGCATTATTGGGCATTTTGGTCTTGGGTTTTACTCATCGTTCATGGTAAGCGATAAGGTTGAAATAGTTACACGCTCTTGGAAAGATGGTGCAAAACCAGTTCGTTGGGTTTGCGATGGAACGCCAGAATATCAGATTGAAGATGCTGAGCGCGAAAATCGTGGAACCGATATCGTTCTTCATATTAGCGATGATTCAAAAGAATTCCTCGAGGAGCATCGCATTGAGGAGTTACTACGTAAGTATTGCCGTTTCCTTCCAATTCCTATTGCTTTTGGTACAGTAAAGGAGTGGAAAGATGGCAAAGAGGTTGATACTGGAAAAGACAGAATAATCAACGATACCAATCCCCTTTGGACTCGCAAACCCGCAGAACTAAAGGATGAGGATTATCAAAAGTTTTACCGTGACCTGTATCCTGCTCAGGAAGAACCTCTTTTCTACATCCATTTGAATGTCGATTACCCCTTTAATCTTACAGGTATTCTTTATTTCCCTCGTATTAAAACTAATTTCGACATACAGAAAAACAAAATTCAGCTATACTGCAACCAGGTTTATGTAACAGATTCGGTAGAAGGGATTGTACCTGAATTTTTGACATTATTGCATGGTGTTATTGATTCGCCAGATATTCCTTTGAATGTTTCACGTAGCTACCTTCAGAGCGACTCGAACGTTAAAAAGATTTCATCGCATATCACCAAAAAGGTAGCCGATAGGCTACAAGAGATATTCAAGAACGACCGCGAGCAATTCGAAAAGAAATGGGACGATCTTAAGCTTTTCATCACCTTTGGAATGATAACCGATGATAAGTTCTACGAACGTGCTGAGAAATTTGCGCTATTTAAGAATGTTGACGACAAGTACTTTACCTTTGAGGAGTACGAAAAGCTAGTAAAGGAAAACCAAACCGATAAAAACAAAACGCTAGTTTACCTTTACGCAACCGATAAGGAGGCACAACACAGCTACATAGAGGAGGCAAAAGCTCGTGGCTACGATGTGCTGATGATGGATGGACAGCTTGACCCCCATTTTATCAATGCTTTAGAAACTAAGTTGAAGGATACCCGTTTTGCTCGTGTAGATTCCGATGTGATAGATAAGCTCATTGTAAAAGAGGACAGAAAAGAGGTTAGCTTACCTGTAGAGGAACAGAATGATTTAAGAGCTGTTTTCGAGGGTGCGCTTCCTTCAAAAGAGCACTATTGGGTTTCGTTCGAGGAACTTGGCGAAAATGCTAGCCCTGTTATCATTACCCAGTCGGAATTTATGCGTCGTATGAAGGATATGGCTGCCATGAGCCCAACCTCTAGCATGTATGGTAGCATGCCCGATAGCCGTAACCTAGTTGTAAATGTATCCCATCCATTAGTTAAGGCAGTAATTGATGCGAAAAGCAAGCAGCTTAGCGATAAACTTAATGAGATAACCGAAAAGATTAAGCCCTTTAAAACTAAAGTTGATGAGCTTGAAAAGGCTCAAAGGGATAAGAAGGATGAGGAAATCCCACAGGCTGATAAAGATGCTCTTGCTGATGCGCAGAAGGAACTAAATAGGCTTGAGGACGAGCGCGCTGAAGTGCTTAAGTCATTTGGAAAAGATTACAAACTAGTTAAGCAGCTTATCGACCTAGCCCTACTAGCAAATAATTTGTTAAAAGGTGAGGACTTAAGCCGGTTTGTAAAACGCAGTCTTGAGCTTATTAAGGTGGAGTAACGTGCAAATTCTTTAGCCATAGTTTTTAGAGCCCCACTTTTTGGGGCTTTTTTCTTGTCCTAATTTTCACAATTAAAGACTAAGAATAAATTTGGACCATTTAATCTATGTTGATTTTACATTCTTTTAAACCATCTGAGTCAAACTAGTGTAATCAATAACATTTGAATCTTTTGGAAAATAATAGATTTGAGGGTGTTTTCAGAACCAAGCGGTTAGTATATTATGTGCATAATCCATAACCGGATTTGGTGCAACAAAAAAATTGGATGTCAGGTGTTGATATAAACGTATGTATAAAATAGTTGTTAAGAAACTTGACTTGTATTTTTTTTTTGATTTTTGTATTGCTATTCAATTAGTTGGCCAACAAGGGAGTAGCAGGCGGAATCGAAAAGCCTGAAGAGAGTAGAAAAACAAAAATGTAAGAATATGAAAAAGTTAGTTACCGTTATCCTTTTAACATTTTCATTTGGCACACTGATTGCTGAAAACGAAACAGAGGTAAAAGCTAGTCCCGAGCAGAAAACCGAGAGCATAATAGTTGTTATGAAGCAAGGTATGTTAAAACAGTTTTACGATTATCAATTACAGGTCGATGAGAAGACTTGCTACGCAAGTTTTACATTGGAAACTGATTGTGGAAATGGAACAATAATACACTATTCATTTTTTGTTTGGGGAACCTGCTCGCCCGATTTTTACAAGAAAGCAGTTTTGGCTGTTTTTGAAGTAGCAGAGGAATATGATAGAATTCTTTGCTAAAATGAAAGGGATGCTAATATTTTAGCATCCCTTTAAAGAGTTATTGGTGAGTGTTTAAAAATAATTTGATTAGGTAATAAATAATTATGTGTATGAAATCAAATACATTTTTCTTCGTACTAATTAGTGTCTTTTTTTCAAATTTAATAGTAGCACAACCAGTTAACATTATTGGAAACATAGTATACGACTGTATTTGGACAAATACGTATCCCATTCAGGCTAAGGGGGAGCTTTGTTTCAACGGTGAAGTATCAAGTTTCATAGCAATTTCTGATTTTACTAAAAGCACAGATAGTAACAGCGAAAATGGGTTTGATAATGATAAATTTTCAATGGTTGAAAAATCACCCGGACATTTCACTATTATACGCAAGAGAGACCCTAATACCATGAAGGATTCCAAGAATGTCCCTTTTAATATTTTTATGGATATAAATAAAGGGGTAATATTCCAGCTAGTAAACGAAACAAGTTTTGCTTATGATAAAAAGTTAAGTCAACCTTTTTCTATTTATCCGAAGATATTGGAAAAATATCATGGAAAATTGAGCATGATACCAAAATAATTGGACGCTTCAAGTGCCAGAAAGCAACCTGCACCTTTAGGGGACGAGAATATTCGGTGTGGTTTACCCCCGATATCCCAGTTAGCTTTGGGCCATGGAAGCTATCTGGTTTACCCGGACTTATACTTGAGGCAGCTGACAAAAGAAGTGAAATTTTATTTCGTGCTGTTGAAATTAATCTGGGTGATGAAAAACATTGTGCAGTTAAACCTTTAAAGGAATACCCTGCTTTTTCATTAAAGGATTATGTTATGTGGCGTAGAGATCGATTTGAAAAGTTAAATGAGAAACTTAAACTTGATAATCAGGTTGTTAATGCTCGACAACCAGAAGACTTTCACATTAGCGAAAGTTCTTTTTCTTATCAACTTGTTGGATTAGAATTGGAGTACGAGTTTTAAGTGAAATTTTATATAAAATCAATGCAATTTCCCATTAAAAGTTCAAAATTTGATGGAAAAGGGGTTGTATCTTACTCTTTTGTTGCTAATTAGTAATCTGTGCATTGGTCAGAATATTGTTGAGGGGAGTGTCACCGATTCCCTTGGAAAACCAGTAACCCATGCTCAGGTAATACTCTACTCTGCAGCTGATTCGGCTATTATTACTTTTGCTTTTGTAGATGGTAGTGGTCATTACAGTATGACTACAAGTAGAAAAGGAAAATTCAGGATTGAGTTCAGGGCGCTGGGATTTGCAAGTTATGGTGAGTTGCTAACCTTTGAGGGTGATAGCTCTGTATCCATTAGGGTCAATGCGATTTTAAAAGAATCGCACTATGATATAAGCGAGGTTATAAAATATGGCGATAAGCCCATCACCATCAAAAAGGATACGGTTGTGTATAATGTTAAATCGTTTATCAATGGTTCTGAGCAGGTTGTAGAAGATGTCCTGAAAAAGTTACCAGGAATTGATGTGGATGATGCGGGAAAAGTAACTTACCATGGCAAAGAGGTGGAAAAGGTTATGGTTGAGGATAACGATTTCTTTGGAAAAGGATATCGTATGATTACCAAAAACGTTCATGCCAATGCCATTGAAAAGGTAGAAGCATTAAGTAACTACTCAGAAAATCCTCTTTTAAAAGAAATTGCCAGCACCGAGAAGGTTGCACTTAATTTAAAACTTAATCAAAACTCTTATGAAAAGATATATGGCAGAGTGAATTTGGGCTACAATACTATTAATGACCATAACATTAATACCTCGTTGATGAATTTTAATAAGAGGGTTAGTTCTCTTATTTTGGGAAATACAAATAGTTTAGGCTATAACCCGGTTGGGAGTTCTTATGAACTCTCAAATGCATTGGCGACAACTTCCGAGGAGGAGGTGAACGATTTTGATTTCCCGGACTTTATGATTAAGTTCGATGAGTATCGCCCTTTGCTAAAACGACAGCAGGTTAACGAGCTAAAATCAGAGATGGCTTCTGTAAACGAAGCCTTTAAAATATCGCCAAAAACTAAGTTGACAATCACATCGGTTTATAACAAATTAAACGACCTGTTTTTACTGAGTAAATATCAGATGTACAGTTTCGATACGATAAGTTTTACAAATATCGAAGAGTATAGGTATAATCAAACCGATAGAAGCACAATTGTAAAAGCTAAACTGGATAGCAGAATTAAAAGCAACTCGTTTTTGCAGTATAGCCTTTTGTTTTCTACTATTAAAAGGAGCAATTTCACTACTACCAATTTTAATCAGGTAAAAATTGACGAGCAACTTCCGGGTAGGCAGTACTTGCTAAAAACCAATCTTGCTTACACCATAAAGATTAGCAATAGGAGTTTAGTTCAACTTAAAGCTTTTGGTTATAGGGGTGCAATTAATGATGAGTATGAGCTTTCGCCATTACCCCCAAATAGTATTTCCACAAGCTGGACTTTAAACAACAAAGGGGCGCAAGGGGTGTCAAACGATTCATATATGCTTTTGGGTATAATCGGGTTTAAGCATAAAATAGATGATATATTGCTTTTTAATACCGAAGTAGGGGGAATAAAGAGCCAAAATAATATTAATAGCAATTTTTCAGTTTTTGACCTAAATCAAGGTGCTTCGGTTGATTATAATTTTTCCGGGCTAACTCGTTATAGTAGCAATAAACTTTTTTCAAAGACTAACGTTGTTTTTGGAACCGATAATCTTAACTTGAATGCTGGTGTCGTTGGGGAGATTATTTCATGTGTTGAGGGTATAAGTGGCTTTAAAACCAGTAAACATTTTATTTTACCACAACTTGAATTTAAATGGCGCGTTAATAGACTCAGTACGGTTAACCTGTTTTACAGTTCTAAAGCTACCCCAGTTCCTTATAATCAGGTTGTCAATAATTACATCTTAAAAAGGAATAATTATATGTATAAAGGGTTATCACCCAAAGTTTTAAGCATGTATATTTGGGGCGGTAGCTATATGCTGGGTAGCGTGAATACCCGTTTCTTTTTAAATAGTAGCTTAATGTACATGTATGAACCTGAGTTTATTGGCCAGAATAGTTTGCTTTCACCTAATCTTATTATAACTATAGACACAGTTGCTAAGAATCGTACCTCTTTTATGAGCAATATTGAATTAAACTATTTTATAAAGTTATTACGTACAAATGTTAAGTTTACATACCTAAATTACACTTACGAGTATATTAATTTTCTTTATGGCCAAGCGCAAAGAAATAAGAGTGTGAGTACAACAACAGGTATAGAGTTGCGCTCATCGTTCTACTCTTTTTTTAACTTTCACTTGGGATATTCAATTACTCAAGGTAGAATGGTTAGTAACAAAAGCAAACAAAGTTTTTACGATAGATTATTTTGCAATCTCTATTTAAAGCCAAATGATAGAATTTCATTTGAGATGCTTGGAGAGGTATATGGCAATCAAAATAGTATGTTTAATTTTAGTTCAAATAGCTATCTCTTTTTGAGCAGTAGGCTTACTTATAATTTTAACAAAAGCGGATGGTCATTTTCAATAGATGGGTTTAACCTATTTGATAGGAGATTATATCATTTGGCTTTAGTGTCGGAATATTACTATAGTACAACGAGTTACTACCTCGTTCCCCGGTATCTAATGGCATCTGTATCGTTCAGATTTTAATTCTCCTGTTTACTTTTTGCGATTGGCTCTAATTAGAGCCTACCACATCTCACATTAACCTAAATATATTAAGGAGGTGCATTTGTTTTGTGTTTCCGTGCTGTATATCAATAGTTAGCTATGCGTTGGTGTTCTTAAATAGCGGGTATAAGTTTCACTAAAAAGCATTCATTCAAATGGTCATTTAAAGTTAGTTCTGCTTATCCCAATTATTTTACATATCGTTTGAACAAAATAGCTATTTTCCCTATTTTTATAGAAAAACCTTTTCATGGAACGTGAGATTCTAACAACCAAACGAAAAGCATTAGCTATTAACCTTGACCCAACATTTTATGGAACCATTGCCGAGATAGGAGGCGGGCAGGAGGTGGCACGCGCTTTTTTTCAGGCAGGTGGTGCATCGGGTACTATAGCCAAAACCATTTCAGCATACGACAAAGTTTTTAGCGATTATCTATACAGCAAAGGCGACAAAGGACGTTATGTTTGCCTTAAAAGACTCCAGCAGATGCTTGCTGCAGAATATGAGCAGCTTATTGATGTGTTGGGTGCAAATCGAGAGGCTAATAAGCGATACTTTGTATTTGCTAACACTGTTGAAACGCTCAACTTCAAAAAAAACAACCAGGGGCATGGTTGGCTTGGTGTAAGGTTTGAACTTACTAAGCCTGGAGAACCTAACGAGGTTGTAATTCATGTTCGGTTAAACGAAAACGATGGTGTGTTACAGCAATACACACTTGGTACTCTGGGAGTGAACCTTATCTATGCATGTTTTTACTTTTACGATAATCCCACGCTTTTCCTTCAGTCGTTGATGGATAACTTGGATACAGATAGGGTGGAAATTACAATGGCACGAATGGAAGGACCCGACCTTAACTATGTTGATAATAGACTTTTAGGCGTACAGCTAGTTAAGAATGGGATGACACCAGCCATCTTTTTTGATAGATATGGAAACGTGCAGGAGCCCGATGATATGCTTTATAAAAAAAATGCAATTGTGCTTCGAGGACGGTTTAGACCGATTACCTATGTGGGTTTCGATATTCTTAAATCGTCCTACTCTCATTTTAAAAACAATCCCGATTTTAGCCCAAGTAATACTTTACAGATTTGTGAAATAACTCTTAACAATCTTCTTGAAGAGGGCCACCTTAAAGAGCGTGACTTTTTGGACAGAGTTGATTTACTAAATGGGATGGGGCAGAATGTGCTCATCTCAAGTTTTAAGGAGTTTTATAAACTAGTTGCCTATTTTGGTAGGTTCAAGCATAAAAATTTACGCATAGTGATGGGGGTTCCTACCTTTGTTAAGGTTATGGATAAATCCTATTACTCAAATCTACATGGGGGCTTACTCGAAGCTGTTGGTAAAATGTTTCCAGAGCGCACCAAGTTTTATATCTATCCAGCATTAGATAAAAAGACAGGAAGCATCATGAATGTAGATAATCTTTCGTTTCCCAATGATGTAAATCATGTTTATCGTTATCTTTTAGATAATAAGCTAATTGTGAAACTGACGGATGTTAAGAAAGAATGGCTTAACATTTCATCCGATGAGGTGCTTCGCTTTATTCAAACTAACCAGATAACGTGGGAAAATATGGTTCCAAAATATGTGGTTAAAACAATTAAGAGTAAAAAGCTTTTTGGCTATTCGGGTTGAGATGATTGAAAATTAGTAAAAAATGAACCTAATTCTTGAACTTTACGGTGTGTTCGATGTTGGTTAATGCAAAATTTAGTTCGATATGGAAGATTTCTTGGGAAATATAGACCCTAAAACATTAGAAGAGTTATACCAATCATGGAAAATTAACCCCCACTCAGTTGATGAGGGATGGCAAAAGTTCTTCATGGGATTCGATTTTGCCTTATCGGATACCTTTGGCCAAGGGTCAACTTTGTCGGATTTGGAATTTAAGGTGATTAAGCTCATTGAAGCATATCGCTTGAGAGGTCATCTTTTTACAAAAACAAATCCTGTAAGAGCCCGAAGAGAGTATAAGCCAACACTTGATATTGAAAATTTTGGGTTAGAGCAGAAACATTTAAAATTAAAATTCAAAGCAGGAGAGCTAATTGGTTTATCCAATGCTACCCTTTCCGATATAATTGAACGCCTTAATCGTATTTATTGCAGCAGTATTGGTGTTGAATACATGTATTTGCGTGAGCCAAAGCTTATTAATTGGATTCAAGAACGGGTTGAGCCTACGCTAAACCATACTGAATTCACCGCTAAGGAAAAAAAACATATTCTATACCATCTTATTGCTGCAGTTGGGTTTGAGCAATTTATTCATAAAAAGTTTATTGGTCAAAAGCGATTCTCGCTTGAGGGGCTTGAGGCCCTAATACCAGCCCTAGATGCTACAATTGAGCATGGGGCAGAGCAGGGGGCAAGGGAGTTTGTTATTGGGATGGCTCATAGGGGCAGGCTTAATGTTATTACCAATATCATGCAAAAACCTTTCAATGAGATTTTTGCTGAGTTCATAGGTGAATCTTACGATGATGAATCAACACTAGGCGATGTTAAGTATCACCTTGGTTATAGCAATACAGTTGAGACCGATTATGGTAAAAAAGTTCGATTACATTTAGTTCCTAACCCCTCGCACCTTGAAACTGTTGGACCAGTTGCCGAGGGTATTGCACGTGCTCGAATTGACGATGAGCATAGTGGCGATGTTAAGAGCTTAATCCCCATAGTTATTCATGGCGATGCGGCTGTTGCTGCTCAAGGCGTTGTTTACGAAACCATTCAGATGTCTAGGCTAAAGGGGTATAGTACTGGGGGAACCATTCATATCGTGCTAAACAATCAGGTGGGATTCACTACAAACTATACCGATGCACGAAGTAGCACCTACTCAACCGATGTGGCTAAGGTTACGCTATCGCCAGTTTTTCATGTTAATGCCGATGACCCCGAAGCGTTACTTCATGTAATTAGGTTAGCTGTTGATTTTCGCCAAACATTCCATCGAGATGTATTTATTGACCTTTTGGGCTATCGTAAGTACGGACATAACGAGGGCGATGAACCCCGATTTACTCAACCGCTCCTTTACGAACTCATTTCAAAGCATCCAAACGTAAGGGATATCTACACAAAATATTTGATAGAATCAAAGTTTATTAGTTCTATCGAGGCAAAGCAAATGCAAGAACAGTATAATGATTTGCTAGAAAAGCATTTTGCTAAGGCCAAAGAGAACCCTAAAATTAAGATTAAGCACTTTTTGCCCGAAAAGTGGAATGCATATAGGTATTCCCAAAGTAGCGATTTTGAGGAATCGCCACAAACGGGAGTATCGGCCGATATTATTGAAAATGTTGCCAAGTTAATAACTGACATTCCTGAGGGAATCCCTCTTTTTAAGAAGTTGATAAAAATAATTGATGAACGAAAAAAGAATTACAATGATGGCAAAGTTGATTGGGCTATGGCAGAGCTTTTAGCCTATGGAACTTTGATTTATGAAGGTCACAATGTTAGGTTAAGCGGACAAGATTCTGAAAGGGGAACATTTTCGCATAGGCATTCAGCATACTCAATTCAGGGAACGGAAGAAAAGTACTATCCGCTGCAACTCATACCTAACGCAAAATTTTCCGTTTACAATAGTTTGCTTTCAGAATATGGGGTTTTAGGATTTGAATATGGTTATTCCGTAGCTCTCCCTGAGGGATTAACCATTTGGGAGGCGCAATTTGGCGATTTTCATAATGTTGCCCAGGTAATAATTGACCAGTACTTAAGTTCTGCCGAGGATAAGTGGGGATTGCAATCGGGTTTAGTGTTGCTATTACCACACGGATTCGAGGGGCAAGGCCCTGAGCACTCTAGCGCAAGAATAGAACGATTTCTTACCCTTGCAGCTCGAAACAACATGCAGATTGTAAACGCAACTACGCCTGCAAATTTCTTTCATGCGCTTCGTCGTCAATTGAAGCGTGATTTTAGAACACCTTTGGTGGTATTCACACCTAAAAGTATTCTTCGTCATCCTAAAAATGTATCCCTGGTTAAGGAACTTGAAAATGGTAGTTTTCAAGAGGTTATCGACGATAATAAAGTAAATGAATCGGCTGTGTCTAGGGTTGTTTTTTGTAGCGGGAAAATATACTACGACCTTCTTCAGCGCAAGGAGGAACTTGATGTAGATGATATCGCCTTAGTCCGAATTGAACAGCTTTACCCATTTCCCAAAAGCCAGGTGGATAGAGTTTTAGATAGATACCCTAATACCAAAAAATGGCTTTGGATACAGGAAGAACCCAAAAATATGGGTGCTTGGAATTTTGTTAAGGAGTTTTTCGATGATGTTCCCATTGAGGTTATTTCCCGTGAGGCTAGTGGTAGTCCTGCGGTTGGATTAAGTAAGATTCATTCCTTGGAACAGGCTGAAATTATAACAAAAGTATTCAGGCCATGTACTTGCGAGTTGAAGAATAAGTACTGTGGATTGCAATGTGAGGAGGGCTCAAAGCGTTTTGAGAGAAAGAAACAGTTTGAGTATTTGGATAACAAGTAGTTGAAATAAAAAAATATTTTTTATGAAGATAGATGTAAAAATTCCTTCGCCAGGCGAGTCGATAACCGAAGTTGAACTGACTAAATGGTTAGTTTCCAATGGTGATATAGTTGAAAAGGATCAAGAGATTGCAGAGGTAGAATCCGAAAAAGCCACACTGCCCATAATAGCACCTGAAGCTGGTAAAATAGAATTAGTAGTTGATGAGGGCTCAACAATGAGCGTTAACCAAATATGCTGCTATATCGATACATCATTTTCAGCCTCAACTGAGAGCAAACCAGAACAGGTTGATAATTCAACAGAACATTCTAAAACCTCAAAAGCAGAACAATCCAAAGAAAAACCTAAGGAACAGGATAAGGATGAAATACATGTTACAAGTGGAATTAAGGTAACGCCACTTGCAAAAAAGAAAATGGAAGAGAGTAGTTTAAACATCGATGATATTATAAAGGGGTTAAGGCGCATTACTGCTGCTGATGTTGATTTGGCAAAGCAAGAACTCTCTAATTCGTCTGGTAGTTCTGAAATTGTAGAAAAGGCTAAAGATCAGGATAGAGGTTTAGAACGTAAGCCCATGTCGCAGCTACGTAAAAAAGTTAGCGAGCGTTTAGTTACTGCAAAAAATACTACTGCCATGCTAACCACTTTCAACGAGGTTGACATGAGCAGGGTACAGGAAATAAGGGCTAAATACCAAAAGGATTTTCAGGAGAAGTATGGCGTTAAGTTAGGCTTAATGTCGTTTTTTGTCCGTGCTGCAGTTGAAGCCCTAAAACTTCATCCCATGACCAACTCCATGATTGTTGGAGAGGATATTGTTACTCCAAACTACATCGACATGGGCATTGCTGTTCAAACCCCTAAAGGGCTAATGGTTCCAGTAATTCGAGATGCCCAGAAAATGAGTTTTGCCGATATCGAAAAGGAAATTCTTCGTCTCGCAACTAAAGCAAGGGAAGGCCGTATAACTCTTGATGAGCTAAATGGTGGCACTTTTACCATTACCAACGGTGGTATTTTTGGCTCGATGCTCTCAACTCCCATTATTAACTATCCGCAATCGGCCATTTTGGGTATGCATAATATTGTTGAGCGTCCGGTTGCTGTTAATGGCAGGGTAGAGATAAGGCCAATTATGTATGTGGCCCTGTCGTACGACCATAGGATTATCGACGGGAAGGATTCCGCTGCTTTCCTGATGGACATTAAACGAATGGTCGAAAATCCCGAAAAGCTACTCTTTAGTGGCGATGAACCTGTAAAAAAACTTATCGGATTATAAGTTTAATGCTGGTTATTCATAGTATTAAATAATATATTTGCTATGTAAAAAAACACAACTAATGTTTTTTGTTGGATTTGGTGGTCAACTTATTACAATATTATTAACGGTAGCGATTCCGTTTGTTCTCTTATTTTCTGGTACTAGTAAAGAGTTTACTGTTAATCAATCATCTCAGGTTACCAAAGTTGAGTTGAAGGTTAGCAGGCAAATAGAAGTAGTTAATAATACTCCTGTTATACTCAATGCTCAACATTCAGATCTACAGAAGATTAAATCTCTTTTTTTCTTATTGCCAGGGGAACTCATAACAGATGATTCTTTTTGTAACCCATTATATCTTTTCATTGGCGCTTCTGGTAACAAGGCACCTCCTTCTCTATAAATCCTCATTGTTTCTCAGCTAAGAAAAGCTGATATTAAGCGAAGGTGATAAATAATCATTAACACGTAAAGTGTTTTTATTGCCCTCGTCAATAGCATATTGATGCTTATTATTCAAAATCTATTACACAAATAAATCAAACTAAAACTTTTTTTATGGATAAGAAAGTCTTAAGTACCATTACCTTGGTATTTATCATACAACTATTTGCATACAGCTTGTTTGCACAAACAGTTATTTCGGGAAGGGTTGTTGATTCTAATGGCAATCCCATATCAGGTGCCAATGTTGTAATCAAAAACACTACACTTGGTACGGCAACCGATAACAATGGAGAATTTAAGCTATCAGTCCCTTTAAATGGATATATTACTATTCGAGTTAGTTTTTTTGGCTATGGTACAGTTGAAAGGATTATTAATTCAACAAATGAGGTTTCCGGATTAGAGTTTGTTTTGAAAGAGACTCCCATTGATATGAATGCAGTTGTAGTTACCGGAACTCGTTCCGAGAAGACAATGAAAAGTACTCCAGTTCTTACTCAGGCTGTTTTAGCACAAGAAATTGAAAGGCGTGGAGCACAGAATATTGTTGAGGCTTTGGAAATGACGATACCAGGTATTGAATTTTCTAGCCAAGCCCAGGGCAAGTCTCTTTCACTACAGGGTATTGATCCTCAGTATGTGGTATTTTTAGTTAATGGTGAACGACTTGCCGGTGATACTTATGGCGATATTGATTATAGTAGAATTGGATTGGCTAATATTGAAAGAATTGAGGTTGTAAAAGGTGCAAGTTCTACATTATATGGCTCAAATGCGCTAGGGGGAGTGGTAAATATCATCACTAAATATCCTGTTGAAAGGTTTAGCCTGTCTGCTTCTTCGCTTATGTCGAAATATAACACACAGAACTATCGCCTATCAACGGGTCTTCGACAGGGAAAATTATCTTCTTTAACCTCTGTGAACTTTGACAAAACCGATGGTTACGACCTTTTAGAAGGTAATTCGTATCGTACTCAGGAAAAAGAAGATGCGTTGGTGCTAGATGAAAGGTTGTCTTACGCTTTGAGTAGTCACCTACAACTTGAAGGTAACGTTTCATTTATGAACAAGAATAGGGAGAACACATCACCCGACCTGTATGATAGAAGCAATAAGGACTTTACTTATGGCTTAAAAGGAACATGGCTTTTAAACGATGAAAGCAATGTTACCTTAAGCTGGCATTCCGACAATTATCAACTTTTTGATAAAGTTCCAACAGTCAATGAGCTTGATAATTATGACTTGCAAAACGTTTACGATAATCTGTACAACAATGCAAGGCTACAAGGCAACTTAAAAATAAATAGCTGGAACAAGTTAATAGTTGGAACAGAGTACCTTCAGGAGAAGTTGACTGCCTCGCGTAATAATATTGATAATAAAACAAACACCGATTATATCATTTATGCTCAGGAAGATTTACAGTTTTTTAAAAGATTAAATCTATTGGCTGGTGCCCGTGCAAATCATAATTCTGTTTATGGGTGGCAGATAACGCCACAGTTTTCGGCTATGTACAAGTTACTGGATTTTACTTTTAGAGGTTCTGTTAGTCGAGGATATAAAACCCCATCATTGAAAGAAAAATATATGAACTTTCAGATACCTGCACCTGGGCCACCTATGTTTTTGGTCGGGAATGAGAATCTAGAACCTGAGAAATCGTTTTACACCTCTTTGTCTGCTGAATATAGCAATTCGAGGATTTCTGTATCTGTTATTGCGTACCACAATAAAATTGAAGATATGATTACCGAGGATCTTGATTCCTACGTCGTTAAACCAGGTGGGATTATTGAATATAGATACGAGAATCTAAAAAATGTGAGTGTGAAAGGAGTCGATTTGTACTTGAAAGCTAGAATAATAAAAAATCTTCTGTTTACATCAACCGCAACTTTGTCTAAAAAGATCGATGAAATTACAGGCGAAGAGTTTAAAAATGTAAGGAACTTCACAGGTAAGTTCAGCATGGATTATGGTATAAAACGTGGAAAGTATCGGTTTGATGCAAATCTTCAGTGTAATATCTACGGAAAAAAATCGATTAGTTTAATGGATGAGGTTACACATCAGGTAAACGATTTGGACCTTGAGCAGTTCTCGCTTTGGCGATTAACTACTGTACATACTCTTAATAATAGTTACATTATTCGTTTAGGTGTCGACAATATTTTTGATTATGTTGATTCCTCTGGTGGATATAATACAGGTACCCCAGGACGAACATTCTTTTTAGGTTTAGGAGTTAGAATCTAAAGGGATAAAGTTTCAAGTAAAATATAAGTGAAAAAACAGGGTGAAAATTCATTCACCCTGTTCAATTTTTTTACTACTTAAACTCTTTATCGTCAAAGGCAAGTTTCATTATCTTATAAACCTTACCATCACTATCCTTAACAGGAATATAGGTCTCAAGGAAATGATATGTTTTGCCCTTCCATTTTACAGTGGCTTTAACCTTTTTGCTAACGCCTGCCTTAAGATTATCCCAGAAGGAGCCGTACTCTTTTTTCTGTTCGGCAGAGAGTTCTAGGTTATCGCTATGATGAGTGCCAATTATTTGTTCCTTTGGAACCCCTACAAATTGTACAAAGGCATCGTTTACACTGATAATATTACCGTTAAGATCGTACTCAATAACATAGGCAGAGTTGTGGATGGAACTTATAAACTCTTCAATTTCAGCAGATTTGCGTTCAACCTCTTCTTGGGTTGCTTGGAGCTCCTCCATGTTCTGACGCATCTCCTCCTCTTGAGCTTTCATCTCCTCGGCTTGCATTTGCGATTGCTCTAGTAGCATTTTGGTGCGAGCATTTATTTTAACCGAAAGAATGGTTGACGCTATGCTCTCTGCTATCTTCTCAATGAAATCTACTTCGTGTTGCTCTAGCACCTTAAACGAGGCCATCTCAATTACACCTAGAACCTCTTCTTCATGTTTAAGTGGTACTAGTATTACACACCGAGGATTAGCATCGCCTAACCCAGAAGTAATGTTTACATAATCATCGGGCACATCGGTTAAAAAGATTGTTTCTTTTTCAAGCGCACAGGCACCAACAAGACCTTCGCCCTTTTCTATTTTTTTGGTTATATATTTCTTGCGGTCCCAGGCAAATGCCGAAACTAGCTCAAAATGTTCATCCGATTTGTCCTCATCGTTCCATAAAAATATTCCACCTTGATTTGCACCAACGTATTTTACAAGGGCGGCAATAACAGTATCGCAAAGTTTTTGGAGGTCGTTGTTGTTCTGGCGTAAAATCTCTCCAAATTTTGCATAACCTTCGTTTGCCCAAGAGCGTTTTTGATCTTCAATCTTTCTTTTTTGCTCTTCTTCTGCAGCTTTTTTAAGACTGTCGCGCATGTGAATCAAGGATTTACCTAATACATCCTTGTCACTCAGCAATTCTAGGTAGGTTGAATAGTTCCCACTTCCTATTTCATTGGCAAATGTAGTTTTGTGCTCAATGCCATCAATGGTTGTGTTCAAAGCCAGAGCCATCTCTTCTATTTCATCGCCTGTATTAATATCAACCTTTAAATCTTCCGAAACTTCACCTTTTGCCATTCGTTTTAAAATGCCTGTAACTCTCTTTATTGGTTTGGTTAGGTTGTCGGAAACTATGAGAAGAACAATAACAATTAAAATTAAGCCAGCAATACTTACGAACAGTGATACGTAAAGAGTTTTTTTAGCCTTTGCCATTATCACATCCATAGGGACAGATAGGGCGAGCGACCAGGGAGACTTGATTTTTCCTGCAATAATGGGAGAATAACAAATCAAATGTTGCTTCCCAAACTCGTCCTTAGTAATGTAGTAAAACTCTTCACCTTTGGCTATGCGCTCAGTAACGTTTTCTTTTTCATCCTCATTTTTTAGGACTTCATTAAATTTTTTACTTAAAAACTCTTTGTTTGGATGTGCGGCAATTATTCCTTCATTTGATATTAAATATGCATAACTTCCTGCTACTGGTTTTATCTCAGAAATCATTGCTTGTAAGCTTTCTAGGCTAACATCAGAAGCTATCATTCCACAGTATTTATCATCAACATAGATTGGGGAGTCATAGGTTATCATTAGCTTAACATCCGACTTTCCTGTAGTGACCTGATCAACATATGGTTCCCACACTGCTTCTTCACCAAGAGTTTTGTAACGCCCATAGATTGGTGGGTCGCCTTCCATACTCCGCTCATCATACAGCCATTTTAACTCCTTGCCTTCCCGCCAGGTAGTTATTACAAATCGCCCATAATCTTTCTCATATCCAGGAACAAACTGCTTGTACTCCCAGCTGTCCCATAACGAGTAGATTTCAGGATTTGCTTTTAGAACAGGCATATACATGTCAAGAAAAAGTTTTTTCCACTGTTCGTGAGGCATCGTTTGGTATATGGAAAACGCTTGAGATAGAGTACGTACTATTGTTAGCTCCTTTTCAAAGATTCTTGAAACCTCTTTTGCCGATACTTTTGCGGTTAGCTGGGTTTTGGCTATGGCATCATTGTAAACACTTGTGCGCGATTGCCAAAGCATGTATCCTACTGTAACAATGTAAAGAATAGCAACTACACTAAGTATGTACAATAAAATTTTCTGACGTATCTTTAACTTGCGCTTCATGGGAACAATTTTTTTGTTAAACATATATCATTTTTGACAAAATTGCAATGATATCGTTTAAATAATTGGTTATTTAAACTTATTGTAGCCTTTTCTGTCAAAAAAGTAACTGCTTATATTGTGAATTCAAAAATCGGGAAATATGAAAAAATTAGTTTTGTTGATATTATTATCCAGCCTAATAGTTCCTTTAAAACTATTCTCGCAGGATAGAATGACAGGCTTGAATTTTGCCACTCGCTCTGAGGTGATTGCCCAGCACGGAATGGCCTGTACGAGTCAACCTTTGGCAACACAAGTTGCTATCGATATTTTAAAGAAAGGTGGTACCGCTGTAGATGCTGCTATTGCTGCGAATGCTATGTTAGGTTTAGTAGAGCCAACTGGTAGTGGAATTGGAGGGGATTTGTTTGCCATTGTATGGGATGCCAGGTCCCAAAAACTATACGGGCTAAATGCGAGTGGACGGTCTCCAAATTCCCTAACGCTTGACTACTTTAAGCAAAAGGGGATTACACACATTCCTGCTTTTGGACCTCTACCAGTTTCGGTGCCTGGTTGTGTTGATGGCTGGTTTGAATTACATCAAAAGTTTGGCCGTTTACCCATGAAACAAATACTTGAGCCTGCGATTACTTATGCACGTGAAGGATTTCCTGTTTCTGAACTAATTGCCTTTTACTGGCAACGCAATGCTCAACGCTTAAAACAGTACGAGGGTTTTGCTGATGTTTTTATGCCAAATGGGAAGGCTCCATCAAAAGGAGAGATTTTTAAAAATCCATATCTGGCAAATACCTACGAATTAATTGCTCAGAAAGGGCGTGATGAGTTTTATAAGGGTTCAATTGCACGCACAATTGATGAATACATGAAACGCAATGGAGGTTTCCTTAGCTATGAGGATTTAGCTGAACACAAATCGGAATGGGTTGAACCGGTTTCTACTAATTATCGTGGGTATGATGTTTGGGAACTTCCGCCTAACGGACAGGGTATTGCTACTTTGCAGATCCTTAACATACTTGAAAACTTTGATGTTGCCTCAATGGGTTTTGGTAGCGCTGAATATATGCATCTGTTCATCGAAGCAAAAAAGTTAGCCTTTGAGGATAGGGCCCGGTATTATGCCGATCCTGATTTTTCCGATGTCCCATACATGAAACTAATCTCGAAGGATTATGCAGAGGAAAGAGCAAAGCTGATAGACTTAAATCGAGCATCAAGGCGATACGATGCAGGTGAACTTCAAACAGGTAATACGGTTTACCTAACAGTTGCCGATAAGGATGGTAATATGGTGTCGTTAATTCAAAGCAACTATCGTGGTATGGGCTCAGGAATGACTCCCACTGGGCTTGGCTTTGTCCTTCAGGATAGGGGAGAACTTTTTAGTCTTGAGGAAGGTCACCCAAATGTTTATGAACCTGGTAAGCGACCTTTTCACACCATTATTCCGGGTTTTATCACAAAGGATGGGAAACCATTTGTTAGTTTTGGCGTCATGGGCGGAGGAATGCAACCCCAGGGGCATGCTCAGGTTATTGTAAATCTAATTGATTTTGGAATGAACTTGCAAGAGGCTGGTGACGCCCCTAGAATTCGCCATGATGGAAGCTCAGAGCCAACAGGTGAAAAAATGACCAATGGTGGCCAGGTTTACCTAGAATCAGGTTTCGATTACCAAGAAATTCGCGAGCTGCTTAAAAAAGGACACAAGATTGGTTTTAGCGTGGGAGGATATGGAGGATATCAAGCCATTATGTATGATGCAGAGAATGGAGTCTACTATGGCGCTTCGGAATCACGTAAGGATGGGCAGGCTGCTGGATATTAGGAAACTTTATTAGTGCAGTTTGTTCCAGGATTCTTATTAAGCAAACATTTTTATATTTGCTTTAATAGAAAAAGTAAACTTATGCAACGAAAAGCAGCAGTATTCGGCAGTACTGGTTTGATTGGCTCAAACCTTGTTCAACTGTTAGATGATAATAAGAACTATTCAGAGGTATTTGCATACCTTAGAAAACTTGAACTATCAAATTCATTTAACAAGGTTAAGTTTGTTGAGTTTAATAAAGATTTCACAATAGGCGAAGGCGTTGATGATGTTTACATTTGCCTGGGTACAACAATGAAAAAAGTTGGAAGCAAAGAGGCATTTAAGGCTGTTGATATGGACTTGGTTGTTGATGTTGCCAGTAAAGCTTATGATGCTGGAGTAAAGCGATTACTGGTAGTTTCTTCAATTGGAGCAAATCCAAACTCAAGTAACTTTTACTTGCAGACAAAAGGCGAGATGGAGGAAAAGGTTAAGAGTTTTAACTTTGAGCTCGTTGCAGTTGTTCGCCCTTCTATGCTGCTCGGGGAACGAAAGGAGTTCCGGTTGGCCGAGAGCATTGGAATTTGGTTCTTTCGTATATTTAAGTTTATCTTTGTAGGCCCATTTAGGAGGTATAGAGGTATCGAGGCGCTTGATGTCGCAAAAGCAATGATTCAGTTAGCCTTAACTTCAAATGGTAAAATAATCGTTGAGTCTGAAGTCTTAAAACAAATTGCCGATGTCTACCAGTAGTAGCGAATGCTTTTATAATATTGTAAAAACGCGTCAAAGCGATAGAGCTTACGACACTCGCCCAGTTGAAAGAGAGAAAATCCTTAGGATTTTAGAAGCTGCTCGAATAGCACCTTCTGCTTGTAATGCCCAACCTTGGCGTTTTATAGTTGTTGATGATCCTGAATTAAAAAACAGGTTAGCCGATGCTGCAGCAAGTAAGGTGTTAGGTATTAACCATTTTACAAAGCAGGCTCCTGTCCATATCGTTATTGTAATGGAGGCTGCAAATTTTAATTCTAATTTTGGTAGCATTGTAAAAGGTAAAACCTTTCCCCTGATCGATATTGGTATTGCTGCCGAACATATTTGTCTGGCCGCTAAAGCCGAAGGCTTAGGAAGCTGCATGCTTGGATGGTTCGATGAACCTGCAGTTAAGAAATTACTTAGTATTCCAAAAGCCAGGAGAGTTCCGTTAATAATAACAATTGGGTATCCAGCTACCGATGAAATTAGAGAGAAAAAGCGTAAGTCTTTTGATGAAGTTGTGTCATTTAATAAGTATTAGCTAGCTGCTACTCTTTTTACTACTTCAATTAGTTTAGATTCTTCGTTCTGCCAGTTTAGATCTTTAACTGCGCTTTTAATATTCTTAAGCGCTGACTCGTATTCTTGCTTATCGTCAAAGAAATCACCTATCTGATTTGCAAGTTCTGCTGGCTTTCGACTTTTTGCCACAATTCCAACTTTATATTTTTCAACAACTTTTCTCATTTCTGGCAGGTCGCTTACAAGAACTGGTACCTGTGCAGCAATATAATCGAAAAGCTTATTTGGTAGAGCATACCTGTAATTAAGTCCCAAATCCTCTTCTAGTGAGAGGCCTAACCACGCAGTTGGAGTTAAAAGCCTGAGCTCATGGGGGGGGAGTTGTCCCAAAAATTGAACTCTATCGTATAAATTGCTTTCAAGCATTTGCTTTCGAAGCTGTATTTCTATGTCGCCAGTGCCTACAATAAGTAGCTTATAGCAGGGGAGGTGTTTCATCATCTCAATGGCAAGTTCTATTCCCCTACCAACATTCAATGATCCTTGATAAATGATTGTTGGCTGTTTGTCCTTAAAAACCTCAGTTTCCCTAATGACTGGAAGATTTCGTATTACATTAACTTCTTTTACTTTATATCTTCTCGTTAACTCACTGGCAACTCCATCTGAAACTGTAATTATAGCATTGGCTTTACGAATAAATACCTTTTCTTGTATGCGCCAAATGAATTTAATTAAGCTACGATTAACTAGTTCCGGGACTTCGGTAAAAAGCTCATGACTATCGTAAATAAGTTTCTTGTTTCGCATTGCCGAACCTAATGCACAGCCAGTTAGTGTATCTAAATCGTTACAGTAGATTATGTCAAACCTTGAGAAAAGAATCTTAAAAAATATTTGAATGTTATACTGTAGGTAGAAAAGTGGACCATTGTCGAAAATCGTATTTATGAATTTAATCTTAATATTTTCACTCTTATACCCAATTTTATTGTGTTTCCTACAATATATGGTAACACTATACCCATTTGCCGAAAGAGTGTTTGAAACTTTCTGAATGCGCTGATCTGTTGCAATTTTTGATGTGCTGAAAATGCCAATCTTCATAAAACAAACTTTAATGTAATAACAAATTGCATGGCAAAATGTTAAAGAGGTAAAACTAAGAAAAGTTTTATTTTTAACTAAAAAGATTATATTTGTTATCAGAAAAAAAGATGCAAATGTTTGTTATAAAGAAAGATATATCCTTAAAACCCTTTAACACATTTGGTATTGAGGCAAAAGCAGAATATTTTGCACGTGCAAATACCATTGAGAAAATATTGTATTCAATAAACTTTGCATCCTACAATAAGTTGCCAATTTTAATTATTGGTGGTGGTAGCAATATTCTTTTAACTAGAAACATTGAGGGTGTTGTAGTTAATCCAACAATTCAAGGAATACAGCTCCAACGCGATAAGCCCGACAGCTATATTTTTAGGGTAGGTGCTGGAGTTGTTTGGGATAAATTTGTTGAATTTGCAGTGCAGAATAATTTGGGAGGAGTTGAAAACCTTTCCCACATTCCTGGATGCGTTGGTGCTGCTCCAATTCAGAATATTGGAGCTTATGGTGTTGAGGCCAAAGATACCATTGTGAAGGTTGAGGGGATTGACATTGCTTCGAGAAAAACTGTTGAGTTTACAAATGCCGATTGTAAATTTGGCTATCGCGATAGCGTGTTTAAAAACGAGTTAAAGGGGAAGGTAATAATCACCTATGTATGGATTGAACTATCCAAGAAACCTCAATTTGTATTAGATTATGGCAATTTAGTAGATGAGGTAAAAAAATATGGTGATACCAACCTCCAAAATATTAGAAAAGCAGTAATTGCAATTCGTTCTAGCAAATTACCCGATCCTGTTGAGATTGGTAATGCGGGAAGTTTCTTTAAAAATCCTGTAGTTAGCGCATCTAAATATGAAAGTTTAGCAGCTGAGTATCCCGATATTAGAGGATTCCATATATCTGATGATGAATATAAAGTCCCTGCAGGCTGGCTAATAGAGAAGGCTGGATGGAAAGGTAAACGTTTGGGTAATTGTGGCGTTCATGATAAGCAAGCACTTGTTTTAGTGAACTTTGGAGGTGCTTCGGGCATAGAAATTCATGAATTGGCTCAAAAAATTCAACAATCTGTTAAAGAAAAGTTTGGGATACACCTAGAACCTGAGGTGAACGTTTTATAGTTCAGCATCGTTTTATTACCTTTGCGGGCTGAAAAAATCGATTATCATGACAAATAGAATTATGGATCCCATTGGTCGTTTAATGGGATTGAGGTATAAATCACACCCCTGGCATGGGGTTGATGTAGGGCCTAAAGCCCCTGAAGAGGTTACAACCTATATTGAAATGGTTACTACCGATACGGTTAAGTATGAGGTTGATAAGGTGTCGGGATATCTTCGTATCGACAGGCCCCAGAAGTACTCAAATGTTTTACCAGCATTGTATGGATTTATTCCACAAACGCTTTGCGACGAGCAAGTAGCCTCCATCGCACGTGAAAAAACAGAGAGGGATGATCTTTCTGGCGATGGCGATCCTTTGGATATATGTGTGCTCACCGAAAAAAATATTGTACACGGAAACTTGTTGGCCATTGCAATCCCTATTGGGGGGTTGAGGATGATTGATGGGAACCAAGCCGACGATAAGATAATTGCCGTGCTTAAGGATGATGCTGTTTATGGGCATTTCAGAAATATTGACCAATGTCCTGAAGCCATTATTACACGTCTTAAGCATTACTTTCTAACATACAAAGACCTGCCAGGCGCACATCGCGATTGTGAAATTACTCATGTTTATGGCGTTGATGAGGCTCACACCGTTATTAATGCTGCTTTAAATGATTATAGAAAGAAGTTTGAGAACCTTGACACAATCCTCTCCCAATATGGTATGATGAAACCATAGATTGATAAAAGTATTATTTTTAGGAATATCATGCGATTGCCGTTAATCAGGAGGTTAACGGCAATTATTTTATGCGGCGCTGCGAATAGGTCGCTCTTATTCCATTTTAATTTAAGTTTCGCTGTGGCTCATTATAATCTATCGAAAATGAATAAAAAATTGAAGAAGTTGTTCCCAATAACCGAATATTGGATGACTTTTTTATGAAGGGAGATTGGGACGGTTATAATGAAAAAAAGGCCAACCGATAACCGATTGACCTTTTTTGTGACCCCGGAGGGATTCAAACCCCCAACCTTCTGATCCGTAGTCAGATGCTCTATTCAGTTGAGCTACGGAGTCGTTTTTGTTTTGCGAGTGCAAAGATAGATAAAAATTTTTATTTGCAAATGGTTTTACTAAAAAAAATCCCCAATTCTGGGGATTTTTTTAATATTATTCGCCTGCAATGTATCTTTTCTCTTTAATGCGGGCTTTCTTTCCTCTTAGTTCACGGAAGTAGAAGATGCGAGCACGACGTACCTTACCATGCTTTAGAACTTCTATTTTCTCAATAAATGGAGAGTGTACAGGGAAAATTCTTTCAACACCAATTCCGCTAGAGATTTTTCTAACAGTAAAGGTTTCTGAAACGCCTGTTCCTCTGCGTTGAATAACAACACCCCTGAAGTTCTGGATACGCTCCTTGTTACCCTCTTTGATTTTGTAGTGTACAACTACAGTATCACCACTTTTAAATTCGGGATGCTCTCTTTTCTCAATAAATGCTTGCTCGGCAATTTTAACGAGATCCATTGTTTGTTTTGTTTATTTGTTAGTACTAAGTGTGCAATGTTACCGGCTCCTAAGTCCTGGTAAGAGATTACACACCAAATCGGCCGCAAAGATAATGCTTATAAATCAATCTGCCAAAAGATGAGCTATTTATTTAACTTCGTAAATTCAACAAGCAAATGCGACACAATTAAAGAACTCTGTTTTTGGAGTACTAAAATGCAAAGTCTTCCTTGGTCTTCTGTTTATTTTATGTTGTACTTGTTTCACAAAATCTGAATCAAAGGTATCAAAATTTGATTTTTTAGGGATGTACTGTCTTATTAATTTATTAGAGTACTCACTTAATCCTCTTTCCCAAGAAGAATATGGATGAGCGAAGTAAAAGTCAGCCTGCAATTTTTTCGCTATTTTTTCATGTCTGGCAAATTCGGAACCGTTATCACTGGTTATTGATTTTACGCTGTTCTTATAGGGCAGTAGCATTCTAATTACGGTATTAGCAAGTCCATCTGCATCTTTACCATCCTCCAATTTCCTTATTAAAATCATTGATGTTTTTCTTTCAACTAAAGTTACCATTGCTCCTTTATTATTCCTCCCAACAATTAGGTCAATCTCCCAATCACCAAAACGCTCCTTGTTGTTTATTACAGCAGGCCTATCGTCAATGTAAAACTTGTTTTTTATAACTACACGCTTCCCTCCAACAGGACGATTGCGGTGTTTTAGCTTATGCCGCATATGCTTATGCAGCTCCCCTCCGGCCTGTTTATCTGCCCTTATGTACTGGTATATTCTTTCATGAGATACCATTTCAATTCCATTTCTATCACAATGCCCCTTTATTTGCTCAGGCGACCACTGCTCTTCTTTTATCCAATTGTCTATCTTTACTTGCATGCTTGTATCAAACCTGCGATTCTGACAGAAACGCTCTTTCCTCTCTTCCGCTAACTCGTTAGCAGAATCAGGATTATAAGCACCTCGCTTGCTACTATTGCGACTTATTTCACGATAAATAGTGCTCTTGTGAACTTTTAAAGCCCTGGCTATTTCACTTTTTGTTTTCCCGCAATCCAAATACGCTTTTATTGCGTATCTTTGCTCCAATGTCAAATGCTTCATCCGTATTTTTTTTTGCGAAAACAAAGGTCGAACATTTGCATTAAGAGAGAAAATACTTTTTAGTTTTTCTCTCTTTCTTTAATTTAAATTCTTTTCTTGTCGTTGTCTATTGATAATCAGAATAACTTTTTTAACGCTTTGCTAAAAGTTATTTCCGATTATCAACAGACCATCATCATCATCATTCAAGAATTTTTTCGCATTTACTAATTGAACTTTCACTTCCTACTATCACATGTTTGCAATTCTTTGACAAAAATGTTTTGAGTTGCCCTGCTCGCCATAACCAATTTCATCGCCGGTTAGTTGTATTCTTGCTTCGAGGCAGTTTTTGCAGTCATCGGCAGCATCATCTATACAAGGTTTATTTTCGTAAAGTTTGTAATCGTTTCGGTATGCTCCTGGAGTAATATTAGGCATAACAACATTGGCCCCAACCTTTATAGCTTTTTCTCTGCCAAGCGGGTCGATAGCTTGTAGAGCAGTGGGGGCCGCAATATTAATGTCTTTCATTATAATACGCAAAAGGGCTGTCATTTTTAGGGCAAGGTTAAAACGTTCATTAATGGGAAGCAAAGTGTCCTTGTGCTGGAATAGTGGCGTGTCGGGATGCTCAATGTATGGTCCCATACCAACCATATCCACATCAATTTCTTGCATCCAAAGCAGATCCTCTGCCAGATGCTCCAATGTTTGGAATGGCAAGCCAATCATAACTCCAGTACCAACCTGGTAACCAACCTTACGTAAATTCTTCAGGCATTCAACACGTGCATCAAAATCGTGGTGCTTATCATTAGGATGTAGCTTAGCATAAAGTTCACGGTTCGATGCTTCAATACGGAGCAGGTATCGGATAGCGCCCTTGTTGAACCATCGGCGATAAGTTTCTTCAGTTTGTTCTCCTAATGAGAGGGTAATGCCCAGCTCGTGATTTGTTGCCTGGTTAATCTTGTCAAGTAAGTTCTCGATTCGTTCAACAAAATCGGTTGTATTAACCTCACCGGTTTGAATGGCTATGCTTCCGTAACGGTTTTCCCATGCAAACTTAGCTGCTTCTACAACCTCCTCATCGGTCAAATCGTATCGGTGAACATTGGTGTTCCCAGCACGTATCCCACAGTATAAACAGTTCTTGCGGCATAAGTTGGACATCTCAATTAACCCCCTAAAATATACCTTTTTGCCAACGTATTTTGCCTTTACCTCTGCTGCTTTTTCAAATATTTTGGTTTTCTCGTCTCCTTCACAGCTCAAAAGCTGAACTAGCTCCTCTTTGCTGAAATGCTCTTTATTTAAAAGATTGCTAATATTCATTGGAAATTAACTTTCTATTTTCTAAGTTTACGTATTATTTCGAATTAACATCCAGCTTCAAACTTATGCAAAAATAATTCTATTATTATGGAGCGAGCTAAAAAAATTGGCCAAATTATAGCTGTTATAAAACAACTTCGGAAAGAAACCGATGAGCTTTTCACGCCCGATAACATCATTAATCAATCTGATATTTTAATTGAGGAGTTCTTTTTACAAAAGCTAAATCCATTAATTGCAAGGATAAGAGAGCAAGTTCGAAGACTACCTGTTGATGAGTATCTGCCCATTGAGATCGATTCCTGGATTAGATTAATCAACCTAAAGCTACAAGCTATTGAGAGTGGGAATCTTCAGGAAAAGTACGCCGAAGTGCTATATATTAAAAAAAGGTTCTATCCAGAAGTGGTCAACGCTTTAAAAGAGTTACAGCTAGAGGTATTGGAAGCAGAATTTGAGGCAAGAGTTGATAGCGATTCTGCATTAAAGCCAACCCCTGCTGCAAATACAATTGTTATTTCGCACGAATCGTTATCTCTGTTAATTTCTATGCTTTATAATTTCAATATTATTGGTGGAAATGTTTCGGTTGAGGAGATATGTAGATGCTTTTCAATGATGACAGGTTATGATGCAAATCAGCTTATGAATCAGTTAAAGTTTGATGAGTCAAGTGGTAGATTATTGTCAACAGTAAATGCCAACGATATGGATGTGTTAATCAGACTGTTGAAAAGTATCATCTCAAGGATTGAAAACCTGAAACTTTATACCGATTAGTTGTAAGGAATACATTTGTATGGTAAGTTGATATCGGGTAGTTCAAAGAGTACAACTCCTTCATGAAGGAGCTCTTCATCTTCCTCGTGGTAGTACCATAGAACTTCAACCTCAAAATTTGAATCTCTGAATGTAGCAATCTTTCGCAATACTTCACGAAGATATTTGTATGATGTGGAGTTAATATATCTAAAATTTAGGTCAACTATTATTTTTGAGGGTTCTTGGTTTTTCATGTATTCGTAAAACTCATCTAACCAATCTATAACTTGTTGATAAAACTCCTTGGGATTTTCAGGGTGTGATATCCCTGAAATAGAAAAAACTCTACTTTCAGGGTTAAAAAATATTTCGGGTGAATCTATTTCAGCGTTAATTCTTAAAGGTTTCATCACCGTATTCGTTATATTTAGTTCAAATATAATGTTATTTAAACATTATTACGCAATGGTTTGGTTTTTCTTTGATAAACTTAAAAAAAACGGCCATGAATTTTTACAATAGATTCATTAAAAATAAAACGTATTTTTTAGCTTTTAAAATAGTATGAAATAATCATTTGGTCTTATATTTGCAATAATTAAAATAGGCTTCCGGTTTAGCAGATTTAAAAGTTGGTTAGTTCGGTTTTTATTGGAAGCTTTCGATTTTTTTGTAAAATCGAGTGTTTGGGGCGAAGGAGGTCGTTAGACCTCCTTCTTTTATTTTTTAAAAATAAAATACACGGCAAGTATTAAGAACCCAAACCCTATGATATGGTTTAGCTTTATTGTTTCAGTTTTAAAAGCAAAGAATGAAAACCCCATAAAAACCAAAAGTGTAATTGCCTCTTGAATTACTTTAAGCTCTACGAGCGAGAAAGGCCCACCATTGCCTTTAAATCCAATACGATTCGCAGGTACTTGGAAAAAATATTCAAATAGTGCAATTCCCCAACTTATTAACACTATTCCAATAAGTCCAACATTTTCAAACCATCTCATCTCTTTAAATTTAAGATGGCCATACCATGCTAAAGTCATAAATGTGTTGGAGAGAACCAAAAGAGCAATGGTAAGAATTCCTTTTTGCATACTATAAAAAAAATTGATTGCAAATGTATATCAAGTTTGGGTATCTTGTTTTTAGTAGATGAATTTTATAAATAATATTTTGAGCTAATTCTTGTTAATAGGTACTTTTTGGGTACTTTTGCATAAAGTTTTAAAGTTTCGCAATCATGCTTTTATCAATGACTGGCTTTGGAAAGGCCGAAAGGGAGTATAAAAACAAAAAGATTGTTGTTGAGGTCCGTTCCCTTAACTCAAAACAACTTGATTTAAACACTAGACTTCCTGGTGTTTATCGCGATTTGGAGATGGAAATTAGGAATTTAGTTTCTAAAGAACTGCAAAGAGGCAAGGTGGATTTAAGCATCTCGGTTGAAGAAACGGCTGAAACAAAAGCTATTCCTATTAATGAGGCTGTTTTTATGGCTTATTATAATCAGCTTAATAGCATATCAAAAAACAATGATTTAGAACTAAATCCTTCAACAGCTATTCCTGCTGTGCTTCGTTTGCCTGAAGTAGTTAAGGCAACCAAGGAAGAGATAGAACCCGATGAACTTAAGGTTGTAAAAGAAACATGTTTAGATGCATTACGTGCTCTTGTTGATTTTAGAAAGCAAGAGGGTGCTATCCTTCAGAATGATCTGTTAAGTAGGGTGCAACATATCTTAGATTACCTTGACAAGGTTATCCCTTTCGAGAAACAAAGAATTGAAAATGTTCGGAACCGTTTAGCTGAATCACTTAAACTGCTCTCTAACGACATAAAGGTTGATGCAAATAGGTTTGAACAGGAGGTAATATACTATTTAGAAAAACTTGATATTACAGAAGAAAAAGTTCGTTTAAAGCAGCATTGTAATTATTTCACCGAAACCGTGGCTCTAAATGAGCCTGTGGGCCGAAAACTTGGGTTTATTGCTCAGGAAATGGGACGTGAAATCAACACCCTTGGTTCAAAAGCAAATGATGCCGAAATTCAAAGAATAGTAGTGATGATGAAAGATGAGCTGGAGAAAATTAAAGAACAGGTTTTAAACATTTTGTAAGGAATGGAAGGTAAACTCCTAATATTTTCAGCGCCATCAGGGGCGGGAAAAACAACAATTGTAAAGCACCTGCTTGAAAAGTTCCCTCAACTTGAGTTTTCTATTTCGGCCTGCAGCCGTAAACCCCGAGATGGTGAAATTCACGGTAAGGATTACTACTTCCTGACAGTTGAAGAATTTAAAGAAAAAATTGAAAGGGGAGAGTTTGTTGAATGGGAAGAGGTGTATCCTGGATCATACTATGGAACTTTATGGTCGGAGTTAAAACGTATTTGGGACAAAGGGCATCATGTAATGTTTGATGTTGATGTAAAAGGTGGACTTAACCTAAAAAAGAAGTTCCCCAAAAATTCGCTTGCTGTTTTTGTTAAACCACCTTCTATTGATGAGTTAAGGAAAAGGTTGTTGAAACGGGGTACTGAAACCGAAGAAACAATTAATGTTAGAATAGGCAAGGCGCAAGAGGAATTGTCCTTTGCGCCCCAATTCGATTACATCCTTACAAACAATCAGGTTGAGAGTGCATTTGTAGAAGCAGAAACCGTGGTTAGAAAATTTTTATTTGAATAGATATGAAAGTAGGCCTCTTTTTCGGTTCATTTAATCCAATTCATACAGGTCACCTGGTGATTGCCGAGTATATCCTAGAATTCTCAGATCTTGATGAGATATGGTTTGTGGTTAGCCCTCTTAATCCGCTTAAAAAAGCCGATGAACTAGAATCCGATGAGCACCGGTTGAATATGGCTAAGCTTGCAATACATGAGAATAATACAAGGCTGAAAGTATGTGATGTGGAAATGAACTTACCAAGGCCGTCATATACTATTGATACCTTAAAGGTGCTGAAAAGTACTTATCCCGATTATAATTTTGTTTTAATTATTGGTTCCGATACTGTGGAAACACTCCCCAAGTGGAAGGGATATGACGAACTTATTTCTTCCTATGATTTTATGGTTTATCCAAGGGAATGTAATGCATACAAGCAGGAGTTCCCATCGGAACGTTTTAGCCTTGTAGATGCTCCTATAATTGGCATTTCAGCAACTCTTATTCGATCAATTATTGCTAAAGATAAAGATGTATTGGGTTATGTACCCGATGATGTTTGGGATTACATTGAGCGTAACAGGTTATATGGTTATAAGGGGATAAGGATATTAAATGAGTAAAAAATGGAAAAGTTCAATAAATTACTTGCTGAAGGAAAGTTTGAGCAGGCAAAAGAGTACTTAGAATCTCTTAACCCAGATGATGAAGAAACTATTTATTGTTGGGGTCGGCTTTACTCACGAATGGGGCAAGAGTCAAAAGCGTTGGGTTTCTATGCGAAGGTTCTAGAAATAAATCCAAATCACGAGGAGGCAAAAGCAAGAATTGAACTTGCTAATGGGATTTTTTCTTTTCGCGATCCAAATCTATTTAATCATTAAAAGTATTTTTCAACTAGTTGTTGTGACTATGAAATTGCCTTTCAAACTTATATAGCATCTTCGTTTATTTTTATGCTTTTTAAAATTTGTCAGTTTGTTTTTATTGTTCCATTGGTTAACTTTAGGTAAATATTTCATGCTAATGGAAGTAATTAAACCTCCAAAAATCGATTTGTTTTATTTTCTCTTTAAGGTATACGCCAATCTTTTGTTAAATCTACATTTTAGGGAAATTCGCATTGAGGGCGACTTTACTCCCGATAACCGCTCAGTACTCTTAATCCCAAACCATTTTAGCTGGTGGGACGGTTTTTTTGCCTGGAAGCTCAACACCATGCTTCTTCGCAAAGAGTTTTATCTGATGATGCTCGAAAGTGAACTTAAGAAGCATCGGTTTTTAAAAAAACTCGGTGCGTATGCAATTGTTCCAACTTCAAAAGGTATGCTTGAAAGTTTAAGGTTTGCTTCGGAGGTTCTAACGCAGCCAAACAATGTTTTGGTGTATTACCCACAGGGGAGGCTTCACAGTCAACATCACATGGGACTTGAGTTTCAAAAGGGTATTGAACGAATTGCACAGCAGTCAGATAATTTTAGGCTTTTAATGTGTGCGAACCTTATCGACTACTATAATTACAAAAAGCCTTCGCTAACCATTTACCTACAAGAATATGATAGGTTAACCGACTTTAGTTTGACTCAATTTCAGCTGACATACAATCTTTTTCTTAAACAGAGTATATATAAACAGGATAAACTTTATAAACAATGATTTCGTTTTACGTAGTTTTGCCTTTTGTGCTTTTTGCGTGCGTACGTTTTTTTGTTGTTCTATTCAACTATCTCTCTCAGCCCTATTTGCAATCTTTTCCTGTTAAAACACAAACTTTTATTTCTGTTTTAATCCCTGCTCTTAATAAGGAGAATAATATACTATATTTACTTTCCAACTTGCAAGTTCAATCCTATTCGCACTTTGAGGTTATCATTTACGGCTTTTTAACCGACTCTGCTAAGCAAACTGTTAAAAATTTTGTACAGAGCGATAAGCGGTTTCAAATAGTATATTGCGAAGAAACTTCAGATGAAAGGTTGAATAAAAATAAGGCTTACCAAGAATTGGCAAACCGAGCAAAAGGAGAATACTTTCTTTTTATTGATCCTAGTGCAAGGATAACAAAGAATGTAATTGAGAATTCCATTTCATACATTCAGTATAAGAAACTTGATCTACTTTTATTTTTCCCCTATCAGATTTTAGGATCATTGGCAGAGGCTATATCGGTTCCTTTTATGCAGTGGGTTTTGCTATCGTTGAATCCATTAAAATTTATGTCTTTGAGAAAGCTCATATTGCTATTTGAAACAAATAGTCAAATGATATTGCTTAGTGCCGATTTCTTCCGTGATCATTTTCAAGAAATGCTTCAAAATAAATCTTGGAAGAAAATTAAAACGAATCAAAAAAAAATAAAACGGTTAAAGTTTAAAGCAGAAGTTTTACTTGGCTTGCCTAGTGATATACGTTGCAGGATGTACCCTAATCCTGCTGATGCAATAAATGGTGTGTCTGAAAATATTTTCCAGTTATTCAGTCAAAACCATTACTTTATGATAGGACTTGCTGCTTTTACAACTATTGGCCCTATACTTGTTCTTACATTTTTACCATTCCCTCTGATTTTTGTTTATTTCTTTTCGGTTTTAATGGCAAGGATACTTGTTGCTGATCTTTCAAAACATAGTATTATTAAAACTGTTTTACTATTTCCATTTCAACAGATAGCCTTTTTGTTAATGGTTATCAAATGGGAAAGAAACCAGAAAAAGGTGAAACTCATTTGGAAGGGTAGAAAAATAATATAGTTCTTGCAGTATGTTGAAAGGCTTAGTTTTGTTTATGTCCCTTATTGTTTCGTTGGTTAGTGTTAGCGAAACCACTGTTGACTATAACTATGATGAGTACGATAAGCGTTTATACCAAGCTTTTGTTACTGGCAAAATGGATGACTGGGAAAAGGTGATAGGCGAACTCGAGGTTTTGGTTTCCATATCACCTTCACCAACAACTCGATTTAAACTTTTGCATGCTCAATATGGTTATATTGGTTACTTATTAGGAAATAAGCAGATAGATAAAGCTGAAAAGCTAATAGAAAAAGCTGAAGATAATGCCAATATATTAGTAAAATCATCAAATTATAAATCGTCTTCTAAAGCCATTCAGGCTGCATTGCTGGCATACCGAATTTCAATAAGCCCTTATAAGGTTCCTTTTCTTGGGCCTAAAAGTGCCTCACTTATAAATGAAGCATTATCCATTGACCCATCCAATATCTATGCAATTATTGAAAAAGGGAATGCTATGCATTATGCACCTTCAATAGTAGGAGGAAATCCTATTGAAGCCATTGCTTATTATCGTAAAGCTATTGAGCAAATAGAATTGGAAAAACCGCTCAAAAAGACCTGGTGGTATATAAATACTTACACTCAAATGGGGCTGGCTGCCAAGAAAGCAGGTGATAAGAGGCTCGCAAAAAACATCTATTTAAAAATTTTGGCCATAGAACCAAACTACAAGTGGGTGAGGGATGAACTTCTACCTAGCTTATCTGAAAAAGATTGATATTACACAGTTTCTAGTTGTGTTGCTAGGATGATATTTTTTTATCATTCTATACATGCTTGAATTTTCCATAATAGAGGCAATGTGATTAAATACTCTGCCCAGAAACACCTTGTCTTTCTTTGTTAAAAGTAACGATATTCATACCTTCGCGGCTAAATTTTTAAAAAATGCGAACAGGTTTACTGATATTACTTTCAAGCTTACTTACCATAAATTCATTTTCTCAGGATTCATTGAGTAAAAAGAATCCAACCGATGTGCTAAAGCATAAAATTTGGGCTAATATTTTTGCGTCATATTACACCACTCTTAGTGGTAGTAATACACCAAGTAGCGCATTTGAGATGCCTACGGCGCTTTTGGGTTATTCGGCTTCTTTGAACGATAGGTTTAAAGCCACACTCATTTACGACGTAACCCGAACCACAAACGCTATCAGAGTAACCGATAGTTTAGGGGCAGAGTTAAATGTTTCTTACAACGAGGGTAGCCGTTATACAGCTTTTTTAAAAATGGCAGAAATAAAGTATTCACCAGCATCTTTTATCGATTTTCATATTGGACAGCTATTAAACACACAGTATTTAACCACACAGGACAAGTTTTGGGGATACCGATATATCTATTTCACCTTCCAAGAGGTGCACAGGTATGGTAATCCTGCCGATTTCGGTGCTCAAGTCGATCTGAAATACAACTCAAAACTACTAGCTCAACTTTCTGTAACGAATGGAGATGGCCCATTTAAACATCAGGATAGCGATGCCAATTTTCTTTACTCACTAAACCTAGAGTATTACCCAGTTAAAGGTGCAATTGTTAAGTTTTATTCCGATTTTTCACCTGCACCAAAGAGCCTTATAGGAGGTCACGATAAAAGCGTTACATCGCTTTTTGCTGGTTACAAAAGTGAGCGTTATCGTTTTGCAGTTGAATATAATGCAGTTAAAAATTACGGATTTACTAAGAATTCTGATTTTTGGGGTATTTCCTCATTTCTAAGCTATTCTGTTACTCCTATGGCCGATATAATAGGCCGGTACGATTATATTAATCGCTCTTTACCACTAAACATTGAAAGATCTCACTTTATTCTATTGGGCCTTCATTATAAACTATTATCAAACCTTAGTGGCTCTGTTAATTACAGGTACCTGACTGAACCTCAGAAAGGTATGCTTTATTTTAGTTTTGGCGCTAAATTTTAAATTATTCTACTCAAACATTGATATGTTCATGCTATCAAAATACTTGGTAGTGTAGTTTACTGCATGCCTTAGAGCTTCCTGATTATTGTATCCAAGTGCTAAAGCGCATGTTAGTGCTGTTGAAAGAGTACATCCGCTACCATGGTTGTACCTATAATTTCGACGTTCGTGAGTAACAGATGTTTTTAGGTTGTTGCCAATTAGGAAATCTTCTAAAATAGTTCCATCAAAATGGCCACCTTTAACCAAAACATTGCATTTATACTGGCTTGAAATTACTTGTGCTGCTTTTAACGCATCATCAATGCTGTTAATAGCCATTTCTGAAAGTTGTTCGAGCTCATTTCTGTTAGGAGTGATAATATTTGCCAAGGGTAATAACTCTTCTTTTAAGGTATTATATCCTTTCCTAGCCAAAAGGTTTTCTCCACCGCTCGATTTAATGATGGGGTCAACTATTGTAATCGCATCGGGATGTTGAGAAATAGTTCCTGCAACAGCTTTAATAGTTTCTGGATCGTAAAGCATTCCGATTTTAATTGCAGCTATTGGAAAATTTCTGAAAATACTTTCTAACTGCATTTTAACTATTTCAGGATAAATGGGTTCAATCTTTTCTACATTGTAAAACGACTGAGTAGTTATGGCTGTAATAACAGGATGTGCCATTATGCCAAAATCATGAGCAACAATACAATCGTGCGTAATGCCAGCACCATTGCTTGTATCGTGAGCAGCTATACAGCAAATGTGAACCATTTTTTGAAACATTAATCAGCCTGGAGTTACTCCAGGCTGATGAGATAAAATTAGTTACTTGAGTTTTTGTAAGTTTTCATTGCGCATAATTCTCCGCACATTGTGCAGTAATCGTCCTTCTCGCTTTCCGAATCATTTTTTCTTTTGCGTGCATTTTCTGGGTCAATCATATACTTGAACATTTCGTTCCAGTTTAGCTCATACCGAGCTCGCGATAAATTTAGATCGTTTAATGTAGCGAGTGGGAGACCATTAGCAATGTCGGCAGAATGTGCAGCAATTCGGCTAGCAATAACACCTTGTTTAACGTCATCGATATTAGGTAAGCAGAGATGTTCTGCGGGGGTAACATAACAAAGGAAATTAGCACCATGGGTGGCAGCAATTGCACCGCCAATTGCACCTGCAATATGGTCGTAACCCGCTGCAGCATCGGTAGTAAGTGGGCCTAAAACGTAAAGGGGAGCACCATAACAAATACGTTTCATTAGTTTCATGTTAGCTTCGATTTGGTTGAGAGGCATGTGACCTGGGCCTTCAACCATAACTTGAACTCCTTTTTCTTGGGCACGCCTAACTAAATCGCCTTGAATAAGCAGTTCTTCAATTTGACTGTGGTCGTTTGCATCGGCGCCACTACCAGGGCGCAATCCATCTCCTAAACTTATAGTTACATCGTACCTTTGGCATATTTCTAGTACTCTGTCGTATTGCTCGTATAGAGGATTCTCTTTACCTGTTTGTTTAATATAACGATAAATTAATGAACCTCCTCGGCTTACAATGCCTGTAACTCTTTTATGTGTCTTGAGATAGCGAATACTTTCGCGAGTCACAGCGCAGTGTAGGGTCATGAAATCAACGCCCAATTTTGCCTGCTCCTCAATTTCATGGAATAGTTCCTCGGGGTCAAAAATAAATTCATCGCTTAAGCCTAATTCTCCTTTTCTTGCTACAACGGTATAGATTGGAACCGTGCCAACCATTACTGGTGAGTTCTTTAGAACTTCTGAGAGAATTAGAAATAAATCGCCTCCCGTTGAAAGGTCCATTATTGAATCGGCGCCATATTTGGCAGCAATTTTTAACTTTTCTAACTCTTCGTTTATGGAGCAATGCTTTCCAGATGTTCCAATATTAGCATTAATTTTTGTTGGAAGACCATCACCTATTGCTCTGGCTTTTATGTTGTGATTTTTGTTTTTAGGAATAACACACCGCCCTGCTGCAATTTGAGCGCATATCCAATTGGGTGAAACGCCATCGTGTAAGGCAGCTTGCTCCATTTCTGGGGTGACTATTCCCTTAGCTGCATATTGAAGTTGAGTATTCATAGTTTTCAATCCTTTCAATTATCATTTTAGCACATTCTGTAAAAAATTCTGTTTGCATTAGGTGACGTACCATGGCAATGCTAGTTGCTCCAGCACTAAGAACTTCCTCAATATTTTCAGGAAAGATTCCTCCAATTGCAACAACTGGTACGCTACTAAACTCTACTACCTGTTTTAGCTGTTCAGTTCCAACAGGTGGGTCGGGTTTTGCTTTAGCATTAGTTGGATAAATTGGACCAAAGCCGATGTAATCGGGATTTTTCGTTAGGGCTTCTTTGGCTTGTGCAATGGAATGGGTCGATAATCCAATCTTCATATTCCCTACAATCTTGCGAGCCTCTTCAATTGGTATATCATCTTGTCCAAGGTGTAGGTAATCGGCATCGCAAAGTGCTGCAATATCAGGTCGGTCGTTTATTACAAGTTTTGTATTGGTTCCCTTGGTGATTTGTCTGAGTTCACGAGCTACTTTCAGAAGATGCCTATCGTCAAGATGCTTTTCTCTTAGCTGTAGCATTTTAATACCCAACTTAACACATTGCTCAGCTATTGTAGTATATGAAAGGGTTGGGCGTGTAATAATTACATATAGCCCAAACCCTTCTTCTTTTCTTATCATAGCTAAACTGTTTGATTAACTGCGTTAAGTATGGTATTTGCAACTTTTTGACCAGAAAGAAGCATACCTCCAAATATTGGCCCCATGCGGAAACTTCCACTAACACCATTTGCAGCCATGCCCGAGACAAACAAACCCGGATAAATCTCTTTGGTGTTTTCAATGGTAGTTTTCTCGGCCTCGTAAACACTCATACTACGTTCCCCAATTACGCTTCCAGTTGGTGTGTTAAGTTTAATGCCATTCTTGCGCTCTAGGATTCTTGCCACTTCACAATCGTGACCGGTTGCGTCAAGAACAACTTTTGCAGTTACAATGATAGGATCAACGTGCATCCTTTCGCGGTGAACTGGAGCCCAGTTTATAACTACACCGTTTACTTTTTCGTCTTGTATGACAACATCCTCAACGGAAATGCAGTTCATTAGCGTAGCGCCTGCTTTGCTTGCATGGTAGATTAGCGAAGATGTTGCCTGAAGGGAGTCAATTACATATAATCCTTCAGCGTAAGGTTTGTGGTTTATCCCTAACTCATTAACAATTGGCAATGCCTCGTGTTGGACTATAATATCGTTAAACATCATGGCACCGCCCCACATTCCACCTCCTGGAGCTAATTTGCGTTCGAAAAGAACGACGTTTACACCATTCTTAGCCAGGTAGTAGGATGCTAAAAGTCCTGAAGGACCGCCACCTACGATGGCAACATCTACATTTAGGATTTTTTTGAATTTTTCGAAGTAGGAATCAACAATTCCTTTGGAAACCAGATACTCCATAGTTTATTAGTTTTAGTTTGACTTAATAAACTAGGAGATGCAACAGGGTAAAAGCTTGGAGAATTGACACCTCAAAACTTCCCTCCGCAGGTATTATCCTGTTCAGGTTTAAAGGGTATGATCTCAGCCTTTGCCAGGCACCCCTAGTTTTGCATTGCAAATGTATAAAAAATCGGAAACCGTTGTTTGGTTTCCGTATAAAAGTTTTTAACAAGGATATGGAATTTTGCTCTTATACCTATTTATTAATTATAGCATTGAAAACATCATGTGCTATAATTTCTCGGCTGGATATCCTATATCTTTTAGTTTAGAAAAAACATCTTCTAGTGCATTATCGGATTCATACGTAAGCGTTACTGTTTGATTGGTTAAATCAATTTTAACATCATTAATCCCATTCATCCCAGTAAGGCTATTTTGTATGGAGTTAACACATCCCATACATTTCATGTTTTTCACCTTAAGATTTACTGTTTTCATTTGCTAGATTATTTAAGTGTTTTTATGCATTGCATTTAATTTAAGTCAGCAAGGGCTTAACTTTATTTAAGCTACTAATTGCTAATCAAATTATGTTAAATTTTCTTGTTTGCAAAACTCTTTATTTCACATGAACCCGTTGAGCATCCGGCACACTTACCAGAGTTTATCTTCTTAGGATTAAAAATTTGATAAACATTGTATGCCGTATAAGCTATTGCACCAGCTATTATCAGGTAAACTAAAATCTCTTGCACCATATCAACCTACTATTAAGTTTCCAATTTGATAAACCAGAAAAGCTAGCAACCAAGCTAATCCAGTTGTAAAGAATATTGTAAAGATTGCCCATTTCCACGAGCCCGATTCGTTTTTTATTGCAGAAATAACTGCGACACAAGGGAAGTAGACAAGAATAAATATTAAAAATGCTAGTGCTGTAACCTTAGTGAAAACAAACTCCCCATGAAGTGCACCTCCCTGATGAGTCTCAGCTCTCAACTTTTCCGCTAGGTTATTGGTATCCGTTTCGGTATCCGATTGGTATAGTACACCTAAAGTGCTAACAACAATTTCTTTTGCTGCCACACCAGAAAGTAAGCTAACTCCCATTTTCCAATCGAAGCCCAATGGACGAATAGCTGGCTCAATAAACTTTCCAATTCTGCCCAAATAGGATTTTTCTTGACGTTCGGCTTCCTTTTCTAATTCTATTTGATGAATTCTAGCCATAAGGCTATCGGTGGCTTCTTTGGAGGTGTTTTGATTTTCAATTTCTTGAGTCAATGATTTTAACGATTTGTCGTAATCTTTTGAGTACTCAATTTCACTAGGAAAATATCCTAAGGCCCAAATGAATATAACGGCTACCAAAATTACTCCACCCATCTTTTTAAGGTACTGTGAACCTTTATGCCACATATGAAAAATCGTAGAGCGAAGTGTAGGCATTCTGTAGGGTGGCAGTTCCATTACAAATGGAATGTCTTCAGCCTTAAATATTGTTTTCTTGAAAAGAAGAGCGGTTCCAATTGCAATTAAAATTCCTGTGAAATATATTACAAAAAGAAGATTACCGGCATGTTCGGGGAAAAATGCACCTAAAATTAGGATGTAAACTGGTAGTCGTGCACTACAACTCATAAAGGGGGTAATGAGCATAGTAACTAAACGATTGTTCTTATTTTCAATTGTTCTCGACGCCATTATTGCGGGTACATTACATCCAAATCCCATAACAAGAGGTATGAATGATTTTCCATGCAATCCTATCTTGTGCATTAGCTTATCCATGATAAATGCTGCACGCGCCATGTAACCTGTATCTTCTAATAATGAGATGAATAGAAAAAGGATGAGGATGTTAGGTAAGAAAACTATAACACTTCCAACGCCGCTAATTATTCCATTTACCAAAAGGTCTTTTAGTGGACCCTCGGTCATATAAGAGTTTATTGTTTTACTTATCCAGTCTACACCCAATTCTATCCAGTTCATTGGGTATTGGCCAACTGTGAATGTAGTGAAAAAGGTTAGCCATATAAGGAAAATGAAAATTGGGAATCCAAAAAACTTGTGTGTAAGAAACTTGTCAATACGTTCGGTTACATGCCTTTTTTTATGGCTACTCTCCTTATATGTCTCTTTAAGAGCACCTGCAATAAAGCCATATTTGGCATCTGTGATAAGAGTTTCGGAATCCTCTTTAAATAAGGTTTCAAGCCTGTTTATTTCATATTCAGCTTGATCCCGAATTTCTATATAGTTTGTCTCATCCCGTAAGAGCTTATCGGCAAGTTTGTCCTTTTCTATTAGCTTTATTGCTAGATATCGACTTGAGTATTTAACCGTTAACGCCTTGTTTTTTTTAATTTTCGATTGTATGGCTTGGATTGAGCGTTCTATCTCCTCGCCATAGTTTACATGAATATGACGTGTAATTTTATCCTTCTCTGCATAAACATTTATTATGGTGTCCAGTAGCTTATCTAAACCTTTTCCTTTACTTCCTACGGTAGGTATAAAAGGAATACCCAAAAGTTTACCCATCATCAGGTAATCAAACTTGTCGCCTTTTTCTAAAAGCTCATCATACATGTTTAGGGCACATATTACCCTGATATCCATGTCGATAAGTTGTGTTGTTAGGTATAGGTTACGTTCAAGATTCGATGAGTCAACTACGTTAATAACTATATCAGGAGTTTGCTCATGAATGAAACGGCGCACAAATACTTCTTCAGGTGTGTATGCGGTTAGGGAATAGGTTCCAGGAAGATCGGTAATATTAAAGGTATATCCTTTGTGTTTAAACTTTGCTTTTTTGGAATCAACTGTAACCCCACTATAATTTCCTACATGCTCTTTTGCGCCCGCTAAATGGTTAAAGATGCTTGTTTTGCCCGCGTTGGGATTTCCAACAAGAGCAATATTTATTGTTTTGCTAACTTCTTTAAGTCTTGTCTTAATTAGTTCAGGTTCTGTAGTTTTAGTGAGGGTACTACTTCCATTACTGGTTAAGATTTCTTTTGCTTCGTTAGGGGTAATAACCTCAATCAACGATGCTTCATTGCGACGCAACGAAACCTCGTAACCCATAATTGAATATTCTATTGGATCTTTGAGTGGCGCATTTTTAACCACGGTAACCTTTTTACCTTTTACGAATCCCATTTCGGTGATTCGTTTCCGAAAAGCACCTCGCCCCTTAACTTTGGCTATTACGCCATATTCTCCGTTATGAAGTTCCGAAAGTAGCATCTATTCAATTTATACCATAATAAAACCTACAAAACATAAAATTGTTTGCCTGGTTGAAAATTTTTGCAAAAATAAGCCAATTAAATTATTTAGAATGGTTTTAATTAAAAAAAAGGCTATACTTTTTTAAAAGTATAGCCTTTACTCAAAGTTCGTAATAAATTATTTACCTAAGTCCTCAAAATCAACCGACGAAAAGTTGGTTTCAGCTTCAGATAGTTCAAATTCAGATGTTGATTCAGGTTTTCGCTCTGGTCGGGGTATGATTTCTTGGTTAGATTTTATGAAGTTATATACTTCATTTAAGCTGTCCATAAAGTTGTTAAAATCTTCCTTATAAAGGAAAATCTTGTGCTTTTCGTAAAACATCTTCCCATCTTTACCCATACGTTTTTTGCTTTCTGTGATGGTAAGGTAATACTCATCGCCACGAGTTGCTTTCACATCAAAGAAATAAGTTCTTTTTCCTGCCTTAACTACCTGGGAAAAAACTTCTTCTCTCTCTCTAGGTTTCTTTTCTTGCTCATTCATGCTTTCAAACTCTTCAATCATTGCTATTGGTATTTGGTTAGGTTTAACACAATTTTCATATGCCCCAAAAATAAAAAATTCTTTTATTGCTAATACTTTTTCTTAAAAAAAAATACTATAAACATCAAATTACTTTTATTTTGAAATATTAACCATTCATATAGCCACCTTCGCTTTAAAGTAATTATCTTTGCAATGTTGTTAAACTTATAATAAACGTTCTTGAATAATGATTAATCGCCGATTAATTCGTATTAAGGCTCTTCAAGTCCTTTTTGCATACTACCGAAATGGTGGAGACTCATTAATTAATCTTGAAAAGGAGCTATTTCATAGTATCGACAAATCATATCATCTTTACATTCTTCTTCTTTTACTTCCTGAAACATTGGTAGAGCTAGCTCAAAATAAAATCGATTTGGCCAAGCAAAAATTACGTCCAACTCCTGAGGAATTGAATCCTAATCTTCGCTTTGTGCAGAATAGAGCAGCTGCTGCACTCGCAAACGACGATAAACTTCATGAAAGGGCTCAAGAAAATAGGCTTAACTGGCTTAATCAATCAGAAATAACAAAATCTCTTTTTAATCAGTTTATCGCTTCCGATTTCTATGCTAGCTATATGAATGCTGATGAATGTTCCTTTGCCGATGATAAGGCGGTATTTGTCCAATTTTTTAACAAGATTCTTAATGTAAACGACGATTTCGATTCATTTCTCGAAGAACAAAGCATTTACTGGAACGATGACCTTGAGTTTGTCTCAAGCATGGCAGTTAAGACAATTAAAAAGATTGATGAGAGCAGCTCAAGTGTTAATGTTATGGATCCTTTCCGTAGCGATGATGATATCGATTTTGCAAAACGATTACTTAGGAAAACAGTATTAAATCACAAAGAGAATCTTGAACTTATTGACCAGTTTACACAGAATTGGGAGTTGGACCGTATCGCAGCAATGGATATTCTCATTATGGAATTAGCTTTAACAGAAATTATGGAATTCCCTACAATCCCTGTTAAGGTTAGTATGAATGAGTATATTGATATTGCCAAATTTTACAGTACTGAACAAAGTAATGTTTTTATCAATGGTGTTCTCGATAAAATAATTGCTCATTTAAGAGAGAAAGATGCTATTGTAAAGCAGGGTAGGGGCTTGATTGGCGAAAACAACGAATCTATTTCATCTGAATCATTAAATGTTTTTGACGATGAAGAAGATAACTAGTATCGTTTTTGGTATTATTTCTATTGCCTTTGTTTCTTGTGGCAATAAACAGCAAGTATCAGCTGAGCAAATGGCTGATTCAACTCACTTTGCTGAATTGACATATATTGAAGATTTTTACGATGCTGGCACAGTGCATAGTGGTGAGATTGTGAAGCATTCATTTGAATTTAAGAACACTGGCAATATCCCACTGGTTATTAAGGATATAATTCCTTCTTGTGGGTGCACCAAGGTTGATGTAACCCAAAAAACGTTAAAACCAGGTGAAAAAGCAAAGCTTATTGTTGAGTTTAACAGCAAAGGTTGGTTTGGTTCTCAGTATAAGTCGGTCACTTTAAGAACAAATGGGGTAATTAGAGAAAAATCGGCCACCCTAAAAGTTAATGTGGTACAATAGTTTTAAAACTTTAGTTACATTTGTTTGTTGAATAGTATATTAATCAATTAAATAAAATAGAGTTATGATTACCAGTTTTATTACATTACAAGCACAGCAAGGTGCTAATCCAATGATGACCTTTTTAATGTTTGGTCTTATCATTGTTGTTTTTTACTTCTTTATGATTCGTCCTCAAATGAAACGTCAAAAGGAACTTCGTAAGTTCCAAGAGTCACTTAAAAAAGGCGATAAAGTGATAATTGCCGGTGGCGTATATGGCAAGGTTACCGAGGTGAAAGAAGAGTATGTTAAGGTAGAAATATCCGATAACGTTGAGGTAAAAGTGGCAAAAAGCACTGTTATTCGGGATGTAAGCGATATACAAACTCGATAAATGTCTAAAACTAAAGGGATTCAAATTAAACGCTAACACTTTGAATCCTTTTTTTCATTCAACCAATCAATATTTACCCTTGCGCTTTTATAGATTAAATAAAAGAGTTTTTTTTAATCAAGGAAAGATTCGTTTTAAAAAGCGAATCTCAATGTTTCTTTTCTTTTTAATTTTCTCAACTATACTTTGGCTATTAATTAAGCTGAGTCATCAGTATGTTGATAACATTACTTACAGGGTAGAATTAGTAAATCTACCTTCTAATAAAGTTTTGGTGAACTCCGAAAACCTAAAAATTAATGCAAAAGTTAGCGCTGTTGGTTATAAACTGTTACAGTATAAACTATTTAAACCATTAAGACCAATTCAGCTATCAGCAGCTTCATCAAAGCGGCAAGGCAAAGATTTTTTTATACTTACATCGTCACAATTTAACGAGGTGTCATTGCAACTAGGCTCTGAGTTGAAACTTGTTGATATCTCTCCAGATACCCTTGAATTCTCACTTAGTAGCGTAGTGAAACGAACTGTTGAGATAAAGCCACAACTTAAAATCACTTATGCCAAGCAGTATATGCAATCGGGCAGCTTTAAATTAAAACCAAACAGAATTACAATTACTGGTCCAGCTTCGGTTATTGATACGATTAAGAGCGTTACTACCTATCCTCTTGTACTTGATGAAATATCGGACACCATTAAACAAGAGTTGGTCCTAAAACCAATACCTGATGTGTATTATTCACAAAACAAGGTGAGTATAACATTACCTGTTGAAAAGTTTACTGAAGTTATTTATCAGATTCCCATTAAGTGCATAAATCTTCCTTCGGGTTATGAGGTGCAATTCTCACCTAACAGCGTTAAAGTTTCGTGTAATGTTGCTGTAAGCAAATACTTTCTTGTTAAACCAGAACTATTCAACGTTGCATGTGATTATAATGAAATTGAAAAAAGCCAATCGCCAAAGGCTGTGCTTAAGCTAGTTAGCTATCCTAACTTTGTATCACGAATTCAGGTAGAGCCACGTCAAGTTGATTATATCATTATCAAAAAATAAGCATGTCTATTAAGATTGGAATAACAGGAGGAATTGGCAGCGGTAAAACCTTTATTTGTAAAATTATTGAACATCTAGGATATCCTGTTTTTTATTCCGATGATGTTGCTCGGAGTATAACAGAAACCGATGATAGCGTTATTGATTCAATTAAAAAGTATTTTGGTGAAAAAATTTATTTCGGTAGAAAACTCAATAGAAAGCTTTTAGCTAGTATTGTTTTTAACGACAAGTCTAAGCTTAAAATGCTGAATAGCATTATCCATCCTGCAGTAGCATCATATTTTGAAGAATGGTGTAAACTTAATAGTCACCACAAATTAGTATTTAAAGAGGCTGCAATCCTTTTTGAGTCTGGGGCTTATAAGCAGCTGGATAAGAATATTCTTGTAACTGCTCCTTTGGGTATAAGGATTAAAAGAGTAATGGAGCGTGATGGAGTCGGAGAGCAAGCTGTAAAAGAGCGGGTGAAAAATCAAATGCCAGAGGATGAGAAAATTAAACTTGCTGACTTTGTCATCATAAATGATTCTGAACATTTGATAGTACCACAAGTTATTAACATAATTGAAAGTGTTTTAAAATAGTTCTGTTATGGGTAAATATGGAAAATGGATTACAGGTGGACTAGGCTGGGCTCTGTTTGGACCTATTGGGGCAATATTAGGTTTTGCAATAGGCTCAATTTTCGATAATGCCGAAAAAAGCAAAATTTATACAGGCGAAACTAGTCGAAATGGTTTTATTGTCAGCCTTCTTGTTTTGGTTTCTGCTATAATGAAAGCCGATGGCAAGGTGCTGAAATCCGAATTGGAGTATGTTAAACAGTTTTTTGTAAAAAACTTTGGCCAATCAGCTGCTAGTGAAGCCATTTTATTGCTACGCGATATTTTAAAACAAAAAGTACCCCTAGCTGATGTTTGCAAACAGATTAAAGAAAACGTAGATTATCACTCTCGCTTGCAACTTTTACATTTACTTTTTGGAATAGCTCAGGCAGATGGGGTTGTGAGCACGCCGGAGCTAAAGTTAATTACCGAGATTTCCCATAATATTGGAATCACTGATTCCGACTTCCAGTCTATAAAAGCTATGTTTGTGCCAGAAACCGATAAGTTCTACAAAATTCTTGAGGTTTCTCCTACTGCTACTAACGAGGAAATTAAAAAAGCATATCGAAATATGGCGCTAAAATTTCATCCCGATAAGGTGCAACACCTAGGTGAGGATTTCCGGAAGGTTGCCGAAGAAAAATTTAAATTGGTGAATGAGGCTTACGAAATGATTAAAAAGGAGCGTGGGTTTAATTAAATCTTTTTTATTAATTTCGCATTATAAAAATTTATGATATGGAGGTAAAACTAAAAGAACTACTTGCAATTTCAGGATATTCTGGTTTGTTTAAGTTTATTTCTCAAGCCCGTCAAGGTGTAATTGTTGAATCATTGGTTGATGGCAAAAGAATGCATGTACCTGCAACAGCAAAGGTGAGCGCATTGGCTGATATTGCAGTCTTCACAGAAGCAGAAGAAATGCCATTAAAAGATGTTTTGAAAAGAATTGAAGCACTTGAAAACGGTGGGCCTGCCATTAATCCAAAGTCGGATAGCAAGGATATACGCGCATACTTTGAAAAGGCTTTGCCTGAATTTGATAAGGAGAGGGTTTATACAAGTGATATTAAGAAAATATTAACCTGGTATAATTTGCTTCAAGAAAAAGGTTTGCTTGAAATCCTTAATCAGGTAGATGAAGAAGAAAATCAGGAGCAAACAGACGATAAGGAATAGGAGTTTAATAAGTTATATACTAGTAAGTATAAAGCGACTTTAATAGGTCGCTTTTTTAGTAATTGTATGAAATTCTTAAGCCAATACTTCTATCTAACCCAGGTAGAGGGGCATGATTTCCTTTATAAGGCTGATAAAATTTGAAATCGGCTCCTAGTAGGTTTGACATAATTAGCTGGGTGCTAAATTCTCTTAAAGGGAAATTATTGATCTGGGCGTTAATACCAACCATTACTAGAGGCTTATGCTTAACCAAGATATCTGCATTTGAGTAATAGTCGTAAGAAAAGCTACTCCCATAGTATGAACTGGTAATGCTAAATGTTATTTCTTTAAAGGCTTTATAGCTTAAAATTCCATTAAATCTATAAGGTGTTAACGATAGATATTCTTTTTCATTAGTAGGGACAAAAAATATGGAGTCAAGAGCTGCATTCTTCCTTCTATAATATGCAAAGGTTATATTTCCATTAAATCTATTAGAATTATACTTGAGTCCAAATTCAATCCCAGCGGTTCCTATCTTCCCCTGATTACTATAAAAACCAATTCCTAATTCTGGTTCATTGTACGTAATAATGTCGTTGAATGTAATATCGTAAACGTTTACAGTAAACATTGAATTTTTTGCAAATGCATAACCCATTTCTATCTCATAGATTATTCCCATTTCAGGTCTGAGTTTTGAGTTGCCCGGATTTCTGTTCGGTAGTATCCCACCAGGTGTTCTGTATGATTTATTCCACATCAATTTAAAATGATACTTTTTAAATGCCTTCGTAATTGCAATTCTTGGTACAAATGCGCTGCCAAATTCCGATGAATAGTCGTATCGTGCACCAAGACTAAGATTTAAGTAATTGGTATTCCAAAATAATTGAACGTAGTTTCCAATGTTGTGGTATTCAAGATAGTTTGAACCATTCTTAAATTCTTCTTCAAAATATGGATTAACGAATGAGGGTTGTTTAAGAATGTCATAATAGTATTCAGAGCCAATCGATAGCATGAGATTTTCAGAGTTAAACGAAATGTTTAAACTAGGTGTTAAACGTCTAAACGTTTTATTGTTTGTGTAGTTCCTATCTGGCACATTTAGTCGCCAAGGCTTTTGCCACTTGTACGCAATTTGGGGGGTTATTTTAAGTTTGTTTTTACTAATAGAGTTGCTAATGCTTACAAAATTACTTTTAAAACTTTCGGATAATGGAGGTCCTAGGTATAAGCTATCCCAAAGGTCTACTTGTTCAAAGCTGTAGTCGTCGATGTAGGTTTGGAATTTAAAGTTTTTATATTGTAGCTGTAACAAAAGATTTTTACTATATATGTTGCTAGCATTATCCAATGTTCTGGAATTTCTATAGTAATCGTAATAAGTTTTATCGCTTCTAGAACCAGAACCTACACTTGTAGATATGTTTAATTTTAGGTTCTTGTTTATAACTGTTTGTCCAATACTTATCTGGTTATGGTTAAGTTGCTTACCGGTATGTGATGCAGTATAAGTTACTTTCCCATTCTGAATTAAAGAGTTTCTTGTAAGTATATTGATAACCCCTAAACTTGCAAAACCACCATAAATTGAAGAACCAGGTCCTCTTATAATCTCAATTCTTTCAATATTGTCAAGTGAAAAGTGGTTGCCAAATGGTACACAACCAAACATTCCATCGTTAATTTCAAACCCATCAACCATAAAAAGAAACTTCCCTTCATGAGCCCATAAGCCTCTAATTCCCATGCCTACAACTCCTTCAACATCAACTCCAAAATCAAATCCAGGAACGTATAGTTGAAATAGTTCTATTATATCCCTTGCTCCACTTCTTTGAATATCTTCGGCAGTTATTACAGTCACAATTCCAGGTGTCTCACGTAAATTTACTTTAGATTTTGTTGAAATAGATACCTCAACATTAATTAAATCCTCAAGAGATAGGCTATATAAGTCTAATTTTTCATCTTGAGCAGTACCAACAAAGTGAAATAGTAAAAAAACAAGAATAAGGTATAAATACTTCATGTTCTATAGTCCTAGAATTTCAAAGCAATATAAGTTCTTTGTTGATTAATGTCAAGAAGTTTTCTTAAAACTGTTGAAGTCTTTAATGATTTCAAGTTTCTTGTCGTGTTCGTTGATTTTGTGAGTTGTTGCAACAGCAACTACGTGCATACCAGCATTTAAGGCTGCTTGTATTCCAGAGAAAGAATCTTCAAAAACAACGCACTTATGGGGTTCGATTCCCAGCATGGATGATGCCATAAGAAATATATCGGGATTTGGTTTGCCTTTTGTTACCATGTCCCCGTTTACCATCACATCAATATATTGTTTGATTCCAGTATGCTTAACAACAAAGTCAATATTACTTTGAGGAGCAGAACTTGCTACAGCTATTTTTTTATCTTCTTCCTTTAGCCTAGTCAGAAATGGTTTAAGTCCAGGTAATGGCTTTATTGATGGTTCATATATTTTACGGTAAATGGCTTCTTTCTCCTCACCAAGATTTTTTATCTCTGATTTGCTCATTTCTTTTTGAAAAAGTCCTTGTAGAATATCCGCATTGGTCTTACCAAAATATCGTGCTGCAAAATCTTCTTTACTGTATTTAAGCCCATACTTTTCACAGAATTTTCCCCATGCTTCTATATGGAACAAGTAATTGTCTACAATTACTCCGTCCATGTCAAATATAAATCCTTCAAATTTTAAGATATTGGTTATATTCATGATGACTATATTAAAACTTGTAATTTTACTAAATCAGTTCCATTTATTAATCAAATGTGAAAGTTCTATTAGCAAGATAATTTGTAAAGATACAATTTAACGTTACAAATATTATGATATTTCGAATACCAGATTGAATTCGATTTGGAATTATTAATTTTGGCATGGTGTTAGTATTGGTAACTAAAATTGTTAAACTATGAAACGTATTCTTATATTTTTACTTACTGTTGTTTTAGGATTTCATTATGGTAACGCACAGAACATTGGTATTGCTGAGGTTAAAAATGGGTTTGGTAGCTCCATCCCTGTGGTTAATGATACAATCAATCTGGGTGAGATTTACTTAGATGATTTAGCCGAAGAACATGGCAAAATAGATATTAAATTGACAAATGCCGATTCAAAACCGCTTCTATTAAGAAGTGTAAAAGGTTGTTGCGGAACAAATATCAAAGCATGGCCAAAAGCTCCAGTTTTACCTAATAAACAAACTGAAATTAGAGTTGAGTTCAGGATTGAACCAAAGCCACAGCGCATTAGTAGAACTGTTACAATTGAATCAAATGCAAAAGGTAAACCAGTTGTTAAATACCATATAGTTGGTTTAGTGATGAATCGAAAAGCCTCAAATGAAATTGAATTATAAGTTTACACGATAAAAATAAGCGAGGGGGTATTGACAAAAGCCCCCTTTTTTTCTTAAATTTCTGTTGTTATGCGCAAACGATTAAATACTACAACATTTGATCTACCTGTTCAGGAACTTCGGAGGGGGTATAGGAGCGACGTCTATTTTTGGCGGGAAAAGGTGGTGTTAGAAAAACACAATCTCCATCCTGATGTAATCATGCAGGTTTTTCAAAAAAAAGATGCGGTTCTTTGTGGAATCGACGAAGCTATTGCTGTATTAAAAGTGGCTTGCGGTCGATATTCAAACTACACTAATGCTTACAAGCTTTTTGATAGGTTGATTGAGCTAAAGAAATCGGCAAGAAAGTATTTTTTGACCGACAAAAAAAAGTATTTAGAGGTTGAGAAGGAAAGGATCCTAGTAGCTCAAGAACTTGATAATCTTTGGATTGATGGCTTTTCTGAAATTGAAATAGATGCTCTATGGGATGGTGATATCATTGAACCTTATGAAACAATAATGCACATTAAAGGCGATGCATCTCTATTCGCTCACCTTGAAACTATCTATTTGGGAATCTTAGCTCGAAGAACAAAAATTGCCACAAATGTTAGGAGAGTAGTTGAGGCTGCTAATGGTAAAACCGTTCTTTATTTCCCAGCTCGTTTCGACCATTGGGCCGTTCAAGGAGGTGACGGTTATGCCGCACATATAGGTGGTGCAGCTGGTGTTTCAACCGATGCCCAGGCTGAATGGTGGGGGGCAGGAGCATCAGGAACAATCCCTCATGCCCTAATTGCTTCGGTTGGTGGTAACACGGTCCAGGCTGTTAAATTGTTTAGTGAAACTTACCCTGACGCACCCCTAATTGCATTAGTCGATTTTGATAATGATTGCGTAAATACTGCACTTAAATGTGCTCACGAGATGGGAGATAAGCTCTGGGGCGTTAGGCTTGATACGTCTGAAAACCTTGTCGATAAAAGCGTATTTAATCACATGGGAACATACAAACCAACGGGTGTTAACCCTAAATTGGTAGAATTGGTTAGAAATGCTCTTGATTGTGAAGGGTTTTCAAATGTTAAAATAGTGGTTTCTGGTGGTTTTAATCCCGATCGAATAAAACAGTTTGAGTCATTAGCTGTTCCCGTTGATGCTTATGGGGTTGGGAGTTACTTAATGCAAGGAAATTACGATTTCACAGCTGATATTGTATGGGTTAATGGAAAACCTATATCAAAGGTAGGACGTAAGCTCAGACCAAATCCGCGCTTAGAAAGATATAATTCTAATGACAATTGAGACGAAGTATTTAACTAATTTAACTTGCTATATTTGATAATATTAAGGTTTTGTGACGATGAAAGCACTTATTGTAGTTGATGTTCAAAATGATTTTTGCCCTGGGGGCGCGCTTGCAGTTCCAGAGGGTGATAAGATTATTGATCCAATTAATAAATTGATAAAGCAATTTGAAGCTGATGAACTGCCTATTGTCTTCACAAGGGATTGGCATCCTAAAAATCATATATCATTTAAATCAAATGGTGGAATTTGGCCAGAACACTGTGTGGCAGGAACTGTAGGAGCTGAGTTTCATAAGGATATTTATTTTCCTTCAGTTGCCATACTAGTCTCAAAAGCAACTGAATACGATAAAGAGGCTTATTCTGGTTTTCAAGGAACTGGCTTGGCATCATGGCTTCGACAGATTGATGTAGATGAAGTGATTGTAGGTGGACTTGCAACCGATTACTGCGTAAAGAATACTGTTCTTGATGCACTTAAACTTGGTTTTAAGGTAAGCATTGTTTCAGAAGCAATTAGGGCAGTTAATTTGAATAAGAATGACGGGGAGTTAGCAATTAATGAGATGAAACAAAAGGGCGTAAAGTTTATTTAGGTTATTACAAATTTCATTGCAAAAAGAAAGGGGCCTTAGCCCCTTTCTTTATTGAATACCCGATTTAACGTGATATCGTCAATTTTTTTGTTGCAATTTTACCTTTTTCGTCTTGAATTCTAATTAGGTAAACGCCAGGATTTAGGTTTGAAACATCTATTCTTCCATCATTTGTAATTGCACCTGAAGACCACACTAAAGCACCAGTAATATTGTAGATATCAATTTTACCTTTAGTAAAACCATTAATGTTTACAATAACAGATGAGTTAGTTGGATTTGGGTAAACTGAATATTTTGAATTAGAGTATTCAGTATCAATTCCAGTTGGCCAATTAATAAAAAGAACATTCTCTTTGACAATAACATGAATATCGTCTCCCTTTTTAATGGTCAGAGCTACAGTTTTATATCCTTTGGTAGTATATTTTACTGTAAAAGGCCCTTGACCTACCTTGGTAGACGGTTCTGCACCTTCTCCAAAATTCCATTCCCAGTAATCGGGATTTCCATAAGAATTATCAGTGAATACAATAGAACTATCATTTGTAAAACCAGATGTTTTATTAATAGTGAAGTCAGCAGAAACAACTGTCCCTCCTTTATGCCACATTCCTCCATAAGTAGAACTTGAGTTAAAACTACCTGCCCAAACAGCCCCTTCTGGTGATGCTCCTATATTTCCAAATTGGAAATTTTTATAAAATGGAGCAAAATCTATAAAAGTGTTTCCCCCGTCTATACTATAAGATACACCCATTTTATTAGGTTCCTGGTAATTAATCCCAGTAGAAATAAGGGTGTCAGTACCAGGTATCCAACAAAAATCAGCAGTATATACCGCGCCTGTTGGGTTTACTTCTGTCCAATTTTCCCCACCATCTGTCGTTTTATAAAATTTGTCTAGCTCGTTTTCTTTAGCATAGATGAAGCCTTCAAATCCATTTTTAAATGCAAGTTCAAATGAAGTTGATGTGAATGGAGTTTGGAATGCTTGCCAATTATATCCTTTGTCAACAGATCTATATATTCTTCCTTTGTTTGTAGAAAACCAAACCGTATCATTTATAGTGGTATAATAACCTATCACACCATATTCACCCTCTAATGGTGTAGGGATATTACTCTTATCAACTCTCGTCCAGTTTGCACCTTCATCGGTTGTCGTATATATTTCAAAATAAGTATCAGTTGGGTCTCCCATTGCAAACCCATTATTTTTGTCCCAAAAATGAACAACATTTGGGAATCCTCCCTTACTTGCATCAAACTGGTTTGATGTTGTTACTTGAGTCCAAGATTTTCCACCATCCTCAGTTTTTGCAATCATTCCACCTCCATTAGAACTATAAAGTGGTACCCATGCAATACTATCACTAATAGCACAAATCATTGCAGCTGCCATGCCCGTTGCACCATCTGGATTGATAAGTCCTGGTATCCATGTGGCACCTGCGTCGGTTGTTTTAGTAAATTCACGAACTTGGCTACCTGTTCCAGAGCCATCATACGCAACAGCCCAAGCTACTCTATTGCTTACAGCTGAAATAAATTGTATTCCTCTAGATGATGTAGGAAATCCAGATGCTTGACGAACCCAGAGATGTTTATATTCAAGAGCGTTAGGCTGTATACCAATAATCATTTCATTACTCTCACTAAAGTCATATCCTGAGCCTGTAGGTTTCATGGCTGAGGCAGCGTAATAACCATTTGCATAACCACCCCAACCCCAGTTTATGTGCAATTCATTATTGTCATTGTACCCATCGCATACCCAGGCATGCCCACCACTAGCATCACTACTACCAGCATAGTATATAGGGCGTCCAGCATCAATTTCCGCTTTAACCATGTTTATCCATTCAGTTTCACTATTTGGATCGAATTCATATATCTGAATTGTTGTTGGGTCATAGTTAAAATAGTTAGTCAATGCGTAAAGTACATCAGGGCTAAACGCACCAGAACCATCTGTAGCATAGTTCATATTTACGGATACTCCTGCATGATAACAAAGTGTTGCAACAGCGTCAATTTCTGTTTGTGAACTTTGAAATGTTAGTTCAACTGGCATATTATTCCAATCGTATGTAGTAGACTCAAAATTTGCATATTGTGTTCCATAAGTAGGATGAACATATTTATGCCAATTTTTCCCATTTGTGGGCCATTGGTGATAACGCATTATTTGTGACATTGCAGTTGCAACACAACCAGTAGGCGTACCAGTTGGGCAAAATTTATTATAATATGGTTCTTGGTTCCATATTGTTGTTAGCAGCGGGCCTCCAGCTTTTACTCCCTTGCTAATTCTTCCTTCAAGAATATCCTGCCATTCTTGTTTTGTTGCTTTACCTCCAATTTTATTTTTGGCAGCATAATTAATTTGTTTGGCATACCATTCAAGTCGACCTAAAACAACTGGATTGTCAATCTTTTTTGGCATTGGATTTTCTAATGACCATCCAATAATGGGCTTGGCCTCGTCATCTGCTGAAACTATTATAAACCCCTTTTTTCCATAGGTGAAAATGTGTAATGCATCGTTATTAGCATGCTTATAGGTACTAAGCAACTGAATGTCAAAAGTATCAATAGCTGCACCTTTTTTAGCAGAAAGGTAATTGATTGCAACCTTTCTTGCTAGCTTTACATCAACTGGATTTGCTATGATTAGCAATCCAGAAAACATTACCAGAAAAAATGCGTAAAACTTTTTCATAGTTAGTATAAATTTTAGTTATTATTAGGTTCTTTAAATTTATTTCCAGTTTCATTAATTATGGTTCTTAACCATTCTTCCCGATAGCCAGGCTGCGAAGGACTTGCTGGAAATCCCCAAGGATTTCTTTCAAACTTACCATTCTTCTCTTTTTTCACATTACCATCAATATACTTAACAAGTAGGTAATTGCTTAAATCGTTCCATTTTTGGACTGTGGCATTTGCGGTATTAACTGAATAGTCTGTTAAAAACTCTATTGCCAGATTTGGGTTTGTATCATAAAGCTTCATTGCTGCAACATCAACTGCAGGAGTGTATGCTATGAATTTTGTTTCAAGTTCTCTTTGAACCTTTTTAATGTCTTCTATTATTAGGTCGTACCTTAGATAAGCAAAGTGAGCAACCCGATTAAAGATCCAAAACGCAGAGGTAGGGGAATAGGTCAACATATCACCATTCCCCTCGGCATAACTTTCTGGAATACGATTAATTCCACAGTATATGGGAACATATACTGTTGATGCAGCATCGTCAACCCCAAACCAAAAGATTCCTCCAATGGGGTTTGGCAACCAACTTCGCATTTGAGCAATGAACGAAAACCCTGTTTGTTGTGTGGCGGTAACGCGTTCATGAAAATAGGTGGTTCCATCGATATCCCATGTTAATGGACGCCAACGGTATGGTAACCCGTGGGGGCCAGCCCCCACATCTTTACTCATATCCAGCTCTGTTTCTTCTAGATGGTCACGCTTAAAATTCATTAAGTCATGTACAGAAAGTTTTCGGTTTGGTTTAATGTAAAGTGGCATTCTATTTTTTAAATTTTCTCCTTTAGCATAGTCCCAATATTTTTTCATACCATCGGCAGCGTGATTAAAAAATGCCCACACTCTTGCATCGCAAAACCTTGCCCCTTCAAAAGTTATTGGATTATAAACATCGCTAAAACTAAACTCATTATCTGTTCCTTGATAGTAGCCATTTTTACGAGCATATTCAATAACATCATGAGAATAAACTACTTCAACCTCGGGGTTGAAGATTAGATTTAAGTTTTTGCTACTTATCGAATTTCTGAGGTTTTCTAAAGGAAATGTTTGAATCCTTGCCTGATTTGCATGTGCCGATATGTAGCCATCGGGTATTCGAACAGCAACCCAAACAGCACCTTTATCAACATTTATTTTCTTTTTAAGTCTTTTATCGTATTTAAGGTTTGTCTTTTTTGCAATCATTTCTAAAATCCACACCTCGTTGGGGTCACCTATAGAAAAGGATTCTCCACTACTTGCATAACCATATTGCTCAACAAGCTCTACCATCACTTTAATGGCTTCACGTGCAGTTTTTGCCCTTTGTAAGGCAAGGAACATCAAACTTCCATAATCAACAATAGCGGTAGAGTCCCTTAACTCTTTTATTCCACCAAAAGTAGTTTCACCAATTGCAACCTGAAATTCATTCATGAACCCGATTACCTGATAGGTTTCAGTGGGTTGAGGTATTTGACCTAATGGTTTGTTTGTTCCTCTATCGTAAAGAGTAATCATGCTACCTGCAGGCCACTTACCCCTTGGTCGAAAGTAGAGTTCCCCGTATCTTATGTGAGAATCCGCCGCATAGCTTACCATTGTGGAACCATCAATGCTTGCACTTTTGGTTACCAAGTAGTTTGTGCATGCATATGTTGCTATGCTATATATTACAGTTTGAAATGTTAGCCAAAACTTAAGAATCCTTATATTCATAATACAACTATTAAACTTTCAAAAATAATTTTTTTTTCAAATATAAGGTTGATTTCAAACAAACAACAAAAAATTACGTTTAAACTACATGGATATGTCGATGAAAAACAAAATTTAAAGGAATTGAATTTTGGCATGTAATTTGATTTACGAGTAAGGAATTTTTTAAAGTTTAACTAAAACTAAATAGCTATGAAAATGAAAACACTTAAACTTTTATCGCTGCTTCTAGCAGGAGCATTATTTTTTGTGTCATGTTCAAAGGATGAAGGCACAAACCTTACAAAGGAGGAGGCCCAACAGGTAATACAAAATGCAGATCAGGATTTAGTTGCTGAAACCCAAGAAATTACTAGTACCGATGGGTATGTGATAATGTCCGAATTGGGACAAATTTTACCACAAGACTTTTATAACAGCCAAGGGATGAAATCTGCACCATCCTCATGTATGGAGAAGTCGTTTAAGAATGTTGAGCATAAGTTTGCTCTGGAAGGCCATGAACTCAACTTTGATTTTAATCACTTCATATTAAATAATTTTAATGACTTAGTTGGGACATGGGAATACTCTCCAAACGGATGGATACATACAGATACTCCTACTAATCAGGTTGTTGTGAAGTTTCCCCATCCCATGGATAATCCAACAAATAATGTTGTAGTAACATATTACGATTATTCAGATCAAACTAATGGTGGTGAGGTATTCATTAATTCGATAAAGGTAAAAATCGATTATAATGGTAATGAGGTATTCACATTTAACTATAATGGTACCCTAGAGGGTGGTTTTTCATTTAACTCAAATGGCGACTCCTTTAACTTTAAACTTGTTACAGAAATTACTGTAACCTTTGGAAAATTTGAGGTTTACTCAAAAGAATCGTTTGATGCTACCAGCTATCCGCAACTTAGGGTTTCTAAGAATTTCTCTATTAAGAAGGATGGAAGCATAGTTTATGCCCAAATAGCAGATGTTTTGGCAGTTTCCAACAACAACCAAACCGTTGATTTTGATATTACTGCAAAGCAAATAGTTAATGACCTTGAGTTTAGATTGACTATCAAAGGAAATTCGGAAGAACTTGACAGTGCACAAGATCCTAACCAGTTTATCAAAATGTCGTTGTACCGAACAAACGGTGATAAGGTAGGCGATTTTATTTTTGTTAATGAAGGCGGAGACTGGGTTGTTTACTTCAAGTTTACAAGTGGCGAACAGGTGAAAGCTGAAGAGCTAATGCCAAATCTTTCTATGGAGTTAGAGCGCTTCTTTGAGGAGATGTTATTTTCTGCAGAACTATAGTTCTAATTCAAAAATTTGATAAAGTAGGCTGTCTCAAAAGGGCAGCCTTTTTTTCTTGACTTTTTTGTTTAGTTATTTTAAATTTATAAAAAAACGATAGCCATGGAAGAAAAAATGATAGTTATTGCAACAGAAAGTAACTCAAAAGCATTAGTCCTAAAATCCTACCTTGAATCTAATGGAATTGAGTGCTTTCTGAGAAATGAGAATGTAATACAAGGTGCAGTTTCCGAAGGGGTAAAGGTATTGATAAGGGAATCTGATGCCGAAAGAGCTTTGAAATTGATGTCTCAGTTGAGAGATACATCAGCGGGAAAACACAAAGAACAGCAACTTCGCAAAATTCTTGTACCTGTTGACTTTTCAGAGCCTTCACATAACGCTGCGAGGTATGCGGTTATGTTAGCCGCTAAGTATAATGCTCAGATTAAACTTTTACATGTTTTTAACTCGCCTGTGGTTGATATGATTCCCTTTACAGATGTTGCCAGTATTCAAATTGATTTTGACATGAATTACCATGTCCTTTACAACTCTGCAAAAGAAAAGTTGCAAAAGTTTTATCATGATTTAAAAAGTTTTGCGCAAACTATGGGTTATGATAATGTTCAGATAGGGTATTCAATTCGTGAAGGTTATGCATCCTATGGTATAGTTGAAATAAGTAAGAGGTATAAACCTGGTATAATCGTAATGGGAACTAAAGGTGAAGGATTTAAAAGTACCGAGTTAGTTGGGAGTGTTGCTACTGAAGTGTCCGATGAAACACATATTCCTTTACTAGTTATACCTGAAAAGGCTGTTCTTAAAGGTGTAGATGAGGTTAAAAAAGTAGTTTACATTACAAACTTTGATAAAACAGATAAGGTATCTATTAGAAAACTATTAAGAATTGTATCGCCATTTCAAATAGAACTGCATTGTTTACATATAACTGATAAAATTGAAACACCTGCTATAGCAGCATTAATGACAGATACCAAAGAGTATATAAAACGAGTTGTGCCAAAAGTAAAGGTTAAGTGCGATATAATAGAAGCAAAAACTAGTGAAAAGGTAATAATTGATTATATAGAGAAGAACCAGATAAATCTTGTGGCTTTAACACGGCACAAGCGCGGATTACTTTACAAACTGTTAAATCCATCACTGGCAAAACGAATGATATACCATTCAGAAGTGCCTGTTTTGCTTTTCCATGAATAAAAAAAGAGGCTGTTAATTTAGCCTCTTTAAATAAATTAAGTGCTCTACTATTCTACTAACATATTGTGGAACACATTGGTAACATCATCGTCTTCCTCAATTTTCTCAATGAGTTTTTCCACTTCGGCCTGTTCTTCGGGCGATAACTTTTTGGTATCGTTGGGTATCCTTTCAAACTGAAAGCTAATAATGTTGATTCCCTTTTCTTCAAGGAACTTTTGAATTGGTCCAAATTGGGTGAATTCAGCAAAGATCATGATAGAATCCTCTTCAACAAAAACCTCTTCAACTCCATAATCAATTAGCTCAAGTTCAAGTTCATCTAATGAAATATCTGCAGGTGTCTCTATTTTAAAAGAACATTTCCTTTCGAAGATGAAATCGAGCATACCAGTTGTTCCTAATGAACCACCATATTTATTGAAGTAGCTCCGCACATTAGCTACGGTTCGTGTTGGATTATCGGTTGCAGTTTCAACAAGGATAGCTATTCCGTGTGGTCCATAACCTTCGTAAACCATCTCCTTGTAGTCCTTCATATCCTTTTCAGTAGCCCGCTTAATAGCCCTTTCAATATTATCCTTGGGCATGTTTTCCGACTTAGCATTTTGAATTAATAGTCGTAATTTAGGATTTGTGTCAGGATCTGGGCCACCAGCTTTTGCAGCCATTGTAATCTCTTTGCCTAGTCTTGTAAATGTTCTTGCCATGTTGCCCCAGCGTTTTAGCTTGCGGGCTTTACGATATTCAAATGCTCTTCCCATTTTTATTGTTTATTACTTAAGTAAATTTTTTGCAAACGTATATTTTTTTGATTTCTTTAGCAATCTATTTGAAACTAAAATCGCTATCATCATAGTTGTATTTCATTTTTTACAAAACCTACTGAATTTATAATCGCGTTATTTATGTAACTTTAAAGGTTGAATCTTTAATAATGATTGAGAAAAATGAGACCAAGAGCAATTACACAACAACAAGAGATTGAGCAGGTTATTAATGAAACAGATGTTTGCCATGTGGGAATGGTTGATTTGAATGGTATGCCATATGTGTTACCCTTTAACTTTGGGTATCAGGATGGTTTCTTATATCTACATTCTGGACCTGAAGGTAAAAAAATTGATATTTGGAAAAACAATCCAAACGTTTGCATTGCTTTCAGCTCCGATTATTTCCTCCGACACCAGCACGAGAATGTGGCTTGCTCATATTCAATGAAATATAAAAGCGTACTGATGTATGGGAAATTATTGAACATTGAGGATTTAGACGAAAAGAAGAGGATTTTAAATATCATTATGAAAAAGTACACCAACCGTGATGATTTTGATTATAGCATGCCTGCCTTGAAAAATGTTAAGGTTTTCAAACTTGTGCCCGAAAAAGTTGAAGGAAAGGCCTATGGCTATTAAAGTACAGAATTAACCCTTAAAAAAAGGGTTTTTCTTTTTGTTTTTTTCTGAAATGGGTTATATTTATATAAAATTTAGGTCGTCAAAACTATGGCTAATATTAAGGACCTTAAAAAGGATATAAAGCAAATGGTAAAACATTTGCTGGATGAGTGTTACACCCAGCTGGCATATTCCGAACCAATATCTACAGAGTGGTTTCTTGATATAATTTCTGATATTCAAGTGTTAGAAAAAGATACCCTAAGAATAATAAAACAAAAATCTTATGAAAGGGGTAAATCTATTAATGTTGATTATCAGCAAATTGCAAATGAGTTCTACGATAAAGTACTTGAAATTGCAGAAAGAATAAATTCTATTGAGTACTAAAATGGTATTTGGTACCCCTTTAATTCTTTAGAATAAATTCGTGCATTACCATCACAAAGCATATCTAGTAATTGCCAAAAATCTTTACCATGATTTTTAACCTTTGTATGGCATAGTTCATGCAAAATCACATAATCAATTAGGTGGTAGGGAACTAACATTAACCATAGGCTTAAACTAATATTGTTTTTGCCACTACAACTGCCCCAGCGTGTTTTAGAATTTCGAATAGTTACTTTATTGTAGCTAAAATTATAGCGCTTGGCAATGTAATCAATTCTTTTTGGTAGGTAGTTCTTTGCTTCTTTACGTAGAATCTCAGTTGTCAATTTTTTTAAAAATGATTGTAGATTATCATCGTTAATTGATAATGTGCTAGGGTAGTATACGGTATAGTTGTTGTTATTTCGAACCACAGAAACTTTTGATACGCTGTTTGATTGGACTGTTTTAATGCTTGAGAATTTTGTGCGGAATGATGTAATGGGCTGCTGCTTTTGGTTTACTTCGTTTAGCTTTGAAATAATCCAATCCTTTTTTGATAAAACGAATCCTTCTGCTTGAGAGAATTTAACAAGATATGGTATCGTAACATGAATTGAGCCTTCCTTCTTTATTCTTAAAGTAATCCTTTTACATCCTTTTTTGTAGGTGTAATTTACCGTGCCAATGTTTGGATATTGAATCTTCTTTTTAATGCTCATGTTAAAGCTTGATAATCCAAATGCCAGGGAATTTGTTAGCATATTTCCTTTTGTCCGATTCTGCTTTTTGCCGGCTAGCATATTCTCCTATTGTTACAACATGCTTCCCATTCTCACGCAAAAATACGTTGGCTTGAAAGCCTTGCTCATTCAATTTGGAAGCAAGTGTTTTTGCATTTTGAGCGTTTGAGAAGCTGCCAACAACTAGTCGATAAAACACTTTTTGGTTTAGAAGCTTTTGGTTATTAACTAAACTTTCTTCTATTTTATCTTCAATGGATTGTGGCTTAACCTCATTTTTAGAATTTGAATTATTCGCAGTTTCATCAGGAGTTAAAGACTCAAATTCTGCATTCAGATCGTCATTATTCTTATCTTCGGGGAATGCTAAAGGCTCAACGGATTCCGTTGTTACAAATCGATCTTCCCAATCTGGCTCTTCTTCCGATGAAATAATAATTTTAATGCCGAATGCAATTATTAATGAGACAACTAAAGCTATACTAACTAAAACTAGAATTCTTAAACCTAAGGGTTTTGAAGAAGACTTTTTAGGTTGATTTCTTGTGATTGTGTCATTGTTTGGTAAAACTTGTTTTTCTTCAATGTTTAACTGATCATCATTAAGAATTTGCTTTTTTGGTACTTCATTTTGTTCACTTTGAAGTTGTTTGTTTCCATCATTTTGTATAAAACTTTCGTTTGCTATGACAGCTTTTTCGTTTTTATCTTCTATGTTTTCTTCAATAAATTCAATCTCTTTACCTGATGATTCTGGTGTGTTGTTTCGTTCTGGTACATTTTCATCATTTGTACTTGTAGAAATTTCATTTGAACCATTGTTTGGGGTTAGCTTAAGAGTCCCTTTTGAGTCAAAAGTTAACATCCCAACATTTGGTATTTGGAAACTTCCAATATTCCTTATTTCATTAGAGATTTCAGTTGATAGACTTAATGCTAGACTATGTGCTTCTTCTTTTGAGTATTTAAATTGTTTAATCAGTAGTTCTTCTAGTTGGCCATCGTTATATTTAAGGTATGGGCTGAAAGTTATTTCAACTTTGCCATTTTCCAATTCTTTATGCAGGAATGCACCAACGTTAGGTATTATTAAACGTTTCTCGTTAAGTATTAATTTGGAAAGATGAGCCCTGTCCATTCTTTATAAATTGAAATGAAAAGCAAAGTTAGAATAAATTAGTAATTAGTTGCTCAACCTTGGAGTCACTTTTGAGATCGCTTCTTTAATCTTTTCAATGGAGTATGGCTTAGTAAGAAGGTAATCGAATCCTACATCTTTAAAATCATCAAAAAAATTAGCTGGATTGTGTGCAGTTAGTGCAATAATGGGAGTATAACGAATTGGTGAAGGAAATTTTTCACGAATATACTTTGTTGTTTCTAATCCATTCATAACAGGCATCTCAATATCCATAAAAACAACATCAATTTTTTCTTTTTGCAAAAGTTCTATTGCTTGTTTCCCATTTTCTGCTTCGAAGCAGGTCGCGTTTAAAGGTTTCGTAATTTCTTTTAAGAGCAACCTGTTAACAAAAATATCGTCAACTATTAAAATATTTGCCATATGCTTTATGATTTAAATCACCCTAATTTACTTAAAGTTTTCAAAATATCATAGCTGTTTATCTTAACAGAGTTTCTATTTAGTTCAATTATCCTATCGTGATTAAATTCTGAGAGGGTTCTGATTAGGCTTTCTTTTGTTGTTCCACAGATTTCTGCTAATCCTGCTCTATTTAATGGAAACTCAAATTCGTCGCTAGAATATATTTCTTCTGCAAAGTATAGTATTAAATCGGCAACTCTCCCTGGAAGTTGCTTAAAAAGTAAACCCGATAGCCTGTTGGCTTGATAAAGATAATCCTTACTAAAGCATTTAAGGAATTCTTTTGATAGCTTATGATTGTTTTCTAGAATTGTATCAAGTACTGAAAAGGGTATTTGACAAACCGTAGAAGCTTTTACAGAAGATAATGTAAAGTTAAAAGTTATACCATTTAGGAGTGATGGTATTCCTATAAAATTTCCTGAGTAACCAACTTTAATACAATGTTTTTTGACCTTCGTAACTCTCTGCTAATTTTAATATGGCCCTCAACAACATAATATACCAATTTACTTATAGATCCCTGTTTTGCTATTATTTCCCTGTTTTTAAAATGTATAACTTGGATGTTGCTGAGGAGTAATTTTTGTTCATTAATAGAAAGTATTTGCTTTAGGGAATTGTGCTATTCCCGAAAATTGCGCTAAAATCTAATTTTGATCTATCAAACATCTATATTTACTTATTGCCCTAATATAATGAAAAAAATAGATTAAAAAAGATGATATAAATCACCATTTGTGATGATATAAAATGCTAATGATTTTGAATTAATAATATTATTAATGTTTAGATTTGAAAATAATTATTTACGATGAGTTCTAGTGGGTACATATTAATAGTTGATGACTCTGTTACAAATCAGGTGTTACTCGAATCAATACTTGAAGAAGAGGGGTATAAGACTATTACCGTTAGTAATATTAAGGAGGCTTGGCTAAGAATTGAGAAAGAAAGACCAAGGCTTATACTGCTTGACTTATTAATGCCTAACACTACTGGTGTTGAGTTTTTGCAAGAGTTTATGGCTAGTAGCTTTGCTAAACATATTCCAGTTTTTGTTGTTTCAGCAGCGAATACTAGCTATTATAAGGAAAAATGCAAGGCATTGGGTGTTAATGAGTTCTTCCCTAAACCCGTTGATATAAAATACTTAATTTCAAGGGTCAAGCAAGTATTATCAAATCAATAATGGACCTAAGGTTATATGGCTAATATAAATCAGATATCAGATTATTTTACGAAAGTTGACTCCAATGTGGTTGAAATATTAAGTTGTGCTGCTAACGATTTTCTTTCCTAAACAATAGATTTAAAGAGGCACATAAGGGGTCAACTTATATCTTAGAGAATGCTGAAAAAATAATATCCATTTACTCTTCTAGCTTTAAAAGTGAAAATATCATTAACCTTAAGGATCTTTCAAAAAAAATTTCAACTTTAAAAGAAAGTTATTCTCAGATTGGAAGTAATGCATTACTATTAATAAAGGAAATAAGCGGTACACTTGATGGGATAGAGTTGCAAAGAAAAAATATAAGCCAAAACCTCTTAACCCAGAAATTCTTACTTTCCAATTTAAAGATATCGGAGATAGGTTCAAATAAACTAGAAGAAAAGAACGAGGATTCGGATTATATTATTGAATTTAATCGTCTGATTAATAGGGCTAAACTTTTTGAGCAAGAGCAACTTAAATTACTAAAAGAAAATAAAGAAGCATTAGAAGAGGTTTACAACAAAACCCAAAAGGGTATCAAGCAGATTGAATCAAATCTAGATGCTATACTTAAAACACTTAAGAAAGTTATAGAGTTATTTTCAGAAAAGCAGCAAGAGCTAAACATTAGCTTACCTAAACTACAAGAGAATAATAGCAGGTTAAGGGAAAATATTGATAGCATTATTACCAACTTGCAGTATCACGACATTATTAGGCAAAAAGTTGAGCACGTACAACAGTCACATAAAGAGTTACTTAAAAACCTAAAAAAAATAGATGAAAATACCGGCGATAAGTTTTTGATGCAAGTCAAAGAGATTGTTAATATTCAATCGGCATTACTAGTAAGAGCCAACAAGGAGTATCAGACTGCAATAGAAAAGATTGTAACGCGATTTAAATCAATTGGTAGTATCTCATTTGCTATTCTTATTCAATGTCAATCACTAACTAAGAACAATAATATTAAGGTTGAGACTGATATTTTAGCAGTAACCGATAGATATGCTAATTTAATTAAACAAAATTCTCACAGTGTAGTTGAGCAAGCAAAAGATGTTTCTCAGATTCTATCTGATTCTCTAATAAAGCTTGATAATTCTATTATTGATGAGATTATACAATATAGTAGCCGTTATGTGGAAATGATTAGCCATCCTGAATTTAGTTTGCAAACTAACCTTATAGAACAGTTTAAAACCGTTGAACGGGATATTACTGCATCTCAAAACCTAATTCAAATTCTAAATCTTGAGTATCTGATAAAGTTTCTGGTTTTGAGAAACTTTTAGAAATTTTAGTGCAAAATGCTAAAACAAGTCGCTCCGATGATATCTCCATTGAGCTAAAAGGGATTACAGATAAAATGCTAGAAAATGAAGAAGAGGTTTTAGTTTTGCTTAATAAGAATAAAGCCGAAAGTGAAAGATTAGAAAACACTATAGAGAGTGCAATCTCTGATATAAAATATTATGAAGTTTTTGAAGTAAAGATAGTTGAGATAATTAAAATTCTTCAAAAGATTTATAAAAACTTGAGTGGTAAAAGTGATACCCAGCTTGATAAAGATGACCTGGATTTTATTAGAACAATGTACACAATGGATGCGGAACGCCAAATACATGATCAGGTAATTAATGGAGACCATGATATTAATGATTCAAATATTGACGAGGAAGATAATGATGTTGAATTTTTTTAATAATTAGATTATGGATAAACAAGATAAAACCTATAAGTTGAGTTATAACGAAGAGAGTTCAGAGGTTTTCATTTCTGGTGATCTCTCACTAAATAATGCTAATAGCATTAAAAACGACTTGGTGAAATTATATAAGAAAGGAAAACCTGTTTCAATTATCATATCAGATATAATTGTCATCGATTTAGGTTTTATACAGCTTATTCGATCATTTTTATTTTCCATGTTGGAAGATGGAGTTAAGTCAAGCGTTAAGTTTAATTTATCAGATGAAATGTCAACTCTTTTTAAACGTTCTGGGTTAAAAACTGAATATTAATTAATACAATATGATATGGCAAAGACAATTCTCATAGTCGACGATTCCGATAGCATTCGTGAAGTAGTGAAGTTTACCCTAGAAAACGAGGGGTACAATGTACTAGTTGGTGTAGATGGTAAGGATGCGTTAAAGCATCTAAATGGACAACCCATCGATTTAGTTATTACCGATTTACATATGCCAGAAATGGATGGTATTGAATTGATAAAAAAAATACGGGTTACACCTGGCTATGAGCGTATTCCAATTCTTTTCCTAACAACTGAGTCGCAAGCTGCCAAAAAAATGGAAGCTAAAGAGGCAGGTGCTACAGGTTGGATTATTAAACCATTTGTTCCTGCAAAGCTTTTAGCCGCAATTAATAAAGTTATAAGGTAATGGATAGTTTTAGGAAGAAATTTATAGAGGAGGCAACTGAGCTTATTGATAAGCTTGAAGTTGCTTTGCTTGATTTGGAGAAAAATCCTGAGGATGAAACGCTTGTTCAGCAAGTTTTTAGGATTATGCATACCCTAAAGGGTAATAGCGCAATGTTTGGGTTTGAGCTAATTGATAATTTTACTCACAACCTCGAAACCATTTACGACCAGATTAGGAACAATGAACTTGAACTCTCAAAGCCAATTCTTGATGTTACCTTTGCTTGTGTAGATCACCTTAAGTCTATGCTAGATGAGCAAAATTATAATGACCCCGATTTTAAAACTATTCATAGCGGATTGGTTGAGAAGATAGATGCTATAATAAACCCTCAAAAACCTGAAGGAAAAGTTGAAAGTAATAGCAAACCAGAGGCGAAAGGGGTAACATCAACCTATTACATTTTGTTTGAACCCAACGCCGATATTTTTAAAAATGGAACTAATCCATTGTATTTGTTAGATGAACTATGTTCTTTGGGCGATTATAAAGTATTTGCTCACTTTAATCGGGTTCCTCAAATTGCCGAGATAAATCCGGATGAGTGCTATACATACTGGGAGGTCCTACTTGCAACAGATAAAGACGAAAGTGTAATTCATGATGTTTTTATTTTTGTTGAATCTGATTCAACGCTTGAGATTCAAAAGCTTGGTGAAGAAAACTTGGTAGCCGATCAAACTTTTATTAAGGAGGTTGAAAACCTGGCTGAAGTACAAAAGGATGTTGGATTAGTAGCAATTCAACGCTTAGCCAAAGTGGCAATATCCAATATCAATAAGCGAAAAGCAGAAAAGTTTACAAAGGAAAGGATAGCAGTTAAGGATAAAACCGCATCAAGTATTCGGGTTAGTTCCGATAAACTTGATACTCTAATGAATCTAGTCTCCGAGTTAGTAACTACTCAAGCTCGCTTAAGCCTTTTCTCAGAGCAAAATAATATTCCTGGGTTAAATCCTATTGTTGAGAATGTTCAAAAATTAACCAGACAGCTAAGGGATATTGCCTTTAGTATAGTTTTAATCCCCATTGAGAATCTTTTTGGACGCTTTCAGCGTTTAGTTAGGGATTTGTCGGCAGAACTCAATAAAGATGTAGAGTTTATTGTAGAAGGAGCCGATACTGAACTTGATAAAACGATAATTGAGAACTTGTCCGATCCGTTAATGCATATTCTCCGCAATAGCATGGATCATGGAATAGAGGAGGCAAGGGTTAGAATTGCTAACGGGAAACCTGCTAAAGGTAAAATTGTTCTTAAAGCTTTTTATTCAGGAGCTAGTGTTATCATTCAAGTTATTGATGATGGAGCAGGCATCGACCCTGAAATGATTCATGCCAAAGCTATTTCAAAGGGATTGGTGCTGCCTGATAAGAAAATGAGTAAAAAGGAGATATTAGACCTTATATTCCTACCAGGATTTTCAACAGCAAAAAAGGTTACCGATGTTTCTGGAAGAGGGGTTGGAATGGATGTTGTTCGTAAGAAAATCTATGACATTCGAGGTGAGGTTGAGGTCGATTCAGAAAAGGGAATTGGAACTACAATTACCATAAAGTTACCGTTAACACTTTCTATCATTGATGGGTTGCTTGTAAGTATTAACAAGTCGCCCTACGTTGTTCCACTCTCAGCAATTGATAAAATATATGCTGTTGAAAAGGACAAAATTTATAACACATTTAACAATTTAATAACTCTAGATGGTTCGCAAATTCCATTCTTCAGCCTGAGAAAAGAATTTGATTTAGAGCCAAGTAACGAGGAACTTGAGCAAGTAATTGTTGTGAACTTTGAGGATGAGAGCGTAGGGCTTGTTGTTGACTATGTGATAGGTGAATATCAAGCTGTGCTAAAGCCCTTAGGAAAACATTATAAGAACCACGATATCTTTTCTGGTGCAACAATTCTTGGTGATGGTACTGTTGCTCTAGTTATGGATACTAACAAGATTATTAAAATGTTTGCTATTGGTAATAAGGAGTAAATTTTAAAAATAAGAATTATGGATAAGGACAATAAAAACCAAATCAAATCATACCTCACTTTTAAACTGGGGACAGAGGAGTTTGCCGCTCATGTTAGCAAGGTGTTAAACATTTTAGAAATGACACCAATTACCAAAGTTCCTAAAGCTCCAGAGTATTTAAAAGGGGTTATCAATTTGCGCGGCGCAGTATTACCTGTTATTGATGCAAGGATAAAATTTGGAATGCCTGAAGCTGAATATACCAATAACACATGTATCATTGTACTTGATATTGATGTTGATGGAGAATCGGTTCATGTTGGTGCTATTGTCGATTCTGTTCAGGCTGTTGTTGAAATTGATAATAGCCAAATAATGCCATTACCTACTTTAGGTAGTCGATACAAATCGGAGTTCATTATAGGTATGGCTAAAATTGATGACAGATTTGTTATCATACTAAATATGGATGCTGTTTTTTCAACTGATGATATAACTCAAATTGTTGATGCTGATTCGCTTGAAGATACTGTTACTGAAAATAATGAGTAATGCCTAACAGTGGACTTATTGATTATCATAAATTACAGCTAACTAACGAAGAATTTCAACGTTTAAGCGCATTAATATACAAGGAGAGTGGTATAAAGTTACCACCTATTAAGAAAGTAATGCTTCAGAGCCGGTTGCAGAAAAGGTTAAAGCATCTGAAGATAAATACTTTCAAGGAATACATTAGCTACCTTTTTAGCAAGGACGGGTTCGATAGGGAAATTATTCATATGCTGGATGTTGTTAGCACTAATAAAACTGATTTTTATAGAGAACCCGCTCATTTTGAATTCATAACTAATGAAGTATTGCCTAATTATTATTCCTCAAATGTAAACCAAACCTTCAAGGTATGGAGCGCTGGATGTTCAAGCGGTGAAGAACCATATACCTTAGCAATGGTTTTATTTGAATTTGCCGAGAAAAACCCAAAATTCAACTTTAGCATCTTTGCTACTGATATTTCAACACGCATTCTACAAAAGGCGGTTGATGCTGTTTATAGCGAAGATAAAGTACAAGCCATACCATTCCCTTTAAAAAAGAAGTATATGCTAAGGAGTAAGGATAGAACAAACCCTACGGTTAAAATGGCCCCTCATGTTCGATCAAAGATAACTTTTGATAGGTTAAACCTTATGGATAGCACCTATAAAACAAAAGATATTTTTGATGTGATTTTTTGCAGAAATGTTCTAATCTACTTCGATAGAGAAACCCAAGCTGCTGTAATTAATAAATTATCTCAACGCTTGAAACCCGAGGGTTATCTCATCCTTGGTCATTCAGAATCAATACTTAATCTTAATGTACCATTGGTTCAAGTACGACCTACTGTTTATCGCAAAGTTTAAATTACTGTGTTATGAGTAAGAAGCCCGAAGAATTATCAGATAATGAGCTTTTGGCAGAACTAAAAAGACGTTTTGACCAAAATAAAAAGACCTTAGATGACCTAAAGCACTTAAACGCTGAACTCCGATTGGTAAATAAAAAACTTGAAGAATCGGAAGCGTTAAAATCGCACTTTATTTCAAATATTACTAACGAAATAATTAACCCTTTTACTTCTATATTGGGTCTGTCAAGGGCAATTCTTTCCGTTGAAAAGGAGAATTGGAAGAAGGTTATTTCAATGGTTGCCTTAATCCATTCCGAAGCGTTTAACCTCGATTTTCAGTTCCGTAATATTTTTGTTGCGGCTAAAATTGAGGCTGGGGAGATTTATCCGGAAATCATGCTGGTTGATGTTAACAATTTATTTGAAAGCGTTTTAGAATCGTTTAAGTACGAGTTAAGGAAAAAGAATCTTAAGGTTAACTATTCGTACGTGGTTGAAGGTGAGGTTGACAATTCAGTTCATTTCAAAACCGACCCTGAGAAGGTTAAACTTATAGTTGCCAATCTTCTGAGCAATGCTGTGAACTTTAGCTTTGAAGGTAATACTATTGATGTGAAAGCTGTAAGAAAGCTTAATGAACTGGCAATTTCGGTAAAAGATTATGGAATTGGAATATCAAAGGAGAATCATAAAATAATCTTTGACAGATTTAAGCGTTTGGATTCGGGTATTAATTCTCTAAATCGTGGACATGGTTTAGGATTATCGGTAAATAAAGCGATTATTGATATGCTTAATGGTTCTATTGAAATTGATAGCGAGCTAGGGAAAGGGGCTTGTTTTACTATAACCATTCCAGAAGTCGACATTGAAGTTGATGATATTGCGACAGATGATAACGAAATGTTTTTCGATAATGATACCGAGATTTTCTAGCCTGATTTAATGCAAGAACTAAAAAAATATTATCTTTTCCCTTCAAATCTATTTGTTGAACGTGAACCCTATGTGGTAACAACAATTTTAGGTTCATGTGTAGCAATATGCCTTTATGATCCAATCTTGAAAATAGGCGGTATAAATCATTATATGTTACCATATTGGAATGGTCAGGGTTTAGCTAGTCCTAGGTATGGTAATATTGCTATTGAGCGATTAATTGAGCGTATAATTTTGTTAGGTTCAAAAAAAAACAACTTAAAAGCAAAACTTTTTGGTGGTGCAGAGGTTATTGATACACATATTAGTAACTTTCACATTGGCGAAAGAAATATTGCAATTGCAATTGATATGTTGAGTGAATATGGAATCCCAATTATTGCAAAAAGCATAGGGGGAAAACAGGGGCGGAGAATAGAATTTAATACTAGTACGGGTGAGGTACGATTAAAATATATTCAAAAATCAGACGCAGCTGAATTAACCGATTTTTCAAAGAAAAAACATCAAGGTAAAGTTTAAAAGCAAATATTGGATATGATAAATAAAATAAAGGTGTTAATTGTAGATGACTCAGCTTTAGTTAGGCAAACACTGAAAGAGATCATTTCGTCCGATCCTGAACTTGAGGTTATTGGTACTGCTGCCGATCCTTTTTTTGCTGCTCGTAAAATGTCCGAAGAAACACCTGATGTTATTACACTTGATATTGAAATGCCCAGAATGGACGGTTTAACATTCTTGCGAAAAATAATGTCACAACACCCTATCCCAGTTGTGATAATATCAAGTTTAACAAGTAGGGCAACAGAGGTAGGAATAAAAGCGTTGGAATATGGTGCTGTTGAGCTAATTACTAAACCTCAACTAAATACTAAGGAGTTCTTAGAAGAATCCAAAATAGTTATTTGTGATGCCATTAAAGCTGCTGCTCGAAGTAGAATCGCTCGTAGAAAAATTGTAGCTCCGCCGATAGTTGAGCCAAAACATTCTGCAGATGTTATACTTTCAAAATCAGCAAATCATAAACCATTCACTACTACCGATAAGGTGATTGCTGTTGGAGCTTCAACTGGAGGAACTGAGGCAATTGCAAAGTTTTTGAAAGATATGCCTGTTGATTGCCCTGGAATAGTTATAGTTCAGCATATGCCCGAGAAGTTTACCACCTCATTTGCAAATAGGTTAAATGATATCTGTAATATTACAGTTAAAGAGGCAAAAAACGGCGATCCTGTTCTTCCTGGCCATGCCCTTATTGCCCCTGGAAACTATCATATGCTACTAAAAAGGAGTGGAGCAAAATATTATGTTGAGGTTGTTCAAGGTCCACTTGTTAATAGGCATAGGCCTTCGGTTGATGTGTTGTTTAGAAGCACTGCTCGCTTTGCTGCGCAAAATGCAATTGGAGTAATCATGACAGGAATGGGCGATGATGGAGCTAGAGGGCTTCTTGAAATGAAGGAGTCGGGGGCATACACCATTGCACAAGATGAAAGTTCATGTGTGGTTTATGGTATGCCTAGGGAAGCGGTAAAACTTAATGCTGCCATTACTGTACTTCCTTTAAGTAATATTGCAGAACATGTAATTAAAAGATATAGAGCTATATAGAATGTTTTTACTCGTGCTTATCATTTAAATTATTAACACATTTACTACAATATTCAGCAGTAAATGTTGTGTATAAGATGAAAAAATCCTTATTTTTAAGCATCAAAACTTCAATTCATGAGGCCTAAGAATTATTTGTTCAACTATACCAAAGGAGCTTTATTCGGCTTACTTTTGGGAGTTCTTATTGTTATAGCTATTTACGTAGCAGGAATCATTAATTTCGACTTTGCATTAAATTTTGGTGGCGTAAAGGATTTGCATAGAAATTTACCATTTATTTATTTAATTGATTTTATTCCACTAGCATTAGGAGTTCTTGGGTTTTTTGTTTATAAAAAATATTCAGAAAAGTTGATTGATTATTCTGAAACTCTTGAAAAGAGTTTACATAAGGAAAGGAAATTATACCGGTTTGTAGAGAAACTCCGTGAAGGAGATGTTGATGCCGAATATACTCCCGATGAAAATGACTCCTTAGGGAAAGCAATTGTTAGCTTGAGGAACGATATTAAACAAAGTAGAATTGAGGAGCAAAAGAGGAAAGAAGAAGATAAACAAAGAAATTGGGCTGTTGAGGGGATGGCTCTCTTTGGTGATATTCTTCGGCAAAATAACGATAACCTTGAGGAATTAACCTTTCAGGTTATAAAGAATTTAGTTAACTATGTTGGCGCAAACCAAGCCGCATTTTATTTAGTTGAAGATGATGATGAAAGTGATGTTCATTTTAGAATGACCGCTTGCTATGCCTATGAAAGAAGGAAATATGCCGATAAGATTATCCCCTGGGGCGATGGGTTGGTTGGTGCTTGTGCGTTAGAAAAGGAAAAGATTATCCTTAAGAAAATACCACAGGGGTATTTGAATATTACAAGTGGTTTGGGAAAGGCTAATCCTAAATATTTAGTTCTTGTCCCTCTGAAAATGAATGATAAGGTTCATGGTGTTATTGAGTTGGCTTCGTTTGACCCGTTAGAGGATTACAAAGAAGAATTTATAGATAAGGTTGCGGAAAGCGTTGCGACTACCATTGCAACTGTTAAAATTAATATTAGAACTGCAAAGCTACTCAAAGAATCGCGTGAACAAGCCGAAGAACTGGCACTTAAGGAAGAGCAAATGAGGCAGAATATGGAGGAGCTACAAGCTACTCAAGAGGAAGCAAGTAGACAATCCGCCAAATTTATCAGCTTCTCTAATTCTGTAAATCATACCATGATACGTGCTGACTTTGGTGTTGATGGAACGCTCCTTTATGCTAATACAAAATTCTTACAAAAGTTGGAGTACGCCTCAAACTCCGATGTTGAGGGTAAGCATATCTCAATGTTCATTAACAAAAAGGATAGGGAGTGGTTCGATGATATTTGGAATAACCTAAGCAAAGGGGGTAAGCATTTTGAAGGCGATATGAAACTCTTAACTCGTAATGGGGATGATTTATGGACTATTGCCACTTTTACTTGTGTTAGAACTGAATCGGGTGGGGTTGATAAAATATTGTTTTTAGCTATTGATACAACCGAGCAAAAACAGCAGAGCTTAGACTACGAGGGGCAAATAAGTGCCCTAAATCGCTCATCTATTAAAGCAGAATTCTCTCCAACTGGCGATTTGATTGACGCCAATGAGAAATTCTTGTTAACTTTATCTTATAATCTTAATACTGCTAAGGAAAAATCGATATTTGAACTAGTTTCTGAGGCAGATAGAAAGAATATTGAAAGGGTTTGGGATGATGTTATTCATGGAATTCCATATGAGGGTCAGTTTAGAATGAATAATAGCAATGGTGAAGTTCGTTGGTTCAGGTGCACCTTTACTGCCGTAAATGACATGTACGACGAGATAGCAAAGGTTATACTTATTGCCAATGATATTACCCGTGAGAAACTAATGGAGATAGAAACCCAAAAGCAAACAGAGCAGCTAAAACGCCAAGAGGAGCAGCTTCGAAGGAATGAGATTGAACTAAACAAAAAATTAAGAGAAGCTAAGGAAGAGGTTCGAAACCAGTTTAAAGAAATTGAAAAGGTAAAAATTAGAAACGAGAAAACCTTGGAGGGATTTCTTGATGCAATTGTTACCACTGATCACGATGGTATAGTTCAATTCTTTAACAAAGCAGCCGAAGAACTTTTTGAGATTAGTAGGGAAAAGGTAATAGGACAGAGTGTTAGAATGCTTTTCCCCGAGGAGGTTGCGAAGAGTGATCCTTATATTGCTGCATATATCGACCCGAATAAGGAGAAAATTACAGGTCAGCGCAAAGAGGTTACAATTATTACTAAAAGTGGTAATGAGATTCCTGTACTGATGCTTATAACAGAAGCTAAGGTTGGTCGAGAGATAACTCACACTGCTTTCATCCAAAACATTTCGGTCGACTTATTCTAATCCCTATTTAAAACCATTCGTTTTATCGACCTAATATCTAACTCTTTATGATAGGTTAGGTATGAGCTAATACTTGTAATTGTAGCTAAAATAGCGACATTTAAGAATACATTTAAGTCAAGAATAAATAGCAGTATTAAACATAGGATGTTAATACCAGGGAAAAGGAACATCTTTTTTGTGTTAATATTTAGTTTGTAAAATGTTCTAACGTATAAGTATATCAGGGTTGCCTGAAAAAGTCTGGTTGCAAAATTAGCCCATAAAGCGCCATTAATTCCCATTAATTTAATTAGCATATAGGTTAAACCAACTTGGAAAACTGCCACTGTTGCAAAAACGATGGGCATGATTTTAGTTTTTTGAAAATAAAAGATGGGGCTTGAAAGGTAATAGTACCAGATTCTTGTTGCACGTGTGGCAAAAAGTATTGGGAGGAAACAAAATGATGAGTATAGTGCAGTATTATTGACAACCAATGGAATTGCAATAGGAAGGATGAAATAATATAGGGGTATAATAGCAATATTAATAAGCGCATATACGTGATAGTACTTATTAATTTCGATAGTACCCCAAGGATTATCATTATTTGATTTCCATAACTTAAAAACTTTAGGGGAAATTGCTCCAGCTAGGCCGCTTTGAAATAGTTCTAATGCCATGGTGACTTTTACAGCAAAGTCAAAAATGGCTACTGATTCCTTTGATATTAATCCAAGAATAAGATATCTGTCAATATTATTTATGATCCAGTAGAGTAAATAGTAAACATACAGTGGGGCTGCATAGCTAAATAATCTTTTAAGGATCTTAAAGTCGATTGTAAGCTTGCCATGTGAAATAAAGAATGAAAAAGCCCATATGAAAGAGACTATTGATGCCGTTAGTCTAGCATAAATTGGCGCGTCAAGCGAAAGGGGTTTTAAGTATAAGCCAACAATAGAAATCGTTATAATAATTGATACCTGGGTAATATTAGCCCAAAAGTAGGGGAGTGGTTTCTCCCTGTAAATTTGCAGAGTTGTGTATGCCTTAAAGTTTCCATTTAGCATGCCTGTTAGCAACGATGCAAAACCATATGGAAAAAAGTTAATGTTTTTACCTGGATATGCTAAGTCAAAGATAGATTGCCCTAAGGATGAAAGCACTAGTAGTAGGATTACTCCATACAATAACATGAATAGTGCAGATGTTCCAATGAAAGTTTCCTTCTGTTTTTCCGAATTACTATAGTGAATGTAGTTTAAACCAATAAAGTTGTCAGTTGCAAACGTAAAGAGCACCCTTCCTAATTCGGCTATAGTAAGGTAAATGGCCAGCATTCCATAATCGGAGGTGGTTAAAAGGGATTGATTTCCATAAAATGGAAGAAGTAAAATACTTGATGCTAGCGGTAATGCACCAACTATAGTGTAAATGAAAGAGGATTTTATGAAGGATTTGGAAATCATTGATAAAATTATGTTATATAAAGAACCTTTGCCTATTTTTAGTAAGTAAATTTACCAAGTAAGTATACTAAATTAATGTATTTAATTTAGTGTTAGTTAGAATATATATTTAAAAGTTCATTTACTGTAGTATCCCAGTTGTATTTGTTTATTACTGCTTCATATCCATTTTCACCAAGTTGCTTTTTTAGTTTTGGCTCTTCATATAATTTTAGGATTTTGTTAGCCAAATCTTGGTAGTTTTTATTTTCAAAAATTAATCCACAATCTTCTTGTATTATTATTTTTTCAATTGATTTACAGTTTGAGGAGATAACAGGTTTTTTGGAATACATGTATTGGAACAGCTTATTCGGGCTAGAGTTGTCGGCTTGAGTTGATTTTACATGAGGAATAACACAAACATCTGCAATATCAATATATGCTTTGACTTTATTGCTTGGTTGCCATCCTTCAAATATTATATAATTTGAAAGGTTAAGATCATTGGCAAGTTTTGTTAGGTTATTCATAGAATTACCATCTCCTACAAGTATTACTTTTAAATTTGAGATTTTATCTTTTAAAAGCGATGCTGCTTGTATTAAGTATTTCAATCCTCTTAAAGCGTTAAATCCACCTATATACATAACTACAAAATTATTGGCATACTTATTTTTTAGCTCAGGTATAGGTTTTTGAATAGATAAATAGGTTTCAAAATTTATTGTATTGGGTACAACATGAATACTTTTTTTATGATCAAGTAGTAAGTCAATTCTTTCCTTCATTTCATTTGCGACACAAACAATTTCCGTAACATTCATTAACCATTCCTTTTCTTTTTGGAACCATTTCTTTTTGCTCAGGAATAAAGTTGCAAACAATGAGTTCATGAATGGCTGAGCAGTAATCAGATGTGGATAATTTTCATGTAAATCGGCTACTACTTTTAAACTGAATTTTTCTTTAATATACCTTGCATTAATGCATAACGGTAAGTCGTGTATATGTATGGCATCAAATTGCTGGACTTTAAGTAACTTGTTAATTTGAAATCGCCAGATGAGTTTATAGAAAGGCAATTGCATAATAAAGCCTAAAGCTTTTTTGGCAACCTGTTTATTAATGTTAAATCTTACAATTTGAATTCCTTTATATTCTTCTGTTAAAGGTTTGTTGCTAAAGTTATATGATAAAATTGTTACTGAATGTCCTTGCTTAATAAGACTATTTGCTTCACTTTCCACCCTAACGTCGGGGGGGAATTCATTGTCTAAGAGCATTAAAATATTCATCTATTCATAATGGGTTATGATTGTACAATAAGCAACTAACGGTGAATAATTCGGAAAGTGTTAATACTTTATGAATACCAATGCATTAGACATACTATCCGTATACCTCTTTTTTAGCAGCTTTAAGCGTGTTTTTCATTAGTGAAACTATGGTAAGCGGTCCAACGCCTCCTGGTACAGGTGTAATATAGCTGCATTTTGGGGCTACCTCATCAAACTTTACATCACCTAAAAGCTTCCAGCCCGATTTTGTTTGGTCGCTTTTAACACGGGTTATGCCAACATCAATTACAACTGCACCATCCTTTACCATATCGGCAGTCACAAACTCGGCCTTTCCTAAAGCTACTATAAGAATGTCGGCTTGTTTTGTAAACTCCTTTATGTTTGGTGTACGACTATGGCAGATAGTAACCGTACAGTTGCCAGGGTAACCTTTTTGAGAGAGAAGATTAGCTATGGGGCGGCCAACAATATTGCTTCGTCCAAGAACAACGCAGTGTTTACCTTCGGTTTGGATGTTATAGCGTCGAATTAGCTCAACAATACCATCGGGTGTTGCGGAGATGTAAGCTGGTAAACCAATATTCATTCGCCCAACATTGACAGGATGAAATCCATCAACATCTTTTTTAGGATCGATAGCTTCAATTACCTTTTGCTCATCTATATGCTTGGGTAGTGGCATTTGCACAATAAAACCATCTACATCAGGGTCGTTATTCAGCTTCTGAATCTCTGAAAGGAGTTCCTTTTCTGTTATGGTATCCTCAAAACGGAGAACCTGTGATTTAAAACCTACCTGGGCACAAGCTTTTTCCTTGTGTCCTACATAGGTTTCGCTAGCACCATCGTGACCAACAAGAATGGCAACAAGATGTGGTATCTTACCTCCGTTTTTCTTTATCAGTTCAACTTCTGCTGCTATCTCTGCTTTAATTTCGTTTGCAATTTTTTTCCCGTCGAGTAGTTCCATGGCGAATAAGGTTTAATGTTCAGTGATTGAGGTTTTAAGTTATCTAAGTTAAAGATATTTGTTAGGGCTTAAAACGTATTTTTTCAAATGCTAAAAGAATTAAGGTTTTAGTAGATTGCTAATATTGGCCACAACAATTTACTATCGTCTTGGCATTTGGTTCATCATCCTACCAAATTTTTTAGCTCCACCGCCCGATACCATCTTCATTAACTTACGCATATCTTCAAATTGTTTCAGGAGTCTGTTCACTTCTACAATTGAAGTACCACTTCCCTCAGCAATGCGTTTACGGCGGCTTCCATTCATAAGCGATGGGTTTTCACGCTCCTCTGGAGTCATCGATTTTATGATAGCCTCAATGCTTTTAAAAGCATCATCATCAATATCTACATTTTTCAAAGCTTTTCCAACTCCAGGTATCATTCCTGCAAGGTCTTTAAGGTTACCCATTTTTTTGATTTGGGCAATTTGGTCAAGGAAGTCGTTGAAGTTGAACTGGTTTTTAACAATTTTCTTATGAAGTTTCCTTGCCTGTTCTTCGTCGTATTGTTCTTGAGCTTTTTCAACAAGTGAAACGATATCACCCATTCCTAGGATGCGATCGGCCATACGGTCGGGATGGAATACGTCAAGGGTTTCCATCTTCTCGCCTGTGCTTACAAATTTGATAGGTTTATCTACAACAGCACGAATAGATAGGGCTGCACCACCACGTGTATCACCATCGAGCTTAGTAAGAACAACGCCGTTAAAATCGAGTCTATCATTAAACTCCTTTGCCGTGTTAACGGCATCTTGTCCAGTCATTGAATCGACTACAAAAAGAATTTCGTTAGGCGAAACAGCCTTCTTTATCGATTCAACCTCTTTCATCATCTCCTCATCAATGGCAAGGCGACCAGCGGTGTCGATAATTACAACGTCCTGTCCATTTTTCTTTGCCTCCTTTATGGCATCTTTTGCAATGCTAACGGGGTCTTTGCTGTCGGGAATTGTAAAAACAGGTACATTGATTTGCTCCCCTAGAACTTTCAGCTGTTCAATAGCAGCAGGACGGTAAACGTCGCCAGCTACCAGCATTGGATGCTTGCCCTTTTTGCTTTTAAGGTAGTTAGCCAGTTTGGCCGAGAAGGTGGTTTTACCGGAACCCTGCAGACCTGCAATAAGGATAACTGAAGGGTTGCCCGAAAGGTCAATGTCTTCAGCTTTTCCCCCCATTAGGGCTGCAAGCTCATCGTGTACAAGTTTCACCATTAGCTGGCCTGGCTTAACCGCTGTAAGCACGTTCATGCCAAGCGCTTTGCGTTTGATATCATCGGTGAAACTTTTAGCCACCTTATAGTTAACATCGGCTTCAATTAAAGCCTTGCGAATATCCTTTACAGTTTCGGCTACGTTTATCTCTGTAATTTTGCCTTCACCCTTTAGAATCTTAAATGAGCGTTCAAGCCTATCGGTTAAATTCTCAAACATATCTTATGAACTTATTTATCGGTTTTCAGTTCTGCAAACTTAATAAAAATAAAGGATTTTTTGGTTACATATCGAATGAGTATGAAAGGAATAGTCCCCCACGGAACATCCAGGCTGTTTTTATTCCATTCCATTGTGGATCGGACGATATAAAGTAGAAGTTTTTAGTTGGCACATAGCCAACTTCAAATTTTCCGCCCAAATTAAAGCGCCAGATTTGAGCCGAAACTCTAATTCCGCCATTAATTGCAAAAAAGAATTCGCTGCTTAGCTTATACTCCTCTTCGTTTATGTTTGACGATTGTTTGAAATAACCGAAGGCAGGTCCGATAGTATATTCGGCCCGCCATGGAAATATGCCAGAAAAGAAGGTATTAAAGAGATATCCACCAAACGTTTCGGCATCGTTACTATAATCTCTTTTCGATGGTGTTCGTTTCGAAAATAGCAGAGGAACTATGATACCATAATCAGCTCCTTGGGTATCATAATATCTCGTTATTCCAGTTCGTATTCCATGTTTTAGGTCGAAAAAATATGCCCACGATACGCCACAGTAAAAAGAGATATTATCTGGAGCGCTCTCTTTGGCTATTAGGTCCGATGCTCCAAACTCAATTCCAGCAACGTTTGAAAAGTCAAGTTCCTGTGCTTTTACAATAGAAATAAGGAATAGAAAAAAGGCAATAAAGGCAAATTTTTTCATAAAAACAAAATCGATTTAAATTCTACATTTTTTCAGGCACCTCAATTCCTAGTAACCACATAGTTCTTTTAATTACATCGGCTACGCATGCCGAGAGGGTTAAACGTAGCTTTCGAACGCCTTCGTCTTGCTCCTTAAGAATGGAGTAATCGTGGTAGAACTGGTTGTACTCCTTAGCTAGCTCATATGCGTAGTTGGCAATTAACGAAGGATTATGATTTTGTGCCGAATTTTGAAGAACCTCGGGGAACTGTCCGATAAGTTGAATTAAATCGAGTTCCTTGTTATTGCTAATATCTTCGGGATTAACTTTTTGATTAAATGCAAATCCAGCAGCAGTTGCCTTTGCTAGAACTGACTTGATACGGGCATGTGTATACTGAATGAATGGACCTGTGTTACCATTAAAGTCGATAGATTCTTTGGGGTTGAAGGTCATATTCTTTTTAGGGTCAACTTTGAGAATGAAGTATTTTAATGCAGCTAATCCAACCATTCTATTCACCTCTTCAGCAATCCCATGGTCAACATCGTCTAATTTGCCTAGCTCCTTAGACATTTGTCGGGCAGTGTCAATCATTTCTTTTACAAGATCGTCGGCATCAACAACAGTACCTTCGCGCGATTTCATTTTTCCTTCTGGGAGCTGAACCATACCATAGGAAAGGTGATAAAGAGTATCGCTCCAGTCGTAGCCCAACTTTTTCATTATGAGCTTTAGTACCTGGAAGTGGTACTCCTGCTCGTTTCCAACGACATAAATGTGTTCTCCAAACTTGAACTCTTTGTATCGTTGAATGGCTGTTCCAATATCTTGTGTGATGTAAACCGATGTTCCGTCGCCACGTAATAGAAGCTTTTCATCTAAGCCGTCATTTGTAAGGTCTATCCATATAGAGCCATCGTCTTTCTTAAAAAATATTCCTTTTTTTAGGCCATCCAATACAATGGATTTTCCAAGAAGGTAGGTGTCCGATTCGTAGTATATTTTATCAAAGGTAATTCCAAGGTCGGCGTAGGTTTTGTCGAATCCTTCATAAACCCATCCGTTCATTTTTTTCCAAAGCCCAATAACCTCTGGGTCTTTTGCTTCCCATTTGCGAAGCATTTCTTGGGCTTCCTGCATTATGGGGGCTTTAATCTTTGCCTCCTCTTCAGACATTCCGTTAGAAACGAGCTCTTTTACCTGGGCCTTATACTCCTTATCGAAACGGACATAGTAGTCGCCTACCAGATGGTCGCCTTTTTTGCCTGTGGATTCTGGGGTTTCACCATTTCCAAACTTTTGCCAGGCAAGCATCGATTTGCATATGTGAATGCCACGGTCGTTAACCAGATTAACCTTTACAACTCGTTTCCCTGTTTTTTCCATGATGCGGGAAATCGACATTCCTAAAAGGTTATTTCTGATATGCCCCAAGTGTAAAGGTTTGTTAGTGTTGGGTGATGAGAACTCTATTACTATGGGATTTTCTTCTTGCTCTTGGGTGAAGCCAAAGTCTGGGGTTTGAGAAATCTCATTTAATGTTGATGCCCAGAAGGATTTTGATAGGGTTATGTTAAGAAAACCTTTTATTATGTTATACTTTTCAACCTCGGGGCTTAATTCTAATATTTTATCGCCTAGCTCGTTACAGGTTGCTTCGGGTGATTTACGCGATATTTTTAGCAATGGAAAGGCGACCATGGTGTAGTCGCCTTCGAACTCCTTACGTGTTTTCTGTATCTGAATTTGACTCTCAGCTATGGATTGCCCATAAATTTCCTCTGCAGCCTTTTTGGCTAAATCGTAAATAAACTGTTCTGCTGTCATCATTCTCCAAAATATCTAACTGTTTTACTGATTTTTACCGTGACAATGTTTGTATTTTTTACCGCTCCCACATGGGCAGGGGTCGTTTCGTCCCACTTTTACTTCAACCTTAACAGGTTGTTGAGTTTTTTCTTGTGTATTGGCAGCTGCCTGAAGGGCATCGTTGCGGCTTGTTTGATACTTGCTCATATCGGTACGACGACGTTGTCGTGCCTCCTGAACTTGGTTGGGGTCGCGAAGCGGGATAAAGGCTTTAACCAGAATTGAAACAATTTCGCGGTTAAGTTTGTCAATCATATCGCGGAATAGGTTGAAGGCCTCAAGCTTATAAATAAGCAACGGGTCTTTCTGTTCATAAACCGCATTCTGAACGCTTTGTTTTAGCTCATCCATCTCGCGAAGGTGTTCCTTCCAATACTCGTCAATGGTAAAGAGAATCACATTTTTAGTGAAGGCTTTAATAAGCTCTTTACCACCACTTTCGTATGCTTTTTTCAGATTGGCAACAATCTGATAGGTTTTTTGCCCGTCGGAGATAGGAACAACAATGTTCTCGTAAACTGCCGATTGTTTTTCGTAAACCTCTTTAATTACCGGATATGCTTGGCGTGCAATGTCTTGTGCTTTTCTATCGTACGATTCAATGGCAACCTTGTATAGCCTTTCAGCTATTTCCGATGATTTTAAATCGAGATATTCTTCTTCGGTAATAGGAACATCGAGCGAAAACTGTCTGATAATTTCAAGCTTGAAATCCTCAAAACTATATGTTCCATGGAATTCGCTAACAATTGCCTCGCAAACATCCATGAACATGTTAGAAATATCAACATCAATTCTTTCGCCAAAGAGAGCATGCCTACGACGTTTGTATATCACCTCACGTTGGGCGTTCATAACATCGTCGTATTCAAGCAAACGCTTACGTATTCCAAAGTTGTTTTCTTCAACTTTCTTTTGGGCACGCTCAATAGATTTTGAAACCATTGAGTGTTGAATAACATCACCTTCCTTGTGTCCCATGGCATCCATTACGCGGGCGATTCGGTCGGAGCCAAATAGTCGCATTAGGTCATCCTCAAGCGAAACGTAGAATTGCGATGAGCCTGGGTCGCCTTGACGTCCTGCACGACCTCGCAACTGACGGTCGACACGGCGTGATTCGTGGCGCTCGGTTCCGATGATAGCCAAACCTCCAGCCGCTCTCGACTCGGGTGTTAGCTTTATGTCGGTACCACGACCAGCCATATTGGTTGCTATGGTTACTGTTTTAGGTAATCCGGCATGCGCAACAATTTCGGCCTCGCGTTGGTGCTGTTTAGCATTTAGCACATTATGTTTTATCCCTTTAAGCTTTAGCATTCGGCTTAATAGCTCCGAAACTTCTACAGATGTGGTACCAACCAGAACAGGTCTGTTTGCTTCTCTTAATCGAACTATCTCATCGATAACGGCATTGTATTTTTCACGCTTGGTTTTGTATACCAAATCTTCTTTGTCCTCTCTAATAACAGGCTTGTTGGTTGGAATAACAACCACATCAAGTTTATAGATGCTCCAGAACTCACCAGCTTCAGTTTCGGCAGTACCAGTCATACCCGCAAGTTTGTGGTACATACGGAAGTAGTTCTGAAGGGTGATTGTGGCGAATGTTTGTGTAGCAGCTTCTACTTTTACGCGTTCTTTGGCCTCAATCGCTTGGTGCAAACCATCGGAATATCTACGTCCTTCAAGTATACGGCCTGTTTGCTCATCAACAATTTTTACCTTGTTGTCCATCACCACATACTCCACATCCTTTTCGAACATGGTGTATGCCTTAAGAAGCTGATGAACTGTATGAACGCGCTCCGATTTTACTGCAAAATCTCTTAGAAGCTCATCTTTTTTAGCCAACTTCTCTCCATGAGAGATGTCCATCTTCTCAATATCGGCAATTTCGCTTCCAATATCGGGCAGAACAAAGAATTTCGGGTCGTCGGCTGTACTTGTTATCAGGTCGATACCTTTATCGGTTAGTTCAACAGAGTTTTGCTTTTCGTCAATAACAAAGAACAAATCATCGGTAATAAGATGCATGTTGCGGTTGTTGTCCTGCATGTAGTAGTTTTCGGTTTTGAGCAACAGCGCCTTATTACCTTGTTCGCTTAACAGCTTAATAAGGGGTTTGTACTTAGGCCATCCTTTATGTGCACGTAGCAGCAATTTACCAGCTTCTTCGGTTTTACCTTCGGAAAGCATTTTACGAGCATCGGAAAGTATTTGGGTGATGAGTGCACGTTGGGCGCTAACCAGCTTTTCCACTTTGGGTCGATACTCTTCAAACAGCTGGTCGTCGCCTTTAGGAACTGGACCTGAGATAATAAGTGGGGTACGGGCATCGTCAATTAAAACCGAGTCAACCTCGTCCACAATGGCATAGTGATGCTTTCGTTGCACCAAATCTTCAGGGGCAATGGCCATGTTATCGCGAAGATAATCGAAGCCAAACTCGTTATTTGTACCAAAAGTAATATCGCTATTGTATGCCTGACGACGATCTTCGGAGTTTGGTTGGTGCTTGTCGATACAATCAACCGATAGGCCATGGAATTGGTAAATTGGTCCCATCCATTCAGAGTCACGACGTGCCAGGTAGTCGTTTACGGTTACCACGTGAACGCCTTTACCAGCAAGAGCATTTAGGAACACCGGTAGGGTAGCAACTAAGGTTTTCCCTTCACCTGTGGCCATCTCGGCAATTTTGCCTTGATGCAAAACAACTCCACCAATAAGCTGCACATCGTAGTGAACCATGTCCCATACAATCTCATTACCACCAGCCATCCAGCGATTTTTGTATATAGCCTTATCGCCATTAATGGTTACAAAATCTTTTTCTGCTGCCAGTTGGCGGTCAAAATCGGTAGCGGTAACCTCGATGGTTTCGTTCTCCTTGAAACGACGAGCAGTATCCTTAACAATAGCAAAGGCATCGGGAAGTATTTCGTTGAGTATTTCCTCAATTTTTTCGTCAATACGCTCAGTTAGCTTTTCAATCTCCTTATAAATTCTATCCTTTTCGTCATATCCAATTTCATCGGATTCCATTTGAGCCTTTAGCTCCTCGAGCTTTGCTTCGTCTTCAGCAATATAATCGCGAACAACCTTCTTCAGCTTAGCAGATTCCTGTCGAAGTTCATCGTTGGTTAGACTCTTATATTTGGGATATACCTCTCTAATTTTGTTGACAATAGGCATTATCTCGCGTAGGTCGCGATCAGACTTTGTTCCAAAGAATTTTGTTAGTAAATTATTTAAGCCCATTTTGTTGATTTTTAAACGATTTTCTTTAAAAGCCTACAAATTTACTTGATTTTTTTAGATAACGAAATGAATCATTCATCTAATTCAACTTTCACAAACACAGATTAACAGAAATTTATTGTTAGCCCTTTTACCTAAAATCATAATTCAACTTTATCCTGATTAATTAGCATTTTATTACAAGAAAGTATGATGTTGGGTATAAAAAAAGAGGCCTAAGCCTCTTTTTGATATCAAAAATAATTCAAGAAATTATTCTGCTTTTGTTGCATCGACAAAAACACGTTGTTTTAGTTCACGGTCCATCATAAATAGGCCATTACCATTGCCATTTATTAGCTTTAGGTTGTCGATAATTTCTTGAGCATTAGCTTCCTCTTCAACCTGTTCGTCAACAAACCATTGAAGCATGCTTTTTGCTGCATGGTCCTTAACCTCAATGGCAATGTCCATAAGATTGTTTATTAAACGGGTAACCTCTTTTTCGTGCTTAAGGGTTTCTTCCATAGCATGTAACGGGGAATCCCATTTAGTTGGAACTTCTTTAATTGGTTTCAGCTCTGGCTTGCAGCCACGTTCAATTAAATAGTCGAAAAATTTCATGGCATGCGATAGCTCTTCTTGCCATTGTACTTTGAACCAGTTTGCAAATCCGTTTAAACCTGCATCGGCAAAGTGTGCCGACATGGAAAGGTAAAGGTATGCCGACCAAATTTCGGCATTTATTTGCTCATTGATAACTTGTTGTAATTTCTCGTTCATAGCATTTCTATTTTTATGTTGAAACAAATTTAATTCTATTCCTACTATATAACAACTATTCGAAGTCAAGGTTTAGCTGCTGCTTAAATCGAATAAGGGTGGGGTTGCGTTCTGCCATAAAACGGAACTTGTCGTCGGGTGTGTAAAGTCGCGGTTTGCCATTTTCTTCAACAGCTTCTACAATCTCTTCAGTAATATTGATATTTAAGGTGCCAAGCTGTTTTTTAAAGTAGGTGATAACATCTTTTTTAATCTCCGAGAAAAGTTCAATTTGGATTTGCCCCTCAAATCCAACAATAATGGTATTATCGTCTTTGAGTTTTGGTTTGTAGGTCTGCATAAGACTAAAATGCGCAGGCTTACTCTTTTCAATTGAAGCAGCATAGGACTCCCAGGCATTTAGAACCTCTTCGGCAGATAGAGGCTTTGACCGTGTGCTGGTTGGAACAATCTCTTCTTCAACCTTTTCTTCGGTCTTTGAATTTTGATACGGGTTTTCGGAAGGCGTTGAGTTTAATGCCTTTTTAATTGAAGTTGTCTTAATTGGTGGTTTCCGGGTTTGGGCAGATGGCTTTGTTTTATTAGATACCGACGTAGCCTTTGATTTAGGCTGAGTGAAGTCTGACTCCTCTACTTCATCTTCTAATTGACCTTCGTTAGATTTTTTTTTTTGATTAAGCCCACAAAGCTTAATTAACATCAGCTCAACATGCAGGCGTTGATTTGGACTTTGCCGAAAGGCAACGTCAAACTGGTTGGTGACCTCAAGAGCTTCAATTAGAAATGAAGAAGAACAGGCCTTGGCCATCTCCTTATACTTGTCGGCTATAGCAGCCCCAACCTCAAGCAAAGGTACAGTTTTGGGGTCGTGACAAACCAACACATTACGCAGATGTAAGCTTAGTCCAGTAATGAACTGCTGGGCATCGAAGCCTTTAGAGAGCAACTCGTCGAAAATTTGAAGCGAGTCGGCAAAATCGCCCTTAAGAAAGTTTTCTGTTAGGCGGAAATAGTACTGGTAATCAAGTACGTTAAGGTTCTCTATAACCTTTTGGTAGGTGATGTGGTTGTTACTAAAGCTAACAACTTGGTCGTAAATTGAAAGCGCATCGCGCATAGCCCCGTCGGCCTTTTGGGCGATGATGTTAAGCGCCTCAACTTCGTATTCAACACCTTCGGTGTTTGCTATATATTCTAAATACTTAACAGTATCTTCAACACGAATACGGTTAAAGTCGAAAATTTGGCATCGGGAAAGAATAGTGGGCAAAATCTTGTGCTTTTCGGTAGTAGCCATAATGAAAATGGCATGAGCGGGTGGCTCTTCAAGGGTTTTAAGGAAAGCGTTAAAAGCGCTTTGCGATAGCATGTGAACCTCATCAATGATATAAACGCTATACTTACCAATTTGGGGAGGGATGCGAACCTGCTCAATGAGCTTGCGGATATCCTCTACCGAGTTGTTTGATGCTGCATCGAGCTCATGGATATTGTATGACCGGTTGGAGTTAAATGACTTACAACTTTCGCACTCGTTACAAGCCTCAAGTTCAGATGTAAGGTTTTGGCAGTTGATGGTTTTGGCAAATATACGTGCACATGTTGTTTTCCCAACACCACGTGGACCGCAAAAAAGGTAGGCTTGTGCAAGTTGCTTACGCTGAATAGCATTCTTTAAGGTGGTTGTAATTGACGATTGTCCAACCACACTTCGGAATGTTGTCGGTCTGTATTTCCGAGCCGATACTACAAAGTTTTCCATTCTGCCAATTTTTCAATAGCAAAAATAACAAAATAGGATTACCTACAATGAGGAAGGTTATAATTAATTGGTTAATGTTTTGATATACAGATAAATAATTTATCAACAGGCTTGATTAGATAAAGAATGCTTTTTTGGTGTCGGTTTACAGTGTTCAGTGTTCAGTGTACAGTGTACAGAGGGATGTCATGCATAGCTTGCCGAGGCAGCTCTGATGGAAGAATATGAGGAAGTTAGAGGAAGGTAAAAGAATGAAACGGAATGAATCGGAAATATTCGGAAGGAGTCGGAAGAACAGTGTTTGGTGTTTAGTTTTTGGTATTTCGAGAATTGATAGCCCTGTGTACCTTCCAATAGATCCTTCGCTTCGCTCAGGATGACAAGCCAAGCCGTAGAAGGTGCTGGGTGAAACGCAATTGTTTTATTTTTATCTACATTTTTATGTAGACTTTATTTAGGACGGGTCATCTTTTAACGTTTAACGTTTAACGTTTAACGCTTATCGTGTTTGGTATTTCGAGAATTGATAGCCCTGTGTACCTACCTTTAGATCCTTCGCTTCGCTCAGGATGACAAGCCAAGCCGTAGAAGGTGCTGCGTGAAACGCAATTGTTTTATTCATATCTACATTTTTATGTAGATTTTATTTAGGACGGGTCATCGTTTATCATTTAACTTTTAACGATTAACTTTTAACGACTAACTTTTAACGCTTAACGTTTTTCGCCCCCTTTCCATTTTCTACTGACAGATTCCTTTAGCTTATAACTTTAACTTAATACTCTAGCGTATAGTTTTGTTACGTAATTATTTCTATTCATAAAGCTGCATTAGCACCTTCTCTGGAGTCAATGGGGAATCAAATTTGAGCGTGTGTTTGGGATTAAAGGCTTTTATGGCGTTTTGAATGGCGAAGTAGGCTGCAATACCATACATGAAGGGCGGTTCGCCAATGGCTTTTGAACGTAGAACGGCCAAATCGGGGCCATTGGTAGGGAGAGGAATGCATTCAATGGTTTTTGGAGCAAAAAAGATGTCGGGTACCTTGTAGGTTGATAGGCTATTTGAGAGCAATTTGCCTTTTTTATCGAAAACCAGCTCTTCCATGGTAAGCCAGCCAATACCTTGAACAACAGCACCTTCAACTTGGCCTAAATCGATAGTGGGGTTTATGCTATTGCCAAAATCATGAACAATATGTACATCATCTATGGTGTAAGTACCTCTAATGCAATCGACAGTTGTAGTAATTATAGCAGTTCCATAAACATGGTAGGCAAATGGGTGCCCTTTCTCTTTTGTCTTGTCGAAGTGAATAATTGGGGTAGCATAGTGACCATTCTCGGAAAGAGCAACTCGTTTTAGATGAGCTGATTTTACAAGGTTTTGCCAATGAAGCTGTGTGGGGTTCCCGTTGTGAGTAATAACCTCGTTCTCGATATTTAGCTCATCCTCGTTAAAACCTAGTTCCTCAGCTGCAACCTTGATCAATCGTTTTTTAAGGGCAGAGGTGGCTATTCGGACTGCATTACCGTTTAGGTCGGCACCACTACTTGCAGCGGTAGGTGAGGTGTTGGCAACTCTGCTTGTGTTGGTTGAGTGTACCTTAATCCTTTTAATATCAATTCCAAGAACTATGGAGGCAACCTGTGCAAGCTTGGTGTTAACTCCTTGTCCCATTTCTATAGCACCAGTGCTAATCGATACACTCCCATCCTGATATATATGAACCAACGCACGAGCCTGATTCATTGATGTGTTGGTAAACGAAATGCCAAAGCATAGAGGCATTACAGCCATTCCCCGCTTGCTGTACTTGTTAATTTTATTGTAGTTCTCAACCGACTTTTTAAGATTTTCAAAATCAAACTTTTCGTAAGCTAGTTCAAAGCTTTTGCGGGCGTTAACATTCTCGGCCTTCTGCCCATACTGAAATTCATCGCTCTCATTGAGCAGGTTGGCTTTTTGAATTTCAATGGTATCAACTCCAATTTGCTCAGCAGCTTTTGCAATGGCACTTTCAATTACGAACATTCCCTGCGGGCCACCAAAACCTCTAAAAGCAGTATTAGGAGGTAGGTTCGTTTTGCAGCTATATACGGTTACACGTGTGTTGGGGATAAAATACGAACCAGTGGAATGGAAGAGGGTGCGCTCCATTATTGCGGGCGATAAATCGGCAGCTGCACCGCCATTTTGATACATGGTTGTTTCAAATGCAACAATTTTTAAATCGTCCGATAGGCCAATCTTAAAGTCAGCGCTGTAAGGGTGGCGCTTTCCGGTCATACGCATGTCATCGTGGCGGGGTAAAACTAGTTTTACCGGTTTACCAGTAACATATGTTGCAAGCGCAGCCATTGCTGCAAATCCCGATGCTTGGTCTTCCTTACCACCAAAACCACCACCAAGACGAACCACATCAACCTCCACCATATGCATGGGGATACCTAAAATCCTAGAAATGGTTTTTTGAACGGCAGTAGGTCCTTGGGTTGATGAGTGAACCTTAATGTATCCTCCTTCAACGTTATAGACGTACGCGCCCTGTGTTTCAATGTAAAGATGCTCTTGACCGCCTATATCAACACGGTCTTCAATAATATACTTGCAATTACTCCAGGCGCTATCGGTATTTCCCATTCTAAAGGTTCGGGGTGGAATTAGGAGCAAACCTTTCTCCTTCGCTTCGCGCGGGTCGGTAACTGGCTCAAGCTCCTTGTAATCTATTTTAACTAAGCTTGCAGCTTTACGAGCTATTCGTTCTGTTTTAGCAACCACAATGGCAATGGGTTGTCCCTGGTAATGAACTTCATGTTCGGCAAGTAGTGTTTCATCTTCAATAATGCTGCCTATCTGATTCTCGCCTGGTATGTCGGAATGTAAAATAATCCTCTCAACACCATCAATTTTAGCAGCTTCATCAAAATTTATATTGATGATTTTGGCATGTGCCAAAGCCGAGCCTACTATTGCAGCATGGAGCGTGCCTGCTATTGTAGGAATATCATCAAGGTAAACCGATTTTCCTGTAACGTGACCTATAGTATCGATATTTTTCATCATGAACGCTTTTTAGATTAGCTTTTCAAATTCATCGCCTACCACCTTTTGGAGGTGTGCTTTGAATAGCTGTTTTAGGAGCAAACGTTTATACTCAGCTGTTCCCCTGATATCGCTAATTGGTGAAATCTCGTTGTCGATTAGCTCAAGGGCATTAGCAATAGTGTCCTTGTTAATGGGGTTGCCATTCATGAAAGTTGAAGTCTTTTCAAGGTATAGAGGGTAGGGCGCAACACCACCAGCCGAAAGCCTGCACTTGGTTATAACGCCATTGTCAAACTCAATTAGCAAGGCAGTATTTACACTTGCAATATCTAAATACTTACGTTTGCTTACCTTCTCGAAGCTAAATGTTGATTTAGGTTTAGGCAATTCAAAAGTGATGAACTGGATTAGCTCCCCTGGCTCTAAATCGAGCTGTTTGTAACCTATAAAAAGCTTGTTGAGTGGAATCTGGCGGGTTTTGCCATTATTTATGGTAGTTATTTGAGCGTTCAGAGCTAGAAGCATTACGCTTAAATCGCCTATGGGTGAGGCATTTACTATGTTTCCAGCCACAGAGGCCATGTTCCTTATAGGCTCCGATGATACAAGCAAAAGGTATTCGTCGAGTTTGGGGAAACGCTCTAAAAGCTCTTTGTTTTTAAGTAGATGATTAACGGTTGTGGCTCCACCTATTGTGCAGGTGCAGTCGCTTATTGTAATATGGTTGGGTAGGTTGATGTTATATGTCGATTTGATTTTTTGCTCGTAAATTTTATCGGGTTGCTGCACCATTAAATCGGTTCCACCAGCAATTACTTTTGTTGAATTTTCTTCGTCTGGCTCAAAGGGCTTAATCTGCTTAAGCTTTTCGGGTATACTAGTGAAATATTTTGGAAGAAATCCCTTGTTAACCAGCCAGCCAATTGGGTTGTTTAAGTCTTTGTTTTGTAAAGCGTTGGAAATATCGGCGGCTGCACGTTCAATTGATTTGTAGCCAGTGCATCGGCAAATGTTTCCCGCCACCGATTCAACTGCTTTTTGAGTCGATGGATTTTCGCTGTTTAAGCAAAAACCAGTAAACGACATTATAAAACCAGGTGTGCAAAAACCGCATTGTGTTGCCGCATTGTCGGCCATGGCCTGTTGAACAGGAGTCAGCTTTTCGTTAAGGTTGATTCCCTCAATGGTCACCACATGCTTACCATGCACGTTTATAATTGGATACAAGCAAGAGGTTACGCTATAATAGTTTATTTTGCCATCAGCTAGCTCACCAATGAGCACCGTGCAGGCACCACAGTCGCCTTCGCGACATCCAACTTTGGTTCCAGGTAGGTTTGCTTCGTATCGGATAAAATCAAGCAAACTCATTCCAGGGTTACAACTCGTGCTAATCGGGTTTTCGTTAAGAATAAAATTTATCATCGCCTTATATTATATCCCTGACAAGATACAAATTGATGTATAAAAATATCAAGATAATTTATAAAAATAGAATAAAATAATAGCAAAATCAATAGTTGGTTGTGTTTTGTTCTTGCTATCTTGAATTTTATGTTGATGTTGATATGACTAGCGTTGTAAGACTTAGTGTTTATGCTTCATTTTCAGATACTATTTGCCTATACAGAATTTAGAAAATATGTATCCTAAAACCTCATCGTTGGAAATTTCGCCAGTTATTTCTCCCAGATAGTCGAGTGCCTGGTAGATATCAACCGCTAAAAGGTCGCCGCTTATGTTGGCCTTTAGGCCATCAATTACCTGAGTCAAGCTTTCGCGGGCTTGAATTAATGCATTGTAGTGGCGGACATTGGTTACTATAACATCTACGTTCTCAGGGATATCTATTTTTCCTAAATCGATAAGCATTTGTTGTAGCGCATCGATGTTATGTCCAGCCTTGGCAGAGATGGCTAATGCATTGTAGCCCTTTTGATTTAAAACAGAAGTTAGCTCATCAACATGATTTTGTGTCGACTTATCTTCCTTATTAACCAGAACGATAAGCTTTTGTGAGCTTGTAATTCGCTTCGTAAACTCGTTTAGCTCTTCTATGACCTCGTTGGCAGTGCATAGGGCATCGGTGAGATAAAGAACAATGCGTGCCTTTTCAATCTTATTGTAGGCACGTTCTATCCCAATACTTTCAATGGTGTCGGTTGTATGGCGAATTCCAGCGGTATCGATAAAGCGAAAGTTGATACCACCTAAATGAATAGTATCCTCAATGGTATCGCGAGTAGTTCCAGCAATCTCCGAAACTATTGCTTTCTCCTCGTTTAGCAAGCGGTTGAGCAGGGTTGATTTTCCAACATTTGGTTTACCAGCAATGGTAACAGGTATTCCAGATTTAATGGCGTTTCCTTGGCTGAATGTTGCAGATAGCTTATCAATCTCGGCTATAATCGTACTTATCAGGTTGGTAAGTTCGGTTCTATCGGCAAACTCAACATCTTCCTCGCTAAAATCGAGTTCCAGCTCAACGAGGGCGGTAAATTTTAGTAGCTCATTTCGGAGTTCTGCCAGCTTATTCGAAATACCACCACGCATTTGGTTTAGCGCCACACGACGTGCTGTTTCATTGGTAGATGCTATCAGGTCGGCAATGGCTTCGGCTTGCGAAAGGTCGATTTTACCATTCATAAACGCTCTTAGCGTAAATTCCCCGGGTTGGGCAAGTTGTGCGCCATTACGCACAAAAAGTTCCAAGAGCTGCTGTTGGATTACAACCGAACCGTGGCACGATATCTCCACTACATCCTCACCTGTGTAGCTATGGGGCGCTTTAAAAAGGCTGACAAGAACCTGGTCGACCTCGCGATTGCCATCCATTATGGAACCGTAATGTATGGTGTATGGTGCTTGCTCCAAAAGACTTTTCTTCTTTTTTACTGGGCGAAACAGCTTATCGGTTATTTCAATTGCTTTGCTACCACTTAAACGGATTACTGCAATGGCTCCCATTCCTGGGGGAGTTGCTATGGCTGCTATGGTTGTGGTATTATTGAGGGTCATAAACTGAAGTTACTTTTTTATCTCATCAAGTTATAAAACACTTACTATGTATGCTAAAAAAATGATATTTCAGTAAGTCATAATAAATATGGGCAAAGGTAATCCCTTTAGGTGATTATGGCAAAGGTTAACCATAATTTATGATTTCTTAAATAAAGGGTTATGAACAAAGAAAAATGTTTTTTTAATTAAATATTCTTACTTAATTTTTTTTTGATTAGATATTTTTAATTTTATCGTTTATTATGTTTAGCATTTCAGGTTAAAATTTAGTGGTCTTGTTATTGTTCCATTTAAAACTATTGAAAATGAAAAAATTGGTATCATTATGGCTTTTAGGCATCGTTATTTCATTTGGTGCCAACGCGCAAAAGTCTTCTGGAATGTTTTTTAACATGGGAAGCGGCTATATTTACAACACCAATCAGCCCGATTTTTACAAGTATACAATTGGACGTGCCATGAGTTTTGGGCTTTACAATCATTTTATGATTAAGAGTGTCCCAAGCAAGTTGAATTTCGATTTTTCGCTGAATAATTTTAACTATCAGGCCGATTCCATTGGTGCTGTTGCTCTTCAGAATAAGATAGGGGTTGATTTTTTTATTAATCCATTTCATTCAGATGGTGAACTTTTTAAAATGTATTTGGCTGTTGGGGTATATAGTGTATTTCAGACACGCTCTTTTGAGCCCAGCTCAAATCTTGAAACCATTAACGATGGTTTTTCGGGATATGCTGGTTTAGCCTTTAAAGTAAACTATGTTTTCCCAATTTATAATACCGATAAGCATGAATCGGCCTTGTCGATTGGTTTTGCATTTTGTCCTAAGGGCTTACTTATTGGTAAATCCGACATTCCTAAATTTACAACTTCAGCATTTACTTTGGGGTTCCAGTTTGGAAGGAAACGCTAGTGTCTATTTAAACTTTTTCTCAATAAACCTGTCTTTTCTTGGACAGGTTTTTGTTTTTTCTATTTTTGCAATCTAACCTAAACCAAACTCTAAAACCATGAATTCTTTTTTGGAAAGTTTCGACTATGTAATTCAGCTTTACAATGAGTATGTAGGTGGGTATCTAATTCTTGCCTTACTTGTACCAACAGGAATTTATTACACTATCAGGCTCAGGTTTTTACAGGTAAGCCATTTTAAACATGCTATTGACCTTGTTCGTGGGAAGTATAGCAAGAAATCGGACACAGGTGATGTTAGCCATTTCAAAGCCTTAACCACTGCCTTATCGGGCACGGTGGGAACTGGAAATATAGTGGGGGTGACCTTGGCTATTTACTATGGCGGTCCAGGAGCAATATTCTGGCTTTGGGTTACTGGTTTTTTTGGTATGATGCTTAAAATGGTAGAATGTACTCTTGCCCAGAAGTTTAGAAAGATAAATGCCGATGGTACCGTTTCGGGTGGTCCAATGTATTATATTGAGCATGGATTAAAGGATAAGCTAGGGATTTGGGCCAAAAGGTTGGCTGTTTTCTTTGCTTTTGCTGGGATTCTTTGCTCATTTGGAACTGGCAATATGGCACAAGCCAACTCTATTTCCGATGTATTAAACACGAGCTACAACATACCTGTGCTTTATACAGGTTTAACCATCTCGGCTCTGGTTTTCCTTATAGTGGTTGGTGGGCTAAAGCGAATTGCCAATGTAACATCCAGATTGGTTCCATTTATGGCAGTAATTTATATCACATCTGCATTAATTGTAATTGGGGTTCACATTTCCGATGTGCCCGCGGCATTTGCATTAATAGTGAAGAGTGCTTTTACTGGGCATGCTGCTACGGGTGGTTTTATTGGGTCAACCTTTTTCATGACCATGATATGGGGAGTTCGTCGTGGATTATTCTCCAACGAAGCCGGACAGGGTTCTGCTCCAATGGCACATGCTGCAGCCAAAACTCCTTATCCCATGCGCGAAGGGTTTGTGGCCTCGCTTGAGCCTTTTATCGATACTCTGCTAATTTGTACTATAACTTCGCTTGTAATTGTATTAACTGGTGTTTGGAAGGTTGACGGTGCAATTAAAGGAGTTGGAATGACAGTTGCTGCTTTCCAGGAAGGTTTAGGTAAAATAGGTTTGGGATTTTTAGCACACCACATGGTAGCAATAAGCCTACTGCTTTTTGCCTTTTCAACCATTATTAGCTGGTCGTACTACGGCACCAGAACTGCTCAGTATATCTTTGGCGATAAGGCCATAAAGCCTTACTACTATTTTTTCACTCTCTTTGTATTCTTTGGCTCAGTTTGGGGAATCGATTTGGTTTGGCACTTTGTTGATATGGTAATCACCTTTATGAGCATTCCTAACCTTATGGCGCTATTGCTTCTATTCCCTGTAATGAAAGCCGAAGCCGATGCCTACCTAAAACGTCTTAAAGCAGGGGAGTTCGACCTGAAGAGTAGGTAGTAGTGGAATAGGTTGGGTTGAAGAATATTAGGGGGATAGAAGAGCAGTGTACAGTGTGCAGTGTACAGTGTACTGTGTGCAGTGTGCAGAGATTTGTCATGCTGAGCTTGTCGAAGCATCTCTGGTGGAAGAATATGAGGAAGTTAGAAGAAGTTAGAGGAATGAATAACACGGAATGATTCGGAAACATTCGGAATGTATCGGAAGTTCATGTGGCAATTCTTGAATCTTAAATCTTAAATCTTGAATTTTTATACTTTAAAAGAATTGCGATATAAGTTCAATTAGCTCTTCCTTGTTAATCGGTTTTGCTATGTAGCCATCACAACCTGCATTAAGAGCCTTTTGGCGATCGTCAATCAGTGCATGTGCGGTTTGAGCAATAATAACAAGATCCTTATTAAGTCGTCTAATTTCCTGGGTAGCCTGATATCCATTCATGTATGGCATCTTTATATCCATGAGTACCAGGTTGATTTCGGGGTTCTGCTTGCACATTTCAACAGCCTCAATCCCCGACTTTGCTATCCACATTTTATTGCTAAACGTTTCCACAATGGTTTGCAGGTATAGTAGATTTATTTCATCATCTTCGGCTATTAAAACATTAAGATTCTTTTTTAATCGACTTTCATCTCTTTGCGATTTAGGATCTTGAAGCTGTTCAGCTTTATTGTTTGTAGTAACTTTGTAAGGAATAGTAAACCAAAATGTTGAGCCCTTTCCTTCAGTGGATTGAACCCAAATTTTTCCCTCCATCAACTCAACATACGACTTGGCAATTGCAAGCCCCAAACCTGAACCTTGGTGTGCACGTTTATCCTCAATGTCAGCCTGCTCAAATCTGTTGAAAACGGCTTCAATCCTGTTACTGGGTATACCAATCCCAGAATCTTCCACAAAAAACTCAACAAAATTATCTTTTACATAGTATCCGATATTGATGGAGCCTTTATCGGTAAACTTTATTGCATTTTTTGTTAGGTTGGTTAGAATTCCAAAAAGTTTATTTTCATCAGCAACAATATCCGCAGCCATATCTGTTAGCGTAGGAATTATGTTTAGAACTATTCCTTTTCTAGCAGCTTCGGGCTTAAATACTCGGTAAATCTCGTTTAGAGTCTTATTGATATTTGTTTCGGTTTCCACAAGCTTTACCTGTCCTGCTTCAATTTTTGAGATATCTATTAAATCGTTAATGGTATTTAAAAGTCTTTTGGCGCTAAGGTTAATTACATTAATGTACTCTTTTTGTTTTATTTCGCTAAGATTTTGGTTCTCAAGGAGATTTGCAAAGCCTAAGATGCTATTCATGGGGGTACGAATCTCGTGACTCATATTAGCAAGGAATACACTTTTAAGCTTATCGCTTTCTTCTGCCTTTTCTTTAGCTCTCTCAAGCTCTTTTACCATCTGGTTTATTTGGTCTATCTTTTCTGTAAGCTCTTTATTCTTTTGTGTGAGCAGCTGGTTTAACTTCTTAAGCTCATCTTTTGATTGCTTGCTTTGTATGGCTAGGCTTATAGGAGCCGATATTATCTCAAGGAGCTCAATATCTTCAGGAGAATAGGCGTCCGTATCGGTATAGCTTTGTATGACCATTACACCAATTACCTTCTCGTCAACTTTAAGAGGTAAACCTAACCATGATAGAGATTCTTTTCCCTGACGCTTTATTTCACCATCTTGCTCTAACTTTTTTAAATCGCTAAGGCTGGCAAGCAATGTTTTTTTGGTTTTAACAACGTAATGCGATATGGTTTTCTCCTTGGGGAAAATATCAATTTTATCAAATTCATCCTTATGAAATGGCAAGCTAAACGAATTAGTGCTATTGTCGTATAGCGCCACAAAAAAATTGGTTGTATCAATTATTTTCGAGAGCTCTTTTTTTACAAGTTCAATAAATTCCTTGAGGTCATCGGTTTTAAGAACTGCCAAAGAAATGTTATAAATAATCTCTTTGGTTTTTTCTAGCTGTGCCGATTTTAGGACATTCTTTATGCTTTCGGGAAGCTTTTGTATATGTTTAGGGGTTTTGATAATATAATCGAAGGCTCCTCTTTTCATCGATTCCACTGCGTACTCCTCGGAGCCAGTTCCGGTTACAATTATTACAGGTGTATCGGGGTAGAATTGTTTGAGGTGATCAATTACCTGTAATCCCTCATAGCCTAATATGTTGAAATCGGATAGCACAATATCGAAACGTTCAACCTTTAGGATCGATTCCAATTCCTCCCTGTTTTTTACCTCGTGCAATAAGAAGTTTGAATGTCCCTTTAAAAGGGCATCTTTTACCAATGCCATATCCAAAGGGTTGTCATCGATATATAATACTTTAATTTTATTCTTCATCATTCTTTGTTATGAAACTTTCAGTATAAACAAATGAATGCTGAGAAAGTTTATAATTATGTGTAAATCAGAAATTTTAACGCTACTCAAGCGGTGGTTCAATGTTTAGAGTTAACCAGTAGTTGGTAATAGATTTAACGACTTCGAGGAAGCCATTAAATGATATGGGTTTGACCAGGTAGCTATTTGCACCCATATCGTAGCTCATTGCCCTATCGCCCTCATCCTTTGATGATGTTAAAACGATAACCGGTATCCGTTTTAATTTTTCGGTGCTTTTAATTTCACGGAGAACATCAAGTCCGGAAATTCTTGGCATCTTAAGATCAAGCAGAATTAGATCGGGTAGCGGATGAAGTTTCCGGTCGGTATAATTTCCCCTACCAAACATATAGTTTAATGCGTCCTCACCATTGTTACATATTTCTATCCTGTTGGATAGATGTACCTGGCGGAAAGCATCCAGGGTGAGTGCTATGTCCATTTCGTTATCCTCAACAAGTAGAATGATGGATTCCCTATCCATAGTTTCAGTATTTAGGTAAAGTTATATAAAAAGAAGTGCCATTGTCAACTTCCGATTTCAGTGTAATTTCACCACCCAATGCGTGTACGGCTTTTTTTACCAATGCAAGACCTATACCTGTTCCGGGATACTCCCTTTGGGAATGTAGTCTTTGAAAGAGGTTAAAGATTTTTTCATGGTACTCAGGGGGAATTCCAATTCCATTATCCATTACCTCAATAACGTAACTATCAGATTTTTCTTGTGATGATAGTTGAATTTCTGGATAAGTTCCTTTTTTGGTATAGGTAATGGCATTAGAAATCAGGTTTGAGAATATTTGTACCAGTAGGGTTTTGTCGCCCTTAACAATGGGGAGTTGTTGAATTTTAATTGTAGCCTGTGATTTGTCAATATCAACTTTTAAATCGTGCATTACTGTTTGTAGCAAGTTGTTCAGGTCCACCAGCTCATTGCTTGTTCTTTTCTTTGCCAGACGCGCAAATTTAAGCAGGTCGTCGATAAGAGTGGCCATATGGTTGCTCGATTCCAGAATGTAGTTAAAATATTTCTGTCCTTCCTCGTCAAGAACCGAACGGTAACGGTTCGAAATGATTTCGGAAAAACCTCTTATCGACCTAAGCGGTGCTTTCAGGTCGTGCGATATGGAGTAGGCAAACTCTTCCAGCTCCTGATTGGCGTTCTGCAGCTCAATAGTACGTTCAAAAACACGCTTTTCAAGTTCGGTGTTTAGCTTTAGTATTTCCTGTTCTGCCTTTTTACGGTCAGTTATATCTGAAAAGAAGATAGCAATACCATCGTCGGTTGGATTAATTCTGTTTTCAAACCATTTATCGTAAGGGGGATAGTACTCTTCCATTTTAATGAATACCTTCTCATTCATGGCTTTTTCGTAGTTCAGGTGAAAGGGTTGCCCAACGCCTTCGGGAAATTCGGTCCATATATGCTTCCCAATCATTTCTTTGGCATCCCGGTTAAATATTTTTGCTGCCTTTTCGTTCATATAGGTGTAGCACCAGTTCCTGTCAAGTGCAACAAATGCGTCGGACATGTTTTCAAGGATATCTACTAACCTTCTGTTATAGCTTTTAATCTCTTCCTCAACCTTTTTTCGTTCCGAAATATCGCGTGCAATGTTTAGAAAACGGTTTTTATCAATTTGTTTGACACTAAGTTCTATTGGGATATATGTTCCATCCTTTTTCCTAACCCTATACTCTGCATAAATTGTTTTTCCCTCACTTAAATCTTTAATAGCTCTGGCGTGATCTTTTGCAGCCAAATCATCGGGATGGACTATGCTTGATAGGTTCATCCCTAATAGCTCATTAGCGGAATATCCAAGAATTTCAACGCTACGAGGATTAAAGTCTATCACTTTACTATCCAGATCAACCAGAAAAATAGCATCCGACGATTGTTCGAAGAGGGTACGATACCTGTTTTCGCTCTCTCTAATGGCTTCCTCTGATTTTTTCATTTGGGTGATATCGAGCGTGGAAATATAAACCCGCTCAAGGGTTTCCTCGTAACCGGGTACTACGTTCCAATGCAAAATAATGTAACGCTCATTGCCCTTTAGCGTTTTAACTTTTGCCTCAAAGAACGATTCGGTTTTATTGTTAGCTATTGCAAGTAACTCGTTCTTAAATGCTTTCAGAGAGTCGCAGTTGAAAATCTTATTTAAACTTTCAAGTATTTCCTCCTTTGTTTCCGCCTCGTGTAGAATGAGAACACTATCGTTGATGTCCAGAATTTTGACCATTTCGACACACCTGTTTACTACCTCGGGATGTTGTTCAAGATAGGTTTCAAAATCATCAACACCCTCATCTTTGAGTGAGGAAAGGAGCTTTTTAACATCAGAAAAATCCTCTTCCCAAAGTGGCACAGGGGCATGTTCAAACAGGGTTTTATAGCGCTGGGTGCTTGTAACTTGCTCTGTTATATCGACACTTATTATTGATACTCCGGTGATTGAATTTTCAACAGCTATAGGATTCAACGATACCTGATAGTAGTGGGTTCCATCCCACAGCTTATATGCTCTTGTGAACTTTACCTTTTCACCTTTAAAGGCTCTCTCACACTTTTCAATCCAAAATTCTTTATCGCTCCCTTCAAGGAAATCTAATGCATTCATTCCCTGTTTGAGTTCCTGTTTATAGTACAACTTGAACATCTCGGCCCAAGCTTTATTAAAGGCAATATAGCGGTAGTTCCTGTCAAGCGACCATATGTGGTCATCCCGGTTGTCAATTAGTGCTTTAAGATTTGCCTCGGATTTCCTAATCTTTTCTTCCGTTTTCTTTTTCTCGGTAATGTCACGTGCAATGGAAGCAAGTATATATCCCTTACCGGTTTTTATCGGGAAAACCGAACCCTGTATAATTTTTGTGTTTCCATTAGAATCGGTGAATATACGTTCCATCAGATTTTTTGCATAGGAGAGGGTTCCCGTTCTAAGGGCGTGTAAAAGGTTTGTTTTGAGCTTTATGTACTCTTCGGAATTTTTATCGGTTTTGTTTTCTACACGGAATTGTACATCCCAAATGTATTGCCCCAGAACTTCGTGAGCAGAAATTCCGGTAATTTCTTCCATGCAACGATTCCATGTGACAACAATCCCGGCCTCGTTGGTAAATGTTATACCTTCGGCCGATTGCTCAATCATGGTTCTAAAACGTGATTCGCTTTTCTTTAGCTGGTATTCTGCAGCTTTAATTTCCGTAATATCGCGAGTGATTGAAAGAATATGAGGAATGCCGTTAATATTAATAATTGCCGCTGACATTAATCCTATTTTTATGGAACCATCTTTGCACAGAAACTGGGATTCAAGGTTTCTAACAAATCCCTTCTGCTTAAGCTCATCAACCAGCTTTTCACGGTCGGCAGGAATTTGCCAAATTCCAATCTCCGACGATAGCTTACCAATTACATCGTCGCGAGTGTACCCGGTTAGCTGAGTAAAACCATCATTTATGTCTACATAAAGTCCATCTATTCGATTAATATTTACAGCATCAGGGCTATGCTTAAAGGCTAAACGAAATTTCTCTTCACTCTGGAATAGCTCACTCTCGGTCTTATATGACTCTGTAATATTTTTAAGGAAACATACTTTTAGGTTGGGGCTGATGGAGCGAATTGCAATTTCAACAATAGATTCATTTTCCGGGGTAGCAAATTTTTGGGTGGTTTTAAATAGGTTTTGCTCTTTTACCTGTTCAAAATCAAACTTTTCACCTGTTCTTATGTCTGTAGAAATCAAACTATTGATATCTTGACCAATAAGACTCTCTCCGTATTCTTTCCCTAAAAGTTGAGGTGCAATCTTATTTGAATAGGTAATTATACCATCTTGGTTGGCCAGAATTAGGCCGATCGGGGATGACTCAACCACCTCCCTGAAAATTGAATCGTGGGTTGCCTCTGCAAATTTGTCTTTTAAAAGCTGATTATACCTATCTTGGAGCTTCTGATACTCTTGTTCTAATGCTTGGTATTTATCCTTTAGCGACTGGTACTCTTTACTGCTGCTCATGGTTATCGCCTTGATGCCTTGTGAATTTGAGAAAATCGATTTATTATTCTTTGATGCAAGATTGTAATATTAGTTTAAGCAAAACCTTGTTGTTCTTTTTTAAAACAAATTTATTGGTTTACTGTTTTGAAATTCAAGCAAAACGAAAAGTTTTTATGAACAAATTTTAAACTAAGGAAGGATAAGGGATAAGGGATAAAGGATAAAGGATAAAGGATAAAGGATAAAGGTTAAAGTTTTCAGAATTTTCTGGCGAAGACGGATAAACAGAAAACCAAGGAAGACTTTGCATTTTAGTACTCCAAAAACAGAGTTCTTTAATTGTGTCGCATTTGCTTGTTGAATTTATGTTGTCCTTTACTATTGCATGTGTAAACGAAATGTAATATATTTGTTTAACTATCTATACAAAACTTCGATTTATAGGGGGCCAGACCACTCTCATTAATTTTATGTTTAGTTGAAATGAATATTATTGAATCAAAACGACTTATCGAGTATCTCGATTTTCTTTTACGACGCGGCAACGCAGGAACTGCACCCGAAATTGCCGATAAGCTTGGAGTGAGCGAACGCACCGTGCGAAGCTATTTTGAACAGCTCGAGAACATAAAAGTACCCGTGGAGTACAATCCTACGTACCGTACTTGGAAGTTCTCCCGCCCCGGCAGGCTAGTTCTATGCTTTATTGAGGACGAATCCAACACCCAAAATACCGACACGCCAAACTTTCACCCCCCCCATAAATATGCTATAAAACATAAAATTATTTACAGGTCGGAAGTGTGGTTGCCGACCTGCCGGTTTACTTTGTATTAACCAATCCATTAAAATAAACTGCGCAGGATGGATTGGTGGGCGGTAACCGAAAGGCCTGGGGTGCTCCCTATGAGTAGGGTCTTAACAATTAATAAAATGAATTCAAAATTTGAGAGTTTAGAAGACAATATGTTCAAGAATGAACAAATTGACAAGGAACAGATGTCGAAAGTAGTTGGAGGTCAAATTGGTTTGACAGCAAAATATAGGAATACATATGTATACCAAAATGGAGACCATATTGTGATTACTGATGATAATTCTAAAATTGAAATTTGTGAAGGTTGGATGTAGCATAATATGTTTTATTAAATAAACACACCATCTTCAAAGCAGTTGGCTCGTTTTTTTTAATGTGATAATAAGTACTAAAAGTTTAATTATGAATAAACTAACACTGTTTGTAACCTTTTTGTTTTTACGTCTTTATATTGCGGCTCAAGTAATAACAAATGAAAATAATTTGCTTTTACTTGATGGGTATTTGTATGGGAATATAATTGAAAAACCTGAACTAGAGCGTAATAATATTTATAAACGCGGAAGTGTTTTAACATTTAGCTATAAATTCTTTGATAAAAATGGTAAAGAGTTATTCTTCTATGTTAATAAAGATGGTTCTTGGGATTTTATCGATGTAAATACATGTAAAAAAAATCTGGTTAAAGGGTTTCAACTTGAAATATCTAAAGAAAATATGAATTTCAACGACCCTGTTTTTATCAAACCGGGATATTGTATAGATATCCCGATAATACTAAATGATGCCATGACAGGGCTGATTGAGAATTGTAAAATTTATGGTTTCATCCTCCGAGGGAGTATTTGTTTCAAATTTTAGAATTAAACCCATACCCGTATATTAAGTATCCTTTAGAAATAGGCCATTCTTGGAATTGGAAACTTAAAATAAGTGAAGGGTGGGGCGATAAACGCTGGAAGCAATGGAAAGGAATCGTTGAATTTAAGTATAAGTACAAAATAGTTGGGAAAAAGACAATTAAAACTAATTTTGGAAATTTGGATTGCTTTATTGTTGATAGTGAGGCTGTAAGTGTGTTGGGGAAAACAAAACTTACGAGTTATTTTAATCCTAGGTTTGGTTTTGTTAGGTTCGAATATACTAATATAGATAATTCCAAACTTCAAATCGTTTTACAAAGCGTATCAATTCCTATGTTTAAGATTTTTTAAACTATGGAGTGTCTAGTCCTAAAATAAGTCTAAAGGGTAAAAAAAATTAGGCAACACACTCATTCTTAAGGATACCGTTTACCCTTTCGGCCACAGCATTCTTGTAGCAATGGTTTTCCTGTGTCATGCTGATGCGAAAGCAGTTCTTTACCTGGAACTCAAGGTTCATCTTAAGCAGAAGCTTCTTGAGAGGCTCCATCTCCTTCTGCAAGGCCTGCAGCTTGCTGACCTCATCTGGCTCTTGCACTAAAACTCGCTTGTTCATAAGGTCTACCCTGTTGTATTTCTTAATCCATCGGTTAATAGTTGGAACATAAATTCCGTACTGCTGGGTAAGATCATGCTTTGAGTACTTACCCGTGCTAAGTTCGCTTAAAATTTTTAATTTAAAACTCTCGCTGTAGCGTTTTGTTACGTAATTATTCTTATTCATATCTACATTTTTATGTAGACATTATTTAGGACGGGTCAGATTTCAGAATTTTCCGGCAAAGACGGATAAACAGAAAACCAAGGAAGACTTTGCATTTTAGTACTCCAAAAACAGAGTTCTTTAATTGTGTCGCATTTGCTTGTTGAATTAATGTTGCCCTTTGCTACTTTAATTGTAAACGAAATATAATATATTTGTTTAACTATCTATACAAAACTTCGATTTATAGGGGGCCAGACCACTCTCATTAATTTTATGTTTAGTTGAAATGAATATTATTGAATCAAAACGACTTATCGAGTATCTCGATTTTCTTTTACGAAGCGGCAACGCAGGAACTGCACCCGAAATTGCCGATAAGCTTGGAGTGAGCGAACGCACCGTGCGCAACTATTTTGAACAGCTCGAGAGCATAAAAGTACCCTTGGAGTACAATCCTACGCTCCGTACTTGGAAGTTCTCCCGCCCCGGCAGGCTAGTTCTTTGTTTTATTGAGGACGAATCCAAAACACAAAATACCGACACGCCAAACTTACCCCCCCCATAAATATGCTATAAAACATAAAATATTTACAGGTCGAAAGTGTGGTTGCCGACCTGTCGGTTTACTTTGTATTAACCAATCCATTAAAATAAACTGCGCAGGATGGAGTGGTGGGCGGTAACTGAAAAGCCTGGGGTGTTCCCTATGAGTAGGAAAAATATAATAATATGGAAAGTTTAGATGATAAGAAGTTTTGTCAACTTACTTCCGATGAAATGAAATCAATTGAAGGAGGATGGGGTTGGCGTGTTATAAAAGTTGGATATGTGAAACTTGAAGGTGCAAGCGAAGGCACAAGTATCATCAGGTATCAATATTATAATATTTGGGGTAACCCCACAGATAAATATAAAGAACTTTACGATTAACAACACAACGATATGAAGAAAATAGATAAATTTGAGTCAATGTCTATGCTAGAAAATGATTTGAACAATTTTAAAGGTGGAGATCGTATTTTGAGATTCAATCATTGGCATTATGCAGGTGAATTTGTCGATGAAAATGGGGTCTCTCATACTGTGAAACAAAGATGTTCATGGTTTGGTTTTTATGAGACCACTGAAACAAGATTAGATTAATTAGTCAGAATTGATAACATACAGGCATTATTTGCCTGTATGTATTTTACAAAATTTTATGTATTTATTGCATTTAATTCTTTTAGCATTTCTTTGGCAATCGCCAATTTATGTAAATACCCCCAAGGAGTTAATCCTTAGAGTATTTGATGAAGCAACTACTGAACCAATTTCAGATTGCTTTGTATTGTTGAATGGTGCGGTTGTAGGACAGACAGATGCCAATGGCTTATTTAAGCCAACAAAAAAATTATACCATTCAAAGGTTTTATTAAAGCATATGTCATACATTGATAAAGAAATTGATTTGTCGATGTTACCTCAAGATATTATTAGTATCCCACTTAAGAGCAAACAATTTAGTATTGAAGGAGTTACAATTAAATCCCCCAAAAGGATTAAATTCGAAAAGATGGGAATTTATAAAAAAAAGCCAAGAAAAGATTACTATAATTCTATATATGGAAAACTCGGTTTATATATTCCAAATAAAAAACCTAATGAGCAGTTTGTTATAAATCAATTATGCATATATATTGTAAATAAAGGCAACCCTGCATCTCCATTTCTTTTTTCGCTTTATGCTGGTGAAAAGGAATTTTTGAAACCCAACGATTCTTTAAGATTATTAGGACCAATTTTATTTGAGGCAAATAAAGGTTATAAAGGTGATGATTACTTAAAAATTAACCTTTATGAATATAAATTACCCATGCCTAGTAATGGATTGTTTGTTGTACTTGAACTACCTGTAAACTACAAGCCCGACTACCAAGCTAAGAAACTTGGTACATTGACCCTTCGAGAAGATATTAACAGTATTAAAATTGGCGACGCATGGGAGGAAACAAATAAATTTTATAAATGGTTTTATGATAAGAATGGTTGGCGAAGAGATACTATATATTGGGAAAACTATCCTAAAAGGCACGCAGTACACCATGGTAATCCAATGATATATGTTACATTGAGAAAAATAAAGGAATAATAATGGTAGTTATTTTTTCCTTGCTTTTTATCATAGAATGCGCAAACAAGGGTAACTTATAAAAACTCGCTTTGTTGCCGTTTGTTGGGCTTAGGCTTTAGCCTAAGCCCAATATATCCTTGAATGCTGAGCCTGCATTTGATAGTCTGACTGCGGTACAACCGCCACCAAACTCCATTCGTCTATTTCTTTTTATAACCTCGGCCCAACTGTGGAAGACGAAATTCGGATTCAAAGTTCAAAATTCAAAATTCAAAATTTGACCAATACCCAGTTGAGCCAAGGTTGTGGTCTGTTCAAAATAGGGTTTGTTCAAAAAGGGTCTGTTCAGGGGCTGTTCAAAATACAGTGTCATTCTTTTAAATTCCTCTAACTTCATCTAACTTCCTTTAACTTCGTCAAATTCTTCAAGAAGAGTTGCCTCGACTACGCACGGCATGACAAACTGGTTCTTGGGGGCATTACTTGAAATTGCGATGCAACGTTTCATATTCGCTCTTTGGTGTGGTTCTTCCGTGCATCGCAAAACTCTATGGGACTTGTTAATTCTTGTTAATTCTACCTATAGTTCGCCCCTACGGGGCTGAATTTTCATTCTTTATTAATTGGTTGATTCTGAGCACACTTTTCTAAACACCTAAAACTAAATACCAAACACGGTTCTTCCGACTCCTTCCGAATATTTCCGATTCATTCCGATTCATTCAGATTCATTCATTCCTCTAACTTCCTTTAACTTCATCAGATTCTTCAAGAAGAGATGCCTCGACTTCGCTCGGGTTGGCAAGCCGTGCCGTAGAAGGTGCTGGGTGATAAGCAATTGGTTTAATTTTATCTACGTTTTTATGTAGACTTTATTTTGGATGGCTCATCCTTTAACCTTTATCCGTCTTCGCCGGACTAAGTCCTTTATCCTTTGAGCTTTATCCTTTATCCTTTATCCTGTTTTATCCTAATCACCACCACCTCAGGTCTGTTTCCTAGTCTTACTCTTGGTCCCCAGGTTCCGTAGCCGGGCGATACGTAAAAGTGGGTATCCTTAATTTTCTTATATCCCATGCTAACCTCGTAAATCGCCTTAGTGATGTAATTAAAAGGCCACATCTGTCCGTGGTGTGTATGTCCCGATAGTTGCAAATCGGCTCCTATCTCTACCGCTTCATTTAGGTTAAAGGGTTGGTGGTCTAGAACAACGGTAAAATGATTTTTATCAATATTTTTGGCCAGTTCAGCCAGCGGCTTTCTTTTTTGCCCTAACGCAAAATTGCTCTGGCGGTCATACCGTCCGATGATGTTAACATTACCTACAACTATTGCAGTATCGCAAAGAACATTTACACCGTGTTCGTTAAGGTAATCCATTTTTGCCTGGTAGTTTCTGAAAAACTCGTGGTTTCCTGTAACAGCATAAACGCCGTATTTCGACTTTATCTCCTCAAATAGTTTGCCCATCTGGCCGTTTACTACTGGTGCAATGTCCTCATCAAATATATCACCTGCAAATAATACTAAATCTGGATTTTGGATATTTATTCTTTGAACAAGTTTACCTAAATCCTTTTTGCCTATAATGGTTCCCAGATGAATGTCCGATGCCATTACAATGGTAAGCTTGTTGTTGGGTAATGGTTTATGTGTATCTATTTTTAGCTCAGCTATTTTGGGACTTATTGCGTTAATATATCCTGCAACAAAAATAAGGATTGAGGCAATATATACTATTCCTGTTGAGATTTGACGAATATGCGTATTACCTTTAAAATCGATATGGAACATATAATTTGCCACTGGCGAAAGAATCTGGAAAAGCAAGAATAGCAAGGTTAAATATAGCATAAAGGCAAGCCAAATTGAACCTAACTTGACAAGTAGAGTGGGGATTTGTCCACCAATTACGGATTCTAATGTTCTGCCAAGTGGGTATGCAATTACAGCTATCCAAAAAAGCAGCTTAATCAATGAACCAATTGTGGTAAGGTTAAATAATGGGCGTGTCTGGTAGTATAAAAAGACATTTACCAACGTGTAAACACCTAAGACAACGGATAAGAATATTACGATTTGTGGGATTTTCATTACAGTAAAGTTTTCAGTAAAACAAAGATACTATTTGAATGTTGAAATTGATGTAAAAAAAAATCCCGGAAAATCCGGGATTCTAACAAGTATATGGGTTGTGTTAAACCAATTTTACGTCTACTGCATTTAAGCCTTTTCTTCCTTGTTCAAGGTTGAAAGTAACCTCATCGTCTTCTGTAATTTGATCTTTTAAACCTGTTGCGTGTACAAAATACTCTTCACTTGTTTCTGAATCTTTAATAAAACCAAAACCTTTTGATTCGTTAAAGAATTTTACTGTTCCTTTGTTCATTATTGTGATTTTTAATTCGAGTGCAAGTAACGCATAATATTTGGATTTAGCACTATTAATTTAGATTTATTTTAAATATATTTTTTAAGTTATTGAATAATAGCATTATACTGTTTATTTAATTGTGTTAAATGTAATTTGGCGTTTAGGTTTTAAGATGATTTTATTGTTTGGGATTGGTTGTAAATGATTAGTTCGCTTTTGGCTCATGATCCCGCCCTAATATTTAAACAAAAAATAAAGGCCAATCCTATAAGAATTGACCTTTTCGATTGATTAGTTCTTTTAAGTGATCCGGGCGGGATTCGAACCCACGACCCACAGCTTAGAAGGCTGTTGCTCTATCCAACTGAGCTACCGGACCGGCTTCGTTTTTCGAAGCGCAAAATTAATCATTACTTTTAAAAATTAAAATATATCGACGAATTTTTACTTTCCCCATTGCTTTTCACCTCGTTTGAAATTGTCTATCTGTTCGTTGGATGCTTTACTATCAGCATGTCTGTTTTTGAGAACATCAATAACATTTTCAAACTTGAGGTTTCGGCTTGCAAGTAATACTAAGGCGTGGTAAATCAGGTCGGCGGTTTCGTCTAGTAACCTTTCGTTTGAACCTGTTTCTGATTCTAAAGCCAGCTCAACGGCCTCTTCACCAATTTTCTTGGCTATTCTTTTGTTTCCTGCAGAAAATAGCTTTGCGGTATAGCTACTATCGGGCTGCTCGTCCTTTCGCGATTCAATAACACTCTCCAGATATTCAATAAAGCCTAATGAGTTTCGGTTTATCTCGTTAAAGCAGGTGTCGTTTCCAGTGTGGCAAACAGGCCCTTGCGGATTTACTTTAACCAGTAAGGTGTCGCCATCGCAATCGGGAATTATTGCTGCTACTTTAAGGTAGTTGCCCGATGTCTCGCCTTTTGTCCAAATCTGCCTTCGTGTTCGGCTGTAAAAGGTTGCCAATCCAGTTTTTCTTGTTACTTCAAGTGCCTCGCGGTTCATGAAACCAAGCATTAACACTCGGTTTGTTGCTGCGTCTTGAATAATTGCTGGAATTAATCCATTTAACTTGTCAAAGTTTAGTGTTGTCATAATGATTTATTTTAGTTTCTAACATTAATATTTTGCTTCAGTAAGTATTCTTTAACCTGTTTAACAGTAAGCATTCCGTAGTGAAAAATACCAGCTGCCAAAGCAGCATCGGCTTTGCCTTTAATAAAAACCTCAGCAAAGTGGTCAAGCATACCAGCACCACCAGATGCGATAACAGGAATGTTAACTGTTTGTGATATTTCCCTTGTTATATCAATGGCAAAGCCTTGTTGGGTGCCATCGGAAGTGAATGAGGTGAGTAGTATTTCTCCAGCGCCAAGCATTTCGCATGTTTTTGCCCATTTATCTGCCATTATCCCCGTTTGTTGAGTTCCAGCGTGAGTAACAACTTCCCAACCTTTTGCGGTTAGCTTGGTGTCGATGGCTACCACAACGCACTGTGAGCCAAATCGCTCGGCAAGTTCTCCTATTAGCCTTGGATTTTGGATAGCAGCCGTATTAATTGATACTTTGTCGGCTCCTGCTTTTAACAACCTTTCTGCCTGTTGAACGCTGCTAATGCCCCCTCCTACAGTAAAGGGTATGGCAATTGCTTTTGCAACGTTTATAATGGTATCAACAAAAGTTTCACGTCCTTCAAGCGTTGCCGAGATATCGAGCAGGACCAACTCATCGGCGCTTTCGTTGTAATACCTTTTTGCAAGTTCAACAGGGTCGCCGGCATCTGTCAAATTGCTAAAGTTTATCCCCTTGACTGTGCGCCCGTCTTTTACATCAAGGCATGGTATTATTCGTTTTGCAAGCATTTCAATAATTCTTTAGGGTTAATTCTTTTTTCGTAAATGGCCTTGCCTATAATGGCACCATCAACACCTAACCTTTTAAGGTTTTTCAAATCGGTAATTGAACTTACTCCACCGCTTGCCCATAGGGCAACATTAGGGTAGAGTCTTCTAAGGCGTTCATACAGGTAGAATGAAGGTGCGGTTAGTGTTCCATCACGACTAATATCAGTAACCGTGAAATGGCTAAAGCCATCGTTTACCAGTTGGGCAATTAAATCATCAATCTTTATAGATGTTTGGTTTTGCCATCCATTGGACTTCACCATGTTATTCTCACAATCAATAGCTGCTATGACTTTCTCTTTTATGCTGTCGATATTTATATCAACATTCATTGATGTTAGGATAGTTCCAAGGTTCACCTTCCATGCACCAGCACTAATTGCGCTATTGATGCTTTCCGTGCTTCTTAATCCGCCACCAAAGTCAATTTTGATATTTGTTGATTTTGCAATTTTCTCAAGTGTTTTAAGGTTTTTTGGAACACCTTCCTTTGCTCCATCAAGGTCGATAAGGTGAAGATTTGTAAACCCATTATCTTCAAACGCCTTAGCTTGCTCAAGTGGGTTTGTGCCGTAGCTTTTTGCACTTAAAAAGTTACCTTGGTAAAGCCTAACACATTTCCCATCGATAATATCTATGGCTGGTACTGCTAGCATAGCTCAATAAAGTTCTTAATGATTTGTAATCCTTTTTCTCCACTTTTTTCGGGGTGAAACTGAACGCCCCAAAAGTTATTTTGCCTTACCGCTGCTATAAAGTCAATTTCGTAGTTTGAAGTTGCAATGGTATTAGCGCTTTTAGGAACATAGTAGCTATGCACATAGTAAAACCATTCACTTTCCCCAAGCTTGTAAAAGAGTGGGGCGTCTGCTAGTTTTACCATATTCCATCCCATGTGTGGGATTTTTAGCTTAATGCCGAATTTGTGCGTTTCATAATCGCATATATTCAGGCAGCTGGTGCTTCCTTCGGCACTAAATCTGCCAAGTAGTTGCATACCAAGGCAAATGCCTAACAGTGGAATATCAGTTTGAATGATTGCTTCGGTTAATCCCAATGAGTTTAGTTGTTGCATGGCCTTTTTTGCATGCCCAACTCCTGGAATTATTAGCTTGTCGGCCTTGTTTAGCTCCTCTTTTGTGCTTACAGGAAAGGCATTTACACCAAATTTATCAAGTGCATTTCGTATAGAAGCTTGGTTCCCTGCTCCATACTGTATTATTCCAATATTTAGCCTACTCATCATTTTAATCTTTTAAAGTTTGCCTTTAGTAGATGGTAGATTATTTCCATCCTGGCAAATGGCTTGTTTAAGACTTCTAGCAAAGGCTTTAAATATGGCTTCGGTCTTATGGTGGTCGTTCTCTCCATTAAATTCGATATTTATGGTTAATCCTCCGCTATAGGCCAGTGAGTGGAAAAAATGCTTTATCATTTCGGTGGGCATACCACCAAGGTACTCTCGTTTAAAATCGCCATTAAAAACAAGATATGGTCTTCCACTAAAATCGATGGCCACTCTTGCAAGGCTCTCGTCCATAGGTATGTCAAATCCATAGCGATTTATCCCTTTTTTATCGCCTATAGCCAATTTTAGCGCTTCGCCAAGCGCAATGCCAACATCTTCAATAGTGTGATGCTCGTCGACATTAAGGTCGCCTTTACACGTAATATCCATATCGATGCCCGAATGCTTTGAGAGCTGCTCAAGCATGTGGTTAAAGAAGTGGATTCCAGTATCAATTCTAAATATTCCATCACCGTCTAAACTGATACTAATTGCAATATCGGTTTCGGTAGTTTTGCGAGCTAGGCGGGCAACTCTTTTAGGTTTAAGTAGATAGAATACCTGTTCCCAATTGCTGGCAGAAAGGTTTTGCTCAAATGCAGATTTGCTGCCAAATCTAATAGCTTTGCAACCGATGTTTTGGGCAAAACGCTCATCGGTTTCACGGTCGCCAATCACAAAAGAGTTTTGTATGTCAAAATCGGGTATAAGAAGATGTTTGACAAGTCCTGTTCCAGGCTTACGGGTTGGTTTGTTTTCACCGGGTAGCGAGCGGTCAATTAGTATTTCGTCGAATGTAATACCTTCGGCTTTTAACGCTTTAAGTAAGATGTTATGTGGTCCCCAAAAGTCCGACTCTGGAAAACTTTTTGTGCCAAGCCCATCCTGGTTGGTGACCATAACAAGGTAGAAGTTAAGTTCTCTACAAACCTTGCCAAGCCAGGTAAATACACCGGGCATGAATTCGAGTTTGTCAAAACTATCAACCTGCTGGTCGTTGGGTTCTTTTATTAATGTCCCATCACGGTCGATAAAAAGAATTGGCTTCATAGGTTTAGCTTTTTTAAGGTTTCAATTAGTATTTGGTTTTCGGCAGGTGTGCCCACGGTTATTCTTAAGCAGTTGCTACACAGCGGTTCATGGCTACGATTCCGAACAACAATGTTTTTGTCAAGCAGATATGTGTAGATTTTTTGGGCATTGGTTGTTTTTACAAGGAGAAAATTGGCTTCGGATGGGTAAACCATTGTAATAAAAGAGAACTGCTTTAGCTGTTCGTAGAGGTTTTGTCTTTCACCGGTTATCTGTGCGATAAATTTTTCCATTAACGCTTTATTCGAAAGGGAATTCTTAAGTATCTGCAAGGATGGTTTACCAATATTGTAAGGGAATTTCACCCTGTTCAGAATACTTATAATTTGCCTATTGGCAATGGCCAAGCCTATTCTTGCACCTGCAAGTCCCCAGGCCTTGGAAAAGGTTTGAAGCACTATTAGGTTAGGATATCGATTAACTAAACTAACCACCGATTTATCCGAACAAAAATCAATATATGCTTCATCAACAACAACCAGCCCATTGATTTCTGATAATATTTGTTCTATTACGCCAAACTTTTGACTGTTTCCTGTTGGATTATTCGGATTGCAAATAAAAACTACCTTAACATCTTTTGTTACCCTGTTTAGAAAAGAATCGGCATCAATACAGAAATCATCTTTTAGAAGATATTTTTCAACTCCAATATTATTAATTGTTGCACATACCGAATACATGCCATAGGTAGGCTCAAATATTGCAATTCTATCTGAGGCAGGTTCACAAAAGCATCGTATTATTAGGTCAACTGCTTCATCGCTTCCGTTTCCAATAAACAATTGCTCCGGTTTTATCCCTTTAATTTGGGCAATTATTTGTTTTACATTTGTTTGCAGTGGGTCGGGGTAGCGATTAATCTTTTCCATTTCCCATAGCTCAAACGGATTCTCATTTGCATCCAAAAGAATTTTGTTTTCACCTGTGAATTCACTTCGCGCCGATGAATAGGGTTTAAGTGATGCAATATTTGGCCTCACCAGTGAAGTTACGTTTTCAATTGTCATCATTTTTGATTCTTTTTAAGCTGATTTAGTCTGACCTTTACTGCGTTTGCGTGAGCATTTAGCTGTTCAGCTTCGGCAAGTGCAATCACGGTTTGCCCGATGCTTGCAATTCCCTTTTTATCAACCTCTTGAACTGTTATTGTTTTGGTAAATGAGTTCAAACTTACTCCGCTCCAGTTTCGTGCAAAGCCGCTGGTTGGTAGGGTATGGTTGGTTCCACTTGCGTAATCGCCAACCGATTCGGGGGTGTAGCTACCTAAAAATATCGAGCCGGCATTCATAACTTGGTCAACGTGCCTCGATGCGTCATTTACTGCCAGTATTAAGTGTTCTGGTGCATAGCCATTGCTTATTTCCAGGGCACGTTTAATGGAATCAACCTTTATAGCAGCGCTATTTTTTAACGATTCCTGAGCAATTTCCTTGCGGGGCAACTTGGTAAGCTGTGACTTTAATTCGTTTAAAGTGTTATCAATTATCGTTTGGCTAGTGCTAATTAGCACCACCTGGCTATCGGTACCATGCTCGGCCTGCGAAAGCAAATCGGCTGCAATAAAAGTTGGGTTTGCTGATTCATCGGCAACAACTAACAGCTCCGATGGGCCTGCAGGTATATCAATTGGAACGCCCATTGCTGCAACTTGCATCTTGGCCTCGGTTACAAAGCTGTTGCCAGGGCCAAAAATCTTATCAACCCTGGGAATGCTTTCCGTACCAAATGCCATGGCTGCAATGGCTTGTGCACCACCTACGCAAAAAACTCTTGCATTAATTAAGCTACAGGCATATAGTATAGCCGGATTAATTGGGGGGGGCGTGCAGACAATAAGCTCATTGCAACCAGCAACTCTTGCAGGTACGCCAAGCATAAGCGCTGTAGATATTAGCGGTGCAGTGCCACCAGGAATATAAAGCCCTACACGATTTAATGGCCGGTAAAGTAGCTTGCAGGTAACTCCCGGCATCGTGTTAACCTCAATTTCCTGAATGCGCTGGGCAGCATGAAATTGTTCAATGTTTTTACTTGCTACCTCAATGGCTAATCCTAGTTCGGTTTCAACATGTTTTTTTGAGTCATTAAGCGCTTTTAAATCTACTTCTATCGTATCAAGTTCAACTCTATCAAACTTCGATGTAAACTCTTTGAGCGCTTTGTCGCCATCGGCTTTAACCTTTGAAATAATAGCAGAAACCTGTTCCCTTAAACCAATATTGAGTTCACAAGGACGTTTTAATATCTCTAAGTAGTCTATATTTTGTGCATCAATAATAATTCTCATGGTAGTAACTGTTTAAATGACCATTTTTTCAATTGGAACAACAAGAATACCTTCGGCACCAGCATCTTTGAGCTTGCCGATAACTTCCCAAAAATCATCCTCGTTAACCACCGAGTGCAGCGAGAACCATCCCTCTTGGGCCAATGGAAGAATGGTTGGACTTTTCATACCTGGGATTAACCCAATAATCTCGTTTAGCCTGTTCTTTGGTGCATTTAGTAAGATATATTTGTTTCTTTGCGCTTTACGAACAGCCTCAATGCGAAACTCAAGTTTTTTAAGTAGTTCAATTTTGGTTTGATTGAGGTTCTTGTTGGCAATTAATACGGCCTCGCTTTTCATAATCACATCTACCTCTTTTAGGTTATTGCTTAGCAAGGTGCCTCCACTGCTAACAATTTCAAAAATGGCATCGGCCATGCCAATTCCAGGTGTTATCTCCACCGAACCGCTGATGGTGTGAATTTCAGCATCTAGGCTATTCTCTTTTAGAAATGAGCGTAGAATCTCGGGATAGGATGTGGCTATTCTTTTTCCCGACAGCCACTCACGTCCGGTGTAGCTTACTGCGCTAGGTACGGCTATCGATAGGCGACATCGGGAAAAGCCAAGCTTGCGGACTATCTCAACATCCTTTCCCTTTTCCAAAACTTCGTTTAGTCCAAGAATTCCTATATCGGCTACTCCATCGGCAACGTATTGTGGAATATCGTCGTCGCGCAGGAGTAACACCTCCATTGGAAAACCTTCGGCTAACGCTTTAAGATGATTACCTCCATTGCTAACTTTGATTCCACATCGGCTGAGCAGCTCTATAGTTCCCTGATTTAGTCGACCACTCTTTTGAATGGCCAGCGTAATTTTTGTATTCATTTCGATTATGTATTTGGTGAGTTGACAAAAAACAGAAAGGGCCTGCCTTGCGAATGGCAGACCCTTTTTATAGGTGTGGTATATTTACTTCTTACTTTCGGTTATACCAAATGATCATCTGCCATTCGCCAATGATGTGAATGGTGATGATGATGAAGTGTGGTATAACCTAATGCTTTCATGTGCGATTCTATTCCCTGCAAATAAACGAAATGTTTTTTAAAAAATCAAAATTTATGGAGAAAAATAGTGTCCGTAGATTCAGCAAGCAATTCAAATTTAGGGGTGAAACGAAAAGCTTTACAGGACAAGACAGAAAACCGTGTTTAGTTTTTGGTGTTTCGTAAAAAAAAGGTGTCTATTTTTTAGCCCCGTAGGGGCTAACTAATGGTAGAATTATCATGTCAAAAGTGATTTGCGATGCACGAAAGAACCAGACCAAATAAAGGTATTATAAAGCTGCTTCGCAATTTTGAATAATTGTTCTAAGAACCAGTAGTCATGCCGACCATAGTAGAAGCACCTCTTCTTAAAGAATTTGACGAAGTTAAAGGAAGTTAGATGAAGTTAGAGGAATGAATGAGTCGGAATGATTCGGAAACAATCGGAATGAACCAGAAGATTTAAGTGACCATATTTGTTTTTCCTCTTGTATGCCTCTGTGCATTCCTCTGTGTAACTCCGTGGTTTAAAAATAAAATGCAAATGCTTCAAATAAACAAATTTTTTCGCTTAACGCTTAACGTTTTACGTTTAACGCCTTTTATCCGTCTTTGCCGGACAAATCTGAAATTTTGAATCTGAAATCTGAAATCTTGAATCTTTATCCGTCTTCGCCGGACTAAGTCCTTTATTGAAAGTTCAATTAGTAAATGCGAAAAATTTCTTGAATGATGATGATGATGGCCTGTTGATAATCGGAAATAACTTTTAGCAAAGCGTTTAGAAAGTTATTCTGATTATCAATAGGCAACGACAAGAAAAGAATTTAAATTAAAGAAAGAGAGAAAAACTAAAAAGTATTTTCTCTCTTAATGCAAATGTTCGACCTTTGTTTTCGCCAAAAAAATACGGATGAAGCATTTGACATTGGAGCAAAGATACGCATTAAAAGCGTATTTGGATTGCGGGAAAACAAAAAGTGAAATAGCCAGGGCTTTAAAAGTTCACAAGAGCACTATTTATCGTGAAATAAGTCGCAATAGTAGCAAGCGAGGTGCTTATAATCCTGATTCTGCTAACGAGTTAGCGGAAGAGAGGAAAGAGCGTTTCTGTCAGAATCGCAGGTTTGATACAAGCATGCAAGTAAAGATAGACAATTGGATAAAAGAAGAGCAGTGGTCGCCAGAGCAAATAAAGGGACATTGTGATAGAAATGGAATTGAAATGGTATCTCATGAAAGAATATACCAGTACATAAGGGCAGATAAACAGGCCGGAGGAGAGCTGCATAAGCATATGCGGCATAAGCTAAAACACCGCAATCGCCCTGTTGGAGGGAAGCATGTGGTTATAAGAAACAAGGTTTCCATTGACGATAGGCCTGCTGTAATAAACAACAAGGAGCGTTTTGGTGATTGGGAGATTGACCTAATTGTTGGGAGGAATAATAAAGGAGCAATGGTAACTTTAGTTGAAAGAAAAACATCAATGATTTTAATAAGGAAATTGGAGGATGGTAAAGATGCAGATGGACTTGCTAATACCGTAATTAGAATGCTACTGCCCTATAAGAACAGCGTAAAATCAATAACCAGTGATAACGGTTCCGAATTTGCCAGACATGAAAAAATAGCGAAAAAATTGAAGGCTGACTTTTACTTCGCTCATCCATATTCTTCTTGGGAAAGGGGATTAAGTGAGTACTCTAATAAATTAATAAGACAGTACATCCCTAAAAAATCAAATTTTGATACCTTTGATTCAGATTTTGTGAAACAGGTACAACATAAAATAAACAGAAGACCAAGGAAGACTTTGCATTTTAGTACTCCAAAAACAGAGTTCTTTAATTGTGTCGCATTTGCTTGTTGAATTTACGGTTTCCTTTCTTGCACAACTCAACTTTTAGTGCTAATATTGCAGCGATTTGGTGCCCATTAGGGCTTAAAAGGGAACCCGGTGCAATTCCGGGGCTGTCCCCGCAGCTGTAAGCTCATTGAAATGCCTTTTACACCCTCTGCCACTGTTAGGATTTGCCTGATGGGAAGGCTGTAAAAGGTTGAGCAAGCCAGAAGACCTGCCAAACGCATAGTTTTTTTCGTAGCTTTCGGGTGAAAAGCGAAGAATAGAACATCTATTTTTCCGTTCTATTTTCCCTTAGTCCGAGCGCTGCGAATGATTAAAAAATGAATTAATCATTTGTAGCAATGCGTTTTGTAAAAGGTTGTATTGTTGGAGCTATTTTATTCCCTGCTATCGTTCAGGCCCAAATGAGTATCGACGATACCATTAGGGTTGATGAGGTGGCTATATATTCTACCTATAGGCAATCGCATACTATTGGTACTAATAGTTTTAAGGTTGACTCACTGAAACTTAAAACCTTCGAAGGTCGAAACCTTTCCGAATTGCTTCAGTCGTCTGGTGCTAGTATTCGTACCTATGGGGTTGGTGGGCTATCATCCATTGCCCTGAGGGGGGGGAGTTCGGTTCATACTGCAGTAGTGTGGAATGGAATAAACTTGCAAAGTCCTATGAATGGAGGTGTCAACCTTTCGCAACTGCCAACAATGCTTTTCAATAGTATAAAGGTGCAACACGGGGGTAATGGCACTATTTATGGTAGTGGCGCTATCTCTGGGATTGTTATTCTGGAAAGTAAGAGCTTGCTTCAACAACCTAATGGAATAGAAGTAGGAACTATTTATGGCGATGGCCATACTCGAGGTGTAGTTGCAAGTGGAAAGTACGGAACCCAAAACTTAGCCCTCTCGCTAAAGTACAATGGAACATGGGCCGATAACGATTTTGAGTTTATTAATACCTATAAGTTTGGAAATCCCCGCGAACGAATATCTAATGCTCAAGCCAAACTTCATGGACTAATGGCCGATGTATCGGTTCGAATTGGTCAAAATAGTCTATGGAATTTTTCAGGTTGGCTAACTAGTAACGATAAGAATGTGCAAACACTTATGAGTAGCTATCAGGCCTCTCATGCTAATCAGGTTGATAATAATTATGCTCTTTCATCGAACCTCGTTTCTGAGCTAAGCAAATTTTCTGTCAGATTTAAGAATGCATACGTGAATGCCAAAAATAGGTACGAAGATTCTACAAGTAATATTTATAGCAATAACAGAAGTAAACAGCTTATAAATGAGATTGAGTTAAAGAAAGAGGTCTTTTCAAAAAGCGAAATTGTTGCGGGTGTTGGGCATACAATCGATATGGCCAAATCAGACAGCTATATCAAGAATGCTGTTAGAAATCGTATTTCTGCATACGCTTCTATGGTTAACCGTTTTTTTGACAGCAGGGTTACCGTTGCAACATCAGTTCGCGATGAGCTTGTTGATGGTGATTTTATTCCAGTTGTCGCCTCGGGTGGGGTTGAGTTAGAGGTTTTCAAATGGATGAGGCTAAAAGCATCGGCTGCAACCAGCTATCGCCTGCCTACACTAAATGATTTGTACTGGGCTACAACTACATTTGCATCTGGAAACCCCGATTTAAAACCTGAACATGGTTGGAATGCCGATGGAGGCGCTGATTTTATTGTGTCATTACCTGCTGGAAGATTATCCTTATCGGTTACATATTACATAACAGAGCTAAACGATTGGATTGTTTGGCTTCCCGATGCTAACGATAATGGGCGCTGGAAGCCCGATAACTTTAACCATGGAAAATCAAATGGGATTGAAGGTTTTCTGAGGTTTAATATTGGGAGTCGACGAATTAAAGTGATTTCCGATTTAAGTTACACCTATACAAATTCAAAAGTATACGATATAGGCGATTACGATGGAAAACCTATGATATATGTTCCGCGTCATCGGGTGGGGGGATCGTTTTCGTTGTCTTATAATGGGTTTAGCATTCTATACACGCATTCATTTGCATCGGAACGTTATACCGATGACCAGAACAAGCTACCATACTATAATTTAGGTGATGCTGTACTAGCATATAACTTTTCATTAGCAGGTAGTAAGGCAAGCATTAGCGTGGGCATTAATAATGTGTGGAATGAGCAATATCAGCTCATGCGTAACTATGCTATGCCTTTAAGGAACTATTTTGTTAGGCTTAATGTCGAAATTCAATCAAAATCAACTAGATAGTAATCAATTAAAAACTAAGTATCATGAAAAGAAACGTAATTTTATTAGCTGCATTATTCGCTTTTTCAGCATTTGGATTGGTGTCGTGCGATAACGACGACTCGGAACCAGGAAGGTTTGAAAAAGGTGCATTTGTTTTAAACGAGGGTGCTTTTGGGAGTTCAAACGCATCGGTTAGCTGGGTAAGCTATAACACCGATTCAACTGTTAATGGTGTTTTTAAAAGCGTTAACAGTCGCCCATTAGGTGATGTTTTACAAAGTGCGATTAAGTCAAAGGGTAAAATCTACCTTGTTGTTAACAATTCTGGCAAGGTTGAAGTGGTTAATAGCGCCGACTTTATGCAAGCAGGTGTAATTGAGAACCTAAATAATCCTCGCTATGCTGCTGTAGCCGATGATAATATCTATATTTCCCAATGGAATGGTTGGGGACAAAATGGGGCTGTAATGGTGTATAACACATCTACCTTAACCAAAGTAGACTCTATACCTGTTGGTTCAGGAGCCGAAGGTATAATTTACGCAGCTGGCCGTATTTGGGTTGCTAATAGCGGTGGTTTTGGAACAGATTCCACCATTTTTGTAATCAACCCAAGCACTAATAAGGTTGAGGATACTCTATATGTTGGTTTTTGTCCAAAAGAGATGGTTACCGATGCAAATGGTAAGATTTGGGCAATTTGCTCTGGTACTACCATTTATGATGCCAACTGGAATATAGTTGGAAGCAAACCATCATCGTTGGTTGTGATTAATCCTAATACCAAAGAGGTGGAAAAGACTATCGCATTATTTGATAGTAAGCATCCTTCGCATATTGATATTAGCCCTGATAAACAAACTATTTACTTTGGAGGCGGATACGGTTTTAATGGTATCTTTAGCATTTCAATTAATGCTACCTCAATTCCTGAACAACCTTCAATTTTAGGTTCGTACTACGGATTTAATGTAAATCCTAACAATGGCGATATCTATTGCCTCGAAGCACCTAGCTTCACTGGAGCAGGCGTTTTAAAAGTATATGCAAGCGATTTTACTGGTCCTAAGAAAGAGGTTGAAGTTGGTATTGGCCCTAATGGTGTAATTTTCAACTAATGAGTAAGATGAAATGTATTATGAGCTGGAGCGGGGGTAAAGACTCCGCTCTTGCTTTATATCGATGCCTGAGTGGCAATAGCTTGAACGTTGCTGGTTTGGTTACAACAATAAATCAAACCACTCAGCGTATATCGATGCATGGTGTTTCGCTAAAACTACTTAAAAAGCAAGCGGAGTCAATTGGTATTCCTCTTCATGTTATAACACTCCCCGATAACTGTACCATGGACGATTATGAGAGAATAATGGGCGATTTTATGGTTTCCATGAAAGAATCCGGGGTTGAAGGTGTTGTGTTTGGCGATATTTTTCTTGAAGATATTAAAAGATATAGAGAGAAACAGCTGGCTAAAATAGGGTTAAAGCCAATCTTTCCACTTTGGGGAACAAAATCGACCGACATTGCAAAGGAGTTCTTGGCAAACCAGTTTAAATCTATTGTAACCTGTGTTGATGGTGAATTGCTTGATAGTTCTTTTGTAGGGAAACATTACTCCTCAATGTTTATCACCAACCTTCCAGATAATGTTGATGTCTGTGGAGAAAATGGCGAATTTCACAGCTTTGTGTTTGATGGCCCAATTTTTACCAAACCAGTTAAGTTTGATTTGGGTGAAAAAATAAAGGTAGAATATCCCAACTCTAAGGGTGATGGGGTAAAACCGTTTTGGTTTATTGAGCTAGCTAGTAAATAACAAACTGAACAAAATAGTTTACTCTTCTGTCGGGCGATATGCTGAATAGCCAAGCCGAAATATCCTCAAACGAGGTGATTTGATCCCCTTCCTGATTCAGCTTGAAGTTGATATATGGGATATCCTCTTTTGTAAAAACAAATACGAGCTTGTTCTTTTCAGGTTCACTAGTACTTTTTTCAAGGGTATAACCATCAATTAGGTCGCTTAACGGAAAAGTTACCGTTTCACCTGCCTTAAACAATCTACTTTTCTCATACTGGTTAGGGTAAATAAGCGAGGCATTATTCTCGTAAAGGTTGAAAATGTTGAGATAGCAATCTTGAGTCGGTGTAACCGAATACTTCATTTTTTCACCACTCTGATATCCCTGTTTAATTCCATCGATACTAACCTGGAACGCAGGGTCTTTGCCTTTGTTGTATAGAATTACCTCGGCTTTAATGGTTGCCTCTACGTAAAAGTTTTGAAATTCGTCAATGCCCTTATCAATTTTTACTATCTCATATTTTCTTACCGCTCCTCTTATTTCAGAAAGCATATCGCTCATGAATACCTCGTCAAACTTATTGTTAACCTCGCTCTTATATAGCATTTCATACGATTGGATATGTTCGGCAACTCCTGCCTTGCGAAGGGCATCGACTTTGGCTTGTGCGATTGCCTTAACTCGTGCTTCTTCCTCGCTTGTACTTCCTGCAATTATTTGCCTGCCTGTGGCATTTTCAACTTTAATAGCATCTTGTGCTGAAACTGTAAGCCCAAGTTGAAGCAGCAGAACCAGTATAATCTTTCTCATCATTAAGCTTTAATTTTTATTTACACATAAGTTATTTACTAGTAATCCGTATTACCACCCGGAAAGAATTGATTTATGAATTCAAATTTCGTGCAAAAAATTAATTGTAGCAAGTAAAAATAAAGAGGGAGTGCCATACCGACACTCCCCAAAACAGCAATTATTCCAATCCTCAACCTAAAATTCTCTTTCAACATCCTTGTCGCCACGACCCGATAGGTTAACAATGGCAAGCTGTTTTTTATTTTTAAGCAGTTTGGCAGCGAGTGCAACCGCATGACTCGATTCAATTGCAGGAATGATTCCTTCCAGTTGCGATAGCAGCTCAAATGCTTTTAAAGCCTCATCATCGGAAACAGGGAAGTATTTAGCGCGCCCCGTATCTTTAAGATAGGCGTGCTGTGGACTAATGCCAGGGTAATCTAATCCTGCAGCCACTGAATGCGATTCACAAGGGTTGCCATTTTCATCGACCAGGCAGTAGGAGTAAGTCCCCTGGAAAACTCCTGGTTTTCCATACGATAGCGTTGCTGCGGTATAACCAGGCTTACCTAAGCCTCCTCCTTCTGCTCCAAAAATCTCTACCTCTGCATCTTCTAAAAATCCTGAGAATAGGCCTATGGCGTTAGAGCCTCCTCCTGCGCAAGCAAATATTGAATTGGGTAGGCGTCCTTCCTGATCAAGGATTTGTTCTCGAGCCTCGTTTCCTATTACGCTTTGAAAATATCCAACCATTTTAGGGTAGGGGTGTGGTCCCACCTGTGAGCCTAGCAAGTAAAACGAATCGGGATGATCTACATAGTACATTAATGCCGCATCAACAGCGTCCTTTAACGTTGCCGTTCCCATGGTTGTGGTGATAACCTCGGCACCCAGCAATTTCATTCGCCTTACATTCAGCGCCTGACGCTCGGCATCCTTAGCGCCCATAAACACCTTGCAAGGTATTCCCATGAGTGCTGCGGCAGTGGCTGTTGCTACTCCATGCTGGCCGGCTCCAGTTTCTGCTATTATCTCCTTAGCACCCATATGCTTGGCAACCAGGACCTGACCTATTGTGTTGTTTATTTTATGTGCTCCGGTATGGTTTAGGTCCTCTCGTTTCAGGTAGATGGTTGAACCAATATACTCCGATAGTCGGCTTGCCCTATACAGTGGCGATGGCCTCCCAACGTACTGTTTTAACAGGTAGATTAACTCATGTTGGAAAGTAGATGTTCTAGCAAGTTTTTCGAACTCTGATGCAAGTTTTTCCAATGGCTTTGCCAAAACATCAGGTATATATGCACCACCATACTCTCCGTAACGTCCATTATACTTTAACATGCTTTCGTTTGGCCTGACAATCTCGCGTTCTCTTATGTTTGTTATGGTTTCCATGGTATTAACTTTTACTTTTAAACGTTGATGAAAAAATAATTTGAATGATTTTTTAAAATTGATGAAAATGTCCGCAAGGTGTACGGACTAAATTCTTACTGTTTTCAGCGGGGACCCCCCGCCACCACCATGGAGCAAAAACCGATTTTTGATTAAACTTCCTAAATAGAACTTTCATAGTAATGCATATTTAAAAAACAAAAGCCGTAGGGGATTTCCTACGGCTTAAATATTATAAAAGCAATGGCCAAACTAATCCCCTTTTGTTCGGATTAATTTATGCCACCACCATATGTTTTTGTTCATATTCATATTGCAATTATATGATAAATTTTCATTTTACGCAATTTTTTCTAATTAAAATGAAACTTCAATAGTAGTTGACAACACATTGAAAAGTTTATCTATTGGAACAACAGGTGCATAATCATATATAGTTTGATATTGAACTATAAGACCTAAATGATCGGTAAAATTATATTTTATACTTGAGCTGCTAGCAAGTCTAGGTGTATAGAAAAATTCATTTAGCTTACTCTGATGGTAAAGGCTAATGTCAATATCTAAATTTATTGGAGTTTTCCATTTGAAACTAATATAACTTCCTATCTTAAAATCTTGTTTTTCAATCTTTTGTGGATTTGGTGGTAACAACTCGTCAGGAACACCATCGTAATTCCATCGTTCAAACTCATAAAAAGGACCTGAGCCAATGTACATTCCAATAAGGTTTTTATAATAGAGTCGGTATCGAAAATTGAAACCAGAAGCATACTTCAACTCCAGGCCACGAGGATCGGACCAATGCATTTGGGCATAAGGTTCCAAAACAAGTCGCCTTTTTTCTATTATCCTTCGATATTCCATGTATAGAAAACCTCCACTCAGTAGTGTCTCTTTGCCATATTTAGAAAGTTCTATCTTATTGGCTATAGTAATAGCATTCCCTTTAAATTTAAATGTGATATCGGTTGTGTTTTCAAATTCAAGAAGATCTTTCTTAAGGTTTTGAAACTTGAAATCTGGAGTAAAACTTCCTTTTATCGTTTTGCTTGTATCAAGTATAACTGCAAAACTCTCGGTATGTAACACCTGTGATTCCGATAGGTGGAAAAGCAATACCAACATTAATAAGATAATGGCTTTTTTCATTTTACGATGATTAAAGTTATAGCATTGACCATTCAACTTTTTGCTTCATTAAAACAATTAAAGTTAGGTTAAGTTTTATATATATGTAAAAAAACGAATAAAAAGAATAAACATATCCTTTAAGTGCCTCTTAAAGAATAACTTTTAAATCTCCTTATGGCATTTCCTTCCATATCTTACTGTGAAAATCTAAGTAAATTGGGATTGCTGCTGAACCATACCAGTTAATTATTTCAGCATCGAGTACACCAGAACTAATCGCGGGATCGGCATTTAGCATCTCTTTTACTTTACTTATATCTGTTTCGTTAATTACGAAGAGTCCACGATAACCGTATTCGTTTTTTCCAAACGGTCCTGCAATAATAAGTTGACCTTCCTTTTCGAGCTGGTTTATATTATCCATGTGACCGCGAAAAATGCTGTCGGTTAATTCTTTCGAAAGGTTATTTACTTTTCCAGATTTTAGCAGAACAAAAGTGTATATCCGCATTCCATAATCGTCGGCAGAAAGTCTTTTAGCAAGAGTCGAGTCGTATCTAGCATTTTGTGCACTTAATTTGCCAAATAGCAACACGATTCCAGTTAAAAAAAATATAAAATGTTTCATGGTTGGAGTAATAAATTTAACTATATTCACGTTTATTGTAACAATAATAATTGTAAAACTAAATTATTTAAAAATGAAACGATTAGCAACTTTTTTCCTATTAGTAATTTTTTCAACATTACTATTTGGTCAAGCGAATAACGAAATTCTAACAAATTTTGCATTTGGCCGTTATTCCGAGGTAATAGAGCAAATCAATAAACAGGAACAGAACACAGAACTTCTGCAGCTAAAAGCCATGGCTTTTGAAGGGCTAAAGCTTTACGATAGCGCAATCACCTGTTATCAAAATCTTTATAGCGCTGATAGTTTATGGGCCTTAAAGGGGTTAGCACGATGCTATGAGAATGCAGGTATTCCAACAAAGGCTATTGAAATGTATAAGATGATTCTTTCGGTTGATTCAACAAATCAACAGCTTAGGTTGAATTACGCATTACTCCTCAAAAAAAGCCTTTATGATAATCAAGCCCTTCAACAATTTAAAACATTGGTTGGTCTAGATTCTACCAATGCAAAGTATTGGGACCTATTAGGTGATCAGTATAAAAAGATGAAATTAAACATTGAAGCAACAACTGCATATTATAATGCCAATAATCTAAATCCAAACGATATTGAAGTTGCAACAAAATACTATAGAATGCTAACGATTAGTAACGTGCCAGCTTCAATTGTTTACGAAATGGTGCTTGAAACCTATCAAAAAGATTCCACCTATTTACCATTACTAATGCTTAAAGGCAAGCTAGAGTCCGACATGAAGAATTATAGCAGCTCATTAAAAACCTTTACTCAAATTACAGCTTTAGGTGATTCTTCCTTCTTTACACTTAAATATTATGGAATGGCATTACATGCCCAAGGTTATTTCTTTGATGCTGAAAGTGTTCTTAAAAAGGCCTATTCATTAGATAGCTCCGATTACCTTCTAAACTTTGTTTATGCAAAAACCTTAACCAATATTGGGGAGAGTGATTTAGCAGTTAATATTTTGGAAAGGACTATTAAAAACCTTTACCCACCTAACGATTTAATTGCAACATTCTACGAGAGTTTAGGTGATGTATTCAAAATGAGAAGTAAATACGATTTAGCTGAAAAAAATTACCTCAAGGCAATGGAGCTGAACAAAAAGAAAGAGCTTGATTGCTTGAGTAAATTGTTGCAGTGTAAATTGAATCAAAAGGATTATATTTCAGCTGATGAAATTGTTAGTAAATACGATAGTATTGCAACGTTAACTTATGCCAACGATAGTGACCAGCTTAGTAGGGCTAAACAAGAAGTGCAGCATTATAAAGAGCGAATAAAGTATGAACAATTTTTTATGGACGAGGATATTAAAAAAGTCTTAAGCGACACATCCAAAAACAAGTTGTTTAATGAAGAATTTTAAAGATCTAGGTGTAAAATCTTTATTGGTTCAATGCTTGTAGGGGTAACCTTAACCTGAATGGGGAAAATGTTTACCCCTGCATTAATTGCTTTTACAAGTTCGTTTGAGTATACAGGATCGATGTCCCATGCAGGTGCAAATGCTTCAACGTCGGTTCGTTGAATTATGTAAATCATTGCAACTTGGTAACCGTTTGATTTAGCCTTAACAAGAGTTTGAAGATGCTTTTGTCCACGTGTTGTTACTGCATCTGGGAATCGCGCAGTATTGCCATCCTTTAAGGTTACGTTTTTTACTTCAAAAAACCACTTTTGGCCATTACTCTCACCATAAACGTCAAAACGGCTATCGTCGTATTTTACTTCTCTTTTGAGATGCTGAAATGCAGGTAACACTTTTATCCATTGGGATTGTAATATATCAAAGGCGATTTTATTTGGATGCGATGTATTAATTCCAACCCAATCGCCATTTATTTTTATCATCTCCCAGGTATATGGGAGCTTACGGTTTGGGTTGGGACTGCGGCTTATGTAGACTTCGGCATTATCCTCCAAACAACTTTTCATTGATCCTGAGTTTGTGCAATGAGCTGTAACCTGTTGTCCGTCATCAAGAATAATATCAGCTAAAAATCGTTTGTAACGTTTTACTAGTCTACCATGTATTAAAGGCTCAGGAAATATCATATTTTTAAATGTTGTTTGTTTTAATCACCAAAATAACAATTTGATTGAGGTGATGTTCAAAATAGCGATTGCTGTTCTGGGTAGGAGTAGGGCTTTAATACATCGGGAGTATTCCTGTTATTTTTTGGATTTGAGACAATTGGTGAAACGGTGTAGGCATTAAGGTATTCCTGTTCAATTGGTTTTAAAATTTCTGAATAGTTGTTTGTTTTTAAATTTGAATCAAGCCATGCTTTGGCTAGCTCTGGTTTTAGTATTGCAGGCATTCTTTTTTTGGTATTGTGTATCTTCTCAAGCAAAGGGTTTGCAGGGACTGTTATAATGCTAAATGTATCTGTATTTTCTCCTGTTTCGTGGTTAGTCCATGTGCTATAAATTCCTGCAAGTTGCATTATTTCGCCTTTTTGGGGTGCTATAAACCATGGAATCTTTTTACTGCCAATATGCTGCCACTCAAAAAATCCAGTTGCAGGAATAATACACCGGTTGTTTTTAGCCGAATGTTTGAACGATGGCTTTTCAAGAATACTTTCAAATCGAGCATTAAGTGTTTTGCTCTTAATTGATTGTGCTTCATATGAGCTTTTAATCCAATGTGGTATCAAGCCCCAGGTCATGGGCGTAAAAATGTCTGGTTTTTGGGAGGATAAAACTGGAATTGTAGGAAAATCGAATGCAGAAACAAAGTAGAATGGTTCAAAGCGATAATCAACGCTGAACTTGGCATTTAATACCTTCTCAAGTCGATGTTTTTCAACCTGTATGCTAAGTGTGAAACACATATGATTTATGCCGAAAAAATTTCAAACCGATGCTACATCCTTCAAAACAGGGTTCGGCCATGCCAACTAATATTTGAAACAAAGCCGAACCTGTTTAGCAATACATTATCCTATCATAAAATAATCTCTTTTATACCAACAAATAAGAATAGATAATTGCTTTATTTAAACAATGTAGGACAAGAAATCCTTTACCCTTTATCCTTAATCCTTAATCCTTTACCCTTAATCCTTTAACCTTTATCCTTCATCATTATTTTCCTTCAATCTGCTTAATGGTCCATTCAAGGGCTTCTTCAAGCATCTCTGCTGGTGGGTCGGTAATAAAGCCATTTTCATGGAGCGATTTAACCATAGTGCGAGAATACTCAATGTCCCTTTTGGCAATTTCGTATGCTTCGTCCCAGGTCATAGGTTTACGAGCCACGCCATCCTTTACAGCCTGAACTGCCACATCGGCTGCCTCAACGGGGAATACATCAGCCTCGTCCATGGTTGGAACAATATTATCGGGGTCAATACCTCGCTTTTCCGCGTAGTTTGCCAGTGAGTGTGCCGCAGCTATGGCCATGTTATCGGTAATTTTTGATGCTCTTACAAGAAGCGCACCTTTTAGTATTCCAGGGAAGCCTAGAGAGTTGTTAACCTGGTTAGGAAAATCGCCACGTCCTGTTGCCACAATATATGCACCTGCTTCTTTTGCAGCATAAGGGTAAATCTCAGGAACGGGGTTAGCACAGGTAAAAACTATGGCTTTGCTAGCCATTAGCCTTATCCATTCTTGTTTAATGGTATCGGGACCAGGTTTTGAGAGAGATATCAGCACGTCGGCACCTTTCATGGCCTCCTCCATGGTCTCTATGCAGTCGGGGTTGGTTTGCTCGCATATCTCCCATTTGCGGTAAAAACGGGAATCGGCTTTAATATCCTCTCTGTTTTTATGAAGGGCTCCCTTTGAGTCAAACATTACCATTTTCTTTGGGTCGCCACCATCGGCAATTATAAGGCGAGCTATGGTTGTGTTTGATGCTCCTGCACCATAAAAAACAATACGAACATCGCTTAGCTTCTTTTGGGTAAGTTTTAATGCATTTAGTAAGCCCGCTAGTGTAACACATGCAGTGCCTTGGGCATCATCGTGCCAAACGGGTATTACGCATTCTTCCCTAAGAACATCAAGAACCTTGTAGCAGTTGGGTTGAGAAATGTCCTCAAGGTTTACAGCCCCAAAGCTGTGTTGGCACATCTTCACAAACTCGATAATTTTATCGGGATCGTTTTTCCCATCTTTACCTTTACTATCAACACAAAGAGCAACAGCATCAACTCCACCTAGGTATTTCATCAGAAAGGCTTTTCCTTCCATCACTCCCAATCCACCAGGAGGGGTACAGTCGCCATCGCCTAATACGCGAGTAGAATCGCTTACAACAGCAACTAGGTTACCCCTATTTGTGAGCTCAAATGAAGCATCGTTGTTATCTCTTATGGTTGTTGAAACCTTCGACACACCAGGAGTGTACCATACGTTAAACCAGTTAAATCCAGGTACTGGCGCTTTGGGTACGGTTTGAATCTTACCACCATAGTGGCGATGAGCATTCTCACTTAGGTGTTTTAGAAATAGTGTTTTCCCTTTGGCACGTTGTTCTTCGTTCCAACTTTCTGGGAACATTTCGCCAAGACGCTCGAGTTTAATATTTACCTTACCCATATTGGTTTTATTTTTAGTTGGTTAAATTCAAATTTGTTGTTCAATTTTCAACACAAGTTACAAATTCAAATTAAATAATCGAGTTTTTTCAATATGTTTTACAAAACATTTTTTTATTGCTATTTTTGATAAAAAAGTGTAGGTTTGAAGTCGGAATCATTGTTGTATTAATTTTGTATTTAGTTAAACAAATATCGATATATGAGCGTATTAGTCAATAAAAACTCACGTGTAATAGTTCAAGGCTTTACCGGAGGTGAGGGCACTTTTCATGCATCGCAGATGATTGAGTATGGCACAAATGTGGTAGGTGGTGTAACACCTGGAAAGGGTGGACAAACCCATTTGGATAGGCCAGTATTTAATACCGTTGCCGAAGCCGTTAAGGAAACAAGTGCCGATGTTTCGGTTATTTTTGTTCCGCCTGCTTTTGCTGCCGATGGTATAATGGAGGCTGCTGCTGCAGGTATTAAGGTGATAGTTTGCATTACCGAGGGCATCCCCACAAACGATATGGTTAAGGTGAAACATTACCTTGCCGATTACCCCGAAACCCGGTTGGTAGGACCAAACTGCCCGGGTGTAATAACACCCGAGGAGGCTAAGGTTGGTATTATGCCAGGTTTTATTCACAAAAAGGGTCACATTGGCGTGGTTTCACGTTCTGGTACATTAACCTATGAGGCTGTTGACCAGCTTACCAAACTAGGACTGGGTCAAAGTACCTGTATAGGAATTGGTGGCGACCCCATTATTGGAACTACAACCCTTGATGCCGTTAAACTACTTATGGCCGACCCCGATACACACGGAATTGTTATGATTGGCGAAATTGGTGGTAGCATGGAAACCGATGCTGCTCGCTGGATTAAGGAGAATGGAACTAAACCTGTAGTTGGTTTTATTGCAGGGCAAACTGCACCTAAAGGTCGCCGTATGGGGCATGCGGGTGCTATAATTGGCGGTGCCGATGATACTGCTGCTGCTAAAATGAAGATTATGCGTGAATGCGGAATTCATGTAGTTGAATCGCCTGCCAATATAGGCCAAACAATGAAAGAGGCTCTCAAGTAAAAAAAACTTTAGTATAAAAAATAAAGCGAATAGTTTGAAACCCAAGAACTATTCGCTTTTTTCGTTATATAGCATTTATTTGTTTATCTCCTTAATCAGAATGGCTTCGGTTCTTCCTTTTAAAAGCATTCTTACAAAAAAGATAATGATAAAACCTGCAACTAACGCGAGTGATGATTTTATCCAAATGTTTTCAAATCGCATCCAAAGAATAGTAAATAATGGTATCTGCGTAATAGCCATTTGAGGTGAAAAGTTAAAGTTTGGGTTAACTTTTACTTCAATCTCTTTTTGTTCATCCCCTTTAAGGGTAATTGTTCTGCTTCCCATTTTTAGAACGGTTGTCGCCCTTAGGGTGTGTTCACTGCCAGAAAGTTCAAGGGTTAGCTTTTCACCTTGGTAAATCTTACCAACCGTTTCACCGTCTATAGTGATTTTAAGTTTACCTTCACTATAATACTTTTCGTTCTTGGGTCTAATAATAGTTATACTACACATTATTCAATTCTTGTTTTATAATTTTCAAGAAGTTAAAATTAAAGTGTTTGGAATTTTTAATTTTTGACTCTTTGTAATTAAGTATCATTCTTATCCTTTTCGTCATACTTGGATGTGATGAAACGATTTCAAAGTTATCGGATATGTTTTCATCCTGCTCCATTAATCTTCGAAGGAACGAAGCTAATGTTCTGGGTTCTAAACCTAATCGTTCTAAAAATGTACAAGAGTATGAATCGGCTAGCTCTTCTTGTTTTCTGTTAAAGCTTTGTGTAAATAGCATTTTGGCAACTTCGCTTCCAACATATTTATCATTCGATAAAAGAAGAGAAATGCCAAGGTCTCTAATCAACCTGTTTATAACATGTCGATTTTCAATATGACCAATTTCGTGCCCAATAACTGCTAATAGCTCATCGTTTGTGTTGCAATAATTTATCAGACCTTTTGTTATGGCAATATATCCTCCAGGAATAGCAAATGCGTTTATGATATCAGAATCTACTATTATGAAGTTGTATTTAAACTGATTATCAGGAAGGTATAGCTCTAAAGTGTCGGAAAGGTTCTTAAAAATTGAATCTATTTTACGGTTACTTATAGTAGTAAAACCGTTAAGTTGGAGTAAATCTTCTTTAATCCTTTTACCAATCTCAATCTCTTTTTCAACTGATATTAATGCAGGTTTTTCTGGAATGCTAACTGTTTTGGAAAAAATTATCCATAAAAGCACTCCAGCAGCAATCAGAATAATCAGTTCAATAAATACTTTTCTCATGCAGTATGGTTCTATAAAGGTGGCTTATTCAAATTAACTTTAACATTTTCGTTTGTTGGCATTTTCTTGTATGCCTGAATGTAAGCAAGTTTTCCAAAAAAGAGAAAGTAGAAGAAACGCCCCTTTTTAGCCTTTACTGCAGCAATTATGCTGAATATGAAATAGATTATGTTAAAGATACCAGCCGTGATAACCAGTCCCCAAAAGGTGTTTGTGAATGGGGTATCATTTACAAGGTTTATAATAGCCCAGATGACAAGTGCGCTGTTTAGCAGTGTAACTGGTATTTGCGAGTAAAGCGATTGTAAAGAGTGGAACTGCACAAACCTACCTTTAGAACGGTTTAAATAGTAGTAAATAATTGATGCAATAAGATTAATGATGGGGAGTGGAAGACCAAGTCCTGTTGTGGCAAACATCATAAAGTATGCCCCCATTGCATCATCTTTTTCTATATCGCTTACTTCATCGGGTTGGGGTATAGGATAAAACTCCATGGCATTTAGATTTTACTAGTACATAAAAAACAGGCAAAGTATTAAATACGATGCCTGTGCTAAATTAGTGAAAAATTTTCTTATTTTTCGTTAGGTAGCTCATCGCCTGTAAAGGCTGGATATTCGTCGGTCATATAGCTCATATAAAGTCCTACACGGGTCATCCATCTAAGCTGTCCAACAACCCAGTTGTGAAATTCTTGAGGATATTTTCCTGTAAATAGCACCACAAACCAAGCAAAGAAAACTAGAATGTTAACAAAGAAACCACGGAAAGCAAGGATAAAGAAATGGGGAATATAAACATACAACCATCCAAAAAAGAATCGAACTAGCATTAAGCCTCTGCTTACCTTTTCAGGATACTCAACCTCAAGCGATGTGTACTCATCGGTTGCATTTATGCCAAATGCAGGGTATCCATCCGAGATGTTATAGATCCTGGCATTTAGCCTTAAATTCCAACGCATTAGGCCAACCTGAAAGTCAAATAAACTTTTGGGGTACTTACCTGTAAAGAGAATTGCCCAAAAAGCTATGATTTGTAGAATTTGCGCCCAAAGCGTAACAAAAATCAGTAAAAAACCATGAGGTAAATAAATGTATAACCATCCGAGAAATGTACGAAGAAGCAACTCAGCTCTTGAGTATCGCCCCTGATAAACAACTTTTAGTTTCATCGTTTTGTTCGATTTTAGGTTAGATAATTTTTATAATACAAGCAATTTACAAGTTTTTTGTAAAATATAAAACTAATGCTTTAAAAATATAGCTATATTAGCAAAAGCCCCTGGTTATGGGCATTTTTTAATCGCAAACGTGTGAAAACTGATAAACTAATATCAACAAAATAGATAAATCATGAGAAAAAAGCATTTTTTCAGGTTCCGGAATCTGATTTACGTTGCTATAATTGCAGCAACGTTATCAATTGCATCGTGCAAGCAGCAACCCAAAGAGGTTGAACCTTTCAAGGTAGAACATGCCGATTGGGTTTACAACTCAACTATTTACGAGGTTAATGTTAGACAGTTTACTCCCGAAGGAACATTTAAGGCTTTTGAGCAACACCTGCCCCGACTAAAAGACCTTGGAGTGGATATTCTTTGGTTTATGCCTATTCATCCTATTGGAGTGGAAAATCGTAAAGGAAGTTTAGGCAGTTACTACTCAGTTAAGGATTACTATGGAATAAATCCCGAATTTGGTACGCTTGACGATTTCAAATCGGTTGTAAGCAAGGCGCATGAGCTAGGAATGAAGGTGATAATCGATGTTGTTGCTAATCATACAGCCCACGATGCAGTGCTTATTAGCGAACATCCCGATTGGTATGTTAGGGATTCATCAGGCAATGTGGTTTCACCATTCGATTGGACCGATGTGGCCAAGCTGGACTACTCAAAACCGGAATTACGCCGCTACATGATTGATATGCTTAAGTATTGGATAAAGGATATCGACCTTGATGGATTTCGTTGTGATGTGGCAGGAGAGGTTCCCACCGATTTTTGGAACGAGGCTCGCAAAGAGCTTAATAAGCTTGGCAAACCCATTTTTATGCTTGCCGAGGCAGAAAAACCTGAACTTCAAAAATTTGCCTTCGATGCCGATTATGCCTGGGAGTGTCATCATATCCTTAACTCAATTGCTCAGGGCTCAAAAACTGTAGCCGACCTTGAACAATACCTCCTCAAGAAAGCGGCAACCTATCCGAAGAATACCATAAAAATGAACTTTATTACCAATCACGATGAAAATTCGTGGAATGGAACCGAATTTGAACGAATGGGTAATGCTGTTAAAACCATGGCGGCTCTCACTTTTGTACTTGATGGTATGCCCCTTATCTATAGCGGGCAGGAAGTAGGTTTTAACCGTAGGTTAAAGTTTTTTGATAAGGACCAAATCGATTGGTCGGATTCATTGAACATGACAGAGCTCTATAAGAAGCTTACAGCACTTAAGAAAAATGCAAGCGTGCTTGATGCTGGCGAAAAGGGTGCCGATATTTTCCGCATTACTACTACCGCCGATAGCTCCATATTTGCATTTACACGCATTAATGAGTCCCAAAAGCTATTTGCGGTCTTCAACCTTTCGCCAGCAGAGCAGACCTTTGAGTTTACCGGCGACGCTCACCTGAACACCCCGTATGTTGACTATTTTAGCAATATCCCTGCAGAGTTTTCAAAGGAACAAAAGCTAACACTGAAACCATGGGAATTCCATATTTACCTCAATAGGTAAATGATAACCGATAAGAAGCCGGCTATGCCGGCTTTTTTATTTCTATTAGTTAGCTTTCCCTATTTATTATTTAAAGCATAAAGCTGATTCTTGACAAAAAAACAGAACTGCTATAACTGGGTTTACTTTCCATTTACTCTTTGTTTTCATCTTCCCGTTTAAAACTAGTACCTGATTTCCTTTCGAACTTTGCATTTACAGCATTTTTTATAAAATCAGCACCTTGCTATTTTTATTTAGATTGATTTTTAACAAGAATATTTTGTTCGATATAATCCCTTTAATTTTCTACTTTTGCGAAAAATTTGGTAATAATTAAAAACCATATAGATATGTTTTATACAGTACCGGTAGTAGGAAAAGTTCATTGGATAGGTGTAAACGACCGTCGTAAACGGTTATTTGAAAACATTTGGCCAATGGATAGGGGAGTTTCCTATAACTCTTACCTAATTGCTGACGAAAAAACAGCCCTTATCGATACTATTGAGGATAGGGTTGCAGGTAACTACATTGAGCGTATCGAGGCTTTACTTGATGGTCGGACATTGGACTACCTTGTTATTAACCACATGGAACCCGACCATTCAGGAGAGATAAAGGCTATTTTCGACCACTTTAAGGGGGTAAAAATAGTGGGAAATACCAAAACCTTTAAGATGGTTGAAGCCTACTGGGGAATCAATGAGAATCTGATTGAGGTAAACGATGGAGATACCCTTGACCTTGGACACCATAAGCTAAAGTTTGTAATGACCCCTTGGGTTCACTGGCCCGAAACAATGATGACCTACGATTTAACGGAGCAAATCCTTTTCTCAGGTGATGCTTTTGGTAGCTTTGGTGCTCTTGATGGTGGAATATTCGACGACGAAATAAACTTTAACTTCTTTGAGGATGAGATGCGCCGCTACTACTCAAATATTGTTGGAAAGTATAGCAATATGGTGCAAAAGGCATTTGCAAAGCTAAAAGATATCCCTGTTAAAGTGGTTGCCTCAACTCATGGCCCGGTTTGGCGCTCAAACCCTCAAAAGGTGCTCGACCTTTACGATCGTTGGAGCCGTTATGAGGCTGAGGAGGGTGTGGTTATTATTTTTGCATCGATGTATGGCAACACCGAGGAGATTGCCGATTACATCGGCCGAAAGATAGCCGAACAAGGTATAAAGAATATTCGCATTCACGATGTTAGCCGAACACACATTAGCCACCTTATCAATGAGATTTGGAAGTACCGTGGACTAGTTCTTGGCTCATGTGCATACAACTCCGAGATGTTCCCCTTAATGGAACAGCTTACCCGTGAGTTAACCCACATGGGAATAAAGAATAAAAAGCTAGCGCTCTTTGGTAGCTATAGCTGGAATGGTGGTGGTGTGAAGAATCTGAAAAAGTTCGCAGAAGAGGCTAAACTTGAACTTGTTGCTGAACCTGCTGAAATTTATGGTAAACCCAATGCCGATAAGTTGAAACAGTTCGATGAGCTGGCTAAAAAAGTTGCCGAGAGCGTAAAATAAATTTTGGTTGATTTAAGAAAAGAAAAAAGAGACGTAAAACAACGTCTCTTTTTTTATGTTTAAAACTTTTACACGTATTTTTAGCTAATAAATGTAATCTTCAACGCTAAACGCTGCATGTGTCACATTTAACGTTCCACCTTTAATTCTTCAAGGGATTAAATTATTTGAAATTATAGTGCTTACGAATGGGTTTCTTAACGTTCCAAACGCACTTCAACCCTTTTTTAAAGGTTACAAAATCGCCTGCCTTAATGGTGTAGGTTCCTTCGTCGGTTTTAACATCAACTTCACCTTCTAGTATTAAGCACTCCTCATCAGAATCATAGTACCAATCGAAGGTTGAAGCTTCTTTTGTCCAGATAGGCCAATTCTTTATCCCCTTTTGGTTAACCTGTTCGTCGGTTAGCTTCTCTATTATAACCATGCTCATAGCTTTTAACATTAAGTAAACATGCAAAAGTACGAATTAATACTATTAGTTGAAAATAGTTAATATCTTTGTGTAACCATTAAAAATGCTATTGTTATGGAGTTTAATATACCGTTAAAAGTTGAGTATACTGCAACCGAAATAGTTACAAAAGAGAATACTGCATCCAAATATGGTTCAGGCTTGGTTGATGTTTTTGCTACACCAGCCATGGTTGCTTTAATGGAAAAAGCAGCTTTAAATGCAGTTTTGCCCTATTTGCCCGACGGATTTAACACGGTTGGTACCGAGGTGTGTGTTAAGCATACCAAGGCTACTCCAATGGGATGGGAGGTTAGTAGTAAGGCAACACTGATAGCTGTTGATGGTAAAAAATTGACCTTTGAAGTTGTTGCCTGGGATAAAGAAGGCGAAATTGGTAGGGGTACGCACAACCGTTACATCATAGACAGTAAACGCTTTATGGAAAAATTTTCGTCAAAATAGTTCTTCATGGTATTATCTAGCTACCAACTCCCTAAATATCATAAGCATTCAATTAGAATACATTCATATGAGGTTGACTTTAACCAAAAGTTAACGGTTACAGCTCTCTTCAATTACTTTCAGGAAATCGCCTGGGAGCATGCCCATATACTTGGATATGGTTTTGAGCATCTGTTACAAAAAGGTTTGTTCTGGGTGCTTTCGCGTGTTGAAGCTGAAATCTATCGGTTACCCCAATGGACGGAGCAGGTAACCTTGCTGACTTGGCCTAGAGGATCAGACGGAATCTTTGCTTTTCGCGATTTTGAAATGTATGATGAGAGTGGTAAAAGAATAATTGCTGCCACTTCAAGCTGGTTGGTTTTAAATGCTAAATCGCATCGTCCTGTTCGCATTAATTGGTTCTCCGATTTTGATTTTGCCCAACGTAATGCTTTGGGTCGAAATGCTGCCAGGCTATTAGAAGCGGGTGGGGTACCTGACTTCTCAGAAAAGATTGGTGTTAGAATTGGCGATATCGATATGAACCAGCATGTGAACAACGTAAAATATATCGATTGGGCTTACAATACCTTTAGCATTGACCATTTTAAAAACTTCTACCCTGCAAGGGTGGCTGTAAATTTTAATGCCGAAGCAAAAGCAGGCGACATTCTTGCTATCAGTCGATTTCAGGAACAGAATGGTGAGAGTTTGGTAGATATTACTAGCGCCGATAATAATAAGAATTTATGCAGGTTAATGTTTTCTTGGAAGAAAATATCGTAAATTTAAACTGGTTTTAATCAAATGTAAGGTGACTATGTTTAGCCGGAGTGATATTGATCAAATGCAGAAGAAGGGAATAACTTCCGAAATGGTTGAGGCTCAAATTGAGCAGTTTAAAAAGGGGTTTCCGTTTATGAAATTAGTGAAACCCGCCACTGTTGGCGATGGAATTATTAAACTTGACGATGAAGAACTTGATAGTTTGATCGATATCTATCGAGATTTTGAGGGCTCTAGGGTTAAATTTGTACCGGCTTCGGGAGCTGCAACCAGAATGTTTAAGCACTTATATGAGTTTCAGGCCGATTACCACGTAATGGGATTAGAGTGTTTTAACGATAAAAGTTTTGGCTCAATTTATACCTTTTTCAATAGAATTAAGGATTTCCCATTTTACGATAAGCTTTACAACGAGCTTTGGGCTCAAGGCTACAAAATGGAAGAGCTCATTGAACAAAACGATTATCTACCTATAGTTAACACTCTGCTAGGACATGATGGGCTTAACTATGGGAATCTCCCCAAAGCGCTGATCCTTTTCCATAAGTATGGCGACATTGCCCGAACTGCCCTTGAAGAACATCTTGTTGAGGGAGCCCAGTATGCACGCGACAAACATGGCAATGTAAATATTCACCTAACGGTTTCTCCAGAGCATCTCGATGGTTTTGAGTCGCTAATCGAGAGGGTAAAGTCTTTCTACGAGAATCATTACGATGTTACATTGAACATCTCATATTCTGTACAAAAGCCATCTACCGACACCGTAGCAGTTGATATGAATAACAATCCATTTCGTAATGATGATGGAACGCTACTTTTCCGACCAGGTGGGCATGGTGCTTTAATCGAAAATCTTAACGACTTGGGCCAGGAACTTGTCTTTATAAAGAATATCGACAATGTAGCACCTGATCATCTGAAACCACATACCGTTAGGTATAAAAAGGCTTTGGCAGGTATGCTTTTAAGCTATCAAAAAATTATATTTAGGTATCTCCATGAGCTACATAACAGCAATCCACCTTTTGAGGAGCTAAAATCGATATTGGAGTTTACTCAAGATGAGCTATGTGTCATGCCGCCAAAAGGTATTGACCTGACAAACCCCGATATTTTAAAAGATTATCTAATTAGAATTCTTAACCGTCCAATTAGGGTTTGTGGAATGGTTAAAAATGAAGGAGAGCCAGGTGGTGGTCCATTCTGGGCAGTTAATCCCGATGGTACTGTATCGCTTCAAATAGTTGAGAGTTCCCAAATCGATTTGAATAATTCCGAGGCAAAAACAATTTTCAAGGCTTCAACCCACTTCAACCCGGTTGATATTGTTTGCTCGTTTGTAGATTTTAAAGGCGAAAAATTCAACCTTTTAGATTACCGTGATCCAGAAACCGGTTTTATATCCACTAAAAGTAAGGATGGTAAACAGCTCAAGGCGTTGGAACTTCCTGGCCTTTGGAATGGTGCCATGAGCAGCTGGAATACCATATTCGTTGAAGTACCCCTATCAACGTTTTCCCCGGTAAAAACGGTGAACGATTTGCTAAGGGAAGAGCATCAACCATGTAGATAAATTCTTAATGGTTTTGGTTTTTAATCAAAATGATTAACAGGGTGAAAACCCTGTTTTTTGTATGTTTCATCAATTTTCACAGGAAAGTGATAGTTTATATGATATTATTATAATTTTGATTCGAGTAAAAATCTCAGGATATTTCCTTTATCAAGGGAGCGTGTTCTGAGTGTAATTTCTCACCATTTAATCTTGATAAAAGAACTGGTTTGTCGCTAAAGTATGTTGTTTACTACAATTAGCAAAGTACCCGTTGATTTGTTTCTTGCATTCTTGTTTCAAAACATCTAGAGTTCTATAAAACGAAAAGCTTTTCAAGACAAGACCAAAATTAAGTTTCATAATTGGGTGCAGATTGAGAGAATACTATTCCTCCGATATCCATACCAAGAATCACAAAGTATTTGTTGATTTTCCTCCTGCTGATATGGTGAATAACAAATAAACTAACATTGTGTTGCTCAAAACACTTATATGGATTAACAGTTGTGCACCTAATATCGCATTATACAAATAATGTGTTATAAAACATGTATTAAAAATTGATTTGTGTTTGATTTTTTTTTTTTTTTTGTAATGTTTTTGAAGGGCCCAATCAAAAACTGCCCACCCCCTCAAGGGTAATAGTTTGAGGGATTAAAAAAACGTAACGATTATGAAAAAAGTAGCTAAATTATTCTTTGTTGCAATTCTATTCGGTATGGCAATACTACCTTTAGGTAGCGCTAATGCGGAAGGAAAAGATGAGCTAAAAAAGGCTACAGCTGATGATAATTGCGATTTAATAACTATCCAATGTGCCAATGGTAACGGAACTTACCTTCTTTTATGTGGTACTGATAAAGAAAAAGATGAAGATTTTGCTCTTGTAAGGAAAGCAATCTGTGGATAGAAATTATATTAAGTAGCTGGAATAATATTTCTGGCTACTTATTTAAAATTATTTTAATATGAAACGGTTTATTGTATTTCTTCTTGTTTATCTATCAGTAGGATTATGTCTATGCCAGGAGGTTATTGATGTGGCTAAGTTTAGCGTAAAGTATAAATACACATTCTATCCTGACTCTAACAGGACAACAGGTGCAGCAGTATCAGATATGATATTACAGGTAGGAAGTAATGTTTCAAGGTTTTCTGAACAGGTGGACGTGTTCTCCGATTCATTACTATATTTTTATCCAAGTGATAGAACAAAATTTCAGAAAATAAACGATTTTTATAATTCTCATGGGAGCCACATTTTTTCAACATTTAAGATTTACAAGGATTTTCCAAATAAAGGAGATATTTATTTTTTAACACATCGAGGAAGCAAGGTTCATTATGCTGTTCTTGAAAAAGATGAGAATATGAATTGGAAACTTGATAATAATTCCGATACTATTATCCTAGGTTTTAGTTGCAAAAAGGCATTCACAAAATTTAGAGGACGCGAGTATATCGCATGGTACACAAGTGATATTCCAATAAATGATGGTCCCTATAAATTCAGAGGGTTACCAGGTCTAATTGTGCTAATCTACGATAAAAAAAATCACCACAGGTTTGAAATTACTGAATTAAACGAAAATAGTGCAAACACACCTATTTTTATTGAATCAGATTTAAACAAGTATAAGGAGCTCACTCCAAAAGAGTTTGTAGATGTTTTCTATGCAGAAAATATGAATTTTTTAAATCGAGTAAAGAAAGGAGAAATTGCCATACAACTTAGCAAAGAGCAACAAATAAAATTGCTTAGGAAGTTTAAAACAAGAAATAACTTTATAGAAAGGTTTTAGCAAATGGAACGCAGTAAACGTATTCTTTGTACAGGTTCAGGTTGATATGTACTATAAATAAAAAAAGAGATACCCATGAGAAGTTTTTTAGTTTTATTGTACACAATTCTATCTGTAGCGCTATGTTATGGTCAGCACGTAATTGATACTGCCAAATTAAATGCAAAATACAAGTATACCTTTTATCCCGATTCCAATAGGACAACAGGTGCTGTGGTTTCGGATATGATTTTACAGATTGGAAATAATTTGTCACGATTTACTGAGTATACAAATGTATTAACAGATTCTTTAACTTACTACTATCCAGATGATCGTTCCATATTTCAAAAAATGAATGATATTTATAATGCCTACGCCAATCACACTTTTTCTAATTTTAGCATTTATAAAGATTTTCCAAGTAAAGGTAATGTCTATTTTTTAACAAGTAGAGGTCGTAAAATAAACTTTTCAGTAGTAGATAAAGAGAAAATTTACTGGATACTCGACAATAAATCGGATACGTTAATACTAGGCTACAGTTGCAAAAAGGCATATGCATCGTTCCGGGGACGAAAATATATTGCATGGTATACAACCGAAATTCCAATAAACGATGGCCCCTACAAATTCAGGGGGCTACCTGGACTGATTGTGCTAATCCACGACAGGCAAGATCTTCATAGGTTTGAAATAGCTGAAGTAACCGAGAATAGCGAAAACACACCTATCTTTATTACATCTGATTTAAGTAAATATAAGGAGTTAACCCCCATGGAGTTTGTCGAGGTTTTCTATGCAGAAAACATGAATTTTTTAAACCGTGTAAAGAAAGGAGAAATTCCTGTACAGCTGAGCAAAGAGGAGCAGATAAAACTGCTAAAGAAATTTAAGTCCTGGAATAATTTCATAGAAAAATTCTGATCAAATGGGTTTTCCTGTTAAAGCCACACATAGCCTACACCTTTTAATAATAAGTACCTAAGCGGGTTGTTTGTGTCATAAAATACAGAATAATTATACATATGTTAATCGCTACTTTTTATTTAACGATTAAACGAAGTGTAATGTTATACAATATATAACATTATGTTATAAAACATGTATTAAAAATTGATTTGTGTTTGATTTTTTTTTTTTTTTTTTTGTAATGTTTTTGAAGGGCCAATCAAAAACTGCCCACCCCCTCAAGGGTAATAGTTTGAGGGATTAAAAAACGTAACGATTATGAAAAAAGTAGCTAAATTATTCTTTGTTGCAATTCTATTCGGTATGGCAATACTACCTTTAGGTAGCGCTAATGCGGAAGGAAAAGATGAGCTAAAAAAGGATACCGCTCGTGAGGATAATTGCGATTTAGTAATTCTCAAATGTGCCAATGGTAATGGGACCTACCTTCTACTCTGCGGAACAAAGGCAGAGAAAGATAAGGATTTTTCTGATGTAAGAGAGGCAATCTGTGGTTCGTAATTTTATTTTATAAGTAGCTGGAAAATAATTTTCTGGCTACTTATTTTACTAAAAATTTTGATATGAAGCGGTTTATTGTGTTACTAATAGCATTTCAATCTATAGGGGTATGTTTTAGCCAGGAAGTTATCGATATGGCTAAATTCAGCGTAAAATATAAGTACATCTTCTACCCTGATTCCAATAGGACAACAGGGGTAGTAGTTACAGATATGATATTGCAGGTAGGAAGAGGTATTTCTAGGTTTTCACAATTAACTTCCGTTCTTTCTGATTCATTATACTATTTTTGCCCAGAGGATAGGACTGTATTTCAGAAAATTAACGATTTATATAACGCACATGGTGGTCATGTTTTTTCAAGGTACAACATATACAAAAATTACCCACGTAAAGGTGACATTTATTTTTTAGCACACAGGGGTAGTGAAAAGCTGTTTTCAGTGCTGGATAATGAAAGGATAGAATGGGTGCTTGATACTAAATCCGACACCGTAATTCTAGGTTTTAGCTGCAAAAAGGCTTCCACAAAATTTAGAGGACGCGAGTATATCGCTTGGTACACTAGCGAAATTCCAATAAACGATGGACCCTATAAATTCAGGGGGCTACCTGGACTGATTGTGCTAATCCATGATAGGCAAGATCTTCACAGGTTTGAAATAGCTGAAGTGACCGAAAACAGTGTAAACACACCGATCTTTATTGAATCTGATTTAAGTAGGTATAAGGAGTTAACCCCAAAGGAGTTTGTGGAAGTTTTCTATGCAGAAAACATGAATTTTTTAAACCGTGTAAAGAAAGGAGAAATTCCTGTACAGTTGAGCAAAGAGGATCAGATACAATTGCTAAAGAAATTTAGGTCCTGGAATAATTTCATAGAAAAGTTTTAACAAATGAAAGCCTTTAAGTCACCATTATTTTATATTGTATTGTTTGTTTCTTCAACTCTTGGGCTAGAAGCACAGGTACAAGTAAAAGGAAGAGTTCTTGACACAAAGGGGCAGCCTGTTGAGGGAGCAAGTATTACGCTTTCACCCCTTAACGATAACAGCTCAATTATTGCTTACACTTTCTCTAATACCGATGGTACTTTCACGTTAAAGCTAAATAAAAACTACCAAACTGTTTTATTGGCCATTAGGTGCTTAGGCTATCATGATGTTAGCCGCGTAATAAACCTTACAAAAAGGGAGGTGCTGGTTTTTACGCTCGAAGAAAAGAAAATGTATATTCAAGAAGTAATAGTGAAAAGTAAGCCTATAAAGCAACAAGGCGATACTATCAAGTATTTGGTAAGCTCTTTTGCCAAAGGAAAAGACTTTTCCATAGGCGATGTTTTAAAAAACATGCCAGGGTTCCAAGTAGAAAGTGATGGGACTGTTTATTATGAGGGCAAACCCATTCAAAAGTACTATATCGAGGGGTTGGATTTAATGGGTGGTGGTTATAACGTAGTAAACAAAAACCTACCCCATAAATCCGTTGGCGCAGTTGAAGTGCTTAAACGGCATCAACCAATAAAGATTCTCGAGAATGTGATTCCAAGCAATGCAACCGCCATAAACCTAAAACTCAAAAATAATATAGCTGTAACTGGTAGCATGAATCTGGGAGCGGGTTATGAGCCATATCTTTACGATGTAAATGTAACGCCCATGTTGTTTAAAAAGAATGAGCAGCTGGTTTTTACTGGTCAAGCAAATAATGTTGGAAAAGAACTCGAAAGCCAGTTTAATATAATTGAAATTACAAATAATGTAATTTCCGGTTTCGATGCACTAAAACCAAGGTATGTTAGTGTTTCACATGTCCTATCCCCTTCAATAAATATGGAGAGATACTACGATAACAACTCAAAGTTTGCATCATTAAAGTATCTGGTTAAGCTAAACGATAAATGGGAGGCAAAATTTGATGTTAACTACTACAGCGATATTAGCTATAGGAAGGGAACTATTAACAAAACATATTTCTTTGCCGACACTTCTGTAAACTTCTATGAGGCAACATATAATAAGTTAAAGAGTAACAGTTTGAGAATTGGGTCACGTTTGACTCAAAACTCTAAAAAGTTATACCTTAATTCAATTACAAATTATACCAGGTATTGGAATGACGACTACTCTAGTATAGATGGAAATAGCCCATTTATGGAAAAAGCTAGTTATCCTAGCTACATATTTTCAAATACAAATGATGTAGTTTTTAAGCATCGAAACAATTTTCATCAATTATTTTCAAACATAAATTATTTAAATACAACTCAAGATCTAATCATATCACCAGGGGCTTTTACTGGTTTGCTAAACGATAGCTTACCTTACGAGTCGTCTACCCAAAAGATTGCCACCAATCGCTTAAAAATCGATGCTTTTTATAAGCTGGGTTCTGTTCTTGGGAAATGGGTTTTGGAACTAACCCCCCTTGTTAATGTTGAAAAAGGACAGATTTTTACCAATATCTATAAGGACGACCAATTAGTGGATGTCGACTCGTTTAAAAGCGATAAATCGTGGCTCATACTTAAACCAGGAATTAAACCTAGCTTACTTTTTAAAAATGGATCATTGAATGTGAATTTTGGTTTTCCTGTATATAGTCGTTATGTATCCGAAAGCAATATTTCATATGAGAATAGCAAACCCAACCCCCTTACCACCTTTGAGCCCTATGTAAACTTTAAATACAAAATTAGTGCAACTTGGACTGCAAACATGGTGCTTAGCTATACCCAAAGTGTAAGTGATCCTGGTGATATTACAAATGGGTATGTAATAAAATCACATAGGCTTATATTGCGAAACAACTACTTCAGATATGGTCGAAATGGCTATATTAGGGCTGAACTATCCTATTCTAACCCATTATCAGGCATTGGGTTTAATATAGATTATCGCAAAAGGTATGCAGTTAACGATTATATAAAAGATAAACGATTGCTCGAAAATGGACTGCTGAGCTATACGTATAAGCGGCTTGACAACATATCGGAATCAGATAATTTCAAAGCTAGTTTTTCATATTTCTTTTCCGAATTGCTATCAAATATTAATTTAGAATACAACTTTTATCGTAATGTGAGTGATGAGCTGTTATCGGGCTCAATTTATAAGGCATTCAATTACTGGAACTCTATTAAAAGTTTAGTCAATTTGAGTTTTATTGATAATTTTGAGTTTGAATATAGCACCAAACTCGATTTTATTAACTCTTCTTTAAATAGCTTTAAGTCAGAAAGTAGATACCTGTCTCATAAGTTCGATATTCTGTACTATACTAAGAAAAATATCTATTTTGGAATAGAATCGGAGTACTATAAATTTAATAATTTCAATAATTCCAAGAGCGAATCAGTTTTTCTTAATGCATTTCTGAATGTGGAGCTAGGGAACGGACGTTATATTCTTAACTTTACCTGTAATAATTTGTTAGACGCTAGGTCGTTTGATGTTTATGCTACCGATCAAAATATGATAACTTATAGCTCTGTACTTTTACGCCCTCGTTCGTTTATTGTCTCCCTAAAAATGCCCCTAATGCCTTCGAAACAGAACTAATTCATTTTTTACATTTCTAGATCCATTCTTAAAAGTGACTAAGGGTTAGAAAATACTTGTAATAGTTGATTGTGCCCTTTCTAATAAACTTTGTGAGTTTTGTTTAAAGATTTGATTTATCGGTTTCTGCTTTAGAAAAACACTTTCTCAGGATACTCAACCTTAGTAAAAAATAACCCTTCGGCTGGTGCGCTCGTACCGGCCAATTTTCTATCTCGTTGCTCTATTATTTGCGCAAATTCTTCGGGTGTGATTTTTCCCCTTCCTACATCAATCAATGTTCCAACAATGGCTCGCACCATATTCCTAAGAAATCGGTTGGCTTCAATGTTAAACATCAAAATGTTACCATTAACCTGCCAATCTGCTTTATAGATTTCACAGTTATTGGTTTTATTATCGGACCCAACCTTGCTAAAACTTGTGAAATCGGAATAGTTGAATAGTTGCTGAGCAGCCAGCTGCATGTTTTCAATGTTAAGCTTTGCATCGTATTGCCACGACAAACCTAATAGGAAGGGATCTTTACTCCTGCTTATTACATACTCATAGCCCCTTAATGTTGCGTCGAAACGGGCATTCGCATCTGGTTTTACCTTCCTAATTCTATGAATTACAATATCATGGGGAAGAATGCGATTCATGCTATGTAAAAACCTAGAATTATTATCGAGATTATCAATTTCGCTGTCGAAATGGGCAACGTAATTCTTAGCATGGACACCCGTATCGGTCCGGCCTGCACCTACCGTTTTAACTTCGTGCTTTAGCAGGATGCTCAAAGCATTGTTAACCAGCTCCTGTACGCTTACAGCATTGTTCTGAACCTGCCACCCGTGGTAGTTTGTCCCTTTATATGATAGGTATATGAAATATCTTGTCATTTCAATGGTTTGATTCAATGTTTGTTGAGTTTGAAAATATAAACTTTAATTTTAGTCAAAAAAAATGAATATTAAAATATCCTACAGCCCTTTAACTACCTTTATTACAGAATAATTTTCCTTTAACCTAAATTAACATCGATTAGGGCTATTTATTATCATATTTGCAAATAGAGTAATGCAAAAGGTTAAACAAATTTTAAAATATAAACCCTATGGACGTACAATCTACTGTTGATATCAAAGAGTTAAACGAGCGAATAAGGCTTGAGAGTTCCTTTGTTGATATCATCAACATGGAGATGGGCAAGGTAATTGTTGGTCAAAAGCACTTAGTTGAATCGCTTTTAGTTGGCCTGCTTGCCGATGGGCACATCCTGCTTGAAGGAGTACCTGGTTTGGCTAAAACACTTGCCATTAACACCCTTGCCAATATAATAGATGTTAAGTTTAACCGTATTCAGTTTACCCCCGATTTGCTTCCAGCCGATTTGATAGGTACTCTTATTTATAGCCCCAAATCGGAGCAATTCATTGTGAAGAAAGGGCCTATCTTTTCAAACTTCATTCTTGCCGATGAGATAAACCGTGCCCCAGCAAAGGTTCAAAGCGCTCTGCTTGAGGCTATGCAGGAGCGTCAGGTTACCATTGGCGATGAAACCTACAAGCTGGAAGAGCCATTCCTTGTACTGGCCACCCAAAACCCCATTGAACAGGAAGGAACCTATCCTTTGCCCGAAGCTCAGGTTGACCGATTCATGCTTAAAGTTAAAATTGATTATCCAAAACTTGAAGAGGAACGCCAAATAATGCGCGAGAACCTTGCAATGCAGTTTCCAAAAGCCGAGAAGGTTCTTAAACCATCCGATATTATTAAAGCTCGTGAGGTGGTGCACGAGGTATATATGGATGAAAAAATTGAGAAGTATATACTTGACATTGTGTTCGCCACTCGTTTCCCCCAGAAATATAACCTTGAGCGCTTTGAACCAATGATCTCTTACGGCGCTTCGCCTCGTGCAACTATTAGTCTAGGTCAAGCTTCAAAAGCATACGCATTTATTAAACGTCGCGGTTATGTTATTCCTGAAGACGTTAGGGCCGTCTGCTACGATGTGCTTCGCCATCGTATTGGTTTAACCTATGAGGCCGAAGCTGAAAATATAACATCCGAAGATATTATTACCGAAATACTTAATACCATTGAGGTACCTTAGTGCTTATGAAAAAGCTTGCTATTTATCTTTTAATGCCTATCACTTTGCTTTTGAGCCTATCGCTATGTGCTCAAAACTATATAGGAATTCATAAAGATGAAATAGTAAAGCGCTTACCAAAAGAGTATAAAGGGTTCTTTTACGAAAAAGAGGTTAGGGTTGATGACCGTGGTTTTATTAAATTCGTTAACACTTTAGATGAACAAACAGTTCTTTGCATGATCGATTCTAAAGGAGTTTGCACTGCTGTTTCAAGGATGTACAATACCTGGCTTTACGATGAAGTGGTTAACGAATTGAATTCAAAGTTTCAACCCTATGGTAAAAATAAGTGGTTAGAAGATATTGATGGTAGGAAGTTTACATATACATTAATTAAAGGTAAATGGTTTCTTACCATTACTATCAGATCCCAAAAATAAAACATTAAACTGTGGAAACTTCGGAACTGCTTAAGAGAGTTCGTAGAATCGAGATAAAGACAAGGGGATTAACCCGTCAAATTTTCGCAGGCCAGTACCATAGTGCTTTTAAAGGGCGAGGTATGGCTTTTAGTGAGGTACGTGAATATCGTTATGGCGATGATATTCGGAATATCGATTGGAACGTAACCGCACGGTATAACCAGCCCTACGTTAAGGTATTTGAGGAGGAGCGTGAGCTAACGGTTATGCTCCTTATCGATGTGAGCGGTTCTCAGAACTTTGGCTCTGCACATAATTTCAAACGACATGTTATTGCCGAGGTTGCTGCCGTTTTGGCCTTTTCTGCTATCCAAAATAACGATAAAATAGGTGTTATCCTTTTCTCCGACCGTGTCGAAAAGTTTATTCCTCCCCAAAAGGGACGTAAGCATACCCTACGTATTATAAGCGAGGTGCTTAACTTTCAGCCTCAAGGTAGAGAAACCAACCTGGCCGAAGCACTACGGTTCCTAACCAATGCTATCAAAAAACGCTCAACTGCCTTTGTGCTAAGCGACTTCATCGACTTTGATTCAGAAACTGAGCAACCCAGATTCTCCGAAGCCATTACAATAGCAAATAACAAACATGATGTTGTGGGGATAAGAGTTTATGACTTTAGGGAAACACAGTTCCCTCAGGTTGGTTTGTTAAGAGTAAAAGATGCTGAAACCGGTAAGGATATTTGGGTCGATAGCAATAGCTACGAAGTGCAGGAAACCTACAAAAAGTGGTGGAATACAACTTCCGAATCGCTCCGACAAACCTTTAACAAGGCTAAAGTTGATTGGGTATCAATTAGAACTGACGTGGACTATGTTAAACCGCTAATTTTACTCTTTAAAAGGAGGGCAAAATGAGACCATTTCAACATATAATTTCCGTTTTTCTTCTTTTTATCCCTTTTTTAGGTAACTCTCAGGTTGAACAGCTTGAGTTTAAATCGTTATTCAATAAAGATTCAATTCTTATTGGCGATAAGGTCGATTTTATTGTAGAAGCAAAGGGAAGAGGTACCTACAGCTTACAAATGCCACCAATCAACGATACGATTCCTGGGGGCTTTGAGTTATTAGGAATGCCATCGAGCGATTCTATACTATCTGGCGATACTCTTATCTATAAGTTAAGGATACCCGTTACCGTTTTTAATCAAGGAATCTTTCGTATCCAGGGACTTCCTGTTCTAATAAAGCATGGGGGCTTTGTTGATACTGCCCTCATTAATTCACCCGGAATACTTGTTAAGCTGGTTGAACCCGATACCACCTTAAATGATATTAAAGATATTAAACCACCTATAAGAGAACCCCTCCATTTTTCCGAAGTTGCTCCATGGGTTGGGTTAGGCCTGCTTATCATCGCCATTTCTGTGCTACTTTATCTTTACATCAGAAGTAAAAAGCAGAATAAGCCATTCCTTAATATTTTTAAGCCAAAGGAACCAGCTCACATTGTAGCTTTACGTGAGCTGAAACTTTTAGAGGAGCAAAAAGAGTGGGCATCGGACAATCCAAAGGATTACTACACCAAACTTGTTGATATCCTTAGAATTTACCTTGAAGACCGCTTTGGTATTAATGCCCCAGAACAAACTACAAGCCAGATACTTGCCGAGGTTGATAGGTTGGAATATAATTTAGATAATTATAAAGAAACCCTTAGAGAACTGCTTTCTACATCCGATTTAGTAAAGTTTGCCAAGCATCTTCCATTAATCGATGAGAATAGGAATTTCCTAACCTTTGCCATTGGTTTTGTAGAGGGAACAAAACCTGTTGAAGATACCGATGAAGTTGAAAGTGATGGGAGTAAAAGTGTAGATTCATCAACAACATCAAACTAAATAATTATGCTTTTAGTTGTTTTTGCTAACCCGAAATTACTCTACCTATTGCTAATAGTGCCTTTTATCGTTTTTTGGTACTTTTATAGGTTGCATAAGTCAAAGGCGCCATTAAGCATTTCGGCAAGCCAACCATTTGAAAAGGCAAAACCTAACATTAAGGTTTATTTAAGGCATATACCCTTTGTGCTGCGAGTAGCAGCAGTTACTCTTGCAATAGTTGCACTTGCGCGTCCTCAATCTACAACAGTTTTACAAAATGTTATCACCGAAGGTATCGACATTGTGCTTTCAATCGATGTGTCGGGAAGTATGTTGGCACGCGATTTTAAACCCGATAGGCTTGAGGCTGCCAAAAACTTAGGTATTAAGTTCATAAGTGGACGTAAGAATGATAGGCTTGGGCTTGTGATTTTTGCAGGCGAAAGTTTTACTCTTTGTCCGCTTACTACCGATAGGGCAACTCTAATTAACCAATTTCGTGCCATAGAGCCTAACATTTTAGAAGATGGTACGGCCATTGGCTCTGGGCTCTCAACTGCCATTTCACGTTTAAAGGATAGCAAATCAAAGAGCAAGGTGGTAATACTACTTACCGACGGAGTAAATAATCGTGGAGAAATTGCTCCAATGACAGCTGCTGAAATGGCTAAAACATTTGGAATAAGAGTATATACCATTGGTGTAGGAACCTATGGAACTGCTCCTTATCCTGTTCAAACACCTTTTGGAACAAGATACCAGGATATGAAGGTTGAGATAGATGAGGCTTTGCTTAAGGATATTGCCCAAATGACAGGAGGTGAGTATTTTAGAGCCACCAATAATAAGGCTCTAGAGGAGGTTTATAGTAAGATTGATAAACTAGAAAAGTCCAAGATTGAAACAAACGAATACACCAAAAGGGAGGAGCTCTTTAGAAAGTGGCTTCTTTACTCATTTGTACTGTTGGTTGCTGAATTTGTTTTACGTAGAACCTATTTGCTTGGAATTTAAAAAATGTAAGGTATGTTTAGATTCTCAAATCCAGAATATTTTTACCTTTTACTACTAATCCCTGCATTTGCAGTCCTTTCTTGGTTTACTGTGAAAAGGCAAAAAAAGTGGATAACCATTTTTGGGGAGTACAAAACAGTACTTAAACTTCTTCCTGAATTGTCGTTTCGCAGGATATGGACAAAGTTTACTTTATTAAGCATAGCATTTTTCTTAATAATCGTATCGCTAGCAGGACCCCAGGTAGGAGCAAAACTTACTGAGGTTAAACGTAAGGGCATGGAGATGATTATTGCCCTTGATGTTTCAAATAGCATGCTTGCCGAAGATATCAAACCCAACAGGATAGAGAGAGCGAAACAGGCTATTTCTCAGCTAATTGAAAAGTTTCAGGAGGATAGAATCGGACTTATTGTTTTTGCTGGCGATGCTTATGTGCAGCTTCCTGTAACTAACGATTATGCTTCAGCAAAATTATTTTTATCATCGGTTAGCCCTGGTATGGTTCCTAAACAGGGAACTGCAATAGGACGTGCCATAGAACTGGCAGCCAATTCATTCACTCCAAATTCAAACACAGGTAAGGCTATTATTGTAATATCCGATGGTGAGAATCATATAGATGATCCTGTTGAAATTGCCAAACAGGCTGCCGAGAATGGAATCCAAATCTATACTATTGGAATCGGTTCTCCCGAAGGTGCTCCCATTCCCATTGGAAATAGTCGAGATTTCCTAAAAGATTCCGAAGGCGAGGTTGTTATTACCCGCTTGGATGAGGAAACGCTTACAAAAGTTGCCATTACTGGAAATGGAAAGTATGTCCGGGCAACAAATGCAAGTTTTGGATTGATGCCTATTTACGAGTCCCTAAAGAATGTCGACCGTAAGGAGATTAAGGATAAGATTTATTCGGAATACGAAGAGCAATATCAATATATTTTAGCTATTGCAATTGTGCTCATTTTGGTCGAATTACTTATACTTGACCGTAAAACTAAGTTGCTTTCAAAGGTGAATCTATTTGGGGTTGATAAAAACGTTCAAAAGTCATGAAGCGTATTTTACTCTTTGGAATTACTATATTTTTAATTAATAATAACCTGAATGCTCAGAGCGAGCATAAGCTGATACGCCGTGGAAATAAAGCCTTCGAAAAAAATGATTATTTGGAATCGGAAGTGCAGTATCGCCAAGCCTTAGAAAAAAATAAGCATTCGTTTAAGGCTAATTTTAATCTTGCCGACGCTCTTTACAAACAGAATAAACATGAGGAATCCCTTTCAGCTATTGATGGGATAAACCTTTCTGGACTTTCCGATTTAGAGAAATCGATGGTTTACTACAATAAGGGGAATGCCCTTTTCAAGCAAAAGAAGCTGAAGGAGTCCATCGAGGCCTATAAAAAGGCTATAAAATATAATCCTGATGATATGGACGCTAAGTATAACCTGTCGTTAGCGCTAAGAATGATGCAACAGCAGCAACAACAGAACAATCAGCAAAATAATAAGCAGGATAATAAGGATAATAAGGACAAGAAAGACAACAAGGAGGATCAAAACAAGGATAAAAAGGATAAGAACGATAACGATAAGAAAAACGACCAACAACAAAACCAGGATCAAAATAAAGAGGATAAACAGCAGCAGCAACAACCTAAAATATCAAAGGAAGATGCTGAACGTATGCTTCAAGCATTGCAGCAACGCGAAAAAGAGATTCAGGATAAAATAAAGAAGAAGCAAGCCAAGCCTGTTTCTGGTGCTACAATTAAAAACTGGTAGGAATTATGAAGAAACTTATTGGCATAATATTTCTAACTGCTCTCAGCCAGCTACTAGTAGCTCAAGATGCTACAATTGAAGCTTATGCGCCAAATCTGGTTGAAGTAGGGGAGCAGTTTAGCCTTTCGTACACACTAAATACTAAACCAAAGGAATTTATTCCACCCTCTATTACTAGTTTTGATATTTTAGCTGGACCAAGCACATCCAGTAGTACAAGCATTGAGGTTATAAATGGAAAGGTTACCCAAAGCCATACATTTACATATTCTTATGTTCTTGTTGCTAACAAGGAGGGCAAGTTTACTATTGACCCGGCTGAAGCAGTAGTTGGCGACAAGCGTATCCGCTCAAATCCTATTTCTATTGAGGTCATAAAATCATCTCCTACATCTTCTCAAACAACCGCTAGTACTGGCAGGCAATCGGCTAACGTTGAATCCAACAATTTGCCTGATGATGAGCTGTTTGTTACGGTTGAAGTCAACCGTAAATCGGCCTATATAGGTCAACCAATTGAAGCGGTGATTAAAATCTACACAAGAGTTGGAATTCTTAATTTTGAAGATGCCAAATTCCCTTCGTTTGAAGGATTCTGGAGTCAGGAGCTAAAAAGCTCACCTAACGTGAATTTTCATAGAGCAAATGTTAATGGCAAAATATATAACGCTGGTGAAATTCGCAGGTATGTTTTATTCCCCCAAAAAGCCGATAAAATTACAATTGATCCCTTTGAACTAATTGTTATTTACCAAGGTCGTGCAGCCCGTCCCCGCTCAATATTTGATGAATTTTTTGGGGGAGGTTATGAAACATTTAGGAAACGTTTGGTAAGCAAACCCATAACTATCAATATTAAACCACTTCCAAAGCCCGAACCTAAAGATTTTGTAGGTGCAGTAGGAAAATTTAAACTAGACGTTTCGGTTGATAAAACCGAAGTTAAGGCTAACGACGCTTTTACCTATAAAATAAAGGTTTCAGGCTCTGGTAATTTAAAACTTATTGGCGCTCCTACCGTTAAATTCCCTTCAAGTTTTGAGGTTTTTGATCCTAAAATTTCCGATAATGTTAAACTTTCTGGCTCAAATGCCAGCGGTAGTAAAACCTTTGAGTATGTATGCATTCCAAGAGCTGCTGGTGAGTATAACATTGAACCTTTTACCTTTTCTTTCTTTGATCCGGTAAAAGAAAAGTATGTTACCCTCAAATCAAAACCATTCAATATTAGGGTGTTAGCCGATTCTTCGGCTTCAAGCAACATGGTTGTTGCTAGCTACGGTAAAGAGGATATTAAGTATGTTGGGAAGGATATACGTTATATTAAAACTTCTTCATCTAAGTTTAAGACTCGCAATTCATTCTGGATTATTTCTGGCTACTATCAGTTCCTTTACCTCTTATTATTGGCCGTTTTTATTGTACTTTCCTATGTTTACCGTAGATATCGCAGTAAGATGCAAGATGTTGCATTTGTTCGTAATCGTAGGGCAAGTAAAATTGCACAGAAGCGACTTAAACTTGCCAAAGAACTTTTAGAGGATAATAAAAGCGCCGAATTCTTTGAGGAAATTCATAAGGCTATTTGGGGCTATATTGCCGATAAGTTGAATTTATCTTTAGCTACGCTTAACCTCGAAAATGTAACTGAAAATCTGAGAAATAATAGCATCGATGATGAAAAGATTGAACAGTTACGTTCCATCATAGAGACTTGCGAATATGCCAGATTTGCTCCCGAGGCAGAGCATTCGCAAATGACCGATATTTATGATAAGACTTTCAAACTTATTGAAGAACTTGAAAGCTTGTTAAAGAATAAAGTAAAAAAGTAGAGGAAATTGACCTATGAAGCGAATAGTTATCATATTGTTTATAATATATCCATTGGCAATATTTGCCAAGGTTGCTACTCAGAATGTTGATTCGCTTTTTGTGGCAGCCAACAAGTTCTATTCGTCGGGAAAATATACCGAGGCTGTCCAACACTACGAGGCTATTATTGCAAAAGGGAAAGTTAGCCCGGAGCTATATTTTAACTTAGGCAATGCCTATTTTAAGCTAAACGACATGGCGCATGCAATACTAAACTACGAAAGAGCTTACCTTTTAAACCCGAGCGATGATGATATTAAATTCAACCTTGAATTGGCAAGAACATATACAACCGATAAAATTGAAGCAATCCCCGATTTCTTTGTAACTAAATGGATAAATCAGCTTTCCAACCTATTTAGCTCAAATACATGGGCATTGCTGGCTTTGTTATCATTCATAATTACCCTTGTTTTGCTATCTCTCTTCCAGTTTTCTGGTAGATATCAGATTAAAAAGAACTCTTTCTGGTTTTCATGGGTTTTGGGTGCTCTTTTTATCGTTTTTATCTTATTTAGTAACGTCCAGAAAAATAGAGTGGTAAACTCTAATCACGCCATAATAACTACCTCATCGGTAGCGGTTAAGAGTTCCCCTTCGGATAACTCCAACGATTTGTTCATTCTCCATGCAGGCACAAAAGTTGAAACTTTGCGCAATGTGGGAGACTGGTGCGAAATAAAAATTGCTGATGGTAGTAAAGGTTGGTTGCTAAAATCTAACTTCGAAAAAATATAGGGACTGAACATTCTCCTTTTTGTGCTGTTTATATTTTATAATCAATAAATAAACAGCAATGAAGTACTTTTTGATATCTCTATTTGCGGTAACCTCAATGGGAGTTGCTGCTCAAACCACAGGTTTTTATAGCTTCACAGTTACCGACATTGACGGTAACGAGTTCTCTTTATCGAGTTTAAAGGGCAAGAAGGTAATGGTGGTGAACACTGCCTCTAAGTGCGGACTTACACCACAATACGAAGATTTGCAAGCTTTATACGAAAAGTATAAGGATAAAAACTTCATCATTATTGGCTTTCCTGCAAATAATTTTATGGGACAAGAACCTGGTTCAAATGAACAGATTAAGGAGTTTTGCACATCAAGATTTCATGTTACATTTCCAATGATGTCAAAAATATCTGTAAAGGGTAATGATATGCATCCACTTTACCAGTGGCTTACCCAAAAAAGTAAGAATGGTGTTATGGATAGCAAGGTGAAATGGAATTTCCAGAAATATTTAATCGACGAAAACGGAAATCTGGTTGATGTTGTTCCACCAAGAGAAAAACCTCATTCAAAGAGGGTTATAGATTGGCTTGAAGGCAAATAGATATCTAAAACCTTATTTTCGAGGTTCATATATTTGAAAATCAACTTATAGGTCTTTTGCAAAGGAGGGTGATAGTTTGCCTAACACCCTCTTTTTTATTCTCTTTTATTTTGCCCTCTCTTTTCTATATCTTCCTTTTGCCAGATATTTTGTTGTTAAAAAGCCAAGTCTAACCGTTTTCTCGAACACAAGGGGATTTAAAGTTTCTTGTGTATCGGTTGCTTGATGTAAGTGTTGGTATCCGTTTTTGGCATAAAAGTACAGGGTTGGTATTCCCTTTTCATGGAACGGTTGCGCATCGGCACCTCCACCTCCAAATGTTTTTTTAGTAAGAAGCTTTGTGTTTCGTTTGTCTAATCGCATCGCTTTTCTCCATAGTCTTTTATAGGTCTTGCCACCACCTATAGCAATACTATCGCCCGATCCTATGCAATCGAAGTTAAGCATGGCTATTACATTATCGGTTGAAAAAGGAAGGTGATTAACAAAATATGTGGAACCTTTCAGTCCCGACTCTTCCGATGAGAATGCAACAAATACAATTGACCTTCGAGGTTTTTTTGGGGATTCCTTGAGCGCTTCAGCTATAGCAATTATACCAGCCACACCTGAGGCATTATCGTTGGCTCCTGGAAAGTAAACATGGTTGCCTTGATAACCAACATGGTCAAGGTGAGCACCTAATATAATGTATTCGTTTTTAAGTTTGGGGTCGGAACCCTCTATATAACCAACAACGTTGTAAGTTTTTCTAAATTCTTGATAGTCGGCAACAACCCTCATGTATACTGATTTTCCGGTCTCAATAGAGTGGGGGGCTTTATCTCTTTTAAGCATCTCGTAGTATTCTTTGGGGCTATATGGAAGTTTGCTGAAAAGGCTGTCGGTAAGTCTTTCTCCTGCCTGAATCATTGGAAACTTATAAAGATGAGGCTTGCTGCCACAAGCAATACTACCGTAAATCATTGTCTTTGGCATTCCATTTGGTTCTCCGATAAAGATTATTCCCTTTGCTCCCAGTTCTTGAGCAACCCTGGCTTTTGCCCGTGGCGACCAGTCGCCCCAATTTCCACTAGACGGTTTCCATGGTGGAGCCGATTTGAACACCGCAACAATCTTATCCTTAACACTTATGCTTCGGTAATCGTTATACTCATCGGTTTTGATTCCAAATCCAGCAAAAACTACTTCTCCTCTTATTTCGCCTGCTCCTGAAAATCCTCTACAAATGAAATCTTTGCCTAAACGCATTGGGTAAATCGGCCGGTTGTTCTCATCCAAAATATATACTTGTGCATCAAGTATTATGTTTACTTCATCGGTAAATTCTTGTAGCATGTTTTTACCCAAAAGTGGCTTTAACCCAGCACTTTTAAAGCGCGTGGCAACATATCGGGCAGCATGCACATAGTACGGCGTGCCAGGTAAGCGCCCCATAAACCTTTTGGAAGAGAGATATTTTACCGTTTTGGTTAGCTCATTAGCATTTATTTTGGAAACTTCGGCTTTCTGGGCAAAAACACTTAAATAAAAAGTTGTTAGAGCTATTACTAAAATTATCCTTTTCATCAGCTATTCTTTTTCAACATTTTGAGCATACTAAAATAGCTCAGAAATGAGAAATTATCTAATTTTGTCTCATTAATTAAAATATATGAGTTCAGATTTTTTTAGTTCCGATTTGTACTTGTATGGCGTTCTGCCATTTCTCATCTTTGTTGCAAGGATTTGCGATGTAACCATTGGAACTCTTAGAATTATTTATGTCTCTAAAGGTCAGCGTAATATAGCACCAATCTTAGGATTTTTTGAGGTGTTTATTTGGATAGTTGCTATAAGCCAAATAATGGGAAATCTTAATAACTGGGCCTGCTATTTTGGCTATGCTGCCGGTTTCGCTGCAGGAAACTATATTGGAATGATGGTTGAAGAGCGGCTTGCATTTGGGAAGGTGCTTGTTCGTGTTTTTTCAATTAATGGTGGTGCCGAACTTGTTAAAATTTTAAATTCGCATGGGTATGGTGCCACAACATTTCAGGCTCAAGGTGCTCAAGGTGACGTTAGCATAGTTTATTCTGTAATTAATCGTAAAAATCTTCCCGATATCCAGGAAATACTTTTTAAATTCAACCCTAAACTTTTTTATGTTATAGAGGATATACGCAAAGTAAATGAAGGCATTTTTCAAACTTCAACAAGAGCTAAAATTCCAATTTTTGGCCGTTGGCGTAAAGGAAAGTAGCTAAAGTAGATTGTAATTTAAATCAACTTGTTTTTGTAAAGATATCTTCCATATTTTATTTCAACTGTGTTAATTTCTTGTATGATTGTTAGTCAAGTTCTCTTGACTCTATCCCAAGTTAATTTTATTGTATAGAATCATAAATTTATTCAAACTCAAGGAATATTCAGTATAGTTCTTGAAAAAACTCTCTGTCTCTAGTTCGATTGTATTTATCCCCTTTTGATATCTACATTCTAGCTGAGTTAATCTTAGATGAAGAAAGGGATTTAAACAAAATCGAATATCATAAATGATGAAGTATTATGCAATCTTTTTAAAGATGAGAGTTAAAAGCTATTTCTCTGTAAGCAAACTATGTTATTTTTACTAAATTGCGATTCAAAAATATGGAGATGAAAAAGGTAAACTCTATTAGAACACCAATCTACAGGGATTCAGGATTTTGGTTAAAAGATATTCCTACCATGAAAAAGGCTTTTGCCGATGAGATTGATCATCCAGCCGACCCCGATCTTTACATTTACTCACGTTACAGAAACCCAACCGTTGTTGAAACCGAGGAATTCCTGGCCAACATTGAGGGGGCCTCATGGTCGCTTCTTACCCAATCGGGACTTGCCGCTATTGATATTGCCCTTTCAATCTTTCAGAATCAAAAGAAAAATGGAAAATGGTTGTTCTTTTCCGAAATATACGGGGGAACAAACTCATTTATCGATAAGGTATTGGTTGAACGTAGAGGATTCGATATTGTAAGGTTTACTCCAAGTGGCGAATCCTATTCCATTGATGAATTTGAACGGATTATGAAGCAGCATATGCCCCAGGTGGTTTTTCTTGAGACTATCTCCAACCCAATGCTTATTGTTGCCGATGTTCCACAAATTATTAGCATTAGTAAAAAGTATGGTGCCAAGGTAATTGTTGATAATACCTTTGCAACACCATATATCTTTAAACCCCTCGATTTTGGAGCCGACATAGTAATCCATAGCGCAACCAAGTATCTTGCAGGTCATGGAAACCTTTCCGCTGGAGTTGTAACTGGTAACGATAAAGAGCTGCTTAAGAAGGCAATAGAGTATCGTAAGCTTGTGGGACATATGATTTCACCCGATGATGCTTACAGGCTACTCGATTATCTTAAAACATTCCACCTGCGTATAAAGCAACATTTTAGCAATGCTAAAGCCGTAGCTGAGCTTCTAAATGAAAACCCTTTAGTAGAAAAGGTGCTTTATCCTTCATTAGACACTCATCCAACAAACGGTATTGCTAAGAGTTTATTTAAAAATGGATTTGGGGCTATTGTTACCTTTGATATTAAGGGCGATTCTTTTGAAGAAAAGCAGATAAGGTGTAACACATTTATCCAAAAAGTTTCCGATTCCATTCATCTTATTCCAACATTAGGAGACGCCGAAACCATCCTAATGCCCATTGAACCTGTTTGGGGCGATAAATACCCTTTCCCAGGAATGGTGAGGTTATCAATTGGTATTGAACCTGTTGAAACTCTCATTGGGATTCTTGACAAGGCATTAAAACATTAACTGTTTTTTGTATAACATTAGGTAGTGTTAATAAATTATAAATGTTATTCATATAACAGTATGCTTATTTGGTTGATATATTGATAATTAGGATATGTTGAAAAGATTGATAGTTGTGTTTGTCGGTTAAAATTATTACAATTGTCATGTTTTTTTCATAACCACGCAAATATATTTGTGAAGGTTAGATGTTAAACGAAGATTACTAACTAACAAAATAATAATAACTTACAGGAGGATAAGCTATGCAGAATAAGCTTCAAGAGTTAACCGAAAAGATATACCGCGAAGGCTTGGAAAAAGGACAAGCAGAGGCAAATCAGCTAGTAGCAAAAGCAAAAGAAGAAGCAGAGAAAATTCTTTCCGAAGCTAAATCAGAAGCTGAGAAAATAGTTGCCGCTGCCAAGAAGGAAGCAGAAGACTATCGCAAAAATATCGATACAGAGGTTACCCTGTCGGCAAAACAGGTTATCAATGGCTTAAAACAACAAATCACTTCAATGATTGAGGCTAAGCTTTATGAAACGCCAGTTGTTGACGCGCTTAAAGATGCTGATTTTGTTAAGAAGGTGATTGAAACTGCTGTTAACCGTTGGGATCCCAACTCTGCCGAAGCTGTTAGTCTTCAGGTATTAGTTCCCGAGGACATGGCTAAAGCTGTTGCCGACCATTTTGCTGCAAAAGCACAATCAATTATCAATAAAGAGGTAGAGGTTAAGGTTGATAAGGCAATTAAATATGGTTTCCGTATCGGACCTAAGGATGGAAGTTATGTGGTTAGCTTTACCGATGCCGACTTTGAGAACCTATTCAAGGACTTTATGCGTCCTAAGATTGTAGCACTTCTTTTTGGAGGCAAGTAGAATGATGCGAAACTACTACTACCTGGTGGCTGGGCTTCCGGAACTGTTTATGGAACAGGACCGAAAAGATTTCAGCGTTAATGCTTTGAAACTGGAAGTTAAAGAACAAGTTCATCCTTCCGATTACCGCCTGGTAGAGTTCCTGCATTTAACCTACGATAACGATAACTTCCTTAACAAGCTTCTCGATCGTGGGCTTGAGTTCAACGAGTTAGGTTCATTCGAAAAATCCATTTTCGATGACCTCGATGAGAACATCAACATTCTTCCGCAATACATGCAGGATTTTTACTATAAGCATACAGGTAAAAAACGCTCAGCCGACGAACCCGATGAGGAGGATGACGAACCACACGATATTTTTGAGGCTGAAAAATTGCCAGAGGTTCGATTCTTAGAGAATTTCTATGACCTGGCAATTAATCAAAAAAATAGCTTTTTACGCTATTGGTTCAGCTTTATTCGTGATTTTAACAATGTGCTGACTGCCTTGAACTGCCGTAGAATGGGTGTCGATCCAGCCCTGCATCTTGTTGGAAATAATTGGCTCACCGAGATTCTTGCTAAGAGTCAGGCTGCCGACTTTGGATTGAAGCGTGAACTTGATTATATCGATAGGTTGATACAGGCTACCGATATTCCCGATATCCTAGAACGCGAGCGTAAGCTCGACCTAATAAAATGGGAAATGTCTGAGGAGCTAACAACCTGGGACTACTTCAATATCAACTTTATTCTCGGATTTTTTGTACGCGCTGGCATTGTTCACAGGTGGTTAAAGCTTGACGCCAAAACGGGAGAGGAACTTTTCAAGAGGTTATTCGATGATCTTAGAGCATCCTACAACCTCGCCGAAAAATTTTAACGAATAATAATTAATTAACTCAATAATGAAAACTCAAGGAAAAGTAACCGGAATTATTGCAAACCTTGTAGTTGTTGAAGCTAACGGACCGGTTGCCCAAAACGAGATATGCTATATCGACCTTGCGGGCACCAAGCTGATGGCTGAGGTAATCAAGGTTATTGGTAACCTGGCTTACGTTCAGGTATTCGAGAGCACTCGCGGGTTAAAGGTGGGTACTCCTGTGGAATTTCAGGGGCACATGCTTGAGGTAACTCTTGGCCCTGGCCTGCTTTCAAAAAACTACGACGGTCTACAGCACGACCTTTCTAAAATGAAAGGAATATTCCTCCAACGAGGCGACTATACCGATGCTTTAGACTTCGACTCAGAGTGGGACTTCACTCCTCTTGTGGAACCTGGTACTCAAGTTCAAGCCGCAGATTGGCTTGGTGAGGTACCCGAAAACTGGGTGAAGCACAAAATTATGGTTCCCTTCAAATTCGAAGGTACATATACCGTAAAATCAATTGTTCCTGCTGGAAAGTATAAGTTAACCGATACCATAGCTGTACTGGTTGATGCTAAAGGCGAGGAACATAACGTTACCATGTATCAGAAATGGCCAGTTAAAAAGGCTATTACAGCATATAAGGAAAAACCACGTCCATTCAAAATTATGGAAACAGGCGTTAGGGTGATTGATACCCTTAATCCTATTGCCGAAGGTGGTACTGGTTTTATCCCTGGACCTTTTGGTTGTGGTAAAACTGTGCTTCAGCACGCCCTTTCCAAACAAGCCGAAGCCGATATGATTATCATGGCTGCTTGCGGAGAACGTGCTAACGAGGTTGTGGAAATCTTTACCGAGTTCCCTCATCTCGACGACCCACGAACCGGACGTAAACTGATGGAGCGTACAACCATTATTTGTAACACTTCAAACATGCCTGTTGCTGCTCGTGAAGCTTCGGTTTATACAGCTATGACCATTGGTGAGTACTACAGATCAATGGGCTTAAAGGTGCTTCTACTTGCCGACTCAACCTCGCGTTGGGCACAAGCTTTGCGTGAGATGAGTAACCGTCTTGAGGAATTACCCGGACCAGACGCTTTCCCCATGGACCTTTCAGCTGTTATTGCTAACTTTTATGCTCGTGCTGGTTTCGTTTACTTAAATAATGGAACTACTGGATCTGTTACTTTTATTGGAACGGTTTCTCCTGCTGGTGGTAACCTAAAGGAACCCGTTACAGAATCAACTAAAAAAGCGGCACGCTGTTTCTATGCCCTCTCACAGCAACGTGCCGATAGTAAGCGATATCCTGCCATCGACCCAATGGATAGCTACTCAAAATACCTTGAATACCCTGAGATTCAAGAGTATCTAAATAAAAATATCAGCGAGAATTGGGTGGAAATGGTAATGAAAGCTAAAAACATCATTCAACGAGGTAAAGAGGCTTACGAGCAAATAAACATCCTTGGTGATGATGGTGTACCCTTGGAATACCACGATAGATACTGGAAAGCCGAAACAATCGACTTTGTAATTCTTCAACAGGATGCTTTCGACAAGATAGATTGCAACTCTCCACTAAAGCGTCAACGCTACATGCTTGAAAAGGTACTAGACATATGCAACACAAACTTCCATTTTGATAGTTTTGAGCAGTGTGCAACCTATTACAAGCGTGTAATCAACGCTTTAAGGCAAATGAACTATTCCAACTTTGAATCGGAAGAATTCTATAACTACGAGAAGGAGCTTGAAACAATTCTTAACGAAAGAAGGGTACAATAATGGAAACAAAAGCTTTTCAAAGAATATACACCCAACTTACGGGTATTACTAAGGCTACAGTATCGCTTAAAGCGCAAGGTGTAGCCAACGAGGAGTTGGCCATGGTACATGGCCGATTGGCTCAGGTTGTAAAGATTATGGGCGACACGGTTACCCTTCAGGTATTTAGTGGTACTGAGGGTATCCCGACAAACGCAGAAGTTGTTTTCTTTGGCGAGCCACCAAAACTTAAAGTTGGTGACGATTTGGCCGGCCGATTCTTCGATGCATATGGCCGCCCCATGTTCGGCGATTCCGAAATTGATGGCGAGCCTCGTGAAATTGGAGGACCTTCGGTTAACCCTCTTCGCCGTAAGCAACCATCGGAACTTATTGCAACAGGTATTGCTGGTATCGACCTGAATAATACACTGGTAACCGGTCAGAAAATTCCTTTCTTTGCCGACCCCGATCAACCTTTTAACCAGGTAATGGCTATGGTAGCACTTCGTGCTCAAGCCGATAAGATTATTCTTGGTGGTATGGGGCTCTCAAACGATGACTTCCTATTCTTTAAAAACGTTTTTGAAAACGCAGGAGCGCTCGACCGTATTATCAGCTTTGTAAATACCACCGAACAACCACCTGTAGAGCGTCTTCTTGTTCCAGATATGGCTCTTACTGCAGCAGAGTATTTTGCTGCTGAAAAACAGGAAAAGGTGCTTGTGCTACTTACCGATATGACTCTTTATGCCGATGCTTTGAGTATCGTTTCGAACCGTATGGATCAAATCCCCTCAAAGGACTCAATGCCTGGTTCCCTTTACTCAGACTTGGCTAAAATATATGAAAAGGCTGTGCAGTTCCCCGATGGTGGCTCTATTACCATTATCGCCGTAACAACTCTTTCGGGTGGTGACATTACTCATGCTATCCCCGATAACACAGGTTATATTACCGAAGGTCAGCTATTCCTTCGTACCGATAGCGATACCGGTAAAGTGATTGTTGACCCGTTCCGAAGCCTGTCGCGTTTGAAACAACTTGTAATTGGTAAGAAGACTCGCGAAGATCACCCTCAGGTGATGAATGCTGCTGTACGTCTTTATGCCGATGCAGCAAACGCAAAAACTAAACTTGAAAATGGTTTCGACCTTACCGAATACGATGAGCGCGCTCTGAAGTTTGCTCACGACTATTCAGAAAAATTACTTGCAATTGATGTTAATGTAGAGGTTGACACAATGCTTAATACAGCATGGGAATTGTTTGCCAAATACTTCTCAAAAACTGAGGTTGCTATTAAAAACGAGCTGGTTGAGAAGTACTGGCCTGCTAACTAATAACTATTAAACCATGGCAGTTAAGTTTCAGTTCAATAAAACGTCGCTTAACGAGCTCAATAAGCAGCTTAAAATCCGCCAAAGGGCCCTACCTACTCTTAAAAATAAGGAGTCGGCCTTGCGTATGGAGGTTAAGCGTGCTAAGGATAGGATGCAAGAACTTGAAGATCAACTGACTAATCGGATAAAAGATTACGAGTATATGGTTAGCCTTTGGGGCGAGTTCGAACGCGATCTTATTCGAATTGACGATGTTAAGTTGGGAACTATTAAAATTGCCGGGGTCAAAATACCTGTTTTAGAAGAGGTTATCTTTGGTGTAAAGGATTATAGCATTTTTGCTCGACCATATTGGTATGCCGATGGGGTAAAGATTCTTAAAGAGCTGGCTGAAATTGGCATTGAACGCGATTTCTACCACGAAAAGATGAGATTACTCGACCATGCACGCAAGAAAACCACACAAAAGGTTAATCTCTACGAAAAGGTTCAGATTCCCGGATATGAAAATGCCATTCGAAAGATTAAACGTTTCCTTGAGGATGAGGAAAACCTTTCGAAATCGGCCATGAAGATTGTGAAGAAACGCTACGAAAATGCGGAGGTTGAGTCATGATAACCCCTATGTATAAATATAATTTCCTGATTTATCACCGCGATTTTGATGATTTTCTTAGAAAACTTCAAAAAATAGGCGTGGTTGATATTTCTAGGGAAAACAGAGTGGTTGATGAGTCCGAAAAGGAAATCCTTGATAGGATTAATGGCATCTCAACAACCATTAAGTTCTTAGAAAATCGTGTTGCCCCCATCCAGGAAATCACTCTGCATCTCACTGCCAACGAAGTTGTAGAACGAGTGGAACAACTTCAGCGTGAGCGTGAACAGTTTGAAAATGCCATTAAAAAGGCTCAGAAAGAGCTGGCAGAGGTTAAGCCTTGGGGTAATTTTGACTTGGAACTAGTCAAAAAACTGATTGATAAGGGAATTAGCATTCGTTTCTTTATTGCTTCGGAAAAAGCATTTAAGGAGGAGTGGCTCAATGAGTACCCCATTGAAGTGATTAGCCAAACAGGTGGATTATTCTACTTTGTTATGGTTAATTTCTCTGGCGAAACCATTCCCGATGAGGCTCAAGAGGTTCGAATTCCTCAATTCTCAGCAAAACAAAAGGAAGATGAGATTAAACATTATGAAGAGAAAATAGCTGAGATAGATAAGGAACTCGATTTCCTTGCTTTATACATCGATACGCTGAAGGAGGAACAAACCCAACTTACAAATCAGCTCGATTTTAAGATGGTAAAATCGAGTGCCGTTGCCGAGGCCGAAAACACACTAATGGTTCTTGAGGGTTGGGTGCCTGAGAATCTTAACGATCAGGTCAAAAAGTTCCTTGATTCTGAAAGCGTGATTTATATTTCGTCTAAAGCAGAGCCACACGATAATGCCCCTGTTCTGTTGAGAAATAATAAGTTTGCGAAACTATTTGAACCTATTAGCAAGCTTTTTGCTTTACCAACATACGCCGAACTCGATTTGACCCCATTCTTTGCGCCCTTTTTCATGCTATTCTTTGGTTTTTGCTTTGGTGATGCTGGCTATGGTTTGCTGTTTGTAATTGGTGCAACCATTTATAAGTTTAAGGCAAAGCCAGAGTTTAAACCCATTCTAACATTAATTCAGCTTTTAGGTTTGGCAACCGTGCTATTTGGGGCCCTTACAGGAACAGTTTTTGGAGCCAGCCTTGTTGAACTTGATATTCCTGCACTCCAGAACTTTAAATCCTACTTCTTTGATCAGGATAAGATGTTTAAGCTGTCGCTCATACTTGGTTTGGTTCAAATCGTTTTTGGTATGTGCGTTAAAGCTGCAAATCTTTGGATACAGTACTCCTGGAAGCATGCAATATCAACCATAAGCTGGGTGATACTCATAATTAGCATGCCAATCTTTTACTTCTTAGGTCAAGATCCAAATAGTTCTCTTAAACTATTTGGGAATGTTCACCTAGTAATACTTGGTATTGCTGGAATTGGAATTATGTTTTTCAACTCACCTGGCAAAAATCCTCTATTTAACTTTGGATTAGGGCTATGGGATACCTACAATATGGCAACAGGCCTTCTGGGTGATACTCTATCTTACATTCGTCTATTTGCCCTAGGTTTGAGTAGTGGAATATTAGGTAGTGTATTTAATAGTTTGGCCTTTGGTATGGCACCGGATACCCCTGTGCTTAAGCATATTGTTATCATATTAATACTTTTTGCAGGGCATTCCATTAACATTTTTATGTCAGCTTTGGGTTCACTAGTACATCCCATGCGATTAACCTTTGTTGAGTTTTATAAAAATGCTGGGTTTACTGGTGGTGGAAGGGAATATAATCCTTTCCGTAAAAAATCAATTGATTTACAATAAACTAGTTATCAGATTAATTTAATAACCAAATAAATTTTAAAACTATGGAACCAATTATTTTTGCTTACATTGGAATTGGGATAATGATTATCCTTTCAGGTGTTGGTAGTGCTTATGGTGTTACCATTGCTGGTAATGCTGCAGTAGGTGCACTTAAAAAAGAGCCAGGTGCTTTTGGTAACTTCCTTGTGCTTAGTGCTCTTGCAGGTACACAAGGTCTTTATGGCTTTACCGGTTACTTTATGCTTAAAGGCTTTTTAGTTCCAGAAATCACATGGGCTCAAGCTGCTGCTATTTTTGGTGCTGGTTTAGCAATGGGATTTGTAGGACTTTTCTCTGCACTTCGTCAGGGTCAGGTTTGTGCTAATGGTATCACTGCTATTGGTAATGGACACAAAGTATTCGTTAATACCCTGATTCTTGCCGTATTCCCAGAGCTTTACGCAATTATCTCGTTAGCTGCTGTGTTCCTAATTAGCGCATCATTATAATTGAATGCATTATACCTATTTTTTGCGACGGCTGCCTCTGGGTGGCTGTCGCTTTTTTTTATTTTGACTATCTGGGGGGCTCTTATACCAGAAAAAATAGCTTTGCTGTTTCCGCTTTTCAGCAATCGTTTTGGCCACGTAAACCTTTTCACCTGTGTAAGGATTTATTCCTGAATAGTACATAGCCGAAGCAAGTGTCATGGGTGTTGGTGTAAAATCCTGAACCTGCTCTAGCCTAAAATTCAACTTCTTTGTTTCGTCTGCCAGTTGCTTCATATCTTCTTCTGTGGAGCCGGGATGACTTGATATGAAGTATGGGATAAGTTGCTGTTTTAGACCATATTTACTATTTAACCTATCAAACCATTGCTTTAGCAATTTAAATTGCTCAAACGAGGGTTTTCGCATCATTTTGAGCACCATATCGGATGTATGTTCTGGTGCAACTTTTAGTCGACCTGATACATGAAATTTAAAGAGATCCTCAAAATATTCCCTTTCGTGTTTGCTATCTTGTCTATTAATAAATAAATCGTATCGAATACCACTACCTATGAATGCTTTCTTAATGCCCTTTATCTCTCTTACTCTTTTATACAATCTATTTATCCGTTCATGGCTTGAATTGAGATTCTTGCAGATATTCGGATAAATGCATGATGGTCGCTTACATTTTGCGCAAATGTTAAGGTCGTTGGGAAACATGCCATACATGTTTGCCGAAGGCCCTCCCAAATCGCTTAGGTAGCCACTAAAACCTGGTAGTTTTTTAATCTCATCAATCTCCTGTAAAATGGATTGCTCGGAACGCGAAGAGATAAAGCGACCTTGATGAGCCGAAATTGTGCAAAAGCTGCAACCACCAAAGCATCCTCTGTGAATGTTTACCGAGAATTTAATCATTTCCCAGGCTGGAATAGTTTTACCTTTATAACGTGGATGAGGTAAACGGGTATAGGGAAGATCGTACCAGCTATCAACTTCCTTAGTTGTGGCAGGTTTAAACGGTGGGTTTACCACTACGCATTTATTCCCAATGGGTTCTACTAGAAGCTTGCTATTGATTCTGTTAGACTCCTGTTCAATTATCTTAAAATTATGGGCAAACTTAAGCTTATCGTTAAGGCACTCCTCGAATGAGTGCAATATATGTGTTTTTTCACTCCTACTATACTTTTCAAAATTTTCATCTATATATGCTATCTGGTTGATTCTTTTTAACGCGCTAATAGGTAAACCGCTATTCAATCCATTCGCAATTTCTACAATTGCTTTTTCTCCCATACCGTAAACTAAGATATCGGCCTTGCTATCAACCAGAATACTTGGTTTTAACGAATCTGACCAGTAATCATAATGGGTTAACCTTCTTAACGAAGCCTCAACTCCTCCAATAATAACAGGAGTGTTCGCAAATAGTTTTTTTAGTATATTGGCATAGACGATAGTTGCATAATCGGGTCTAAACCCCGATTTCCCTTCAGGAGTATAGGCATCATCGCTACGCAAACGTTTTGCAGCAGTGTAATGGTTAACCATGGAATCCATGTTACCTGCCGTAACAGCAAAAAACAATCGTGGTTCTCCAAATTTCTTAAAATCTCGTAAATCGTCGCGCCAGTTGGGCTGGGGTACAATTGCCACTTTATAGCCTTGGCTTTCAAGTACTCTACCTATGACTGCAGCACCAAATGCGGGATGATCTACATACGCATCACCAGTGAATAGTATTATATCGGGCTGATCCCAGCCCAACGCTCTTATCTCTTTTACCGATGTGGGTAAAAAGTTCATCATTTCTATTTATTCACAAAAAGAATACTGCTATCTCCATAGCTAAGAAAGCGAAAATCATTTTCAAGTGCGTATTGGTAAATACTTTTCCAGCTTTCTCCAACTGCAGCAGCTACAAGAAGTAAAAGGGTAGAACGGGGCTGGTGAAAGTTGGTTATCAGAATATCGCAACTTTTAATGGTGTAACCAGGAGCAATGATTATTTGCGTGGATGCCGAAAGGGCTTCAAGCCCTTTGTCTCTCATATAATCATATAAGGCTTTGAAGGCATCTTTAGGTTTAATAACTGCATCTAGCTCATAAGGTTCCCATTGACCCACAAAAAAATTACTGCCTAGCAGTCCCATTGCTGCTTTTACCCCTAGCCAGTATATCGATTCAACTGTTCGCAACGTAGTTGTACCCACACAGGTAACTTTTTCGTTACTTATCCAAAGTTTTTCTACCATTTTGATATCGACAAAAAAATGCTCAGTATGCATTTTGTGGCCATCAATGGTTTCAGCGGTAACAGGTTTAAAAGTTCCTGCACCAACGTGAAGGGTTACAAAGCTTGGCTCAATCCCTTTACCTTTTAGTTTTTTGAATACCTCATCGGTAAAGTGTAAGCCTGCCGTTGGAGCTGCAACAGATCCCTCTGGTTGAGCATATATGGTTTGATACCTGTAGCTATCAATCTCTTCGCTATCCCTATTGAGGTAGGGTGGAATGGGTACCTTTCCGCAAAGTTCTATTATTTCTGCAAAAGTGAGTGAACTATCATTCCAAGAAAATTCAACCTCAGCACCTTCGCTTAATTTTCGGAGCATTTTTGCAGTAAGGGTGGTAGAAGTACCTGATATTTTAAGCTGTAAATCATCAGATTTCCAGCGCTTAATGTTACCGACTATGCACTTCCAAGTAACTTTTGCTTTACTAGAAAACGATAGGGTATAATCCGAGGGTTCAACTGGTTCAATTAAAAAAATCTCGATGTTTGCTCCTGTTGCTTTCGTAAACTTTAGCCTTGCTCTTACTACACGCGTATTATTGAGTATAAGCAAGCTTTTATTTGGCAGGTAGGTGTCAATATTTTTAAAAATATCACTTGAAATCTGATTATTCTTATAAACTAGCAGCTTAGATTGGTCTCTTTTTTCTAATGGGTGTTTAGCAATGCGCTCATCTGGTAAGCTATAATTATAATCAGCAATTCTAATTTTTTTAACATCCATAACTTCTTTCTCCGAATATTGAAATAAGGCCACAAAATTAGCTAATTTTGCAGATTAATAAGGATTACAAATTTCTGAAAATCAATTTATATGAACGTAAAAGTAGGTTGTAAGGTTCGTTTTCTTAACGAAGTTGGTGGTGGTCAGGTGATTAAGATGATTGATAAAAAAACTGCATTGGTTAAAACCAGCGATGGTTTTGAAGTTCCAGCACTTATTAAAGAACTGGTTGTTGTTGAACCTGCAGCCGATGAGGTATTAGTACGAGATTACTCAGAAAAAAATGAGAAACAAAATACTCCTGAGGGGAAACAGAGGTTTGAAGAACCGACCAATTTAGATGTTGATGATGATATTTCAGATATAGAAGGTGAAGATATTACTCTTGAACTGGCTTTTGTTCCAGAAAATCACAGCAATCTACAAAATTGTAATTTTGATCTATATCTTATTAACGATAGCACTTATAGAGTTTTCTATGTGTTATCGAACGTTATTGATGATTATCATGCTCCATTCAGTACAGGAATTCTTCAACCCGACACAAAGGTGCTTATTAAGAAACTTACTCCAGGAGATATTAGCAAACTTATCATGTATAACTTGCAAGCAATTTACTACAAGAATATCCCCTTTAAACCTTATCAGCCTGAATTTTACGATATAGAACTTGATCCAATTAAACTTTATAAAAGAGGGAATTTTTTAGAGAACGATTATTTCGACAAGGACGCATACATCATTTCAATTGCCAGCACAAAACGAGAACTTATATTGAAGCACCTAACCGATAAGGCTATCTCTGAAGCAATTAAACAAAAAGAAAAACCTAAAGTCAAACGTAAAAAAGAACCTGTTCTGGAATTGGAGGAGGTAGATCTTCATATCCATGAACTTGTTGATGACTGGAAAGATTTAACTCCTGGTGAAATTCTAAAAATCCAGCTAGCCCGTTTTGAAACAGCTTTAGAGGGGGGGATTAAAAGTAAATCGACCAAACGAATGGTATTCATACATGGAGTGGGCAATGGAAAGCTAAAGTATGAAATTACCAAGTTGCTAAATAGTAAGTATCCGAAACTTCGATATCAGGATGCATCGTTTAAGGAGTATGGTTTTGGAGCAACAATGGTATTTGTAAAATAGGATTATTTGACATAATTATTAGCAAGCAGATAACCGTCCTACCGCGCCGTGAGATACCGGTGAGGAAAGTCCGGGCAGCGCAGGGCACCACACTTCCTAACTGGAAGATGCTCGCGAGGGCATAGAAGTGCAACAGAAAACAACCGCCATGCCCTGTGCATGGTAAGGGTGAAAAGGTGAGGTAAGAGCTCACCGGGTACCATAGCGATATGGTATGCCGTGCACCTTGTGGGCTGCAAGACCATGTATACTTCGATTTCGTTTGAAGCAGGGCTGCCCGTCCTGTTCCTGCTAGCCAGGAGTCGAAGGGGGTAGGTCGCATGAGCCTGCAGGCGACTGCAGGTCGAGATAAATGGTAGGAGCATTTTTGGGAATTTCCCAGTAAATGTACAGAACCCGGCTTATAGGTTATCTGCTTGCTTTTTTTATCATCTTTTTCTTTTAATTATGTTAAATAGATTGTTTTCAAAATATAAATTATCCAAACTTGAATTTAGTGGTTTAGCTATTACAAAATACTACAATATCCGTCTTTCAATAAAATTAGAATTCAAGAAAAAAGCATCAAAAAAGCATGTTTGTAGGTATACATGTGTAAACTTAAAAGATTCCTTGAAAGTTTTATAGCAAATAAACAGGATGAGACAAATGTTTGATATATCAAATGCGCGTTAACGTATTATATACAAAACTGTGTACCAGTTATTTACAAGCATTATATTAATTATGTATTTAAATAATATTCCTTTTATTTGCATACCAGCTCCTAAAGTATTGTTAAATTATAATTTATGTATTTGTATACCAGATATATGCACATACTATTGTATATTACAGTTTAGCTAAATAGATGAAATATATTGATATTCTATACAAAATCGGCTTAGATGATAAAAATGGTGGTAATTTGCACCATAATTCAATAAGGGGCTATTGACTGTATAGCAATGAATAAGTATATAAAAGTATGTTATCAACTTGTTTATGAACTCAAGGTGACTAACATTCTAATTGAACAATAGGGAGCGTTTATTAGTGCCAATCTTACCTAAAAATAACCACGCCCTTGGATTTTATTGATTTCAGTATTAAGAAGTAGTTTATTGGCTTGGTAATCATGTATTTTTTGTATCGGTTTTCAATTAGGTTTAAGAATACTGTATTCAAAACAATTGGATAAAAAGTAAAAATAAGTCAATGTTTACCCGGATGGTGCTTTCCAATCTCATACTCCTTTCCCCGAAATCGCTCTTTTGCTTAGCTCAAATATTAAGACAGATGGTTTAGGATTCCAATAAGATTAAATAGTTATCGCATAACTATAACATCTCTAGAATTCAAGCATTAGAACACTCCAGTTTTACTATATACATATGTAATCTTACCCAAACAATCAAATACACATATGTAACTTGCAAAGTTGAAGCGAAATGTATACATTTGTAATTATGCGAAAAGGTTTAGCATATGGTAAGTGAGAGGCTCGATAAAATAATGAGAAAATACAACTTAACTGCAGCAAAGTTTGCAGAAATACTTGAAGTACAACCAAGTGCTATTTCTCATATACTTTCTGGGAGAAACAAGCCTAGTTTTGATTTTTTGCTAAGAATTGCTACTAAAATTCCAGAAATAAACATGGAATGGCTTATAACGGGAAAGGGAAATATGACGAAAGTAGTTGTACAACAAACGCTTTTTCAGGATTCTAATTCTAGTACATCAAACCAGAACAACATAAACGAAGGTTTAAGCGAAAGGGGAAAGGATTCAGCTGATAAAAAATCAGGAAACATTGCGAAATCAAGCCAGGTTACAAATGTAAATATGCATAAGTCGGTTAAACGTGTAATTATTTTTTACAACGATAACACATTTGAAACATATGAACCAAGTACCTCTGATTAAAAAATTCATGTTACTTTTGCAAAAAAAATGTTGTACAAGAACTTAATTCGTCCATTGTTTTTTTTGCTTAATCCTGAACAAGCTCACCATTTTGTAGTTAATTGTCTTCGTATAGCTTTTTCTATTCCAGGTATAAGGCAATTGGTGAAAAGATTCTACAACGTATCCCACCCTTCATTATATAGGGAGGTTTTTGGTTTAAAATTTAAAAACCCAGTTGGTTTAGCTGCTGGTTTCGATAAAAATGCAGATTTTTACCATAACCTTGCTGTCTTTGGCTTTTCTTTCATTGAGGTTGGGACGGTAACACCTAAACCACAACCAGGAAATCCTAAACCCCGTTTATTTCGTCTTATTCCCGATGAGGCTCTTATCAACCGCATGGGATTTAATAATAAAGGAGTTGATTATGTTAAATTAAAGGTTACAAACAGAAGGGAACAATCAATAATAATCGGAGGAAATATTGGTAAAAATACCTCCACACCCAATGAAAATGCTGTTAACGATTATATTTATGCTTTTAAACAGCTATATCCTGTTGTCGATTACATAGTTGTAAACGTTAGCTGTCCGAATGTCAAGAACCTTAGAGATCTGCAGGACGATGATAGCTTGTCGCTAATTTTGGAAGCAATAATGCTTGAACGAAAAAAATTTAATACCGTTAAGCCTATACTTTTGAAGGTTTCGCCTGATCTTACTAACGACCAACTATCTAAAACAATTGATGTGGCTGAAAAACAGGGAATTGATGGATATATTGCAACAAATACTACAACATCCCGAAGTAATCTTAAAGAGTTAAAGCAAAAGGTTGAAAAAATTGGTGCAGGAGGCCTGAGTGGTAAGCCATTAGCTGATCGAGCAATTCAGGTGGTAAAATTTATTCATGGTAAAACTAATGGGCAAAAGCCAATTATTGGCGTTGGTGGAATTTACACGCCTCAAGATGCAGAGAGAATGATCAGAGCTGGCGCATCTCTGATTCAAGTTTATTCTGGATTTATTTATGAGGGTCCAGGAATTATAAAACGAATAAATAAGTCGTTGATTAATAAAAACATATAGCATTAAGTTAAAGTATTATGGAAAGAATTGTTGATTGTAAAGGTTTATTGTGTCCCCAACCGCTTATACTCACAAAAAGAGCTCTAAAAGAGGTGGTTAAGGGTGAAATTTTAAAGGTGATAATTGATAATGCTACTTCGTGTCAGAATGTTACACGCTTTTTAACCGATAATAACATTGAGTTCAAAACCTCTGAAGCCGATGGCGTTTACACGCTCACAATTATTACTCCTGGTGCTGATTTTTCACCTAAAAAGGAGGCAGAGGAGTACTGTGAAATTTCTAATCCAAAAACTGTTAGCTACATAGTTCAAATAACCTCAGATTTTATTGGTTCTGGGAACGAAGATCTTGGACGAATCCTAATGAAAGGCTTCTTGAATACACTACCTGACATCGAGGAGTTACCGTCAGAAATAATTTGCTATAATAGCGGGGTGCTCCTGGCTAAAAAAGGAACCGACACTGCTAAGTCGTTATTAAAGCTTAAAAACATGGGGGTAAAAATAACTCTTTGCGGTACATGTGTCGATTTTTACGGTATTAAGGAAGAGATAGAGGTGGGTGAAATTTCAAATATGCTTTATATTGCTGAAAAGCTAACTTCGGGAGTTAAAGTTGTAAAACCATAATGCTTAACCTATATTTCGATAACGCGGCTACAAGTTTTCCAAAGCCACCGGAGGTGGCTGAATATACAAGGTTGTATCTTGAAAAGGGAGGAACATATGGTAGAGGGGCATACGACCGGGTTATAAACGTCTCTAGAACGGTAGAGGAGACCCGTTTTTTGCTTTCGCAGCTAATGGGAACGAGTTTATCGGAGAACGTTTTATTTACACATAATTCAACCCATGCGATTAATATTGTGCTTCAGGGGTTTAGGTATAAGTTTAAAAGGGTTTTAATCTCACCCCTCGAGCATAATGCTGTGACCCGTCCCATAGAGCATTTAAGAGAAAAAATAGGACTCAAATTCGATGTAATTCCTCATAAATCCGATGGCCAAATATCATTAGAAGAGCTAGGCCAGTTGGATTTGAATAGATATGACTTATGCATCATTAACCATATTAGCAATGTTAACGGCGTTATACAGCCCATATGCAAGGTGAAACAGGTGATTGGAAATCTTCCCTTGCTGGTTGATGCTAGCCAGTCTGCTGGCTACTTTGAGCTGGAAGCCGATAAGTGGAATGTAGATTTTATGGCGTTAACCGCCCATAAAGGGCTTATGGGGCCAACAGGGGTTGGCTGCCTGTTTATTCGTAATACAGAATTGGTTAGCCCCCTAATGTTTGGAGGTACGGGGTCCCGTTCTGATAGTTTTTTAATGCCCGAACATCTTCCTGATAGATATGAGCCGGGTACGCCAAATATATTGGGAATTTACGGTCTTAATGGTGCGCTTAAGGCTAATGTTGATTTTGGATTTACTCGAAATGATTTCAAAGGGTTACTTTCTGATATCGAAAGGCTTAACACGATAAAAGTTTACCGATCGAAAAGTTTTGAGAACCAGGGGTTTGTTTTCTCCATTACCTCTAATAACCTAAGTTCGTCCGACTTAGCAGATATATTATTTAGGAAATACAAGATTGAAACCAGAAGCGGGTTGCACTGTTCTCCTCTTGCACATCAAACCTTGGGGACAATGCCCCAGGGTACGGTCAGGTTTTCACTCTCCAAGTACCATAGTCCTAACGATTTGAGCTATATTTACAAGGCTTTAAATGAGATTGACTATGAGCAGGGAGGATAAGCTGTTAATTCTTTTTGAAAGTATCCATAAGGTGATGCTTGCTGAGCGGCTAATAGTTAAGATTTACAAGCCATACCAGATCATACCAGTACCCAAACAGTACAGCTCGGAATGTGGAATGTGTATTGAAATTATTAGTTCCGATAAAGATGAAATAGTTGCTGAATTACAGCGCAATGAAATTAATTTTAACATTGTTAAAAGAGGGTTATGAGCGAAAAATTTGACTTGTTATCAACCGTGGAGTATGGTGGTTGCTCTGCAAAGATTCCTGCAGCAATACTTGATTCAGTATTATTAAACCTGCCCAGAATTACAGATGCCAATGTTTTAGTAGACATTGATACCCACGACGATGCAGGCGTTTATAGGATAAATGATGAGTTGGCGCTGATCTTCACTACCGACTTTTTTCCTCCCATTTGTAGCGATCCGTTTGAATTCGGACAAATTGCTGCAACTAACTCATTTAGTGATGTATACGCCATGGGGGGTGAACCTTTTCTTGCATTAAATCTAGCCATGTTCCCCTCTTCGCAAATACCTTTAGATGCCTACAAGCAAATACTTGAAGGTGCTGCAGATGTGGCGCAGAAAGCAAATGCCATAATTATTGGTGGACATACCATTGATGATTACCCGCCTAAGTTTGGATTGGCTGTTATTGGGAGGATAAAACCCGATAGGGTAATTACCAATGCAGGATTGAAGCCAGGCCAAAAGCTAATACTGACAAAGCCCATAGGAACAGGCGTTATAGTAGCTGGCCAAAGAATTGGCATGGTATCGGAATCGGCGTATCGAGCCGCTCTTGATAACATGAAGGTGCTTAACGATAAAGCCGCACTTGTTATGCAGCAATTTGGTGTAACGGGTGCCACCGATGTTACAGGATTTGGCCTTTTAGGCCATCTGGCCAAGATGTTAAAAGCTAGTGGAGTAGGGGTATCCATTGATACAACCTGCATCTCTTTCCTACCAGAAGCTTACCAGCTAACCGACGAAGGGTGTATTCCAGGTGCAGCTTTTCGTAACCTTGAGTTCATTGAGAATGTACTGGAAGCTCAGGATGGAGTTGACTACAACACTAAAATGCTTATGTGTGATGCCCAAACATCGGGAGGAATACTAATGGGTGTTAATCCTGAACATGTTAACGATGCTCTAGAAGCGCTTAAAAAGTTTGGCTATTTACAATCAACCGTTATTGGAGAAGTCACAAATAGCAACAAGTTGTTGCTAATAAGGTAGATTGGAGTGGTAATTTATAGCAGAATATTTAAGATTGGTTATTATCTAATTTTTTAAATTTATAATACAAATTTAGCACTTTTAAGTTATTCATTACAAATCAGTTAATCGATGTTCAAGGAAGGGGAGTGGTACAATTTCACAGTAGAAAAATTTATTCAGCTGCCAAATAGCAATTCCTACCTTTTAGTTCATGAAAGTGGTAAAAGACTACTCCTTCCAGCAGAATATTATGTTAAATACAATATAGTTGTTGGGGCTCAAATTAGGTGTAGGGTTGATAAAATAAACTGTACCGGGCAAATATTTTTAGAACCAGAACATCCTTTTTACGAAATCGGAAAATCTTATAATTTTGAAATAGTAGAGGAGCAATCAACTCCTATAAAAGGAATTACAAATGTAGTTGTTAGGGATGTTTTTTCTAATAATCTGACCTTGCTAGTACCTAGCAAATCTTTTGACTCAAGGCTTACTGCTTCTTCTGTTTTCACAGTTGTAAATATTAAAAAAGGTTTACCAATTCTCTCATTTCCAGCCTCAAAACATCAATGCAAACATATAGCAGCTGATTCCAAGATGGTTGAAATGACCCTTGTTGGTACCATGTTGATACAAGGCGAGGAGTATTATGTTTTACAAACCGAAACGGAGTGTTTTAGCTTACTCAAAGTCAAGCACTATAAACACTATAACCTTGTTAAAAATGAAGTAGTTAGGGCAATTTTCAGAGGTTATAGTGATAACGGTTTTTTAAAGGTTGACCCAGTACATCCTTACTATCAACTAGGAAAGACTTACGACTTTATAGTTAAAGGAGTAGAAAACGGTTTAAATTTTGACGAGGGGTATAACAAAAGCATTGCTGTTGTTTACGATAAGTTTGGGATGAAATGTGGAGTTAAAATTGATAACGCGGTAGCAATAGGAGAGAATATAAAATGTAGGGTTGTAGGGTATAGAAAAGGACGACCTCAGCTTGAAGTCGTCCCTAAAGAACAGAAAGATAATTCTTTTTAATCATCAAAACTATCCGTATCGTCATCTACTGCGATATCTTCTGGGAAATCATCTCCATCACTACCAATGGTATCATCACTATCGCCACCAAACAGATCTTTATCTTCATCTTCATCCTTAATTTTGGTGTCAATCTTTACAGGTACTTTAACCAGGTATATAGCATCTTCGGTTTCTAAAGTAACTGCATGAAAGAAATCGCCGTTGGGCTTTGTAACCTTAAAAACTGATTCCTGATACCCATAAGGATATGCCTCCCTAAACTTCTTAAGTAGGTCTGGCGTTAGCTTGTTCAAACTAATAGCAGCTCGTTTTTTATCCATAATCCTTTCTCTACTAATTTTCCGCAATAATAATTCAAAAATTGTTATTCAAAACCTTATTGCAAGATTTTTTTAGAAGATTTTTTTAACAAGAAATACCCAAAAATATTTATTATTGAGGTTCAATAACAAAAACTTTTTAATTATGAAGAGATTAAGTTTATTAGTACTTTTTTCTGTAATTACAGCAGTTACTCTTGCTCAGGTCAAGATATATGACCCCAAGGCAAATGCTGCTCAGGATATTCAAAATGCTATTAACATTGCAAAAAGAGAAGGAAAGAATGTCTTAATTCAAATTGGAGGTAATTGGTGTCCATGGTGTGTTAAACTTCACAATTTCATAAATGCTGATTCAACAATCAAAACTATTTTACATGAGAATTATGTAGTTGTTAAAGTAAACTATAGCAAGGAAAATAAAAACCTTGATGTTTTAAAGCGACTCCAAAACCCTCAACGATTTGGTTTTCCGGTGATTGTCATTTTAGATTCAAATGGAAAAAGAATTCATACACAGGATACAGGATTACTTGAATCTAGGAATGGTTATGATTCAAAAAAGGTACTGAACTTCCTTAAGAACTGGACCCCAAAAGCAATAAAATAAATGTCGTATAATTAATATTATGTTAAATATAGCGATTTACATTAAAGCCCCATTTTGGGGCTTTAACTATTATTTAGTTGATTACTGTAGTTCTTTCAACTTATTAACGCACTCCTCATATTTTGTTTTCATCTCAGGGTTTTCGTTGCGGAAACGGAAGTAAATATTTTTAAGGGCCTCTAGAGCTTCTTTACTTTGAGGATTAGCTTTGTAAGCGCCTTCCATGTAAGGAATTGCCTTTTTAAATTCTGCATTCGCTTTATCCATTAATGCATCATACTTTTCTAGCTCTTTTGCAGGCACCTTATTGGCTTCTTCAATGTATTTAACTCCCCTATTGAAATACAAGGCTCCAAGGTTGTAATATGCATCAAAAAAGTTAGGATCAAGCTCTATTGCCTTTGTATAGCATGCAACTGCATTGTCAAAATCTTCTAGTCTATCGTATAAAGTACCTTTAGCAAAATGCAATGATGTGTTATTAGGCTCATTTTCAATAGCCTTATCAATATAGGTTATAATTTTTGCAGGATCTTCTTGCTTATCGATATAATGACTAATAAGAGCAAAAAGAATGTTGGTATTTTTAGGGAATTTCAAAAAGCCTTGTTCTAGATACTTAAGACCTTCATCAGCTTTACCTAGGTTTTTATAGGCGTCATAAATATTATAGTAAGCCGATCCTTCAGATGTGAATTCTAATTCAATTGCTTTTTGGTAAAATGGAATACATTCTTCCAAGAGATTACCAAGCTGTGCAGATAGTCCAGCATAGTAATAAATAGCAGTATCCTTGTGGTTTAACAGAGGGTTTTGACCAATCTCAATAACCTTTTTGAAGAATTCAAAAGCTTCTTTATACTTTTTCAAAGTATATGCATTTGAACCCTCGTTAACATATAGACCTTTTAGTTTTGTAAGATCTTCAGCAATCTTTTTATCACTCTTATTTTTAGCATCAAGTTCTTTAGCTTTAATAAAGCTTTCATATGCTAGATCGAGTGGTTTTTCTACTACTGGTTTAGTTACCTCCCAGCGTTCAAGTTTTCCTTGATTGAAATAAAATGTAACACGATCAAAAATATATTTATCAATTACTGCTCCATCTTCCTCAATTTGCTCTTTTTTTAACGGATTACCTACTACAAGCATAAAGGTGTTGGGGTCCATACCAACATATGCTCTTAGAATCTGAGCATCATATACATCCATGTAAAGTTCACCTAATTTAATCCAGGTTTTAGGTTTAACTCCCTTTTTAGGATGCTGGGTTTCCATTTTCCCTTTTTCGACTTTAGCCTTTAGCTGATCGAAATTTATTTCTTTGGAGGTTTGGGCTGTAACTGTTACAGCGGCAACCAGAATTGAAAAAATAATTGATATTCGTTTCATAAATTGATTTGTTTATGGTTATTCATCTATTGTTTGTTCATTTACGGAATCAATTTCAGTTTCTTCGTATTCCTCAGCAGCCTCAACATTTGCGATTGCTGCTATGGAATCATTTTTTCGAAGATTGATTAGTTTAACACCCTGAGCTGTTCGTCCTAGCACCCTTAATTCTTTGACTCTTAAACGAATAGCCAATCCGTTTTTAGTTATTATCATTAAATCATGATTATCGTCTACTGCTTTTATGCTAATTAGTTTTCCAGTTTTGGGTGTTACTGTTATCGTTTTTACCCCTTTTCCTCCCCTATTAGTTATGCGATAATCTTCAAGTTTGGAGCGTTTACCATAACCATTCTCCGAAACAACTAATATTTCTGTTTCTTCTTTTTCTTCAACACAAACCATGCCAACGATGAAATCGCCTTCTGAAAGGCTCATTCCACGAACGCCACTTCCTGTCCTTCCAATTGCTCTTACCTTGTTTTCTGGGAATCTTATTGCTTTGCCTTCATGCGCAGCAAGAATAATATGGTTATGGCCATTGGTCAGGCAAGCTTCTATGAGCTGGTCACCTTCCTTAATGGTAATAGCCATTACCCCGCTTTGGCGTGGCCGGCTGTAAGCTTTTAGGGATGTCTTTTTTATTATCCCATTTCGAGTGCAAAGTACTATATAATTGTTTTCAATGTATTCCGGGTCATTTAATGTTTTTACATTTATATAGGCACGTATAGCATCATCATTTTCAATGTTAATAAGGTTTTGTATTGCTCTTCCTTTGGATGCCCTTGTACCCTCTGGTATCTCATAGACTTTCAACCAGTAGCACTTACCTTTTTCGGTAAAGAAAAGCATGGTGTTATGCATGGAAGCAATGTAGATATGCTCAATAAAATCTTCATCGCGGGTAGTGCTACCTTTAGAGCCTGTACCTCCCCTGCCCTGTTGCCTATACTCATAGAGCGGAGTACGCTTTATGTAACCCATGTGAGAAATAGTGATTACTACTTCTTCGTCTGCATAAAAATCTTCAGGGTTAAACTCTTCGGCATCAGGTACTATTTCAGTTTTTCTATTGTCGCCGTACTTTTCTTTAATCTCAATCATCTCATCCTTGATGATTTTCTTTTGAAGCGATTCATCTTCAAGGACTTGTGTTAGATAAGAGATTAATTTTTGAAGTTCTTCGTATTCCTGCTTAACCTTATCTCTTTCTAGGCCAGTTAAGCTCCTTAATCGCATATCAATAATTGCTTGGGCTTGCACATCCGTTAACCCAAAGCGTTCAATTAGCTTTTCTTTTGCCTGGTTTGGCGATTCAGCAGCTCTAATCAGGCTTATTACCTCATCAATATTATCAATTGCAATTAGTAAGCCTTCGAGGATGTGAGCGCGTTTTTGAGCTTCGTTTAGCTCATACCTGGTCCTTCTGAGAACAATTTCATGGCGATGTTTAATAAACTGTACAATTAAATCTTTCAGATTTAACTGTTTGGGTCGTCCATCAACTAGTGCGATGTTGTTTATAGCAAAAGTTGATTGTAGCTGTGAGTGTTTGAAAAGGTTATTTAGTACAACATTAGCAACTGCTTCCTTTTTAAGAATTATTACTACCCTAGTACCATTCCTGTCGGATTCATCGTTAATGTAACTAATACCTTCTATCTTTTTTTCGTTAATAAGGTCGGCTATTTTTCTAATCATTTCGGCCTTATTAACCATGTAGGGGATTTCGGTAACTATTATTTTTGATCTGCCGGAATCGGTTTGCTCAATTTCGGTTTTAGACCTAATTACTACCCTACCCTTACCTGTTTGATAAGCATCCCTAACTCCTTGATATCCATAAATAATGCCACCAGTTGGAAAATCAGGTCCCTTAACATAGTTCAATAGCTCATCAACTGTTATTTCTGGATTGTCGACAGTAGCGCAGATTGCATCAACAATTTCATTCAGGTTATGGGGTGGCATATTGGTAGCCATACCAACAGCAATACCCGATGAACCATTAACAAGCAATAGGGGAATTCTAGTTGGAAGAACCGTAGGCTCTTCAATCGTATCGTCAAAATTTAGCTTAAAATCTACAGTATCTTTATCGATGTCCGATAGAGTTTCCTCGGCAATTTTTGTAAGCCTAGCCTCGGTATATCGCATTGCAGCAGGACTGTCACCATCAACGGAACCAAAGTTTCCTTGCCCATCTACAAGAGGATAGCGCATTGACCAATCCTGAGCCATCCTTACCATAGCATCGTAAACTGATGAGTCGCCATGAGGATGGTATTTTCCTAAAACCTCACCAACGATACGAGCCGACTTTTTAAAAGGTTTACCAGCATTTAGACCCAAATCGGCCATGCCATAAAGTACTCTTCGATGCACTGGTTTTAACCCATCTCTCACATCTGGCAATGCTCGCGAAACTATCACCGACATTGAATAATCAATGTACGATGATTTCATCTCCTCCTCAATATTAATAGGTATAATCTTTTCTCCTTCAGCCATAAACAATACCTTATAAAAAAATTTCGATTTAAAATTTAACGTGCTAAGATAACTATTTTAGCCTTAAATTTGAAGGAATTTTTATCGTTGTTAGCATTTTATTAAAAAAATACTAAATTTATTAACAAATCCATTGAATTTACGTTATTGTCTATTACTTTAGTACTGTTTATAGAGATAATATTATGGAACAAAAGTTTTCGAAAAAAATTAAAGATGTGTTGTCTTATAGCCGTGAGGAGGCTGTAAGACTAGGGAATAGCATTTTAACCCCCGACCACCTCTTTTTAGGAATACTACGGGATGGTGAAGGAGAAGCAATTAACATTCTGCTTTCAGAGGGAATTGATTTAAGTGATATCAAGAAATCAATAGATAATCATTTGCTCCAACTTGCCGATGGTGAGGCAATTTCTGAGTCTGATGACATTACGATATTTAAAAGTACCGAAAGAGTTTTAAAAATTGTTGTCTTAGAAGCACGTTCTTTAAAAAGCGATACAATTAATACTGCTCACCTCTTACTTGCAATTCTTAAAGATGAGTCGAGTTACATTACACAGCTTCTAGAAGAACTCGATATAAAGTACGACACCGTACGAAAGCGTTTAACGGTTGAAAACTCTGATGATAAGGGTGAATTCCCTAGTGGCGGAGAAGAGGATGAAGGCGATAGTGGATTTTTTGGAGGAATGGGCAGACCAGGTCAAGCGTCTTCAAAATCATCCGACACCCCAGTACTTGATAATTTTGGGATAGATTTAACTAGGGCAGCTGAGGAAGGACGGCTTGACCCTATAATAGGTCGTGATCGTGAAATTGAACGAATAGCACAAATACTTAGTAGACGTAAAAAGAATAATCCAGTGCTTATTGGGGAGCCTGGCGTTGGAAAGTCTGCTATAGCAGAAGGACTTGCCTTGCGTATTGTTAAAAAGAAAGTATCTAGAGTACTCTTCAATAAGCGTGTAGTGGCTTTAGATTTAGCCTCAATTGTTGCAGGTACAAAATACCGCGGGCAGTTTGAAGAAAGGATGAAGGCAATCCTAAATGAGCTAACCCGAAATCCAAATATCATTCTATTTATTGATGAGATACACACCATTGTTGGCGCAGGTGGTGCAACTGGTTCCTTAGATGCTGCAAACATGCTTAAACCAGCCCTAGCAAGGGGGGAGCTGCAATGCATTGGAGCTACAACCCTTGACGAGTATAGGGAGCATATTGAAAAGGATGGTGCGCTAGAACGTAGGTTCCAAAAGGTAATGGTTGAACCTACTTCGCCTGAAGAAACCATTGAAATTCTTAACAACATTAAAGAGAGGTATGAGGACCATCATAATGTAACCTACACCGATGATGCCATTGAGGCGTGTGTAAAGCTAACCATGCGTTACATTTCCGATAGGCATCTGCCCGATAAGGCTATTGATGCTATGGATGAGGCAGGATCAAGGGTTCATATTTCTAATATCAAAGTCCCTGAAAACATTGTTAAGCTTGAGAAACTAATTGAGGATACCAAAAAAGAGAAAATAAAAGCGGTTAAAAACCAAATGTTTGAGCTAGCAGCCAAGTTTCGTGATAATGAGAAAAAACTCATTGAGCAGCTAGAATCGGAGCAGGAGCGTTGGGAAAAAGAGCTGGCTAAACACCGTGAGACGGTGGATGCCGAAAAAGTGGCCGAAGTGGTAGCAATGATGACAGGTGTTCCTGTTCAAAGAATAGCCCAGGCAGAAGGTGCTCGACTGCTAAAAATGGCCGATGAGCTTAAACGCTCCGTAATTGGTCAGGATGTTGCAATAGAGAAGATTGTTAAAGCAATTCAACGAAATAGAGCAGGTCTAAAGGATCCCAACCGGCCTATTGGCTCATTCATCTTCCTTGGTCCAACTGGTGTAGGTAAAACACAACTTGCTAAAGTTCTAGCAAAATACCTTTTTGATACTACCGATAACCTCATCAGAATCGACATGAGTGAGTACATGGAGAAGTTCTCTGTTTCTCGCCTTGTTGGAGCTCCTCCAGGTTACGTTGGATATGAGGAAGGTGGACAACTTACCGAAAAGGTTCGACGTAAACCCTACTCAGTTGTCCTGCTCGATGAGGTTGAAAAGGCTCATCCCGATGTTTTCCATCTACTATTACAAGTTTTAGATGAAGGGCAACTTACCGATAGTTTAGGTAGAAAAGTTGACTTTAAGAATACCATTATTATTATGACTTCGAATATCGGAACACGTGAATTGAAAGATTTCAGCAAAGGGGTTGGCTTTGCCACAAAAGCAAAAACAGAATCACAATCCGATTATGAGAAGAGCATAATCCAGAAAGCGCTTAAAAAGGCATTTGCTCCTGAATTTTTAAATAGAATTGACGATGTTGTAATGTTTAACTCGTTGACAAAGAGCGATATTCATAAGATAATTGACATTGAACTTAAAGGTTTATTTGAGCGTATTACTGCACTGGGATATTCCGTGAAGATATCGCCTGCAGCTAAGGACTACATTACAGAAAAGGGCTATGATGTTCAATATGGCGCAAGACCTCTTAAGAGAGCTATTCAGAAATATTTAGAAGATCCTCTTGCTGAAGTTCTTATTAAGAGCGATGCCAAACCGGGAAGTACTTTTCAGGTAGGTTATAGCAAGAAAAATGATGAAATTACGATTAAAACAGTTAATGCTGAGCAAGAACTTGCAAACCAGGACGGTGAATAGCGTTGTATTTCTTTATTGAATATAAGAGAGGCTGATTCAAAACCGAAACAGCCTCTTTTTTTCAAGTTAAATTTTTTGAGTTTAAGTTATATGCATAAAATATGCTTGATTTTTTTAATTTAGAAAAAACATTTTCTTGTTATAGTTGTTACTATATAAACACAAAAAAAATAATTAAAGATGAAAACAATAACTTTCGGTGGCAACCCAGTTACTCTTGTTAATGAGCAAGTTAATGAAGGAGACAAAGCTCCTGATTTTAATGCAATTGACAATTCGCTAAAACCCGTGAAACTAAGCGACTTTAAGGGTAAGGTTAAGCTAATTTCAGTTTTCCCATCTATTGACACCAGCGTATGCTCAGTTCAAAATCATAAATTTAACGATGCAGCATCGAGTTATGGAGATAAAGTTGCTTTTATAGCCATTTCAAACGATTTGCCCTTTGCTCTTAAGCGCTTTTGCGGAGCTGAAGGAATTAACAATCTTGTTACACTTTCCGACCATAGGGATGTAGAATTTGGAACCAATTATGGTTTTTTGATAAAAGAATTGCGCTTGCTTGCTCGTGGAGTCGTGATTATTGATAAAGACGATGTAGTTCGGTACGTTGAATATGTTCCGGAAATTACTCAAGAACCAAACTATGATGCTGCGCTTAATGCTTTAAAAGAATTGGTTTAAAGTGCTTATTATAAACAATATAAGCCGTTAATTTATTTAACGGCTTTTTTATATTTGCTAAGTAGCTTAAATAAATTCGCCATAAAGATCGTATTCCAATGCATCAGTGATTATGACCTCCTTGAAGTCTCCAGGAGCTATTCCTGAGCTTGGAATATTTGAGGCATTTACCAGAACTTCTTGGTCTACTTCTGGAGAATCGTATTCTGTTCTACAGATGAAATAATCACCTTCAAGCCTGTCGACAATAACTCTAAACTGTTTACCAATTTTTTCTTTATTTAAATCGAATGAAATTTCTTGTTGAACAGCCATTAGCTGCTCGGCGCGTCGTTGTTTCTCTTCAGCCGGAATCGAATCGGTGTAATTTATTGCGGCATAGGTATCCTCCTCTTCGGAATACTCAAACACTCCTACACGATCAAATCGGAATGCTTTAATAAAGTCGATTAGCTCATTAAAGGCTTCCGGGGTTTCACCTGGATGCCCTATAAGGAAAGTAGTTCGAATAGCAATATCGGGAATACGGTTCCTAATTTTATTTATCAACCTTACAGTTTCGGTACGGTCAACTCCCCGCCGCATCATCCTTAGAACTTCAGAATTTATATGCTGCAAAGGAATATCAAGATACTTACATATTTTGGGATTTGAACGAATTTCTTCTATGAGTTCATCAGGAAAACCAAATGGGTAGGCGTAGTGCAGCCTAATCCACTCAATTCCATCAATTCTACTTAGCTTATTAAGAAGTTCCGATATTTTGCGTTCCCCATAAATGTCTAGCCCATAGTAGGTGGTATCCTGTGCAATAACAATTAGCTCCTTAACACCTTTTTGGGCCAGTATTGTTGCCTCTTCAACCAGCGATTCTATGGTTCTTGATATATGCTTGCCTCTTATTAGAGGAATGGCACAATATGAGCAGCCCCAGTTACAACCTTCCGAAATTTTAAGGTAGGCATAATGGCTAGGTGTTGTAAGCTTGCGTTCAACTAGCGCCCTATGGTTATGCTCCGTATTTAGCTCCTTTAAAATTTGAGGTAAATCCGATACACCATAAAAACCATCAACCTCAGGAATTTCATTCATTAGGTCTTTTTTATATCGCTGTGAAAGGCATCCCATTACATACACCTTGTCTACAAAGCCATTTTTCTTGGCGTTTACAAAATCGAGTATGGTGTTAACCGACTCCTCTTTGGCATCGCCAATAAAACCACATGTGTTAATAACAACTACTTTAGCAGATGTATCGTTAGAATCGTGAACGACCTCCCAATTTCCAAGCGAAAGCTGGTGCATAAGCAGCTCGGAATCCACAATATTTTTGGAACACCCTAAGGTGACAATATTAATCTTTTTCTTCATTTAATGGCTAAACGTTACGGAAGAGGGACTCAACAAATTCTGTTCTATCAAAAATTTTTAAATCGGTCATTTTCTCTCCCACACCAATGTATTTAACAGGAATCTTGAACTGGTCTGAAATTCCTAGCACAACCCCACCCTTAGCAGTTCCATCGAGTTTGGTTAGGGCCATTGCAGTAACATCGGTTGCTGAGGTAAACTCCTTGGCCTGCATAAATGCATTCTGGCCAGTTGAACCATCCAGAACAAGCAGAACCTCGTGTGGCGCATCGGGAAGTAACTTTTGCATTACCCTACGAATTTTAGAAAGCTCGTTCATTAGGTTTACCTTGTTGTGCAAACGGCCAGCAGTATCAATAATTACAACATCGATATCGTTAGATACTGCAGATTTTAGGGTATCAAATGCAACGGATGCCGGATCGGCTCCCATTTGCTGTTTAACAATAGGTACATCTACCCTTTCGGCCCAAATGGTTAGCTGATCGACAGCGGCTGCACGAAAAGTGTCAGCTGCACCAAGTAAAACCTTTTTACCCTGATTCTTGAACATGTATGCCAGCTTTCCAATGGTTGTCGTTTTTCCAACACCATTTACACCTACAACCATTATAACATAAGGCTTTGTAGCTTGCACGGGATCTTTAGATTCAGGTGCTGTGTTCTCAGCAAGCATCGATAATATTTCGGACTTCAGAATATTATTAAGCTCCGATGTGTTAAGGTATTTCTCCTCTTTAGCGCGTTTTTGAATCCTTTCAATTATCCTGAGTGTGGTTTCAACACCAACATCAGCAGAAATTAGGCTCTCTTCCAAATCGTCTAAAACATCATCGTCGACTTTTGTTTTTCCTGCTACTGCTCTAGATATTCGCTTAAAAAGATTCTCCTTAGTTTTAGCCAATCCTTGATCAAGTGAATTATCATTTGAGGATTCTTTACCAGAGCCGAATAAATTAATAACTCCCATTTAGTTTCCTATTTTTTTTGCTAATATAACAATAAAAGCTTTCCGATAAAACGAAAAGCTTTTACTGCATCAACATATATGAGAATAACTATTTTTGCTTGAAGAATTCTGCTGATTGAGATTTATCCATCATTTCTTCTTTAAAGATGTAAGCACCTGTTTTAGGTGATTTAACCATCTTTATGCATTTAACGCGGTCTTTTGTGCCTTTCTGAAGTGAAGCAACTGTTTTCTTAGCCATATCCTACAGTGTTATTTGATTTCACGATGTAGTGTTACCCTTTTAAGAATAGGATTATATTTGCGACGCTCTAACCTATCAGGGGTATTCTTTTTATTTTTGGTGGTAATATACCTAGATGTTCCTGGCATACCACTCTCCTTGTGCTCAGTACACTCTAATATCACTTGTACTCTATTACCTTTCTTTGCCATCTCTTAAAAAATTTAAAGTTAGATTTGACCTTTTTTTTCGAATTTTTTAAGGGCATTTTCTAATCCTAGCTTGTCTATAGTTCTCATAGCAGCTGCGCTTACCCTTAATGTAATCCAACGGTCTTCACTTTCAAGATAAAACCTTTTGGTTTTTAGATTTGGTAGGAATCTACGTTTTGTTCTTCTCTTAGAGTGGGAAACGTTGTTTCCTACCATTACTTTTTTCCCAGTTAGTTGACAAACTCTTGACATCGCTGTATATTTTACCGTTTTTATTATTTTCAAAACAGAGCGCAAATTACGTCATTATTTGTGAATTAATCAAATATTTTAGAAAAAAAAATCATAAATATTAACTTATTTTGTATTGAATTTATTGATACCGCAAAATGTCAAATCTTTATATAACTGATTTATAGAGATATAAATATCATCTTCTATATTGTTTGATAAATACATCAAAGTAACTTAAGAACTTCAAATAGAGCAGTATATGATGCCCTTTGAATATTTATCTCTCTTAAATTACCAAATGTGTACAGTTTAACCACTCGTTTAGTTTTAGAGGCTACGCCAATCCATGTGGTTCCAAGAGGTTTCCCTGGGGTTGCACCTGTTGGGCCTGCAATGCCAGAAATAGCAACAGCTATGTCGGAGTTATAAACCTTAAAAACCCCATCGAGCATAGCGTTAACGGTTTCTTTGCTAACGGCACCATGGTTTTCCATAATAGAAACGGGTACACCAAGCACCCGATGTTTTATCTCGTTAGAATAAGCAACAATGCCACCGTTAAAAATATCGGAACTACCTGGAATCTTGGTTATAAGATGTGATAGGTATCCACCAGTACAACTTTCGGCTACGGCTAACACCTTTTTTTCTTTTCTGAGTCTTTCAGAAACAATTTTAGGGAGAGTATCGTCATTTAAGCCGAAAACGTGCTCTCCAAGTCTCTTTTGAAGCTCTTCAGCAAAGAAAGTCAACTTGTCTTTGCTTTTTGAGGTAAGCCTAATTCTTATACCCGATGGACTGGGTAGATAGGCTATTTTAACATCGTTGGCTTTAAGTTCTTTTTCAAAATCAGCTAGTTTATCAGAAAGGAATGACTCGGGAATGCCGAAAGTATTTATGGTAACCCTAGAAAGTTTCTGATGCTGTAACCTTTTATTTAGAAATGGAAGAAGTTCATCATTAAAAATTCCTTTCATTTCGAATGGTACGCCTGGAAGCGTAACCAAAATATGATCCTTTGTTTCAAAAAGCATTCCTGGAGCAGTGCCATACCGGTTAACTAAAGGTAAACATGATGATGGCACTAAAGCTTGTTTTTTATTGGTTTCAGTAACTGGTATGCCCCTTTTGCTGAAAAGATGTTCAATATTGCGTAACGATTCTTCATGAAGCACAAGCTCTCCCCCGTATAAATCGGTAAGGGTTTGTTTAGTTATATCATCACTAGTAGGTCCTAGTCCTCCAGTCGTAATTATAAAGCCGTTTTTATCTATTAATGAGCTAATTGCCGCTTTAATCGCAGTTGCTTCATCTGGAATAGTTACAATGGTTGTAATGGTGAATCCTAATTCTGTGAGTTTTTCTGCCAGCCATGCAGAATTGGTATCTACTACCTGTCCAATAAGGAGTTCGTCTCCGATTGTTATGATTGCAGCCTTCATGCCAATACCATATTAAAAAAGGGATAGGATTACCTACCCCCTTGAGCCTCTCACGGGATTTGAACCCGCGACCTGCGGTTTACGAAACCGCCGCTCTAACCAGCTGAGCTAAAGAGGCATTTTGTTTCGCAAAAATATTAATTAGTTGTTAAAGTTCAAAGACCCTGAATAGAGATATTAAAGTGATGCAATAAAAAATAACTTAGTATCGCTTTTTAAGAATTGAAATGATTCTATTTATTGTTTTCTACTCTTTCTTTAAGTAATTTCATGTAACTGTTTATATGTGAAATGCTTGGATGTTTCTTTTTGGCTTCATTTAACCAAGTAATTGCCAATTCGAACTTTCCGTTCATTTCGCTTGCCAAGGCCATGTTAAAGGATGCTTGAGCTGCCAGTTTTTGGTTGGAACTTGATGAGAGCTTTTGCCAAATTGATGCTGCTTCAATCCATTGACCTTTGACTGCAAAAGAGTATGCCTTATCCATTAGTGCATTTCCAAAAGGGACAAATACGACTCGCTCTCCTTGTTTCCATTGTGGGGCAAGCTGTTCAGAAAATTTTTCTCCAGTATAGGCTCCGGCGTAAGCGCATGCTTCAAATACGCCAGGAAGCTGGTTTCCTGGTGTAACCTCAATCCAGTCGTACTGCTCCCATGAAAGGGTGTCGGTAAAAAGCTTACCCAATGCTATTTTTCTGGAACTAACATCGTATATCCTCCAGTAGGCATATAGAGTTACATCAAGGAAGCCGTAATATTCCTTGTAATCGGTTCTCCATACTGGATATGTTTCGAAAGTGGGACGTACTTTTAAATATTCAAGCGAAATAACAAGTGAACTTTCCTCTTTTTGGCAAATACTATCAAGTATGCTCCATTTGAGAGGCAGAATCACTTTATTTGTGTCGGTACGGATAATTGATTGAGAGTTAAAAGAATTATTCTCAAAGACAGGTGACCTCTCAAGCAAATCGCTTAATGCCATTGTTGCTTCTACCGATGAAACGCTATCGAGATACCAATCTAATTTTCCAAGTTTTGATGATGTATCGCGTAAATGGAAGTTTGTAAGAATTGTTATATTCCTACTATTAGGGTTTAAATTAATCGAAGGCTTATCATAGTACTCAATACTTATTTTCTTGTATGGAATACAAGACGTTAGAAGGGCCAAGAAAAGTATTAGATTATAGTATCTCATTTAATCTGAAAAGTTTAATAGAGAGGTAAAAAAAGGGGCTATCAACTTACTGATTAATAGCCCCTTATGTTATATTATAATTAGGTGTTCATGGCACCACAAACGTTTATTACCTGGCCGCTAACATATGAAGAGAGGTCTGAGCCAAGGAAAACGCAAACATTAGCAACATCTTCGGGGGTACCGCCACGATGAAGTGGAATCTTCTTTATCCAGTCTTCACGCACTTCGTCAGGAAGTTTGTGTGTCATTTCGGTAATAATGAAACCAGGTGCAATGGCATTGCAACGGATATTTCTTGAACCAAGTTCACGAGCTACAGATTTAGTAAATCCAATAATTCCTGCTTTTGATGCTGCATAGTTAGCTTGACCAGCATTCCCAGATACGCCAACAACAGAGCTCATGTTGATAATGGAGCCACTCTTTTGCTTTAGCATGTATTTTTGTACAGCCTTAGTAAGGTTAAACACTGATTTTAGGTTAACCTTAATAACCAAATCCCACTGCTCTTCGGTCATACGCATCAGAAGGGTATCGCGTGTAATACCAGCATTGTTAACTAGAATATCAATTCGACCAAAATCCTTAGCTATCTCATCAACTATTTTTTGTGAATTCTCAAAATCGCCAGCGTCAGAAGCATATCCCTTAGCCTTCACTCCTAAAGAGCTAAGCTCCTCTTCAAGCGATTTCATATTCTCATCGTATGCAATGTCGGTAAAAGCTACATTTGCTCCTTCGCGAGCAAACGCTAGGGCTATGGCACGGCCAATACCACGGGCAGCACCAGTAACCAATCCAGTTTTTCCTTCAAGTAACTTCATTTACATCTATTTTTAAATGGTTAACAATTGACAAATGTAATAAATTTAAAGAATTAAACTTCTGTTTTAATTTCGAAATATTGTTTGTTTGTTTATGCGTAATGTAGTATATTCACACGATTAATAGTTTTTATGTCTTAATTGAAATACTTTGTGTATATGAAAATAAGAATGCGCCTCAGGCTAAAACTTTTGCTTGCAATAATTAGCGTAACAATAATAATATTCTGGGCAAGCATTTCGTTTTTGACTAACAGTGTTGACGAATTTACCCGTAACAATATTCATAATTATATAAAAGCAACAACCGAAAAATATGCCAATGAAATTAGGGTTACCCTTGATGGTAAGTTCAACATGGCAAAAGCTCTAGCTCATGGTTTTTATAACTATTCAGAATACACACCTGAACAAATTAAAAGTAATACACTTAATCACCTATATGGTATTGCATTAGAGAATCCTGATATCTTATCGGTATGGGCGAGTTGGGAGTACAAAGCAATAGATCCAAATTGGGAAAATCCATACGGTAGAGTTAGATTAACCTACCTATGGGAAAATGGTGAACTTAAAAAGCTGGAAGAAGATCTAAATCTTGATGGTGATAATACTAAAAGCCTTTACTACATACTTAAAACACAAAAGCGTGAAGCACTTGTTGATCCCTACTGGTTTACTTACACTGGTAGTAATAAAAAAGTTTTAGAAACAAGTATATGTGTACCTCTTGTTAAAGATAGCCTTTTTTCGGCTCTTTTTGGCTTTGATATTGAATTAACTTATTATCAAAAATTGGTAAACGAAATAAAACCTTATAATAATAGTTTTGCTGTCTTAATTTCTGAAAATGGAACAATTGTAGCTCATCCCGATTCATCTGTGGTTGGTATTTTTGCCGATTCAGTTCTCCAGAATGGAAAATTAATACTTTCTGAGCTCAAAAAGGATAATGAGTTTTCTACAAATGTAATTATTGAAAATAACAATTATTATGTAAGTTTCAGTTCCTTTAAAATATCAAATGCTCCAGAAAAATGGCATCTTGGAATTTACGTTCCTGAAGATGTTATTGAAGGCCAAATAGTTTATTTAACGCGAATATCCAGAATGGTTATGCTTCTGGGCTTACTGATTCTAGCATTAATTATTTGGTTTATAGCCTTTAGCATAACTAGACCATTGGTTAAGGCTACTAACGTTCTTAGCGATCTTTCCCTTGGTAAAATCGACCCTACCAAAAAATTATCAATAAATTCTGGTGATGAGATTGAAGATATTGGCAATTCAATAAACATTCTTATTGATAGTCTTGATAAAACCGCTCATTTTGCTAAAGAGATTGGCAAAGGGAATCTTAATGCTTCATATCAAAAGTTAAGCGATAATGATGTGCTTGGCGAAGCACTGCTAGAAATGCGTAAAAGTTTAGAACATGCTAAAAAGATTGATGAAGAGCGAAAGTTGGAAGAAAGTAAAAACAGATGGTTTAATGAAGGTGTTGCTAAGTTTGCAGAGATTTTACGTAGGAATAACGATGATTTAGCAGATTTCTCGTATGACATTATATACAATCTTACAAAGTACGTTGATGCGACCATCGGGGCTATATTTCTAATTAACGATGATGACCCACAGGATAAATTTATTGAGCTGATGGCAACCTACGCCTATGAACGAAGGAAATACGAGGAAAAGAAGATAAATATTGGGGAAGGTTTAGTGGGACGATGTGTACAAGAAGCTGAAACTATTTACATGACCGAGGTTCCTAAAGGATACTTTAAAATAGCTTCTGGTTTAGGCGAACAAGAACCCTCTACCCTTTTGCTTGTTCCCATGAAGGTTAATGATGTTGTTTTTGGTGTAATTGAAATGGCTTCATTTGAGCCTATTGAGGATTACAAGATAAACTTTATAACAAAGATTGGCGAAAATATTGCAGCTACCATCTCGAGTGTGAAAATCAATATTAAAACCGCAAAACTCCTCGAAGAATCCAAATTAAAATCTGAAGAGCTTGCTGCCCAAGAAGAGGAAATGAGACAGAACATGGAGGAACTTCAGGCAACCCAGGAAGAATCTGCAAGAAAATCGGCCGAGATGCAAAGCCTAATTAATGCGTTGCACTCTTCGAGCTATGTTATTGAGTATGATATTAACGGAAATGTTATAAATGTAAATGAAGCATACCTAGCCTTAACAGGGCAAAATGAAAAGGATATCATTGGTACTCATCATGCGGATAACCTGCAAATGACCGAGGAGCAAAAAAGTAATTACCAGCGTTTCTGGCAAGATCTAAGAAATGGTATTATCAAGAAGGAAACGTCTAAAGTTTCAATCGGTGGTAAAACCTTCACTTTCATTGAGACATACTCCCCTATTTATGACGAGAATAGAAAGGTAATCAAGATTTTAAAAATTGCTCATAACATCACCGATTTTATTAATGAAGAGAACGATAAAAGAAAGAAAAAAGGAAAGTAGTAAAGCAAATATGATTTAAACCTAAGGGTGTCAAATGGATAAAGACACCCTTTTTTTATGCAACTACTAACCAATATATTTGAATAAGAAGATTGTGAAAACAAGCATAATCATTATAGAGCTCGGAGAAATTTTAATTTATTTTGATAAGGCTTCAGGCTAAAAAAAAGATGCACTAGAAATAACTAATGCATCTTTAAATAGTAATAGTAATAATTAACCAAAAAATGCTTTATCTTAATTAATCTTTATCTAAAATTAATTCCAACACCAGCATTAAATATTCCGTACTCTCCTAATGAATAGTCGAAATGGAAAGCCAATATGGCCAACTTAAGCCTTAGTCCAAGATTGGCAGCAAAACCATTGTTCGCAAAGTTTAAAGAAATGGGATCGGTTAAAGTTCCCAAATCGGCTGTGTTATAAGTTCCTAGAACAGAGATATCGGTTTTAGAGTGATTATACCCAAGCCCACCATAAACTGTAAGAACAGGAATTGACTTAGAAACCAATAGTCGAGCAGTGTATCCCGATGATTTGAATTCAAGTTTTTGCTTTTGAGCTTTATTTATATCGAAAGTAGATGTGAACTGTGTATATCCAACAAAAACAGACATGCTAAACGGTAGTCGTTTAAAAAATGGGATATACTCCTTGAACTCATTTTTTATACCAATCCCCCATAATCCGAAATTGCCAACTCCAGAAATGTTAACCTTAGGAAAATACCTACCTACTATTTCAGTATTAAACGGGAGGCCTTTAGCAACCTGAATAATTGGAGCAGGGATAAATTGCAGGTTAGCACCACCAGGCACATTAAGTTCGGCTGTTCCCGATAGCTTATCGGTTAGAACCGTGGAACTAGATTTACCTCCAACTACTGTGGGCGTTGTGCTGCTGCTTCCTGTTTTAACTTCCCAGTATTCTAAGTTTAAATCATTGATATTAAAGGTTTTGTCAGATGAAACTGGAATTGTTATTGGCATGGTAAAAGTAATATCAAAACCAAGAAGTCCGTGAGGGTTGGCTGAATTATACCAACCAGAGTTCAAACTCATTCCTAAGCTTTTTCCAAAGGGTTCCAAATACGCTTTGCTTAGCTTGTTAGCATCGTTAAGGCTTCCAGAAAGAAAATCCACAACATCCTCTTGTGAGAAAGTGGCAATAGGCACAAGAAGTATGGAAGCAAGCACTAATCCTTTAAATTTTTTCATAACATGTCGGTTTAAGTCATTTTAAACAAAATAATAATAAAAAAAGTATAAAATCAACTTTATTTTGAAGCAACAGTAAAGATACATTTTAAATGCCTAATTTTGTAAAAAAAAATAAATTATGAGTTATGCCCCGTTAGCAGAACGAATGCGCCCTAAAAAGTTAGAGGACTACATAGGTCAGGAGCATCTTGTAGGAAAAGATGGAATTATTCGTGAAATGATTAATAGGGGCAGTATCTCGTCATTTATTTTATGGGGACCTCCTGGAGTTGGAAAAACAACGCTTGCCAAAGTAGTGACAAACGAGCTTAACAGACCTTTTTATACCTTGAGTGCTATTAGCTCAGGAGTGAAAGATGTTAGAGAAGTAATAGAAAAGGCAAAGTCCCAAAAGTTCTTTAACACTCCCCCGCCTATTCTTTTTATTGATGAAATTCACCGATTCTCGAAGTCACAGCAGGACTCATTGCTTGGGGCAGTTGAGCAAGGAGTATTCACTCTAATTGGGGCAACTACTGAGAATCCTTCGTTTGAGGTTATAACACCTTTACTTTCACGATGCCAGGTTTACATTCTTAAGCCTCTTTCCGATGAAGAGCTAGAAAAGCTCTATATTAGAGCAACCGAGAATGATCTAGAACTTAAGAAATATAAGTTTGAACTGAAAGAAAAAGAGGCGTTATTTAGGTTTTCTGGCGGTGATGCAAGAAAACTTTATAACATAATCGAGTTAGTTACATCGACATATAATTCGGATAATCAAGTTGTTATAACAAACGAGAAAGTAATAAATGTTCTCCAGCAGAACTTAGTTCAATACGACAAGAATGGTGAACAGCATTATGATATCATATCAGCTTTTATTAAGTCGGTTCGAGGAAGCGATCCTAATGCAGCGGTTTACTGGTTAGCAAGAATGATAGAAGGAGGGGAAGATCCTAAGTTCATTGCTCGACGACTGGTTATTCTTGCATCAGAAGATATTGGGCTAGCGAATCCTAACGCGCTGCTTATGGCTACAAGCTGTTTTCAAGCTGTGCAAATGATTGGTATGCCTGAGGCTCGTATAATCCTTTCTGAAGCAACAATTTACCTTGCAACAAGTCCCAAAAGTAATTCAGCCTACGATGCCATTAAAGCTGCACAGAGTATTGTTAAAAAAACAGGCAACCAACCGGTTCCTTTACATCTTCGCAATGCCCCTACTAAGCTGATGAAAGATATTGGTTACGGAGCCGATTATAAGTATGCTCATGCGTATGATAATAACTTCATTGAGCAAGAATTCTTCCCCGAGAAACTATCGGGGACAATAATTTATAAACCTCAAAACAATCCGCGAGAGCAAGAAATTGCAAGTAGGATAAAAGCCTATTGGAAAAACAAGTACAACAAATAAACATTTATATATGAGTAATTTAGCAAATATCACTGGCATTAAACATTTAGAAACAAACAATTTCTTTTTAATGGCCGGACCTTGTGTGGTAGAAAGTGAAAGCAATGTGCTTAGGATTGCAGAAACGGTGGCAAAAATAACTGATAAGTTTAAAATACCTTACATATTTAAAGCCTCTTATAGAAAGGCAAATCGGTCAAGAATTGATTCATTCTCAGGAATTGGTGATGAGAAGGCACTTAAAATTCTTGGAGAAGTAAAAAAGAAATTCGGATTGCCAATTGTAACCGATATACATAGCGCGCCAGAAGCCGAAATGGCTGCTGAATATGTTGATGTACTCCAAATCCCCGCATTCCTTTGTCGCCAAACCGATTTGCTTGTAGCTGCTGCTAAAACTGGCAAATTTGTCAACATAAAAAAAGGGCAATTCGTTTCGCCCGATTCCATGCGATTTGCTGCTCAAAAGGTTGTTGATTCTGGAAATAACAATGTAATACTCACCGACAGGGGTACCATGTTTGGGTATCACGATCTTATAGTTGATTTTCGTGCTATCCCCATAATGAAATCATTTGGCTTCCCGGTAGTTGTTGATGTAACTCATTCATTACAGCAACCCAATCAAACATCTGGAGTTACTGGAGGCAGACCCGAGATGATTGAAACCATAGCACGCGCTGCGATAGCAACTGGCGTCGACGGACTTTTTATGGAGACACATTTTAACCCTGCAGAAGCTCTTTCCGATGGTGCAAATATGCTAAATTTAAATCACTTGGAAGGATTACTTGAACGACTAGTGAAGATAAGAGAGGTAGTTAAAGCGTTTTAACCCGTATGTTTAACTGATCATTTATCTTCTTTTTTAGTAGGATTGGACTAATAGGTTTTGATATGTAATCGTTACAACCTACCTCAAAGCATTTCAAGTTATCGTGAGGTAGAGCATAGGCTGTTTGAGCAATTATTGGAAGTGATGGAAAGTGATGCCTTATTTGTGTAGTAGCCTGATAACCATCGATTTGAGGCATTTGAATATCCATAAGTATAAGGTCTACTTTTGTACCTTCCAGAACTAAATCGATTGTTTCTTTTCCATTTTTTGCCCATAGTAATGTTGCGTTAGTATCGGCAAGTATGGTTGCCAGGTACTTATAGTTTGTTTCTATATCTTCGGCTATCAAAATGGTCTTACCAGTCCAATCATATTCAGGAACTTTTGCCTTGAAGATTACCGATCCGTCGGTTACACTCTTAGATTCATGATAAGGTAAGGTAAAATGGAATGTTGTGCCTTTTCCTACCTCTGATTCAAACCAGATTCTGCCACCTAAAAGTTCAATTACATGCTTTGTGATATAAAGCCCTATTCCAGTTCCGCCATACTTACGTGTTGACCCCTCTTCAATCTGACGAAACTTATCAAAAATAATCTCTTGCTTATCCTTAGGTATTCCTATTCCTGTATCTCTTACAAAGAACTCAATATTGCTATTTTCATCATTAATAACATATCCAAATTCAATACTACCCCTCTCTGTAAATTTCAAGGCATTGCTTATAAGATTTACAAGCACTTGCCTTAAGCGTTGTGCATCCGTATATAGGATATTTCGCTCATCGTCGTTAAGATTCAATAGCCTTATATTGATGTGCTCTTTTTCCTGTTTAAACTTAATCTCATTAAAGAATGTGTACACTTCAAACATTAAGTTGTCTAAATTGCAGTCGGCTAGATTAATGCTCAGCTGCCCAGCATCAATTTTTGAGAGATCGATAATGTCATCAATTAAATTTACCAGCATCATTCCATTGTGGTAAATAATATCAATATACCTTTCTCTCTTTTCAGGAGAATTTTCATCTTTTAAGAGCTGAACAAAGCCTAAGATACCATTCATTGGTGTTCTAATCTCATGGCTCATGTTCGCCAAAAAGTTAGACTTTAAAATATCGGCCTCTTCTGCTTTTATTTTGGCATGATGAACAGAACTTTCTAAACGTTGAATTTCAAGGTGCGCTTTTGATAGTACACTCATCAGCTCATCATTTTTAATTTGAAGATCTTTATTACTAATTTTTAAATTCTGAACTTCGTTCCTAAGCTGTTCTATCTGCATATTTAATTGAATATTGGAATTAATTTTATTAGATGAGTTTTTTAAATTAACCTTACAAGCTAACCAGTAAGTAACACTTGAGGATAGCACTACTACTCCAATTAAGGATAATATTAGGGTAACAGGAGACATTATTATATACCAATTCAAATTCAATCAAATATTTTAATTTTTACATCTAAAAACAAGCTTTTAAGATAAATTTGTTAAAGATTTCCTTAAACGTATTAAATTTTTGTATAAACTGATGTTTTTACATGATAAAGGTCGCAATAGAAATTGCGACCTTAAGAAAAGTATAACATTTTTAATAATTAGAAGAAAATTCCAGCGCTAAAAAGGATTTGAGGATTTCGTTGATCGAAAGAATACTCGTTATTACCAATTGTTATGCCAGAACCTAACTTGCTTAAATTTCCCTCGTACCTCACGTCTAATGTTACCTTTTTAAGAATATCGAGTCCCAAGCCTATTTGGTAGCCAAAAGTTGCTGAGTTAAAGTTGTTTTTAACTGTTTGATTTGTTAAATCGGTAAGCTTGTCCTTTAGGCCATCGTTTTCAGAAAGCAAAACCGTTGCTACTGGACCAAAGCCTATTCGAGCAGGGCCAAATTTCCATCCTACCAAAACGGGAATATCAACCTTATTGAATTTTTGCGTTTCGTTATACACCTGACTAGCAGTCAGATCGTTGAGTACCACTTCACCTTGAGAGTGTGAGAAGAGTAATTCGGGTTGAGCAAAAAAGCCCATTACCTGTATACGAGCAAAAAAGCCAAGGTGCATGCCAAGCTTAGCATCGCCTTGCTCAATGAGATAGCTGTTAACCCCATTGTCGATGGTTGTTTTATCAAACTTAACATTAGTGGAACTCACACCTCCTTTTACGCCAAAGCGTAAGAATTGAGCGCTTGATGTAAGCGAGAAGCCTACGAGCACAAGAATAAATAGTAGCTTTTTCATTTTTCTCAGATTTAAATTAACGTAATTGCTAAAACAAATATCGTGCTATTTTAAAACAGAGGGCTAATTAAACGGGCTAACGACTCCTTAAAGCTACTCTTTAGGGGACGAGCATTCCAGATGTCAAGCGTAATATGTTTACACTTTGAAAGGTTTGCTTTAAAGTTCCTTTCAAGTTTTTGAGTAATGGTTTCGTCATAAATAAACGCGGCAACCTCAAAATTGTCTTCAAAGCTACGAATATCCATATTTGCCGAACCAACCATAGCAATGCTGCTATCAATCATCATTATTTTAGAATGGTTAAATCCATCCTGGTAGAGATAAATGTTAATTCCTGCCTCTAAAAGTTCTGCAACATACGAAAGTGAACTCCAGTAAACTACAGTAGAATCGGATTTGCCCGGAAGAATCAGCTTAATATCGACACCGCTAAGAGCAGATGTTTTAAGAGCCGTTAAAATGCTTTCGTTTGGAATAAAGTATGGTGTAGAAATATAAATATGCTTTTTTGCTCGGGTGATGGCATGGAAAAACGCCTGCATAATACTCGCCCAATCGGAATCGGGCCCGCTAGTTACTATTTGTAAGGGGTGAAACGCAGATACTTGAGGTTTTGGGAAGTACATTTCGCGTTCCTTTACAACATCGCCTGTTACAAAGAACCAATCAATAAGAAAGATAACCTGAAGGGAATGAACCGCTTCCCCTTCAATTTTTAGCATGGTGTCGGACCATTGTCCAAGTCGTCGGGTACCTTCGATATACCTATCGGCAATATTCATTCCACCAAGGTATCCAATTTTGCCATCAATGACAACTACTTTACGGTGATTTCTATAATTAACCTTGCTGGTTAGCAAGGGGAAACGGACCTCCATAAATGGATGAATTTCTACTCCAGCCTCTTTTAATTCCCTAACATACCTTTTGGGCAGGCTCCAGCTACCCACATCGTCGAAAAGAACACGAACCTTAACTCCCTCCTTTGCTTTGGTTATGAGAATGTTTTTAATTCGATTTCCGATTTTATCGTTGCTTATTATGTAAAACTCTATGTGAATACTAGTCTTTGCAGCGTATAACGAGCTGATAATTGAATCAAAAGCCTCTTTCCCGGAATGAAATATTGAAACATCGTTCATTTCGGTTAAAAGTGCTTTACTATTGTTTAGAAGGAGAGTAATGATGCTTGAATGTTCCGCGAGTTTAGCTTGGACGTCGGTTTTCTTTTTAAACCTAATAATTTGCCTATGGCTCAAATACTCTATTTGCTCAATGTCCTGAATTTCCTTACGGCTAAAAAGCTTTTCCTTTCTACGGTTTTGGCCAAAAACAATGTAAAGTAATAACCCAAGAATCGGAAGAGTAATTAAAAGTAGAACCCAGGTTGATGTTTTTGCTGGGTCCCGTTTCTCATGGATTATCATTATTGCAGTTGAAAGAACAGTAAAGAGATAAACAATCCAAAGTACAGCTGTTAGATGGCCCCATATCGATTCAAATATATGAGCAATACTGTTCATGTCTTAATTTTTACCTAAGTAAGGAAAAATCAGGCTAAAAAACAAGCGATTAATTCTACTTAAATGGCGAGTCAGGCTCTTTAGCCATGTATCGATATAGCAGGTGGTCGATAACTTTAGGAAGAATTCTTTGAGCTAGCACTGAAATTTTGCCATCAATTCCCATGATGAGATTTCTACGCTTGTTAACAATACCCTTAACGATTTTTTGAGCAACCTCCTCTGGAGTCAGCATCTTTTTCTCATCGCGGGGCGATTTTCCTTGGGGCGTGCCATCGGCTGTAAGTGCTGAGTAGCGTACGTTTGTTGCTGTAAAACTTGGAGCAGCAATCATAACGTGCAAGCCATTTTTTAAATTTTCGATTCTTAATGTTTCAAGGAAACCATGCATGGCAAATTTTGATGCTGAATATCCGCATCTACCAGGTAAACCATGGAAACCTGCAATGGAGCTAACTCCTACTACCGATCCTTTCGCATCGATCAAATATGGAAGTGCGTATTTTGTGCAATAAACGGTTCCCCAGAAATTAACATCCATTAGCCTATGTATAACGCTTAAGTCGACATCCTTAAAAAGAGCCCGCATTGAAACACCTGCATTATTAATTAGGATATCAATTCTACCAAAAGCCTTCACTGTTTCGTCAATAAGATTTTTGCAATCATGCTCTTGCGTAACATCTGTTTTTACAGGAATAACTTTAACACCATTATTATTTAGATTTTCTGATATTTCAGATAGTTTTTTAAAATCTCGAGCACCAATAACTATGTTGCATTTATATTTGGCAAATTCATAAGTTAGTGCTTCTCCTATTCCTGATGAAGCTCCTGTAATAACTACCACTTTGTTTCTAAGGTGTTTAAATGGTTTCATGAGTAAAGTTTGATTAGTTTATTTTTTAAATCTTTATTCAACAATTTCAAAAACTCATGCTAAACTAACACTTATTTTGCCATTTGATAATAAATAAGTGTTAAATGAAAATAAACACAACGAGTTGAAAAATTTATTTCGCTGAGTGTCAAAAACTAAGTAATTTTTCTTAAAAAAAAACGAAAAAATATTTGGTCATTTTAAAGAAAGCCTCTATTTTTGCATCGCGAAACAAGGGAAACAAGTTCTTTTAAAATAGCGGTAGATTCAGTAGCTCAGCTGGTAGAGCACATCCCTTTTAAGGATGGGGTCCTGGGTTCGAGCCCCAGCTGAATCACCAGATAGCCCAGCAGAAATGCTGGGCTTTTTCTTTTTAAATTCTTTAAAAAAGAAGGCCAGATTACATCTGACCCCCTGTTATTTTAATTTCTTACTGTTAAATCTTTGATGTGAGAATTTCGAAGCTAAATGGTTTTAGCGTTACTTTAAGTTTTCCGTTTTGAACCAAAAATTTAGAATTGAAGTTCGAGTAAAAGTGTGTATTTAACAGGTAATCAGTGATTTTAATTTCAATTACTTTCTTATTTTTCGATTTATTAAAAAGCACTACTGCGTTGTTCTCAAAATACTTACGAGAATAAACATAAACATCACCGTTTGCTAATAGCGTTTGAAAGTCACCATAAACAAGTGCAAGATTATTCCTCCGAATTTTAACCAGCTTGGTAACTGTTTCAAAAGTTTTTTTCTCCAGAGGCGTTAGCCCGTCAAATTTCATCATGCGGCGGTTATCGGGGTCGTTGCCGCCAGGCATGCCAAACTCATCGCCATAGTAAATGGTTGGGATACCCGGAATGGTCATATTAAAAGCGTTAAGCATGCACAACTTTGAATATGCTAGCGTGTCGCCAACGCCAATTTCACGCGTCCAGCCTGCTTTTTTGGCATCCTCATCGAATCTTAAATCGCCTCCAGCGTAGGAAATAAAACGAGCTCTATCCTGATTGCTGGAGATATACCCCATTAGATTCACCCAACCAAAATAGCTAAAGGTTTGGTGCAAAGCAGCATCGAGCTTATTGAAGGGGTAATCGCTTCGGGCAAATGCAGATACAGCTGCATCGTAAACGTTGAAATCGAACTGAGCATCGAGCATGCCGCTGCCAATGTAGCTTGCAATAAGCTCATAGCTACCATAAGTCTCGCCAATTTGGTATACAGATTTGTTGGGTATGGTTAGCTTGATTTTCTGTGTAAGCCTACGCCAAAAATTCTCATGGATATGCTTTGTAGCATCATGTCGGAACCCATCGAGATCGTAATGGGTAACCCAGAACAGTGCCGAATCGGTCATGGGTTCATAAACTTCGGGGCGTTCAAGATCAAGGGTTGGAAGAAAGGTGTCGAACCACGTTGTAAGGCGATATTCATCCCACTTCTCAGTATTTAAAGTGCCATCGGGTAAGTAAAGCGAAGTAGCCCAATCGGGGTGGTTCTTATATAGCGGATGCTCCTTATGAACATGGTTTGCAACATAATCGAGAATCACATTCATGTTGCGTTTATGAGCCTCATCAATAAGCTCATTTAGCTCTTTTTCGGTTCCAAACCTGAAATCAACTTTAGTTGAAGAAATTGGCCAGTATCCATGATAACCTGAAAATTTGGTTCGAGGTTCAGGATAAAGTCCCCAGGCACCCAAAGGGTTTTGGGTAATTGGCGACAGCCATATCGTGTTGATTCCCAATTGAGTAAAATACCCATCCTTAATTTTTTGTGTAACACCTTTTAAATCACCGCCGTGGTAGTTTGCTTTAGGATGAACCTCGGGGTCATCAACTTTAAAATCGTTATTAGGATTGCCGTTATAAAAACGGTCAACCATAAGAAAATACATAACCTGAGCATGTTTATCGCTTCGTGTAAGTTGCGAGGGATTGGTAACTACCCTATCCCCTTCGAGCGGGATTAACAGATTGTTTGATTCGCCATACTGATTATAACTCCAAATCCGTATATGCGATCGTTTATAGAAACGTGCATTTTCAGGAATAGTAATTTCAAAAACATCATCATTTAACTTAATGAACTTATCGTCAAGTAAGTAATTCTGCCATAGAACGATAAGTTTATCAATTTCACCTTTAACTTTAATTTGTATTCTATTACCATTTGTGGAAAATGGAACAAGTTTAGGAAGTAGTTCTGGGTTTGTATTTCCCACAGTTAGAACGGAGTTAAAGCCGCCCATTCCGTTATCCTCTTTAACAGGATTTGAAGGGTCGAGCATCCACTTGCCATCGACAACTACCTGATAGTGATACCTTCCAGGATTCAACAGCATAGTGGTTTTGTACAATTTGCCATCGAAAGTTAGATTAGTAGCATTGGGGTTCCAATCGTTAATTTGACCTGCTAGTTGAACCTTGCTGACCTTTCTACCCTTAGGGTTATACGTGAATGTAACAGGCAATTTCCTGTTCTTCCTAACCAGTAAGCAGTACTTATCGCCTTTCGACCATATGAATATTGTTGAAAGAATAGGTAATTTTTGGTTATCAACTTTTAAAGCAAGGAATGCTTTATCGCTAGATAGGCGGAAATTAAATGGCGATGGTACTGATACCGAATCAATTTTTGATGGATCAGGAAAGTAATCTGTTAAGTAAACCAGTGTGCTATCTCCTGCCAGCTGAATAGCAGTTAAAGGATTAGTAACTAATGGTTCATTTGTGGCATCATCGAGCATCACACTCTTTTGACAAGAACTTGGCAAAAAAGTTGCAATAATCAATATTAATAATCTGAATTTCATACTTTTACGATTTTTCGTTTTTTTTACTTTATTTCAATTATCATGGCAGAACGAGGTGAAAGTTGAATTTTTGAAAGGTCATCCAACCTCTTACCCGTTATGATGTCTGTTCCATAGCTTTTATTTGAAAGGAACTCAGCAAATCTGGAAGTATCTAAAACTTTGGGCTGGTATCCATTATGAAGGATAACCATAACCACTTGTTCCTCGTTATGACGAAAGTAAACGTAAACCCCATTTTCGGGGATGAAATGGGTTAATTTCCCATTATGAATTGCAGATGCAGTTTTGCGCCAGCTAAGTATTGTCGACATATAATTCCATATTTCATTTTGGCGCTTTGTTCTACCCTCTGAGGTGAAAGCCGATTTGTTGTCGTTGGCCCAACCTCCAGGAAAATCGCGACGAATATCCCCATCGCCACCTTTGGATTTGTCTCCAGGTAGTAGGATTTCAGTACCATAGTAAATTTGAGGTATGCCACGTGTTGTAAGCAAAAACGCCATGGCTAGCTTAAGGCGACCCAATGCCATGGATGAGTCGGGTTGAAAACGGCCTATATCATGATTATCGGCAAAGATGAAGAGCTTGTTAGGATTTGGGTATAAAAAATCGTGGGCGAGTATTTCATAAATTCGTGCAAGACCAGTGTCCCAGCCGTCCTTTTCATCAAACGCTTTCTGTAAGGCAATCATTAATGGAAAATCCATTACGATTTCAAGGTTAGAGTTATAGCCATCGCGATTTGGTGCATCTTTTTGCCAGTAGGCTACCCATGATGGATAATTCACCCAGGTTTCACCAACTATACTAAAGTTAGGATATTCGTTTTTTACAGCATCACACCAGCGCGACATAAAGTGCTTATCGCAGTATGGGTGAGTATCCATTCGAATACCATCTAAACCAGCAAATTCAATCCACCAAATACTGTTCTGTATAAGGTAGTTGGCCAAGTAAGGGTTACGTTGATTAAGGTCGGGCATATGACCATCGAACCAGCCATTAGCCATAATGCTGCTGTCGGCAACGGAAGCATGAGGGTCGAAAGTTGTAGGTATTCGGTAGTTGGTTCGTTTGTAGTCGGGGTAAAGGTTAAACCAGCTTTTCATAGGTACATCCTTCATCCACCAGTGTTGGCTCCCACAATGATTAAACACCATGTCCTTAATAACCTTTAAGCCATTCTCATGAGCTTTTGCCACAAAACTTCTATAAGAATCGTTGCTACCTAATCGAGGGTCAACCTTATAAAAATCGGTTATAGCGTATCCGTGGTAAGACCAGGCTGGTTGATTATTTTCTAAAACAGGATTTAGCCAAAGTGCTGTAACGCCAAGCTGTTTAAAATAATCCAAGTGATTTTCAATGCCTTTAATGTCACCACCATGTCGAGCATAGGGGTCTTTTCTATCCAGCTTATCAGGATATCCATCAACTTCGTCGTTAGTAGGGTCACCATTTGAGAACCTATCGGGGTAGACCAGGTAAACCACATCGGTATTATCAAATCCCTTCCTGTTGGCCGAACCTTCCTGGCGAGGCTTCAGCTCGTAACTGTAAATGAATTGCTTTCCTTTAGGAAAATCAAATTCGATTTTCACCATGCCAGGCTTAGCATCTTTTTTTACAGCAAGGTTTAAGAATAGATAATTTTGATTTTCAACTTTTTCTACCCCAAGTAATTCAACATTAGGGTTATTTACTGTTACTCGAGCTTTGGAAATATCTTTTCCATAGATCAAAAGTTGTAGGTTAGGATTGTTCATGCCTACCCACCAAAAGGGTGGCTCTACCCTTTCAATCGGGTTTTGTGCCAGAGTTGTCATTGCAATGGCTATTGACGACAACAATAAAATTAGCTGTTTTTTTCTCATTTTATTAGTTTAACTTGTTTTCGGTTACATACAAAAAGGGCTGTTAGAGAATCCCCAACAGCCCTAAAATGTTAAGCAAATCGCCTTTGGACACTAAAAACAGAAAGGCTTTTTACTTTATGCTATCCACGACCAATAGCGTTTAAATCGGCAAAGGCTTCTTTAAGTCGAGCAACAATAGACTCTTCGCCTTTGCGTAGCCAAACACGTGGGTCGTAATACTTTTTATTAGGTGCATCGTCGCCGTCGGGGTTACCGATTTGACCTTGAAGGTAATCCTTTTTAGCCTCGTAATAGTTTTTGATTCCCTCCCAGAATGCCCATTGCAAGTCGGTATCGATATTCATCTTTATAACTCCATAGCTTATGGCCTCAGTAATTTTTTCTTTCTCTGAGCCACTTCCACCATGGAATACAAAGTTTACTGGCTTATCGTTTGTGCCAAACTTTTGTTTGATTAGCTCCTGAGAGTTTTTCAAGATAATCGGACTAAGAACCACATTACCAGGCTTGTAAACGCCATGAACATTGCCAAATGAAGCAGCAATGGTAAAGTTTGGGCTTATCTTCATAAGCTCCTCGTAAGCGTAGGCTACCTCCTCGGGTTGGGTGTAAAGCTTAGAGCTTTCAACATTTGTATTATCAACACCATCCTCTTCGCCGCCTGTTACACCAAGTTCAATTTCGAGGGTCATGCCCATTTTTGACATGCGCTCTAGATATCGCTTACAAATTTCGATATTTTCTTCTATAGGCTCCTCTGATAAGTCGAGCATATGCGAACTAAACAATGGCTTACCTGTTTCACGAAAATGCTTTTCGCCAGCATCAAGCAAACCATCAATCCAGGGTAAAAGCTTTTTTGCAGCATGATCGGTATGTAACACAACGGGCACGCCATATGCTTCGGCTAAGAGATGAACATGCTTAGCCCCACTAATGGCTCCAAGAATGCTTGCTTGCTGTGCATCATTTGATAAGGATTTTCCAGCAACAAACGATGCACCACTATTCGAGAATTGAATGATAACTGGCGAAGCCACTTCACGAGCAGTTTCAAGCACAGCATTCATTGTATTTGTTCCAGTAACATTTACAGCAGGTAATGCAAATTGTTCAGCTTTTGCGATAGCAAATAGTTCCTGCAATTCTTTTCCGGTAATAACACCTGGTTTAAATCTTTTCATATCTACTTATTTAAATTCCAACACAAAGGTAAACTTTTTTAGTTAAGGCTTAAAAAAGCTGTTTTTGAACCGGAACATTAATAGAACTTGAACCAGGAACTTTATGCTCAACACCATAAACTTTTATTGTGAGCGAGCTTTCACTCTCGTTAAAGATTGTTATTTGAGTGCTCGAAACAACAATTTTGAGAATATTTTCGCGGAACCAAACTTTAAAACTGTAGGATTTCCATTTATCGGGAATTAGTGGATTAAAGGTTAACATGCCGTTTCTTACACGCATACCACCAAAACCTTCAACAATGGAGATCCAAGTACCTGCCATACTTGTAATATGCAAACCTTCCTTTACCTCACGGTTATAGTCGTCAAGATCAAGGCGGGCTGTTCGCAAGTATAGCTCATAAGCCTTATCAACATTTCCTATACGAGATGCAAGTACGCTATGAACGCAAGGTGAGAGCGATGACTCGTGTACTGTACGTGCCTCGTAGAAGTCGAAATTACGTTTGATGGTTTCGGTATCGTAACGATCCTCTAAAAAGTATAGACCTTGAAGCACATCGGCTTGTTTTATGAAACACGACCTAAGAATTCGGTCCCAGCTCCACTTTTGGTTTAATGGTCGTTCCTCGGGATCCAAGTCCTTAACCAATATCTGCTCCTTATCCATATATCCTTCCTGTTGTAAGAAGATACCAAGTTTCTCATCAAAAGGGAAGAACATGTTGTTCCTAATGTCACGCCATTTCTCAACTTCTTTGGCCTCGTCGAATTTAATAGCCTCAGCCAACTCTTTGTACTTTGCCGGATCAGCTGATTTTACATAGTTAATCGTTTCTTCGGCATATTCCATGCACCAGCAAGCTATGGTGCTTGTGTACCAGTTATTATTAACATTATTTTCGTACTCGTTTGGCCCGGTAACACCTAGCATCACGTATTTACCTTTCTCCTGCGAGAAGTTTACACGCTGAGCCCAAAAACGAGCAATAGCTATAAGTACTTCAAGGCCAAAGTGAACCAGATAGCTCTTGTCGTCTGTATAGCGAACATAGTTGTATATTGCGAAAGCAATAGCACCATTACGATGAATCTCCTCAAAGGTTATTTCCCACTCGTTGTGGCACTCCTCGCCATTCATGGTAACCATAGGGTAAAGAGCAGCACCACCGGTGAAGCCCAATTTTTGAGCATTTTCTATTGCTTTATCGAGCTGTTTATATCGATATAATAGCAGCTGACGGGCAACCTTTTGACCGTGTGTTACCATGTAGAATGGCAGGCAGTATGCTTCGGTATCCCAATAGGTTGAACCGCCATACTTCTCGCCAGTAAATCCTTTAGGGCCAATGTTTAAACGCTCATCTTTACCAGTATAGGTTTGACTTAGCTGGAAAATATTGAAACGAATGCCTTGCTGAGCAGCAACATCGCCTTCTATGGTTATATCACTGTGTTTCCAAATATCAGCCCAAGCATCACTTTGCTCTTGCAGCATCTTGTCAAAGCCCTTAGAAACAGCTACATCGATAAGCTTATCAAGTACTTTAGGAAAAGAACCTTTTTCGTGATTTAGGCTAGAAATAACTGCTGCATACTTATAAAGGGTAACCTCATCGCCAGCTTTTGCCTCAACCTTGAAAATATTTTCAACATACATAGCTGAGGAGTTGACTTCTGGCTGAATGTGCTCAATATTACCATTTAAGGCAATAAAATTGCGCATGGCGTGGCCTACATGAAAATCAAGCTTTTTAGTGCGACTAACAATGTAGCTTATTTTAGGGGTGCAGCTAGTATCAACTACCTCCCAGAATTTTTCGCCATAGTTTGAATCCTCGTTTCGAACATCGGCATCAAGATAAGGGCGTAGTTCGATTGTAGCATCGGCATTTAATGGTTTAACAGAGTAACGTATTGCGCCAAGCTCAGTATCGACCATGCTAAGGAATCGGGTTGACTTTACGGCAAGTTTTATCCCGTTCTCCATTTCAGCTATAAATGAGCGCTCCAGGTATCCCTCCTTCATGTTAAGCACTCTTCGGAATTCGTCGACCTTACACTTGGCTAAATCGAGCTCATCACCATTGACAATGACGTTGATACCAATCCAGTTTGTAGAGTTAATTACCTTGGCAAAGTATTCAGGGTAGCCATTTTTCCACCATCCAACTCGGGTTTTATCGGGGTAATATACGCCACCAATATAGCTTCCCTGTAGGGTGCTGCCAGTGAACTTCTCCTCGAAATTAGCACGCTGTCCCATTGCACCATTGCCAATACTGAAAATACTTTCAGAAGCTCGAGTATTTTCAGGAACAAATCCTTCTTCAATGATGCACCACTCGTCGTGTTTAAGATAAGGGTTCATATCGTTTTATTTTTTAAATATTTCAACTAACTTACTATATGTAAAATCCTTTAGATTAGGCACTACCACATCGGCACGATTAAGTATCTGTGGATTTCCAATTCCAACCGTACGCATCTTAGCATTAATTGCAGCTTCAATACCAGCCTCAGCATCTTCAAATACCACGCATTCTTCTGGCTCAACGCCAAGTTTATTAGCAGCTGTTAGAAAAATATCAGGGGCAGGCTTTGCAATTGTTACAGAATTACCATCAACAATAGCATCGAAATGATTTTTTAATCCGATACGTTCAAGTATCAGGGGAGAATTTTTACTTGCTGAACCAAGCGAAAGCTTAATGCCATTGCTTCTAAGCTCCTCAAGAAGTTCCTTAGCACCAGGAAGTATTTCGCTTGGGGTCATTTTCTGAATATACTCAACGTACCATGCATTCTTTTTTGAGGCTAACTTCTCCATCTCATTATCTGGGAGAGATATTCCTCCAACCTCAAGCAGAATTTCAAGGGAACGCATACGGCTAACGCCTTTGAGCCTTTCGTTATGCTGCTCGGTGAACTCAAATCCTAGCTCATTGGCCAAACGTTTCCAAGCAAGGTAGTGATACTTTGCCGTATCAACTACAACCCCATCTAAATCGAAAATGCAAGCCTTTATACTATTCATCATACTGCTTTTGTTTCTTTAACAAAAAGAATTGCACTAATAGCGGCAAGCAACATTGAAATACCTGCTAGTACAATCATATAAATAGCCTTTTCGTGAAATACAAACTTGAGAATTGTTCCGAGTAATAACCCGCTAACAATTTGGGGCACAACAACAGTTATATTAAAGATTCCCATATAAACCCCCATTCTATCGGCAGGGAGCGATCGCGCTAGAATTGCGTATGGCATAGCAAGAATTGCAGCCCAAGCAATACCAACGCCAACCATTGAAAAAATTAACGCATATTGTCCTGTAAATATATACATCGACAAGTAGCCAATTGCGCCAAGCAGAAGTGAGAGTGAATAAGTTTTTACGCGCCCTAAGGAATTGGCTATTTTATCGAGAAAGATTGAAAATAGAGCTGCAAAAACGCTGTATAGGCCAAAAAGTACACCTACCCAGTTAGCAGCTTCGTTATAAGCCGATGTCGAAGAATCGCCAATAGCGGTACCCCATATATGCTGGGCCACTGCAGGAGTTGTGTAAACCCACATGGCAAAAAGGGCAAACCACGAAAAGAATTGTACTACTGCAAGTTTACCCATAATGCCAGGCATTGACATAAGAGTTTGCCAAAAGCTTTGCTTCTCAGTAACACTACTCTCAGGTGTTGAATTGTATTGCTTAAACTCTTCTGGATTATACTCCTTGGTGGTAAAAACAGTCCAAAGGACAGAAACAAGTAGTATTGAGCCACCAATATAGAACGACCAAATTACCGATGGCGGAACACTACCTTCTGGTGCTGTGTTTTCAACACCTAGCCAATTAGTTAAAACGAAAGGGAGAAATGAGCCAATTACAGCTCCTAAATTTATAAGAAGTGTCTGTATTGAGTAGCCAGTATTTGTTTGCTCATCGGGAGTCATGTCGGCAACCAAAGAGCGAAATGGCTGGAAAGTCACATTAAACGAGGCATCCATAAGTGCAAGCATAATAGCCCCAAATACTACAGGAGGTATAATAGCCATAGCGATATGTGAGTTAGGCATAAAGAACATGCCTAAGGCTGCAGCAATGGCACCACCAAATATAAAAGGCTTACGACGCCCCATTCGAGTCCAGGTTCTATCACTTGCCGCCCCTACCCATGGTTGAATTATAAGCCCCATTATTGGCGCAACTAGCCAAAAAAATGAAAGATGATGCAGGTCGGCACCATAGTTTGAAAGTATGCGAGAAACATTGGCATTTTGTAAGGCAAATCCAGCCTGAACCCCTAAAAATCCAAAGCTGAGGTTCCAAATCTGCCAAAAACTAAGTTTAGGTTTTTTAGCCATAAAACACTGTATTTTGTAGTTGTTCAAAAATAGATTAAAAAATACTTTAAAAAAAGGATAAAAGATTGTTAAAACCCTTGTAAAATAAGGCTTTTAGAACACGTAACTAGCATTTCAAACGATTACGAAAGGATGTTGTAAGTGATGAAAAAAAATTGTATTCAAAAACTCAAATACCTCCTGAATCCCCCATGAAATCTAACGTAAACGTTTGCGTGAAAAAACTAAGGGGAGATGTTCAGAATAGCAGGAATTTAGTTTAAGTAAAAGTTAAAAGTTAATAGTTAAAAGTTAAATGTTAATCGTTAATTGTTAAGCGAGTTTGTTTATTTGAAGCGTCTGCATTCTATTTTTTACACCACAGAGTTACACGGAGGAATTCACAGAGGCATACATGAGGAAAAACAAATATGTCCACTTAAATTTTCCGGTTCATTCCGACTCATTCTTTTAAATTCCTCTAACTTCATTTAACTTCCTCATATTCCACCGAAAGAGATGCTTCGACAGGCTTAGCATGACAAGGCATGGTTCAAGGATAAAGGTTCAAGGATAAAGGTTCAAGGATAAAGTTCAATGTTCAAGATTTCAGATTTGTCCGGCGAAGACGGATTCAAGAATTGTCACATGAAATTCCGATTCCTTCTGAATATTTCAGAATCATCTGAGTCATTCATTCCTCTAACTTCCTCTAACTTCATTTAACTTCCTCATATTCCACTGAAAGAGATGCTTCGACAGGCTCAGCATGACATGACAAGGTTTAAGGCTATGTCCGGCTAGGACGGATTCAGGGTTTAAAAGTTAAAAGTTAATTGTTAAAAGTTAAATGTTAATAGTTAAAAGTTTAAAGTTCAAGGCTTAATTTTATGAGTTAATCTATAGGTGTGATGACGGATTCTAGATTTATTCAAGGTTTGAGATATAACTGCGGAGACGATTCTCAGTATTTTGACTTTTTTAAAGAGAATAAGAATTAAAAAAATAGGATAAAGAGAAAACCCCCTCATTATCCTGACTTTATTTAAACGATTAACTGTCGAACTTATTTAAAGTTTGACAGCATAACTGCAAGTTGATTTATGAGATTTTAGAACTCGGAGGTGAAGTGAAACTTGATGTCGGTAAATTTTTCAATTGCCATCTGTAGCGAGTATGGCGATTCGGCAAGAAAAACCTCACGACCGTGCTTATCGAGAGCCAAGCTGTTATACTTTCTAATCCTGAAATCGTCGAGCTGAGTTTTATTAGAGCTCTCAATCCAACAAGCCTTATGCAAGTTTATAGGTTCCCATCTACACTTAGCGCCATACTCATGCTCAAGCCTGTGTTCTATAACATCAAACTGCAATGCGCCCACAGTACCAATTATTTTACGTCCATTCGATTTTTGAGTAAAAAGCTGAGCAACTCCTTCGTCGGTGAGCTGTTCAATACCCTTAGCAAGCTGCTTGTATTTCAGAGGGTCGGCATTCTCAATATATCGGAATAGCTCGGGCGCGAAGTTTGGTATGCCCTTAAAATTCATAACTTCACCTTCGGTTAGGGTGTCACCTAATTTAAAATTTCCGGAGTCAGGTAACCCAATAATGTCGCCAGGGTATGCTTTTTCTACAATCGACTTTTTATCTGCAAGAAAAGCATTCGGGCTTGAAAAACGTAATTTCTTTTTTAACCGAACATGGTAATATGGGACATTCCGTTCAAATTGACCAGAACAGATTTTAAGAAACGCAATTCTATTGCGATGATTGGGATCCATGTTGGCAAAAATCTTAAAAACAAAGCCGCTAAATTTTTGCTCAAATGGTGAGACCGTTCGAGAATCGGTAATTGTTGCACCCGGGTGGGGGGCAATTTGGACAAAACAGTCGAGTAATTCTTTTACACCGAAATTATTTAGCGCACTTCCAAAGAAAACCGGTGCCACCTCGCCGCTTAGGTATGTACTTCTATCAAACTCGGGATAAACCTCTTTTACCAGCTCAATTTCTTCGTAAAACTTTTTGGTAAAAGGTGTGATATATTGGTCTAGCTCAGAAGAGTATACATCTGATATTTCAATAACATCATTTGCAACGGTTTGCTTGTTTTCATCGGAGAAGAGGAAAAGCTTTTGCTCAAAAAGATTGTAAACACCTTTAAAAGAAGGTCCTTGGCTAATTGGCCAGCTAAGTGGTCGAACTTTGATTTGGAGCTCTTTTTCAATCTCATCGAGCAAATCGAAAGGATCGTTTCCAGGTCGGTCGAGCTTATTTATAAAGATGATAACCGGAGTTTTGCGCATACGGCAAACCTCCATCAACTTGCGAGTCTGTGCCTCAACTCCTTTGGCATGGTCAATAACAATAATAACGCTGTCGACCGCAGTTAGCGTACGATACGTATCCTCTGCAAAATCCTGGTGACCAGGTGTATCAAGTATGTTAATCTTATATCCTTTATACTCAAACTCCATAACCGATGTGGAAACAGAAATTCCACGTTGACGCTCAATCTCCATAAAGTCGGATGTAGCCGTCTTTTTAATCTTATTACTTTTTACTGCACCGGCAACATGTATGGCGCCACCAAAAAGGAGCAATTTTTCGGTTAAAGTCGTTTTACCCGCATCGGGGTGGCTGACAATTGCGAATGTACGACGGCGTTTTACTTCATCCTCAAAATTCATCACCTTGAAATTTTAGCCTGCAAAATTACAAATTTCAACCCGTAACTCTATGCATAATGGCTGCTAAATTGTGTTATTCGGTTATTTAGCTCACCGAAAAATCCCCCCAAAAAGGCTGCTTAAGCGATTTACTATAACATAATCAGCGACAAACTAATTTGTGTAGCTTTAAATAAACTCCCCAAAAATTGAAATTGAGAAAAAACTATACTAAATTTATAGGATTCGTTATTAGAAAGGTATTATGCAAAACAATGTCTTTTTTGGAATACTAGAAAATGCGGCACTTCTTATTTGTGTTGCTGTATTATACGACTTTTTATGGTTAAAACTCGATAAGAAGCGTAAACTTTTACCGCAAATCGTAATTGGGATTTTTCTTATTGGAATTGCGATAATGTTAATGAGAAATCCGTGGGTTTATGTAAATGACATACAATTCGATACGCGCTCGGTAATGCTCACCATTTCGGGTTTATTTTTTGGAGGCATAACAACCCTAGTTGCTTTATTCGGAACCGCACTTTACAGGATACAACTGGGTGGAGACGGAATGTATATGGGAGTTGCAGTTATAGTTTTATCAGCATTGATAGGTTTAGCTTGGCGAAAGATTCGACCTCAAATAATTGAAAAAAAGAGAATTGGCGAAATCTTTATAGTTGCTTTGATTGTTCACATAATCATGTTATGCTGTACGATTTTACTACCTAAAGATTTCAGATTGGGAACCCTTAAAACAATTTGGTGGGCGGTGCTGCTAATTTATCCCTTAACTACCGCATTAATTGCAAAACTACTTTTTAATCGGGATGAAAATTGGGAATTCCGAGAGAAGTTATCGGAGAGTGAAAAAAAGTACCGTTTGCTTTTTGATGAAAATCCCACCCCAATGTGGATTTATGATTTGGAAACCCTAAGATTTTTAGAGGTCAATAATGCTGCCATAGAGGAGTATGGTTACAGTAAGGAGGAATTTCTATCAATGACTCTAAGAGATATTAGACCAGCAGATGAGGTACCTAAACTTTTGGATAATATTAAGTCTAACAATGAGCAATTTCAGAAATCCGGAGTATGGAAACATTTAACCAAAGATGGCAATTTAAAACATGTAACCATTTCGTCACACGAAACCACTTATAAAGGTAGGCCTGCGCGACATGTTATGGTAAGCGATGTTACTGAGCTTATAAGAATAAACCAGGAACTGGCCCATCTGGAGGAAAGATATAGAAATTACATAGAGCTGAGTAACGAGGCAATTTGTTTGTTTGAGCTGGAGCAACCAATCGATATAACCAAGGATGTGGATTCTCAAATTGATGATATTTATAAGTATTCATACGTTGGCGAATGTAACCAAACATTCTGTGATAATCACAACATTAAATCGCCTGAGGAGGCAAAGGGAATGCGCCTAGGACAGATATTCCCAAGGCTTTCAAAGGTTAACATTGAGCATTTGAGGCAGTTTATTATAAATGGATATAAGATTCATGGTGTTGAAACCAAAGAGATAACCAAGCATAGCGAAATAAAACACTTTATTAATAGCTGGTCGGGTATCATTGAAAACGACAGGTTCTTAAGGATGTGGAATTCCAAACAAGATATTACACGGGTTAAAGAAGCTGAAGATGAGGTTCGAAAGCTAAACGCCGAACTTGAGAAACGTGTAGTGGAGAGAACTAAACAGCTGGAACGAGCCGTTAAGGAGTTGGAGGCATTTAGCTACTCCATATCGCACGACCTAAGGGCACCTCTCAGAGCCATAAATGGTTTTACAGAAATTCTTGTAGAGGATCACTCCAATAATCTAGATGACGAAGGCAAGCGCATTTGTAATGTAATTAAGACAAACGCCACACAGATGAACCAGCTAATTGAGGAGCTGCTTCGTTTTTCGCGTGCAAGCCGAGCAAACCTTACCCATTCCACAATTGATACAAGTAAGCTAATCGAATCAATTCTTAACGAAATCTACATAAATAACCCTAACTATAAAAAAGCTCAAATCACCTTTAACAATTTACCGAACTACTATGCCGATCCTGTTCTGATGAAACAGGTTTGGTATAACCTGCTGGATAATGCCATAAAGTTTAGCGGAAAAAATGCTAACCCGGAAGTTATTATTACATGTATTAAGGGAGTAGACCTGCTTACGTTTTGTATTTCGGACAATGGTGTGGGATTCGATATGAGATACTACAACAAGCTATTTGGTGTATTTCAACGCCTCCATACCGAAAGTGAGTTTCCCGGAACAGGGGCTGGACTCGCAATAGTAAAAAGAATAATAGAACGACATGGAGGAACCATTTGGGCCGAAAGTGAACTTGGTAAGGGTACAAAGTTTTTCTTTACTGTTCCGCAAAATGCAACAAACCAAAATGAAAATCCAACATCAAGCAGCAATGATTGATTTTAGGGCATTTAACTCAAATAAATTCTTCTGGTTTAGCATCGATCTTAAAAATAGGTTATTTGAAGATATTAGCCCTTCGCTGTTTACACTCACAGGCAAGGATATCAACTCCTTGAATGAAATGTTATTCAATAAAAACAATAATCTTATCTCCGACGATATTAACCTGATACTTGATTTTATTAAAGATTGCGAGGAAGATACTAGCATTGAAATTCCTTATCCTATAAGAGTATTCACTGCCAAACAGGAACTTCGTTGGGTTGAGCTATCATTACAGGTAAAGGTAACCGAAACAAGGGAGCCTTATAAGCTCATTGGAATGGGATGGGATGTCTCATCATTCCTTAGCTTTAACGAAAAGCTGGTAACCGATCTGAAAAAGCATAAAGAGGAACTATCTCAATCGCTCTATTTCAATAAAGAAATTCTTAAAGCAAAGGAAAAAGAGCGAAGAAAAATCGCATTTGAAATTCACGATGAGCTTGGTCAGCTACTATCGGCACTCAAACTGGAACAAACCATGCTTTTACAAAGGGTAAGAACGCCCTCAACAAAAGAATCGTTAAAAGGGATGTTAGCCATGACAGGTGAATGTATTAATACAGTTCGCCGACTTAGCTCCGAACTTCATCCTTCAATTATTGATCATTTAGGTCTATTCCCTGCAGTTGAATGGCTGGTAAATAACTTTACCAAAAGGGTTAATGCGAATATCAAGCTAACACTTCCCCAGCAAAAGAGCTTTACATTTTCTTCAACTGATAAGATATTTATATTCAGGGTGGTGCAAGAAGCTCTTAATAACATAATGAAACATGCGCAAGCAAAAAACGTAAGTATTTCAGTGTTACCCTTTAAGCAGTCACTTAAACTTATCATATCCGATGACGGAGTGGGCTTCGATACTACACAGAAAAAGAAGAAGCATTCACTTGGTCTGCTTGGAATGCGGGAAAGAGTAAATGCAATGGGAGGCCAAATTGAAATAGTTTCGGAGCCACTTAAAGGTACAACCATTAGCTGTACAATTCCTTTAAGGTAAGCATATTATGAATGGTATAGTAAAAATACTTATTGCCGATGATCATCCTATTGTTAGAAAGGGGCTGTCTAATCTGATTAAAGAAAACTTGACAGATATAGATATCCTGCAAGCAGAGAACCATGCCGAAACCATTAAAATTGCATTGGAACAAAAGCCAACCGTGGTTCTGCTCGATGTAGCCATGCCAAAAGGAAATGCTATAGAAACCATTGAACAAATAAAGGGCTTTGATGCAAACATAAAAATTCTGGTTGTTACCATGCATAACGACAACCATTTTGCCATGCGAATGGTGAAATCGGGAGCCGATGGGTATATCACAAAAGATACCCCCCCCGTAGAAATGATTGGAGCTGTTAAAAGGTTACTCAGCGGTAAAAGATATATCACCCCAGAACTTGTTGAAATGCTTACCGATATAGCACAAGGCAAACAGGTAAGTAATACGATTCTAAATATACTATCGAATAGGGAATACGAAGTATTTCTTCTTATTGCAAAAGGCAAAACAGTCTCGGAGATTGCTCAGATGCTTAACTTAAGCGTAAAAACCATAAGTACTCATCGCTCTCGGATTATTGAAAAAACCGGCCTTAAAAACAACTCCCAGATAATGCTTTTTGCACTGCAAAATGGAATAATATAAGGATAAAGGATAAAGAGTAAAGATAAAAGGTTAACGCGTGGCTCATATTAGATAGAATCTGTATACAAAATACAAATATTAATAGATGACTAAAAGTATCGTTCCTATCCTATAAATAGCAAAGGTAGTTAATCGGAATTTTCACTTCACATAACAATAGAAGTAACAGCGCTTTCACAAATTCAAAAACCAAAGACCTGGGAAAAGTTTTGTAGGACAAATTCCTAATGTATGTAAAAAAACATCCTACAAAAACATCATCCGGAATCCTATTTACAAGCGGCAATCTCAACTATAAATTTGTAGTAAATAGCTTGAGGGATGAATATTTTACTGGTTGATAGTTCGGTACAGCATTTAAATCGGCTGGTTAAAGCTTTAAAAATGAACAGCTTATCAATTAATGTGATGGTAGCAATGACCGCATCGGAAGCATATGAATTTTTAGCCATGCAAAGCTACGACTTAATAGTTTCAGATATCAACCTCCCTGACGAAAGTGGAGTTTCGTTAGTAAGGCACGTTAAAAGCAACTACCCTGGTACTAAGGCTATAATCTATGCAAATACCGATAAAGAAACTTTAGTTTTTTTAAAAAGACAAACCGGTTTAAAGTGCTTTGAAAAGCCTACGGAATTTGACAAAATGATAGGATTTATTTTTAAAACAAAAGCCAAAAACTAAACGCCTATGCCTTTAATTCTTGTTACAGACGATTCCCCCACCATTAGAAAAATGGTAATGGCATCGCTGAGGGCTATTCCCAATGCAACCTTTATTGAGGCAAGTAATGGTCTTGAATCAATTGAAGCCATTACCCTTCAAAAACCCGATGCGGTTGTGCTTGATATAAATATGCCCGATATGAATGGTGTGGAGGTGCTGGAGTTTATAAGGCAGCACCCGGCATGCAGTAAAACTCCCGTATTAATTCTAACCACACGGAACGACGATGAAATTAAAGAAAGAGTTATCACTTTAGGTGCAGCCGGTTTCATTTCAAAACCTTTCCAACCTGCAGTACTTGTTAGCGCTCTTAAGAAATTACTTAACATGTAGCAAATCATGGTGGATGACCTAAGAGAATTTGAAGCCGATTTTTACGCTGAATGCGACGAGCTTATCGGCAACATTAAAAGAGAACTCGCAAATGGCGAAACCCTTTCTAAGGCAAGCATCAACAATTTGCTTCGATTCTATCATACCCTTAAGGGGATTTCTGCCATGATGAGTTTTCATTTGGTTGAAAATGTGAGTCATTCTGCCGAAAGTTACCTTAAGTTTCTTTACGAAAATCAGCTAAATGTTAGTAAAAAGGGATATAATCTGTTATTTGAGGCAGTAAAAATTATTGAAGAAAATCTAGAAGCAAAAGGAAATGTTTCAGAAGATCTTAATAAAAGACTAGAAGATATAATAAGCAATCTGAAAAATGAGCTAGAGCACATCTCCCCAAAAAAGGTTGACACTAAAGATAGTCCAGAAGTTTCTACATCAACATCAAATAGTGAGTTTAAGACATATACGGTATCATTTGTTTCAACTCCCGAAGCACGTGAAAAAAATATTACTGTAAATTCAGTAAGAGAGATATTATTTAAACTTGGTCAGATTATTAGTGCAAGCCCAACTATAACTCCCGATAAGCAGGTAAAGTTCGTTTTTGAGCTAAACACCCATGAGACTGCCGAGAAACTTAAAGAAATTCTACCTGAGGGAGTGGATGTTGATACTCCCACCTCAGTAAAGACAACGGTATTAGAAGAAAAAGAGGAAGGGAAGCAGCAATCAAAAGCAGCTAAACTTGGAGCAGGTGTAATACGTGTTGAACTTGATAAAATAGAGGAGCTAATCTCGCAGCTAGGCGATTTGGTTATAAGCAGGTCGCAGCTTGATGAAATAACTAAAGAGTTCGAGAAGCAATATGATAGCACTCTTACTGTAAAGCTGGTTGAGGTGAACCAGAAAATGGAGCGGCAGCTCCGGATTTTTAGGGAAAATATCATGCGAATACGGATGATTCCCATATCATCGGTATTTGATCGCATGCAATTTGTTGCTCAGGATGCTGCTCAAACACTAGGGAAAACCATAAAATTGGTTAAAGAGGATAACAATGCAGAAATTGATAAAATGCTAGTTGAAAGGATTACCGACCCCCTACTCCATCTTGTACGAAATGCTGTAGGTCATGGAATTGAAAGCCCAGCAGAGCGTAAAAAGGCAGGCAAATCGGAAACCGGAACAATTACGCTTAGAGCATTCAATGCCAATGATAAGATTTACATTCACATAACCGATGATGGTGCCGGTATTGATACAGATAAACTAATTGAAAAGGCAAAAGTTAAGGGTATAATCAGCAAAACAGAACAGGAAACCAAGCAAACCCTACTCAAAATCATGTTTACCCCAGGTTTTTCGAGTCGTGAAAAGGCCGATAAAATTGGAGGGCGTGGAGTTGGAATGGACATTGTAAAGAAGACACTTGACGAGCTAGGAGGCACAATTGATTTTGAAAGTCAAAAGGGATTAGGCACAACCTTTATTCTAACGTTACCACTTACCCTTTCCATTATGGATGCCATACTTGTTAAAAGTAACGAACAGGTGTATGCTATTCCACAAAGCAAAGCGGTTGAGGTAATAATGATCGACCCCACAGATATTAAAAAACATGGCAAAACGTTGCTTATACCCTATCACGACACTGCTATCAGGTTATTCACACTTGCGGCACTGCTAAAAGGCGATAAAAATCATGCCATACCTAAAAAGGGTGTGGCTATTGTTATTCAGAACCAAAACGATTTGGTTGCTATTGGTGTTGATAAAATAATTGGTGTCAAGGAAATAGTTGTTAGGGCATTAACCGACGATTTAGTTAAACTTCCCGGCATTAAAGGTGCTGCTGAGCTTGGTAATGGTATTCCTATACTTATCATCTCAATTGATGAGCTATTAAACTAGGTTAAATTAAAATTAGAGCTATGGGATCATACATAATATTTCAGCTGGATGAAACTGACTATGGAATTCCAATTAGTCAAATAAAACAGCTCGATGTAATGGGTAAGGTTACACCTGTCCCCAACGCTCCACAATACGTTGAGGGGATTGTTTTGACGCGTGGCGAGGTAATACCTGCCATTAATATTCGCAAGAAATATGGTCTCCCGAATAAAGACTTCAACCTAAAAACCAGGCTTATTCACATTTACAGCAATGAACGTAGTTTTGGTCTGATAGTTGACTCTGCCAGGGAGTTCATAAACATCGATGATGATCAAATACTACCCCCTCCCAAAAAGGGTAACACTCCTTTTACCAACGAAATTACCGGAGTTGTTAAACACGGCGAACGAATCATATTAATTCTCAATCCGCTCGAACTAGCAGTTGATGAGAATAAACCAATTACCGAAAGTGAAAAAAGTCCAAAACCCGAAATCTAAAAAAATTAAAGATATGGCACTTTTTACCTCCAAAGTATTTAAGTTCAACAAGGTTGACCTTAAATCGATACGGTTAAATATCGATGAACTTTCAAAGCTGTCGAATCAAATTGAATCGGTTGGTAACGATATTAAAAAAGGCGTTACTCGCCAGTCTGAAGCATTGGAATCATTACTTAGCGGCCAGAATCAAACAGCTGCTGGTCTTCGTGAAACTGCAGACCAAACGCTTTCCATTGCCGCTTCTACCGAGCAGACCTCAAGCAATCTAAATGAGATTAGCGCTTCGGTTGAAGAGCTGAGCAGCACAGGTAAGTCGCTTAACCAATCGATAGATGAGATTGCAACTTCAATGGAAGAAACAAGCAAAAGCACTCATAATGTTTCACAGCTTGCCATTGAGATGGCTGCATCTGCCGAACAGGTGGTTGCATCAATGAACGAGCTTTCAACCTCTTTTGAAGCTGTCAATAGCGAGACCAACACGCTAACGGAAAGTGTTAATAATGCGGCCTCCTCCATTGAGGAGATGAACAGGTCCATTGAGCAGCTAAATGAGAATGCTGCAGATTTAGCCACAGCCTCGGAGGAGACTACCTCCTCTATCAATGAGCTGGCAGCGTCCATTGAGGAGGTTTCGGCCACTATGGAATCTTTAAACTCCAATGTTGATAAAACAGCTACAGCCAACGAGCAGATGACTCGAAACATGGAAACTATGGCCAAGAGTGCCGAGGCCATAACACTTTCAACTGAAGAAGCAAATGTAAGCCTTACGGAACTTGAACGTTCATTCCAATCGGTAACATCTTTGGCAAACCAAGCAACTGAGGTATCCCAAAACTCAGCCCAACAAGCCCGCAAGGGTATTGAGCTGGTTAGTAAATCAATAAATGGATTCTCAAAGGTAAAGGACACTTTACAGGTTTCGGCCGGAATTATACAGGAGCTTAATAAAAAAACTACCGATATAGGAAGTATAATTGAAACCATCAATTTAATATCGGAACGAACAAACCTGTTATCGTTAAACGCCTCGATTGAGGCGGCAAGAGCTGGTGAAGCAGGGCGCGGATTTGCCGTAGTAGCTGAGGAGATACGCAATCTGGCGGAGCGTACAGCAAAAGCCACAACCGAAATTGCTGAAATTATTCGCTCTTTGCAAACCACAACTCAGGAAGCAACGCAATCGTCTGCCGAAGGGCTAAGGGTTGTCGAGGAAATCACCCGAGACGTTGAGGAAAGTCGTGAAGGACTTAATAGCATAATGGAAGGAGTATCAAAAACCGAAAACATAGTTTCACAGGTTGCTAAAGCTACCGAAGAACAGCAAGCCGCCCTGGGAAATGTATTGGAGCATATGAAATCGGTATCGGTACAAGCCAAGCAGGTTAGCAAAGCCATAGCCGAACAAAGCGAGGCATCGAAAGATATTGCCAAGGCTATGAGTAGCATTAGACAAGGCTCCGAGCAAATAAAACAAACACTAAACGAGCAGAATAAAAGTGCCCGCGAAATTATTAAGGCTTCACATGTTACAACCCAACAAGCTGTCAACCTACGTAAAGCGACCCAAGAACAAGCTACCGCAATGAATGTTATCACCGAAAACGTTAATACTACCCGAAAAATAACCTTGAATACAAAAAAAGCAATTGAAGAACAAGCATTTGCCGGACAGCAGATTTCAAAAGAAAACAGCAGGTTACTTGAAACCATAAAATCGGTTACCAAATCGATGAACGAGCAATCTGCTGCTGCTCAACAAATAACAGTTTCGGTTAACAGAATCCGTAAGCATTCCGAAGAACTTGCTATCGGTCTGAACGAGCAAACAAAGGCAATTAGAGAGCTTACCACGGCAAACCAGAACATTAGCAAGCAAATCGCTTTAATAGCGCGCTCTAATAAAGAGCACAGCCAAATATCAGACAATGCGCTTAAACAGCTTGGTGATGTATCGCATATTACTCGTCAAAACAACGAGAGCACAAAAACTCTTGAAAGTAAACTAAATCAGTTTGTTGAAAAAATTAGTATAATTTCTGATATCATCAATAAGACCATGCTATGACAAACCAACGCCAACATACCATTGCGGTACTCTCGACCAACATCGATGGGATTATACTATCGTGGAACAATGGGATGGAATTGGCAACGGGAATAAAGGCTAGCCATGCAATTAACAAAAACATTTTCCATCTCAGCAAAACATTTGAAACAGCCGATATAGGAGTTAGGCTAAAAAATGTTTTAAGTCATGGCACCACCGAATACCTTTCATCAAGATTTCATCCCTCGTTAAACCTTTTCTTCAAAAATCTGACTGGTTGTCATATAACCGTAACGCCACTCAGACAAAGCGATAATAGTATAATAGGTATGCTCATAATCGCCGAGAGTAATAGTGAAAACAGTAAAGTGAAAAATGGCAGTGCTAAAACCAATGAAACAGAAGCAAAACCTATTGATTTATCGGTGTTAATTCATGAGCTAGTTAATAATCATCGCAATCCTACAATACTTTCATCAATTATAGAAGCCTTTAAGAGGAATGATCGGGATTTCATAAACATAGCTCAAGAGCTAACCAAATCAACTGACCATGAGGTGCGAATGTATACTGCACAGATTTTAGGGACACTATCAACCCCTAAAGCATCAAAAATACTTGTAAAACTTCTAGAGGATGAGAACCCTAACGTTCAGTATCATGCCATTGAAGCTCTGGGTAAGTCAAAGGACATAAAAGTTATTCCCAAACTTGAAAGGCTTGCTCTAGCTGGCGATTTCTTTTTGGCATCGGCAGCAATTGATGCTCTCATTAATATCGATGCCGGCCTGAGTACCTATAACAAGCTTCGAAAACTCTATGATCAACCCGAATTTACTTTTGCGGGAATTGAGATGGCCGGAAGGATACTTCACCCTACCCCCTTTAAAGATTTGTGCAACTGGTTAAATAGCTCCGATTTTGTTTTTCAAGCAGCCAGTACAATTTCAAAGTGGATAAAAGAATACGGGTTAGAGCAATTTGCCGATTCTATATATCACCAGATGCTCAACGATAGTATTAATGACAAAGGAATAGACAACTTAACCAACCTTTTAGATACCGATGACGATAAGCTGCTTAAACAGGTTATAACATTAATCGTGTTCATTAAAAATACTATAATCCAAAAGAAACTAGTTAACCTATTAGGCAATCAAAATATTCAGGAAGAAATTGTTGAAACAACAGTTGCTTCGGGTTGTAATTGCATTGAATTGCTTAAGGAAAAGTTAAAAGAAACTAACAATAAGGAAATCCAAAAAGTTATTGCAATTCTGTTAGGGCGAATAGGCAACGAGAGCGTTTTACCTGAACTTTGTGATTTATTGGGCAAAGACGATGAGTTAACCCTGATTAGTGCCGGTGCGATGGCTAAAATAGGGAGCAAGAATGCCTACCCATTTCTGATGAAATTCATAGGTACACCTAGCCCTATAGTAAGAAGAGCAATAATCTCTGCCCTTAACTCAATTTCGCATCCCGATATGCCTAACGATTTAAAAAACTATATTCTATCGCCCGATCCATACACCCAGGAATCGGCTATAAGAATTGCCGGATACTTTGGCTACCCACAATATAAAAAGAGCATTGTTGATGCCGTAAATTCTCCCATGACCAATGTTGCCATTGCGGCAGTAGAAGTCCTCCCATTTTTTGATGGAATAGATGATATTAAAAACCTTTTCCTGAAATCGATTGAGCGAAATGATGTCAGAATTAAAATAGCTGTTGCTAAATCAATTGCATTTTTGGATTCAAATGATGCCCAGGAACTTATATCTGAATTATTAGGCGATAAAGACCCATGGGTTCGTAACTATACCATTAGGTCAATAATAGGTTTACGTATTTTATCATTCAAGGACGAATTGAAATCAATTGCAAAAAACTCCAACGAAGTTGTTTTTGTTCGTCTTGCTGCAATCCTTGCTCTTGGAGAGCTAAATCTGGTTTCACCAAAATTTTTCGTGCCATTCACCCACGACTCAAACCTTGATATTGCCCAAACGGCCATTCATGCCCTAAGTTTAAACGAGTCAGCTGAAGCACAAAAGATTCTAATTGGCCTTTTAAATGGAAATCACAAAGCTGAGATAAGGCTTGAGGCTGCTTCGGCCTTGGCCAACTATGATACCCATGAATCATCAAAAACGCTCTTTGAACATGTTCAAGATTTAGATCGTAACGTTGCAATTAAATGTGTACAGTCGCTTGGACTCCATAATAACCGATATGCATACGGTTACCTACTAGAGTTGTGTTTTGATATTCGTGTAGGCGAAAACGCGCGTAAAATCCTGATTAACAAACGGCAACACTACCTCGAAGAACTACTTTACTTCCTTGATAAAGGGTTTGAGCATAAAATGCTATTGTTAAGCATGATGCATCAGATTGATTTACCCGGGAAAGAGGAAATCCTATTCCAACTAAAGAGCGATAAAAACGCCAGAGTAAGGCAAGGCGCCAAAACATTACTCGATAGCTTAATGTTAAATATTTAATTGGTTACTATGCGCTTTTATAGAGAAACATTAGGCATAACAGACAAATCATTTACCCTGCTTCGTGATTTAATTCACGAAAAAACCGGTATTTTCTATAATAACTCTGCACAGGAGATACTAATTGATAAATTATCGCCCAGAGTATTGGAACTAGGGCTAAACTCATTTTTAGATTACTACTACTTCTTAAAGTACGACGATAATGATGGGTCGGAGCTAAAGGTTTTATTTAATATCGTTACCGTAAACGAAACCTATTTTTTCAGAGAGGTTGATCAGCTTAAAGCATTTACCGAAGTGATTCTCCCCAACCAAGCATCAAAACATTCGGAAGAAAAATTTACCATCTGGAGCGCAGCGTGCTCAACTGGCGAAGAACCACTTTCGATAGCTATGCTTCTTAATGAGAATGATTGGTTTAGTAAGCTTAAAATCGAAATTATCGGTTCCGATGCCAGTAATTCAGCGCTTAGCCATGCCATAAATGGCGTTTATAAAGAGCGCGCCTTTCGGAATTGCCCTGATCAACTTAGGGAAAAGTATTTCACTTTTAAGAATGGAATATGGCAAATAGATAAAGAGATACACCAAAAGGTAAGATTTACCAATGTTAACCTAACTAACATAAATGAGTATAAACCCTTTGCCAAATCGCGCTACATATTTTGTAGAAATGTTTTCATTTACTTTTCCGACGAAAAAGTAAGGCAAATTATCAATAATTTTTACGAACTTATGCCATCGGACAGCTACCTGTTTTTAGGGGTTTCGGAATCGCTTTTAAAGCATAAACCCCCTTTCAGGTTTGTTGAAGTGGGCAATAGTTTTGCTTATTATAAGGAGTAAATAAAATGTTAGAATATGACCAGTGAAAAGCTAATTAGAGTTTTGGTTGTTGACGACTCGGCATACATTCGCAAGGTGATGAAGCAGATGCTTGAGCGTAGCCCATTTATTGAGGTTGTAGGAACTGCCATTAATGGTGTCGAAGCATTGGAGAAGGTTAAGGAACTTGATCCCGATGTAATTACACTCGATCTTATCATGCCGGTTATGAACGGTGTGGAGTTTCTAAAAAATCTTATGCCCACCAATCCCAAGCCAGTGCTAATTGCAAGTATAGCTAGCGAGAATGGGAGAATGACAATGGATGCCATAGAGGCAGGAGCTTTAGAGTATATACAGAAACCAACAGCACTTGCCACGGAAAAAATTTATGAAATAACAAATGAGCTAATTGAAAAAGTAAAGATACTTGCACAAACCAGAATTCCCAAACCTGAAACTGCAGTAGCTGAAATTCACAATAGGAGGCTAAAATCAAATAATAGGTTTGAGATTGTTGTAATTGGAGTATCAACTGGGGGACCACAGGCATTAAGAAAAATCATTCCTTTACTACCAACCGATTTTCCTCTTCCAATATGTATAGTGCAGCATATGCCTGAGGGTTATACTGCCATCTTTAGTAACCGATTAAATGAGCAATCCAAAGTTAAAGTAGTGGAAGCCACTGAGGGAATGACGGTTGAACCCGGTAAAGTAATCATTGCTAAAGCAGGAAAACATTTAGCTATAACCCCCTTGCAAAATGGAAAAAAAATAGCTAAATTGATGGCAGGTAATGCATCGAACCTGTACTGCCCGGCAGTAGATGTATTATTTCGGTCTGCCGCTGAGGTTTATGGCGAAAAGGTCCTTGGCTTGGTTTTAACCGGAATGGGAAACGATGGTAAAGAGGGAGCTGCATGGATAAAAGCAAAGGGCGGGATTGTTCTAACCGAGGCTGAGAGCACGTGTGTGGTTTACGGTATGCCGCGCTCAGTGGATGAGGCAATGCTTTCCGACGAGCGCATTCCTCTTGAAGAAATTGCTAAACGGATTGTAGAGCTAACCTGTACAGTATTGTAAAAAACAAAAGAAATATCAGATATGATTAAAAAAATTTTACTTGTTGACGATTCTGCACTCTCAAGGAGACTCATGAAAAAGGCACTCCGGCAAATTGCTAATTTACAAATCATTGAGGTTAGCGACTCGTTAGTTGTCCTTGAGACATTTTTGCATGAATCACCCGATCTTATTCTACTAGACCTTACCATGGAAGGGATAAACGGTTTGGAGTTGCTAGCTAAAATTAAAGAGCTAAATCCAAACCAAAAGGTAATAATAGCATCAGCCGATATTCAAAAAGCCACAATTGAAGAGGCTATGCAAAAAGGGGCATTTGGATATATTACCAAACCCTTCAATGAAGCAGAAATTATACAAAAGGTTGAATCGGCACTTAAATGAAGTGGCTATGCTTACTCCAGAACAATACGACTCACTTACCGAACTGGTGAATATTGGTTTTTCACGAGCTGCAAACTCGCTTTCGGAGCTTACTGGCGACCGTATTATCCTTAACGTTCCCAAAGTTAAGCTAACTACTGTTTCCCAAATGGAGGAGCATCTATCGCCTAAGTATCCCGGGGAGGTAAGCACAGTTCACCAAATTTTCAAAGGAGAGATATCTGGCGATGCCGTTTTGGTACTCGATAGTAAAAGCGGGCTTAAACTCTGCGACTTGGTTGCCCAATATGAGATTGGACACTACACCGAATATACCACAGAGGCAATTGAGGTGCTTACCGAAACAGGAAACATTATCATGAACTCCTGTTTGGGTATTTTTGGAAACATGCTTAACGTACACTTCACCTTTAGCATTCCGCACATGTCTGTTACTTCACTAAAAGCGATGATTCAAAGCTTAATTTCCGGTAAAAACAAAAATGATTATGCCCTCCTTATAACCATGAGCTTTATTATGCGCGATTCGCATATTACGGGTTATATTATCATGTTAATGAGTATTAGCTCTTTTGAACTTTTAATCTCCTCGTTATCGAAGTTGGAAGAAAATTAGTTGCCATGGAACATGCCGAAATCCTTAGAAGGGTAGCAGTTGTTGAGGATAATCCGTTTGATGCTGAGCTTATCAAAAGGAACCTGGAACGCTCAATTCAACCAATACACATTACCTATTTCCCCAATGGCTTAAGCATTCTCAAATTTGCCGATGAGTTCAGGGTAAGTCATCCCCGCAGGAACAGCCCCTTTCAAGCTGTTTTCCTTGACCTGAAAATGCCACAGGTTGATGGTTTTGAGGTGCTCAAGACCCTGAGGAATAATCAGCAGTTTAAATATACTCCTATTGTGGTATTAACATCATCAAACGAAACCGATGATATTATCCGTAGCTACTCCCTTGGCGCTAACAGCTTTGTTGTCAAGCCCCTTGAACCACACATATTTAAAGAAACCATAAAGATATTAGGTAACTACTGGATTGATATCAATAAAATTGAAACCTATTAGTTCATGGAAAAACATACTAGAATACTAATAGCCGAAGATTTAAAAACCGACCTTGAACTAATAATCAGGGAGCTAAAGCAACATGGTTTAGAATTTGATTACCAAACCACAGATAATGAGGAAGAATTTGTAAAGCTGCTTACCTCTGTTACCCCCGATATCGTTTTAACCGATTACATGATGCCGCGTTTCACCGGCATGAAAGCCCTAAAAATTGTTAAAGAGTACGACCCGTTAATTCCTGTTATTGTGGTAACCGGCTCAATGAACGAGGAAACTGCTGTCGAATGTATGAAGGCTGGTGCTTCAGACTATGTTATAAAGGAACACCTTAAACGTTTAGGACCGGCTGTTGAACATGCATTAAGAAATTCTAAGGTAGAAAAGGAGAAGCGCGACGCTGAGCTAAAACTAAAAGAAACAGAGCTCCGATTTAAATTCATAGCCGACAATGCAAACGATGTAATCTATATTGTCCGATTTTACCCAAAAACTCATTTTGAGTACCTAAGCCCCTCATTTGAACGAATATCGGGATATAAAGTTGAAGAGGTATATAAAAACCACAGGTTGTTATTGGATTTGATTCATCCCGACGATAGGTGTGTAATTGAGAATATTGCCGCCAAAAAAAATCTGAACAATTACTTTATAACCCGATGGCAAACCAAAAAGGGCAGCTCCATTTGGGTTGAAATGCATAGTACCCCAATTTTAAATGATAAAAACGATATAGTTGCCATACATGGTATAGCACGGGATATAACAAAACGAAAACTTGCCGAAATAAAACTACAAGAGCGAGAACAAACCCTCTCGAATTTGGTGGAGAACCTGCCCGGTTTTATTTATCGTTGTGCTAACGACAAGAACTGGACAATGATATACCTAAGTCCGGCGGTTAAAAAGGTAACCGGTTACGAGCCCGAAGAGCTAATTAACAACCAGACACTCTCTTTTAATGATATTATTTTACCCCAGTACAGGCAAGCAATATGGGAAAAATGGCAAATTGCACTTTCAACGCAGGAAAAAATAGTTGATGAGTATGAAATCCTGACAAAAGATGGTCAAACTCGATGGGTATGGGAACAAGGAAAGGGTATTTACGACGAAGAAGGAAATCTCCTTTTTATCGAAGGATATATTGCAGATATTACAGAAAGGAAGAAGGCAGAGGCTGCTATTAGGGAAAAGGAACGCGAGCTAGCAGAAATATTTAACTCAACCCAAGAAGCTATAATTATATACGATTTTGATAAGCACACCATAATCGATTGCAATACTGCAACAAGAGAGCTATATGGATACAGTAAAGAAGAGCTCATAGGCAAACCATTTGGTTACCTTAGCTCTTATAACCCGCCATATACCGAAGCGGAAGCAACCAAGATTATTAATAAAGTTGTTAATCAAGGTTCACATACTTATACTTGGCAGGGAAAAAAGAAAAACGGAGAAGCACTTTGGATAGAAGTATCGCTTAAGATAGCCACAATTGGTGGCACTCCGCGTTTTATTGCTGTTATACGTGACATTACCGAACGTAAAACCTACCAGGAAAAAATAGCTCAACGGGAGAGTGAGTTCAGGGAGATATTCAATTCCACATCCGAGGCAATAATAATTTACGATACTCAAAATGGCAGGATAATAGATTGCAATGCAAGAGCTATTGAGATGTACGGCTATTCAAGCAAGGAAGAGTTCATAAAACTCACATACAGAGACCTCGGTTCAGATACCCTTCCCAATACCAATGAGCTGATTAACATCCATTCGAGTAATGCAACAAAAAATGGTCCGCAGAGATTCGACTGGCTTGCTAAAAAGAAAAATGGCGAGCATTTCTGGGTGGAGGTTAGCCTGAAAAGAACCAAAATTGGCGGTTATGACAGAGAATTGACTGTTATTAGGGATATTACCGAGAGGAAAAAGTTTGAGCAGGATTTAATTGATGCCAAAGATAGAGCTGAAGAGAGTGACCGCCTTAAATCGGCCTTTCTGGCAAATCTATCGCATGAAATTCGTACCCCCATGAATGCCATTATGGGTTTTAGCGACCTGCTTAAACTTCCTGTTGATGAAGCTAAGCGAAGTGAGTATATCGACATCATACAGAAAAGCGGTAAACGCTTGCTCGATATTATTAGCGAAACCGTTGAAATAGCTAAGCTTGATACCGGTATGGTTAAACCCAACCCCGAGAGTTTTGAACTGAATCAGTTCATGCTGGATATTTATAATGAGATGAAAATCAAGGCTACAGCAAATAAAGATATAGAGCTTATTCTTACAAACCAAAACCTAAGCACTCCATTTAACATATATACCGATAAGGTAAAGCTACAGCAAATCCTAATCAATCTTATTTCAAATGGTTTAAAGTACACCCCAAGGGGTAGCGTTAGTTTCGGGTATGAGCTAATTAACAATCGAATAGTTTTTAGAGTTAAAGATACCGGTATAGGAATTGAACAAAAATACCGTGAAATGATATTTAAACGATTTTTCAGGGTTCAAAATCCATTAACCATTAAGGTTGGAGGTATTGGACTCGGATTAGCCATATCGAAGGCATATATTGAGCTGCTTGGAGGAACAATTGAATTGGATTCCATTATTGGGCAAGGCACAATCGTTACATTCTCCATTCCCTACCAGCAACCAGAGACTCTACCTGAAAGTAACGAGGAGATACCATTTGAACAGCTGCAAGGAAATAATGAACTTCTGCTTGTAGCTGAAGATGACGACTTCAACTTTTTGTTTATCAATGAGATACTATTATCATCAAACTATAAATGCATACGAGCAATAAATGGTCAGGAGGCGGTAGAACTCGCCCGAAAGAATAATGAAATCAAACTTATACTAATGGACCTCAAAATGCCAGTCATGGATGGCTATAAGGCATTTGAGGAGATAAAAGCATTTAAACCCGGCATTCCTATTGTGGCCCAAACGGCTTATGCTCTCGGCGAAGATAAGGAAAGAATTAATAGCCATGGATTTGATGGCTATATCAATAAGCCGATTAAAAAACATGAGCTGCTAATGGTAATTAAGGAGAAACTTAGCAATTAAAATTAACCCAAATTATTTAGAACTTAAGCTATCTTACCAAAACTTACTTAGCACAATTTGAAAAGGTGTGCATTTTTTTAAATAGGCCAAACATTAAACAACTTATTTCAACTAGTTGTGTACCAAATGTTTATGTAGCAAGGCGAGCAATTTATCCCTGAAGATAGGCTTAGAAATATAGTCGACACAGCCGGCTTTTAGTGCTTTTTCCCTATCGGCTTTGGCGGCATAGGCTGTTTGGGCAATGATAGGAATCTCAGGATTAATACTCTTAAACTTTTCTATCACATCGTACCCAGTCATATCAGGAAGCTTGATATCCATTAAAACCATATCATAGCTAGGATTAGACCTGAAATGTTCAATTGCTTCGAGCCCTGAGCTTTCAATATGGTACTCAAATCCCAAGCTATCAAATAGCTCTTTAAAATATGCCACGTTAAAAGTATCATCTTCTACAATAAGTAGCTTATACCTTTGCAGGCACTCCGGGTTAGCAACTTCCTCGTTTGTGGTTGACCGGTTTTGTGTCTCCGGTTTATATGGTATTGAAAAGTAGAACGTTGTGCCTTTTCCCACCTCTGATTTTAGCCAAATTTTACCCCCAAGAAGATTAACTAGGCTCTGGACTATGGTTAAACCAAGCCCTAAACCGTCGTAAATAACACCTTGTGGGCTTGATTTTTGGAAACGTTCAAAGATTTTATCCTGCATATCGGCAGGTATGCCAATTCCGGTATCTGAGACCCGAAAAACTAAGTTATCGTTATTCAACTCATGAAATCCAAACTCAATATACCCTTTATGGGTAAATTTCATGGCGTTATGGATAAGGTTCGTGAATACCTGGCGCAACTTGGCCTCATCGCTAACTATTACATTTGATATGTTTTCAGGTAACGGGCTGAGCTTAATCTCAATATCGTGCCTCTCCATTCTTACTTTATACCCTTCAAATGTTTGAAGCAGGTCTGTAAAGATTCCATTAAGTTCAAATGGCTTAAATTCAGCTTTAAGTTGCCCCGATTCTATTCTTGAAATATCAAGTAGCTCATTTACAATGTCAAGCAAATCGTATGAGCGTTGCTTAATAACGCTAGTGTAGTAACTTATCTTTTCTTCGTTATCATGGTCATTTTCAAGAATCTCAGCAAAACCAACAATGGCATTCATGGGGGTGCGAATCTCGTGGCTAATGTTTTGCAGGAAAGCAGTTTTCAACTTATCACTTTCTTCCGCCTTCTCCTTAGCAGTGATAAGGTCTTGTATCAGCTTTTTCTTTTCAGTGACATCAATCTTTATTGATAAATAGTAGGAGTTTCGCCCCAACTCATCAGTAATGGGTACTATTATAGATTCTTCGTAGAATATTTCACCATTTTTTCGTTTATTGATAAATTCACCCCTCCAAGTATTTCCTGTGGTTATAGTATCCCAAAGTTCAACAAACCTTTCTTTGGGCGTTAGTCCCGATTGCAGAAATCTTGGATTCCGGCCAATTACCTCTTTAGATTCATAACCTGTTATATCGGTGAAAGTTGAGTTTACGTAAACAATCTCAGGTTTTAAAGATGTTATAATGATAGAAACGGGACTTTGCTCAACAGCAGCAGATAGCAGCTTAATAGATTCGCTTTTACGCTTATAATCTACAGTTCTTGCAATCTGCTCAGAGAAAAATTCAAGTATGTACTTTTCCCTCTCTCCAAAGGCATTTGGATTTGAGTAATGCTGAACAGCCAGTACACCTATTATCTTATCATGATATTTTAGTGGCACCCCTAGCCAAGATTTTGGTTTTGTACCAAAAATCTCAATTTCGTTTTCAGCAATAAGCTTATCAAAACAGTCGGGTTGACAAATCAAACTTTTTCCAGTACGAAGAATATACTCAGTTAATCCGCGAGAATTCTTTCGGGGTTTGGGTGGAATAGCATCCTTAATGTCAACAAAATAAGGGAAAGAAACCACCTGGGTATCCTCATCGTAAAGTGCGATGTAGATATTATCAATATTAATTAAATCCTCAATTATCTTATTTATTATGGTAAAAACGCGATTCAGTGAGAAATTAGAGCTGGTCATACGGGCAATATCGTATACCGATTTCTGCAACACCTTATCAACTTCCTCATCGGTAATGTCGCGAAGAATAACTTCAATAGAATTATGATTTTTGTTATACTCATAGCCAGGAATATAAACAGCCTCGACCCACTTAATATTTTCATTACCAGAACTTATTTTGATTCTCTTTCTTAGAAATTCATGACCAGTACCTGCATTTTCCAGTACAAGTTTAATACGTTCTTTAGGTAAGAAGCGGTTAATAAGATCAGGGTCTTCCTGGTGCTGAGTTAGGTTAAATCCCAGAATTCGTTGCGCTTCCTTGTTAATATATTCAACATAAATATTCGGATTAATTACCACCCGTACCAAACCAAAAGGAAACTCATAATGAATCCTGTTTACATGCGATAGATAGCTATTGTAGTCGGTTTGTATATTGATGTTGCTCCTATTTATTCTTCTGAAAAAGTACTTGGCTAAAACCGCTTCCAGCCATAACTTATTGCTACATACAACAACATCATTAACATCCGCTTTTAAAACATCCTTAATGTTAATGCCTTCAGCCTGACCTGAGAGAAGAACTATTACGGGAATAGTCGGATTATAGTTGTTACGAAGTTCAACTAAGCTATTAATATTTTTTATTTCGTTTTCATCGGTGTGGAAAAGGATAACACCATCAAAAATATTTGATAAATAGGCAATGATTTTATCGAAACTACTAACAGGAATCAGCTCGCAATGGGAAAAATCGCTATTCTGGGCTATTTTACTAACCAATTCATGGCAATGCTCACTTGAATCGCCAAGCAGTAGAATTTTAATCCTATTTTGCGGCTGCTCGTTCATTGCTAGCTTTACATAAATTTTTCAATTGCATTAATTATTTTATCGCTACTTAAGGGTTTTGTTAAAAAGTCGGAGCAGCCCGATTCTAAGGCCTCGTTTCGGTCGGCATCGGTTACAAAAGCAGTTTGGGCTATAATGATTGCGTTCGGAAGAAACTCTTTAATTTTTCGTGTAGCCTCATGGCCACTAATGCCAGGAAGCTTGATGTCCATCAAAATTATATCTGGTTTGTGCTCACGTGCAAGTTCAACAGCTTGCTCACCGTTAAATGCAGTAATTAGCTTAGCTTTTGTTTTTGACAAAAAGTTTTTAATTATTAAAGAGTTAAACTTATCATCTTCTACAATCAGAATTGTTTTATCGTTCCAATCTCTTTCCATTAGGCTGCTGATTTATATTAAAAAATCTTACTGAAATTAATAAACTATAATAATCGCAGGGTAATCCCTCTTTATAAAATCGCACTTTTTTTGAAATAGCTTTACAATCGTCTAGATATTTACAAATAATTCGTTCATTGCTAACACCTCTCGAAATAAGCAAATTCCTTAGGGATTTAACCCTTGCAATAGCACCAGATATATCTGGCTCAAAATCATGTAAAAATCCATTAAGTTCAATCCCAATATAGTTATTTTTATTTAGAAAATCAATTAACCAATCGAGCTGGCAGAAACTTTTTGGTTCAGAATTGAACTGACCAATGTCAAAAAAGACTTCATCAAGGATAGCATAATGAGAGCCAAGAGTATCGTAGAGAAATAATTCGGAATTTTTTATAATGCTTAACGGAACGTTATGCATAGATACATCTACATTCTCATCCTTATTTACTAATTCTACCCTAACATCATCTATGTAATAGTACGCAAGCTGGTTTGTAAGAATTACCTTTTGTAATGATGAGTTAAGGTTGCTAATGTCGTTTTCAAGATAATGGGTTTCGGAATCATTAAAAAAGTTCCCAATGGTTAGATATTGCTCTCCCCCACGAGCACGAAAGGTGTCAGCAAACTCAGTCCAAATGCCTGGCGTAGAAAAAACGACTATAGAATCGATAAAAGCTTGAGGTTTAACAGACAAAACACCCTTTTTTTGTTTTAATGGCATCTCAGAGAACGCAACGCCAAGCCTGTTCGATATAAAGGTTGAGTTTTGGGAAAGGGCATACTTGAAGCTAACCCGGTAGAGCTGATTGGGCTGCAAGGTTGTTTTTAGCTTTGTTTGAACGTATTCCCTATAGTTTATACTTTTAACTTTGTGCTTAGTGTCAGGTTTAGGTAGTTTAGCATTCGTAATGGTTACAGGCATTAAAGGGCCACTATGTAAATAATCGCGATAATCTACTTCATCGGAAATCTCAGGGGTGTCTAAAAGTACAAGACCTATGAATGCATCGCCTTCGGCAGGGAAAATACTTCCCATAAAATTTTGAGGTACCCCAACCATTTCCTTACTGCATCGGTGGAAATAATCGGGAGTACCCCTTGTAGGCATTATCCAATCAGGGATAAATCTTTTTGAGTAGTTAACAGTAAAATTATCGGGACATTTGTAATTATTTTCAAAACCTCCATTCCTTACAAGATTTTGACTCCTTGTTATTGACCCAGTGCTAACGCAAGAAACGACAAGCAGAAAATGCAACCATTTCATTAGTAAAAAGCCGATTAAAAACCAGTTTTAGGTACTCTCCTCCAATATATCGATACACCAGCACAAACACGAGCATCTGCAGCATCAGTAAACTCTTTTTTACTAGCCAGGATTGTTATTTCAAAAATTACATTTTTTGTCTCCTCAACTGTGAATCCAACGTTTTCAATATAATCATCATCAGCATTATCGTAGAATACACTATTATCCTTACCATTAATAATTCTAAACTGGATAGGATAATATCCTCTTTCAGTACAAATGCCAATTTTATAATCGTATCCACCGTAAAGAACAACTTTATATTTAAAAGTCTTTTTTGCTTCTACCATACGGCTGCGTGATTGGCCAAATGGTCTAAAACCGTTAATATCAGGTGGTGTACATTCTCTTAATTTATGGAATCCTGTACATTGGGCGTTAGCAGAAAAATAAGCAGCTAATGAAAAAGTTACTAAAAGAAATATGCGCTTTAACATAACTTGCAGATTTAAGGTTAATACTTAAGTTCAATAAGCTTCTTTCTAACATCAAGAACCATAGCACGAAGGTGTGCCAAATCGGTTTTGTTCAGTTTTTGAGTACTACCTCCCGAGATAGTGAAGTGGTTTTCACTATCCTTTACAACTACTTCATCATTAGCTTGCACTAATTTTTCCTTAAAGAAATCAAAGATTTCTGAAATATCTTTTGTCAGCTCTTTAAACTCTGGCTTATCGGCATTATAAGCCATAAAGTTAGAGTAATAGTTATCGAATACGGCGCTTTGATCAACTACTGATTGAATAGCCTCGTCGGGGTTAACCGCATTTTCGATGGAATTAATTCCAATGTTAAGCACCTCAATTGCAGCACCAATACCAATCATGGATAGGAGCTCATTGTTGCCAGATTCAATTATTGTATTATAGGCATTTTCTGAAAAATCCTCAAAAATGGCATCTAAGGAATCGGGGTTGTTAAGATTTGCATCAAAACGTTTGAAATAAGCATCGTTAAGGATTGAACCTATTCCCAAATTAGCCGATAAGTCCTGTACTGCCTTAAAATACTCCGATGATGCGCTGCGTTGGTTAAAATAATTTGCATAAGCAAAATCGGCAAAGTATACACCTAGGATTAAAGCTTTATGCTTTATCATTTCCGTTTTCTTTTCAACCCCTAAAGGTGCCATGTAGTCATCTGAATACTTTATACCAGTAGTCAATACAATGCTTAAAACCTCTGAAGGAGTTGGAAGCATTATATCCATTTCGATTTCAGAAAGGGTATCTTCTGTAAGAACAGTATCGGTAATTTCCTGCTTGTTTGTTTTGCAACCTGAACACGATACAAATAATGCCGGTAGTAATAGCATTACAGCTAAAAAGAAACTCTGAAAACGCTTCATAGGCTATTTTTTTAAGTAATTTGATTAACCCCGAATTTAAACCCTTTACATTTAATATGCAAATGTTTTATGTTTTTTAGTACAGCGTAAATTCAACAAGCAAATGCGACACAATTAAAGAACTCTGTTTTTGGAGTACTAAAATGCAAATTCTTCCTTGGTCTTCTGTTTATTTTATGTTGTACCTGTTTCACAAAATCTGAATCAAAGGTATCAAAATTTGATTTTTTAGGGATGTACTGTCTTATTAATTTATTAGAGTACTCACTTAATCCCCTTTCCCAAGAAGAATATGGATGAGCGAAGTAAAAGTCAGCCTGCAATTTTTTCGCTATTTTTTCATGTCTGGCAAATTCGGAACCGTTATCACTGGTTATTGATTTTACGCTGTTCTTATAGGGCAGTAGCATTCTAATTACGGTATTAGCAAGTCCATCTGCATCTTTACCATCCTCCAATTTCCTTATTAAAATCATTGATGTTTTTCTTTCAACTAAAGTTACCATTGCTCCTTTATTATTCCTCCCAACAATTAGGTCAATCTCCCAATCACCAAAACGCTCCTTGTTGTTTATTACAGCAGGCCTATCGTCAATGGAAACCTTGTTTCTTATAACCACATGCTTCCCTCCAACAGGGCGATTGCGGTGTTTTAGCTTATGCCGCATATGCTTATGCAGCTCTCCTCCGGCCTGTTTATCTGCCCTTATGTACTGGTATATTCTTTCATGAGATACCATTTCAATCCCATTTCTATCACAATGTCCCTTTATTTGCTCTGGCGACCACTGCTCTTCTTTTATCCAATTGTCTATCTTTACTTGCATGCTTGTATCAAACCTGCGATTCTGACAGAAACGCTCTTTCCTCTCTTCCGCTAACTCGTTAGCAGAATCAGGATTATAAGCACCTCGCTTGCTACTATTGCGACTTATTTCACGATAATTAGTGCTCTTGTGAACTTTTAAAGCCCTGGCTATTGCACTTTTTGTTTTCCCGCAATCCAAATACGCTTTTAATGCGTATCTTTGCTCCAATGTCAAATGCTTCATCCGTATTTTTTTTTGGCGAAAACAAAGGTCGAACATTTGCATTAAGAGAGAAAATACTTTTTAGTTTTTCTCTCTTTCTTTAATTTAAATTCTTTTCTTGTCGTTGCCTATTGATAATCAGAATAACTTTTTTAACGCTTTGCTAAAAGTTATTTCCGATTATCAACAGACCATCATCATCATCATTCAAGAATTTTTTCGCATTTACTAATTGAACTTTCACAGCCTAAAAGCTTTTCATTTCTTTTTGATAGCTTTAGGGAAGATATCAAATATCAGCAGAAAATAAATTGCAGTAAGGAATATAAAAAGAATGGCTGTGTTGAATTGAAAGGTATTGAAAAGATTATTACCGAGTTTCTTATAGGGTGCAAGAAAATGAGCCCTCCCCATTTACTTGTTGGAATTTTAAAAATAGGGTCGATAGTTTGAACAATTCGATCCTCAACAATTTTAATAGCAGTTATATTTTTTCTGGCTAGGGTTAAATCTTCAACCCCTTTGTTAGTATAGGTATTTTTAAGCGCAAGAACATTTTCGTTATTTCCGTACTTTTTAATAAGTGAGGTGTATATCATATCCTTTTTTCTTAACGCTAACGAATAGTTCTTCTGCTTAACCTTCTGTAAATCTTTTAGCTCAACTATTAATTTTTTTTGTTCCTTTGATGTGGATAAGTCATCCAATTTAATATCTAGCTGTGCACAACCATTCTTAATAAGTTTTAGGTATCTTTTTTTACTATTGTCATCTACATCATTAAACTTATTAATAAGCTGAAACAGCTTTGGGATTAAGTACTGTGATTGAATTCTAGCCTGGCTTTCAATAAAATCTATAGCAAAAAAGTTCTTTTCATACTCATTGTTTTGATATTGATATACTAGCAAGGCTTCCATACCCCACATCGATGGAGAAACTAGACCAATAACAGGAACATACTCAGGGTGCGAAAGGTAATTATTCATACGTTCAAATGGGATGGTTATTCCGCTGAGAATTATTTGTGGAATAACAAGGAATGGGACAATAAGATATGCGGCTGATAGCGATTTGAAAATGGTTGAAACAATTAATCCTGCAATATTTCCAAAGAATCCCATTAACAGCATTACAAGCCAAATTTCAAGAAACATCCCCTTTATTTGAAGTATTAATACTGATATACCAGTATAAATTAGCGTTTGAATTATGGTTAAACCGAAATAGAAAACTACCTTGGAGTTATAGTATGCTTTTCGGCTGAGGAAAAGAAAAGCCTCCCTTTTATTTACATTGGCATCCTTAATGATGCTATCGGAGGTAACAATCATCCCGAGGAACATGCATGATATTATGCTAGTGAGAAAGAATATTGGGATGTTGTAATTTTCGTAAAAAACATAAACGTAATCACCTGTCTCGGTAGGTGTCGTGTACTTACTAAAAAGGGCTATAACTGTGGCTAAAAGTACGGGTATAACAAATGCAAATATGAAGAACTCCACATCGCGTAACTTGGTCAAGGTCAATCTGGTAAGAAAAACTCTTAACTGTTTAAAAATAGATGCCTTTGATGAGCTTATTTTGGGTAGTTCTTTTGTAGTTTCAATCTCTATATCTTTAGGTTTGAATCTTGAACTCCAATCAACAGGTTTAACTTTTCTGACTTCGGTTATTTGTCCAAGTTCATCAACCTTTTTCTCTGCAATTATATCAAAAATCTCATCGGATTTAATGTTGTGACAGGTGCTACATTCTACCTCGTCGGCATCTATTCTTTTTGCTTGAGTTTTAAAATACCTTACTGCCTCAAGTGGATTACCATAGAACACCATGAAGCCCCCCTCGTCGAGCACTAAGATTTTATCAAAAAGCCTATATATTTCCGACGAAGGTTGATGTATATTTACAACTACCAAACGCCCAGTAAGTGCTTGTTCTTTAAGCAAAGACATAACCCTAAGCGAGTCGGCGGATGAAAGGCCTGAGGTTGGTTCATCAACCAAAAGGATTTTGGGCTCTCGAATAATCTCTGTAACAATGTTTAACCTTTTACGCTGCCCTCCACTAATGTTACGAGATAAGGAACTCCCAACCTTGAGGTCTTTAATTGCATATAAACCAAATTCTGATAAACGGGCATTAACTATTTCATTGGTTTGGTCTGAGCTAATATTTCCAATTGCAAGCTGAGCGGTGTAGAATAAATTCTCATAAACTGTAAGGTTCTCAAATAGTGAGTCGTCCTGGGGAACAAAACCAATTAGCTGTTGGATTTTATCCAGCTCATCGGTGTAGTTCACCCCATTCAACGAAATGGACCCCTTGTTTGGTTCAAAAGAACCATTTAGTATATTGAATAGTGTTGACTTTCCCACCCCGCTTCCACCCATAACCCCAATAAGTTCACCTGATTTTGCTGAAAACGAAAGATTATGTATTCCAAATTTTGATTTTGGATAGGTAAATTCAACATTCTTCACATTAAGTATAACGGCATCCTTATCTGAAAGCCCTTTAAATTTTGAGATTATATCGCTAAAATAAATTATTGGCTTTCCATTTAACGATATTACGGAACCGCTCTGAAATGAATATATGGAATTTGGTTGAATGTTTTTTGAATTGTGGGTAAGATGCTCATCGCCAAAATACCTAAAAAATATTACCTGAATGTTAGACAGATAAACAAAAACGAAGTACCCATTAATAAGCTCATTTTTAATAAAATGGGTGCCGTTTAGGTTAGGATTTTGCGATTTTACTACTAAAATGTTGGTTCGGTTTTGAATTTCATATAGCTTTCCTGAAACAAAGCTATTTATTAGGTTAAAATTTGATTTGGGTATATTTAAATAGTCAGATATATCCTGAATAAGTGCAAACAAGCTATCGGATTTTGAAAGAAGAATAGCATTTTTTTGAACAAACAGACCAAACTCTAAAAGATTGATTAAAAGCAAAAGCCGTTGCTGTATGGAAGTATTTTTATTGAGGTTGGAGCAAATTGGTCCGATTTCAAAAAGGTTTTCTTCTTTTTTCTTTTCGCTTATTAAATTTCGTAGCTTTATTTTTTGCTCTTTCCCAATTTTTGCATTTAAAATGCGAGTGAAGAGTACTTCGGTGTAAATCTCGGCAAGATGTTGAACAGCTTTATCGCTCTGAAGAGTGATATGTGCAAAAAGTTGAATGTGAGAATTTACAAGAAGTTCATTCATAAAGCCTTGCCAAATTTAACCAATTAAGACATAAGATTGATTATCCTTTGCTTGGACATTAAAACCTATTCTAAACCTGTTGAAACATTCTACAAGCAATGCTAGGTCGATATCGCTAGGAAGTTCATCCGTATCGAAATTAAACTTATTGAATAAAAAACCGTTATCACGGGCTGAAATTTCAATTTTCGTTGAATCGGTTGTCTTTTGAACTTTAATCACAGCTCCTGCTTCAAGCAGTTCCATGAATTGCTCAAAAATTATCAACAGCGATTGAAAAAACAAATCTTTTGAAGCATTAACAATGATTGAAGGAAGCTTATTTTCAATATCAACTTTTACAGAATAGAAGTTCAAAAAATCGTTCAGTTCAAGAACAGCATGTTTTAGTAAATCGGAAAGATCAAACTCTTCGGTTTTAACCTCGTTAGACTGAACTAATAAATCGGCAAGGATTTGAGATCGCAGGGAAAATTTTTCAAAGCGAATGGTACTTAGTTCAAGAATATGCAAAACATCAAGCAGATTAGGGTCTGTACTAATTGAACGCATAAGCTGAATAGGCCCTGTGATACCATTCAATAATGTTCTAGATTCAAATCCTAGCTGCTTTAACAGTTCTGCTTGATTTTTTCTAAATAAATTATCCATGGCTATCAAATAATAGCCTAAAATAGTAAAAAAAAAGGAATTTATTATAGAGGAAATAAATAAAATCGTGGATAAATGAAATTTTATTTCCCTAACATCCCTTCGCTTTTAGCAACTACTGTTGCAATCATTGAATCGCCAGTTACATTTAGGGATGTACGAAGCATATCCAAAGGCCTATCAATTGCAAGGATTAATGCCAATCCTTCAACTGGTAGCCCAACTGAGTTAAGAACAATGATAAGCATAACGATACCTGCTCCAGGTACGCCAGCAGAACCAATCGAAGCCAAAGTAGCGGTAATAAGAATTGTAAGTAGCTGAACAAAAGTTAGCTCAACACCAAAAACCTCAGCTATAAAAACGGTAGCAACTGCTTGATACAGGCTGGTTCCATCCATATTAATAGTTACCCCAATGGGTAGAACAAAACTTGAAACTTCGTTGGGGACATTAAGCTCATTTTCTACCTGTTCCATTGTAACAGGTAACGTAGCAGCGCTTGAGCTGGTAGAGAAAGCAACCAGCTGCGCCGGGAATATGGCCCTGTAAAACTTTTTAAAGCTAATGCCAGCATAGAACTTCAGAAAGGTTGGGTATATAATACCAGCAATTAACGCAAGGCCCAAAACAACAGTTAGTGCGTATAAACCAAGCGACCCAAATAGTTGAGCCGATGCAGATAAATCATCACCAACAAAATCAACTAATAACGAAACCATTAAAGCAAAAACACCGAAGGGTGCTGTATGCATGATTATATCAACAATTTTAAGTATTACTTCATTTAAACCATCAACAAAATCTTTTACAATTCTAACTTTCGATTTAGGTGCAAGAATTAATGCGACACCAAATAATATTGCAAAGAAAATTACCTGCAACATTGAAGTGTTATTAGATGCTGCCTCTACAACATTCTCAGGTACAATATCAACCAAAAACTGTAGTGGCGAGTTATCTGAAAGACTTTCGGCAACCTTTTGTTTTTCAGTGATATCGTTGGAAAAGCGTTGCAAATACTCTGCTTTTTTTTCTTGGCTTAAGTAGCTACCCGGGCTAATAATGCTAACCATTGTTAGCCCAATTGAAACAGCAATTATGGTAGTTACAATGTATAAAGAAACGGTTTTTAACCCTAATTTAGAGAGACTTGAAATATCTTTTAAACCACCAATCCCACTTACCAATGATGCAAAAATCAATGGCATAGCTATTAACTTTAGTAGGTTTAAGAAAATTACACCAAAAGGTTTGATATAATCACTGGCAAATTGATTTAACCCAAGTAAAACAACCAAAAAACCAAATAACAAGCCAAAAGCCATACCAATTAAAATCTTGGCATATAATGGGATTTTACGACTCATGACACTAATTAATAGATTAAATCAGGTTATTAAAACAGAAATAAGGGTAATTCAGCTATATATAAATTCGTAAGAAATGATTAGAGTTGATCCATGGTTCCTTGAAACTCCCCAGTAAAATGAGTGAGATCTTTTGTTTGTACATCAATTTTATAGCTCATTATTCTACCTAGGTTATAAACATTAAATGTACCAGCATATATAGTATAAACAGCCCCAGTATCAACTTCAAAATTGTAGTTGTAGTAAATAACACAGGAATCTACACCATTCGTTTCTTTCTTATTGAATGGGTCAATGGTATAGAGGCCATTGCTTACTTGAATATTGTTATCGGAGTAAAAATATGCTCTGATCAACGATCCTGTCCCTGTAACTTGATCTGTTTCGCTATTTATAGTAACACCTTCACCTAGAAGATTAATAATAAAAGGCGTTGCGCCAGTACTAAGCAAGGTATCTAACTTGGTATAGAAACCCCGGTATAGGGAAAACTGATTATCGCCGAATGTAATAATATTCAAGTTTTCATCATCATCTTTACTTCCATTACAACTAATAAGCACAGCTGAAAACAATAGTACCGCAGCCAAATATTTACTTCTCATAGCTTTTAAAAGTTTAGTAACATGTGCTAATGTATGAAAAAGTTGACTAATAATAAAAGAAAAGGGGTGAAAAATCACCCCTTTATAAAACAATATTAAATTCTAAAACATACTAGTGAGCATTTCCTTGTCCGTGAACATGACCGTGGCTAATCTCTTCAGGTGTTGCTTCGCGAATGTTTTCAATCTTACCAGTAAAGTGTAAATCTTTACCAGCAAGTGGGTGATTGAAATCCATTACAACTGCACTCTCCTTAACTTCAACAACAGTTCCATCAAGAGCATTGCCTTCAGAATCACGCATAGGAATACGGTTTCCAATAACCAAAAGGTCTTCTTGAAGTTCTCCATCAACAACAAATATATCCTTGGGTAACTCAACTATAGCTTGCTGATTAACTTCGCCATATCCGTCGGCAGCAGGAATTGTAAATTCAAAATTGTCGCCAACATTTAAATCCTTTATATTGTTTTCAAATAAAGGTAGTAGCTGACCATGACCATAAAGAAAAACTAATGGGTTCTCTGCTTGAGCAGAATCAATTAGTTCGCCATCAACTTTAAGATTATAACTTAGCGAAACTACTGTGTCTTTTGAAACATTCATGTGTACTAATTTTAAAATAATTATTTATCAAAGAAAATACTTTCTTTCTGTATAAACAAAGATATTGTGTTAATTGTTCGCAAAAGAAAAATTTTTCAAACTATAATGAACAAAAAATTGTGATTTCTGTTGGTTATTAAAATAATAGTTACATATTTGTAATGTTTTAAAATTAATTTATTCACAATTTATTTTATTAGTAACATGAAAGGTAAAGTAAAATGGTTTGATGCAGCTAAAGGATATGGTTTCATCCAAACCGAAGAAGGTAACGATGTTTTCGTTCACTACACAGGTATTCAAAGGGAAGGTTTCAAACGTTTAGATGAAGGACAATCCGTAGACTTTGAGATCTCCGATGGTAAACGCGGCCCTCAGGCTGTAAATGTTGTTGTGTTAGAATAATATCTATTCCTAACATAAAAAAAATAGCCCCATCAATGTATGGGGCTTTTTTTATAGTGTTAACGAAAACCGAAGTATGGGGTTTGATGTGTAAGGGGAATACCTGTTATCAGTTAAATCCCACAAAACCATAAAGTTGGCTGCAGCTTTTCGTCCTAAACGTTGACGCCAACCAAAACCCACCATATACATATTAATCCAACCCATCCCTTCGTCAGATGTTGAATCAAATAGTTTTCTATCGAGATACAAATTCTCTAATTCGGCATGTAAAAATATTCCTCCATGTAAATCGACACCAAAAGCCTCGTTAAAATCGGGAATTGGAAGAATATCGGTAAAAGCTGAGTAACCCCAAATGGTAGTCTTAATAGGATCAAGCCTCGTATTTCCTTCAAGTAGGCTAAAACGTTCTTTGCGATAAGTATACCTACCCCCAAGCCCTAGCGACCATTGAGGAAAAATCCAAATCCCAGCTTGCGGAAGAATATCAACTTGAGTTATTCTGCTCCCAATTGCTATCCCTATGCTACCACCATAAAAAAGTCTATCGCTAAACCTATCAAAATGGTTATTGCTTTGAGCAAACGTATACTGCGTTAAAAATAAAACTATTATGATTGGGACTAATCTATTTTTCATAAAGAGTGAATTTTATTTGAACACAATATTAAATATTTATGTTTAAATTGCTAAAACCGTTAGTGTTAAAAACTGCTCACTATGAACATTATAATTACAGGTGCTTCGAAAGGAATTGGGTATTCAACTGCTCAAAGTTTAGCCAAATTAGGGAACCATACAATTATTGGTATTGCAAGAAATAAAAATAAGCTATTACAGCTTAAAAATGAAATATCAAGTATAAACTCCATTGCTAAATTTATTCCAATGGTTTTTGATTTAAAGGGGCTAAATCAAAAATCTCAAGAACTATTCAATCTTATAGCTGGCTATGTTGATAAAGTTGACATTCTTATAAACAATGCAGGGCTACTTTATGCCAAGCCATACACAGAGTTAAGCACTCAGGAAATATTCGAGATGATAAATATTAACTACTTTGCGCCAGCCATTCTAATTAAAAGTCTAATCCCCATCTTTTCGTCAAGATGTCATGTTGTTAACATAAGCAGCATGGGTGGTTTTCAAGGTAGTGTTAAATTTCCAGGGCTTGCCATTTATGCTTCTTCAAAGGCTGCACTAGCGTCGTTAACCGAGAACCTTGCCGAGGAGTATAAAGATAAAGGATTCTCTTTTAATTGCTTAGCACTTGGTGCTACAGATACCGAAATGCTTAGAACAGCATTTCCTGGATACAATGCGCCAGTATCGGCTGATGAAATGGGGACATTAATTGCCGAATTCTCGATAAATGGGCACAAGTATTTTAATGGTAAGATACTTCCTGTAAGCACAAGCACACCATAAGGACTAAAAAAACAAGAGGGGCTTTTGCCCCTCCTAATAAATATAACGAATAACATCGATTATTTATACTCTTTAGGCATAACCTCACCTTTTAGAACCATTAAGCCATTCAGAGCTAATGCCTGCATCTCATCTTCTCCAGGATAAACGGCAACAGGTGCGATAAAGCCAACCATACTCTTGATATACTCAACAAGATCTGGATTGTGAGCTATACCACCAGTTAGGATAATAGCATCAACCTCACCTTTTAACACGGCAGCCATGGAGCCAATGTATTTGGCTATATTGTATGCCATGGCATCCTGAAGGAGCTTCGCTTTAGCATCGCCAGAACGGGCCTTTAGCTCTATTTCATAAGCATCGTTAGTACCTGCATGGGCAACCAGGCCACCTTTGCCAGTCAGCATTTTCTTTACTTCATCGTAGGTTACTTCACCACTAAAGCAAAGTTTTGCAAGCTGTCCGGCAGGAACGGTACCTGCGCGTTCTGGTGAAAAAGGTCCCTCACCATCAAGGGCGTTATTAACATCAATCACCCTACCCTTTTTGTGAGCACCAACGGAAATACCGCCACCAAGATGTGCGATAATCAGATTAAGGTCTTCATACTTTTTGTCGATACTCTTAGCATGAAGACGAGCAATAGCCTTTTGGTTAAGAGCATGGAAAATTGAAATGCGCTTGAATTTAGGATGTCCCGAAATTCTTGCAACCTCTTCCATCTCATCAACAACAACAGGATCAGCTATAAACGCGCGTGCCGATGGTAATGATCGAGCAATATCATCGGCAATTAGGGCACCAAGATTACTAGCATGCTCACCCATGATGCTGTTGCGAAGGTCATTCTTCATTGCTTCGTTAACTTCATAAACACCCGATTCAATGGGTTTTAGTAAACCACCACGACCAACAACAGCAGAAATCTTATTAACGTCAATTCCAGCCTGTTTAAGCTCGTCAAGAATTATTTCTTTTCGGAAGCTAAACTGATCGGCAATGGTTTTAAACTTTGCAATGTCCTCAGCTGAATGCTTAATGTTTTTCAGGAATATATTCTTATTATTCCTAAAAACAGCAATCTTGGTTGAAGTTGAACCTGGATTAATGGCCAGAATTTTATATTCTTCCATGTTCTTAAACTAAGTTTTAGGTTAAGGCAAATTAAAGTTACTTAGCAGCATTAGCTGCAAGAGCTATTGAATACATTTTTGATTTTACACTATCGCCACGAGAAGTTAAAACACAAGGAACCTTAGCACCCATAACCATTGCACCTAGTTCTCCTTTAGCTAGCTTTGTACATGCTTTAAAGAATACGTTACCCGATTCGATATTTGGGAAAAGGATACAATCGGCATCGCCAGCCACTTCACCAGTAAGCTTCTTAATTTGAGCCGACTCCTTGTCAATTGCCACGTCAAGAGCAAGAGGACCATCAACGATAGCGCCCTTAATTTGACCACGATCGGCCATTTTTGCAATAATAGCAGCATCAACACAAGCTTGCATACCAGCTGACATCTGCTCAGTAGCGGCATTCAATGCTACTTTGGGTCTTTCAATACCTAGCGAGTGTGCAGTTTGAATTAAATAGTTGGTGATAGCAATTTTTTGTTTCAAGTCTGGAGCTGGGATAATAGCAACATCACCAACAACTAAAAGCTTGTGATAGGTAGGTACCTGAACAACGGTAACGTGACTTAAAACGGCCTTTGGAGGGAGCAGTCCGTTCTCCTTGTCTAATATGGCACGCATATACTTATCGGTGCTTACAAGACCTTTCATGAGCACATCACCTTCGCCTTTATTAATAAGCTCAACAGCTTTGCGAGCTGCTTTCATTTCATCGGCTTCCTGAACAATACGGAATTTTGAAGGATCGATATTGTGCTCAGCACAAACACTTTTAATGGTTGCTTCGTCGCCAACAAGTGTTGCCTCTACAATTTCCATATCGATGGCCATGCTTACCGCTTCGATAGTGTGATGATCGTTAGCGTAAGCAGCAACCAAACGTTTGCGAGGTTTACTTCTTAAGATATCGAAAAGCTGATCTAATTTTTCTACTCTCATTGTTTGTTCTCCTTTATTATTTTTTTAACTCTTTAACAATATTAGCAGTATCTGTAGCAATGACTAATTCTTCGTTTGTTGTAACCACCATCACCTTAACCCTTGATTCAGGTTTAGTTAACAGCTTATCCTTACCGCGAACACCTTTATTGGCGTCAATATCAAAATCAACACCCATAAAATCAATTGCAGTAGAAACTTTTTCACGAAGAACAGGGTCGTTCTCACCAATACCGCCAGTGAAAATAATAAGATCGACACCATCCATTGCAGCGGCATACGCACCAACATATTTCTTAACTCGATAGTAATACATGTCAAGAGCAAGCTGAGCACGCTCATTACCATCGGCAGCAGCATTCTCTAGGTCACGCATGTCAGATGATAAGCCAGAAATACCCGCAACACCGCTTTTCTTATTGATAAGATCGTTTACATCTTTAAAGCTAAGATTTTCTTTCTCTGCAAGATAAAGCAATACACCAGCATCAATATCTCCGCTACGTGTTCCCATGATTAAACCTTCAACGGGAGTGAATCCCATAGAGGTATCAACCGATTTCCCTTGGTTTATAGCAGCAATTGATGCTCCATTTCCTAAGTGGCAGGTAATAATTTTTTGCTTCTCAAAATCTACGCCTAGCATATTACAAGCCTTTTGGGCAACATACTTGTGGCTTGTTCCGTGGAAGCCGTATCTGCGTATTTTGTATTTTTCGTAATACTCGTAAGGGATTGCATACAAATATGCATGTTTTGGCATGGTTTGATGGAAAGAGGTATCAAATACAGCAACCTGAGGTACATTAGGAAGTAATTTCTCCATTGAAAGTATACCCTTTAAATTTGCTGGGTTGTGAAGAGGTGCAAGTTCAATACACTTTTCAATTTCACTCTTAGTAAAATCGTCAATTAAACTGCTCTTTGTGAAAAACTCACCTCCATGAGCAACGCGGTGGCCTACTGCAGTAATCTCATTAATACTGCTGATAACACCATGATTGCTATCAACAAGTGCCTCTAAAATTAGATTGATACCTGTTGTGTGGTCTGGAATACTTGTTACATGAACGTATTTATCTTTTCCTTCAGGTTTGTGAGTAAGCTTAGCATCGGTAAAGCCAACCCTTTCAACAATACCCTTGGCAAGCAATAGGCCTTCATCGGCCATATTTAAAAGTTGATACTTAATTGATGAACTCCCACAGTTCAAAACGAGAACAATCATTGTTTTATTATTTTGAAAGTCAGACATTTAATGATTTTAATTAAGTTTACGCAAAATTAGGAATAAATAACTTCTGTATCAAAGCATTTAAGGCTTTTTAAATATATAAGTATCTGATTTGCAATAAAACAGTCGTTTAAATAATCATTATCATTCTGATTATCTGAATTATAACAACATTATGTTTTTCAACAACATTGTATCACTTATATCAATTTCATTCATATTTGCTATGTTTGTAATATAAAATCACCTGTTTTATGCATGATAAATTAATAAAGCTAAGAGATAGTATTAGTTGTAAAATTAAATGGGACATATCTACTCTAATCCAGTACTCAACCGATGCTTCAGCATATAAGGAAACTCCCATTGCAGTTGCATGGCCAGAGCATAAATCCGATATCCAAAAAATTGTTCAGTTTTGCAAGCAAAACAAAATTCCAATTATACCAAGAGCTGCTGGAACTTCTCTTGCTGGACAGGTTGTTGGAAAAGGTATTATTGTAGATATTTCAAAACATTTCAGAAATATAATACATCTTGATACTTCCAATAGGCTTGTAACGGTTGAGCCTGGTGTAATACTCGATGAGCTTAACATATATCTAAAACCTTACGGTTTATTTTTCGGGCCAGAGACATCTACTGCAAATCGATGCACCATTTCAGGTATGGTTGGGAATAATAGTTGCGGTTCTCATTCGCTTGTGTATGGTAGCACACGCGAACACCTGCATTCACTAAAAATGATTCTTGACGATGGCAATGAATACTCCTTTGGTGAAATTACTAAGCAAGAGTTTTACGAAAAGTTAAGGTTAGAAAATCGGGAAGGTGACATTTACCGTTCTATCAAAGCAATACTAGAAAGCAAAAAGAATCAACAGCTAATAGTGGAAAACTATCCCGACGCTAGTGTAAAACGTCGAAACACGGGCTATGCGCTCGACATGCTCCTTAATACATGCGTCACTGGCGAAGATTCTCCTGTAAATCTGGCAAAAATAGTTGCAGGAAGCGAAGGAACCTTTGGCATAATAACAGAAATTACGCTCAACCTTGTTGCATCTCCGCCTAAGCATAAAGCTGTAGTTGCAGTTCATTTAGAAAATAGAACCGATGCATTTAAGGCGAACCTAATAGCACTGAAACATAATCCTTGGGCTGTGGAGCTTATGGATAACATTATTTTGGAATGCACCAAAGGAAATATAGAACAACAAAAAAACAGGTTTTTTGTAAAAGGAGATCCGGGAGCGATTCTTATTGTTGAGTTTTTTGCCGATGATAAAAATGACATCATAAAATCGGCAGAAGAGATGAAAGCCGATATGCAGAGCTCTGGATATGGCTATCATTTTCCGTTGGTTTGGGATGATGAAACGGCTAAGGTCTGGAATTTAAGAAAAGCGGGGCTGGGTGTGCTGTCAAACATAGAAGGTGATGCAAAACCTGTTTCTCTTATTGAGGACACAGCCGTACCTGTTGACAAACTTCCCGATTATATGGCCGATTTTGAAATGATAATGCAAAAGTACAACCTTGAATGCGTTTATCATGCACATATTGGTACAGGTGAGCTACATTTGAGACCCGTTCTAAATCTTAAAGATCCTAAAGATGTTGAGCTTTTCCATGCTGTTGGGAAAGAGGTAGCTTCTCTAGTAAAAAGGTATAAAGGATCTCTTAGCGGTGAGCATGGCGATGGAAGGTTGAGAGGTGAGTTTATACCCTTATTCTATGGCGAAGAGGTTTATGAGCTAATGAGGAAGGTAAAATTCGCCTTTGACCCGGACAAAATTTTTAACCCTGGCAAGATAGTGGATACGCCCCCCATGAACACGTCGCTTAGGTATCAACCTGGACAAAAAGATAATCCAATAGAAACAATATTTGACTTTTCAAAAACTAGAGGCATTCTACGAGCAGCTGAAAAATGTAATGGTTCAGGCGATTGTAGAAAAACACACCTTTCTGGAGGTACGCTTTGCCCTAGCTATATGGCAACCCTAAATGAATCAAATTCTACACGTGCACGGGCTAATTTACTTAGAGAATTTCTTACTAATAGCACTAAAAAGAATCCCTTTAACCATAAAGAACTTTACGAAATCCTGGATTTATGTCTGTCGTGTAAGGGATGCAAAAATGAGTGCCCTTCGAGTGTGGATATGGCAAAACTTAAAGCCGAATTCCTTCAGCATTGGTACGATTCAAAAGGAATACCTCTAAGAACCAGATTAATTGCATATATAACTCATGTAAATAGACTAGGAAGCATTTTTCCTGGTCTAACAAACTGGGTGCTTAGCAATAAGTTTTCGTCAAAAGTTCTAATGTCACTACTTGGTTTCGAACCAATAAGGAAGATGCCCTTGCTACATAAAGTTACCTTTAAAAAATGGTTTTCTAAAAATAGAGCAGAGAAAAAAGGCAAAAAGGGGAAAGTTTACCTATTGCCCGATGAATTCACCAATTATAATGATGTTCATATTGGAGTTAAAGCAGTTAATCTACTAAACAGGTTAGGATATGAGGTTGAATTAGCTGATATTTTTGAAAGCGGTAGAACATATATTTCAAAGGGATTAATAAGAACTGCAAAGCGAATAGCAAATAGAAATATTGAAAAACTTTCTGGTATTATTTCAGAGAAGTCACCTCTTATCGGAATTGAGCCATCGGCAATTTTAAGTTTTAGAGACGAGTATCCCGATTTGGCTACACCAGAAAATAAAGATAAAGCCAAATTTCTTGCCAGAAATGCGCTACTCTTTGAGGAATTTTTCATGCGAGAGGTAGATGAAGGTAGAATAGCAAAGGAGCAGTTTAAAAAGGATAACAAGAAAATCAAGTTACATGGCCACTGCCAGCAGAAGGCAGTTGCATCTACCATAAAAACTAAGGAAATGCTTTCGTTTCCACCAAACTACACTGTAGAAGAAATTCCTAGTGGATGTTGCGGTATGGCTGGCTCATTTGGATACGAAAAGGAACATTACGAGCTTTCTATGAAAATCGGAGAACTTGTTCTTTTCCCTGAAGTTAGGAAATCATCTGAGGGTACAATAATAGCAGCACCTGGTACCAGTTGTAGACATCAAATTAAGGATGGTACTGGTAGGGATGCTGTTCATCCAATTGAAGTCATGTGGGAGGCAATTGAATAAAATAGATGACTTATAGGATGTAAATCAGATTATTTGGAGCAGAGGTAAGTAAAGGTGTATTTTTTGCTTTTAATTGCTGTAAGTTCTAATATTCATATCTTAAAAATAATCAAAAAATAGACCATCTGATTTCACACGTTTGCGATAAAAAATAGAATATATTTGCACTTATTTTTGATATTCTTTAGCATTGTGCGTACATATTTTTTATTACCTTTGCGAAGGTGCAAAAATTTGTCTTTTTAACAAATAGTAATCTGATAATGCACAGTCATATCGGGTTAATCAAAAGGAAATATTGAAGTAGATACACCACCTGCTTACAAATTATAACTTAAGCTACCTTCAATATTATTTGACAAGAAAATTAAGAACATTAATAAAAGAATTTTTTAACAATGAAAAGAGTTTTAGTAGCAACTGGTGGAGGCGATTGTCCTGGGTTAAATGCAGTGATAAGGGCAGTAGTAAAGAGAGCCTCACAGGAACCCGACTGGGAAGTAATAGGAAGTATTCAATCATTTGATGGTATTTTACGTGAACCTACTGAAATTAAAGTTCTTGACGAAAAAGCTGTTGCTGGAATACACGTTCAGGGGGGCACAATTATTGGCACAACCAATAAGGGCGGCCCATTTGCATGGCCTGTTAAAAACAAGGATGGTTCCTGGGGTGCCGTTGACCGTTCAGATGAAATGATACGTAAGCTACAATACCTTGGCATTGATGCTGTTATTAGCATTGGAGGCGACGGCTCACAACGTATATCTCAACAGCTTTACGAAAAAGGGCTAAACATTATAGGTGTTCCAAAAACAATTGACAACGACCTTTCCGCTACCGACTTTACATTCGGTTTTCAAACCGCAGTACAAATTGCTACAGAAGCAGTGGACAAACTGGTAACTACTGCTGCCAGCCATAACCGTGTACTTATTCTTGAGGTTATGGGCCGCTATGCAGGGTGGATTGCTCTACATGCAGCCATAGCTGGTGGGGCCGAGGTTTGCTTAATTCCCGAAATTCCCTACGATATCCATAAAGTTGCCGATAGGCTACAAAGCCGCTACAACAAAGGTAAAGGACATGCAATTGTAGTGGTTGCTGAAGGAGCAGTACCTAAAGATGGACATCTTGTGTCTGCAGAAAGCGATGAGGTTGGATATCACAACTTACGCTTAGGCGGCATTGCTCACAAGATTACTCGTGACCTAAAGAGCATTGGATTTGAAGCCGATATCAGAGAAACCGTTCTAGGACATTTACAACGTGGAGGAATTCCAGTTGCTTACGACCGCGTACTCGCAACACAATTTGGCGTAAAAGCCTTTGAGATGGTGCTTGAAGGTAAATTTGGTGAGATGGTTGCTTACCGTCATCCCGATATCATTTCGGTACCACTAATTGATGCTATAAACCGTCCAAATTTTGTCGACCCTGAATGCGATTTGGTTCGCACTGCTCGTGGAGTGGGGATAAGTTTTGGCGATTAACTATAAAAAAAAAGAGGCTACTTAAAACAGCCTCTTTTTTTATTCAGTAAACACTCTAGATAAGTTCTTCACTCTCCTCACAAACAAATGGGGCTTTTAAGCCAGAATACTCAACCAGTTCAAATCCAGATTCTGCCATGTCCTCATCGCCAGGCTCATAATTCCAGACTATTTTGATTTTAACCCCAATCTCAAACAGCTCTTGTAAAAGTTGGAATAGGGTTACCATATACTTGTATGAGGCAGAATTAATATACTTAAAGAAGAAACGCAGAGTTATCTCTTTATCCTGTGAGCCTAACCCATTCTTTTCTATTTCGTCCTTAAAGTCCAAAAACCATTTTAATACGGGTTCGTAAAACGTGGTTACATTCTCGGGATGACTGACCCCGATTAGATAAAAACTACCAGAATTTGGGTCAAATGATATTTCAGGAGAATCCTTTCTTGCTTTAATATGTAATGGCTTCATTTTAGTATTAATTTATTGTTCTGGTTTTGCAAGTATTTTAAATGGCACTTTAATAATCTCGGCAAGTTCTTCACCAGCCTCCTCAAGTTCTGCATCGTTTTGTGGGTATCTCCAAATTATTTCAACATCATATCCTTGTGAGTGTAACATCTTTAAACGATTCATCAAATGTAATAACATTTTTGAAGAAGCCGTATTAAAGTATTCAAAATCAAACTCAAATACAGTCTTAGGATTTGGATTTTCTTGGTAACTATCAAGCCAAATAATTAATGGATGATAAAAAGACTTAACATCCTCAGGTAACGATTTACCTTGAATTAGGAAAACACCCGATTCTCTATCGAGAATAACTCGCGGTGTTGTCAATGTCGGTTCAAGGTATATTTTATCTACCATTATTTTGTTGAGATGTGTTGATAGCTAATCATTTTAAAATTCAAATCAAGCATATCGTCATAATCAACTCCAGCATCATACATATCCTCATCATCCTCCATGTAATGCCATTCTACTTCAACCTCATTCCCATTCTTGCTCATCTCTTCAAGCACCTCAAAAAGTTCAAGAATCATTTTTGATGAGGCCGTGTTGAAGTATTCCATCTTAAACTTTATAGTTGTCTTAGGATTGGGATTCTCAGCATAAGTTTTCATCCACCTCAAAACAGGATTGTAAAACTCCTTTACATCCTCAGGTAACGATTTCCCAGAGATTTCAAAAACATTTGCTTCTTTATCAAACAAAATAGTAGGAGTTTCGTTTGTACCTGCTATGTTTAATGTTTCCATATACTACTTATTATTAAATACCTTTCTACATTTAAACAAATATAAATAAATTATTCAAAAATTCAAGGAAGCAAACTGAGTATATTAAAATTATTTTTGACAAATTATTGGTTTTGGAACACTAAGCATCCAAACCTCTTGTTAAAAAAAGTCTGTAGGTTCTACTATGTCTATCTCATCATAATACGCAAAACGGTCAATTGTTTCTCCTACCATCAATAAAATAATAAGAAACGAAAAATCAATTTCTTTAAACTCAAAAAGCACAACCGATAAAGGTATAGCTAAAGAAATAAATCGAACAAAAGAAAGAAGCAGTTTGCGTAATGATAAATGGCTAGCATAGGCATTCCTTACTAAATATAGCATTAACTTTAATGAGATGAAGATTACAAATAGATTCGAGTTTAAAAAAATTGAAGAGAATGTTAGCGCAGTGAGAATGGTGTTTGAACTATGAATTTTTGGTGTAAATCTTTTTATAGCTAATCTATAAACCATTTCAATAGCAAAAAGTAAGGCCAGACCAAGAGCTGCTGATATCCAAAAGAGAAACTTAGCCTCAACTAATAGGTACAATGTGCTAAATAAAGAAAAAAGTGAAAATAACAAGATTTCGCGACTCAACCAGCTAGATTTTATATTAAGAATCGAACGGTATGCTCTTAACGGTTTTCCCAAATGGAATGTACTAGCAAAAGCGGCAACTGCTAATCCTCCAACATAAAAGAATTTACCTGTAATGCTTGTATCAGAAGGTTTGTAGAAGAATACAAATAGACCAGTTAAAATAGATGACAAAAGAGTGAATAGTATTAAAGGAATCTCATCAGCACTCCTAATCTTTGACCTTTTTTTATTAGAAATCATTTTATCATCTACCTGTCCAGCTGCATTTATATCCATATCGGGGATACAGCTATATACTTCATTGCCCAAAAGATTTACTCGAGGCAAGGTATTATCATCAGGAAAACCGGGCTGATTGGTGTTAGCGCTAGTATCAACCTCGCCAAAGGTTAACGCACCAGTTGGACAGGCCGTTGTGCAAGCAGGCTGTAACCCTTTTTTTTGTAAATCGATACAGAAATTACACTTTTCCACAACGCCAGTACTTTTATTAAACTTTGGCGCATCATAGGGGCAAGCCCAAGTGCAGTATTTACATCCAATACATTTTGATGGATTATGAATTATAGCACCAGTTTCTGAATCTTTTGAGTATGCAATTGCTGGACAATTTGCTAAGCAAGGTGCATCAATGCAATGATTACAAGCTAGCGAGAGGTTGATAAAGCCTTTTAAAGGGATTTTTATAGAATTACCTTTGTGTATGTTACGCCAAATAATTGGAGGCTGAGTGTTATTTTGATTATAACATGCAACAACACAGGCATGGCAGCCAACGCACTTAGAGTAATCAAATATGAATCCTTTTTCTGTCATTTACTGTTTTTTATAAGCCTAACCTCTACCCTATTGTTATGAAATGCAGAGCCATGTCCAATATCTGTTTCTCTACCTTCGGATAGCATATTTACTGAAACGCCTTGTGTTCTCCACCAGCCATTTGGAATTACAACACAACCTTTACGCACCTCATAGGTAAGTTGTGCTTTAATAGAAACAGCCCCCCTATGATTGTAAACTTCAACCATATCGCCATCATTAATGCCACGCTCAGCTGCATCGTTAGGATTCATTTGCACTACAGGTTCACCACTAATTAATGATATGATTTTTAAGTTATTAAACTGGCTATGTATCCTATTCTTAGTGTTAGGCGACATCAAAAAGAGTGGAAAGGGCGATTTGTCTTCAAAAAGTTCAACTGCAGGTTTGTAAACAGGTAATGGGCTTTCGTCCCACAGTTCGGACATCTGATTAGAAAGAAGTTCAATTTTTCCAGATGGTGTAGAAAACCTAAAATCGGAAAAGGCTATCTCCTGTAATCCTGGTGCAAGAACGGGACCTCTCTTAAGCTGCTCCAACGATAAATTAAACTTGTTTAGCTTGCTTTCAAGAAACCTATCAACATGCTCATCACCAGGGGGGAGTAAAACATCTTCTAGAAAAGTTTTATCAAACCCCATCTTTTGTGCTAGGCACCAATAAATCTCCGTTTCGGGCTTAACCTCACCTGCGGGCTCTAGAATTTTTTGCTTAAGCTGAACATACGGATTCCAATATGAGCCAATAATATCGGATTGTTCAAACATGTTCTTTGCAGGTAAAATAATATCAGCCTCTAAGGCTGTATCGGTAAAAAACTGTTCAACAACCACACGGAAATCAAGCTTTCGGAATGCTTCTAAAACCCTAGAAGTATTAGGATTCTGAGTTAAGGGATTACCGCGTTCAACCCAAATCATCTTTAGTTCTGGGTTCTTTGTGGCCAACATATCCTGACCTAAGCGGGCGGTTGAAATTGTACGCCTTATTTTCCCGTCTGGTTTTTCGGGTGGATAATAGGAAAGTGGCTCTAAAACATCGTCAAAAACATAGCTCTGAAGATTAGCATAGTGCCAGCAAGCACCAGGCTTACCAATATTACCGGTAAGAATGTTTAGTGCAAGAATTGCTCTTGTAGTTTGACCGCCATTTGTGTAACGCTGCATCCCATAACCAGGAATAATAGTCATTGGTTTGATATTCCCAACATACCATGCTAACTTCTCAATTAAATCAACAGGCACACCAGAAATTTCAGAAGCCCACTGAGATGTATATTGCTTAACATGCTCTTTGAATTCTTCGTAACCAAGTACATATTGCTTAATAAAATCATAATCAACCCAATTGTTTTGGATTATGATATTTGAAACAGCAAGAGCAATGGCAGCATCGGTAGATGGAAATGGTTGTACTAAAAGGGAAGCTCGTTGCGTTGACTGCGTTCTGCGAGGGTCTATTACAACAAGTTTTGCACCATTATCCAAAGCGTTGTTAATGGGCACCATTTCATGCACATTGCTTTCGGCCGGGTTTTTGCCCCAAAGGACAATAAGCTTGGCATTCTCTAAATCCCAAGGAACATTATGCTTATTTTCACCTAAAGTTAGCCTTGTTGCTTCGAGTCCGGCTGGCCAGCAAAGATTTCCATAAACAGTTGTTGCCCCCCCGTAAACATCACGCCAAAACTTCAAACTAAAATCGTTAAGCAAGCCCGACATGCCACTTGCCGAGTAAAACAATACAGCCTGTTGACCGTACTTCTCTTTTATAAAACTTAATTTTTCAGCAATAATGCTTAGGGCTTCGTCCCATGAGATACGCTTAAAGCGTCCATTAACCTTTTTATGCGGATAAATTATTCTATCAGGTGAATGGGCACGCTCTACATAGCTTTGGCCTTTAACACATCCATTAAATGGGGTTGCCCTATTTAATGGCATTGGTTTTATTGCAGTAATTCTACCATTATCTACTTGAACAACAAGACTGCAAGTGCTATAGCAATTTCGAGGGCAAGCAGTAACAAACTCTTTCATTGTTTGCTACTTTTTAGTTTCTGCAAGATATTGCTCTTTTGATATGAAATAGCCATCCTTAAGGTAGTAAACCCTACCATATTCATGATCGATACGAGTGTAAAATGTAATCTTATTATTTCTATTGAAAACGGTTCTTGTAATAATGATTCGTGGTAAACGAATTACCTCATCGGTGCGTTCCCGGGTATACCGTTTAGCAATATCTTCTGGAGCAAGGAGCGTAACAACTTGGTCGGCATCCTCCTTACCTATGGTTGCGCTCATCTTTTCGGCAACAAGTTTAAGGCGTAACTGAGCATCGCGTTTTTTTTGCTCTTCGAGCAACAGTTTCCTTTCCTGCTCCCTTTTAATCCGCTCTTCCTCTTCTCGTTTTAATCGTTCTACTTCTTTACGAGCTTTTTCCTCTTCAATTCTTCTTAGTTCCTCTTTACGCCTTTCATCTGCTAACCGTTTGGCCTCAGCTTCTTTTCTTAATCGTTCAAGTTCCTTTAATCGAGCCTCCTCTTCGGCCTTACGTTTAGCCTCTTCGGCTAAACGTTGAGCTTCGGCCTCTTTACGTATTCTTTCTTCCTCAAGCCTGCGGGCTTCCTCTTCAGCTTTACGTTTTGCCTCCTCTTCTTGACGTATTCTTTCCTGTTCCTTACGTAAACGTTCTTCTTCCTGTTTTCTTAGCTCTTCCTTACGACGAGCCTCCTCTTCGGCTTTTTTCCTTGCCTCCTCTTCAGCCTTTTTACGTTCTTCCTCTAGACGCTTTTGTTCTTCTAACTTTCTCTTTTCTTCCTCTAAACGTCTTTGTTCTGCTTCTTTACGTAAACGCTCTTCCTCTTTCCGCTTAGCCTCTTCGGCAGCTTTCCGCTTAGCCTCTTCCTCTTGGCGAATTCTCTCCTGCTCCTTGCGTAAACGTTCCTCCTCCTGCTTTCTTAACTCTTCCTTACGACGAGCTTCTTCTTCTGCTTTTTTTCGAGCTTCCTCTTCGGCTTTTCTTTTCTGCTCTTCCAGTTTTTTTTGTCTTTCCAGTCTTGCCTTTTCCTCTGCCAGACGTCTTGCTTCTGCCTCTTTTTTAAGCTGCTCCTCTTTTATCCTTTGTCTTTCTTCTGCCTCTTTACGCTTAGCTTCCTCTTCTGCCTTACGCTTTTGGGCTTCGGCTAAAAGTCTCTGCCTTTCCTCTTCTTTCTTACGCTCTCGTTCTTCTATCTCCTTCCGTTTCTTCTCTTCGGCTAGCTTTTTATTTTGCTCTTCAATTTCTTTAAGCACCTTCAACCTATAATCCGTATCATATGCAAAGTCTCTGATATCGCGGGCATACATAATTTTAGCAACAGGATTCTCATAAACCTTAATTGCATCTTCGCTTTGCTTCTCAAGAACTACATCAAAACCAGTAACCCTTTCAACTTCTCTCTTAAAGTTATCGGGCACATGGGTATCAATTAAAATCTTCTTGGTAATATAATTTGGTTTTTCGAAGATTATAATATACTCAGAATCGTAGCCAAGCATAAATTCAAAAATACCTCTCCTGCCAGCAGTTAAGGTTTGTAAAACGTTTCCTTTTTCAGTAACCGTAACTTTGGCACCATCAAGATTGCCTTTTTTTACAATTAATCTGGCAGAAACAGTTAGCCCATTTTGCGCTTTTACCGTGTTTAATGCAAAAAGTAACGTTAGAACTAAAAATCCACCTATAAAATAGTTTACTACCTGTTTTTTTGACATACCAACCAAATCATTTCTATATCGTATGCAACTTGATTCAATTAACAAATTAAGTAAAAATATTTCAAAATATTACGAAATAATTGCTAATCGGTTCTACATTTTGACAGTATTTTAGATTTTCGTTTTGTATCTGATAAAATAACATCATAATATTCATCGATATATTTTATGAGTATTTTCCTTTCTTTTTCTGGTAAATATGTAAACGTTGAAATGGTATTTCGTATTGTATCCCTTTTTGCAATAAACAAATTAAAGACATCGATATATTCATTTGCCGGACGGCAATAACCGTTGAAATGTCTCTCCTTAACTGAATTTATTGGTAAATGTTCAGCCGGTAGCGCATATGGTGCGTTAACAAATCCCGAAAAGTCAAAATCAAAGGGAATGGGAATAGGTGGCGCATAAGGCTCTAATTCAATAAGCTTAATGTTGTGAAGCGCCTTAATTGACCAGTCGGTATGCCCAATCATGTACTGAAAAACAGCCATCTTGTTATAAGCCTTCCTATTACATGCATTTGGATGATAATTTTTCCTTTCCAGCACTGTACCACCTAAACGTTTGGCTAGTAACGCAGTAGGTTCAATAAGAAAAGCATAAGATAAACTTGAATCATATGAATTGGCATCAACCATTTTCAAGTTTAAAAGTCGAACCTTGTAGGCATACGGCGATATAATTTGGTAGAGCTTATAAACTAGATACTCCCTAAGTATAAGGTTTTGATACTTATATTTTTCTTTGCAAGGTACAACCAGTTTAAGCTTATCGATTCCCTCAAAAATTGTATAATTTGTATCACCACTTTTAAACTTCAACATTAAAGGTGGTTGAGAGCAATTTGAAGGCTTTTTACGAAAAATGCCACGCGTTTTAACCTTTACAGGGAAAGATACTTTTGCACCATATTCGTTCAGATAAGCTATTTCACCATCGTGATATGAGGGGTCAATACCAACATCTGCATGAACCTGTTCAATTTCATACTTGAGCTCCAAGTTAAGAATTGTGCTATCATCAAAAAGATTTTGTCCGCTTAACTTGCAAGTAATGGTAAGAGCAGCATATATCAATAAAAGAATCTTTAGCAGAACTTTCACGCCATTTGCTTTTGGTTGATGCGTAAAGTTACAAATAATAAAATTATGCCGATTTTTTATTGTACCTGAGTATTGCGAAGCTAAGAACTACAACAGCCATAACAGATATTGCCAAAAAGCTATCCCACAAATGGCTGAAACTTGAGCCTTTAAGTATAAGCATACGGTTTACCTTCATAAAATAGTAAAGAGGATTTATTTTATTGAAAATAATTGCCCATTTAGGCATACTTTCAACCGGGGTAAACAATCCACTAAGCATCAGAAATACAATCATGAAAAAGAAGGCCATAAACATTACCTGTTGCTGATTTGATGCCGAGGTAGATAGTATTAAGCCTAAGCCTAAAGCTACTAAAAGGTAGATGGCTGCAAAGCCAAAAAGTAACGGAATACTTCCAACTATGCTTAGATTGAACACCAGCTTAGCGATTAGCAAACCAATCATCAATTCAAAAAGCGCAATAATCCAAAATGGCAGCAGCTTTCCAATGATAAATTGGTATGGTTTAATTGGTGTTACATTAACTTGCTCAATTGTTCCAAGCTCCTTCTCTCGCACAATGTTAATTGCAGTAAGAAACATGCCAACAATTGTAACCAACACCACAAGGATGCCAGGCACCATATAGAGCTTATAGTTCAACTCAGGATTATACCAATGCCTAACACTTTGCGATACCGCTGGAACGTTTGAGAAGCTTAAACTTATTTGATTAGAGAATTTCTTAACAATACCAACCGTATATTTTTGGGTTAAAGAGGCCGAAGTGATATTTATACCATTAAGCAATAGCTGAACATCAACCTTAACGCCCTTTTTAAGCTTTTCCCCAAAGCTATTGGGTATTATCAATGCAGCATCGGCTTTGCCCAAATCGATTAGCTGTATTGCCTTTTTTGTAGCACTCTCAGTTGGAACTATGGTGTAAAAGTTTGAATAATCAAACAAGTTTACTAACGAACGCGATTCCGATGAGTTGTCGTAATCCACAATCGCCAGCTTGATGTTTTTCATCTCCTGAGTTGCAGCATTGGCAAGTATTAAGAGCTGCACAATAGGAAGTACAAATATGATTGGCAGTATGGTTTTGTTCCTGAAAATCTGAATAAATTCCTTTTGCAATAGTATGATTATCTTTCTCATAGCCTTATTATTCTAAACGAACCTTAAATTTTTTAATACTAAGCGTAATAAAGAAAGCAGTCATAGCCAGCATTACTAAAACCTCTTTGGTAATGTATTGTAAGCCCTGCCCTTTAATCATTATCGTTTTTAATGCCGATAAAAACCAACGTGGAGGCATGATTAGGCTAAGCCACTGTAAGAGCTTTGGCATATTTTCAATTGGAAAAATGAAACCAGATAGTAGAATGGTTGGAAGCATCAGCGCAAACAACGACATGAACATGGCAACGGATTGGCTCTTTGCTAATGTTGATATTAAAATACCTAGCGATAAGGCCAACAAAATAAACAGGGAGCTCACTGAAAGTAGTAGAATAAGGTTTCCTCGTAAGGGTAAGCCAAAAACAGTATAGCCCATTAGAATGATTACCAAAACATTGGTGAACGCAATGGTTATATAGGGAATAACCTTTCCAACTATTATTTGCCAAGGTTTTAAAGGCGAAACCAGTAGAATTTCCATGGTGCCAAGTTCCTTCTCCCTTGTAATTGAGATTGATGTCATCATTGCAGTAACGAGCATCAGAATCAGCACCATGGTTCCTGGCACAAACATAAATGCAGAGTTCATCTCTTCGTTATAAAACATCCGATTCTGAACATCAATTCTCTTCATATCGGTTTGGCTACCAAAGTAATCGGCCACATATGTATTGATAATGGATTGGGCATAACCAGCAAGAATACTTGCGGTGTTTGGGTCGGAAGCATCGGTAACTATTTGATAATCGGCATAATGACTATTCTGAAGAGTTCTTGAAAAGTTGTCGGCAATAACCAAAACAAGTTTTACATCACCATTTTTAAAAACCTCTTCAATATCATTCTGATTGTCGATATATCCTTTAAAATTAAAATATCCCGATGATGAAATACGGTTGACCATCTGTTTAGAAAAGTAATCGCGTGAATAATCCAGTACTGCATAATCGGCATTTTTTATCTCACTCGAAATAACAAAACCGAATATTAGTAGCTGAATAACGGGCATCACCAGAACTATAAGTAGTGTGCGTATATCTCGGAAAATATGCTTAAACTCCTTCGAAATAAAATTTTTAAAACTGCTGTTTGTCATGGCCTGATATTTTAGCTATTACCATTTCTTGCAAGCGTAATGAAAACCTCATTCATCGATTGTGCCTTCATTTGCTCTTTAAGTACTTTGGGTTTATCCATTGCTACTATTTTCCCATCAACCATAATTAATGCCGTGTGGCAATATTCGGCCTCATCCATGTAGTGTGTAGTAACCAGCACGGTTGTTCCGCCCGAGGATATTTGATGAATGGTTTCCCAAAACATGCGCCTAGCAATAGGGTCGACACCACTTGTTGGCTCATCAAGAAAGATAACCGGTGGCCTGTGTACAAGCGAAACTGCAAGCGAGATACGTTGCCTCCATCCCATGGGAAGCGATTCAACCTTTACGTTTTGAAATTCGTGCATGCTAAACTCATCCACCAGCTCCTCAGCACGCTTTTTTAGCTCTGCGCCCCATAAACCATAAATTCCTCCGAAAAAACGTATGTTTTCCCATACTGTTAAATCGCTGTAAAGCGAAAATTTTTGGCTCATATATCCAATGCTGGCTCGTATTTGTTCGGGTTGCGTAAAGGCATCGTAACCTGAAACCAATATTTTCCCCGAGGATGGTGCCAGCAGCCCACAAAGCATTCTGATTGTGGTAGTTTTACCTGCCCCATTAGCACCTAAAAGCCCAAATATTTCACCTTTACTAACGCTAAAAGTTAGGTTATTGACAGCAACAAAACTACCAAACTGCTTAACCAGGCATTCTACTTCTATTACCTTGCTCATACCTTAATTTCGTTTTCCGATAGCTGTTGAATAAAATAGTCTTCGATTCCTGCCTGTATCTCTCTTACCGTTTCAATGTTATCGGCCCCTATTCCTTTCAACAAGTTTCTTACTGACTCATGCGTCTCATTAGCTGAATTACTCGCGAAGTGAAGCGAATCGCCAAACATATAGGCGGTTTCGCAAGTTGGTAAACTCCTAATATCCGATAGCTTACGCCAAATATCATCCGATTTTACCTCAAACAGTTTAAATGGGAATGATTGGGCAAAACCATTGGGTGTGTTCACGCCCAAAATTTTTCCCTTTTGAATTAACGCCACTCTATCGCACTGGTTTGCTTCATCCATATATGCAGTGGAAACAAAAATTGTTATTCCATGCCCTTTAATCTCGTGCAATAGGTCCCATAGCTCTTTACGCGAAACCGCATCGACACCTGTGGTTGGTTCGTCAAGGATAAGCACTTTAGGGCGATGAATGAGAGCACACGATAGGGCAAGTTTCTGTTTCATTCCTCCAGAAAGTCTACCAGCAGGTCTATCTTTAAACGGTTCCAGCATGTGATAAACTCCTTTTACAAGGTCGTAGTTCTCCTCAACTGAGGTACCAAAGACACCTGCAAAAAAGTTTAAGTTCTCTTGTACAGACAAATCGGCATATAGCGAGAAAACTGCAGGCATGTAACCAACAATGCCTCTTATTTTCTTGTAATCGGTTACAGAATCAAAGCCCAGAATGGATGCAGTTCCGCTATTGGGGAGTAAAAGTGTAGTAATTATTCGGATAAGGGTTGTTTTCCCAGCCCCATCGGGACCAATTAGCCCAAAGAGTTCACCTTTTTCTACACTCAAACTTACCTCCGATAACGCTTGCACTTCGGCATACGATTTCGATATCTTATCAATTCTAATTGAGGGCATTTGTGTTTTGTTAAAGGGTTATAACGAAAAAAGAGCAGAAATCATAAAACCAATCCATTTAAAGTTTTACCTCCACTGGCATTCCAACTTTAAGGGTACCATTAGGATTAGGTATTTTTACCTTTACAGCATAAACAAGATTTACACGCTCATTTCGGGTTTGAATAATTTTTGGGGTGAATTCGGCTTCGGAAGCTATCCAGGTGATTTCACCTTCAGTCATATTTAGCTCACCGTTTGCCGCATCGGTAAAAACCTTTACCTTGCCACCAATTTTGAACTCTGGCAGCTGAGTTTCGTCGATATAAACTCTTGCATAAACGGTATCTAAATTTGCGATTTTGCAGATAGGCCGACCTGTTGGTATAAGCTCGCCACGATTAACAAATTTGGTCAGTACGGTTCCCTGGATTGGCGATAGGACTTTACTTCGCAATAAAATATCATTTACCTGAGCAATTTGAGCATCGATGGATTTAACTTCTGACATAACTGCCGAACGTTGTACTTCAACTGCCTTAAGCTGCTTTTGGGCTATTCTAAACTTACCTTCTACCTCGTCGAGTTGACGTTGGGTGGCAGCACTATCGGCATAAAGCCTTCTAACCCGGTTAAGCTCCCTTTCAATAACACTAATCTGCTCGTTCTGAACTGCAATTTGGGCATCGATACTTTGTAGTTTTGCTAAAACTGCACCTTTAGCCGCATTTAATTGCTGCAATTTGAGAGAATTTTGAACCGTATCAACAAGTGCAATTAGCTGATTTTCCGCAACTTTATCGCCCTCATCAATTTTTAGTTCTATTATTTTACCACCAACCTCAGCCGAAACCGTAACATCATAGGATTCAATATTTCCATAAGCATCGGCCTCATTGCCATTATTTCCACACGAAATAATTATGGCGCTTAGAAAGAATATCGAAAAAAGATTTAATCGCTTCATAGTATATTGTTTTTATTCGTTTACACTCAAACCTAAAATAAAGTAAAGATTTACAACCTCTTGAGAACGCTTAACATTACGAAGATTCATCTCTATCTTGGCACGTAAGAGGCTATTGAAATCAGAGATGTAGGATGATGAAGTAATTGCACCATTCTTAAGCTGCGAGGCCGATTCACGAACCGCTTTTTCCAATAACTGGACAATTTGCTCATCTTTTTGAATTTGTTTATCAAGTGAATTTATCTGCTCTAGCGAAGCATCTATTTGAGCCGAGCAATTATCGTTATAGGTTGCTTTCCTGTAATTCACAATATTTTGCTGAATTTTAAGCGTTTGCCTTTCACGCGAGGTGCTATTCCAGTCCCAAATATTCCACGAAAGGCGAGCGCCAACAATAGCAAAGGTGTTAAACTCATTGGAAAGCATATTCAATGCAGGCTTTCCATATCCAGCCCGTGCAAAAGCAGCAAGTTTAGGTAGCCTTTTAGCATTTAGAGCCTGGTTTGCGGCAGAAAGATAGGTGCTCTGCAAATCGAAAAGTTTATAATCGGGCCTGAGACATCCGTCTTGGTTAGGTATGGGAAGATTAGGAACAACTACAACATCGTTGGTATCAATTTTAGCCCCTGTAAGCGAATAAATGGTTGAAACAATTTGTGAACGCTGTGCACGGTTAGCATCAATACTCTGTTCCAAACGTAAACGCTCAGCTTTTAACATGTTAAGCGATGATTCAAGAACCACACCTGCTTTTACACTTGCGGTAAGTTCATCAATTCTATTATCGAGCACACCTGCCATAACCTTAAGCTGCTCCAATGCAATATCAATTGATATTAATCCAAAGTACAACTTGGATACCTTTTCCTTTAAACCATAAATCTCCGACTCTACCTTAATTTGGTCAATAAGATGAGCTTTTTCTTCTAAATTGATTTTTGACCTTGTGGCTCCCCCATCCCAAATAAGCTGGGTAACATCAACCGTAACCTTGTAGTTATCCTTGTCGGGCGATGGAACAGAGATATTAGGTACAGGGATATCAATAGAAGTTACATCGGACTGCCAAGTTGCCTCGGCATTAAAATCGAGGCTTGGAAGATAGTTCGATTTAATATTTGCCTTTTTATAGCTAAAAACCGAATCGTTGGCGGAACTTATCCTGTATATCTTACTCCAATGCTCCATCTGAGCATATAAGTCAGATAGCCGAATTGTATCCTGCCCTATTAAGAGATTGGGCAACAGGGCTAGTAGTGCAATTAAAAATATTTTACTACGTCTCATCACTATTTGTTTTTTGAAATTTGCTTAATATAGTTGATTGCAAACTCGGCAACATATATTTTCCTCTCCTCCAAAAATTTCCTGTACTCCTTCTCGTTGCCATCAAACAGTACGCCCTCTATTATTGGCTTACCAGCAAACGGGAATATACATGAGCTCACAAGGGTTACAAGAAGATGCATAATCTCCCTTTTGGCTAAACCTAACTCGTCGGAAAGAGTGGTAAGAATACTATTCAACATTTTAATGTCAACTCCAGACTTTTTTACAAACTCCTTGAACAGATTAGGGTTACGGTTAATTTCCCTAATTACAAATGCAGGTAAGAATGGATTTTTTAGAAACAGTTCAATGTAACCATCGACAAAATGACGAATCTTTCTATCAATATCCATATCCTTTGATAGCATAACCGGAATAAGGCGGGGAAAAAAGTTACCAAACTCCACAATAAAGATTTTCATAAAGAGCTTATCCTTTGAGCGAAAGTAGTAATGCAGAAGAGCCTTGTTAATACCAGCCTCATCGGCTATTTCCTGCATACGAGCCCCGTCGAGACCTTTCAGGATAAAGACTCGCCTAGCAGCTTCAAGTATCTTACTCTCAGTATCTTTCTCGTATTTCTTAGCTATCATAAAATTAACCATTTGGTTAAACCGTATGGCAAATATAAAGTAAACCAATTAATGATTCCAAATTTTTTAACATAAATTTTAACCAGGTGGTTAAATTTCATGTTTAAGATTCAAGATTTCAGATTTAAGACTTGTCCGGCGAAGACGGATTCAAGATTTCAGATTTCAGACTTGTCTGGCGAAGACGGATAAAGATTCAAGATTCAAGATTTCAGACTCAAGAATTCGGATTCAAGAATTGTCACATGAAATTCCGATACTTCCGAATGTTTCCGAGTCATTCCGTGTCATTCCTCTAACTTCCTCTAACTTCCTTTAACTTCCTCAAATTCCTCCTCAACCTCCGCCACACCTTCAGTGAGAAAAATTTTGTATATTTACCCCAAGGCACAACCGGTAACTTTATGGACTACCAAACCACACCAGCTCTTGCCGACAGGTACACCCACCTGCTCAAACCCCAATGGGACCTCATCCACAACCCCCAGTCCACCACCGGGCTGTTCGACGGCATGGAGGAAGGGGCTAGCCAATTAAATGAACTTTCAAACAGTAACTTTTTTATACGCAATGGTATCAAAAATTCAAAATTTAAGTTTTATAACAATGATTGTTTTGATGGCTTTTCAAAATCTGCTACATTTAACAAAATCGTAAACCTTTTTACATCAAGCAATTCAAGGGTGAAGACATTGGTTGTTAAATATGGTACAGGAAGCGCTTCGGAAGCCTCAACGGTGTTTGGTTTTATGACTGTACGTAAAAGCGGGAAAAGTACCTATACTAATTTCGAATATATTGGAAAACTTACAGAGGAAAGACTCTCAAATGCAGAACTGGCATTTAGGATTGGATATTATGATTTTGCAGATGAGTTAAAGTTTGCCCATGAGTTTTTTGTGCATGTTATTAAGGACATAGAGGATATCAATAAAATATACGCAGAAAGTAAAAACAATGCCGATATCGCTAGCAAGTTGAAATCCTTGCCCGAGAAAAGTCATTTTGTTGCAGGCGATGGTGGAGATAGAGACCATTACAAAATGCTCAAGGGCGAATGCTACCTCATGACGGAATACGTTAGAGAAATTCTTACGAAGGAAACAAATTACTCAAAAAGGTATAAGATATTAGAAGATTACATAGAGGATTTGGCTATGTATCTTGAACCAAAACACCATAATTTACTAAAAAGTTTTGGTGGTAAAGAAATTGCTAAGAAAACAATAAGGAATTACTTATTGAATAGTTTTAGTGAATACAAAGATTTGATTAACGAGTTGGTCAAAAAACACCTCAAATAACTATGAAATCATACAGCAAAAGGGTACTTGTTGTTGCTCTGCTTTTATTACTTTTTATGGGTACTTTATTGTGGTTTAAAATATTTAAATACAATTCTAAGAAATATGAGTTCTACTGTTTCTATGTTGATTCAATTCCCCAAGCTTACAACATTAGATATTTTAAAAAAAATATGTTATATATTGAACACATAGGGTTTGGAGGGAGGTTAAGGCATTTTGATGCAAATATGAATTTTCCCAATCCTGATGACGACTATTTTTCTTATCGGAGAAAGAGCAAAAAAATTAGGATTTCTGATATAAAAATTAAAATGCTAATATGCCGATGTGTTCTTGTTGGTGAAAATATCGGGGAAAATAACATTATGTTCAATTCTATTTGCGATACGGTTTTCTGTGGTTGTCCAACGGATACAGTTTACTACAGAGTTATTAACGACACACTGATTTGTGATTATCCATTTGATTGCATAGAATATACAATTAAAAATAATTGCTCTAAAATCTCTAAGTTTCTTATTGACAAAGAAAGCAAACTAATTATTGAATCGAAAGCCATATTTGAAGGGAGTAACAGTTTTGTAACATTAAAAAGGTTGGTTGGTGTTAAGGATGTTAGAAATAGTTATTTCGATAGTCTTTATAAAAGCACTACAAACGAGAAAGATTTTATTGAATTTTAAGCATCCTAAGACTTTTTCTCGACCCCAGTTGAGCCGAGGCTGTAACTAAATAAGGAAGCACATTAAGTTGGGCATAGGTTAGCGAAGCGTACCTGCGTCCAACCATTCTTACAGGCTGTGCCTGAGTTCTTTGTTGTTTTATGTTGAGCCAAGGCTGAAAAAAGCAATAACCCCAAATTAAGCAATAGGATTTTTTCTACTGCTTAGCAATAGCTAAATTTGGTACATGAAATTCGATATAAGCTTTACCAACAAAGAGATTACGCCATGGTCAGGTTTAGGCTTTTTGCGTAATATGATGGACAAAATGGGTGTAAGAGACCAACTTTCTTCTTGTCATTATTTACCCTTTCCAAGTTCCAATAATGGTTACTCACCAATTGATATAATCGAAGCTTTTATGGTAAGTATTTGGTGTGGAGCCAACCGTTTTTTACATACCGAGATTACACGCCATGATAAGGTTTTAAGCAAGATTTTCGGATGGAAAAGAACGCCAGCAAATGATACCTACAAACGCTTTTTCAGGAAGTTTGACATGGAACGAAGCTCCAACTTGTCTCATACGCTATTTAGCATGGTATTTAAGAGCGTTGATTTTAAACGATTAACCCTTGATTGTGATTCAAGTATTTTAACTCGCTATGGAGATTTACAAGAAGGAGCACAAAGGGGATATAATCCAAAGAAACCCGGTAGAAAATCGCATCACCCATTAATTGCTTTTGTAAACGATTTAAAACTGGTTTGCAATTTTTGGTTAAGGAGTGGCAATACTTCTGCTTCTAATAACTTTAAAGCTTTTTTAGAAGACACCCTTGAAAAGCTAAAAGGGAAAACTGTAGGTTTAATTCGTTTAGATAGTGGATTTTACAGCAAGGAAGTCTTAGAGTATTTAGAGCAGAAGGTTATGAACTACATAATTGCAGTTCGCTTTTACCTTCCAATTCAGAAGATGGTGGCACTCGACCAAAATTGGCTTGAAATTGACGAAGGAATAGAAATATGCGATACAGAGTACCAAAGCCCGGAATGGGATGTGCCAAGGCGATTGGTAATAGTTAGACAAAGAATCAAGGAGCGCCCCAAAGCAGCGGGGAAGATGTTGTCTTTATTTGAGGGGACATCTTTTTATTACCGCTATAGGTACAGCGCCTATGTTACCAATATGGATCTCGCACCTGCCGAAATATGGAGGCTATACAGGCAAAGAGCTGATTCTGAAAATAGAATAAAAGAATTAAAAGAGGATTTTGGATTTGACAGCTTTAACCTGAAAGATTTTTATGCGACAGAAGCTGCGTTAACAGTTGCAATGTTCGCATATAATATAATGTCATTATTTAGGATGTTTATTCTAAAATCGGAGGTTCAACATACTTTGTCAACCTTGCGCTATAAAAATTTTGCTATAGGCGCATTCTTCCAGAAGCACAAAGGGAAATACATCTTGAAAATAGCGCTGGCTAAACAAAGAAGGAAATGGTTCACAGGATTATGGAATACTTCAAATTCAGTACAGCTACCTTTCAAAATTTCTACTGCTTAATTTGGGTTAAAATCTTGCTCAACCAAATAATCAATATATTTTTCAAGAAGTAAAGCATTAGTTGTCATTGAGAACTTAATTGTTCTATTAATTCTAAGTTTGGAAACATAACTTACAACTTGCTTTATGAAGTTAAACCCCAATAATGGTTCACCTCCATAAAAACTGATATAGAATGTACTGCTAGAAGATTTATTTAATTCAGAATTAAAATAAGGTACTAAAAAATCGATTATTTTTTTAGCATCATAAAAACTTAAAAAAGAACTTTTTCTTTGGTCATAATCTCCATATAAATGACCATATGCACAATAGGTGCAATTTAAGTTGCATTTGTCTGTAACCTCAAAGGTTAATTGCTTTAGATTGGCAAGTTGATATTTAACAAAATCTTCATCTATTCTTCCCGAAAACTTTGTTTTAGTATCAATATCACTAAAGTAACCCTGTTTTTTAACCAATAATATTTATTTCTATAGAAACTATATTCATCAATATCCATTTCTTTTCCCTGAAAATCATTTCTATTTTCAATTTTAGAATAAACTTTATATGCATCTTTTGTTATGCTTGTATATACTTTTTGCTTTTTATCAAAAAGATAGTAATTCCCTGATTTCGTCCGAAATAAATAAGTCGATTTCATTATTATTTTTGTTCAAAAAGTTTATTATATATTACTTTCTGAGAGGAAGTCATAAATTTATTAACTGATATATTAGGATAGTAGGGAACACTTGGAACTCTTACAGCAATGGGCTTTACTACTGTTGAAAGCAGTTCTCCATCTTTTAAATATTTGATGTTAAATGCTTTTTGAGTTTCTAAGTACTTATGGTACAAAAACGAAAAGGATAAAGAGGATATCTGGTGATTATTTATTTCAACTAATTCAACTTGTTCATTCTTTTAAAAGGAACTACTGTTTCATAAAACGAAATAATTACAGAACTATCTTTAATTTCCAGTATTTTTATAGGAAAATAATAACCATATTCTTTTATTACTTTTGAATAATTAAAGCCTGCTTTTGATAAAAATGTTCTTATATCTGGATAAATGTCATCAACGATATACGTATTTGTAAAGTTAATAATACCAGGAGTAATTTGATTCATTTTATTAAAGAGGGAGTCTTCATTAAAGTGGCTAGCTACAGAATATATATTTTTTAACATTGAAAATAAATCTTGTTTTCCCTTTGATAAATGAGTAATTTCTATGTCAAGTAAAAACACAACACTGCAGCACGGTTGTAAAATAATGGTAAATATGATTTTCTGAAGATATTTCTACTAGCATCAGACAAGTAACTTTATAGCCAGAATGTTGCAAGCCTCTATATTTCTCAATTTTTGTTCTAATACATCTAAAAATTCTTCCAATGAAATTATTTTATTCTTTAATAATATTTTTAAAGATTGATATTCTACGAATCCTTCATACAGCCATAAGTGTCCAGACATTGAAAGTGTATGATTTGCAACTTTGCTATCGCTAAATGTAATTGGAGTAAATAAATGAAGTATTTCATGTGCAACTATATGTTTTATATCTAAACAAAAATTCACACTATCCTCTTTGTTAGAGAAATCAGGTGTTGAGAACATTAAATATACTGATGAATTTGGATGTTCTAATGCAGCAAAATCTAAAATATCAGGATTAACCTCTGAGTTAAAAATAAAAGTAAATGTATATTCTTCAATGTTAAGAAAGTTGAGCTCTTTAAAAACTGTTTTAATTACTGGTGAAACTATTTCTTTTATTTTAAAAGTATTGCCTTGGTTAGAATGTGTATAAATATTGAACTTTGAATTGCTAATACTAATTGTATCTAAACTATATGTTGAAGAATAAATAACAGGGGAGTTAATTAAATCTTTATAATTGTCAAATTCTATTATATCAACAGTATCATTAATAGAAATCACATTCTTATTAGAAATGTTATCAAACTTTTTATTTTTAATAATTTCTAATGAAATACTATTGTGCTCGTCCCTAAAAACTACCTATTAGTACATTGCAATTCAAAACCCAAAGATTATCAGATATAATAAGACCTTTTGATAGTAAATTAAATGTATTATAATCTGACCTATTTATTTTGTAGTATAGCCTTTTTAGTTTTCGTGCATTTGAAATGATGAATTTATTCTTCCCATTTTTCTTTACCGGTAGTTTATTATTATTAGCATCAAATGCAAAAAAGAGAATCTATAATTAGGTTTGTGTTTTCATGGTATGTACCAGAAATAGTTTCTGGGAAATAATAGATTAGTGTATCATTGTATGTATTTATGTTTTTGTGATACTTCGATGTGGTTATTTTTAATAATTATTGAAATACTTTTTCCCTGATTAACTTAACTTCAGTATTTGTTTTGCAAGAATAAAGATTAATAGTTATAAAATAAATATAAATAAATATTAATATTTTTACTTTTCATGGTGTTGTATAGTCTATAATTCACAAATTTTGGCATTTAATTATTTCTTATTTTAAAGTAAGAAGCTGATTGGATTTATGAATCCAATCAGCTTTTAATACACACTTTAATTAATTCTCAGGACATGGGCGTATTTCTACAGTATCTCCATCTCTTAGAGGAGAATGTAAACCAGTGCTAGCATTTGCACTTGCATTTGCTTCTGTAGATGAGCCTCCATTATTAGCGTAATAGCAACCACAACCACAACTCATATGTGGAAAACAATCAATGTAAATGTAACCTCCTTTTACACTTTCCATTTCCTTGGCTTCTAAAGCATTTAATTTTAATTTCTTCATTGAAAATAAATTTTGATTACTAAAAAAATTATCACTACAAAGAAATACCCTCCCACTGACATATACCGTCAGTGGATATTATATTGAAATTATTTTTCATTTGGCCTCCTTTTGTTTTGTCCTTAATGCTGTTATCCAACTCATTAGTCGAATATTTAAAAATTAATTTTCCTTCATCACGATAACAATAGCTACACCTGTCTTTATCAAAATAAATCGGACAGTCAATTTCTTTTAGTTGATTAATAATTCTGTAAACATGTCTTTCAGAAACACCCAGTTTATCAGCCAATTCTTTAGGGCTGCCCGTTGCTTTTAATCTTATTAATCTATCAATTCTTTCTAATTCATTTTTTATCTCAATAATATTCATTGATTTAGGTTTTGTCTTTGCTTTGTTGCTATCTGTTGGCTGTATGGTTAGTTGCCGATTTTGAAGCATTTCTGTATTATTTAACAACTGCTTTTGAAACGAGTGGTGCCGATTAAATACACACTATACCAGCAAATAAAAATTCCACATGTTATGGGCTGAGCTTTATTCACTTTTTAATCCTTCTGTTTCTATTTTTTCAATCACTCGTTTTAAAATACCTAAATATTTTTCAATGTCAGGAGTCTTGATTTCTTTGTTAATCACCCATTTTAGATTTGTTTTTGCTTGTTCAAACTTTCCAAATTTTTTAATTCCGATTTGTAGAAATCAATCACGGCTTCCGCATTGTTTATCTTTTTACTAATCTCTTCAAATCCAGTATAGATACTTTGTTTATAAATCGAATTCGGTGGATAGCCAAAACATAAGCCAACAAATCCGTTTGTAAAAGTTTTATTTAGTGAAAATCCTTTTGACCCCCAATGAAAAATAAGCTTTTCTTGCTCTGCAAATTTGAACAATGAGTCAAAGAGTAATTTTCCATTTTTATCCAATGATGTTAAGAATTTCTCTTTATCGGTTTTTGGAAGTTGAGCAGATGAACTAATTCTTGTCCTTATAAATTCTTCGTCTCCAACAATAAAATCGCTCGAAATCATTTTATCGTCTGCGTTATTGACGAAATATTTAAATTCAACACAGTAAACATCAAGTCCTTTTTTTCTCAAGTACATTGCTGTCTGTTTAATCTCAGGTGATATGCTGGATGCAACAATCACTAATTTAGAGTTTTTATTCCATGATACCTTATCAGCTGAAACCGATTTGTAATATTCTTGATGGTAATCTTCTAAGTTTGCATCTTCTCCAGAATAGTCCTGAAATATTTCGTTTAATTGGTCATAATCAAGATTATCAATAAATGAAGCGTATTCAATCAATTGTGCAAGTGTTTCCCTTGGTGTTTTACCTCTTTTCAGTTCAATCACAACGGTATTTCCGTACTGGTCAACTCCAAGCAAATCAATGAATGTATTCAGATTTGTTGTAACTTGTCTGCCAATTATAAGAATTTTGGAATTATCAAAGAAATACTCAGGGTTGTTTTCAAGTAGCATTTCCAAATCAACCTCTTTATTTTCCTCTTTAAATTCTTGCTCCTTGAATTGAACAAACTTTCCATCTTTATCTATCGTAAATAGTTTCATATTGTAATGTTCTATTCTCCTTTAGTTTGCCATAAATAGTTTATATTCGAAATGTTTAGCATTTTATCTCTTAAATCAAATGTAAGAGAAAAATACGAATCATCAAACGGTAATTTAATTTTTTCAGACTATTTTGGCCGACATGTGTATATGTTTTTGTGGTTTTGCTACTCTTGTGTTGTGAACTTTCGACTCCTTCCGAATATCTCCGAATCATTCCGAATCATTCTTCCTTCCAAGGACCCCTCCAAACCATCCCTGAGAGGGGAGGCTTAACTCCCCTCTCCTTTTCAGGAGAGGGGCAGGGGGTGAGGTCAAAAAAAATCGAAACTCCAAAAACTAAAAACTAAACACGGTCTCAAATCTTCCGAATCCTTCCGATTATTTCCGAATCGTTCCGAATCATTCTTTTAACTTCCTCTAACTTCATTATTTAACTTCCTCTAACTTCTTCAAATCCCTTTTCAAGATCCGCCACACCTTCAGTGAGAAAAATTTTGTAACTTTACCCCAAGGAACAACCGGTAACCTTATGGACTACCCAACCTCCCCGGCGCTTGCCGACAGGTACACCCACCTGCTCAAACCCCAATGGGATCAAATACACAACCCCCAGTCCACCACCGGGCTGTTCGACGGCATGGAGGAGGGGGCGATGTTTGAGACTCTATTTATTCCAATAATGATTGACTATATTAACCAGATAAGAAAAGGCAATGGAGATAAATTGAAAGAAATATCCATGAAAATAGCAACTGGACTAGCAGAAGCAACAGATATAGAGCTAGGAGGAAAGCTGTTCAGCTATTTAAAAGTGAGCACAACTGGTTTTAATATTTTTCAGGATAAAGAGTCAACTGCTACATTAACTACAAGTACAGGTAGTAATGTAACACTACCCGGTGAAAGACCAAGGTATAGCATTGATCCTTCTGAATCAAGTAAAACTACATATACAAAAAATAATGTTAACTATGTTAAGTATCAATTTCATGAACTTCAGACTAAGAAAAATCCACCACCCTACGCCGATACAAAGGAGCCAACAGGAACCATGAGGATTGAAATTGTTGTGAAAAAAAATGAACGAATGGAGTTTGAAAAGTATTTGTATAACTTAAAGGCAAGCGATACTATTAGGATTTATATAACAAGAACAAGTACAGGTATAAATTCAACTGTGGGCACATTAAAAACCGATGATGGAGTAATAAGTGGTTACACAGTAGAATTACCCAGGGGGAATGATAGCGAGTGTAAAACGCCCTGTGGTGATAATACAATACCTTACGATTGCTATTGTATAGCTGAAGGAATATATAATTTCGAAATAAACACAAAAGTATACAAAGTAAATAGCCCTAAAAACTATTCATTGCGAATAACATCAGCAGTACCTGATGGCAGATCAGGGGTTCTGGTACATGCTGGACGTGACGATGCAAAGGGATGGTCAATGGGGTGTATTTTGCCTATGCCAAATGAACCTAATAAGGATTTGAATTATGAAGATAGATTTAAATTAGGAAGGAACAATACAATTGAGGAATCATTAGATTTTACAAAAGAAATATTAGATTGGGTAAGACTGCGTGAAGCAGAAATAAAGGAAAGGAACAAAGGTATTGAGAAGGTTGTTAAACAAGTTATAATAACAAAAACAATTTAAATATGAAAACCAAACTACTTATCTTATTCGTACTTGCCGTCAATTTTTCATTTTGTCAGGCAGTGGCAGACTATGATAAAAAAATAGTTGATAACTATTCTCGTGATGAAGTAGGAATTCTGGAAGCACCATTTATGATAAATGAGCTTATTGAAATTTATAAAAAGGATAGCCTGATCGTTAAAAGGATCTTTAATAGAGAGGTGTTTAATAGAACACAATATAACCTTTATTGCTACAATGTTTGTGCTGATTTTTTTTATAAGAAATTAATTGAAAGACGGAACGATAAAAATAAAAAAATCATAGATAAAATTATTAGCGAGTTAGATTATGATAGAAATATTGTTAAGCCACAGATAGATTGGTCTAGAATATGGGAAACATGCCTAACTTGTCCATTTGGAGAATATCCTGATGATAGATTCTTTTTTTTTCAATTTTCAATTATGTTCATGGGTGAATTGGAGATTAAACAAATGGCTAGCGATGGAGAACAATGGGGATACATGCTTGAAGATATAAAATATGGAGAATTTTTTGAGTTGAATAAGGAAAAAAAATATTTGAAATATGTATTAGACAGGCGAAAAGCTAAATACATCATAGAAAGATGGAAAGATTGCGACATTAAGGAAATGCAGGAACTCATTGCAATATATAAAAGTCTAATGTAACCATTACCCCCAGTTTAGCCAAGGCTATAAAAAGCAATAAACGAACCGTGTTCTGTGGCGGTTGCACCGCCGTCGGACTATCAGCAGCAGAGTTTATTCCGCAAAGCGGGACTGCGCCTGACCTTCCACTTGTTCGCGCGCATTTTTTTTGGACGCGTGCGCTTTTCCTTTCGCTAGCGTGAATTTACCTTCGGTGAGCTTCCTTCGGTCGGTTGTAATCCGTGCGTATACCACCGCCGCTCAGGAAAAAACCGGCATAAAAGGCTGTTTCGTAAATGGGTCGTTGGCGTGTCGTTGCGTTGGGCAAAGAAAGCGGCGCTGTTTGAGGCATGCCGCAGGCATGGTGAGTTGCGCCGCGTGGCCGGCACGCCCACGGGGCACCCATCGGGACAGGCTTTTCAGCCTTGATCTTTTGCTTCTTTTGCATCAAGGCAAAAGAAGGGGAAACAAACGTGGCTTTGGCAGGTTCAGCATGACATTAATTCAAGATTTAAGATTCAAGACTTGTCCGGCATTGACGGATTTCAGAATTGTCCGGCTAAGACGGATTCAAGGTTCAAGAGCTTGTCCGGCTTTGCCGGATTCAAGATTTCAGATTTCAGATTCAAGACTTGTCCGGCATTGACGGATTTCAGAATTTTCCGGCGAAGATGGATTCAAGGCTGTGTCCGGCTTAGACGGATTCAAGAATTGTCATATGATCTTCCGATACATTCCGAATATTTCCGTGTCATTCCGTATCATTCCGTGTCATTCTCTTAAATTCCTCTAACTTCTTCTAACTTCCTCTAACTTCCTCATATTCCTCAAGTAGAGATGCCTCGACAAGCTTGGCATTACAAAGACTTCCAACTCCTGCCGTATGAAAGTTCAATTAGTAAATGCGAAAAAATTCTTGAATGATGATGATGATGGTCTGTTGATAATCGGAAATAACTTTTAGCAAAGCGTTAAAAAAGTTATTCTGATTATCAATAGGCAACGACAAGAAAAGAATTTAAATTAAAGAAAGAGAGAAAAACTAAAAAGTATTTTCTCTCTTAATGCAAATGTTCGACCTTTGTTTTCGCCAAAAAAAAATACGGATGAAGCATTTGACATTGGAGCAAAGATACGCATTAAAAGCGTATTTGGATTGCGGGAAAACAAAAAGTGCAATAGCCAGGGCTTTAAAAGTTCACAAGAGCACTAATTATCGTGAAATAAGTCGCAATAGTAGCAAGCGAGGTGCTTATAATCCTGATTCTGCTAACGAGTTAGCGGAAGAGAGGAAAGAGCGTTTCTGTCAGAATCGCAGGTTTGATACAAGCATGCAAGTAAAGATAGACAATTGGATAAAAGAAGAGCAGTGGTCGCCAGAGCAAATAAAGGGACATTGTGATAGAAATGGGATTGAAATGGTATCTCATGAAAGAATATACCAGTACATAAGGGCAGATAAACAGGCCGGAGGAGAGCTGCATAAGCATATGCGGCATAAGCTAAAACACCGCAATCGCCCTGTTGGAGGGAAGCATGTGGTTATAAGAAACAAGATTTCCATTGACGATAGGCCTGCTGTAATAAACAACAAGGAGCGTTTTGGTGATTGGGAGATTGACCTAATTGTTGGGAGGAATAATAAAGGAGCAATGGTAACTTTAGTTAAAAGAAAAACATCAATGATTTTAATAAGGAAATTGGAGGATGGTAAAGATGCAGATGGACTTGCTAATACCGTAATTAGAATGCTACTGCCCTATAAGAACAGCGTAAAATCAATAACCAGTGATAACGGTTCCGAATTTGCCAGACATGAAAAAATAGCGAAAAAATTGCAGGCTGACTTTTACTTCGCTCATCCATATTCTTCTTGGGAAAGAGGATTAAGTGAGTACTCTAATAAATTAATAAGACAGTACATCCCTAAAAAATCAAATTTTGATACCTTTGATTCAGATTTTGTGAAACAAGTACAACATAAAATAAACAGAAGACCAAGGAAGACTTTGCATTTTAGTACTCCAAAAACAGAGTTCTTTAATTGTGTCGCATTTGCTTGTTGAATTTACGGTATCATTGCTAACTCCTGCAAACAACATCTTTGTTACTACAATTATTATCTTTGGGAAAAATTAAATGTTATGGATATTTTCACACCAATTCAGATAAATGGCATTACCATTAAGAACCGTGTGGTTCTACCTCCTATTGTAAACTTTGGTTGGGGCGATAAGGAAGGTTTTGCAAATAACAAGCATGTTGTGCATTACAAACGAATTGCCAAAGGTGGTGCTGGACTTATTATTGTTGAGGCTACTTGCGTTCAACCACATGGACGAATTTTTAGCTACCAGCTTGGTTTATGGGACGATAGCCATATCGATAAGCTGGCTGAGATTGCCCAGGCTATAAAATCGCAAGGAGCGGTTGCATTAATTCAGATACACCACGCAGGACTTTTAACACACAAGCGATTATGCAAATTTGCTTACGGGCCATCCATAGATAATGAGAAAGAATATTCTGCCGAAATGTCGAAGGAGCAGATTATTCAGCTACGAAACGATTTTATTCAGGCTGCTCAAAGAGCCTACCAGGCTGGTTTCGACGGTGTAGAGCTACATGGGGCACATGGATATCTGCTTAATCAGTTTGCCACATCGGCAATTAACCACCGAACCGATAGCTATGGAGGTTCACATGAGAACAGATTAAGGCTTGCTAAGGAAATTATTGATGGGATTAAATCTACCATTCCAGAAAGTTTCATAATTGGATACCGCATTGCCGGATGCTCCCCCACCCTTGACGATGGCGTTGCTATTTCAAAACTTTTGGAGCAATATGGTGTTCACTACCTTCATGTTTCGCATGGCGGTACAACAGGTATTAAACCAGAACTACCTGCAAGATTTGATTTTAACCAAATTGTTTACATGGGCACCCAAATAAAGAAGCATGTTAATATACCCGTAATAGCAGTTAATCAAATCAAAACACCTGAAAGGGCTAATTTACTTGTGTCGCAAGGTTTGGTTGATATGGTAGCCATTGGGCGCGATATGCTCACCGACCCCGACTGGGCTGCTAAAGCACAAAACAACGAAGCAATAAACCTTTGTGTCGACTGTCAGCCACGTTGTAAACGATTTACAAAACCAGAATCGTGTTCACTGTTCGACGAGAGCATATACTCATAGTAGCAGTTTTGCTAGTTCACTGTGGTTAAATCTATTAGCCGCAGTTTATTCTCGATAATTGTTAGGCCGAGAATAAACTAAAATCATTTTTAAAGGAAACCTATCTAACTATCTTAAAATAGTTTTGGTAATCATCGGGAGAGTTGATATTGACAAGAATTCTTGGATCATCAACATTAACATAATGCTTAGTAAATATGTTTAAAAACTCCTTAAGATTTACATCAAAATCTGTTTTGGATTTTATATCACTTATTATTTTTGGTGAAATAAGAATTGGATGTCCACCTTTTCCAAGGTAGGCAGGGCAAATATACTCGGCTTCCATTCTTTGGTCCCATAAATGCTTTAACACTATCGGTGTAACAAATGGATTATCGGCATTTACAATGAAAGCATAGCTGTTAGATGGAATGTTTTGAGCCGCAAGGTAAAGCGAGTAAAACCTACCAACTTCTGGTTTTGAGTTATTTACTACGATTATGTCATCCAAACCATAATCACCACTTTCTATTTCATTTACTACCAAGCGGTTAGTCACCATAATCACATTAGAACAACCAAAAGCAATAAATTCATCAGCAATTTTTCGAGCAAAGCATCTTTTTGGATCAAATCGTAGTAATGCCTTGTGGTGCCCCATCCTTCCAGAATAGCCAGCAGCAAGAATAATGGCGGAAAAATTTTCTTTCATTTAGCTATACAATAAAATTCTTTACTAATTATCAACATAAATCCATACAAAGTTAACATAGTGCATTGAATTTTTTAGTTTTGTAAAAAATCTATTAAAAATGAGTGATAAATTTTCTCCTATACCTGTAGATCGACTTCTTGGAATAATTCTAAAAGAATTTGAAAGGAATAACAGCATTTTTGGCTATCCTGCCGAACTCTTTTTCAACCCAAATCATGGCCGATTGCCAGCTAACATTTTTGGTCAGCAAATTGATACGCCTATTGGTGTTGCAGCAGGTCCACATACCCAGATGGCACTAAACATAATTGTGGCTTGGTTAATGGGAGCCCGTTACATTGAACTTAAAACCATCCAAACGCTCGATGAGCTGGAAATAGCAAAACCCTGTATCGATATGCAGGACGAAGGATACAACTGCGAATGGTCGCAGGAACTTAAGGTTGAGGAGAGTTTCAACGAGTATCTAAAAGCCTGGATTATCATTCATCTGTTAAGCCACAAGCTTGGCTTTGGCGATAGCCCAAATGCCATATTCAACATGAGCGTTGGCTATAACCTGGAAGGTATCAAAAAGCCAAATGTCCAATGGTTTTTGGACAAGATGTCAAATGCTGCCACTGAAATTAACGAGATGGTTGATAAGATTAGCCATTTATATCCAGAAATTAAGAAGGTTCATATCCCCACTAAGCTTTCCGATAACATCACCCTTTCAACCATGCATGGTTGTCCGGCAAACGAAATTGAAGATATTGCACGCTATCTGCTTACCGAAAGAAAGCTACACACATTCGTAAAGCTAAATCCAACCCTTTTAGGAAGCGAAAAACTGAGAGAAATTCTAAACCACAAGCTGGATTTTAAAACCGAAGTCCCTGATATCGCTTTTGAGCACGACCTGAAATACCCCGATGCGCTTAAGCTAATTAAAGCCCTTAATGCTGATGCCGAAAAGCTCAACCTGTTCTTTGGCGTAAAACTGACAAACACTCTCGAAAGTGTTAATAATAAACATGTTTTCCCATCAGATGTCGATATGATGTACATGAGCGGTAGGGCCTTACATCCGATATCCATCAACCTGGCTAAAAAGCTTCAGAATGAATTTGGTGGCAAGCTACTCATGTCATTCTCAGCAGGAGCTGATACTTTTAATATTTCACAGGTCATGGGATGTGGGTTCAAAACAGTCACGGTATCGTCGGATTTGCTTAAACCTGGTGGCTATGGTCGCTTAAAACAGTATATCAGCAATTTAAAGGACAGCTTTGGTGACAACAACATATCTTGGCCATCTGGCGATCATGCACTTGAAAACCTAAATGCATATGCCGAGGAAACGCTATCGAACAAGCGTTACCAAAATGAGAACTTTAAGTCTCCGTCAATAAAAACTGCCCGCAAACTCGATTACTTCGACTGCATAGCAGCACCTTGTGTCGATACCTGTGCGACCAATCAGGATATTCCTGCCTACATGCATTTTGCTTCAGAGGGTAACTACCCTAAGGCGCTTGAGGTTATTCTGCGAACCAACCCTTTTCCAAACACTACTGGAATGGTCTGCGACCACCTTTGTCAGAATAAATGTACCCGTATCAACTACGATAACTCCTTACAAATACGTGATATAAAACGCTTTATTGCTGAAAATGCAGATATTAAACTATCGGCACCACAGCCAAACGGGAAAAAGGTATGCATTATAGGAGCTGGACCATCGGGGCTATCGTGTGCGTTCTATCTAGCCCTTCATGGTTTTAAGGTAGATGTTTTTGAAAGCAAATCGAAAGCTGGCGGAATGGTTCGTTATGCTATCCCTGGTTTCCGATTAACCGATGAGGCCATCGATAAGGATATTAGCAGGATTGAACAGCTTGGTGTTAAAATCACCTATAACCATAAAGTAACTCGCGATGAGTTTAGCAAGCTTAAGGATGAATACAATTATTTGTACATTTCAGCAGGTGCTCAAAAATCGGCGCCGTTTCAAATTGATGGAATAGATTCCAAAGGTGTTATCGACCCGCTAACATTCTTAATCGGGGTTAAAAGTGGTGAGATAAAAGATATAGGCAAACAAGTTGTTATTATTGGTGGTGGTAATACTGCCATGGATGCAGCCCGAACTGCTCACCGACTTGTTGGGCCCGACGGCGAGGTAACCGTTGTATATCGACGTACCATAAACGAAATGCCTGCCGATGAAGGAGAGATTAAGGCCGTAATTGCAGAAGGTGTTGAAATCATTGAGCTTGCTAGTCCTGAAAAGGTGATTGCCGAGAACGGAAAGGTTAAAGCCTTACTTTGCAGTAAGATGAAGCTAGAAGGCACCGACTCAAAGGGACGACCAAAACCAGTAAAACTTGAAGGCTCAGAGTTTCAGATTGAATGCAATACCATTATTCCAGCTGTTGGACAGGCTCTTGATATCGATTTTGTGCCTACCGAACTGCTAAAAGCCGATACCCGCAACTACAAAACTTTAATTGGCAATGTTTACATTGGTGGCGACGCACTTCGTGGTGCAGCAACTGCAATTAAGGCAATAGGAGATGGTCGAAAAGCTGCCGAGCAGATAATAACCAATAGCGGATTATCCAAGCTAGAATCGCCTATACCTGACAAAAAACATAGCTACCGCGAGCTAATGATAAAACGTACCGAAAGGAAGTACGGCTACACCCACAAAGAGCCTTCGGCTAAGCTGAGCAGAACTTTCAACCTGGTCAGCCAAACCCCCGATGTGCACACCATAACCAAAGAGAGTTCTCGATGCTTACACTGCGATGAGGTGTGCAATATCTGCACCACCGTTTGCCCCAATATGGCAAACTTTGCCTACACCATTAAACCCGTTCGGTTTCAGCTTGAGAAGGTACTGGTTGGTTCCGATGGAACCACTGAGATTCAACCCGACTTTACCTTTGAGGTCAAGCAAGAGGTTCAAATACTTAACATAGCCAATTTCTGTAACGAATGTGGAAACTGCTCAACGTTCTGTCCTACTCAAGGTGCACCATACATGGATAAACCCAAATTTCACCTTACCATAAAATCGTTTAAAGAGAATGAAGAGGGCTACATGTTAAGCCTGTTAAAAGACAGAAACGTTCTGATTTTTAAACAAAAAGGTGGCATAAAAACTCTAACCGAAACCACCGAAGAGTATATCTATGAAACCGACCATGTATATGCCCGATTCGATAAGAAAACCTTTAAACTTAATGAAGCAAAAGCGTTAACACCTTGCGTTAGGCAAATCCAATTTCAACATGCTGCAGAGATGAGCGTGATTTTGGAAGGAGCAAAACAGGTGATGGGTGTTTAAAGAGTATACCCATTACGGGGAATGAATGCAGCTTAAAGAATTTGTCGGAACAAAGCGAAAATATTCGAAAGGAAACAGAAAGGTTTGAAGAAATTAAAAGAAGTTATAGGAATAAGTTATTTTGTAGGGTGCAGAATGCCTTTGTCATGCTGATAAATCTGAGGGAGTGGCAGCTCTTAAGTTTGGAACATTAAAAGTTCAGATTAAGCAGATTTGCTTGGTTATTTATTTCACCTAAACTAACCAATAGTTAAGGCCCCTGAACTTGGAATCCATATTCTAAAATCCTAAATTTCGAATATGGAATCTGGATTTTTGTATCCGGAACCTGAAATGCTTTATAAATGAACAAACATTTAATGTGACATAAAGTAATTACTTTAATTAGCAACTTAAATGCTATTCATCTAATGCGCATATTACAGATTGTTGGCCGGTTCGATTTTGGTGGGGCAGAAAACCATGTAAGAGAACTTTGTAATCATCAAGCTGCACTTGGCCAACAAGTTTATCTCTTATCCCAACGTGGAAGGCAAATGCATTTGCTTAGCAACCATGTTAACTATATTCAGCTACCCAAGTTCGCCAGCAAGCTTTTGTTTTTTCATGTTGCTGTTATAGTTTTCATCATCCTAACTAAAAGAATAAATATTATACATGCACACCAACGACTACCTATTATATCAGCATGTATTGCTGGATGGATGACACGCACATCAGTAATAGCCACTGTGCACGGCAGGACAAAGCACGACTTGCGTTCAATCCTTTCACAACGACTTTTAAAACAAATAATATTTGTTAGCAATAGGGTAATGGAAAATTCTAAAAATTATAATTCAATTCGACATAAATCGATTGTTATTCCAAATGGAATACCACTTCCCATAACACAACCACAAATCGAGCCCTTTACCATTGGTTATTTTAGCCGAATAGACAAAAGACATTTTGAAACAATTAAGCTTATTATCAATGCCATAATAAAGCTAAAGGGTAAACATTATAATATCAAGCTAAAAATTTATGGCGAAGGCGAAGAGGTTGATAATCTCAAGCATTTGATTGAAGACACCAATATCAGGTATAATGATAGATTTATTATATATAGTGGACTCATTGAAAATTTAGAATTTCTGGATACTTTTCCAGAATTAGTTGTTGGTGTTGGACGAGTTGCTATAGAATCATTAGCTCGAGGCTCGAATCTATTATCAGCAAACAATAAGCGAATGGGCGAAGTAATTACAACACAAAACTTTCAATTCTATTCCTCGAATAATTTTGTAAACGTAGATGGAGTTGCACCAACCGAATCTATAATTTTAACCACGCTTTCGAACTACTACCTTAATAGAACATCATATAAGGTTCATTCAGAAAAAATATCAAAACTTATACAAGAAAATTTCAGCATATCGAAAACCACCACAATGCTTAATGAAATCTATCATAAAGCATTAACCGAAAGTAGATAAAATAAACTTTCTACAACTCGTATTTATACGATTGTTTTGCTTCCGACATTACAAACGAGCTATAGAACTGGGTAATATTTTTTATTACCGAGAACTTATGAATCACAAAGTTGTGGTAATCTTCCATATCGTAACATTGTACCTTGATAAGGAAATCGAAACTGCCCGACACGTAGTAACACTCCATAACTTCAGGAAGCTTTTTTACCTCATTTTCAAACTCGTCAACCACTTCCTTGGTGTGACTTGAAAGGGAGACTGAGATAAAAACCGTTAACTTTTTCCCTAAAACTTTTGGGTCGAGTAACGTTATATACTTTTTTATATAACCATTCCTTTCAAGCTTTTTTATGCGCTCATGAATGGGAGTTGTAGATAGATGCAACTTTTCCGAAAGCTCACGGATTGTGATCCTGCTATTATCCTGAAGAATATTGAGCAACTTTCTGTCAATTTCATCGATTCCTCTCATAGCTGTAAGTTTAATATTTTAAAACAAAGTTGTAACTTGCTTTGAAATAGAAAATCATTAAACACCATTTGCAAAAATAATATTTTTCTACTTAAATCAAAATAAAGTTACACATTTTTCTTTTTTAATATACTTTGATAGAAACTTCAGATATAGTATTTATCTTTATAAAAAATTTTCAACTACAACTATGATAGAGATAATTGACAGAGTAACCAATCCTAAAGCATTGGAAAATGCTGTTAAACGGTTTCGGGAAAAAGGTATCATTCTACCTACATTTCGACAACAGCAAAACCCTGAGCTGATACCCGAAAGTATTAAGGAGCAGCTTAAAAATATTGGGTTATGGGAAATCAATCCCCTTAATCTTTTTAGAATAACATGGAAAAATGAACCCAAGGAGAAGGGTGGTCTTTTTGGTAAGGTTAACTATATAGAGTTACCCAAGGAACTTACAGGTGTAAATGCGCGAATAATACTCTTGCTTGGCAAATGGTTCCCAACAGGAGCACATAAGGTGGGAGCAGCATACGGTTGTTTAGCACCTCGTATTATTACTGGTGGCTTTGACCCAACAACACAAAAAGCGGTATGGCCTTCAACAGGAAATTACTGTCGTGGTGGGGCATTCGATTCCAAGCTAATGGGAACCGAATCGGTTGCCATCCTTCCAGAAGAGATGAGTAGGGAACGTTTCACCTGGCTTCGCGACTATGTAGGTTCAGAGGTTATTGCCACTCCTGGTTGTGAATCGAATGTTAAGGAGATTTACGACAAGTGTTGGGAGATTCGCAGAACAAAACCCGATTACGTAATATTTAACCAGTTCGATGAGTTTGGAAATGCCGCATGGCACTACAACATTACCGGTAAAGCCATTGAGGAGGTGTTTAACTCTCTTGGTGGTAAAAACAATATGGCGGCATACGTTTCTGCAACTGGTTCAGCCGGAACAATCGCTGCTGGCGACTACCTAAGAACCATTGCACCGCATATAAAAGTTGTGGCATCGGAAGCACAGCAGTGCCCTACCCTTTATCTAAACGGTTTTGGAGGGCATCGCATTGAGGGAATTGGCGATAAGCATGTTCCCTGGATTCACAACGTGAAAAACACCGATGTGATTACCGCTATCGACGATGAGGATTGCATGCGCATTTTCAGGTTATTCAATGAACCCGAAGGTGTTAAACAGCTCATCAATTCGGGTGTTCCTGCCGAAATAGCGAACAATCTTCACCTTTTAGGCATCTCTGGTATAAGCAACATGCTTTCTGCCATTAAAACAGCCAAATTCTTTGAGCTAACATCGGAGGATGTAATTTTTACCATTGCAACCGATTCTGCCGAGATGTATCAATCGAGGCTAGAAGAGCTAAGAGATGAACGCGGTAACTACTCACAAATCCAAGCTGCTAAGGATTTTGAAAAATGCATTATGGGAGCATCAACCGATTGGATGAACGAGCTAACCTATTACGACCGCAAAGCCATTCATAACCTTAAATATTTCACCTGGGTTGAGCAGCAAGAAAAAGAAATAGAGGACCTTAACAGCATGTGGTACGACCGTGAACTTTGGCCTAAACTCTTTGGTCAAATCCACAGGTGGGACGAACTAATTGAAGAATTTAACGAACGTGTTGGTCTTTTAAAAAAGTAGAAGTAAGCAATTACCATGAACGATAAGTTCACCCTTAAATGTTCAGGTTGTGGTAGAGAATTTTCGCCATCGCCTGAACTTTATCTTTGTCCAGAATGTAGCAAATTGAACACTACCACTACCCCACCTAAGGGAGTTCTGAAGGCAATTTACGATTTTGATGTCCTTAAAAGTTCAGCGGAAAAGGTTATTTCCAACAACTTTTGGGATTTAATGCCAATAATATCGCCTGATTCTTTGCCCATGCTAAAGGTTGGCAACACACCTTTATATCGTTTTACTGACATTGATGGCAAAAGACTTCCCTTTCAGCTTTACCTAAAGGACGATTCCCAAAACCCAACCTTTTCGTTTAAAGACAGGGCCTCGTCGGTAGTTTCAGCGTATGCAAAAGAAAATGGCATAAGTACAATTGTGGCTGCATCTACTGGAAACGCAGGATCGTCGCTTGCAGGGATTTGTGCTGCACAAGGACAAAAAGCCATAATTATGGTACCCAAAAGCGCACCTGTAGCAAAGCTAACCCAAATTGTAATGTACGGTGCAACTATCGTTCCCGTTGATGGCAATTACGATATGGCTTTCGACCTTAGCATTGAGGCAACAAAAGCATTTGGATGGTATAATCGCAACACAGCATTTAACCCGTTAACTATCGAAGGAAAAAAAACGGTTTCGTTTGAACTTTTTAATCAGCTAAGCCGGGAAATACCCGATTACATCTTTGTTCCCGTTGGCGATGGAGTTATCATTTCAGGAGTTTACAAGGGATTTGAAGATCTGCTTAACGTTGGTTTAATTAGCAAAATGCCAACCATTGTTGCCGTTCAAACTGAAGGCAGCTCTAACCTGATAAACAACCTAAAACGAGATGATTTTCTGGTAACCCCAAGCAGTACCATTGCCGATTCCATTTCGGTTGATATTCCTAGGAATTTCTGCATGGCAAAGGAGTTTATCAACCTATATCACGGGGAAACACTCTCAGTAACCGATAACGAAATTATTGAGGCATCAATGATTCTTTCCCGCAATACAGGAATTTTTTCTGAACCCGCAGCTGCAACTGCCTATGCCGGGATGCTCAAATACTACCAACGCCAACAGTTTAACAAAAACCAAAAGGTTGTAGTATTGCTTACAGGAAGTGGACTTAAAGATCTTAACGCAGTATCAAAGGCAATTACAATTCCAAATGCCATTGAACCAAATATTGAGGCCTTGCGTAAAATGAATATATAGCTTTCTAGCTATAAGGATAAAGGTTAAAGTTCAAAGTTCAAAGCTGTGTCTGACGAAGACGGATTTAAAGTTCTAGGCTGTGTTCGGTGAAGAAGGATTTAAGGTTAAGTTAAAGGATAAAGGATAAAGGACTTTGTCCTGCGAAGATGGATAAAGGTTAAAGGTTAAGTTAAAAAAGATAAAAAGGGAAGAGTGTTGATGAAGCATTTTGCATTATAATACTTTTAATTAATTAACACTGATAGGCTTAATAAAAGTTTGTATTCTTTGATTTTGGATGAATTGAACGTCTTTTCATACTTGAAAAATCATATTTCTGAGCATCAATTTTGTATCTTTGTAATATTATGGTAAAGTTCAATATAAACGGTAAAGAGGTTGAGTATAATGGCGATTTAAATCGCTCGCTACTCGATTATTTAAGAAACGACTTACACCTAACTGCAGCCAAGGATGGTTGCTCCGGTCAAGGTGTTTGCGGTGCATGCTCCATTGAAATTGATGGTAGCATTAAGATGGCCTGTCGAATAAAAATGGCCGACATTAACGGCTCAACCATATATACACTAGAGGGTTTACCCGATAATTTCAGGGAAGTAATTTCAAACCATTTTGCCCAAAAGGGGGCAGTGCAATGCGGATTTTGTTCGCCAGGTATGATAATGAGAGCCCGCGGTCTTTGGCTTTCAAACAGGAGCGCAACCCGCAATGATATTATTCGTGCAATTACTCCAAACCTTTGCCGTTGCACGGGATATGTAAAAATTGTTGATGCCATACAGAGCGCATTCGATGAGCTAAACGGAAAGCAAGTTGACACCCAAAAGCACGAAGCCAAAATTGGAGACCGATATCCAAAATACCAGGCTATTGAGACAGCGCTTGGAATTAGGCCATTTGTTGATGATATGTTTGTCGATGGAATGCTTTTTGGCGCGCTGCGTTTTTCTGACCATCCTAAGGCTAAGGTTGTTAAAGTAGATATTTCAAAAGCGCTAAAGGTTGATGGTGTTGTTAAAGTCCTAACTGCAAGTGACATTCCCGGCGACCGATACATTGGTCTGATTTTTCAGGATTGGCCGGTGATGATTGCTGAGGGCGAGGTTACCCACTACATTGGTGACGTTATTGCATCGGTTGTAGCTACTTCTGAAAAGGCTGCCCGAGAAGCTGCACTGCTCATCGATATAGAATATGAGATTTACAAGCCCGTAACCGATATGCACGAAGCAGCAAAGCCAAACTCCCCCCAGGTACATTCCAACCAATCGAACGTTCTGGAGACTTGCACCATTAAATTTGGTGATATTGATAAGGCCTTTGCTGAGGCCGCTTACGTTTCATCGGATATCTACGAAACGCAAAGAATTGAACATGCATTTCTTGAAACAGAGGCCGCCCTTGCCCTACCAAACAAAGACGGAGTAAAGATTTATAGTCAAGGTCAAGGTGTATATGTAGATAGAAAGCAGGTAGCCAAAATACTCAACCTACCCGAAGAAAAGGTGCATGTTATACAGGTTCAAAATGGCGGTGGTTTTGGAGGGAAGGAAGACCTTACTGTTCAGGGCCATGCTGCGCTTATGAGCTTCATTACAAAAATGCCAGTAAAGCTTCATCTAACTCGCGACGAAAGCATTAGAATGCACCCCAAAAGGCATCCTGTGTGGATGAAAATGAGTTTGGCCTGTGATTCAAAAGGGAAGTTTACCGCACTCAAGCTCGAAGCAATAGGCGATACTGGAGCATATGCATCGGTTGGAACTAAGGTAATGGAGCGCGTTGTGGGGCATGCTACTGGTGGTTACACCGTGCCTTCGGTTGATATATCGGCCAAAACGGTTTACACTAACAATATCCCCTGTGGTGCCATGCGTGGCTTTGGTGTGCCACAAGTCATTTTTGCCATGGAGAGTTGTATTGATGACCTTTGCCGACAAGGTGGATTTGACCGCTGGCAAATACGCTACGATAACGCCCTTGAGGATGGTGCAAAAACAGCAACTGGTCAGGAACTACAGGGAGTTGGGCTCAAGAAAACCCTTTTAGCAGTAAAAGAACAGTTCCAGTCGGCAAAATACGCAGGGATTGCCTGCGGGCTTAAAAATACCGGTGTAGGAAACGGTATGGTTGACGATAGCGAGGTAATCATTCGAATAGTTAGCTCAAACAAAGTTGAAGTGCACCATGGTTGGACCGAAATGGGACAAGGTGTGCATACCATGGCTATCCAAACCCTTCACCAGGAAACTGGTATTAACCCCAAGATTATTGATGTTATAGTCGATACTACAGCAGGCATACCTACGGGCATGACAACATCCTCAAGAGCAACAGCACTTGTGGCAAATGCTATTATCAACGCATCAAGCGAGCTAAAAAAAGACCTTTCCCAAGGTACCCTCGAACAGCTTGTAGGAAGAACCTACAGAGGTAAATTTGTCTGCGATTGGACTTGTAAACCAGGGGCAAAAACCGATAAACCGGTTATCCACTTCGCCTACGGCTACGCCACTCAGGTTGCCATACTCAACGATGAAGGCAAGCTAGCTAAGGTAATTGCAGCCCATGATGCTGGTAAAATCATGAATCAAATGCTTTTTGAGGGGCAAATTGAAGGGGCTGTTCACATGGGAATGGGATATGCCCTAACCGAGGATTTACCCATGAAAGATGGATTCCCCGTTAGCTTTAAGTTTAAAGATATTGGCATAATTAGAGCCAACCAAATGCCCGAGGTTGAAGTAATTGGTATTGAAGAGCCCGACCCAATTGGCCCATATGGCGCTAAAGGTATTGGTGAAATAGGAATGGTTCCAACTGCAGCTGCTATCGCAAACGCCCTATGGGCCTACGATGGCACAAAAAGAACCCGCCTGCCAATGATGCGAAAAGAAATCAAAAAGTAACACCTAAATCGTTTTTTGATATGATATTGCTTAAAAACGCTAACTATATAGATTTTGAGACTTTAGAAATTAGAAATGTCGATATTCTAGTAAATAATGGCACTGTTGACCTCTTTGAAGCCAACACATTCAAGAATGAGGTAGACGAAATTATAGATTGTACCAATAAATACGTAACACACTCATTTGTGGTAGGTCACCATCATGCCTACTCTGCTTTGGCCCGTGGAATGGGCGCGCCTAAAAAATCACCTGAGAACTTCTACGAAATCCTTAAATACATTTGGTGGACTCTTGACAAATGCCTTACTCCCGAAATGGTTGAGTACAGCGGATTGGTAACCGCCATGGCTTGTGCCAAGGCAGGTGCAACTTTTGTTATCGACCACCATGCCTCGCCTTTTGCTATTGATGGTTCCCTTGAGATTCTGGCAAAATCGTTTGAGAAGGTTGGAGTGTCGCATCTGCTTTGCTATGAGGTAAGCGACCGCGACGGAGTCGAGATTGCCCGAAAAGGCTTAGACGAAACCAATAGCTACCTGAAAAACCATCAGGGATTGGTAGGATTACATGCATCATTTACATTAAGCGACAGAACGCTAAAAGAGGCTTCACAAATCATGCAAAAGCATAGCTCTGGCGTTCACATTCATGTTGCAGAAGATAAGCACGACCAGGATAGCTGCATGGAAAACTATGGAACTACTGTTGTTGAAAGGCTTAAGGACTTCGGTTTTCTTGATTCTAGCAAATCGATTCTTGTACACTGCCTTCACCTTTCCGATAAGGAACGCAAAATGATTGGCGAATCACCATGTTGGATAGCTCAAAACACCGATAGCAATCTTAATAATAATGTGGGCTACTTTAGCAGCAAAAACCTTGGATCAAATATCATGCTTGGAACCGATGGTATGCATAGCGATATGATTCGCAGCATGCAATCGGCCTACTTTGTTGGTCAGAATTTCGACCCCATGAGTCCTGCTCTGGCTTACCAGCGATTAAGAAATGCACATCGATATATCTCACAAAATGGTTTTAAAGGCGATGGCCCCGACAACCTTATCGTCCTAAACTACGACTCCCCTACTCCTGTAACAAAAGAAAATGTCACTGGACACTTTATCTATGGATTGAATCAAAGCCATATCGAACATGTTATTTCAAATGGAAAGCTAATTGTTAAAAACAGAAAGCTGGTAACGGTTGACGAAGAGGTTATACTTAAAGAATCGAGCAAATTAGCAGTTAAGCTTTGGGACAAAATGGATAAGAATGATAGTTAAGAGTTAAGAGTTAAGAGTTAAAAGTGAAGAGTTAGAAGTCAGGAGATCTGAGTAAATAACAATGTTGTTGTTTAGCAATATATTTATATTGATTTGCAAAAAATGTTAACTCTAGCTTGATGTTTGTAAACCTACTTTCTTTTTAGTGTATTTGTCTTTACCTTTGCTTTTCTAAATAAATTTTACTGATGAGTTCACAAGTTTTGGAATGGATTGGATACAGTGCATCTATAATCATTGCACTGTCGATGACAATGAGTTCAATAGTTAAGTTTCGCTGGATAAACTTAACAGGGGCACTACTTTTTTCGATTTATGGTTTCTTAATTGGCGCATGGCCGGTTGGTATTCTTAATGGGATTATCGTATTAACAGATGCTTACTACCTTGTACTAATCTATTCAAAAAAAGATGTTTTTGAAATATTAGAAGTAAGCCCTTATAATAAGTATTTGATAAGGTTTTTAGATTTTCACAAAAAAGATATAAATAGATATTTTCCTGATTTTAGCTACACACCAAACGAGGGAGCATTAGTTTATTTGATTTTACGAAATATGGCTGTTGCAGGTGTATTTATTGCCCATAAAAATGAAGATAAAGCCATTGAGGTTGAACTTGATTATGTGCTACCTGAGTATCGTGATTTTAAGAATGGTAAATTTGTTTACTACTGGCTAAGCAATAAATTTGCCGAAAGTGGTTTTACTCGTGTTTGGGCCAAGGCGTGTAGTAAAAGTCACAAAAAGTACTTGACCCGAATGGGATTCACGGAATCGGGCGGCAACCATTTTCTTAAGATTTTTGAATAACCCTTACAAAGGTGAGCATTCTCATAAAAAACGGCAGGATAATTACATCGGTTACCGATAAAGTTTCCGACATTTACATTGAAGGTGATAAAATCAAAGCCATTGGCAAAAATCTTGACGTAAAATCTGAACTGGTTATTGACGCCGATGGTCTGTTCGTTTTTCCTGGAGGTATCGACCCTCATGTTCACATGCATCTTCCAACCCCTGCAGGTTTTTCAGCCGACGACTTCCACTCAGGAAGTATTGCTGCCCTTTATGGCGGGACAACCACACTTATCGATTTTGTAACGCCCCAAAGGGGCCAGTCGATGGTTGAAGCCCTTAAACTACGCATTGAAGAGGCTAAAGATTCCCTTGCTGATTACTCGTTCCATGTTAGCCCTGTTGAATGGAATAAAAAAATTGGGAATGAAATAGAGGAATGCATCGGTATGGGATTCCCTTCGTTCAAGATTTACATGGCCTATAAGAATAGCATAGGCATCGACGATAATGCTCTATACCATGTTATGCATGCAGTAGCAAAGCATGGTGGGATTGTTTTGGCACACTGTGAAAAAGGCGACGAGATAGAGCAACTAAGAAATAGCTTTTACGAACAAGGAAATACCTCGCCAAAATACCATGCGTTATCTCGTCCATCGCATTTAGAGGCCTTAGCGGTAAGGCGTGCTATTGACCTTGCCGACCAAACGCAATGCCCCCTCTATATTGTTCATGTTTCGGCTTCGGAATCTGTCAAGCACATCATTCAAGCACAAAAAAGCGAACAGCCCCTTTATGCCGAAACCTGCCCACAATACCTGCTCCTAAATGAGTCGGTTTACGAAATGGAGTTTACCAATGCCGCAAAGTTTGTTATGAGTCCACCGATACGTTCAGAAAAGGATAACCATACCTTATGGCAAGCAATTGCTAACGGAAACATATCTTCAGTTGGAACCGACCATTGCCCTTTCACTATGGAACAAAAGATGCAGGGCAAGGATGACTTCCGAAAAATACCAAATGGTGCTGGCGGTGTTGAACATAGACTTGGACTTCTGTACACATACGGAGTTGCTGCTGGAAAAATCAGCCTAAAAAAGATGGTAGATGTTTTTTCTACTCAACCAGCAAAACTTTTTGGATTATACCCCAAGAAAGGTGAAATAGCAGTTGGTTCAGATGCAGATATTGTTATTTGGAATCCAAGCAAGTCATCTAAAATATCTGCAAAAAGCCATCATTCAAATACTGATATTAGTGCATGGGAAGGTTTCAACATTAAAGGGGAGCCTACTCATGTTATAAAAGGCGGAGCCATTGCCATTGAAAATGGCAAACTTGCTCCAAATATCGAAAAAGGAAACCTACTTAAAAGACAAACAACTGGCAGGAGTCATTACTTTAAATATTTACATACACCTGGCTCAAATAACTGCGGAAGAGTATAAAGAAGCTACAACCAAGAGATAAGATACTCATCAAACTCATCGCCTTTTGCTTGTTCCTTAACCAGGTTAACCTGAACACCAAACACTTTAGCCTTACGTATCAACGAGTCGAGAAGACCAATCTGAATATGCTTGTTGAAAAGTTGCGTTTTACGCATCACTATCGATTTCTCATTGGATGATACAATCTCCCACCCTCTCTTTTTAGGATCGTGCACACCTTTTTTAGCCAAATCCACTAAGGCTTGCATGATTTCAATGGGCTTACTATTCTCATTTACCATGCCATTTTCAATAAAGCATTTATAAGTAGACTCCCCAATCCTTCGTCCGGCTTTTATCAGGTTAAAGCGTCCCAATTTATGCTCTATCCAATTGCAAATATCAACATAAATCTGAAACGGAACCTTACTATCGGGCTTGCTCAAATCAACACCTTTAACAATATCAAATAGCTCAAAGTACTCACTTCTCTTATCGGCATAGCAACTTAAAATATCATTTACAGCCCAAGCGTCGATGGTAATATTCTCTACAACTGCATCCATTGTCTTTTTTTCTATAAATTTACGAGCAATCAAACATTTATGTCAAGCCTTTTCTTAAAATATGGGATTTTAAAACACTTTTACACATTTACATAGAACATACAAATAGCAAAAGAGGCTATTGCAATAAACAAATAGCCTCTTTGTCTATAATGATAACGTCAGTTACAAAACCCTTCGGGCATTTGTTTCGATAATCTTTTTAAGGATTTCAGCAGGATTGCTAAACCTATTTGTAAGCATCATTGCAGCAATAATATATGGCTTATAGCCGGCTTCGATATAAGTTTTAATCCTATACCTTTCAAATGTTTCCTTGCTCACCTCACCTTCAACGCATGACTCTCCAGAAATATCGGCAGGAAGGCAGTGCATGTAAAGGGCATCGGCATTTTTTGTTAGCTTCCGTACCTGCTCATTGTACTCCCAGTCCTTATACTTGGCATTGTTTGCAAGGCAGACCTGTTCTAACTCCTTAAGGCCATTTTTATCGCCGTTCATAAGTAGCTGGGTACGTTGCTGCATGATATGGAAAGGGGCCCAACTTTTGGGGTACACAATATCGGCATCACGCATAGCCTCGGTCATGCTGTGGCTAACCTTAAAGCTACCACCGCTTTGAGTAGCATTGCTTTTTGCCACATTAACAATCTCGGGAATAAGGTCGTAACCCTCGGGGTAGGCAAGCTCCACATTCATGCCAAAGCGGGTCATAAGAGCAATAATCCCCTGAGGAACCGATAAGGGTTTTCCATAGCTTGGTGAGTAGGCCCAGCTCATCACTATCTTTTTCCCCTTTAACGCTTCGAGCGAGCCAAACTCGTTAACAAGATGCAAGAGGTCGGCCATCGATTGGGTTGGATGGTCCATATCGCATTGTAGGTTAACAATGCCAGGCCTTACTGGCAGAACACCACTTGCATATCCCTCGTCGAGCGCTTGTCCAACCTGGCGCATGTACTTATTCCCCTCACCCAGGAACATATCGTCACGAATACCGATAAAATCGGAAAGGAACGAAATCATGTTTGCGGTTTCGCGAACGGTTTCACCGTGAGAGATCTGTGATTTCTCCTCGTCAAGTTCCTGTACAGCTAGTCCTAATAGGTTTGCAGCCGAAGCGAATGAGAAACGCGTTCGGGTTGACTTATCCCTAAAGTTCGAAATTGCCAGACCAGAATCGAAGATGCGGGGCGAAATATTTTGTTGACGCATCTCCTTTAGTATTGTGGCAACATGTAAAATAGCCTTAAGGTCATCTTCGGACTTTTCCCATGTTAGCAAAAAATCCTTTCCATGTAAATCGGATTTATAGCTTCCAAGCTCTTCAGTCAATTTGATTAAATCCATATGCCGTTATTTTTTTAATTCACCTTGTTTCGTTTCTGAGTAAAATTGCTAAATCACAACAGTCAATTTATGTTTTCATTTGAAAACTTTTACGACTTAAATCTCATATGCGAAGGCAGCATAAAATGCTGCAGCAGCAACCAAATCGCTAATGGGTACTTTCTCGTTAGGTGCATGAGCAAGAACCTCATTACCAGGCCCAAAACCAATGGTTGGGATGCCATAGGTTCCGCAGGTCATAATGCCATTGGTTGAGAACGTCCACTTATCAACTTTAGGCTCTTTCTTAAAAAGCTTTTTGAAAGCCGACACGCCTTTTTGAACCACCTCACTATCCTCCTCCATTTTCCATGTTGGATAGTATTTCTCCATTCCGTATTCAAGACCTGTATAAGCTTTTTCCTGGTAGTAAAGCACTTCGACCTTGGCATTCATTCCCTTAATAAGCTCTTCAATTTCGGCAACAGCGCTCTCTTTTGTCTCACCCCAGGTTAGTCGACGGTCGAGGTGAATGCGAGCATAATCGGAAACAGCACATAGCGATGGGCTATTGGAAACAAACTCGGTAACCGTAACGCTTCCCTTGCCCAAGAACTCATCAACCTTAAGCCTTTCATTCAGCTTTTCAACTTCAAGCGCAACCTTAGAGGCCATGTAGATGGCATTTTTGCCCCTTTCAGGGGCAGAACCATGGGCCGAAACGCCATAGAAGTGCACCTGCATCTCCATGCGTCCGCGATGACCTCGATAGATATTAAGATTAGTAGGCTCGGTACTTATCACAAAATCTGGACGAATCTTATCCTCCTCAACAATATACTTCCAGCAAAGCCCGTCGCAATCCTCCTCCATAACGCTACCTACAAAGTAGATGGTTAGATCGCGATTAAAACCTAATTCCTTTAGAATCCTTCCTGCAGTAACAAAGGCAGCGGGCCCTCCCTCCTGGTCAACCGTTCCACGACCATGCACATATCCATCGCGAATTTCACCACCAAGTGGGTCAAATTCCCAATTATCGGGATTTCCTAGGTCAACAGTGTCCATGTGCCCATCAATGGCTAAAATTCGCTTTCCATTACCAATACGTCCAATAACATTTCCCAAACCATCAATAAAAACCTCATCAAAACCTGCCTCCTCCATTTGTCGTTTAAGCTCAAGCTGCACGTCGCGCTCCTGTAGGCTTAAAGATTTTATCTTAACCAGGTTTGACAGGTTTTTTGCTGTGTAATCGGCATACTTCTCCGATAAATCAATTATTTTATTATAAATCTCACTCATAATATTATGTTTTAAAACTCAAAATTATCGATTTATATTAAAGCTAAAGCGAAATATATGAATTATTTTTACACATATCACATATTATAGATACATTTTCTACTCAAATCTATTTTTTTATATCATCATACTACTAATTCTAAAATTTTTGATATACACCGATTATGGTTGTTCTCTTTCTCATTATCTTTCTAAATTTACCAAAAAATTTAAAGACGATGATTTGGAAATTCATTAAAAACAAAGTTGATAAGGGGATTGATGTTTACCTAATTACTGTAGCCGAAACCATTGGAAGCAGTCCTGGTAGGGTTGGTTTTAAAATGGCGGTGGCTGCCGATAACGATCTAAATGGTACCATTGGAGGTGGAATAATGGAATACCAGCTTGTAGAGCTGGCACGAAAGGAGCTAAACTCAAAATCGGGAAAGAACTTCTTAAAACGTCAGGTTCATTCCCATGATGCTGAGGAAGATAAATCGGGAATGATATGCTCTGGGGAGCAAACACAGATATTTAATCATTTCTCTAAAGAGAATGCTGATGAGATTGTAAAAATAGTAGAGCTAATTGATAGTAACAAGCCTGGTAAATTTGTTCTAACAGCTAGCGGAATAGAGGTATATGAAGGTGATGCTCATTTCAATAGAAACAGTATAGAGTTTCAAAAAAGCGAAAGCAGCTACCGTTATAGCGAGCCGATTGGCTTTAAGGAAACCGTTTACATTTTTGGAGCGGGTCATATTAGCGTTCCCCTATCGCAAATACTTGCCCTATTAGATTTCAGGGTTGAGGTGTACGACAACCGTAAAGATTTGAGCACCTTTAACCAGAACGTTTATGCCCATAAAAAGGTGATTGTTGATTATAAAAATGTATCGGGACTTGTTCCAGAGGGAAAAAACTCGTACGTGGTGATTATGACTTTTGGACACAAGTTTGATGAGATTGTACTGAAACAGTTCCTTAATAAGGATTTAAAATATATAGGAATGATTGGTAGCAAGAGCAAGGTTGGCACCATTTTCCAAGAGCTGGTAAACGAAGGCTTTAGCCAAGAGCAAGTGGCTCGGGTGTGCTCACCAATCGGTTTACCCATAGGCGGACAATCAGCAGCTGAAATAGCAGTAAGCATTGCTGCCCAAATTGTTGAGTGGAGGAATAAACGGTAGATAGCTTGAGGAGAGGTTTACAGTGTGCAGAGTTCTGGGGATTGTCATGCTGATCTTGTCGAAGCATCTCTTGTGGAGGAATTTGAGGAAGTTAAAGGAAGTTAGAGGAAGTTAGAAGAAGTTAAAGGAATTTAAAAGAATGACACGGAATGATTCGGAAATATTCGGAAATATTCGGAAGGAATCGGAAGATTAAGACGAGTCCCAACAAATTGGTAATTACTTTCACCCTAAAGTTAAGAACTGCTCCATATTTTTAATCTTTTAAATGTCTACAACCCATAGAGAGAAAGCCCCCTGCAAAATATTGTATTTTGCTGATATTATAGGCAAGGTAAAATTTAGGATGCTTGAACAAAAATTGAGTTGACCATGAAATCTTGCTGAAAAAATCTTTTTGCTAAAAAATAAAATTTTTATTTTTGTTAAAGACTAATCGTTAAGAGTAAAACATAAGACTTGAAAAAATATATATAGAAAATATCACGCTGGAGAATGAGTCAAGCACAATGACAGAGATTTATATGCATGTAACCAAAAAATCTTTTACAAAAATCAGAAGCCCTTTGGATAGAACTTGGCAGGATAACTAATAGAATAATAGGTACTTGCGTAAAAGGGCAGTGATAACGTATAAAATGCAATTAACTATAAACGTATGTTATGAATACTGATTTAAAAAAATTCAACAACCCGATAGATGACCTGGACTTTTAATATATCAACCATACTAATTAATACATCTGGTTTTGGATGTATAAACGCAATTAGTGGGATTAATAATAAAGAAATAAACGCAATTGCGTATACACAGACGTTGTGCGGCATGCAAAAAATGGACATACTGAAGCTTGGTAAAAGTTACAACATGGTAAACTCCTACTTACAGAACCGACAACAACCAAGACTTGAAGTGCTTATGAGGATTGCGAAAATATTTGACATTGACGTAAAAGAACTAATTGTATCAAACAAGGAGAAAAAGAAATAAAATGGCAGTAAAAAAATCAGAATTATACAGCTCACTTTGGGCAAGTTGCGATGAACTAAGAGGCAGCATGGATGCCAGCCAATACAAAGACTATGTATTGGTGCTGTTGTTCATGAAATATGTATCGGACCGGGTAAAAAGAGAAAAAGCAGAGGGCAAAACACCCCTGATTGAAATACCCGAAGGTGCGAGTTTTTACGATATGCTCAAGTACCGTGGGCAAAGCGATATTGGCAATAAAATCAATACGGTTATTGGCGAATTTGCAAAAGCCAATGGACTTACCGGGGTAATTACCGAGGCGGATTTTAATGACGATGCAAAACTTGGTACAGGAAAAGATAAAGTTGACCTGCTGACCAACCTGCTCAACATCTTTAATCGAGACGAGCTTGATTTCAGTAAGAACCGAGCCGAAGGCGATGACCTGCTTGGCGATGCCTACGAATACCTGATGCGGCACTTTGCCACCGAAAGCGGAAAAAGCAAGGGGCAATTCTACACCCCTGCCGAAGTTTCCCGCATCATGGCACAGGTAATTGGCATAAATAAATCCACTTCGCCAAGCCAAACCATTTATGACCCCACTTGTGGCTCGGGCTCGCTGTTGTTGAAAGCGGCTGACCTTGCCCCGCATGGCATCACTATTTACGGTCAGGAAAACGACAATGCCACCCGTGCCCTGGCGGTGATGAACATGTGGTTGCACAATTTTGCCGATGCCGATATACGGCAAGGAAATACGATGGCTTCACCGCAGTTTACCGACGATGCCACCGGTGAGCTAAAAACCTTTGACTTTGCGGTTGCCAATCCTCCCTTCAGTTATAAAAAATGGATGAACGGACTCGACCCACAAAACGATGTGTATAAACGCTTTGAGGGTTACGATGCCATTCCACCCAAAAAGAATGGCGACTTTGCCTTTCTGCTGCATCTGATAAAATCACTCAAATCAAAAGGAAAAGCATGTATTGTTTTGCCGCTCGGTGTTCTGTTCCGTGGAAATGCCGAGGGAGAAATCCGAAAAGAACTCATACAAAAGGGCTATATTAAAGGCATTATCGGCTTGCCGCCCAACTTGTTTTACGGCACGGGCATTGCCGCTTGTTTAATTGTGATTGATAAAGAAGATGCCGATAAGCGCCAGAGCATTTTCATGATTGATGCCAGCAAAGGGTTTATTAAGGATGGCAACAAGAACCGCCTTCGTGAGCGCGACATCCATAAGATTGTAGATACCTTCAATAACAAAATTACCACCGACCCCACTTATGCCCGTGAAGTTCCGATTTCGGAAATAGCCGACCCCAAGAACGATTACAACCTGAACATTCCCCGCTACATCGATAACCAGGAGCCGGAAGATATTCAGGACATTGAAGCGCATCTACTGGGCGGTATTCCGGCCCGCGATATAGAGGCATTGAAAGAATACTGGGAGGTGTATCCAACCCTTAAATCCGAATTGTTCACAGTCATAGAAGACCGACCGGAATACTTCAACCTGAAGATTGCCCCTGAAGAGATAAAAAACACCATTTATCACCATCCGGAGTTTACCGCTTTCAGTGAGGAGATGGATAAGGTATTTGACCAATGGAAAACTGAAATAAGCGATTATTGCAAGCAATTGGATAAAGGACTGCACCCCAAGCAGGAAATCCGCTTTATTGCCGAAAAACTATTGAAGCAATATGCCAACCGCAAACTCACCGACAAATACGCCATGTACCAGCACCTGATGGACTACTGGGCCGAAACCATGCAGGACGATTTTTACGAATTGGCTGCCGATGGCTGGCAAGCCGGCAATGAGGTGAAACGCATGGAAAAGAAAACCAAAAAAGGCGAAGAAGAAGTAATAACACAAGTAGCGGGTATTGACGGACTGGAAGGTAGATTGATTCCTCCACATTTGTTAATTCAGGAGTTTTTTCCAACCGAGAAAAAGCAAATTGAAGACCTGGAGGCAGCAATTGAAACCATTGAGAGTGAAAAAACCGAATTGCAAGAAGAACACAGTGGTGAAGAAGCGGCACTACAAGACGTTTCCTCTAAAAAAGATGCAGAGGCTGCTCTGAATGATTACATTATCCAGGCGATGGAAGAATATTATCCTGCTGATTATACCACTTACCAAAAACTGGAACAGCAAATAAATAAATATACATCACACATAAAGGAAAATACTTCCCATCCTGCGATTGAACGTTTAAAAAGTTCTCAAGGAAAAATAACGCAAAAAGCACTGAAAGAAGGAGCAAATATTGCTACTGAAGCAAACGATAAGAAAGTCATAGAAAACTATCTTGATGCATTGAAAAACAGCAGTAAAGTGGCAAAGCAAATGAAGCAATTGGTGGAAAAGGTCTCGACAAAACTGGAAACCAACATCAAAGCCACGCCCAAAGCAGAATACCTGAAAGAGATAGACATCATCCGCAAGTATCTGGACTTACTGGCGAAAGAAGCCGAAAAGAAAGCCGAACTGAAAAAGGCATGGGGAAAACTGGAAAAACTGGTAATTGAAAAATACCCCAAACTCACCCTTGACGAAATAAAAACCACCGTGGTGGACAAAAAATGGATGGCCGAAATAGAAAAACGCATTAAAACCGAAATGGACAACATCAGCCACCGGCTTACACAGCGCATCAAAGAACTGGCCGAGCGCTACGAAACCCCTCTGCCCCAAATAGAACAGCAAGTAGAAGAACTTACCGCCAAAGTAGAAGCCCACTTGCAGGCAATGGGCTACGCTATGCATCAGGCTCACCCGCAAGTCCAAAAATCAGGTAAACAAGTAAATCAGGTAAATCAAGGTTAAGACCAATGAAAGAAACAAAATTTAAACATACAGAGATAGGCTTGATTCCAGAGGATTGGGAGGTGAAGAAGTTGGGGGAAGTAGCACATATCGAAATGGGGCAGTCACCAAGCTCAGAAAACTATAATGTAAGTGGTATAGGCTTACCATTAGTACAAGGAAACGCTGATATCAAAAATCGTAAAACTATAATTAGAAATTACACTTCTCAAATTACAAAAAAATGTATTAAGGGTGATATTATTATGTCCGTTAGAGCACCTGTTGGTGAAATTGCGATTGCTTCTAATGATGCTTGTATAGGAAGAGGAGTTTGTGCTATTCGCTATTCAAATAAATATTTATTTCATTACTTAATTTGTATTGAGTCAACCTGGTCAAAACATTCTACTGGCTCCACTTTTGATTCTGTAAATTCAGATACAATAAAAAATCTGGAAATTCCATTTCCACCAATAAAAGAGCAAACCGCCATTGCCACCGCCCTGGGTGATGCCGATGCGCTCATCACCGCACTGGAAAAACTCATCGCCAAGAAAAAAGCCATCAAACAAGGCGCCATGCAACAACTGCTCAAACCAAAAGAGGGGTGGGTAGTGAAGAAGTTGGGGGAGGTTGGTGAAATAATAACAGGGGGAACACCACCAACTCTTAATAAAGAATATTGGAATGGCAATATACCTTGGATTACACCCACTGATATTACTACCGACAAAAACATTTATCATAGCGAAAGAGAAATAACATTCAAAGGGCTTTCTATTCTCAGAAGAATACCCAAAAATAGTTTGTTAGTTACTTGCATAGCGAGCATTGGAAAAAATGCCATTCTTAGAAATGATGGAGCATGTAATCAACAAATAAATGCAATAATTCCAAACATTAATTTCAATGTAGATTTTCTTTATTACTTAATGGAGTTTAATAGGAATATACTCATTGGTGCTGCTGGTATAACTGCAACACTTATTTTATCCAAAAAAGAATTTTCTGAAATAGAGTTTTCTTTTCCGGGAACTAAAGAAGAACAAACCCGCATCGCCCAAATCCTATCCGATATGGATGCCGAGATAGAAGCGCTTGAGCAAAAATTAGAAAAGCAAAAACAAATCAAGCAAGGCATGATGCAGGTGCTGCTTACGGGGAAAATACGTCTTAACCATGATGCTAAAGGATGGCAGGATGCCCCTGATTCATCTTTAAATAATCATGGTAATCAAGTAAATCGGGTAAATCAAGGTTAAGACCATCATGAAAATCACGGTGCAGACAATTAAGGCATGCAAATGAAACACGAAGAACTTACACGGAAAATCATTGGGGCAGCAATGGAAGTGCATAACCATTTGGGCAACGGCTTCCAGGAAGTGGTGTATCAGCGTGCTTTATCCATTGAAATGAATTTACAGGGCATAGCCCACGAACGCGAAAAAGAGATGCCTTTACAATACAAAGGATATGATATAGGCAAACGCAGGGTTGACTTTTTTGTAGAGGGGTGTATCATGGTTGAAATCAAGGCAGTTATTAATCTGGAAGATGTGCATCTGGCTCAAGCCATGAACTATTTGGAAGCCTATAATATGGAAATCGGTTTGCTTTTGAATTTTGGCGCAAAAAGCCTGCAATTCAAAAGAGTGCATAATAATAAACTTATCAATAAATCAAGTAATCAAGATAATCAGGCAAATCATGGTGCAGACAATGAGTAACATAGGTAAAAAAGAACGCGAAACGCAAAACCGTGTAGTGGCTTTGTTCCAAAACGAGCTGGGCTACCGTTACCTGGGCAATTGGGAAGAGCGTGAGGACAACAGCCAGCTGGAAGAAGACATCCTGCGCAATTGGCTGCTCAACAAGAAAAAATATCCGGCTAATCTGGTAGAGAATGCCATTCGCAAGTTTAGCAATGCGGTTTTTGACCAAAGCAAAAGCCTGTACGATGTAAACAAAGAAGTATATAGCATGCTTCGGTATGGCGTAAACGTACAGCCCGAAATTGGCAAGCAGCACGAAGATGTTTATCTGATCGACTGGAAAAATCCGCATGAAAACGATTTTGCCATTGCCGAGGAAGTAACCATCAAAGGAGTTCATAAAAAACGTCCGGACATAGTGCTGTATATAAATGGAATTGCAGTGGGAGTTTTAGAATTAAAACGCAGCACGGTTTCCATATCAGAAGGTATCCGCCAAAATCTCGACAACCAGAAACACATCTTCATAAAACCGTTTTTCAGTACCATTCAGTTTGTAATGGCAGGCAACGATGTAGAGGGTTTGGCCTATGCACCTATCGACACCAAAGAAAAATATTTCCTGAAATGGAAAGAGGTAAACGAAGAAAAAGACAAAGCCTATCCGCATCTTTTGGAAATCACTAAACCCATTCGCGAGAAAACGACAAAATATCCTATACCACTCGATCGGAATATCATCGAATTGCTCAACAAAGAGCGCTTGCTGGAAATCATGCACGACTTTGTGGTATTCGACAGAGGTCAAAAGAAATTTTGCCGCCCGAATCAATATTTTGGTGTAAAGGCGGCACAGGATTTTATCAGGCGAAAAGAAGGCGGCATCATTTGGCACACGCAAGGCAGCGGAAAGAGTTTGACGATGGTGTGGCTTACCAAATGGATTCGCGAGTTTAACCCCAACGCCCGTGTGCTAATTATCACCGACCGCGATGAACTGGATAAGCAAATTGAAAAGGTTTACAAAGGCGTTCAGGAAGATATTTATCGCACTAAAAGCGGTAGGGATTTATTGAGCAAGCTCAACGAAACTTCACCCTGGCTGATGTGCTCGCTCATTCACAAGTTTGGCGGTAAAGATGGCGAAGAAGCCACCGATGAAGATGTAGAAAAATACTTGCAGGATTTGCGCAGCAGCATACCAAGCGACTACAAAGCCAAAGGCGATATTTACGTGTTTGTTGACGAATGCCACCGTACGCAATCGGGTAAACTGCACGATGCCATGAAAGCCTTTGTGCCCGATGCTCTTTTTATTGGTTTTACAGGTACCCCATTGCTAAAAACAGATAAAAAAACCAGTCAAGAAGTATTTGGCCGCTACATCCATACCTACAAATTTGATGAAGCCGTAAACGACAAGGTGGTGCTTGACCTGCGCTATGAAGCCCGTGATGTGGAGCAAAAAATATCGTCAGCAGACAAGATTGACGAATGGTTTGACCTTAAAACACGAGGACTAACTGATTTTGCCAAAGCCGAATTGAAACAACGTTGGGGAACCATCAAAAAAGTGTTCAGCAGTAAATCACGACTGGAAAAAATCGTGATGGACATTATGCTGGATATGGAACGCAAAGAGCGTTTGCAAAATGGCAGAGGCAATGCCATGTTGGTTTCAGACAGTATTTACAACGCTTGCCGGTATTATGAACTATTTCAACAAGCGGGGTTAAAGAAGTGTGCGATTGTTACCTCCTTCGTGCCCACCCATGCCGACATCAGAGGCGAAGAAACAGGTGAAGGATATACCGAAAGGTTACAACGCTTTGAGATTTATAGAAAAATGCTGGCTGAGTATTTTAATGAAGATCCAGACACAGCCATCAACAAAGTGGAGCAGTTTGAAACTGAAGTGAAAAAGAAATTCGTGGAAGAACCTGCCCAGATGAAACTGCTTATTGTGGTGAATAAACTCCTGACCGGTTTTGATGCCCCTTCTGCCACATACCTTTACATCGATAAAAAATTAAGAGACCACGGACTGTTTCAGGCCGTTTGCCGGGTCAACCGACTGGATGGAGATGATAAAGAATATGGCTACATTATTGATTACATGGACCTATTCAAGAGTTTGGAACAGGCATTTAAGGATTACACTTCCGAAGCATTTAGCGGTTATGAAAAATCCGATATTGAAGGGTTATTGAAAGACCGTTTGCAGAAAGGTAAAGAACGATTGGACGAGGCACTGGAAGCCATAAAGGCTTTGGTAGAACCTGTTGACCCACCCAAAGGCACCATGGAACACATCAGGTATTTCTGTGGAGGCAACACCCAAAACCCCGATGAACTTAAAGACACGGAGCCAAGACGGGTTGCGCTTTATAAGTTAACCATTGCCCTGCTACGGGCTTACGCCAACATAGCCGATGAAATGAAAGAAGCAGGTTACACCGATAAGGAGATTCAAGAAATCAAGGCAGATTGCAAGCACTTTGAAAACCTCCGCAAGGAAATCCAACTGGCCAGTGGCGACTACATTGATTTGAAGCAATACGAGCCGGCCATGCGCCATTTGATTGACAGCTACATTGGAGCCGAAGAAAGCCGAGTGTTGGCCAATTTCGATGATCTGAGCCTGGTGGAATTGCTCATTGAAAGAGGAAAAGATGCCATTGAAGATTTGCCGGACAGCATCAAGAAAAATCCTGAGGCGATGGCTGAAACCATTGAAAACAATCTGCGGAAAGTAATCATTGAAGAAAATCCGACCAACCCAATATATTACGAAAAGATGAGCGTGCTGCTGGACGAGCTCATCAAAATGCGGAAAGAACAAACATTGGAATACGAAAAGTATCTGCAGCAAATCATAGAACTTTCGGCTAAAGTGAAAAAGCCAAGTACGGCAAGCAATTATCCTTCTTCATTGGATAATTCTGCAAAACGTGCCTTGTATGACAACCTTGAAAAGAATGAAGCATTAGCAATTGAGTTAGACAAGAATATCATGTTAACCAAAAAAGATGGCTGGCGTGATAACATGATGAAATCAAAAGCAGTAAGGAACGCCATAGCCGATACACTGAGAAAGCATGGTATAACCGATGATGCAGAAGTGCATAGAATCTTTGATCTGGTTAAAAATCAGCGGGAATACTAATGGAGCAAATCATTGTCAACGATATAGTTATTGATGTTGTTCGCAAAGACATTAAGAACATACATCTTGCCGTTTACCCGCCAACTGGTAGGGTGCGCATTGCTGCTCCCTTGAAAGTGAATGATGATGCCATTCGCCTGTTTGCTATTTCTAAACTCGGTTGGATAAAACGCCAGCAACGCAAGTTCGAAGGGCAAGAACGGATTCCCTACATCGAATACAAAGAACGGGAGAGCATCTATTTTCAAGGAATAAGGTATCTGTTGAATATCATCGAGCATAATGGTGCTCCCAAAGTGGTATTGAAATCAAAAAAATACATAGAACTCTATGTAAGGCCCGGTTCTTCCCGTGAAAAATGCCACGAGGTTATGACCGAATGGTATCGTAAGGAATTGAAAAGTCAAATACCGACATTTATTAATAAGTGGGAAAAGATTCTCAATGTAAAAGTCAACGACTGGCATGTAAAGCAAATGAAAACCAAGTGGGGTTCATGCAATATTGAGAAAAAGCGAATACTGTTAAACCTTGAATTGGCAAAGAAGCCTGACCGGTGCCTGGAGTATATTATTGTGCACGAAATGATTCACTTACTCGAACGGCATCACAATGACCGCTTCCTGTATTACATGGACACCTATTTACCTAATTGGAAACAGTTAAAAAACGAGTTGAATAAATTACCGGTCAGTCATGCAGATTGGAGTTATTAGCCTACGCACACTTGTAAGCACATTTGCAGGTCGCACAATGCCAACGCACAACCAAAACCTGCAAAAGAGCTTCCAAGTCCCTGCCCAAGAAAAGAGAAATTTTAAAAAATGCCCCACCGCACAGGAGGACATTGAAAATGAGAATAAAAACGAAAAGAAAAATAAAGCACGAACGCACAACAATGGCTATACGTAATGCGGGTGAAAGTGATGATATGAAAGTATTTACATTAAATAATCTAACTGCTAAACGGAAAGTGAAGTGCTTTTTAAACCCGAACTACGCATAGCCAAACCGTTATAAGTAATAATTAATTAATAAAATTGGATTATGAGAAACATTATTTTAGCCATTTTGTATTTAAATTTTTTATTTCCAATTAATGCATTTAGTCAGGAGACAGTCCAGGCAAAAGTTGATACTTTAAGTTATACGTATTATATGTCTTTAGTTCAAGAGCAGGTTGGCAAAAAAGCATCAGATTGGAAACTAAAGGATACGGATGGAAAAGAGATAGCACTTTCTGACTATTCAGGAAAACTTATTTTACTTGAATTCTGGGGGGTAGGTTGTGGAGCTTGTATAATTGCAGCGAAAGACGTTTGTTTGATTGATTCTTTGTATAAAACTAAAGGACTAGCTGTTATAGGAATTGAAGGTGAAGGAAGGAATAGTTTAGACAAAATAAAGAAATTTAAACAAGATTATGGATTTAACTATCTTACATTAGTTGGTGGGAAAGAGACTGCAAGAAAATATGGTGTAAGAGCTTTTCCAACTTTTTTTCTGATTGATAAGTCTGGTAAAATTATTTATTCTCATTTAGGTTATTTCTATGGAAATAAGAAAGATGAATTGTTAGAGTTAATTGAAAAGAATATTTAAATAATTCCAACTTATAACACGCCATCCCAAGGCATAACGGGGTTCATATAGTGAGAAATTTAAAAAAGTTTCCTTTATAATTTAATGGCTGAATATTATATTTCACAATATATTACTTCTTTGGCGTACAAATACATTAATTGCAAAAAAATAAATCCTTATGAATTTAGTGGTAGTAAAGAAACCAATGATTTTCTTAAAAAGTTTGGATTAAACATTGTGAATACACCAATATCACAGAGAAAATACAACCATTGCTGGCGCGGACTTAAAGTCCGTAACAAATACTTCTTATACTTTAAATTTATTCGAGCCTTGCTTAATGAAAAAACCTTTTTAAAATAACCGCACGGATTACAACCGACAGAAGGGAGCTCACCGAAGGTAAATCCAGGCGAGCGAGGGGGGCGTGTTTGTTTTTTTTGTGTTTGGTGTTTCGATTTTTGACCTCTCCCCTAACCCCTCTCCTGAGAGGAGAGGGGTATAAAGCAATTCTACCTCCTACACAAGAAAAGCCTCCCCCTCTCAGGGGAGGTTTGGAGGGGTCATTTTAATGTTTCGGAATGAATCGGAAATATTCGGAAGGAATCGGAAGACTTTATTGTTTAACTTTTAACGCCTTTTATCCGCCTCCTCCCGACACTGTCTCTTTATTGTTCCACCACCTTGGCGCCAATAAAGGTTTTTATATCCTTCAACTCTGGATTGCCTGTATATGTTAAACTACCACCTGTACGAACTTTCGCTTCGAGCTCCTTTATGGCTTTAACCTTTGCAATACCTCCGGTGCTTACCTTTACATAAGCCTTTTCCGAGGCTAAATCAAGGGCAGAAAGAATACCGCCCGTATTAACTTTTGCTTCGAATGATTTAACATCGCCTCGTAGCCTAAGAGTTGAACCCTGACCAACAGTAAATTCTGCACTTTCTGCCTGAATGGCACCATCCAGCTCTGAGCTTGTGTTAACATCAATTGTTAGGTTTTCTGCTTTCAGAGTATCCTGAATGCTTACACTTGAAGCAGCCGAAAGAGAAATTTTGTTAATTTGATTATAGGTAACATAAATATCGGCATTAACGCTTTCATATATCTTTCCTTTAAGCATGATTTCAAGTGTGTTACCCTTAACGTTGATTGTTATATCGGAAGCAGGCATTCCTTTAGTTACTACCCTAGCCTTTAGCTCATCGCCTTTAACCAAATAAACTTTGAACTCACCCCATGCACGAATTTTCGTAAAATCGTTTAATTTATACTCTGCTGTATTCTGTGCAAAAATCAAGCTATAAGCCATTAGTAATCCTGATATTAAAAATAATCTTTTCATAAAACAACCAGTTTAAATTTAGAATTATTCAAAGATAGTTTTCAAAAAGCATTCCAAACTATTTTTTAGCTTATTTTTAAGTGAGACCGAACAAAAAGGAAGTTTTCGTTGTTTTTTAAATAAACATAAAGCCATGCGTTACATTTTAATCCTATTTACATTTATATCTACATACGGATGCGCTCAAAACCAAAAGGATAGCACAATGAATAATGAAAATTTAAAAGATAAGCTCACGCCCATTCAATATTTTGTTACTCAGGAGAAGGGAACAGAAAGGCCTTTTACGGGAGAATACTGGAATCAATTTGAACCAGGCATTTACGTTTGTGTTTGCTGCGGTGCAGAACTTTTTGAGAGCGATACTAAATTTCACTCCAGCTGTGGATGGCCAAGCTTTTTTGATAGCAAGTTTGAAGAAAATATTAAGTTCCAAAAGGACTTAAGCCATGGAATGGTGAGAACCGAAGTGCATTGTAAAAAGTGTGGTGCTCACTTAGGACATGTATTTAATGATGGTCCTGAACCCACTGGTGTAAGGTACTGTATTAACTCAGCATCGCTAAAGTTCATTCCAAAAAGCAAGGAGGAAAAATAAACCATGGGAAGTACTACAAAATTCATGGCGATGTTTCCGCTAGAGGTTTTCTTACTTCCCGGCGAGGAAATTCCTCTTAGAATCTTTGAGCCCAGGTATAAACAGCTTATAAACGAGTGTAATGAAACAGGCGATACCTTTGGAATTCCATTTGTGAAAGATAATGAGATAAAGCAATATGGCAGTGAGGTGGAGCTAGTAAATATTGTTGCTAAAAACAGCTTGGGCGAAATGGTCATCTTAATCAAAGGTATTAAGAATTTTCATCTTCTAAATTTTAAGGAGAAGTTGAACGATAAGCTCTATGGTGGGGGAATCATTGAATATGTTGACGATAGCTACACAACTACCAATCCAGAGCTTGTAGTTCTGATTAAAAAGTTAAATCTAAGCATTGATCCCGTGTTGGGCAATCTCATTACTGGAAACTCAGTAAATATTCTAAATGTTGCTAAAGCATTGCAGCTACAACCCGAGGAAAAGTATAATTTTTACTCGATGCGCGACGAGAATTTAATGGTTAAATATCTAATTAAACAGCTGAGATTTGTTGAACATCTGCAAGAGCAAGAAAAAATGCTTGAGAATAACTTCAGCCTTAACTAAAGCCTCAAATTACTTCCTTAAAAAAAAATGTTTTTGCGGTAAAGGTTCTATATACCTAGGAAATATTCTCTTCAAATATCTATCAACAATATAAGGAAAGCGTGCCCCTTTCCAAGGACTATGGTTAGCCACAAAAGTAAACGTATATCCGTCCGGTTGACAAACCACAAGAGCCGATGTACCTGCCATTGACCCAGAACGCCAAAGTGTTCCATCGCCATGCACCCATCGCCATCCTAAAGGATGGAATTGGCCGTTAAAAGTATTCCGCATCGACTCAATTGATTTTGCCGAAAGTATATCAGGAAACGATTTTTTTCCATCAATTGCCAAAGCAAATCGGGTTAAACTTAATGGCGATATAACCCAACCACCGGCAGCACCCAGCACATGCACGTCGTTCCCCCCGCGAGCTCTCGGGACTTTTCGGATAGAGCCGTCAAAAGCCATAATGCTATCAGCTTCGGGAACTTCGTAGTACCGAACCTCGTTTTCAAATCGCAAACTATCCCAATTGTTTGAAATATGGGCGTCATGAATATTTAAAGGTTCGAAAATCTCTGCTTTAACATACGATTCATAATCCATTCCCGAAATAGCTTCTATAACCCGCTGGAGGATTACATATCCAATATTACAATATGAGCTTCGAGAACCGGGTTGAAAGTGAAGCGGTTTTGATAGGGCAAAAACTATATAGTCATCGGCACTTAAAGGGAGTTCCTTTCCTAACTCTTTTGAAATCACATCACCGATAAACATATGATCGCCCCAACGAGTGGTCCATCCGCCCGAATGGTTCAAAAGGTTAAGTATGGTAATGTCCTCAACGCGTTTGTCCTTATAACCTAAAAATTGAGGCTGATTTAGAATCCCCTCTTTTCCAAATACCTTGTCGCCTAAGTCTAACTTACCTGATTCAATAAGTTTAAAAACAGCCGTTGCCGTGATTAGTTTGGATACACTTGCCACCCTCATCACGTGGTAAGGTTCTAAAGGCAATGAATCTTCCTTGTCGGCCCAACCAAAACTACGGGCGTATATTAACCTTCCGTTTCGGGTAATACAAAATGTTGCACCAGTTACCTCCCACCTTTTTACAAATCTACTAAGCCTATCGTTTAATTGGCTATACTCATGGCTATCTGTAAGTCTATTGCTAATTGCGTAAACATTTATTTCAGGGAAAATTGGTTTTGTTTTAGATTCAGATTTAGAGAGTATCTTTTCTGAGTATACACTTGTAAGCAAAACCAACCAAGCGGTAAGCACCCAAAAAACTATCCTACTCTTTTCATTCAGAAATTGGCTCATTTTATCAAAACATATGTTACCACAAAGATAGAAAACACTTTTAAGAACCTAAAAAAGGGAAACACATCCTGCATACGACTAATAAACAAGCATTTACTCATTTAAGGATAAAATTTCCTTTTTTGCTGATAAAGTTTAATGGTTAGCTGATTTCATTTTTATTCAGAACCCTTCATCAATACATTTGCTTCAAATCATCAAAACTAGTAGTTATGAAAAACTCAAAGCCAAATTTGATACGAGTAGTTATAGCAGGAATATTTAGTACAGCGCTACTATCTGCTATCAGCTGTGAAAAAAACGAAAACACACAAGCTGGAAATGGTAATTTACCAGAAATCACGGGTTATCCTATAGTTGGGACAAACCAAACAACTTATTACGATAACCAAGGAGAGATCTCGCAACCCGACCCTAGCAATGTTTTTTACGGTCAAAATGCCAGCTATCCTGGAAATACCCCTAAATATCAGGATAATGGCGACGGAACCATAACCGACTTGGTAACCGGGTTAATGTGGACTAAATCGCCTGACCTAAATGAGGATGGCGTTATTGATTACAGCGATAAACTCTCATATGATGAGGCTTTAGCTTATGCTTCGAGTCTCAACTTGGGTGGTTATACCGACTGGCGTTTACCCACCATCAAGGAGCAATACTCTTTAATCGATTTTAGCGGAAAGGACCCAAGTGGCTACGAGGGAACATCAACCGATGGATTGGTCCCCTTTATTAATACCGATTATTTCGACTTTGCTTATGGCGACCAAAGCGCAGGCGAACGAATTATTGATGCGCAATTTGCCACCTCAACCAAATATGTTTCTACAACCATGATGGGCGATGAAACAATGTTCGGAGTAAATTTTGCCGATGGACGAATAAAGGGTTATCCGACTGGTCCAATGCCCGGAAGGACAGAAAAAAAACAGTTTTACGTGTACTTTGTGAGAGGGAACACCAGTTACGGCATAAACAATTTTGTTGATAATGGCGATGGAACCATCACCGATAAAGCAACTGGTTTAATGTGGACAAAGGATGATAATGGCGAAGGCTTAACCTGGGAAGAAGCGTTAGAGTATGCGCAGAATGCTGAAATAGCTGGTTACACCGACTGGCGATTACCTGATGTGAAGGAATTGCAAAGTATTGTTGACTATACCCGTTCACCATCAACAAGCAATTCTGCCGCCATTGATCCCATGTTTAATTGCACTCAAATTACTAACGAAGCAGGTGAGGTTGACTACCCTTACTACTGGAGCAGCACAACTCATGCAAATTGGACTAATAGCTCAGGTAACGCTGCTTGTTACATAAGTTTTGGTCGTGCAATGGGATACATGAACCAATGGTTAGACGTACATGGTGCCGGCGCACAGCGAAGCGACCCTAAGGTTGGAGATCCTAACGATTATCCATACGGTCGCGGCCCCCAAGGCGACGCTATCAGAATATACAACTATGTGCGCCTTGTTAGGAATGTGAATACTAAATAGATAATCAACTAATCAACATAAGATGTTTAACATAAATCGTAATGATATGAAAACAAAAATTGGATTAAATGCTATTAAAATGGTTGTGCTTGTGGCTGTGATGCTATTAGGAAATGCAGTAAAAGCACAAGACCACCAACGCCCAATGCCACAACAAAGGATACCAGATTCAACACAAGTGGTAAAAATGGTCAATAGAATGGCTAAAAAGCTAAATCTAACCGATGAACAGAAACAAAAGTTCGTTGAGTTTCATCTCGAACATTTTAAGCAGGTTAAAGCCAAGCAGGAAGAAATTAATGGTACTAGGGAGCATAATAGGAAGGAGATGGAATCATTAAGACAGGAGCTAGATAAAAAGTTGAAGAGCATTCTAACCGATGAGCAAAAAGTTGAGTTTGACAAGCTGATACAGGAAAACAGGCCAAAGCGAGAAGAACATCAAAGGCCTGGTAGACCTATAAGATAGTTTAACCAATTAATTATTCATATAAATGAGCTACAACCATGACTAAAAGAGCAAATAAAATACTATACCCCATATATGGATTAGCTGCTATTCTGATTACAGCTTGTAATCCATCGGGGAGCAGTGATGACCAGGATGAACAAATAGAAATCAATACAAAATACGGGATTGTTGAAACCGGTCAGGTATCCTGCTATAACACCAATGGTGAGGAGATTCCCTCACCCAATCCAGGCGATTATCTTTACGGCCAGGATGGGAACTATCGGAAAGGAAACTCATTTGCATTTATCGATAATGGTGATGGCACAGTAACCGACGTGAATACTGGTTTAATGTGGCAACAAATCCCAACTACTAAGGATTTAACCTGGGAAGAGGCAAATGCTTATTGCGATAGCTTAACCCTCGCGGGATACGACGATTGGCGGTTACCTACTGCAAAAGAGCTTTTTTCCATCTGGAACGGTAGTCAAGGCTGGCCATATATCGATAACACATACTTTAAGCTGGTTTACGAGCTAACAGGTGATAGCATAAACAAGGATGAGCAGTACTGGACAAGTACTAAATACGTAGGAACAACTGTTGAGGGGGGCAATAATGCAGCTTTTGGTGTCAATTTTGCCACAGGGCATATTAAGGCCTATCCTGCTGGTAGCCAAACCCCACAGCCAAACGGTGCCATGGCATTACAGCAACCAATGCCAATGATGCAAACCGGACAAAGCCAAATGAACGATAGCACCCCCCCTCCTCCTCCTGGTCCTGGTTCACCGTTTGGTAAGTACGTCCGTTGTGTTCGTGGCAAGGTTTATGGGGAAAACCAATTTGTGAACAACGACGATGGTACTATAACTGATATGGCTACAGGTTTAATGTGGACAAAAGTAGATTTCGGACCGCTAGATTGGCCATCTGCCCTGAAACTTGCCGATACATCAACCTATGCAGGTTATAGCGATTGGCGATTACCAAATGTGAAAGAACTTCACAGCATAGTCGATTATACCCGGTCGCCTTCTGCTACCGACGAGGATAAAATAGGACCTTCAATTAACCCTCTTTTTTCTTGCACTCAAATTATCAATGAGGCTGGCGAAGTAGATTACCCCTACTACTGGTCAAGTACTTCGGCCAAAATGCATGCCGGTGAACCTATGTACTATGCTTGGTATGTTGCCTTTGGCCGTGCTATTGATCCGAATGGAGACGACATTCACGGTGCAGGTGCAATCCGTTTCGATACCAAAGTTCAAGAAGGCCCTGCCGGTGAAGGTGGTGAACGTATTTTTAACTATGTTCGATTGGTAAGAGATGCAAAATAAGCAAAACTGTATAAACCTTTTATAGCAAGTTTTTCATCTTGGTTTAGATTTTATAAAAATTCGACCTTACAGGGAAAAACTCCTTGTAAGGTCAATTAAAAATACAAGAACATGCGTAAACTTCAAAAATATACCCCAAACAATATACTTTCAATTTTAGTCTTTACTTTGCTATGCATTACTTCAAACGGTCAAACCCCTTGGCGTTTTGCAGTTGTAGGCGATACCCATGTAGGTTCAAGCGATATCATTGTCGAAATGATTCCATTCATGATTGCCGATAGTATTGACCTGGTGTTACTGCCTGGCGATATTGTTGAGGGAGGACTTGCCTGTTCTGAATCGGAGTTACGAGCTGAACTATTAAATTGGCAAAAAATTTTTGAACCACTATATTCTGCAGGTATCGGAGTATTTCCCTTACGAGGCAATCACGAGGATGATGCCCGTAACAACCTCAGAGCATGGAACAGTATATTTACAGGTAGCTATGGTTTACCCCAAAATGGCCCTGAGGGAGAAACGAATTTAACATACTCCTTTACCCACAAAAATGCTCTGTTTATAGGTTTAGATGTTTATGCCAATATTCATACCGTTAACCAAAACTGGTTAGATGAACAGCTTGAAATAAACACCCAACCACATATATTCGTTTTTGGCCATGAGGCTGCATTTAAGGTTTTCCATTCCGACTGCTTAGATGATTCTGTTGAGCTACGAAATGCCTTTTGGCAAAATTTAGCCAATGCTGGAGTTAAAGTATACTTCTGTGGTCACGATCACTTTCTGGATGTTGCACTAGTTGACGATGGCGATGGAAATCCTAATAACGACTTGTACCAATACCTTGTTGGCACAGGCGGTGGCTGGTTGATGTCTAAGTATAATTACAATGGCCGAAATTCATATTTCAACCTATCGCAACAGTGTCATGAAATGGCATATGGGTATGCTTTAGTAGAAATCAGTGGCGATGGGCCCGATGATAGAAGTGTGACAATAACATGGAAGGAGCGCACAATAAATCCATCAACCGGTGAAGTAGAGTATATTGCAACTAACAACATCATTAGCTACACATCAACAATTTCAACAGGGGATGAAGCACAGTTAATTGACAATTTTAATATTTGGCCTAATCCTGCATCCGACTTTATCCGTAGTAATGATTTCAAAGGGGAGTTAACAATATTCAATGCTTCAGGCGTACCACTTTGGACAGGATCTGCCAATGATAGTAAAACCATCAACATCTCGTCTCTTCCAACAGGGTTTTATATTATTAAAAGCCAAACATCTTTTGGAAAGTTTATTAAGGTATAATCAGTTTTAGGTTTATAATTAACTAGCTTACTATGAATTCAACAATAAAATTAATTGTCTTTGCTTTTCTATTAGTTCTCCCATGCACCACTTATAGTCAAACAAACCAGTTTGAAACAAGATATTCAATGCAACTGGAAAAAAAGGTGCTGAATAATTTAGCAATAAGCATAGAACCAGAGCTGCGTTTGGATAACAGCTTCAAACCAAGCTCATACCTCTTACAAGCAGGTTTAGGCTACAAAATAGCCCCCTGGATGAAATTAGGTGCCTTTTACAGGTTTGACGCTGAGCAGAATGAAAACTCTTCGTTTTCTTATATGAACCGTTTTGCTTTCGATATGTCGTTTATGCATAAAATATCGAGATTTACGCCAAAAGCCAGAGTACGTTTCAGCAACTTTACTGATTTCGATAGCAGCACCGACGACAAGAGCAACTATATGCGTTACAAATTTGGTACAAGCTATAATATAAAGGGAAGTAAGCTGAATCCATTTTTATCGGTAGAACTTTACCAAAAAATGGAGAATGGATTGATTAATAAAGCACGATACTCTTTTGGTACCGAGTATACGCTAAACAAAAGAAATAGTATCGAACTAAAATATTCGTACGACTACAGGTTTAAGAATCTGAATAATACGCACATTTTGGAGCTAAAATACAGTCTTAACTTTAAATAACAAGAGCTATGAACTACAGGATTTTGATTACTATTATGATTGCAGCCATTTCTTTCACATCATGCGAGAAATATGAAGGGGATGTAAGCGATAACAACAACCAAATTAGTATTGAAACGCCCGACTGGTCTGAAGTTACGCACGGAAGTTATATAGAGCCAAACTATTCAATGGTTTTCCCACAAGACGCAGTACAACGAATAGACATTGAAATAAGCAGCTCGGATTGGAACGCCATACTAAGCGATTTGGGAACAAACCTCAGGCCTGGACCTGGTAATCAGTTTAATGAATCGTACACCCCAATATGGGTTCCCTGCGAAGTGTATTTCAATGGTATTGAGTGGTATAAGGTGGGTATTAGAGTGAAAGGAAACTCGAGCCTACAATCAGCATATCGTGCTGGTATAAAGAAATTTTCTTTTAAACTGGATTTTGACCAGTTTGAGGATACTTATCCAGCAATTAAAAACCAGAGGTTCTATGGTTTCAAACAGCTAAACCTAAATAATAATTTTGAAGATCAATCGGAGCTACGCGAAAAAATAGCAAGCGATTTGTTTAGAGAATTTGGTGTCCCAAGTGCCAATACAGCATTCTATGAGGTTTACGTCACAATTGATGGAGTTGAGCAGTACTTTGGACTCTATACGATGGTTGAGGAGGTCGATAATACGGTTATCAAAACACAATTCTCCGATAATAGTGGAAATCTTTATAAACCCGAGGGTATCGGTGCATCATTTGCATATGGAAGCTTTAATACAGCCGATTTTTACAAAAAGACCAATGAGGATGCGGCTGACTGGTCCGACGTTAAGGAGCTTTACAATGCTTTACACAACTCATTAAGAACCTCTAATCCTACTGAATGGCATTCCTTGATGGAATCCAAAATGAATATGGAGCTCTATTTAAAATGGCTTGCCGCTAATACCGTAATGCAGAACTGGGATACCTATGGGATTATGACACATAACTATTACCTATACAACGATCCTACAACCTCAAAGTTTGTTTGGATACCATGGGATAACAACGAAGCGCTACAGGAAGGTAAACAGGGTGGTGCAATTAGTATTGATTTAAGTGATGTTGACGACCAATGGCCTTTCATTAGCTTTATTGCTTCCGATTCCAACTACTACGCTACCTATAAAGAATTTGCAAAAGAATTTGTTAGTACCGTGTTTGAGCCATCGAAAATGGCTACGACTTACGACTACTATTCAAATTTAATCAGGGAGTCGGTTTTAAAAGAAGAAGCAGGCTACACATTTCTGAGAAGCAGTTCTGAATTCTCCGCCGCCATTGATCAGCTTAAAACACATGCTTCGAATCGCTATAGCGTTGTCACCCAGTTTTAACCAATATAGTTTTATCATATACTATTTTAACCAAATAGAAAGGGCTAAGCGCAGTGCTAACGCAAATATAGGCTCAATAAGTAGTTAAAGGAGTTTAGCAATGGATAACAATGTAAATATACAACTAGCAAAACTTGTCAGCACCTTTCAAAGAATTGATCTTTTGGAGGCACAAAAGGCAAGGTTAATGCAAAGAATTGATTCCAAATACGTTATTCAAATGGACCTACTGGAGGAGATTCTGAGAAGGGTTAGCGACTCATATCTTGTGGTTGAAGTAAATGGTGAGACTATGCCTGAGTATATATCGGATTATTACGATACCTATGACATGAATATGTATCACGACCATCAACGAAAACGCCCAAAGCGATACAAAATCCGATTAAGGCATTACTGCTCGAGTGGCGACTCTTTTCTCGAAGTAAAGTTCAAGATGCCATCGGGTAAAACCGATAAGCAAAGAATTTTGGTTAAGCAGAGTGAATTGGGTTATCCATCAACTTTCGACTTTATAAAAAGCAATACACCTTACGACATTAGCCAGCTAAACAAAACACTAGTTACCAGGTTCAATCGAATAACCCTAGTTGGAAAAGATTTTAATGAGAGGGTTACCATTGATCTAAACCTGCAGCTAAGTATTCCCGACGCTGCTCAAAGTATAGCTTTCAACCAAGTTTGTGTTATTGAAATAAAACGAAACAGGGAAAAGAAGAATAGCAAATTGGCTCAAGTTTTAAAAGAAATGGGAATAAGGCCCCATTCTTTTAGCAAGTATTCAATTGGTTGCGCTATTCTTTACCCCAATTTAAAGAAAAACTCTTTTAAAGAAACCCTTCTTTATTTGGAGAAGATAAATCACTTTACAGACCTAAAAAGGCAATGCGCTTAGCTTTTAACAATTAAACTTTTATGCTATGGAAATTCTAACAATTTTAATGAAGATAAAGGATCTGGAGCTCTTTGGAATTGACCTAATAGATAAAAACGATTTTTTTACCCTGGTAATCAGGTTCTTCTTGAATTCAATACTGTTATGGGTAGTTGTAAGACACCTATATTATCCCAAAACTCATCGTAAGGACTATGTTTTTACGTTCTTGTTGCTGGGTGTTGTTGTATTCTTCCTTTGCTTTCTGCTAGCCAATGTGAAGCTACAAATGGGATTTGCACTAGGTTTGTTTGCTATCTTTGGAATAATCCGTTATAGGACAGATCCAATTCCAATAAAGGAGATGTCTTACCTGTTTCTTGTAATTGCCTTGTCGCTAATAAATGCCATCTCATCATCTAAAGTAAGCTATGCCGAACTACTTTTTGCAAACCTTGGCTTGTTTGCCATAACCCTAATCCTAGAAAAGGGATTATTCATAAAATCGCTTTCACAACGTGTAATCGTGTATGAAAAAATTGAGTTGGTTAGACCCGATAAAATGGATGAGCTCATTACCGATTTAAAACAAAGAACTGGTTTAGAAATATATAGTGTTGAGATTGGTAAAATTGATTTCTTAAAGGATGTTGCCTGGCTAACCATTCACTTTCCAACCGATAACCTAAAAAATGGGAATGCCCCCTTTTTAGGCTTAGGATATGATGATACTGAAGATGTGTAGCCCTCTTTGTTAAAAATTAATTTGCTAAATTGCTAATGTTTTTCCCATACGTCATGAAAGAGCATAAAAAGATACTAAAACTAACCGAGATCCTACTGATTCTAGTTGTATGGCTAGTAATAATACTAGCACCAATACTTTTCAAAGAATCAAAAGAGATTGACCTTATTGGGAGTCTGTCAAGACAGATGGAAACCATTATCCCACTTCTACTTTTGTTTTTTGTAAATCGATTTATACTGGTTCCCCTTTTCCTATTTAAGGGACAATCACTTAAATATATTTTTTCGGTTTTAGGAATAATAATAATGCTCTCTGGAAGCTTATATGTGTTCCATAGGAATTTTAGTGTGCAAGACAGACCTAATAACGCAAAAGTTAGAATGCCCAACAACCAGCTGCCAAGACCAATAGTGAGACCACCCGATAGGCTTCTAGAAAATAGACGTCCCCAGCCTATCCCCCAACCCATGCCACCATTTGCTAACTTTCTGATTCTGTCAATCCTGGTTGTTGGTTTTGATACTGGTTTACGCTCTACTCTAAGATGGTTCGACGTAGAACAGGAAAAGGTAAAACTCGAAAAGGAGAATATCGACACCCAGCTGGTCGCTCTTAGGAACCAGATTAGCCCACACTTCTTTATGAATACCCTAAACAACATTCATTCTTTGGTTGATATTGACACCGAAGAGGCTAAGAATTCCATCATTAAGCTCTCAAAAATGATGCGCTACCTACTTTACGAAACCGAATCAGAACAAACTACCCTAAAGCGTGAAATTGAATTCATTCAAAGCTATGTCGACCTAATGCGTCTTAGATTCAATGATAAGGTAAATATCATGCTAAACCTACCCAAAGAAATACCCAACAAAACCCTTCCTCCATTTCTTTTCATTTCGTTAATTGAGAATGCCTTTAAGCATGGAATTAGCTATAAGGATAAATCGTTTATTCAAATTGATTTAATAGTAGGTGCCAACAAACTTTTGTTTACGGTCAAGAATAGCAAATCGGACGAAAAACAAAATGACGGGCACTCTGGTATTGGCGTTGAGAATACTCGTCGTCGGCTCGACTTAATCTATGGCAATCGATATAATATGGATATTATTGAGAACGATACTCAATTTACAGTTAACCTTTCAATACCAATATGATACGCTGCATAGCAATAGATGATGAGCCGCTGGCTCTAAAACAAATTGAATCGTATATCGATAAAACCCCATTTTTGGAAAAAATTGCGGTTTGCGATAGTGCGCTGAACGCCTTAACGGTTCTAAAAGAAGAGGATGTAGATTTAATGTTTGTTGATATTAACATGCCCGACTTGAATGGGATGGACTTTGTGAAAACGCTTGAAAATCCACCGCGTATAATTTTTACAACAGCCTATAGTGAGTATGCAGTTGAAGGTTTTAAAGTTGATGCCTTAGACTATCTGCTAAAGCCAATTAGCTATTCCGACTTTTTAAAATCGGCCAATAAGGCAAAAGCATACTTTGAAATGACTTCAAAAAAGGAGGTAAAAGTTACTGAGGATAGCAATTTCTTGTTTATCAAGTCGGAATATAAGCACATTCGCATCAATTTCGACGACATAAAATATATTGAGTCAAAAAGCGAGTACGTTAGAATACATCTTGTTAGCTCAAAACCAATAATGTCGCTAATCAGCCTTAAAACTCTTGAGGAAAAACTTCCAGGCAACAAGTTCATGCGTATACACCGCTCTTATATCGTTAATCTTGAAAAGGTTACCATAATAGAACGAAATCGAATAGTCTTTGATGGCGACACCTACATCCCTATAGGAGAACAGTATAAAAACCAGTTTCAGGAGTTTTTAAATAAGAACTTTCTTTAAACAAAAATATGGTTGGTTCAATGTTTAAAGTTCCAGGTTCAAAGTTTGTCCGGCGAAGACGGATAAAAGGCGTTAAACGTTAAACGATAAAATCTTCCGAATATTTCCGAATCATTCCGAGTCATTCATTCCTCTAACTTCATTTAACTTCTTCTAACTTTCTCATATTCTTCCACCAGGCTGCTTCGGTAAGTTCAGCATGACATCCCTCTGTACACAGTACACTGAACGCTGCACACAGCACACTGCTCCTCAAACCTCCTCAGCCAATCAGATACAATCCTCTCCTATTGTCTGACCGTTTTCATCAGGTCTTCCAAAAGGTTAGCAAATTGCTCAATATCATCCTTGGTAGTGTCCCACGAAGTCATCCATCGAACCTCAGAACGGTCCTCGTCCCATACATAAAAGAAGTACTCCTGTTGGAGTTTAGGTATAAGCTCTGGGGGAATAATTGCAAACACAGCGTTAGCGTGTACCGGCTGTGTAATTTCTACGCCTTCAATTTTAGACACCCTTTCGGCAAGGAGCTTAGCCATGCTATTAGAATGCTTTGCAGTGGCATCCCATTGCCCATCTTCGAGGTATGCTAGGAATTGTGCAGAGATATAACGCATTTTTGAAGCAAGCTGTAAACCTTGCTTACGGGTATACATAAAATCGTTTGCTAAGTCCTTATTAAAGAACACTACTGCCTCGCCATACATCATTCCATTCTTAGTTCCTCCAAACGAGAGTACATCAACACCAGCATCGCGTGTAAACTCACGAAATCCTTTGTTTAGAGCCACAGCAGCATTTGCTAGCCTGGCTCCATCCATATGAAGGAACATATTATGGGCATGAGCAAAATCGGCAATAGCTTTTATTTCGTCAATGGTATAAACAGTTCCAAGCTCACTAACCTGTGAAATGGAAATGACTTTAGGTTGAGAATGATGTTGGAACCCAAAACCGTGCATGTGCTTCTTAATTCCATCGATGGTAAGCTTTCCATTAGTGGAAGGTACAGTTAGTAGCTTGCAACCAGTAAACCTCTCTGGAGCACCACACTCATCAACATTAATATGAGCTGTCTCGGTACATATTATTGCATTATGGGGTTGGGTTAATGCCTTTAGTCCAAGCACATTGGCTGCAGAGCCTATAAACACAAAAAAAACTTCAATGTCGTCACCAAAAATCTGCTTAAAGCGTTCTATTGCCTTTTGTGTTATAGGATCATCACCATAAGCAATTGCATGTCCATCGTTTACCTGGTTAATAGCTTTAAGAATATTAGGGTGAACCCCTGAATTGTTATCGCTTGCAAATCCTCTTGAAAACATATCAGTATTATTTTTCAGTAAAAATATGTATTTAAAGCCATACAAAAAAAGCTACAACCTGAGTTTTTTTAGCTGCTGATAATCGATATAGTAAAGAATCTTGATTGAAAAGCTATTATACTTAGGGCTATTCCATAAATTCTCTACATTTTGCATGTAATTATAAACAGGATTATCGAGCGATTCCTCAACTTGGTTTTTCCAAGCCAAAACCAGCTCGCTACCAGGTGCAAAATGCCATTGGTAAAACATGTCGATATTGAAGAGGTTGTAGTTTCGGTTTTCGGGATCGGTAACGCTATTATTTAAAGAAAGTGTTCCATCGAGGTTAAGCGTGTAAATATCATTGTATTTGTAGTGCCTAATGTAATGGCGGGCCTTTATGTTAAAAAACGATTTAGGGGAAATTGCAAACTGAATGTTAAGAGTATTGGTAATAGTTACAAGTTTTCTGCTACCAAAAAGTACATCTGTACCATCGTAATCGTAATAACCAATATTGTTATTTTCCGATTGGTATGAGAGGCTATAAATAGCTAGGAGCCTGTTCGAAAAACGAATTCGGGGGCTTAGACTAACTAGGTAGGATTTTTGGTTATACATATCCGAAAACCAGTATGCCACGCGATGATCAACTGCAATTGTTTTCCTATAATCGGGAGAGCCAAACCATTGCAACCATAATACTCTAGGAGTCTTATATTTTCGCCCTTCAACCCTAGGTTCATAGTAATCGTAACCATAACGAGGATTATAGTGAATGCTGAGCCTACCAAAATAGTTGTTAACATCCATAAACCTAAATCCAAACCCTAATGACTGCCTACTAAAGCTCCGGGGAGAGTATAGTCTAGAATCATGAAAATCAAATTCGAATTCAGCATTTAAGAACTTCCAAAAAGGATCAAATATTTTGTATTCCAAACTTAAACCATTTGAAAACTCGTTTGCACTTCGTAAAAAGCCAAGGTCATTGGGATTATAGTTCTTACTCTCTATGTTAGTCCAAATATCTGCCTGAAAATTTCCACTAATCTTTGATAATACAACATTTGCTTTGTACCCTCTTTCAATTGAATCCAAAAAGCGTTGACTCACTGCGCCTTTCCCTCTTACAGCAAACTCTTGTTTTTTGTTTTTAACATTAAAATCGGTTGCAATAACATCGGCAGTAAAGTTATCGGATGGGCGATGCACATTTGTATTTATCAGACTAACATAAGAATTGTTAGGTAAATTCTGATCGAGAACAAAAATGTTATAGTTGGTAAATCCTTGTGTTAGAACCCTTCGCCTATTACCTGTAATAGTATCTAAAATATCGGCATATGTGTTTTGAGTCATTGCATTAAAAATACCTAAACCAAGCCCGTTTGCAAACCTGCCCGAAAGCTTTGTAGCGTTAATCATTTTAGTTTCTTGAGGATTCTGATCAACTATCTCATTGGTTAGAAGCGAATCATAAGCATCGGAGTATCCCTTAGGTCTTCCACCAATTCTACGGGAGTAAAAAATACCACCTTTATTAAAGAGTTCAGTTCCCTCTGTGAAAAATTGGCGAGCTTCATCGTACTTAACTTCAAATGGCGATAGGTTAAGAATTTTATCGTCGGAAGGCACCTGGCCAAAATCGGGGATGAGGGTTGCATCAAGTGTAAAGCTCTGGCCTATTCCAAGCTTCAAATCCATACCGCCATTAATTCTTGAAGAATATGAGTTATCATCTGTAGATTGATCCAAATATCCCGAAACATAAGGGATAAACGACAACCTCAAAGGGGGTTTAATTCCACTGATACCTTTTAGTATCCCCGACTGTGTTACAAAGCCCGAAAGGGATTTATCAACAAAATTCCAAGTACTAACCTCGTTCTTTCGCTTAATTAAGCGTGAAAAGTTTACTCCCCAAACTTGGCTAGAAGTATTTGCAAATCGCAAAGCTGAGTATGGTATCTCCATTTCAACATACCACCCATTTTTGTCAAAAGAAACAGCACTCTTCCATACCGCATTCCAATTTCGGTCGCCCCTATTTGAAGTAATCTTAATGTCGGTTTGCACAGCCGAAGCCGAAACTGTAAACTGTAAATAGTTTACTCCATCGTTATAAGTACTAATATAAACACTGAAAACATCGGACCGAAGGTTATCGCTTTTATCACGTTGACCAAGCTCACGGTAAATGCTATCGGGAGCTGAATCGTATAACCTCGCTCCTATGTAAATGGCATAGTCATCGTATATAACGCTCACTTCGGTAGGTTGCGAAGCTTTTAATCCATTATACGGTTCGTATAAGATGAAATCGGTAGCTTTGGAAGCGATTTTCCAACTCTGTTCGTTCAACCTTCCGTCAATATGAATGTGCTCCTTTACACGTGTTGCAGTTAGTTCCCGTTGTACTCTCAAATGTTCTTTTCCTCTACCAGCAAATGAATAAGATCCAAATACAAGAAATAAGTAAAAGAATAATACAAACCTCTTCATGCTCTTAATAAAAATTAGTCCCTTATTTAAGGATAACCTCCCTTTTAAATGGTTTAAGTAATAAAAAAGAAAATGGATAGGTGTTGCATACACTCACAAACACTAAAGTGCTCATCCAAAGGCAATTACCAATATTAAAACAAATAGTCGGGAATAAACTTTTAACAGTTTTTAAAGTAACCCATTATAGAATTACGAACGAGACGATTCCCGAACAATAAGCTGTGTTTTTAGTAGTTCGGTTACTGGAGGTTCTGGCTTTGTTTGTGTTATTCTTCGAATTAACTGTTCCATAGCCTTTTTACCCATTTCAAAGCCAGGTTGATTAACTGTGGTAAGGGTCGGTTCAACCATAAGTGAAGTTTGATCATCGCCAAAACCAACAACAGCTATATCGTCTGGAACTTTGTAGCCATTTCTAAGTAGTATCTTCAAGGCTCCTGCTGCAGTAAAGTCGTTAACGGTGAAAATAGAATCAAACTTTAATCCGCTTTCAATTAGTTTTTGTGTTTCAACCAATGCCGATTGGAAGGTATCGCATGGAATAATCAACCGTTCATCAATAACAACACCATTATCGCGCATGGCTTTAAGGTAACCATTAAGTCGGTTTTGTCCTATTAACCTGTTTTGGGGCCCAGCAAAGTGAACAATTTTTCTCCGTCCCTGTACTATAAGGTGTTCCGTTGCCTGATATGCACCATCAAAATCATCTATTATCACCCTATCGGCTTGAATTTCATCAACAGCTCTATCGAAGAAAACTATGGGTATACCCTCCTCTTCAAACCTGTGAAAATGTGTATAATCGTTTGTTTCCTTTGAAACAGAAATCAGTACACCGTCAATTATACCATTAAGAAAAGTTTCGCAGGCAGCAACCTCGCGATTAAAGTCTTCATTAGACTGGCTAATCATTACGCTATACCCATTTGCATTTGCCACCTCCTCAATTCCACTAATTACAGAGGAAAAAAAGTAGTGAACTATTTCTGGAATTACAACACCTATAACATTACTCCGTTGATTACGGAGGCTTAAAGCAATAGCATTGGGCTTATAGTTATATTTTTTGGCTAGTTCGTTAACCAATCGTTTTGTTTCCTGGCTAATATCGGGATGATCCTTAAGGGCGCGAGATACTGTTGATGGGCTAATTCCCAATTCACGAGCAATATCTTTAATGGTAACCTGACTTGATTTCATAAAAAACAAATTGAACTATTTGACCTTTAGCTTGTTATAATAATAACACCTATTTCAAACGTTAACAAATATAAGCTAAAAATGGATTAAAAAAATGCTCCCTCACAAGGTAATAATATTTACGAAAAATTCAAACGTTTGCGAAATCGTTTGCGTGATTTTTTTACTGTTTTGCATCTCTTTGGAGTTTAAATAAGGTTAAATTTTCATTAATTGTGTTGACTAAATAAGTTTGAAAAATAAGTTTAACTGATTTAAATACAGACAATAAACTAAAGCGTTATGGTTAAGAAAAATTTTAGATGGATTCTTTTAAGTTTCATATTGCTGATATCAATTACTGTATCAGCACAAGAGATAAAGGTATCAGGTACTGTTACAGATGCCAACGATGGTACGCCAATGGTTGGGGTAACAGTTGTAGTAAAAGGTACCAGTAATGGGACTACAACCAATTTGGATGGTAATTACATGATAAAATGTAATTCAAACGACATTTTAGTGTTTACTTTTGTAGGTTACCAGCAGCAAGAGGTTACGGTGGCTGGCAGAGAAACAATAAACATCAGCTTAAAAGAAGAGGTTAAAGAGCTTGATGAGGTTGTAGTTATAGGTTACGGTGTCCAAAAAAAGAGCGACAGAACTGGATCTGTTGTAAATGTAAAAGCTGAAGAGCTTAATAGGGGCTCATTAACCGACCCTATTCAAGCTATGCAAGGCAAGGTAGCTGGGGTTAACATTTCAAAAAAAGGGGGTGACCCAAACTCCGGATTTGCCGTGCAAATTAGAGGTGCTGCAGGTTTTGCTTCTAGTACTCAACCTCTATACGTTATTGATGGAGTTCCTGGGGCCGATCCAACAACGATTTCACCCGACGATATTGAATCGTTCAACATTTTAAAAGATGCCTCATCGGGAGCTATTTATGGTTCTAGAGCATCAAATGGTGTAATTATAATTACAACTAAAAAAGCTTCAAAGAACAAAGGAGCCACAATTGATTACAATGGATATGTTTCAGCCGACCAAACAAGCAAGCGTCTAGAGTTTCTTAGTGCTGATGACATAAGAAACTATGTTGCTGAAAAGGGAATTACAGGATTTGCCGATAATGGGGCAAATACAAACTGGCAAGATGAAATATTCAGAACTGGGATTTCACAATCGCATTCTATTGCAATATCTAATTCAACCGAAAACCTTTCATACAGGTTATCATATAACAATCAGTACAATCAAGGTGTTGTAATTGGAAGCGATAAGCAACGTAATATTGCCCGATTAAACTTGACTCAAAAAGCATTAAACGATATTCTTACAATAGATGCATCATTAGCAGGAACATTTGAGAAGAACAACTATGTAAACTATGGTGGGGGAATGGGTTCATCAAATGTATTCTACCAAATGTATCAACGTAACCCTGTCGATCCTGTTTATGATGCCAATGGCGACTTCTTTGAGTTTCAACGCGACTTTAATTACAACAACCCTGTTGCCATTGCTAAATTAATTCAGAATCAAAGAGATGCTAAAAACTATTTTGGTACCACAAAATTAAGTTTAGAACCAATTAAAGGGTTGATTGGTAGTGTCAATCTAAGCTATATACGAAACGATTCAGAAACATTTTACTACGAGCCAACTACTCTTTATGCAGGTGGACATAATGGATATGGACGTAGGAGTTATTCAAACTTTGAATCAAAAATTTTAGAGGCAACCATTAACTACACCAAGTCATTTAACGAGGTTCATAATATCACCTTATTGGGTGGTTATTCATTCCAAGAGGATCTCAACACAGGGCTATCGGCACAAGGCCGCGATGCTTTATCAAACTATCTTAAATCAAATAACTTGGGTCATCTTAACAATGTTAATGTAGGTGATATTTCGTCCTGGAAGAGTACCAACCGACTAATATCCTTCTTTGCTCGTGCAACTTACAACTACAACTCAAAATACTTTGCTACTGCAACTATTCGTCGCGATGGCTCTTCAAAGTTTGGTAAAAATCACGAGTGGGGCTTATTCCCTTCAGCATCTGTTGCTTGGGATATTAAAAAAGAGGCATTCCTTGAAGATCTCGACATTGTAAACCAGCTGAAATTACGTGTTGGTTATGGTATAACTGGTAATCAAGAAATCTCCTCATATTTGGATATTATGTATGCTTACCCATCTGGAACTGCACCTAACTTTGAAACTGGTGAGGATGCAATAAATTTTGCAATTTCTCACAATGCCAATCCAGATTTGAAGTGGGAAGAGAACTCTGAGCTGAACATCGGATTAGATTACTCCATCCTAAAAAATAGGATTCAGGGTTCAATTGAGTACTATGTAAAATCGACATACGACCTGTTGGCCCCATATTCTGTACCTGTTCCACCAAATGCACTTCCTACTACTTGGGCAAATGTGGGACAAATTGACAACAAAGGTTTAGAAATCAACGTAACTGGTTACGCAATTGATAATAAAGATTTTAAATGGCGCACCATTGTTAACTTTGCTACCAACAAGCAAAAGCTGGTTAAACTCTCGAACGACGAGTACTCATGGTCGGAAGGCGATAAGAAACGTCTATGGCTAAGTGGTCGTGGTTTAGTTGGTAACCAAAACTGGACCCAGTACCTCTTTGAAGGTGAAGAAATAGGTACTTTCTACATGCCAAAATACGCAGGCTTATCGCAAGATGGTAAATTCCTGTTCTACACTGCAGCAGGCGGTGTAACACGCGATATCAATCTTGCTCAACGCCAAGTTGTTGGACATGCACAGCCACGATTTACCCTTGGGTGGTCTAACTTCTTTACCTACAAAAACTTTGATTTCAACATCTCGCTTCGCGGTGCATTCGGAAATAAGGTTATTAATGTTACTCGTATGGTATTCTCTAACCCTCAGATTCTCCCTACTCTTAATGCCCTTAAAGAAGTTCTTGATGAAATTGATAGAGGATTAACCGATTCTCCTAAAATTAGCGACTACTATCTTGAAGATGCTTCATTTATCAAAATTGATAACATCTCAATTGGCTACAACCTTTCTCCCAAAAACACAAAATGGGTAAAAAGCATGCGAGTGTATTTAACCTCCAACAACCTTTACACATTTACAAATTACACAGGTTTAGATCCAGAAATGTCATATAGTGGTCTTGAATATGGTGTTGATATGTACGATGTATATCCTAAAACACGTACAATAACTTTAGGTATTGATTTGAAGTTTTAACAAATAAAATTAAGAAGAGATGAAAAGAATTTTGCTTGCATCGGTTGCTTTATTAATGGCATTTGCCAGCTGTACCGATCTAGATGACAGGCTTGACGATAAAATTCCAATCGATAAATTCCCTGAAAATGACGACCAGGCTGCATTGATGATTGTTCCTGTTTACCGTCCTATGCAAGACTTTCTCGATTGGGGTGGATGGTGGTTCTGCCAGGAATTAACCTCTGATGAGGTTGTATGCCCCACCCGTCATACCGACTGGGATGATGGTGGTAAATGGCGCGTACTTTACCAGCATACTTGGGATAACAAAACCGAAGCGGTTGCTTCTATGTGGTCTAGATTTTATAATGGTATTGTTGAAGCAAATAGACTGATAGAGGTATTTAACCCCGAAAATGCTGATCTAAGCGCATTGGAAGAAGGTGCTGCTAAAACAGTTGCTAAACTTAAAATAATGAGGGCCTTCTACTATTATCTGCTAATTGATAATTATGGAGATGTTCCCTATGTAACGACCTTTAAAAATGCTGAGCAAAAACCAAGTAAAACCCCTCGTGCAACTATTTTCCAAAACATCGTACAAGAATTGACTGAGAGTATCCCTTACCTGGATAACAGCACTTCAAAAACATCTGTCACAAAAGGCATGGCATGGTCTTTACTCGCTAAACTTTACCTTAACGCCGAAGTTTATTCTGGTACTCCTATGTGGAAAGATGCTGAAGATGCATGCGATTCGGTTTTAGCCTTAGGATATTCCTTAGAGGCTGATCCATTAGCCCCATTTATCACCAACAATCAAAATTCACCTGAAAATATTTTCACAATTCCTTACGACGAAGATACCTATCATGGATTTAATCTTCACATGAGAACCTTACACTACAACAATAACCTAACCTTCGACATGAGCGTTGGACCATGGAATGGTTTTGCTGTAACAGAACAACACTACAACACATACTCCGATAACGATAAAAGGAAGTCGGGTTACTTCCTAGTTGGACAACAATACACATCATCAGGGCAACCCATTACTGATGAGGTTGCAGGGACACCATTGGTATTCGACCCTCATATTCCTGCCCTTGTAATGGATGCCAGCTATACACCTCAGGAAATAAGAATGTCAGGAGCTAGAGTAAAGAAGTTTGAAATTAAACTTGGCGCAAAAGATAACTTAAGTAACGACTTCCCCATTTTCCGCCTTGCCGACATTATGCTTATGAAAGCAGAAGCAAGGGTTCGTCAAGGCCTTAATGGCGACGATTGGATTAACCCCATTCGTGAGCGCGCTGGATTGAGTGCTTTAACCAATGCAACCCTAGATGATATTTTAGCTGAACGAGGCAGGGAGTTGTTCTGGGAAGCACATCGCCGCCAAGATCTTATTCGATTTGGAAAATTTAACCAAGCATGGTGGGAAAAACCTGCATCAGACCCAAGCAGAAAAACGTTCCCAATCCCACAATGGGTAATAGACTCAAATGAAAACCTTGCAAATTAAATATAATGATAAACTCAATTACTAACTTAAAATTAATCGCTATGAGAAAACCAAAATTAAGATTAATGTGGTTACTAGCTGCAGCAACTATGATTTTTGCAGCTTGTAATAAAGATGATGGCAACGATGGCCCAACAATCCTTGTTGAAGATGGATTGTATATTGTAGGAGAAGCAACTCCTTGGACCGACTATGACCTAAAAGGCCAATTTGCTGGCGGAATTAATGAGGCCGACAACCAACAACCAAGAGCTACCATGTTCGAAAAATATGTTGCTCTTGAAGCTGGAAAAACTTTTAAAATTGTTGAGATTGCTGGAAAAGAAGCAATTGAATATGGTCCTGATAATCTTATGGACGTTGCAACCGAGGGTTTAAGAGAACAGCCAAATGTTACAGCAAAAGTAGGTTCTTTCAAAACTGGAGGAGAGTACACTGTTGCTGAAAGCGGGCTTTATCATATCATTCTCGACAAGGAGCTATCAAAGGTTGCAATAATACCTGTACCATACTGGGGTATTCTAGGTGGTTCATCTCCTTATGGTTGGAACGACGATAATACCCATATGGAACTAGTAGGTGCATTTGACAAAAATGAACTAGTTTTTGAAATTACTGATTTAGAATTACGTGAAGGTGATTTCAAGTTTCGCTATGGTAGTGGATGGAAATTTGAACTAGATGAAGAGGGTACTGTTAAAGCAAATACCAATTTTGGTGGTGCTGTAGACGCTCTTGTTCCAGGTGGATCAAATATTGCATTAGCAAAAGAAAACGAAGGTATTTATACTGTTAGAATGAAATGGTCTGCTCAAACTGGTGGACTTGGAATGACTGCTGAACTTGTAAAAACTGGTGATGTTGAACCGCTACCAGAATATCCAACCGAGCTTTTCATGATTGGTAATGCTCTAAATTCAGAAGATTCTGACAATGATGGCACACCTGATGGTTGGCAATGGAATTTAACCGATGCTCCAATGGTACCCGTTCACTCACATGAATATATGTTCTGGAAGATTGTTTGGCTAAATGCTGGCGGTGAATTCAAATTTGCACCTGAAAAAGCTTGGGGCAAAGACTTTGGTAAAACAGGTGAAGCAAGTGCTGATACCGTTTATGCTAAAGGTAGCGATAACATACCTGCTCCTTCAACTTCTGGTTACTACATGGTTGTTGTTGATCTTAAAGAAAACAAAATTATCATTTCCGATCCTAAAGTATATTTGATTGGTACAACTGTTGGTGATAATTGGACAGCACCAGTAGCCGATGCTAAATTTACTGTTGATAATGCAAATGAAGTAATAACCTTAACTAAAGCATTAGATGCAGGTGATTTACGTATGCATGTTTGGCATAAATGGTTCCCAGTTCAAGATCCTCAACCAGTTGATTGGTGGCAAGCAGAATTCATTATTCTTAACAACAAGATTGAATTCCGTGGAAATGGTAACGACCAAGAAAGAGTTAACCTAACAGCAGGTACATATAAGATTGATCTTAACTTTAAAACTGGTGACGGTACAATTACCGCTCAATAAATTATTGCTTTTTTAAAGGGCGCTAAATGCGCCCTTTTTTTAAATTTAACACTATGAAAAAGTTTTTATTTTTTACGGTTTTATTTACAATTTCGTATTTTATCCACTCCCAACCAATAACCGTTTCCCCCACTCTCCCAACCGATGCCGATGAGGTTACCATTACATTTGATGCAACAAAGGCATCGAGAACTGATTTGGTTGGATATACAGGCGATTTATATGCTCATACGGGAGTAAAGGTTGAAGGAAACACCAGTTGGCAATATGTTATTGGTAGTTGGGGAAACAATACCACTCAACCAAAACTTTCCCGAACAGGTACAAACACCTACCAGCTAGTTATCTCTCCTAGTATAAGGGAGTTTTACAGCGTTCCTACTGATAAAAAGATAACCCAGATGTGTTTTGTGTTTCGAAGCGCCGATGGCTCAAAACAGACCGAGGATGTCTTTTACGATGTTTACGAGCAAGGTCTTTCGGTTAGTATTACTAACCCTACCCAAAACAATCCTATTTATGAGATTAACGATATAATTGATATTCAAGCTAGTGCAAACAATGCTACCTCCGTTTCTCTTTTTATTGATAATCAGCTAGTGGAAAATGTCACTAGCCAAACTGTAACACATTCTTATACAGCAGCGGAATACGGTAAGCACTGGATCAAAGTTCTAGCAACTGATGGAACAAGTACAGTCAAGGACTCGGTTTACATTCTAGTCAGAAGCAATGTAAACGTTGCTGAACTCCCCCAAGGTGCCCATCCTGGTGTAAATATTATTGACGAGAATACTGCTACCATTGTTCTTTACGATCCCCCCGCCTTAAAAAGCTATGTTTACCTAATTGGTAATTTCTCCAATTGGCTACCCGACGATCCATACTATATGAACCGTACTCCCGATGGGAAGTACTATTGGATTACTCTTACAGATCTCAATCCAAACACCGAATACGCTTTCCAATTCCTTATAGATGGCTATCTGAGAATTGCAGACCCATTTACCAATAAGACACTAGATCCTAACGATGTTTATATACCCTCTTCTACCTATCCTAACTTGATGTCGTATCCAACTGGTAAAACAAGTGGAATCATTTCTGTTTTCTCAACTAATCAAGAACAATACACGTGGCAAGTTACGGATTTCACTCCCCCTTCAAAACAAAACCTTATAATTTACGAGCTTCATATACGCGACTTTGTGGGCGACTCATACATTCAAACCGTTCGCGATTCTTTAAGCTACTTAAAAAAACTTGGCATCAATGCTGTTGAGCTAATGCCTATAAATGAGTTTGAAGGTAACGATAGCTGGGGCTATAACCCGTCGTTCTACTTTGCACCCGATAAAGCATATGGTACCCCAAACGACTACAAGGCGTTTATTGATGAAGCACATAGCATGGGAATGGCAGTAATAATAGATATGGTTTTAAACCATTCGTTTGGTCAATCGCCTTTAGTACAAATGTACTCGAATTCCGATGGTACATCGCTTGGCGAACCTACTGCCGATAATCCATGGTACAATACAACTTGCCCTCACCCACCCTATTGCTGGGGCTACGATTTTAACCACGAAAGCGTGGAAACCCAAAAATTTGTCGATTCTGTTCTTACTTATTGGCTTACAGAGTATAAAGTTGATGGTTTTCGTTTCGATTTTACCAAAGGCTTTACAAATAATCAAAATGCTAACGAGGGTTCAGCCTACGATGCTTCTCGTATTGCAATTCTAGAACGTATAGCTGATAAGATTTGGTCTATCAACCCTAATGCTTATGTCATTCTTGAGCATTTCTGCGATAATACCGAAGAGAAAACCTTAGCAGAGTATCGCAGCAGCGAGGGTAAAGGTATGCTTATTTGGGGTAACATGAACTACTCCTACAACGAGGCAACCATGGGTTGGATCTCTTCATCTGACTTCTCGTGGATTGCAGCCAAGCAACGTGGTTGGCATGTACCTCATGTTGTGGGCTATATGGAAAGCCACGATGAGGAGCGATTGATGTACAAAAATATCACCTATGGAAACTCATCAAACCCTGAGCATGATGTAAAGTCACTACCCATTGCTCTGAAAAGAATGGAGACTGCCGCCAACCTATTCATTCCATTCCCTGGCCCAAAAATGATTTGGCAATTTGGTGAACTTGGCTACGATATAAGCATTGATTACAACGGTAGAGTTGGCAAAAAACCTATCCATTGGGAATACTACCAAAACGATGACAGAAGAGAGGTATTCAACACTTTTGCCCATCTGAATAGGCTAAAGCAGCAGTACGATGCTTTTAAAACAGATAACTACGACTATTCTACCACTGGATCGATAAAATGGCTTAAGCTGAATGGTAGTGACATGGATGTTGTGATTGCAGGCAACTTTGACGTTACAAGCAAAAGCACCACTATAACCTTTAACAACACAGGCTGGTGGTACGAATATTTTAGCGGCGACTCTATCGAGTTAAGCACAACTAGCTACAACCTTACCCTTAATCCAGCTGAATACAGGATTTTTACCTCAAAAAGGATTAACAAAAACGACATCTTCGTTGGAATTAATCAACCTAAAACATCATCCGATCTGTCAATTTGGCCAAACCCTGCAGCTGATGAATTATTCATCTCATACAACCAGCCACAATTGGGAATTGCTACCTTTAAAATATACAGCTTAACAGGTCAACTTGTTTACTCATTCCAAAAACAGAATTTCTCGGGTAGTAATATCGTTAACATTATGCTACCCAGCAATTTACCAAGTGGTGTTTATCTTTTAAATCTTACCTCAAATGGCATAAACAGAACTGAAAAAATAATTATTCGAAAATAGTTTGGTTTAGGTTTTAGGTTTGCAAATTTAGTAACCTACTCGTATTATTCGGGTAGGTTACTTATTTTTGAAAGATGCAAAGAGCAACCCTAAAAATATTACTCGCAATTATTCTTTTATTGAGCCCTGTTTTGATATTGGCTCAATCGCCAAGCATTACCTCAACAACAAGTTATGCTGGTCTTTCAGCCTTTGCTGGAAAAATCATTCCACACGACGATACACTCAAACCCATAACAAACTCTTTGGTTAAGGGAGTTAGAGCCTATAGCGCTTTACAAAAAATTGAAGGATTCAACTCAGACCTTAATAACAGTCATTTTGTTTTAGGAATATCAACAATCTACATCAATTTAGGCGATATTGATAGGTTAGGAAAAGCCTATGGTGTTCAGCCAACTTTTTACTGGAAAATTTATAACAAAGGTAGATTTAATGTAGAAATGAATGCTGGATTAGGCATTTCATATCTAACAAAAACTTTCTCAAATAATTTTAACCCAGAAAACGTAGCGATATCAACACATTTGAATTACTGGGGAATGGTTAGCCTTAATACAACTTACAGCATAAGTAATCAAATTTCAATTGGCCTGGGATTGGAAACACACCATTTCTCGAATGGTGCAATCCGTAAACCAAACTACGGTTTAAACATTATTGCATCATCTATAAACGTAACCTATTACTTTAATGCACTTTCTTTCAAGCCCATTTCGTTTAACCCAAGGAGCAATAAGTTTGTACCTGGTACCTTATTGATATCAATCGGTACAGGTATAAAAGAAACTGGTGGAGCTGGAGGACCAAAATACTACCCAGTATCACTTACCATTCAAAATAACACCAAGTCAAAAGGGTTCATAGCATTTGGATATGGTATAAACATCACCTACGATAAATCAACAAGATTTCATAAAAGAGCCAAAAACCTGAACTATAGTTCACCAAACGACGATTTTCAAACAGGATTATTCCTAGCTGGAACTTTGACTCTAGATAAACTCTCATTTTACACCCATTTGGGAACTTACCTATACAACCCTAATCCACGACTACCTTGGCATTACCAAAAGTTTGGTATTAGATACAACTTTTTCAAGAATCTGTTTTTTCAGTGTGAGCTAAAAACGCATCTAAATAGTGCAGATCATGTTGGGATAGGTCTTGGAATTACAATCTAAATCTTTTACATAACCCAGCTATTGAAATCTATTTATTACTTATAATCCAACAGGTAAGCCTTCACCGATCCTATCAGTATCTTTGCCTCAACAACAACAGGTAGTTTTTTCTTATCGCGTGTAACCCAAACAACCATATCCTCACCACCCTTAAAAATGGTTCCCTCAACAAGCTTTACGCTAAATTTGTAGCAATCAAAAACTCTACCATCGCGATGCGTTATATTATCTGTTCCTAGATACCTAATGAAAAGGTTATAAACTCCATCATCAATGGCCATATTAAGTGGCACCTTTTCACCAATCCTTAACCCTTTAAATTCAATACTTCTGCAATAGTATATTGCGGTAAGCACGTCGTAAATCCTTTTATTAATTTTATAGGTCTTTCGATTAAAGGGTCTATCGGAATTATAACTTTCAATGGTAAGAAGAGAATCGCTATAGTTAAAGATATAGTTATTGTAAGCTTCATAACCGCCCTCATAACTCTTACGCATAAACCATAAAGGTGATAGACTACTTTTACTGGCAACCGACTCAAACCGCTCCCTAACTTTAAAGAACCAATCGTAACTACTATATGAACTGCCTGTTGAGATAAAATGAAATGCACTAATACCATTAAAGATTGTATCTGACACATAGAATTCAGCAGTACCTGCACTTAGCCAAACAAATTTCCAATTATAATAAGCGGTGTATTTTACCCTTTCGCCAACCTTAAACGGGTAATTATTATCAATTTGAGCAGGAAGTTTATGATGACTTAAAAAAAAGAGTACGGTTACAAGTAATGGTAAACGTACCCTTCTTACAGAAGTATATGTAAAGTTAGAGTCCAAGTTTTTCTCTTATATCAATTTCTTGTTTTGCAGGTTTAGATACAAAATGTTCAAAAATTAGAATCACCGAAACACCTAACAACGCAAAACCTAATGCATACCAAAAGAAGGGTTCCGATTTGTTTTCAATCAAGTATGTAGAGGGAAGAACATTCTTTTCAACCAACGGACGAATTACCCCATGTGAGTCAATATAGGTTTGAGTAGCAATTTTCCAAGGCCAAACCTTATTTAGAGATCCCAACATAAAACCTGCTAAAACGGCTATGGTGGCTGAATGAAACTTATGTAATAGCCATGAAAGTATATTTGAGAAAGAAAGTAAGCCAACTCCTGCTCCTAAAATAAAAACTAGAATGATTTTTATTTCAAAATTACTTAATGCCGACATCATAAAGATATACTTTCCCATCAGAAGGAGAATGAAACTCCCCGATATTCCTGGAAGAATCATAGCACAAACTGCAATTGCTCCAGTAAGAAAAATAAACCACAACTCATTAGGCGTTTCGGCAGGAGTAAGCATTGTTATGATATATCCAAGTCCAACACCTACAATAAATGATATGTAAGTTGATATCTCCCATTTACCAATGGTTTTACCCACATACCAAACCGAAGCAAGTATAAGACCAAAAAAGAAGGACCAAACAAAAATTGGATAGGTTGCTAATAGGTATTGCATAAGCTTTGCAAGCGATATAATACTCAATGCAACTCCAAATAACACTGCAATGATAAATTGTGCATTAATTGCCTTTAGGTAGCTGCTAATTGAAAATCGCTTTAAATGCTTAAGAGATTCAGGTGCAATAATGCTTTTTATGGAATCAATTAGCTCTTCATAAATTCCTGTAATGAAAGCTATAGTCCCTCCCGATACCCCAGGTATCACATCTGCTGCACCCATTCCTATACCTTTTAAAGTTAGGATGAGGTAATCCTTAAATTGTCTCATTATGAAATTGCTACTATTTTTGACTCATGTTTTCAGGAAGAAACTGAAAGAAGGTATCGCCACGTAAACCTAGCCTAAGGGTTTCCAATGCAATAACCTCATTAGGAGCTATGTTTCCAAGGTTTACATTTGCTCCCAATGTTTTTATGAACCATGCTTGTTGGCTTTTAATTGGCGCTTCCCAAATAACATTTTCTACCTTTACTTGCCTAACAATATCGTCAATCAGCTTTGTATTTGCGGAATGATCTTTATTGTAAATGCCTACTGTTCCACTCTCCCTAGCTTCAGCTATAACCTTCCAGCTACCAGCTTCCAGCTCATTTTTCATCATGTTAATCCATTCTTCATCGGGAATATGAACATCGGCTCGTTTTGAACCTACCTCAGAAATCACAGTAAAACGCTTAGCCAGTTCACTAATATAATCACATTTCACACTGTTATCGAGCTCCATAGAGCCATCAGAAACTTCAACCAAATCAAGACCTAACTCCTCAACAAACTTTACAAAGCCATCAAAAAGACCACGAATAACGAATATTTCAAAAAGGGTTCCTCCAAGATATGGCCTTAATCCTGCATCTTGGTAAAGTTTAATCTTTTCTTTTAGATTTTTAGTTATTAATGATGTTCCAAATCCTAATTTCACAAAATCAACATAATCACCGCTACTTTCAATAAGATTTTGGGCTTCATTTAGGCTAAGGCCTTTATCCATAACCATTGTTAAACCATACTCTCTTGGTTTCTCTGTTCGCGCAGGAATAAAAGTTAAGTTGTAGTTCATAGTAACGTGTTTTTTGATTACTAGCCAAATTTAGCTTGTTTCAACAATAAACGCTGCAAAAAAAGCAGCGTTTTATTAACAATTATTTAGAATTACACTTTAAATAATACGCATTTAGGTTGATTTACAATTCATTAATCCGATCTATAAATTCAGAATCATTACCTGGTTCAACCAGGTTTATAAAATCGTTAATGGAAGAAGGATCCATTTTTTTTACATCTTTTAGAATATCTAAAGCTTCTTTTGAGCGGTGCGACAAATAAAGAGCAGCCGCATTAATTATCTTCATTGAGATATTGGTGTCAAACCTATTGCCTATTCCTTCAACAAGTTTATGTACCTCATTAAAACGTTCTTCGTAAAGTAGCACTTCGGCTAATGAAAGGTAAGCATCGGGAAGTTCAGGATTGAGAGTTGTAGCTTCCTGGTATGCTTTAATAGAGTTCTCAATATCGTTAAGCTCAAAGTAAACTCTTCCAAGTCCAAGCCAAAAATCGTACTCTTCGGGGTTAAGGGTTAGTGCTCTGCGAATAAAATTTAAGCTTAAATCGTACTTCTTCTTTCCTGCTAACACCACACCAATTCCATAATAACCTTCGGCAAAATCGGGGTTAAGTGTTATGGCCTTATTATATGCATCCAATGCCTTTTCGTAATTCTCGGTCTTTTCGTAGCACTCAGCCAGTAAGGAAAAAACCTTTGAATCTTCAGAATCTATTTTGGAAAGTTCCTCAAAAACTTTTGCTGCCTCATCATACCTTTCTAAAGTTGCTAGTGTATTACCCTTATTATGATATGCAGATGAGTAGGCAGGGTCAATTGCTATGCAGAAATCATAACATTCAATAGCTTTATCAAATTCTCCAAGTTTGGTGTGGACAATACCCAAATTATACCAAGCACTAGCCGAAAAGGGGTTAATATCGAGATACTCATTGTAGTATCTAACACTTTTTTCCAGCTCGTTGAGCCTTTCAAAACAGTAGCCTAAATCGAATAAAACGGCAAGATTATTTCGCTCCTTGCGATACGAGATCAAAAGATATTTTAAGGCAAGATTAATCTCTTCACTTTCAAGAAAAAAAGTGGAAATTCGATGTAAAAGTTCAATATTCTCAACAGGTTCAATACTAATAGCCTTATCAAAACTTTCTACAGCAGCATTTAGGTTACCAGATTCGTAAAGCACCTCGCCCTTTAAGTAGTAAAGTTCGGGGTTGCTACTATCAACATTCTCAAAATACTGAATAATTTCTAAAGCCTTATCGTTCTCCCCAATGTAATGGTAATACTCAGCCCATTTATACTTAATTTCTAATGAGTTCGGATAAATTTTATTAGCAAGGGTTAAAGCTTGTAAAACACGCTCCTCAACATCGTGGTCGATGTAAAAATCGATTAATGCAATAAACTCATGCACATCAAAAAATTGCGTAGCACCTGAATCCATTGCCTCATCGAATCGGTTCACCAACTCGTATTCCTCCTCAAAACTCAGAAAATCGCTGCTTTCGTCCCTCATATACTTTAAAATAAATAACCTTCGAAGATAGAAAATAATTACAATATAAATTCTTTTGTATAGCTAAGATTTGTTTAAGCATGAAACCATGAATAAACAACTTACTATAGACCTAGTATGGAACCGATTAATGGGTTAACCACAACAAAGAAAGGCATCTCTTTTGAAACAATACCAAATATTTAATAAAACTTATCAACATATAGGTTTCCTTGTTAACAAGAAAACCGTTTACCGCTTCTTAATGTTAAAGATAACCCTACAGCCCTTAATTTTATAAATCGTGAAAATATTTCATAAACTGTACTCGTTCATATGCCGAAGGGTTATAGGTCTCATCTATGCTCATTTTTCCACGAAAATCATTTATAGTGTTGTACCCGTTCTCTTTCATCCACTCGTCAAGCTGTTTAAGCATAAATGTAACCTGCTCATTACCGTTGCGATAAAATGTTGAACAAGCCTGAACTGCATTTGCACCTGCAAGTAGCTGCTTAACCATGCCAATCCCATCGTGAACTCCAGTAGAGGCAGCTATGTCAGACTCTAGCTTGCCAGAAAGGATAGCAACCCACCTTAACGAGGTAGAAATCTCGTTTGGCGAGCTAAACACGCTATTTGGTTTAAATTCAAGGGTATTGATGTCAAAATCAGGATTATAGAATCGGTTAAAAAGTACCAATCCTTTAATGGGAGTTTTGCTAAGCTTAACTAAGAAATTGGATAGAGCCGAATGGTAATATCCAACCTTCATGGCAACGGGTATTTTAACAACGCTGGTTACCTTTTCTGCAATATCAAAGTAAACCTTGTCGTTCTGTTCGGCTGTTCTATTTGGGTCCGATGGTAAAGGAAAAACATTTAGCTCAAGGGCATCTATGCCTGTATCCTCAATTCGTTTTGCAAAATCAATCCACCCCTCAGCAGTTACACAATTGATACTCGCAATAATTGGTATTGATGTTTCTTCTTTAACCTTCCTCAGAAACTGCAAGTAATCGGAAACAGGATCTTCCATGCTATCGTAATCGAAATACTCCATGGTTTCAGGGTAAATAAAACCCGAAGCGTTCATCTGATTAATGTTCTTTTGAGTTTTGGCTATAATTTCCTCCTCAAAAATTGATTTTATCACAACTGCACCCGCACCACGTGCTTCAAACTCTTTTATATCGTCAATTTTTTCAGTTAGACCTGAACTTGAAATGATTAATGGGTTCCTAAGATTTAACCCCATATAATTAGTTGATAGATCGGACATGATTATTTAATTTTTGATTTTGAAATAATAAACAACTTGATACCTATTAGGTTCAATAAAGTTAGATTGAAAATATTTACAAGTCAAGTAATTTAGAATAACTATAGAACAAAAAAAAAGCACACTCAACTAAAAGCGTGCTTTTTAACTTGGAATAAAAAAGGAATTATAGCTTCGTAATGATATTTTTAATTTTCTCAAATGTTGCTTCGCTAACAGGTGCAAGAGGTAAACGTAAAACATTCTCAATTAATCCCAAAGCATTTAGAGCTGCTTTAACCCCTCCCGGATTACCTTCAGCAAAAAGTAGGTCAATTAGCTCAATTAGGCTCAAATGAATTTTTGCTGCTTCTTCAAAATTCCCTTCAAGAGCATGTTTAATCATTCTTGAGAATTGCGCAGGGGCGCAGTTGCCTAGAACCGATATTACACCATCGGCTCCCATGGCAATTTGAGGAAGCGTTAGGCCATCATCGCCTGAGAGGACAAGAAAATTATTTGGGCGGTCGCGCAAAATGTAGCCCATTTGATTAAGGTTACCCGAAGCCTCCTTTACAGCAATTATCTTTCCTTTATACTCATGTGCTAATTTTAGTGTTGTTTCAGCAGTCATGTTAACACCTGTTCGGCCTGGCACATTATAAAGCACGATTGGCAAATCGGTATTTTCGGCAATAGTTTTAAAGTGCAAATAAATTCCTTTTTGTGTAGGTTTATTGTAGTATGGGGTTACAGATAGAACAGCATCAAAACCATCAAGATTAAACTTTGAATAGATATCAATTACCTTTTTTGTGTCGTTACCACCTATTCCTAAAACAAGAGGAACTCTTCCATTCACCTTAGAAACTATATAATCGGCTAGCTTTCTACGTTCAGAGTCGGAAAGGGTAGCAGTTTCGGCAGTTGTTCCTTGAACTACCAAAAAGTTTACGCCATTACCAATAAGGAACTCTATTAGCTTATCAATGGCAGTATAATCGATTGTGTAATCCAAATTAAAAGGGGTTACCATGGCCACCCCTAATCCTCTTAAGCGTTTTGTATCCATATTGCCTATTTTTCTTGTTCTTGCGAAAATCTATTGTTTAATGATTCTAGAGTGTTATAGGTTTGCTCAACTATATAGTCAAGGCTTTGCCCTTCATCAATTGAAATAATCAGGTCAAAAGGATTATTAAAATAGTTAAGCACCCCAACTTTAAATTTTGCACGAGATAGGGTTGAAATCCAACGCAAAGGTACAGACTCTTCGCGTGTTAAATCAACTAAAATATCATGCTCTTTCGAAATAAATGAATCTACAACAGGCGATTGTGGTTTATAGTACCAATTTGTTTCATTCTTTGAAAAAACATCTATCTTTTCATTTAGTACATATATCTGAGGGATCTCCTTTTCACTGTAGTATGCAAGGGCATCAACATTTAGGGGTATCTTTTCTAACTTAGCAATAAATTGAAGAACAGTATCAAAAGTTTTTGAGTCTGTGACATTAAAGACAATTCCTACATTCCTAGCAGTAGTAAGGTTATAAATTTTACGTTGACGACTAATCGTTCTTGCTTGTTTGGCCAGTGCCTTTAACGATTTTTTATACTTGAGATTATTGAACATTTGTTTGTGCTTATGTTGAAATGCAATTTTACAAAAAAAAGTAAATCCAGCCAAAAGAGGTTTCTACTCTTCTATCATATCAAAGAATTCCTCTTCGGTGATAATCTTTATTCCAAGTTTGTTAGCTTTTTCAAATTTTGCGGGTCCCATTTTCTCACCAGCTACAAGTAAAGAGGTAGATGAAGATAGCGAGCTGACATTTTTACCTCCATGCTTTACAATTAGTTCCTTTAACTCATCGCGCGACACTCGAGAAAAAGTTCCTGAAATCACTATGGTTAGGCCTTTTAACTTATCGGATATTTTTCTGGTTTCCTCGTCGCTTAGCTGGAGTTGAACCCCTGCCGATTTAAGTTTCTCTATTAGCTTTATATTCCGTTCATCTTTAAAGAAATCAACAATGCTAGCTGCTATTCTTTCTCCAACATCTTCTACCTCAATAAACTGCTCAACAGTAGCATTGGCAATGGCATCGATACTTCGGAAATGCTGCGCAAGTTTTTTGGCTGTAGTTTCACCCACATACCGAATACCAATGCCATAAAGAACTCGCGGAAAGGGAACTGATTTTGATTTTTCAATGCTTTTAATGGCATTATCGGCCGATTTTTCGGCAAATCGCTCAAGACCTAAAAGCTGCTCTTTAGTTAACGCATACAAATCGGCAGCATCGGAAATGAGTTTTTTATCGAAAAGGAGAGCTACGGTCTCCTCACCCAACCCATCAATATTTAATGCTTTACGGCTAATAAAGTGCTCAATTCTACCTTTTATTTGAGGCGGACAACCATTTTGGTTAGGGCAAAAGTGACGGGCCTCACCCTCGGGACGAACTAATGCCACTCCGCATTCTGGACACGACTCTGGAAAAACGATTGATTTTGTAAATAATGTTGCTTTTGACTTATCAACACCCACAATTTTGGGAATAATCTCCCCACCCTTTTCAACAAAAACCCAATCGCCTACTCTAATTCCAAGCTGTTCAATCTGATCGGCATTGTGCAGCGATGCACGTTTTACGGTTGTTCCGGCAAGTTTTACAGGTTTTAGATTTGCAACAGGTGTTATGGCTCCTGTACGTCCAACCTGAAAATCTACACTTAACAGCTCTGTTGAAACCCTTTCGGGCTTATACTTGAATGCTACAGCCCAGCGAGGTGTTTTGGCAGTTAACCCAAGCAATGCTTGATGCTTATAGCTATTTACCTTAATAACCACACCATCGGTATCAACAGGTAATTTCTTGCGCTTATCTTCCCAATTGTCAATAAATTGCTTTACCTCCTGTAAATCTTTGCAAAGAGTCATGTACTCCGAAACCTTAAATCCCCACTCTTTTGCCTTTAGCATATTTTGATAATGGTTATCAAAGGGCAGGTTTTCACCAAGAATAAAGTATAAGAAACAGTCTAATTTTCGTTTTGCAACTTCGGCTGAGTTTAGAAGTTTGAGAGTGCCAGCAGCAGCATTTCGAGGATTAGCAAAAGGAGTTTCGCCAATCTCTTCGCGTTCAGCATTCAGCTCGTCAAACACTTTACGAGGCATGAAAATTTCTCCCCTGATTTCAAACTCCTTTGGGAAATCGTTGCCATTAAGTTCAAGCGGTATGGTTCTTATAGTTCGGACATTGGTAGTTACATCATCGCCAACAGTGCCATCGCCGCGTGTAACCGCTTGAACAAGTTTACCGTCATGGTAGGTAAGCCCAATGGCTACCCCATCAAACTTAAGCTCACAAACGTATTCAAAACCCTCGGTCAATGCCTTCCTAACTCGGTTATCAAATTCACCAAGCTCATCAAAAGAGTAAACATTAGCCAAAGAAAGCATCGGGTAACGATGACGGACTTGTGTAAAATCATGCGATAAATCGCTACCCACCCTTTTGGTAGGCGAGTTAGGGTCGTCGAACTCGGGAAACTGCCGCTCCAAGTCTGCAAGCTCACGCAGAAGCAAATCGTAATCGTAATCGCTTATCTCAGGTTCAGCCTTAACGTAGTATAAATAGTTGTGACGATTAAGCTCACTTCTGAGATATTTAATTCTTTCAAGGGCTTTCTGCTTATCCATATTTTAGGTATTATCATTTTCAAAGTTAAAAGTAAAATGGCAGCTTACGAATAAAAATAGGAGCTGAGTTATTAACAAAATGAAATTGGGGAAAGTTTAAGTTTTTTACTTTCAGTTTTTTCCTGAAATTACAGATAAATTGACTTTAAAAAGTAAGCCAATTGGTTAACATTCAAGCTAATCATTTTAAATTGATTTATATGTATTCAGTTTTCTACATTTAAGCCAGATTATTGAGAATAAATACAAAAGCAAAATATATGCTTTATTTTGACAGAACTACCTATCATCAAAGTGTCACAGGTCTTAGCAATCCAACATAGCCAACACTTATAGCTTTAAATGCAAATCAGCTGCCAAACTCAAAAGATAGTTTATCAAAATAATATTAACAAAATTGCTTTGTTTTAGTGTTAAGAATTACATTTGCAAATTGGAATATGATGTTCTTTAATGATAGTATAAACTAGCTAATCATGGTAAAAATACGCTGGAAAATAGTAACCGGATTTCTAATTCTAGCTGTAATGCTTGTCATCTCAGGCCTAATTTCAATATATGAGCTAACCAAATTAGGAAATCAGGTTAATCAGCTTTTAATGGATAACTATCGTAGTATAGATTTCTCGAAAGAGATGAACTATAGCATGAGCATTCAGGAAAAAGCAATTTTACTCTCTATTCAAGGTGATAAGGAGACCGCCCTATCGCTTTTTGCTAATGCTGAAAAGTCATTTAATAATAACCTTAAAAAAGCATCTAATAACTTGACACTGCCTGGAGAAATTAAACAAATAGATTCCATTTCCAGCTCTTATAAACAATATAAAGAAACTGCTTTAGAGTTTATTCAGGGTGAAGATGTTTCATTATCTGTCTATTTAAATGAAGTTTACCCAAAAATTCAAGCAGTAAAGCGAAGCGTAAATAATCTCTTAACTATTAATCAACAAAATTTAAATCAAACTGTAACAGTTCTTAAACAAAGTCCATACCGAACCATTCTTCCAGGGTTAATAATTATTATTACAAGTGTAGTGTTCTCAATGATTTTCAACTACATGATATCACATTACTTGATAAAACCAATAAATAAAATAACAAAAAACGTAAAAAACTTTACCAAATACCGAAAGCCATACGAAGTTTCTATTGATACCAAAGATGAGATTTTTGAACTTAATGAAGCAGTAAAGGACCTTATTCTAACAAAAAAAAATCTAACTAAGCCCGAATGAGACTCCACGTAATTTTACGATATATTGGTATGGTGATGTTGCTTAATGCAGCATTTATATTTATATCATTCTTAATATCGTTTTACCATAGAGACAGTGGTCAACTTCCATTGCTTTTCAGCTTTTTAATTACTCTTTTGTGGGGTATATTCCCATTAGTTTTTGTTCCTAAAACAACCAATCTTTTTAATAAAGAAGGATACCTTGTTGTTGTTCTTAGCTGGATATTGTCTTGTTTCTTTGGTTCACTCCCGTTCCTACTATATGGAGGTGAGTTTACGTTTGTTAAGGCTCTCTTTGAGAGCGTATCTGGTTATACCACTACGGGAGCATCAATACTTAACAATGTTGAAGCATTACCCAAAGGAATACTATTCTGGCGTTCGTCGATGCATTGGATTGGTGGTGTGGGGATTGTTGTTTTTGTTCTTATCGTACTTCCCTCGCTTGGAAAAGCACAAATGACCCTTTCCAAAATGGAAATATCACCATTAGCCCAAGAAGATTTTAAGTTCAGAACACGAAAAATGCTCAATATTATCCTTGTTGTTTATGTTGGACTAACGGCACTTGAAGTTATACTGCTCAAAATATTCGGGATGAGCTTATTTGATGCCATTAATCACGCTTTTGCAACTGTTGCCACCGGAGGATTCTCAACAAAAAACACAAGCATAGCATCATTCAACAGCGTGCCAATTGAATTAACCATTATTGTGTTTATGTTTCTTTCAGGAATACACTTTGGTTTGCTTTACTCTACATTAACACTCAAAAAGAAGAATATTTTCACATCTCCCATAGTAAGATATTATTTCATAGCCACTATAATAGGGATAGTACTTGTAACGTTTAACCTACATGGTAAGGTCTATTCGAGCTGGAGTGAGAGCTTGCGATACGCTTCGTTTCAGGTTGTATCGCTTTCTACCACCACAGGCTTTGCCAATGCAGATTCATCGATTTGGCCCCCTTTCTCAATTCTAATTATTCTCTTTTTTACAATTCAGTGTGCTTGTGCAGGGTCTACTTCTGGGGGGATGAAACTCGATAGGGTGTTTATTTTCCTAAAAGCCTTGAAAGGGCAGATAAAAAAACTACAACACCCACAAGCTGTTATTCCAGTTAGAATCGGAAACAAAACTATTTCGGAAGACATTATTAATTCTGTGGTGCTATTTATTGTTTTTTATATTCTTATTCTTTTCATAAGCACACTTCTACTTACTGCCTTGGGATACGACACGTTAACATCGTTTTCGGCTACCGCTGCTTGCATTGGCAATGCGGGTCCCGGATTTGGATTAGTTGGTTCATTATCAAATTACTCTACCCTATCTAACCCTGCGCTTATAATTCTTTCCTTTGTAATGCTTTTAGGACGTTTAGAGATTTTTGGACTCCTTCTGCTGTTTATGGTTAAATCGTGGCGATAATCGTTATTGATTCTTCTTTTTGGGCTTTGTTACTATATACTCATCAAATATGTTTTGCATGGAACGATAAATATTTTCGCGTGCATCGCGATTAATTAGCTCCATCTGGCGAATAAGCTCTCTTACAGTGCTTCGGTGTGTATCCTTATCGTACTGGCATTGCTCCTTTTCCGTAGGGAAACCTTTAAGCTGCGAATATTTTACCATCTCTCTATCTAAACATGTTGTTAATGGTCGGATTAGAAATAGTTCGCCTTTAAACATTGATAATTTAGGGGGTATAGAGCTAATAGATGAATGATTAATCATGTTTAGCAAAAGGGTCTCAATGGCATCATCAAGGTGATGTCCAAGCGCTAACTTATTACAGCCATTCTCTCTTGCTGTAGTAAATAGCATTTTCCGACGTTTCCAGCTACAAATAAAACATGCTGGTTTCCTGTCATTAGGATTATAATCAACATTAATTTCCCGTATGTGAAGCTCCACGTCATTTGCGGCACAATACTGCTCCATAAATTCAATATCGGCACGATACGTCATATCAGATGCCTGAACATGGCATGCATGAAGCTTAAATTTGATAGGCAACGATCTCCGACTCGTAACAAGCAAATCAAGTAAAGCATAGCTATCCTTACCACCCGATAAACCAACCATTACACTATCGCCATTACCTATAAGATTATACCCGTATATGGCCTGTTTAACTTTTCCTTCTAACTTTTTAATAATATATCTACTTGCCATAAGATAAAAATAAGCTTCGCAAAGATAGTTTATTTGACTACTATTTGCTAAATTTGATTATGCGCACATTAGTAATACCCGATATTCACGGCTGTTTAAAAACGCTTAAACTTCTCACAGAGGTAAAGTTAAGCGTTAACAAAAACGACCGGCTCTTTTTTCTTGGCGATTACATCGACCGAGGACCAGATTCCCCTGGGGTGATTGACTACATTACAAATCTTATAGAAAATGGTTATAACATTACCTGCTTAAAGGGTAACCACGAACAGATGCTGCTCGATTCCATTAAAGGCAATTATGAAATGAACCTATGGCTGATGAATTCGGGGTTTGCAACAATTCATCAGTATCAAAATCAAACATTTAAAATAGAAACCGAATATGGTTTCTTACCAGAGAAGCACTACAACTTTCTTAAATCGTTACTTCCTTATGTTGAAGTCGATAAACAATTTCTACTTGTCCATGGTGGTTTTAACTATGAAGCCTCCAACCCCTTTGCCGATGAAAATGCCATGCTATGGGATAGACCCAAGGATGTACCTTCCTCATTTATGCCTGGGTATAAAATAATTCATGGGCATACACCAAGAGCTCTCCGTTCAATTGTTGAAGAGGTAAAAGATAGCAACAGACGAATTTACGACCTTGATGCAGGTTGTGTATATAAGGGGCTTTACATTGCTGGGACTGGCTATTTAACAGCTCTTCAACTTGAAACGTGGACGCTTCATTTTGTTGAATGCATCGATTAATTTCTTACTCTTTTTGAAGGAGTATAACCTCAACTTTATCTTTTAACAGCTCCTTGAATTTCTCCACGTCGGATTCACTCCCCTCATACATACCATAGTGAATTGGAATTGCAACTGAGGCACCTGTATCCAATACGGACTCTGCAGCATCTTCCACACAGTTCATCGTGTAAGTTTGACCTAAAGGGAGGAGTATTATGTCGGTTTTGATATCCTTCATCTCGGGTATACGTTCTGTATCGCCTGCATGGTACAACCAAACATTGCAGAGATTAAGTAGATACCCAACCCAATTGCTCGATTTTGGATGTTTATCGCTCTTATTTATGTTGTACATGGGTACCGCATGAATTTCTATTCCATTCCACTCATCCATGAAACCTGGCTTAACAGCAATCACCTTGGCTGCTCCAAGTTGTTTGACCTCATCGGCAATATCTTCTGGACAAAAAATCCATGTGTTAGTTGCAACAATCTTTTTTAGGTCATCAGGAGAATAATGATCGAAATGAGAATGAGTAATAAGAATCAGATCAGCTTTATCGGTTTCTTTAATCTGGTATGGGTCAATATAAATCACCTTACCACAATTCATTATTTTAATTGCAGCCTGACCAAACCATTGAATACTTTCAGCAACTGCTTCAATGTTTTTTTTAGCATGAGTATCCATAGCCCATTCTCTTTCTATTTTGCACAATAAATTTAATGCAAAATTAAATCGATGTAAAGGATTTCAGATTAAAAGATAATAAAAACTGTCTCAAAATTTAATTTGAGACAGTCTAATAACCGGATAAACGCTTATGTAATATTTAGAACTTATACTTAGCAGATAAAGTTACTCTATTATTGCTGACAGGGTCAAGTGATGAGGTTACCTTATGATGAGCATCAAATGTTTCACCATAAACAGCTGTTGTAAGCATGTATTCAAGCGATAAAGCAAGGTTTTCCTGCTTGTAGGTTACTCGGGGCGAAATCCTATAAATATAATTGATATCATCGTTACGATTATAACCACTTAATGATGTATAATTTTTATCGGAACCCATTAGTTTTGAATAACCAGCATATAAACCTAATTCCCAATCACTCAGTTTGTGATTAATATCAACCCAAGTACTAAAAGTGCGTAAATTTGCATAATCATAATCTCCATTTAGATCACTTTCAGTAACTCTACCGTAACCACCAATCATTACAAGGTGAGTTAGGTTCTCCCCATAAATCACCTCGGTTCTAATGCTCGTTTTTTCATTGGCAACAGAAGCAAAGCCACTAAATAGGAATTGTCCAATGGTTTTATCAATTTTCAAACCACTTGCAGTAACAAGTCGTGGAGTTAGCCACTTATATCCTGCTGAAGCTCCTATCATAATTTTTTTGGCACTTCCATATGCAACCTGTCCAAGAAGTTCTGGACGACCTGAATTTCTCATAGCATCTTCAGGGCCTTTAGTCCTATGGTAACCTTGGCTTACTGCAGCTATTAACATCCTAATATTCTTGCTTGGATGGTATATAAACCTGATTTGTGGAGAGCGATTAAGTGAATGAAAAGGCTGACCTGCACCAAATGAAATGGTTGAAGGAATAAACTCATTCACAATTACAGGATGCCAGTACTGCCCCATAATTAGCTCAGCATTTTCCCATTTTAGGTTAATAAATGCATGTCTTAATCTTAAAAGATAGATGTAGGAATTGGCAGTAGCATAAAAATCGGATTCAAACCTAGCTGATGATTTTGAACCTAGAATATCGGGACCCGAAACTTTAATTCCAAACCTTGTTATTATTGAAAGCATTTGAAACTGAACTTTCTTGTTTATGTCGTTACCATTGGCATCATAATTGGGTTTTAATGGATAAAAGGTAAGTTCTCCATCGCGCACATCGAGCGATTTATAGGTATCAAAAATTGCCTCGTATGCTACAAAACCGTATGGTTTAACCTCAATCTTTGGTTTTGTCGATTCCTGTGCAAAACCACTGAATACAAAAAATACAGAAATAAGGATTAGTAAAAATCGTTTCATATTTTCCAAATTTTAATTTTGCGACAAAGTAAATTATTATAGTTGACAATTTAAAAGCTATGATAAATATTCAGCTGAAATTTAAAACAATTATAAAGCGAATAAAGACGATTTGGTATCAATTGGAAGAATTTGAGTACTACGATATTAAAACTGTTTTGAAGCTTTTAATATACTAACAAAAAAATAGGGCACCCAACCGAGTGCCCTAATAACCTTTGAAATATTAGAATCTTAATTTGACATACAAGGGCCAATTCCCATACCTTTGCCCATACCTCTTCCTTTTCTGCCTTTCATGCCATTTTTAAACCCTCTATTTCCACGTGAATTAAAGATAACACGTTGTTCGTCGGTAAGTAGCTGTGACACTTCATTTCTATGAGCAACACGCGCTTTCATAAGTTTTGTTTTTAGCGCACCAATCTCGTCGATTGTTTTATTAATTGCTGCCATGTCGGGTTTATCTGCAGACTCCAAAGTTCTTAGGTGCGCCTGCTTTTCACGTAGCTCATTCTTAATTGGAGTAACCTCCTTTAGGTGATTAACTCTTAAATCGTTAATTTTTTGCTCTTGCTCAGGGGTTAGGTTAAGCATGCAGTATCCACTTTTACCTTGTTGCACACCAGAGTTATTACCCCTATTCCTTGGCCCTTGAGCCATTGCTGTTGTTGTAGCTAATAATAGCACTACCATCAAAATGTTTCCTACTCGTTTCATAGCCGTTGTTTTTATTGTTCGTTAGTAATTATTATTGACATTGGGGTTGATTTGAATAGCCCCTACGCATGCGTCCATGTTTTGCACTTTGCCTTCTCATATTGTACTTTTGAGTACGTCTCAAAATTTTTTTAAACTCGTTAAACTGTTCTGGCCTACAGGCTCCCTTAATCTCAAGTAAATGATTTGCCATTATTCGGCGTTGTATTTTATGAAGCTCACCATATCGGTCTATTAGTGAATCGATAATTTTAGGATTGGGGTTTTCTGCCGAAATCTCGTCAATTAGTTCTAGCGTAACCCCTTCTATTTCTTTATTGACCTCTAATGTTTGCTCATGAAAACTCTCCCTTGAACTTTTAAAAACCTCAATCTGTTCATCGGAAAGGTTAAGTTTTTCGCGTAAAAACTCGTTCTGCCTTTCAGTTCTTGCTTGTGGATTCTCGTCAAATCTTTTTACTAAATCTCGATGATTATAGTATCCGTACACCATTGTTCCAACCGTAGCGATAAGCGTAATAGCAAGTAAAATTATAATGATGACAAGTATTCGTGTTTTGGTGAAATAGTTCATGGCTTACTTATTTTGGTTTTCAACATCTTCAGCATTTATTATGTATAAGTTTTCTGTACTAGAAGGGATATAATCTTCAGCAATAAGTTCAGCATTGTTACTAGTACTTATAACTTGCGTTCCAAACGATCCAATTTCCATTCCAATAAACAGGCCTAAAATAATGGCTGCTGCAACCGCAGCATATGAAGCTAACTTTGCATAAAGACTCATGCCTGCAGAAATTCTATTTTGTTCAATTCTAGCAAGAACCCTATTTGCGAAGAATGGGTTTTCAATATAATCACTTGCGTCTTCGCTTGCTAGTTCTCTTAATGATTTGCTAATAGAAAGATTGCTTTGGCATTTGGTGCAATTCTTTATGTGACTCTCAAATTCATGAAGAGTTTCATCTACGAGGTTACCTTTCAGGTAATCATCCATTAATATATTTACTCTTTTGCACCTCATCTTATTTGTTGTTTTATAGTTTGACAATCAAATTAATAATAACTTGCGTTTAATAAGCAATTTTTTTCTAATTAGATTTTACCATTATTTTCCTAAGGTTATTTCTTGCTCTAAAAAGCAACGACTCAACCGACGATACCGAAGTTTCCATAACCTCAGCAATTTCCTTATAGGATAACTCATGATACGTGCTTAATACAATAGCAATACGCTGATTTTCTGGAAGTTTTGAAATGGCTTTTCTCAATGCTCTTTGTTGCTCTTTTTTTTCTATATTAAGATTTGGCTCGTCGAGCCCAGCAAGATTATCTATAGGTTGTTCAGTTTTATCTTTACTTGCAGAGAGCACATCAAAGAGTGACATTCTTTTTTTTCGTCTTATAAAATTAAGCGATTTATTTACAGAAATTCTATATAGCCATGTGGAAAGTTTTGAATCGTGCCTGAAATGATGAAGTGATTCATATAGCTCAACAAATACATCTTGAGCAATATCCTCAGCATCATGATAATTCCCCGAGAAAGCCTGGCATGTCGATATTACCATCCTTTTATACTTATCAACCAGTATTTTATAGGCTTGGTGATCGTTATGCTCAATAATTCTGTTTATTAGCTCTTTCTCATCCATTGAAAAACATCTTTCCCTAATAGACAATTAAGTTACTAAAAACTTGCACAGCTGTAGTAAAATTTTTGAACTTATTATTTTTATATTTGATGTGATTATTTAATAAGGGACTTGCTTAAACTCATTAAAAACAATGGAGAATACAGATCTAAAAGCATTTGAAAAAAGTAAAAAATCGCTTTTCGATGCATTAGCTAAAACCCAACAGGAGAGTTATAAAGAAAAAATAGAGGATGTAATAGATTACGCAAAGGATATTTATACAAAAAATGGTGAATGGAACGATACTAATGCTACTCATCTTATAAATGTTGCTCAAGTTTGTTTAAACGAAATAGGATTAGGAACAAATAGTATTATTGCAGCCATATTACATGAAACCATTGAACGCAAATGGCTTACTCAGGTTGAAATAGAAAAAAAATTTGGTGAGCAGGTTTCGAATATTGTTTCTAACTTAACTCTAATATCGAGCTTAGACCCTAAAGACCCAAAAACTCAAGCCGAACTCTTTCGGCAGATGCTCATAAGCCTTTCGGCCGATGCAAGAGTAATCCTCATCAAGCTTGCCGATAGGCTCGACACGATGCGTTCGTTGAGTAGGTTCCCATCCGACCAGCGATTAAAGAGGGCTTGGGAAGCATTCCATCTTTATGCACCCTTAGCCCACCGACTAGGCCTATACCGGTTAAAATCGGAGATGGAAGACCTTGCCATGAAATATATATACCCAAAGGAGTATAAGTATATTGTTAAACGATTGCAAGAAACAACGGCAAGCCGAAATAAGTTTTTGCAAGACTTCATGCTACCTGTCAAAGAGGAACTAAAAAAACGGGGATTTAAGTTTACAATTAAAGGAAGAACAAAGTCCGTTTATTCCATTTTCCGGAAAATGCAAAACCAAAAAGTGGATTTTGACGAGGTTCATGATATTTTTGCCATAAGAATAATACTCGACTCTAAACCTGAAACCGAGAAATCAGACTGCTGGCAGGTCTACTCTATCATCACCGATAAATACACACCCAATACAGAAAGATTACGCGATTGGATTTCAGTTCCCAAAAGCAATGGGTATGAAAGCTTGCACACTACTGTACTAGGCCCTGAAAATAAATGGATTGAGGTTCAAATACGAACCACACGTATGGATGAGATTGCGGAAAAAGGTCTTGCAGCCCACTGGAAATATAAGGGGATAAAACAAGAGCAAGGCATAGATGAATGGGTGGCCCGTGTTAGAGATATCCTTGAATCGCCAGACACTTCACCTGAAGATAAGGTTGAGCAATTTAAGCTTAACCTTACTGGAAGCGATATTTATGTTTTCACTCCCAAGGGAGACATAAGAAAGCTTCCAACTGGTTCAACTGTACTCGATTTTGCATTTGACATTCATACAGAGATAGGTGCACAATGTGTTGGAGCTATAGTTAATGGAAAAAATACAACAATAAAACAGGAACTCAAAAATGGCGACGTTATTGAAATCCTTACATCGAAGAAACAAAAACCTAAGAAGGACTGGCTAGCATTTGTTGTTACATCAAAAGCGAAAAGTAGAATTAAGCAGCAGCTACGCGATATCGAAAATAAAGAAATACAGGATGGTAGAGAAATACTATTACGAAGGCTTAAAAACTGGAAGATTGACGATACCGAAAATGCTTTTCGTAAAATTAACAAGCATTTAAAACTAAAAAAGCCTACCGATATTTTTATCCTTATTGCACAGGGGAAAGTTGATTTATCGGCTATTAAAACTTTGCTATCTGCCGAAGAGGAAAAAGCTCCTGTTAAAGAAAAAGTTTCAAAAATCGAAAAAGACAAACAGGAAGAAGATGAATCGGCAGATTACCTTGTAATTGATGAAAAGCTAGTAAATATTGATTATAAGCTTGCCAAATGCTGCAACCCCATATTTGGGGATGATATATTCGGCTTTGTAACTGTTAATGAGGGCATTAAAATTCATAGGACAACATGCCCAAATGCAACGCAACTTAAAAACCGTTGGCCTTATAGAATAGTTAAAGCGCGTTGGAAAGGCTCCTCAAAGGCTGGAGCATTTCAAACAACCATTCGCATTACTGGTGCAGATGAAATAGGTGTACTCAACCGTATTTCTGAAGTTATTAGTAAAGATCTAAAAGTAAACATGAGAAATTTAAACGTTTCATCAAATGATGGAATTTTTGAAGCGCAAATCCAGCTTTACGTTGAGGATACCAAACACCTTGAAATGCTAATTTATAAGTTAACACAGGTAGAAGGTGTTAGTAAAGCAGTAAGAATGCGATAATTTGTTATTTTTACGCATGTTTAATCTAAAACTAAATATCATGAGAAAACTAGCAATTCTATTTGTTGCAACTTTTTGGTCTTTATTAGTTTACAGTCAAGAGGACATACCAAATGTAATTGTAAAAGATTTACAAGGGAAAAAGGTAAACATTCAAAATGTTATTGCAGAAAAGCCTCTAGTTGTTTTAACTTTTTGGGCTTCGTGGTGTAAGCCATGTCACCAAGAACTTAATTCAATAGCAGATTTGTATGAGGAATGGAATGAGGAAACCGGAGTAGAAGTTGTTGCCATTTCTATCGACGATTCTCGCGCAAGCGGTAAGGTTAAATCATTGGTGGCAGGCAACGATTGGCCATTTATTGTATTGCTTGACGAAAACGCTGACCTAAAACGAGCATTAAACATTACAAATGTTCCTTTTCTACTACTATTTAAAAACGGGAAAATAGTACACAAACACGTTGGTTATACCCCTGGTAGCGAAATGGAGCTCTTTGAAATTATTAAGAAAAACACAAAGTAATTTGGTTATGATCCTTAAAAGATTAGCCCTTATTGTATTCATAGGCTCTTTAGCATTTAAGCTTGACGCTCAAATATTTGATAAAGGAACTTTTTCTGGCAGTTTCGAAACAAATAATAATCTCTATCGAACTGATAGTGTTATTAATGCAAATGCTCCTGATGATAAATTTGGATCAAACACCTATTTTAAATTTGATTATAAGTTAGGTAAATTCAGTGCAGGTATTCAGTATGAGGCATATATGCCTCCTCTGGTTGGTTACTCACAATTTCTGAAAGGAAATAAGATTATTGGACGTTATGCCTCGTACGAAGATTCTTTGTTAACTTTTACAGTAGGAACCTTTTATGAACAGTTTGGGAATGGGCTAATTCTTAGAAGCTATGAGGAAAGAGCCCTTGGAATAAACAACTCAATCGATGGATTCTCTGTTAAACTTCATCCAATCAAGTCTGCAACGATAAAAGCAATCTGGGGAAAACAAAGAAAATATCTAGATTACGGCGAGGGCACATTAAGAGGAATTGATGCAGAACTGAACCTATCAACACTATTATGGAAGGAACCATCTGTTAATATTATTTTTGGTGGAAGCTGGGTTTCAAAATACCAAGAATATACAGGCACGAATAACCAAATTCCTACAACAGTAGATGCCTACGCAGCTAGGCTAATGCTAGAATATGGTTCATACAGCCTTAATGCAGAGTACATGACTAAGGATAAAGATCCCATGCAGCTTAACCTTTTTAGCATGGATAAGGGGAACGCGTTATTGCTACAGCAGTCAATTGTTGGTCGAGGTTTAGGAGCAACCCTTTCGCTAAGAAGAGTTGAAAATGCCGATTTCCGCTCAGAACGACAAGCAATTGAAGCTTCGTTTATCAATTATGTACCTGCTTTGACAAAGCAGCACAAGTACGCTCTGGCTAACCTTCACCCTTATTCCACACAAATGATGGGTGAAATAGGCGGACAGCTCGATATTTTTTACTCGGTTCCACGTAAAACAAATATTACATGGGCCAAAGGAGTTAAAATTAATTTAAACGTATCAAGCTACTGGAAACCCAAAGGAAATGAATACCTATCCATTAGCGATACTCTTTTCTTTAGGGATGTGGGCATTGAAATTGAGAAAAAATTCTCGTATAAGTTCAAGACAGCACTTTCATTTATCAATCAATACTATAACAAGGGTGCCATCACCGGTGGGGCAAGTGAAGTGATAACTAACATTGCAGTTTTAGAGTCATATCTAAAACTAAGGAAAAACATCTGGTTAAAACTTGAATTAAGCGAACTTTTTCCAGTTCAAAATGAAAACAATTGGTCATTAGCACTCGCCGAGGTTAGTTTTGCACCAAAATGGACGATTTTTGCTTCTGATATGATTGATCATGCAGAACAGAACATTCACTACTACAACTTTGGCTTTAGCTATACCAAAAATGCCAGTAGAATTGGAATAAGTTGGGGTAGAAACAGGGAAGGGCTTCAGTGCATTGGAGGCCTATGTCGTTTTGTGCCAGCATATTCAGGGTTTACATTTTCTATTAGTACTGTATTCTAGCCTTGCTATTTTAGGATTATTTGTAAAAAAGAGAGGGAACTAAACCCTCTCTTTTTTCATCTTAGAACAATTTATTTTGCAAGGTATTGAAAATCTTTTATTTCGCCTAGCTTGACACCTTGAACGTTAATTACACTTTTATCATTAGCTTTTGTAACAAATGCAATAACCTCGCAATTAGCAGGATTATAGCTTTCTAATGAAATATCATTAAAAGTGAAAGTAGAGATATTATCTTTTAAAGTTTCCTGTGTTGAAATATCATTACCTAATAGTTCCGTTATTACCCTCCTTAATACATGGTTGTGCTCAAAATCTTTAATAGGATTTCCATTACCATCATCATAATAATTAGCTTGTTCGCCAATTAGCTTACTTTCTGTTAAACAGACTACAAGTTTTAATGGATCCTCAATATTTTTAGCATACTCTACTTTAACTATAATTGAAGCAGTAGTATTATTGTAAGATGTTTCAATAGAAATACCCAATGGGCTTCTAGAATTAAGATAGCTTGAAAGCGACAAAAGCGTTTCAGGATAATCCCATGTAGCTTTACGATTTACAATGGCAGTGGGAAACCCCTCAACACCAAAGGTACTAGCTAATTGATTAAAATATTGAAACTTCTTATCAGAATCTTGGTATATAGCCAATGCATGTATATTCTCATTTTGGCTAGTTACATCTTTAATTGCATAATGAATTCTTGGACAATATCCACACCATGTTGCTGTATAATCTTCAATTAAAATATTTGTTACATGTTTTGGCTCCCAAGGTTTTTCTGTAGTTGTAAACTTTACTTGTTGACTATAGCCAATTCCTACAGAATTTTTTGCAAATGCCCTTACATAATAAGATGTTTTTTCCATCAACCCGGTAATTTTTGCTTCAAAATCGTTACTCTCTGATTTTAACGTAACAATGCCTTGGTTATCATCAACTGTTGGATTTTCTGTAAGACTCCAGACAAACCCTTTTTCAATTATTTGTGCTCCTCCATTATCAACTATAGTCCCTTTGCAAAGCACGCTAGAATCAGTTAAATTAACATAGTCTATTGATGATGTTACAACAGGTGCACTAGTATCTGTTTTTTTACAACCAACCATACTTGTTGAAATTAAGCTAATAACAAGTAAACATGTTGAAAGTTTTGATTTTAATGTTCTCATAATTTTTTATTTTTGAGTGTTAATTTGATGGCATAAAAATAGTTAATTAGGCGAAACATGAGTTTTTTTCAGAATAATTTTTTATCTTTAAATAAAAAAATGTAGTGCAATGAGAAGAGTTGTAGTTATACTAGTTGTTTTAGAGTTGCTTGTCTTTGCTAATATTGCACATGCCCAGTTAGTCCAAGATTTATATAGAATTTATGAACCGGTTTACAATCCAAGTCAAACATTAGATTCCTCAGCTAACAGCTCTCCATATGGTTCAATAAAACCAGGTTTAAATTACGGTCTTACAATCGGAAGTGGTTACACATTTATGGGGAATGGGATAGGCATGTCTGGAAGTTACCTTTCTCCTAGCGTTACTTATTCTAATAATCGCTTGCAGGTAATGGCTGGTGTTACCTTATCGCGCAACAATATGCACGGAATAAAACCAAATGATATTATTTCAACTAGTAATACAAATCAATTTTCAAATCCATATCACGCTTGGGCTATAACACAATATCAATTTAATAATAGGTTTAGCATGTACGCTGCTGGTTCTATATCTCAAAACCAAACCTTATATCTACCCTACCAGAACACCTTAGGAACATTCAGCAGTCAGCAATTCGGTGTGGGATTTAACTATAAAATCAACAAAAACACCACTATTGGAGCCAGTTTCAACTTTGTAAATGGTAATAATTTATCTCCTTGGAGAAATTCCTTCACACCATTTGGCTGGTAACTATGTTTGAAAGATACTATTATTAAAAAAGGTCGCTCGATTAATGCGACCTTTTATTATTTGAATGCTCCCACTATTTCTTTAAGCCACTTCTTTTAAGAAGCGCATCAATTGTTGGTTCTTGACCTCGGAATCGTTTGTAAAGTACCATGGGGTGTTCCGTTCCACCTTTTGAAAGAATATTCTCCCTAAAACTCTTAGCTACCTCTGGATTGAAAATTCCTTTTTCTTTGAAAACCTCAAATGCATCAGCATCGAGAACCTCTGCCCATTTATAACCGTAGTAACCAGCAGCATAACCACCATCGAAAATATGTCCAAAGGTTACGCTCATATTTGTTCCTTTAACTGGAGGTAAAACGTCAAGCGGTTGTAGGACCTTACTTTCAAAATCGCTAACGCTCATTGTAATTGGTTTTGTTACGCTATGCCAAGCCATATCGAGGCTACCAAAGCCTAGCTGGCGTAACGATGAATATCCTGCATTAAAGTTACGGCTATCTATTATTTTTTGAACCAGCTCCTGAGGAATCTTTTCGCCAGTTTGGTAGTGAACAGCAAATAGGTCGAGATACTCTTTCTCTAGCGCAAAGTTTTCCATTATCTGAGAAGGAAGCTCAACAAAATCGCGATAAACTGATGTTCCGCTAAGCGAAGAATAGTTACATTCGGTTAGCATGCCATGCAGGGCATGACCGAATTCATGCAGGAAAGTTGAGAACTCATAAAAGGTTAGCAACGATGGTTGTTTATCGGTAGGCTTTGTAAAGTTTGTAACAATTGAAACTAAAGGTCTAATATCCTGTCCATCTTCTTTGTACTGAGAACGGAACGAGGTCATCCAAGCACCACCACTCTTTCCTTCGCGTGGGAAAAAGTCAAGATAAAGTACAGCCATAAATTTGCCAGTAGCATCATATACCTCATAGGCTTTCACATCAGGATGGTAAACTGGAATCTCTGAGTTAGGTGAAAAGGTAAGGCCGTATAGCTTATTGGCAAGAAGAAACACACCATCAATAACCTTTTCCAGTTGAAAGTAAGGTTTTAGCTCCTCCTCATTGTAACTGTACTTTGCATTTTTGAGCTTTTCTGAGTAGTACGACCAGTCCCAACGTTCAAGCTTTCCTTTGAAACCAAGCTCATGAGCGTATGATTCAACCTCTTTGACCTCTTCGCGAGCAGCAGGCAGTGATGCATCAATTAGCTGCTTTAGAAATTCATTAACCTTTTCAGGAGTTTCGGCCATTCTGTTTTCCAAAACAAATGTAGCATAGTTAGGATATCCTAATAGGTTAGCCAGTTCAAGTCGAAGATTAGCAATTCGTTTTGCAATTTCCTGGTTATCGTACTCATTACCTTTAAAGCATCGGCTAGTGTATGCCATGTAAATTTCTTTACGTAGTTCACGGTTATCGGCATACTTCATAAATGGGCCAAACATCGGATACTCTAAGGTAATAACCCATCCATCAACACCTTTTTGCTTAGCAGTGTAGGCCGCTGCATCAATCAGGCTCTGAGGTAATCCCGCTAAATCCTCCTCTTTGGTTATATGAAGATAATAATTATTTGTTTCAGCTAGCACATTTTGGTTAAACTTAACTGAAAGTTCAGAAAGTTCACGACTAATTGCTCTGAACTTTTCCTTGTCGGCATCGCTAAGATTTGCTCCGTTTCGGACAAATCCTTTATAGGTTTTGTCAAGGAGCATTGATTGTTCTGGAGTCAGATTCAGCGAATCACGTTTCTCCCAAACCGCTTTAACTCGTTTAAATAGTTCTGGGTTAAGATTTATATCGTTTGAAAAGTCAGTAAGTTTTGGTGATGCTTCAATAACTATTTGCTGAAGCACGCTATCAGTTTCGGCTTCGTTTAGGTTAAAAAGAATGTTTGTTACATTGGCAAGAAGTTTTCCGCTTCTATCAAGGGCCTCAATCGTATTCTCAAATGTAGGCTCTTCTGGATTATTTATAATTGCTTCTACCTCATGTTTAGCCATGGAGATGGCTGAATCTAATGCAGGCATGTAATGCTCATGCTTTATCTTATCAAATGGTGGTGTTTGATAAGGTGTGTCGTAGCTAGCAAGTAACGGATTGGTATCAGTTTTATCCTGACACGAGACTGCAAGTAATACCATCATAACTGCAAAAATTGATTTTGTGTGTTTAATCATAGAGTTTTACCTTTTTTAAAATTTTAGCCAAAAGTAGTTGTTTAATTCGAAACGATTAGTTTAAAGAGTGTGAAAGTTATTTAACAATAGCCTCTTGAATTAATCCAAGCATTCTATTCATTTCCAATATTTCAATGGGTTTGAGCGAACTCAAAAATTCGCTAACCACATCTACGACAATCTTTTCAGCAACAGGTTTAAAAGCATAAGCTCTTTTTGTAGGTGATAGTAACCCTTTACGTTTATCAAAAGGTTCTGCTACCTTACTTACCAACCCTACTCGTTCCATACACGAGATAGTTCGAGAAAGTGACGCCCTGTCCCTACTGATAACCTCTGATAGGCGTGTTTGAGTCATTGGGTTCTCATTAAATAGCTCTGTTAGTATAAACCAATAATCAGTCGTAAACTCTTCGCCAAACTCTTTCGATAATCGTCTTGTTAATTCACTACGTATTCCAATTGCTACCCTATAAAGGTTAAAAGGAATCCTAAGTATCTCATTTTTTAGCTCTTTCATACTTTGTAAATTAATTTTCTTCAAAATTAGAAAACAACCTGCCTTTTTAACACAATTTAAATAAATTTGTACCGTTGTTTGTGTGTGTAAAAAAACAAGATAAATGTATAGTAAAATAGGGAAGGTTTTTCTTTTATTAGTTTTATTTTTTCTTCTTGCATGTTCTAAAGAAGTTGAGAATGGGGTTAGCTATCAGCTAGCGCAAAAGAGAGCGCAAACATTAACAAATATCCATTATCATCTATATTTTGATGTACCCAATAAGTTAGATAAGAGCATAACTGGACGTGTCGAAATAGAATTTGAGATATCGGAACTTTACGATTTACCCTTAGACTTTAGAGGAGCCGATTCAGCTTTAATTAATGTAACATCAAACTATCGTCAGCTTAATTTATCTTTAAATAACGGACATATCATCATTCCTAAAGGTTACCTGCAAAATGGCCAGAATAAAATTTCTATTGATTTTATTGCAGGTGATGCATCATTAAATCGCAAGGAAGATTTCCTTTACAGCCTATTGGTTCCCGACAGAGCATCTACAGTATTTCCATGTTTTGACCAGCCCGATTTGAAGGCAACCTTTAATCTAACACTACAAACTCCAAAGAGCTGGAAAGCGGTTAGCAACTCCCCACTGGCAAACTACATGGAAACAGATTCGTCAGCAGTTTGGATTTTTGATAAAACCTACCCTATCAGCACTTATCTATTTGCATTTACTGCCGGAAAGTTTAATGCTACAACAGGTAAGGTGCTAGGCCAGAAAGTAACAATCTATCATCGTGAAAACGATTCAGCTAAGCTAAACCGGAATGTTAATCAGATTTTCAAACTTCATGAATCGGCCATTACTTGGTTAGAAGAGTATACTGGAATTGGCTACCCTTTTCAGAAGTTAGATATTATTTTAATTCCCGACTTTCAGTATAGCGGCATGGAGCATCCTGGAACCATTTACTACCGCGATAGCAGAATTTTACTGGATGAGAACCCCTCGGTAGACCAGGTTCTTAGAAGGGCAAACCTAATTGCTCATGAAGTATCGCACCAATGGTTTGGGAATTTAGTAACCATGAAGTGGTTCAACGATGTATGGTTAAAAGAGGTATTTGCCGGATTAATGGCCGATAAAATTGTGAACCCGCAGTTCCCCAATGTAAACCACGCTCTTAGATTCCTACTTTCTCATTATCCTGCTGCCTATTCTGTTGACAGAACAATAGGAGCCAACCCAGTTCGCCAAAAATTAGACAACTTGCTATTTGCGGGAACCTTGTATGGCGACATTATTTACCACAAAGCACCAATTGCATTAATGCAAATGGAACTTAAATTGGGCTCTCCTTTATTTCGCGAAGGTGTTCGTCAATATTTAAATAAATATGCCTATGCCAATGCTGGATGGCCCGAACTAGTTAAAATATTTGATGAGATTAGCTCTGAAAATGTTAGCCGCTGGAGTAAAAAGTGGATTGAATCAAAAGGCATGCCTGTAATTAATTATGATTTATCCAATGATAAGTTAGTCTTTAATCAGGACGATAAATGGCTGCCCATGAAGTTTGACGTTTTGATTCCAACCGTTTCGGGATACAAAAATTTACCCGTTGATCTTAAAAGACAAACCTCAGAAGTTAAGCTGCCAAACGATTTTATTAAATCCCAAAAAGTCATCATAAATCAAAATGGGATTGGTTATGGTTTTTTCCATAGCAACTACAATGAGATTACCTTAATTCCTCCCAAAAACCTAATGTTTAATGATGTTGCAAGAGCATCATTTTATGTCAACTTACACGAAGTGTTTTTAAATCATTTAGTTGATAATGATACCTATTTCAGATACCTATTAGCAGCCCTACAAGAAGAAGTTAACCCATTAGTTAGAAGCTATCTTTTAGGGAACATCGAAACAGTATGGTGGCGATTTTTCAATAATGCTAATAGAACAGTTTTAGCCGAAACGCTAGAAAATACACTAGCCAATCTATACAATAACAGTAAGCTGCCTGTTGATGAACGCAAACCAATTCTTGACACCTACTTTAAGGTTGCTTTTACCGAAAAGGCAATCTCAACTATGGAGAAAACCTGGGAAAAGCAAGCTGATATCAATGGAATAACGCTTAGCGAGACAGACTTCATAAACCTTTCGTTTGAACTGGCTGTTCGGAATGTTAATCAAGCAGATAGCATTCTACTAATTCAGGAAGAAAGAATTAAAAACCCCGATAGACTATCAAAGTTTAAATTTGTAAGAAGAGCCGCAACACCTAACGTTGCAATAAGAGATGATTTTTTTGCCTCGTTAGCGAATCCAGCAAACAGAAGACCTGAACCATGGGTTGCTCAAGGTCTTCGTTACTTTTTTCACCCCTTACGCGAAGAACACTCTTTTAAGTATCTACAACCAGCACTCGATTTGCTCCCTGAAATTCAGAAAACTAACGATATCTTCTTCCCTAAGATTTGGCTCGATAACGTGCTAGCAGGATTTAACTCACCAGCAGCAACCCGTATTGTAACCGATTGGTTGAATAAACACCCTAATATTTCGCCAAACCTGAAGAATAAGATGCTCCAATCGGCCGATCTACTATTTAGGGCTGCTGATGCTCACAAACTCAACACTGATTAAAAAGCTGATTTGCAAGAAATTCCACAACCTGTACATTAACCGAATTCCCAAACTGCTTGTATGCCTGTTGCTTATTTGGGTTGATAATAAAGTTAGGAGGGAAACTTTGTAGGTTAGCTACCTCACGGGGTGTTAGGCGACGTTTTTGCCAACCTACAATTGGAATATGTACCATGGCAACAAGTGCTGGGAATTCTGTAGGGCGCTTAACCCTTATCCCTGATGGCCGAAACTGAATTATTCCATCCCAAATACTTTCAATATCATCGCCAGCCTGCCACTCAAACTTAGTATGAGTTTTAACAAAGTCGGACAGGTTGTTGTATTTCTTCAACCATTTATCTATGAAATCTTTGTTCTGAAAGTATAGATTACGATTTTTTTCCACAAAAGTGGCCTTCCACTTAGGGAGCCTAATTAAATCGTAACTTTCTTTAAACTCATTTGCCCAAATTGGAAAACCAAGTTTTTTTCGTCCAACCCCCTTTATAAATTCGTCCCATGCTTCTAGCACATACTCTTCATACTTACTAATCCGAAACTCATCAGAAGATTCAACAAGAACTTCACGGGCAACAGTCTGGTTCCGATGCGATGGAGGAATTTGAAACTTTAACTCTTTACTGCTCGAATATTTAGAATTCACACCCAAAATAAATACTCTTTCACGAAGCTGAGGCACCCCAACCTGGTGTGGACTAACAATAAGAGGTTTTTCAGTTATAACATATCCAAGTTCTTTGAGGTTTTTGGAAATTATTTTCCAGGTTCTACCTCCATCGTGAGTGGACAAGTTTCTAACATTTTCAAGAATAATATATTTCGGTCTATGATATTTTAAAATTCTCTTTATTTCAAAAAATAACGTACCTCGCGTATCGTCAAATCCAGCTTGTTTCCCCGCCTTTGAGAATGCCTGACAAGGGAAGCCTGCGCACAATACCTCATGCGATGGTATTTTCGTTTCGTCTATCTCCCTAATATCGTTTGCAGGATTAAGATTAAAGTTTGCTTTGTAGGTCTCAATGGCAAAGGGATCAATCTCTGAGGCAAAAACACATTCCCCGCCAAGATTCTTCATGGCGATATGAAATCCTCCAATTCCTGCAAAAAGATCGATAAACCTAAATTTCTTCATCATTAAAATTTGCCCAAAAATAGCATTTATCGCTATTTAACCGAAAAAATAATAATTGAAGTAAATTTGTAAACATACACAGAACATTATGATACAAGAAATTGCTAATGATATTAGAAGTAAGCTAGCTGCTCGTTCATCGGAAAAAGATAGGGAATCTGCTCAACGATTCTTTAAGGAGAAAATAAAAGCGCATGGTCTGAAATCGGGAGCGGTTAAAGCGGTAGCTAAATCGTTTTACCAAAGTAGCATAAAGAGCATGGCTAAAGATGATATACTAGAACTTTGCGAAAATCTTTGGCAATCGGGATATATTGAGGAAACCTTTGTTGCATGTTATTTTACCGAACGGTTATCGAAAAAGTTTACTGAAAGTGATTTCCTAACCTTTGAACGATGGGTTAAAGTTTATATTGATAATTGGGCATCGTGCGATACATTTTGTAATCACACCATCGGCGATATGCTAATGAAATACCCACATCTTATTGAAAGGGTAAAACAATGGACAAAATCAAATAATAGATGGGAACGAAGAGCTGCTGCTGTAAGTTTAATAGTTCCAGCCAAAAAAGGGATGTTTCATGATGACATAGTTGATATTGCCACCATGCTCCTAACGGACTCCGATGATATGGTTCAAAAGGGATATGGATGGCTGCTAAAGGTAACCAGCCAGGTCGACTTGAAGCTAGTTTTTAATTTTGTGATGAGGAATAAGAATAAAATGCCCCGAACGGCCTTGCGATATGCCATTGAAAAAATGCCTCAGGAGCTAAAAGCAAAAGCAATGGCGAAATAAACCTTGCCCTAATTTTAATACTTCCACATAATTGGTCGTGATTGAATTGAGACTTTTTTCTAAACCTACCCAAACTCACCTAAATTCTCAGGCTAACACAAAGTCACTCATTCATAATTATCTAGCTAACTGCAATTTTTTACTATTCTTTCAATTCATTTCCTATCCCCAAAATCATTTAAGTAGAACATGATGATTATTTTAGTACTTTTGCAAAAAATTGAAAGAGCTCTATGATACATTATGGTGATTTGCCAAAACCCTACTGTGAGTTTGAAACCTCAAAGGTGGCAATAGTCCCAGTTCCTTACGATGGGACAAGCACTTGGATTAAAGGTGCAGACAAAGGCCCCAAAGCGTTGCTCGACGCATCAGCAAATATGGAAGTTTACGACATTGAAACTGATAGTGAAGTATATAAAATAGGTATCTATACCGATAGCCCAGTAACCGAAGATGGTTCACCCGAAGCAATGGTTGAAGCTGTTAAGCAACGTACTACCAAACTTATAGAACAAGGAAAATTTACCGTAATAATTGGTGGTGAGCATAGCGTTAGCATTGGGACCATTCAAGCACATGCCCAAAAGTATAACAACCTTACTGTCCTTCAAATTGATGCTCATACCGATTTGCGCGACAGCTACGAAGGCAGTAAGAACAACCATGCTTGTGTTATGGCTAGGGCTAAAGAGGTTTGTCCTATCGTTCAAGTTGGAATTCGGAGCATGGATTCGAGTGAGAAAACTAACCTCGATCCCAATAGGGTGTTTTGGGCCCACAAAATAGTAAACTGTGATAGCTGGATGGATCAGGCTATCGATCTGTTAACTGAAAATGTTTACATTACCATTGACTTAGATGGTTTTGACCCATCAATTCTGCCCAGCACCGGCACGCCTGAACCTGGAGGATTAATGTGGTATCCTACCCTTAAATTTTTAAGAAAGGTAATTGAGAAACGTAACCTAGTGGGATTTGACATTGTGGAACTTTGTCCTAACACTAACGACAAAGCTTCGGACTTCCTTGCTGCTAAATTACTGTACAAACTCCTAACATACAAATACTTAAACGAACTAAAATAATTTAATTATTCCAACCTAAACCTAAAACATAGTATTATGAACCGTTGTAAATGCATTAAAGTACCCGAGAGTGAAAATGGGCAAAGCAAATTTAAGTTAAATGCCTATTACGAGTTCGATTTTATTCCACCCATTAAAGATAAAGCATCGTATTACAGGGTTTTTAGCCTAAATGAAAATATAAGCGAAAACTTTAGTATTAAATCGTTTAATGAACATTTCAAGAAATATTAAAAAAACGGCTCAGGATTCTGAGCCGTTTTTTTTAATCTACTCCACTACTTTTTCAAGATCTTCTTCATTACCTCATCCTTATCCAGCTTTTTGGTACAGAAGAACCAATCGTAGCATTTCATATCAGCCTCTTTACCATCCATTCTGTCCTTAGCAGAACCACATGATCCGGCAGGAGGTACAATTACATCATCGCCCGGACGCCAATCGGCTGGAGTTGCAACTCCAAATTCATCGGCTGTTTGAAGGGCGATAAGCACGCGGTAAAGCTCATCAAAGTTTCGTCCTAAACTTAATGGGTAGTAAATAATTGTTCTGATAACTCCATTGGGATCAATAAAGAAAACCGCACGAACAGCTTTAGTATCGCTCTCACCAGGCTGAATCATGCCATACTTTTTGGCAACGTCCATGGTTATATCTTCAATCAAGGGAAATGTAACCTCAACGTCTTTCATTCCCTTATACTCAATTTTCTCCTTGATAGTACGCAGCCAAGCGATATGGCTATACAATCCATCGACAGAAAGTCCAACGAGCTTACAGTTTGCTTCGTTAAACTTTTGCTCCATTGAGGCAAATGTCATAAACTCCGATGTACAAACAGGAGTAAAATCGGCAGGGTGGCTAAATAGGATTACCCAATTACCCTTGTAATCGTGTGGGAAATTGATTTCACCCTGAGTAGTCATTGCTTTAAACTCAGGAGCTTTGTCGCCAATCCTTGGCATCGAAATTACTTGATTTTCTTCCATTTTAACTTAATTTTTAGGTTAAACAAACATATTTGTTTATAACTTGAATTTCTTTATTTCTTCCTTCATTCGGTTGATATCGGTTATCCAATCCTCAATATCATTTTCATGCTCAATCTCCTCGGCAAGAATTTGTATAGCCATTTGGTGTGTAATATGATCTTTGCCATTAGTAAATGAGGCTATCTCATTATACCTACGAATAGCACAACGCTCACCCGATAGGTTTTGTTCAAGAATGGCTTCGATATAAGGATCGGTAGGAGCATCGTAATCGCATCCGGCATGTTTAAACCAATCGTTGGGATGAAGCAATGGTGTGCCACCTAACTGAATAATTCTATCGGCAACCATCACAGCATGGTTCAACTCCTGATTGGCATGAAGCAATAGCTCGGGCTCTATCTCGCTGCGCATTGGCCCTTCCATTACCTTAGCACCAATCCAATACTGATAGTAAGCAAGCCATTCCTCGGCTAATGCAGCGTTAAGCATCTGAAGTAGCTTCTCTACATCAACTGATGCAATATTAATTCCTTCTTTTCCCATGGTCTTTTATTTTTGTTTGGTTTGGTTTTGGTCGTTGGTGTACTGCCCTATGATCTGAAGACTAAACTCTTTAATCTGAAAATTTGGAATCCCTTTCTTGGCAAAATATTCCTTAAGCAGCTTGTCGAGTTCTTCATCATGATAGTTCTGTATTAAATTATTATTAAGACCATAGATATGATGATGGTTTTCCATATCCACATCATATCGTACAAAATCGCTATCGGTTTTCACCTTTTTAATGATACCATTCTCACAAAAAGTGTCAAGAATATTATAAATGGTACCAATGGCAATGCTTGGGTATTTACTATGTAGTTTCTGACGCACCTCTTCGGCAGAAGGATGATTCCTAATCTCGTATAAAACTTCTAGCACAGCAACTCGTTGAGGAGTGATTTTCAGCCCTCTATCAGCCAGGATTTTTGTTAGTTTATTATAATTCATCTTATTTAAGAATTATTCTTGTTTGGGATAACATCAATTTAAGAAAAAGGTTCAAAAAAGTCAACTATTTTTTGAGAAAAAATTACCTACGATTCCTTATCAAAGTAAAGCTTATAGTAATTCAACCCAGTATCGTCATCGAATCCGCGTTCAACACGTTCCCGTGCACCATGAATGTAGATATGAAAATTCTTATCAAGCTTTATAACGCTTTTAAAGAATTTTTGTGATTTACGAGTGGCATCGGTCGAAATCTTAAACGTATCGGGGATATCACAGCCAACCGCTTCCTCGTATTTCTTCTTATAGTTTCTAAAAGTTTCAGCTATTTGAGGTTCTTCCAATACAACCTCCTCGAATTCCCTCATATCAAACTCTTCGTTTGCTTTAAAAAAGTCGCGCGTTTTGCAAAGAATATCAGCCTGATCAACTTTTGCAAAGTTATTTTCGGGATTTACCACCTCCTCAACAAACTCTCGGCAAAGATTAATAGCCTGCTTGGTTTGATAAAAATCATCGTTTCGAAGTTTTGCTCTCAAAAAGTCCGAAACCCAATACTTGGCCTCATCGCGATTAGTATTATCAATTATGCTCAACTTAAAACCAAGGTTCTTCTCTGTATTGAATACCAAACAGGCCTTATCGAGCTTTCGAGGAGTTGTTCCAAACTGGCATGTAACCTTTAATCCTTCAGGTTCTTGGATAACATGAAGGAATTTCTCCTTGCTTTCCGATTTGAAAAATCCTACCCCATCTACAAGCTCGCCATCAACAACCATATCGGTAAAGGCAACAACATATAGCTCTCCGCTCTTAATATTTGGATGAACCGATACATGCTTTAAATGCGTTGCAACCTTTTTTGAAAAATCAACAAAATCGATATTCCCATCAAAAAAATCGCTACAAAAGCTGTAAATCTCATTTAGCTCAATATTTGATGAATGTTCAAAGGAGTAAAACCCTTCGCTTTTGAAATTCCTTAAAAAATAATCCTTTAAAACATCGTTTAAAAGATTATCGCTGATATCAATAGTTTGGTTCGATATTATTGCAGGTTGCTCGGCCATCCCAATTGAATGAACTATAACCTCTGATAATTCTGCATTACTATAATCAAGCATATTTAATCTATTTTTAATCACCGAAAATAGCTAATTGTAGGTTCATACCAAAATGTAAGGAACCCCAGCTAAAGCCATTTGCACAAAACCACAACATATATCTCTATATCAAACTCTTATGCATACATTTTACTAAATTTAGTTATAATTTTTCTGATTTTTAAGAAAAGATTGTGACCTTTGTAAACTACATCAACTCGAAATCAATTTAAATTAAAATAAGATGCATAACGAGAAATTAGGATTCAACAGTCTTCTCATACATGGTGGTATGGAACCCGACCCCATGGGAAGCGCAACAGTACCCATTTATCAAACATCAACCTTTGCATTTGAAAATGCCGATGAGGGTGCCAAGTGCTTTGCAGGCGAAAGCGATGGTTACATCTATACACGAATAGGAAACCCAACCATTTCGGCACTTGAACGCCAAGTGGCAATTCTTGAGAATGGATTTGGGGGAATTGCAACTGCTTCGGGAATGGGTGCTGTTTCATCAATCTACATGGCCTTCCTAAAAGCAGGCGACCACATTGTAAGCACCGATGCTGTTTATGGCCCATCAAGGGGAATAATGGAGACATACTTCAAACGTTTTGGGGTTGAGAGTACTTACGTTGACACCTCAAAGCTTGAGAATATTGAAGCTGCCATTAAGCCAAACACCCGTATGCTTTACCTTGAAAGCCCTACCAACCCAACCATGGCCATAACCGATATTAAGGCTGCATCGGAAATTGCTCATAAACATGGTCTTGTTGTGGTGGTCGATAACACATTCTGTAGCCCATACTTGCAACGTCCACTTGACCTTGGCGCCGATGTGGTATTCCACTCCATGACCAAATTCCTGAACGGTCACGCTGACATTGTAGCGGGTATAATTGTAACCAAAACGGAGGAACTTTATAAGCTTGTCCGTCCTGCCATGGTCAATATGGGTTGCAACATGGACCCGCATCAGGCATATATGGTTCTCCGTGGAATAAAAACTCTTTCGCTTAGAATTGAACGCGCTCAGGAAAATGCTCAAAAAGTAGCAGAATACTTAGAAAAGCACCCAAAAATTGAGTGGGTAAAGTACCCTGGCTTAAAGTCGCACCCTCAATATGATCTTGCCCAAAAGCAGATGAAAGGACCTGGAGCAATGATAAGTTTTGAGCTAAAGGGTGGCCTTGAGGCAGGTAAAATATTAATGAACAATGTAAGGCTTGCACTGCTTGCCGTTTCGCTCGGTGGGGTTGAAACTTTAATTCAACATCCTGCATCAATGACTCATTCCAAGTTAAGCCCCGAGGCAAGGCTAAAGGCCAACATCACCGATGGACTTGTTCGATTCTCTGTTGGTATTGAGGATGTTGAGGATATTATTGCTGACCTAGACCACGCTTTAGGGAAAATATAAGTATTTCTAACTTGTTTTCTTCAATCTTAAAAGCTGCTTTTCTAATGAATAGCAGCTTTTTTACATTATAAATAGTACCGTTCCAAACATTAAAACAGATTCTATTTTTACATTCTATAAGCCATAGCCCTAAATTTAGATGAAATATCTTTTAATTAATTTTAAAATGATAACAAATTGTAATTTTTTTAAGCCTTTTCCTAAAAAAATAAAAGATTTTTTTGTAAAATTGTAGTCAAAATAGAAATGCTCAACATTTTGCTTGAAGATTATTGGTAAATGTTTCAAAGTAAAAAAGTAACTATGAAGAATACACCCATTCCATACGACATTGTTAAGCAGAAAATTAAAGAATCAAATTTACCCAATGTTGGAAGAGCATCTATACGTGAGCTGGTAAGGCTTGTAAATGAGATAGAAGCTGCTACCGGTATCAAATACGTAAGAATGGAAATGGGAGTTCCAGGTTTGGAACCCTCGGAGCTTGGGATAAACGCTGAAATTGAGGCTTTAAAAAGAGGTGTTGCCTCAAAGTATCCAATGATTGATGGTGTGCCTGAACTTAAAAAAGAGGTAGCCCGATTTGTTAAAAACTTTATCAATATCGATGTAAACGAGCAGGGTTGCATTCCAACTGTTGGCTCTATGCAAGGTGCAATGGCTGCATTTCTTGTAACCAATAGATGTAATGTCAAAAAGGATACCGTTCTATTTATAGACCCAGGGTTCCCCGTTCAAAAACAACAGCTACATGTTTTAGGCATGAACTACGAAACCTTTGACGTTTACAATTATCGTGGCGAAAAACTTCGTGATAAACTAGAATCTTATCTACAGAAAGGGAACATCTCAACCATACTATACTCTAATCCCAACAATCCATCTTGGATTTGCTTTACCGACACCGAGCTGCAAATAATAGGGGAACTAGCTAACAAGTATGATATAATAGTAATAGAGGATTTGGCATATTTTGCAATGGATTTCAGAAAGGACCTATCAAAACCCGGTGAGCCACCCTTCCAGCCAACCGTTGCAAACTACACAAACAACTGGCTAATGCTTATCTCCAGTTCCAAAGCATTTTCATATGCCGGACAGCGTATTGGGGTAATGGTAATTAGCAATCAATTATATAAGCGAAAATATCCCGACCTAAAACGGTACTTCACTTCCGAAGAATTCGGCTATGCCATGCTTTATGGCGCTGTATACTCACTGTCATCCGGGGTTTGTCATTCAACCCAGTATGGCCTTGCTGCCATGCTAAAAGCAGCCAATGAAGGCACATTCAACTTTGTTGAAACCGTTAAGGAGTATGGCGAAAAGGCCAAAATCATGAAAAAGCTCTTCACCGATAATGGGTTTAAAATCGTATACGATAAAGATGAGGACAAACCCCTGGCCGATGGGTTCTACTTTACCATTTCATACCCTGGCTTGTCGGGCGAGGAACTTTTAGAGGAGTTACTTTACTATGGCATAAGCGCTATTTCGCTTGCCATAACGGGTAGCGAAAGAACCGAAGGACTTAGAGCCTGCGTATCGCAAGTTCAAAGAAGCCAATTCCCTGATTTAGAAGAAAGACTAAAACGATTTAACGAAGATCATAAAAATAGTTAACCAGATTGTATAACATCAAATCAAACTAAAATGGCAAAAGTTAGAGGTGCAATTGTAGTCGATGTAGAAAAATGTAAAGGATGTGGCCTTTGCGTTGTTGCCTGCCCTTCAAAGGTTATAGACCTTGCACGGGAAGTAAACGGTAAAGGCTACAACTATGCCTACATGGCTAACCCAGATGCATGTATAGGATGCGCAAACTGTGCAATGGTTTGTCCCGATACAGTTATATCTGTTTATAAGGTAAAACTTGAGGCAAACGCATAAGTTATTAGGTAAAAAATTTTAAAATTCTAAACGAAATGGCAGATTATAAATTAATGAAGGGTAACGAAGCCATTGCAGAAGCAGCAATTCGTTGTGGATGTGATGCATACTTTGGATACCCTATTACCCCACAATCGGAGGTTCTAGAAACACTTATGGCACGTATGCCCTGGGAGGAAACTGGAATGGTTGTGCTCCAGGCAGAGAGTGAAGTAGCTGCTATAAATATGGTTTATGGTGGCGCAGGCTGTGGTAAAAAAGTGATGACATCATCATCTAGCCCTGGCATTAGCCTTAAACAAGAAGGTATTACATACATTGCCGGAGCAGAACTCCCATGTCTTATTGTAAATGTAGTTAGAGGAGGCCCCGGACTTGGAACCATACAACCTGCACAAAGTGATTACTTCCAGGCAGTTAAAGGAGGTGGACATGGCGATTATAAGCTTATTGTTCTTGCACCAGCATCGGTACAGGAAATGTACGATTTTGTTGACCTAGGCTTTGAACTCGCATTCAAGTATCGCAATCCCGCCATGATTCTTTCCGATGGTGTTATTGGTCAGATGATGGAGAAAGTTCAGCTTGGACCATACAAACCTCGCATGACCGATGAGGAGATCATAGCCAAATATGGTTCTTGGGCAACTACAGGGAAAACACCCGATCGTCCTCGTAACATAATTACCTCTCTTGACCTTGAGGCTAGCCGACAAGAACAGTTCAATCTTAAACTACAAAAGAAGTATCGCGAAATAGAAGAAAAAGAGGTTCGCTTTGAAAAGATTGCTTGCGACGATGCCGAATATCTTTTCGTAGCTTATGGTTCATCGAGCCGAATTTGCCAAAAAGCAGTTGATCTTGCTCGCGAAAAGGGAATTAAAGTTGGTCTACTTCGTCCAATCACACTATTCCCATATCCAACAAAGGCAATTCAGGAAATGATTGGCCAGCTAAAAGGTATTTTAACAGTTGAAATGAGTGCAGGCCAAATGGTAGAAGATGTTCGTTTAGCTGTTGAAGGTAAAGTTAAAGTTGAGCACTACGGCCGTATGGGCGGTATGATACCCTCTCCTAACGATGTAGTTGCTGCTTTAGAAGAAAAAATCATTAAAGGTTAAAAGAAATGGACTTAAAAGATATAATAAAAGAGGAAAATTTGGTTTATTCAAAAACCAAACTCCTTACCGATAACATAATGCACTATTGCCCAGGTTGTACACATGGCGTGGTACATAAGGTTGTTGCTGAGGTAATTGATGAGATGAATATCCAAGAAAAATCAATTGGTGTTGCACCCGTCGGATGTGCAGTTTTAGCCTACAACTATATTGATATCGATTGGCATGAGGCAGCCCACGGCCGTGCCCCAGCAGTGGCAACCGCTATTAGCCGTTTATACCCCAATAAATATGTTTTCACCTATCAGGGCGATGGCGATTTAGCATCTATTGGTACTGCAGAGATTATGCATGCCTGCAACCGTGGTGAAAATATCGTTGTAATTTTCATCAATAATGGGATATATGGTATGACTGGTGGTCAGATGGCACCAACCTCACTACTCGATATGCCAACATCAACCACACCATACGGCCGTAAAGTTGAGCTTAACGGGTATCCTCTAAAAATAACCGAACTTATAGCTCAACTTCCTGGTACTTGCTATGTTACACGTCAAGCAGGGCACACTCCTGCTGCTGTTCGTAAACTTAAAAAAGCTATCAGAAAAGCTTTTGAAAATGTTGGACAGAAGAAGGGTACTTCGTTTATCGAAGTGGTTTCAACCTGTAACTCTGGTTGGAAACTCTCTCCTGTAAAAGCTAATGAGTGGATGGTTGAACACATGTTCCCTTATTATCCCCTTGGCGATTTAAAAGACGAGTAGTAATTAACTAAAACTGACAAAAATGACCGAAGAAATAATCATAGCCGGTTTTGGAGGGCAAGGAGTTCTATCGATGGGTAAAATCCTTGCTTACTCAGGCATAATGCAAGACCAAGAGGTATCGTGGATGCCAAGTTACGGACCCGAGATGCGTGGTGGTACCGCAAATGTTACCGTAATTCTTAGCGATTCTCGCATTAGCTCTCCAATCATTCAGGAATTTGATACTGCCATTATTCTCAACCAACAATCAATGGATAAGTTTGAGAAAATGGTAAAACCAGGTGGTATGTTACTTTACGATCCCAATGGAATTACCCGCCACCCTGAACGTACCGATATTAGCATTTATCAGATAGAGGCAGCAGAAGAAGCTGCAAGAATGAAAAGTGCTAAAACCTTCAACATGATTGTTTTGGGCGCTTATCTCAAGATTAAGCCAATAGTTAAACTAGAAAATGTAATTAAAGGTCTTGAGAAATCGCTGCCTGAGCGACATCACCATTTAATTCCGATGAACAAGGAAGCCATAAGTAAAGGAATGGAACTTGTGAAAAAAATAAGGTAACAATCAAAAAAAAAGCAGCCTGAAAATTCAGGCTGCTTTTTTTTATTGGTACTCTTCCAATGCTTTCTTAAGAATCTGCTCTACAACATCAGAAGTTATGCTTTTGTTCTCTCCTAATTTCCACCCTCTTTTAGCAAAACGATCAATAATAGGTTTAATATCCTCAAAACTAATTCTATGTTCTGGCAATCGAGTTTTGATTCCTAGTTCACGGAAGAATTGTTCGGTTCTATCTATTGCTTTAAGAGCTGCAATTTCTTCGTCGGGAAACTCCCATACCCTTATAGCATATTGTCTTAACTTTTCTTTTTTCTCTTCAAACACAATCTTTAATAAAGCAGGATAAACAATTGCAAGGGTAACTGCATGATCTAACCCAAAAAGAGCAGTGAGCTCATGCCCAATCATGTGAGTAGCCCAATCGGTAGGAACACCCGTAGCGATTAGGCCATTTAAAGCCATCGTACAGCTCCACATGAAATTTGCCCTTAACTCATAATCATTCGAATTCTTAAGAGTTTTGGGACCAACCTCTATTAAGGTTTTAAGTATTCCTTCGGCGAATCTATCTTGTATATGAGCATTTACAGGATAGGTTAAATATTGCTCAAGAACATGCGCAAAAGCATCTACAATACCATTTACAACCTGACGCTGTGGCAGCGAATAGGTTACCGTTGGGTCTAATACTGAAAATTTAGGAAACACGGCAGGGCTACCAAACGCAAATTTTTCTTTAGTTTCGAACCTGCTAATTACAGCACCAGCGTTCATTTCGGAGCCAGTAGCAGGCAATGTTAAAACTGTTCCTAATGGAATAGCCTTTTCTACCTTAATTCCCTTGGAGACAATATTCCAGGGCTCATCGTTAAATGGTATTGCAGCAGCAATAAATTTTGAGCCATCAATAACAGATCCACCACCAACTGCTAAAATAAAATCCACATTCGTTTGACGTGCTAACTCCACTGCCTTAATTAAAGTCTCATAACGTGGATTGGGCTCAATACCTCCAAATTCTATTATGGTTTTGCCTTTCAGTGCAGACATAACCTTCTCATATACACCATTTCGTTTAATGCTGCCTCCCCCATAAGTTAGCAAAATGGTTTTGTAGGGGGCTAACTCTTTCGAAATATTTTCTATTTGCCCTTCCCCGAAAAGGATTTTCACGGGATTGTAAAATTCAAAATTATTCATAGTAACTGTTGTTTTATTAAACAAACAACCCATCGCCGAAAATGTTACGATGGGTCACACTAAAAAAAGTAGAATAAACTAAATAACTTGTAAGGCTCGCCTTACATCAATAAGAATATTATCTTCGTCGTCAGTATGTGCTTTTTTAACTTGAAGCGAAAGGTTATCATCGTCGGCACCAACCAGCTCAACAAAATCGAGCTCAGGTAAAGCAGCATTTAGATAATCAAATAATTCTTCATCGGACAAAAACTCAAACCCGCCAATTGCATTATATCTTAAAACTGTTATAAGAGACTCTTCCTCTGCATTAACAATACTTTTTGCCAAACGTTCTGATAAAAAGTTCTTTACTTTACTCTTAGAAACCAAAATATTTTTCATGCTAGTAGTATTGTAGGGTTTGAAAATAATCGATGTACATACAAAATTATATTTTTTTACGAAACTAAACTAATCTGGTTACCTTTGTATATTCAATTTTCAGATTATCATGGAAACATCAATACAAATTAATCCTCAAATTGAACCTTCGTGGAAAAAGGTTTTAAATGAAGAATTTAGCAAGAAATATTTTTTTGACTTGAAATTGTTTTTACTAGAAGAGAAGAAAAAGCATACGATTTACCCTCCAGGGTCACAAATTTTTGCGGCGTTTAACCATACACCATTCCACAACGTTAAAGTTGTAATTCTAGGACAAGACCCATACCATGGACCTGGGCAAGCCCATGGTTTGTGCTTTTCGGTCCCAAAGGGAATTCCTGCCCCACCCTCACTTAAAAATATATTTAAGGAACTAAACGATGATATTGGAATGCCGATACCCAAACATGGGAATCTAGAAAAATGGGCAAAGCGAGGAATATTACTTTTAAACGCAACCCTAACCGTAAGGGCAAATCAGGCAGGATCGCACCAAAACAAGGGATGGGAGACCTTTACTGATGCCGCTATTAAAGCCGTATCGGAAAAACATTCGGGAATAGTTTTTCTTCTATGGGGTAATTATGCGCAAGCTAAATCAAAAATAATTGACCAAAACAAACATTTTATCCTTAAAGCTCCTCACCCTTCACCCCTTTCGGCAAGCCGAGGTTTTTTTGGATGTAAGCACTTTTCAAAAACAAATAGACTCCTTACATCAATTGGTAAAGAGCCTATTGATTGGACTCTCGAATAAAATTCTATTTCCTTACCATGCGCTCAATTTCCTTTAAGTAAAAATCTCGTATCTCCTTAACTCTTTCTAAATTAGCTTTCAAGTCATAAATTCGGACCACATCTTGTGGACCCTCTAGTTTCCAAAAATAGCCAAGCGCTGCGTCAAAAAAATTATTTGTTATGTTATTTTTAACCTTACTTGTTATCTGCTTAAAATCGTTCCAACTTAATTCTACGGGTAATTCAAAGTAATACTTATTGTCGCCTGCTAAATCAAGGTAAATTCCATCGTCGAAACGTTCTAACAAAAAAGTTTTTTCTATGGATATTAAAGCCATTCCATTTATGGTTTTGCTTCTCCTAAAATCAACTCCGTATTCAATAAAACGTTCCTGAATTTTAGGTATCTCATCGAAACACCTTAAATTTTTAATCCTAATGCAATGGTATTTTTTATCGTCAATAGTTATAGTACCATAAGTAGCCATGCAAGGATGTTGGCGTTCTTTTGATATTTTCAACATAGTACGGGCAAGAAACATATGGTCATATTCTCGAATAAGTACTAAAAAAACAGAACGAGGGATAACGTCGGTAGGTATATTCTTACCATAATATCCAGGGTAGGGTTCGTAATTCTCCAGAACCATGGTGTTTGGGTATATCTTTTCTGATAAGGACTTTACCTTTTCCTCCTTAATCATAACACCCCTGGATTCAATTATTTTAGCGATTGCTCCCATTTTAATTTTTTCATACAATTTACAAAATATCACTCCTAATGTCAAGAATATTAAAAATATAAAGGCTGCCTTTGGAGCAGCCTATTAATAATTAAAAGCTTTCATATTCCGAGTCATCTGTTTGAGGTTTCAAATTAACTTCAATTCCATTATTAGCTTTCTTTTTATTTTCCTCTTTTTTTAAATTGCTCTTAGGGATTTCGTCAATTTTCTTCTTTTCAGAAACATTTACATGTTTTGTTTCATTTGCAAGTTTGTTGCCTGAATACAATCGCTTTTCTCCAAAATCAAAAAATGAGATAATTTCAATTAGTTGCTGGGCTTGGCTATTTAGCTCCTCGGCACTTGATGCCATTTCTTCGCTCACTGCAGCGTTTTGTTGAGTAACCTGATTAAGTTCCTGAATTGCAGAGTTTACTTGATCGGCGCCAGCATTCTGTTCCATGCTGGCAGCAGCTATCTCTTGCACAAGTCTTGCGGTTTTTTCAATATCGGGAACAATATCAGCTAAAAGCTTTCCTGCTTCATCGGCTATTTTAACGCCTTCGTGAGTGATTATATCAATTTCTTCAGCTGCTAAACGGCTTCGTTCTGCAAGCTTTCTTACCTCAGCCGCAACTACCGCAAATCCTTTACCTTGTTCTCCTGCACGAGCTGCTTCAACAGCGGCATTAAGGGCTAAAATATTGGTTTGAAAGGCAATATCGCCAATAATCGAAACTTTCTCAGCAATCTTTTTCATGCTATTTAGTGCAAAACTTGTTGAATCATATCCCTTCCGAATACCTTCAACACTTTTGTTAGCAATACTTTCAGCCTGTTTTGCGTTATCAGTATTGTTCTGGATATTTGCCACCATTTGCTCCATCGATGCTGAGATTTCCTCTGCAGAACTTGCCTGTTGTGCGGCACCCTGCGATACTTGCTGACTTGTAGTGCTAAGCTGTTCGCTTGTTGAGGCAATGTTATTAGCAGAGAGATTAATTGTTGTTATCACTTCTTTCAACTTTTCACTCATATCGGCTAATGCGCGAGAGAGCTTACCAAACTCATCCTTCCTTTCCAGGTTCACTTTATTCTCGCTCAGAAGCTTACCCTTCGATAGGTTGAGCGCAAGCTCAACGCCATTATTTACAGGTTTTGAGATGCTTAGGGTTACTCTGTATGCAATATAAACGCAAACAAGCATTATCACTAACGTAGTAAGTAAAACCGATATCATACCACGCCTGGATGCTTGATATAGAAGCTGTGAAGACAACTTTACACCATGTTGCAAATAGGACTGCGACTGATTAATTGAATTTAGTGCTGTACGCTTGGCTTCATAAATTTCCTTTCTGGCCTCTTTATGCGTTATAAAACTCTCTTTATACGATTTTAATGCATTAACTATCTCATTTAAACGGAGTTTAGCTGCCAAATTGATATTATCGTCAATTTCTCTACTCCATATTTCAAATAGCTTTTCATCGTTAGTAAGCAAGAAATTTTTCTCTAATATTCGTATGTTTAAAAATTGCAAAACTCCTTGCGAAACCTCTCCTCCCATAATTTTTGCAGCTATTGTTAAGGCTTTATCAGACTCCTCCTCAAGTTTCTTGGAGGTTTCCTTTAGCATTTTGTTACTTTTTTCTAGTAGCTTTATGCTTCCATCTATAACCTTAATATTGTCCTCAATACGCTCAATTATTCCAATATTTTTCTTGGTTACAGTAGGTTTTAACTTCTTTAACTCAGTATCGAAGCGGTTTAAACTTGTTTTAGCTGAGTCAAGGTATATTTCTTCTTGGGTTCTAATAAAATCTTGAATGTTAATATTAACTTCTGCATTGGATGCTAGAAGGTTATTAAGCATAACCTGTTTTGAGTTCTCAAGCCTTACATCCCTATTTGATAGGAATACAGCTAGTAAAATCAACACAATTAAAAAAATGATTAGCGAGAAGCCTAACGCTAACCTTTTTCCAATGGGTAAGTTATCTAAACTCATAGTATTATATTTAAATTAATACATCTGTTTAATGTGCTCTTTTAAAGTTAAAAAATAAATTCGAGAAATGATTTAAACATTACTCAATTAAATAGTCTTTTTTATAATTTTAATTTTTTCTAAATAGTATCGATAAGAATTTACTCCACAATACTACTTAATTATATTGCACACTTAATGGTAGATTTGGAAGGATAATATGATTGGTCAGGTTGTAATGACTTATGTATAAGTTAATGCAATCTATTCAATATAAAATAAAACCTATATAAAACACATTGTGCACATTCAAAGGGAATGTTCTACTTATATACGTAAGGAAAAAAAACGTTAACACACAAAAGCGATAAATTCTATTATTACTAATATTTAATCGTTTTTTTTAACATAATCGGAAAAAATCTTCTCGAATTTATCAAGTTTAGGCGTGATAACCATTCTGCAGTATGGTTGATTTCGATTATCCTCGTAGTAATTTTGATGATAGTTCTCTGCCTTGTAGAAGTTTTTGAAAGGTTCAATAGAGGTAACAATAGGGCTGCTCCATATACTAGCACCATCAAGCTGATTTTTTATTTCTGTAGCAATTCTCTTTTGTTCCTCTGTATGATAGAAAATAACAGAACGGTACTGAGTTCCAATATCGGCGCCCTGCCTATTTAGCGTTGTGGGATCATGAGTTTTGAAGTAGATTTCAAGTATCTTTGAGAAAGGGATAATATCTGGATTAAAAGTAACCTGAACAACCTCAGCATGTCCAGTATTTCCAGTACACACCTCTTGGTAAGAAGGATTCTCAACCTCTCCACCAGAATAGCCCGATTCAACCTTAATAACCCCGTTAACTCGACTAAATATTGCTTCGACACACCAGAAACAACCTGCTCCTAATGTAACCACTTCAGTTTTTTGTTCCATAACTTTCATTTCGTTTTTTGCATTACATCCAGTTGTAACCAGAATAATGGTTAGGAATAATCCCAAAATAATAGCAATTGATTTCATTGGTTTATTTTACATTATAACACAAGCAAGCAAATGTTGTTCAAAAAAAGGGGCATCATCAAATGTGATGACACCCCCATTCACATTAGTTGCAGCTATATCTTAATTAAAACGATAAGAGAATTTAACTAGGAAGACATTATGCGGATGCGAATCCCACAGGTTATCTACATCGTCGTTAAGTGAACGACTGTAAATCGATTCGTAGGCCTCCTTACCATGTGTCCAAACTAAATATAAGGATGAGCCCGGACGAAACTCCCAACGAACAATAAGGTTAGATTGAAGATTGAGATAGTTAAAATTTGGATTGCTAAAGGTGTAGTCTAAAGCACCATCGGTATTCTCATCAATAGAGTACTCTTCAGCATCATTGTTATACGAGAGTTGAGAATTGGTATACTCCATAAATCTATCGGAATAGTTATCGGCTTTTGGATTTGTAATGTACTTAAAATCAGTATACTTTCCACTTGTAAAGTAAGGGCGACCGTAATACTGAACGGAAAGTTCAGGATTAATACTATATTCTAATCGTAAAGAAAGTGCCCAAGTATCTCTGTTTAAAAATCCTCTAATGTATTTAGTTTCATCAGCCAAGTCGACATTAGTAACATAAGCCAAGTTACTTTCGGAATGTGAAAAGGAAGGGTTTAGGGATAGTTGAATACTTTTTGAGGGCTTATAACGTAACCACAGGTAAAAATTTTGCCTAAATGAGTTATCAAAAAAACCAAAAAAGTTACTGCCACCACCTCCTAAAATTAATCTCTTTCGACCATCAGACTGGATATTGTACCAGGTATTCCATCCACCCGGTAACAATAATGCAGGTCCACCTCTTAGCTCAGATACGCTCAACCCTTCACCATTCCAGTTTACACCTGTACTCACCGACCAATAGTTTGGCAATTGCATATGAAGGTTCACATTAGCCCCCTTTTGTATGAAGTCACCCCCAAAATTCCACCCAGTCCACTGGTTGAAATTTACATTGAATGAACGATATATACTAGTTGGTTCCCAGTAACGGAGGCCAACCCAAATTACCTGAAAAATATCATCAACATTAGGTGTATAACCAATATCATTTATTTCGAATTGTGGCGAACGCCAGGCTACCGCAGCCATGTATCGGATATGCCCTTGACCAATCTTACCGAATTGAAACATACCGCCACTACCATTAAGAGCAGTTCGAGAGGAATCCAAACTAACATGCTTAATATCTGGTCGTTGAAAATAACGCGCAGAGCTTGTTTGGGTTATAAGAATCGCATCTTTAGTACCATCAACATGGCTTCCAAAGAGCTTAAGCTCTACAGCATACTTTTTATCTGCCCACATATGTTGGACCCCTACTCCTCCTGTAATGGCATTTTTATGATAAACATCCTTTGTAATATCATTTAACGACCTATTTGTAGATGTCAACATACCTGTAATAATAGTATTACCATCGTTTAACTCTTGCTTAGCCGCTAAAACAGTGTAATTTGTTAGAGGCTCAACTAACTGATGATATCTTCTACCTAAAGAATCAACCTGAGCATAAGCATTCCCGGTAACACTCTCTAACACACCGAGCGAAAATCCATTTGGGGTTCTTCCAGTTACTTTAGCTGCACCAAGTATGGTTGTGTTCGAAGGCACATGAGCATACTCATTATCTGCCAGTTCAACATCTCGTTGAGGCGCTCTACCTATTCTTCGACTGTAAAATAGATTATTCGAAGCCAAATCGCCATCGCCAAACATCAGTGGGAAGCTAAACAAGTTGCTACCTTCGATAAAAAAAGGTCGTTTTTCCTCAAAGTAGGTTTCGAATGCTGTCAGATTCACCTCAGCTGGGTCAGCCTCAACCTGCCCAAAATCGGGATTTACAGTAAGGTCTAAGGTGAAGTTGTTGGTTAATCCAATTTTGGCATCAGCTCCAACATTCAACCCATTTCGCCTTCCAGTCATGAATGGATTACCCTCTTCGGGTTTAAAGCTTTCCGTTTTAGCAACAACATAAGGAGCTATCTCAACCTGCCGTTTAGGCGTTAAGCCTTTTAAGCCATAAAGATTTCCAAAAAGGTGAACAAAACCAGCCGCATCCTTAGGTATATGCTGCCAAAAGTCTGTTTCCTGATTCCGATAGATGTGCCGACCAACCTGAAGTCCCCACACCTGCTCGTCAACTGCCGAAAAACGAAGCTGGTTTAACGGGATTTTCATCTCGGCTGTCCACCCGAAGGATGTTCTTTTGGCTTTTCCCCACCAAATAGGATCCCAATTCTCATCCTCATTGCCACCATCCTCTGTTACAACCATATCCATTTTTGAACCAGAGGCAGTAAGTAAAAAAACAAATGCAGTTCGTTTATCAAAATATGAATCAAAGCCAATAGCAACATAATCGCCTTCGGTATCGTCTCTACGAGTAACCCTAGCTACAATCTTATCGGGTTCATCATCGTACATCCTAAAAGCAGCATATAAATAATCGTCGTCGTATGCTATTTTGAACTCTGTTTTTTGAGAGGGATTTGAACCATTATGGGGTTCATGTTGAGTAAAATCACTACTCCAAACACCTTTGGTCCAAATCTCATCGCTTAACTCACCATCTACAATTGTGGCATGTGGATTAGCTCTAACTGCGAAGCAACTTTTTTTTTCTACACCTTGAGCAAACAATGCATCTGATGAGGTTTCAAACAAAAAAACGAAAAATGAGGCTAGCAAGAAGTACCTATAAGTCATATCCTTCAAAATTTTATTTATCCTAATGACTTTATTTAGATGCTTCTTGCTGCAAAACGATTACGCAATAAATGTTAACTAGTACTAAATTCCATCACTACAAGAAAGCTTCTCGACCTGGAAATCCGTATTTTGATTTTGCTATTTCGACGGGGAAAGTAAAATAATGAATGTTTCCTGTTGTGCAGGTTTCACCTTTACCATCAATAATCTCAACATATACCGTAACAATTCTTTTTTCTTTTTTAAGGATTTTACCCCGAACAATCACTTCACCCTTATCAATGAGTAACGGTTTTTTATAAAAAATCTCCATGCTATGTGTTACACCTGCAGTACCCACCAATATGTATATACTCCAGCTTGCAACCTCGTCCATTAGCGTTGATTGAATGCCACCATGAAGCACACCCTGATATCCTTGATAGTTTCTATCTGGGTTCCATCGTGTTTCAACGCTATTCTCATCTTCGTTAAACCAAAAATCAAGCTTCAGCCCTATCGGATTTTTTGAAGAGCAGCAAAAACAACCATGTTCAGGTAACTGCTCATAGGGATTTTTTACTTTAATCATATTGCAAAATCTTTTTTTGGCAATTTTAAGACTATTTTAAAAACTAAACCATAAAACATATGTTTATTTTAAATCGATTTTAATACTTTTGAAAAAACTCTACAATATGGATACAAAACACGGAAGCGCTACCCGATTAAAATTAATGGAAACAGCACGAGAACTGTTTATTGCTAAAGGAGTTGACCGAGTAGGTGTACGAGAAATAGCTACAAAAGCCGGTGTTAATCTTTCATTAATGAATTATTACTTCCGCAGTAAAGAAAACCTTCTTGAAGAGATTTTTGAGCAATCAATAAAGGACAACGGACAAGTGCTACGTGGTATTTTAAATGAAGACCTACCTTTGGAAGAAAAAATTTACAAGTACGTTAACACCTACATTGATATTCTAACAGAAGATCCTTTACTGGTGCCCTTTGTTCTATCAATCATACACAGAAATGCAGAGCAAGCACCACGTTTAAAAGCAGTTCATACGCTTTATAATACCGAAACTTTCTCAAACCAGCTAAAACACGAAGCAGAAGTTGGGAAAATTCGTAAAATTGATCCCGAACAATTTTTTATAAGCATGATTTCGCTTATACTTTTTCCTTTTGCCATTAAATGGCTAATTGGCTACCGGATGACTTTTACTCCAGGACAGATGGCTAAATTCTTAGAAGATAGACGCGAACATGTTTACGATATGCTAATTAACTCTCTAAGACCCTAGAAAAACTCATTTGCTATAGAAAAAATAGCATGAATTATTTATTGAGAAAAACCATATACTGGTAAAATAATATGTTTCTTACACTAGGTTAGCAAGAAACATTTAACCATGCTAAATAAACTTAATCTCTTTTACAATCTCTTTTCCACCATAAAACTGGTTAATATGAGAGATAAGTTCGGTACGTCGCATATGAAGTTCCTGCCTGAGTGCAGATGAATTCAACTTTATTGTCAGTACACCATTCTTATAGCGTAATTGTGTTGTAAAGCGGGCAATATCGCGACCAGCAATTTTGTCCCAATCGTTAATTATGGACGCTTGGTTTATCTGATCGTGCCACTTCATTGAATCGATAAATTCACGAATGGCCTCACCTAACGACTTTGTATTATTTCCACTCATCTATTTTGATTCTACAAGTTCAAAATTTCCATTTTCAACATTAAAAAAACGATAACCCGATGAAACTTTACCAAGCACCTCTTCCAATCTATGTTTGTTAGTATCGGTTATAAAGATTTGACCAAATCCATCGTTCGCAACTAAATCGATAAGCTGATGCACCCTATTGGCATCGAGCTTATCAAAAATATCATCGAGTAGCAAAATCGGTTTAATTCCCGATACTTTGGCAATAAAATCAAACTGGGCAAGTTTTAAAGCAATCAAAAAGGTTTTTTGCTGGCCCTGAGAACCAACAGTTCGTATGGGATAATCGTCAATCAGAAGAACAATATCATCACGATGAATGCCAACCGAGGTATATTGTAACACCCTATCGCGCTCAATATTATTTTTAAAGAGCTCATCTGGACTGGAATCGTTTAGGTGTGATTTATACCTTATAGAAACCCTTTCCTGCCCACCTGATACTTTATTATAATAATCCTGAAGGATACCAATTAGCTGCTCAACAAAAGCTTTTCGTTTAGAATGGATAACAGCAGCATATTCCGAGAGCTGAATATCAATTGCCTCAATTAAATCGTAGCTAAAATTCGCTTTGGAATATGTTTTCAACAGGCTATTGCGCTGAGACAGTAACCGGTTGTAACGAATTACCTCATCAAGATAAACCTTGTCAATCTGGGAGATTACTCCATTCACATATTTTCGACGTTGTTCTCCACTACCTTCAACCAGCTCGCCATCAATTGGCGAAACCATTACAACAGGAAGAAATCCAATATGATCGGCTAAACGCTCATATTCTTTGCCATTTCTCTTGAAAACCTTCCCCTCGCCCTTTTTCAAACCACAATATATGTTTTCTTCAGTATTATTGCGATTATATTTTCCCTGCAAAACAAAAAAGTCCTCACCATGTTTTAGCACCTGTGAGTCAGTTGAAGATATATAGCTTTTGCACATGGACAGGTAGTAAATGGCATCGAGTAAATTAGTTTTTCCTTGCCCATTATTACCAACAAAACAATTAATTTTGGTATCAAACTGTACTTCAACCTGAGTTAGTGATTTAAAATTGATTACCGATAAGTTATCTAAATACATTTTTGTATGAGTTATTCAAGGCAAAGGTAATTATTCCGAAAATGTTTGCCTAAAATTTTCAGATATTACAAAAACAATTACTTTTGCGTTTGCTTTGTTAAAAATAAATTTTTGTAAGATATGGCAAATAATAAGAAACAACAGACTACTGATACCGTTGAGTCGATTGACAATGCATTATCGCGTACCGAGCAGTTCATTGAACAAAACCAAAAAAGCCTAACCGTAATTGTGGCTGCCATTTTAGCTATTGTGGCTATCTATTTCGGGTATAAAAATTTCTACCTTCAACCCAAAGAGGATGAGGCAAGCGCACAAATATTCCAAGCACAATACTATTTTGAGCAGGACTCGTTTCGTCTTGCATTATATGGTAACGAAAACGATTTTGGATTTGAGTACATTGCCGATAATTATGGCATGACAAAAGCTGGTAACCTTGCCAACTACTATGCCGGTATCTGCCTCCGTGAGCTAGGTGAGTATGAAAAAGCTATTGAATACCTTGAAAAATTTGATGCTGATGATCAAATGGTAACCCCTGTAGCTTACGGAGCTATTGGCGATTGCTATGTTGAGCTTAATGACCTTGAAAAAGCTGTAAACTTCTACGTTAAAGCAGCTGAATACGAAGAAAATGATTTTACAACTCCTATTTTTTACAAGAAGGCAGGAATGGTTTATGAAGAGCTAAAGCAGTTTGACGAAGCTCTAGAACTCTACAAATCAATTAAGACCAACTACAGTAAGAGTGCTGAGGCAAGGGATATTGATAGGGATATTGCGCGTGTTGAAACTCTTTTAAGTAAAGAATAAAAAAAATATTTATATGATAAAAGGGGTGCAATTTAGCACCCCTTTTTTTATAAATCCTTTTATTTTTGGTAATTTTGAAAAAAATAACTGAACATGGCAACATACTTAAAGAATCTGTCTAGTTACGATCCCAAACATGTACCAAGTGCAAAAAACATGAAATTTGGGATTGTTGTTTCCGATTGGAACGATTCCGTAACTCACAAACTCCTGGAAGGGGCATACAATACTCTCATAGAACATGGTGCGAATGAAGAGAACATTCTTGTTAAGCATGTTCCTGGCGCATTTGAGCTAACACTAGGAGGTCAGTTTATGGGCGAATATGCCGATTTAGATGCAGTAATATGTTTAGGTTGTGTTATTCAGGGCGAAACACGACATTTCGACTACATATGCCAAAGTGTAACTAGTGGCATTACTGAACTTAACATGAACTATAACATTCCATTTATTTTTGGTGTTTTAACAACTGACAATTTAGAACAAGCAATAGACCGTGCTGGCGGAAAACATGGAAATAAAGGGGTTGAAGCTGCAATTACAGCTATCAAAATGGCTGCTCTGCAAAAAGAGATGGAGGAGCTAGAAGAATAGCTCTAAAAAAGTATTTATTTCATTAAACCATCATTAAGTTAACTACTTTTTGATGGTTATTTTTTTATCTAACAAAACATTCAATTAGTCTAAATCTCAAGTAAAATATAATATTCATTTGCTATATTTGTGTAAAACTGAGTATTTAATGATTTAAGAGTTTACAATGAAGCGATTTTTTTCTTTTTTATTACTACTGATTAGCTATCAAATAGTTTACAGCCAAAATATCAATCCCTTAATTTGTAAAAACGATTCAATCCAACAAGCCTACTGGGTCGATTCCGTGTTTAATAGCTTAACTCTAAAAGAGCGAATTGCTCAACTCTTCATGGTTGCAGCCTATTCAAACAAAGATGATTTGCATACTGAAGAAATAGCAACGCTAATTGAAAAGTATAAGATTGGAGGTTTAATTTTCTTTCAAGGAGGACCAGTAAGACAGGCTCAGCTAACCAACTACTACCAATCGCTTTCAAAGGTTCCTCTGCTAATAGGCATCGATGCTGAATGGGGTTTGGGAATGCGCCTCGATAGCACTATTTCTTATCCCCGTCAAATAGCACTTGGCGCTTCACGCGACACAATGCTCACCTATCAAATGGCAGCAGACATTGCTCGTCAGCTTAAACGAATTGGTGTACATATTAACTTTGCACCTGTTATTGATATTAACAACAATCCAGATAATCCAGTTATTGGGACACGTTCGTTTGGTGAAAACCGTGATTTGGTTTTTAAACATGGTTTAGCCTATGTTAAAGGTCTGCAAGATAATGGGATATTAGCTTGCATTAAACATTTTCCAGGACATGGCGATACTAACGCCGATTCTCATTACACACTTCCAGTTATAAAACACACCGCCAACCGAATAGACTCTATAGAGCTTTATCCTTTTAAAAATATCTTTTCAAAGGGCGTTGCGAGTGTCATGGTAGCGCACCTTCAAATCCCTTCGCTTGAACCCGACACCCTGCTACCTTCAACTCTTTCACATAGGATTGTCGGTCAAAAACTTATTAGCGAACTCGGATTTAACGGCCTTGTTATTACCGATGCCCTTAACATGAAGGGAGTTGCAGCTCATTTTGATGCCGTTGATGCCAATATACGTGCACTTTATGCTGGTAACGACATTTTACTTTTTCCTGGTGAAATAGAAAGAACAATTAATGAAATTCATAACCATATAGCTACTGGCAGAATTCCTGAAGAAATTATCAACATTAAATGCAAAAAAGTCCTAATGGCTAAATATAAAGCAGGTTTAAATGCTTACAAGCCCATTAAAATAGAAAACCTCTATTCTGATCTAAACGCCCCAAACTCACTAGTACTTCGTAGAAGAATTATTAAAAAATCCATCACCGTAGCTCATAATAATGATAATTTTTTACCGATTAAGCGACTCGATACATTAAAAATTGCTTACATAGAAATTGGAACAAATAAAGGGGATGATTTTCGTGAACAATTAGAGCTTTACACTTCTATAAAAACCTTTTCTATTGATCCATATTCACCTCAAAATGAGTTTGATGAGCTACTTTCCCTTATAGAGCCATACAATACTGTAATAATTGGTTACCATAGCATTAGCAATAGAGTTTCAAAAAATTTCGGAATTACGACACAAGCAGCAAATTTTATCTTTGATCTTTCGTTCCGAAAAAAAACAGTTCTCTCCCTTTTTGGAACGCCCTACGCACTTAGTAAAATTCCTATGCCTTCGTCATTAACTGGAATTATTATTTCATACGAAAACTCATTTGATGCACAAAATCTTACAGCGCAAGCAATCTTTGGTGGTTTACCTGTTTCAGGCAAGTTGGCTGTAAGTGCCAATGGCACGTTTTCCTATGATACCGGTATAGAGTTACCCAATAAGATCAGACTGGGCTATGGGATTCCAGAAGAGTTAGGAATCAGTAAAAAAGTGTTAGAAAAAGTAGATTCAATTGCCAATGATGCCATTGCAACAGGCGCAACTCCTGGCATGCAAATTCTTGCAGCAAAAGATGGAGTAGTATTCTATAATAAAGCATTTGGAAGGCCAACATACGTTTCGGAATATGGTAACGATATACGCATGCTTTACGATGTGGCATCGGTTACCAAGGTTTCTGCAACCCTACCGTCAATTATGATGCTCTACGATTCAGGAAAAATAGATTTCAACTCAGAGCTAGGCGATTTTATTAAACTAAAAGAATTTCCCGATAAAGAATCATTAAAAATTGGCGATATACTCAGACATCAATCTGGTTTAGCAGCATGGATACCATTCTATATCAACACGCTCACTTCCCTAGCCCCCTCTAAACCTCTATGGACCGAAGAGTTCGATTTTGATCACCCATACAAATTCAATGGTAAGAAATATGCCAGCCGATTTGCCTATCCTGATCCAAAATTCTATAGCACCGACTCCAGTTCTTCCTTCCCAAATAATGTTGCCTACAGGATATATTCAAGCATTAGCATAAGTGATTCAATCAATAAATGGATAAACCAATCGCCAATTATTGAACCTGGCAAATACAGATATAGCGATCTTGGTTTTCTTTACCTTCAGAGGGTAATTGAAAATAGCACAAGTAAGAAACTTGACGAGTACATAACCCCGCTATACAAAAGGCTTGGGATGAACTATACAACTTTTAATCCATATAAACACTTTGATACAGACAGGATAGCTCCTACTGAATTTGACCCAGTTTTCCGGAAACAACTTATCTGGGGGCACGTTCACGACCCTGCTGCAGCCATGCTTGGTGGTATTGCTGGCCACGCAGGACTTTTTTCAACAGCTAACGATTTAGCAAAGCTCATGCAACTTTACCTCAACGATGGTGTATATGGTGGTGAACGTTTCTTTAAACCAGGCACAGTTCAAACCTTTGCAAACCCAAGCATAAACGATGAAAATAGACGTGCCTATGGCTTTGACAAACCTGTTTATAATGGTCCATCACCATCAGGTCAGCTTGCTTCGCCTTTAAGTTTTGGGCATACCGGCTTTACAGGTACGATTGTTTGGGCCGATCCAGCAAACAATTTTATTTATGTTTTTCTTTCAAATAGGGTACATCCAACTGCAGAGAACAACAAGCTTTCCCACCAGGACTATAGAACAAAAATACATGATTTATTCTACCAGGCAATCAACAATGAGGGTAAAGGAAATTAGATTACTCTATTTGTAGATTTCACGCCCACAATTTGTGGAATTTTTTCCACAACTATCCTCCTCCAAAAAACAAGAACTTTGTAAAATTAGGCCATATACATCTATTTTACAAGACATTACACTTTTCAGAAGAATTAAAAACGCTACTCAAAAAGGTATGGCACGATTTTGTTACTAGTAAAGATGTCCCAAACATATACAATAATATTGCTGTTGCCACCAGCAGCCAGGTTGTCCGGATCAACGCATTTACTGTCGGCCATGCATCGAATCCACTATTAGTCCCAGATCTTTAAAGACAGTATAACCCGGACAACTTTTTTTATTGTAAGCTTCTTATCCTAATTTCTGTTGATTTAATACCTGAGAGCAAGTCAATCAAATCATTTAGGTTTGTTTTACCAGTATGGTAAGGGTAAACAATTTTCGGTTTAAGCATCAAAACCGCCGATTTGAACATTTCTGGGCTCATTGTGTAAGGTAGATTTACGGGTAGGAATGCAATATCTATTGACCCAAAACTTTTCATTTCTGGTATATCCTCGGTATCTCCAGCTACATAAACCCTAAGGTTATCAAAAATAAAAATATAACCATTCCCCTCCCCCCTTGGATGGAAAGGCATTCCATTATTTCGCTTATTCACAATATTATAGGCTGGAACTGCAATAAAGCTAAAATCTGGTGTCTCAGTTGTATCGCTATTTGCCACAATAAAAGCATTTGCTTTGAATCTACTTTGTTTGGAGCAGGTTTTACTCCAATATATTTTTGTATCAAGTGTAAAAACCTTTGAAAGAGCAACAGAATCCAAGTGATCGCCATGGTGATGTGTAACAAAAACATAATCGGCCTTTGGTAGTGTATCGTAGTTGGCAAGCGCCGACCAAGGGTCTATATGTATTATTTTACCATTCCAATCAAACATTAGGGTACCATGACCTATGAAGCTTATACGCAATCTACTTTCATTTTGAGTAGTGAAATCATCATAGCTCTGGGCAGATGATTTAATACCAACACATGCTAGCAGCAACAATACAGCTATAGTTTTCATTTTCAACGATTTTGGCAACAACCAAAAATAAAAAAACCTTGTGACAATCACAAGGTTTTCAGGTAAAGTGCCCAGGACAAGACTCGAACTTGCACGCTTTTGACGGCGCCAGCCCCTCAAGCTGGTGTGTCTACCAATTCCACCACCTGGGCATATAAAAGTTTTTATTTCAACTAGGAGCTGCTTTCAACTCCAACTTAAACTGTTTTGCTTTCATTGGGTGGTAGTAACTCGTTTCACTCGGTTCCACCACCTGGGCATTAATTTCGGTGCAAAAATAATAACAAAATTATTTATTTGCACATCTAACTAAAAAAAAAATTTTGGTGCCCAGAACAGGACTCGAACCTGCACATCATTGCTGATACTAGTCCCTGAAACTAGCGCGTCTACCAATTCCGCCATCTGGGCATCAACAATATTATTTCAAAATCTAAAAGAACTCAAAGTTAAGCTTTTTTATTGGGTTACCTTCGGATGGCGGGAGCTCCTTCGTCGGTTCCGCCATCTGGGCATCTACAATATTATTTCAAAATCTAAAAGAACTCAAAGTTAAGCTTTTTTATTGGGTTACCTTCGGATGGCGGGAGCTCCTTCGTCGGTTCCGCCATCTGGGCGCTTTAAAGTTACAGTTCAACTTTGAAAATGCGAATGCAAAATTATAAAGAAATACAAAATAGGCAAGTAATGACAATATAAAAAAGGCCAGAACAATAATTTTCTGGCCCCTTACAATGTTTCAATATAAACTTATAGGTTTTCTTTGATATAGTTAGCCATTAGGGTATATAAATGCATAGTTGTGTTTCCACCCCTAATACTGTGATTTTTATCAGGATAAACCATGACATCGAACTGCTTTCCTGCTTGGACAAGCTTTTCTATCATTTCAATTGAATTCTGAAAATGGACGTTATCGTCGGCTGTTCCATGAATTAGTAAAAACTTACCTTTTAGTTTATCAACATGATTTATTGGGGAATTATTATCGTATCCAAGTGGGTTATCCTGAGGTAACCCCATATAGCGTTCAGTATATATGGAGTCGTAATACCTCCAGTTAGTTACAGGTGCAACAGCAATAGCCATTTTAAACACATCGGCGCCCTTAAACAAGCACAAGCTCGACATGTAACCACCAAAACTCCAACCCCAAATTCCTATGCGACTAGCATCCACAAATGGCAAAGTTTGAAGGTATTTGGCCGTTTCAATCTGGTCAATTGATTCGTAGTAACCAAGCTGTCCGTAAGTCATTTTTTTGAACTGTTCCCCCCTACCGCCAGTGCCACGTCCATCAACGCAAACAACCATATAACCTAAAGTTGCCAAATACTCGTCCCAACCTATTCTGAATCGGTCAAGTACAGTTTGAGAACCAGGTCCACTATATTGATACATCATTACAGGATAATGCTTAGTGCTATCAAAATTTAATGGCTTAACCATATAACCATTTAACTCTACCCCCTCTGATGTTTTAAAGGTAAAGAACTCCTTTTGTGGAATGTTATATTTGCTTAGTCGTTCCTTTAGGCTATGATTATCTTCCATTACACGAACCTGTTTACCTTTTGTAGTAAAAAGAACCACGCTTAAAGGTTCGGTAATTGAAGAGTTATAAATCATCACATACTTATAATTTCTTGAAAATACTGCTGAATTAGTTCCACTTTTAGATGATAATTTTTTTACCTTTCCTTTGAGATTTACTGAATAGATAGCTTTTCTAAGGGGACTTTGATCATATCCCTGATAGTAGATTGTATTTCGTTTTGTGTCAAAACCATATATAGCAGAAACCTCATTTGTTCCACTGGTAAGCTGAGTAATTTTCTTACTTTGAATATCATACAGATAGATGTGCATGTATCCATCACGCTCCGATGTGAGAATAAACTTTTTACCATCGGGTGTAATAGTAAGATAATCATCGCTAACCTCTTCTATGTAATACTTATTCGACTCAGAAAAAGCAACTTCCGAATTCCCTGTTGTAATATCAGCAACTAAAATATCAACCTTATTTTGTAGGCGATTTAAACGAATCATACATAGCTTATCGGACAAAGGCATCCATTTTATTCTTGCAATATATTGGTCGGTTTCAGGCCCTACATCCATTTTTTTTGTTGAATTGCTTTCCAAATCAAAAACATGAATTGTAACAATGGAATTTTCTTCGCCCGCTTTAGGGTACTTGAAAGTATAGTTTTCAGGGTAAAGTTCCCTGTTATAAGTAGTCATGTTAAATAGTTTCACACGACTTTCATCAAATCGATAAAATGCAATTTTTTTGGAATCAGGCGACCATTGAATGCCTGTTGTAAGAGCAAATTCCTCCTCATAAACCCAATCAGGATCTCCATTAATTATGCTATTATATTTACCATCAAAAGTAATTTGTTTCTCTTTAAACGTAAGCAAATCAACTATAAAAATATTATTATCGCGAACAAATGCTACCTTCTTACCATCTGGCGAAAAAGCAGCATTCATTTGAGCCCCATTATCTGATAACTTTCTTAATTCTTTTGTGTTTATATTATACACATAAAACTCGGCAGTGTAGGAACGCCTATAGATGGGTTTTACGTTTGTTGCCAAAAGAATCATTGATTCGTCGGACGAAAGTTCATAGCTAGACAAGCTCTTTAAATCAGAATTATCAAAAGAAGAAGGATCAAAAATCACTTTTTCCTGCTCGCCAGTGGATAGTTTAAAAACGGCTATCTGTCCTTTACTATTAAATGCAGAATAAAACTCATCGTTGTTCATTGGGTTTAAGCCCCAAATACTTTTAGCCCTAAAAGTTCCTTTTTTAAATAGTTCATCAAGTGTGATATTCTCTTTACTAACCTGAGCACTTACGCATTGAAAGCCCAGAATAACAGATAAAACTGCAATAATTACTTTTCTCATAACTAATAGATTAAGTTATTAATTAGATGATTATCTACTAAAACCGTTTAATACAAAATGCAAATAACTAAAAAAAGCAATTAAAAGAAAATGATTTTACTACATCTTTTAAAACGATTGCAAGTGTTAAATGGTGTGAAATGAGGACATAAGTTCCCCTATTCCATTTTTTTTGATAATTTTGTAAGCTCAGTAAGAATTTGTTAAAAACAAACCATATAGTTTAATTAAAAACCAGTAAATAAATGTCAAAAGTTAAAAGAGTTTACGTCTTTGGGAATAAGACGGCCGAAGGAAAAGCAGATATGCGAAATCTGCTTGGCGGAAAGGGTGCTAACCTAGCAGAGATGTGCCTTTTAGGCTTACCAGTACCTGCTGGTTTCACCATTACCACAGATACCTGTAACGAGTATTACAAAAATAACAATGAGCTACCAGCAGAGCTGATCCCTGAAATTTGGGATGCTATGGCCAAGGTAGAAGAAATGATGGGCATGAAATATGGCGACGCAGAAAATCCACTACTTGTAAGTTGCCGTTCTGGTGCTCGTAAATCAATGCCAGGTATGATGGATACCGTTTTGAATATTGGTCTTTGCTCTTCAACCATTCCTGGCCTTATCAAAAAAACCAACAATCCTCGCTTTGTATGGGACTCGTACCGTCGTCTTATCATGATGTATGCCGACGTGGTAATGGAAAAAGCAGAAGGTATTGAGCCAGAAGATGGAAAGGGTATCCGCAAAATTCTTGATGAGATACTTGATGAATACAAAGAGAAAAAAGGGTATAAATCAGATACCGATCTTACAGCTGATGACCTTCAGTTCCTTGCTGAGGAATTCAAAAAGACCGTGAAAAAGGTACTAGGCAAAGAGTTCCCCGACGATGCCAAAGAACAGCTTTTAGGTGGTATCAAAGCAGTTTTCAAGAGCTGGAATGGTAAAAAAGCTGTTTCGTATCGTAGGATTGAAGGCATTCCCGACGATTGGGGTACTGCTGTGAACGTTCAAACCATGGTATTTGGTAACATGGGCGATACCTCTGCAACAGGTGTTGCATTTACTCGTAACCCCGCTACTGGCGAGAACGTTTTTTATGGTGAATGGCTTGTAAACGCTCAAGGAGAAGACGTAGTTGCAGGTATTCGTACTCCAAACCCATTAAACAACGAAACAAAGAACGAGCAAAACAAGCACCTTCCAAGTATGGAAGAGCTAATGCCTGAAACCTATAAAGAACTTGTAGAAATCCGCAATACCCTTGAGAAAGCATTCAAGGATATGCAGGATATTGAGTTCACCATCCAGGAAGGTAAGCTATACATGCTTCAATGCCGTGCTGGTAAGCGTACTGGAACTGCGGCTTTGAACATGGCCATGGATATGTTACACGAAGGACTAATTGACGAAAAAACTGCAGTTTTACGTGTAGACCCAGCTCAACTCGATGAACTACTTCACCCAATCTGCGATCCTCAAGAGGAATCAAAGGTTAGTCCAATTGTTAAAGGTCTTCCTGCTGGACCAGGTGCTGCAGTAGGTAAAGTTGTTTTCACTGCTGAAGATGCAGTTGCTTGGAATCGTAAAGGTGAAAAAGTAATCCTATTACGTGAAGAAACTAACCCTGAAGATGTTGAGGGTATGCGTGCAGCTATGGGTATCCTAACTGCTCGCGGAGGCATGACCTCACACGCTGCACTTGTTGCTCGTGGTTGGGGTAAATGTTGTATTGTTGGTGCTGGTGCATTAAAAGTAAACTCCGCACAAAAGATTGCAAAAATAGAAGGCACCGATATCGAAATAAAAGAAGGCGATGTACTTACCCTAAATGGAACCAAAGGTAATGTTTACACAGCCGAACTCAAACTTATGGAAGCAACCGAGAACCCTCGTTTCCAGGAGTTTATGAAATTGGTTGACAAATACCGTCAAATGGGAGTTCGCACTAATGCAGATACTCCAGAGGATGCTAAGGTTGCTCGTGATTTTGGTGCAGAAGGTATTGGTCTGTTCCGCACCGAGCATATGTTCTATGGTAAAGGATCAGAAGAGCCCCTATTCCTACTTCGTAAGATGATTCTTAGCTCAACCGAGCAAGAACGTCGCAGCGCGCTTGATGAGCTATTTGTTTATGTTAAGCGTGACCTAAAGAACACTATGCTTGCAATGGATACCCTCCCTGTTACCTTCCGCCTGCTAGACCCACCTCTACACGAGTTTGTTCCACAAAGCAAGGATAAGCAAGAGGAACTTGCTAAGGCGCTTGGTATTTCAGTTGAGGCAATCCAAAAACGTGGTGAAACACTTCATGAGGTTAACCCAATGATGGGACACCGTGGTGTGCGTCTTGGAGTTACCTACCCTGAAGTTACCGAAATGCAGATTCGTGCTATTTTTGAGGCTACTGCTGAACTAATGAAAGAAGGCAAAACACCTAAGCCTGAAATTATGGTTCCAGTAACCTGCGATGTTTCAGAACTTGATTTCACTAAGAAGATAGTTGACCGCGTTTATGCTGAGGTTTGCCAGAAATTTGGTATCAATGCTATTGAGTATAAGTATGGTACCATGATTGAGATTCCTCGTGCTTGCCTACTAGCCGATAGAATTGCTAATACAGCCGAGTTCTTCTCATTTGGTACAAATGACCTTACCCAGATGACATTTGGCTTCAGCCGCGATGACATTGGTGGATTCTTACACGATTACCTTGATAAGAAGATGCTTTCAGCTGACCCATTCCAAACCATTGATCAGGATGGTGTTGGCCAGCTAATTGAAATGGGTGTTAAGAAAGGTCGTTCAACACGTCCTGAGCTTAAGGTAGGTATCTGCGGTGAGCAAGGTGGTGATCCTGCTTCTGTTGAGTTCTGCTTCAAGAATGGCTTAACCTACGTAAGCTGCTCACCATTTAGAGTACCTATTGCCCGTTTAGCTGCTGCTCAGGCAAGCATTAAATTTGGCAAATAATTAACACTTTTTGGCATACATTTTGTACTAAAACGTCCTGAATTCAGGACGTTTTTTTATTTAACTTTATAATGAAAAAATTAAGTTGCTGTTACTTTTCTCATTTATTTTACTTTTTGGTATTTTTCCTTTCATGTACGATTACTTATAGTCAGGAACATAAAAGTGATTCTGCTTGGATTGCATCCACTTACAATTATCTTCTAATGGTTGAAGCCGACTCAGGCAACATTGAAAAAGTTCGGACTCTACTTAACTTAGGAGCAGACCCCAACACCTGTGATGCTAATGGTGTTACCCCCTTAATGTTTGCCATTCAGAGTGGCAATACAGATGTTGTTGAACTTTTAGTTGAGAATGGGGCCGATTTAAACGCAGTTCCATACAATGGGAATACTGCACTTCATGCTGCAATATCAACCTTTAACGATACAATAGCCGAACTTCTGATTGAAAAAGGGGCTGATATAAATGTAAAAAATAATAAAAAGCTTACACCACTCCATTTAGCAGCATGGTATGGACTACCTTTCCTTACAGAATTACTTCTGTACAAAGGTGCAAAACCCAATGAACAAGACTTGGTTCAAAACACACCCTTGATGCTGGCAACATTCTCAGGAGCAATAACTTGCACCCAGCTACTACTCAAATACGGTGCAGATCCAAACATACAAGATAGAAAAGGGAGAACACCTCTAATGGTAGCATCACAATTTAACGATACTTCTATAGCAAAACTCCTTATTGAGTATGGTGCAGATATAAATATTATTGATGAAAACGGGGCTAATGCATTAAGTTATGCTATAGCATTCAGTGCAAATAATATTCTAAAATTGCTACTAGATTTTAATGCACACGAAACAAAACTCCAAAAAAGCTACTACCAAATTGCTCGTGAGTATAATAATACTGATGCCCTAAAAGCTTTATCCGAAATGGGCCTTAAAACTAAAATTAAACCAACACTATCGTCACTCTATGCTGGAAGTAGCATAACTTTTGCCCAACATGAGTTCCTGTGGGGTTTCTGCTTTGGTGGTGTTGAACAAATTTCACAAGTTGACCTTTCAGTAGGTTATTTATTTCGTCCATTTAAAATAGCTACACTTACAAGTACCGATGGACAGCTATACCAGTATTGGGAATATCGTCAAGTAATCCAATCAAGTATTAGTAAGAACTTTTACTTACTCTCTTTAAATAAATGCATGGTTAGGTCGTTTTTAAAAATCAACGCAGGAATGGAGTTCCGAAACTACCGAGGCACACATAAGGACCCTAGCAAACAATTCTCTTCAAACTTCAATGCTGGTATTTCATTTAAATTCAATATTATGGAATATTCTTTGGGATTTGGATATAACTTTAAAGAGGAAACCGGGAATAAGCCTTATTTTTATACCATTTCAGCCAAAATCCATTTTAACCAGTTAAAACCCAAAATTTTAAAGAAAAATGTCAACTACATTTGGTAAGCTAATAAAGGGCTTAATGATATTATCAGCTTTTACCACTCCCCTTTCGTGTGAGGATATTCATTCATTTATTGTTAACTGCGATGAATGCTATGAACTACGACCCGAAGAAACTGAAGTTTTATTAAGATTCACAATTAACAAGGAGAACCCAGAGGTTTATTTTGAGTTGTATAGCGGCGATGTTGATAATGGAACATTAATTTATAGTGGTTTTGCATCAAACAGTGAAGTTAAATTTTGGCTTCAAACAAACTCCTATTATAGCATAAAGGTATTCTATAAGAGTAAGGGAAGGAATATTATTGTAATTGATGGAACAACCGTTAAACTCAAATATGATAAATCGTCGTGCTCAACTCCTTGCTACACCATATCTGGAGATAAATTGGATGGGCGAATACGATATTAACCATGTTATACAACAATGTTCTATAACAATGTTATGAAACTATAAATAACATCTTCCATTTTATAAACAATATTTGTTACTTCGCCGTAAATATATAGTGTTTTTCAAAAAACACTTAAAAATTAATTTGCGGTGAAAAGGAAACTACTTATCAGGGATGTAACACTACGCGATGGTCAACAATCGCTATTTGCAACCAGAATGACCCAACAGCAAGTTGAAAAGGTACTACCTTACTATCGTGAGGCTGGATTTTATGCCATGGAAGTATGGGGAGGGGCTGTACCCGATTCGGTTATGCGATACCTAAACGAAGACCCCTGGCGCAGGCTTGAAAGCATTAAAGCAGCCATTGGAGATTCCTCAATGCTAACTGCGCTCTCACGTGGTAGAAACCTATTTGGTTATAACCCTTATCCCGAAGAGGTGATTGAAGGCTTTAACCGTAATGCTGTTAAGTCGGGTATTTCCATAATGCGAATTTTTGATGCGCTAAATGATACCAACAACATCCGCAGCACGGTTAAGTACGTTAAGGAGAATGGTGGTATAGCCGATTGCACCGTATGCTTTACAGTAGATCCTAAATTTTCTCGCAAGGAGAGAATAAAAGCCATGCTCAATGGCAAAGCTTTACCCAAAAAGATTTTCACCGAAAAGTATTATATAGCCAAGGCTAAAGAGTTAGAAGCCATGGGTGCCGATATAATCACCCTAAAAGATATGGCTGGATTGGTTACACCCGAACAAGCCGCTACAATTATTTCGGCATTAAAAAAGGAGGTTAAAGTTCCTATCGATTTCCATACACATTGTACTCCTGGCTATGGTCTGGCTGCGACTCTAGCTGCTATTGTTAATGGTGTGGACATTGTCGACACGGCCATTTGGAATTTTGCTGGAGGCCCTGCTGCTCCTGCTTTTGAAATAATTCAAATATTCTGCGATAAGCTTGATATTGAAACAGGAGTGAACCTGAAAGCTGTTTCAGCCATTAACTCTGAACTTAAAAACATTAGAGCCGAACTTAAGGAGCTAGATTCATACGAATTCCCAATAGATTTCGATATAACCAATTACGAACTACCTGCACGCATCGATAACCTTTTTGAACAGGCGATACTTTTTGCTCAATCTGGCAAGTACGACGACTTATTAGATACTTGTCAAGCCATTGAGCGCTATTTTAACTTTCCTGAACCCAATGAAAATGTAAAGGATGCTGAAATTCCTGGTGGTATGTATACCAACATGTTAGCCCAGCTCAAACAGTTAAAGCTTGAAAAATTGCTACCTAGAGTACTTGAGATCATACCAACCGTAAGGTTGGATGCAGGTTGCCCACCCCTTGTAACACCTACCAGCCAAATAGTTGGCGCACAAGCAGTAAACTGCGCCATAGATGAAAGCAAAGGTTTACCTTTTTACACTAACAAATCAACTCAATTTGTTAACCTTGTAAAAGGACTTTATGGTAAAACTCCTTTACCCATAGACCCTAAGTTTCGACTAAAGATTGCTGGTGTTGAAGAAGAAACACCATATGATACTTCAAACTATAAAAAACAGCCTAATCCTTCTTTTCCTGAGTATGGCGATAATGTAAAACTAGCATCAAACGAAAAGGAGGAACTTTTGCTTGAACTATTCCCCACTGTTGCGGAAAAGTACCTTCGTAATAAAATCGTAAACCATTACGAAACGTTAAAGCGCCAAAAAGAGGAGGAAGAACAGCGCAAACTTATGGAAGAAAAACAAAAATATTACTCTATGACCGAAGAGCAACGTTGGAAAAGATTAATGGAAGGTTTACAAAAATATTTCTGTTAACAGACCATATGTTTAGGTTAGTGTTTAGGTAGAAAGAGGCTGTCTCAGTATCGAGACAGCCTCTTTTTTTTATCTCTTCTCAATCTCGTTATTCATTGGCGTGATATCTATACTGGTATCGTAATCGCCTAAAAGCCATTTGCAGAAATAATCGCCCATTAGCCAGAAGTAGTATTCCGTCATATCGCCATAGCCATGTCGCTGACCAGGAAACATGAAGAAATCGAACCTTTTATTAGCACGAATTAATGCATTAGCTAAGCGAATAGTATTTCCAGGATGTACATTGTTATCAATCTCGCCAGTTGTAAGCAACAAGTGCCCTTTCAGATTTTTGGCAATCTGCGAGTTCTTCTCAATGCTATATTCAAAAGATACATTTCCCGCAGTGTCAGCAACCTCTTTCACACCATGATGTTTTTCACTCCACCAACGGTTGTAAATGTTGTTTTCGTGGTTACCAGCGTTGGCTACCCCAACCTTAAAGAAATCGGGATAGGTGAGCATGGCTGCTGCTGTCATGAACCCTCCACCCGAGTGGCCATGGATTCCAACACGGTTAATGTCGATAAATTTATGGCGATAAGCCAAATGCTCGGCTGCGGCTTTCTTATCTGCCAAACCATAGTTTCTTAGATTGCCATAACCATAATTGTGATACCACTTTGAGCGAGCAGGATGCCCTCCCCTGTTACCAACAGTAATCACAATAAAACCAAACTGCGCTAAACGATCGATTCGGTCCATTCTTGTAGAGAACGATTTGTTTACCGCTTCGGTTTGGGGTCCTGGATATACATAGAGTATTAACGGGTATTTCTTAGTTGAATCAAAATCGTAGGGCTTGTACATTACACCATACAAATCGGTAATACCATCGGCTGCCTTTACTGTAAAAGGTTCAGGAAATTTGTAGCCTGCCTCAAAAAGTAAACTTAAATCGGCCTCCTCGAGGAATAAAACCTCATTTCCTTGATTATCAATTAATTTTGCTTGTGGTGTGGTGTTAACCCTAGAGTAGTTATCTATAAAGTATCGCTGGTTATCGTCCATACTAATTCTATGATTAAAGTTCCCTTTGTTCAACAGCTTCAATCCAGAACCATCAATGTTTACTCTATATAGGTGCACGTAGTAAGGATCTTCTCCTTTCTCCCTGCCATTTGCAAGGAAGTAAAGGGTTTTAGTTGCCTCATTGTATCCAACTAAACGCTCACAATGGTATGGACCGCTTGTAATTTGGCGGATAAGTTTTCCCTGATTATCGTAAAGATAAAAATGTCCCCAGCCATCGCGCTCCGACCAGTGAATTATCTCCTTTTCGTTATTTATCAACTTAATACCCTTAAAATCGATATATGTGTTTAAACGCTCCTCGATAACTGTTTTTACCTCACCTGAATTTATATCAACATAACAAACATCAATTCGCTTAAGATCGCGTGAAGTTCGTTGAAAGTAAAGCCTATCGTTATGTTTAGAGAGCCAACGCGTTGGTATATAATCATCATCACGTTCACTTGCTAATCGGCGGTAGTTGAGAATTGACACATCCTGATCCTTAAAAGCAGAAATATCGGGCCGTATAACGGTATCCCTATTATTCATATCAAAAATAAGTAGCTCATCCTTAGGGGCTTCTTTTTCCCCTGGCATGTGATACTTGTATGTTTCCAAGGTTGGACGAGGTTTACTTAATGTTTTTATTACCCAGAGCTCCTTAACATTTCGCATATCTGTACGTACCATGGCAAAGTATCGGGAATCGTGCGACCAAGTTACATATGCATACTTTCTTTTATCCTTATTCTTTTGTTCCTCAACATTATCTTCGCCACGCCACGATGAACCATAGCTGTAATACTTTTCGCCATCGGTTGTTAGCTGATGCTCAACAATAGTTGAATCCTTTTCGTTCTTTTTAGCCTTCTCGTAATTTTCCTTATCCATCCAGTAGAGGTTGTGGTTCTTGCTATAAACCACATACTCTCCGTTAGGAGAAATGTTTGCCCATTCGGGATTTTCTTTTGGCTTTTTATAGTCATCGAGCAGAACTAACTTTTTTGATGCTAAATCAAACTCGAAATAGTAAGTTTTCTTTTCTTTTTTCTTTTTTGATTTAACAGATTTTTTCTGGGTCATATCTCCTTCCTCGTCATCGGTCTTATCCTCATCAACAAGGGTACTTTTTACCTCAAGCTGGATTACCTTTTCATCCTTAATAAACTTTATTTTTTTTATAGGTAGATGCTGTGCATCAAATGGTTCTTTAGTCAACCTCGATAGTTGGGCCGCCATATCTGCATTATCGAAAAGAAGGTTTTTGGTCTTTTTAACTGGGTCGACTATGTAGTAGGTTTTTCCATTAGGTGTTTCAAAACTATACCAAAAACGCGTGCTATTCTTTAGCCAATGAGCATCAACATAAGTACTAAAAACCATACTTTTTAGTTTCTTAGGCGAGAAACGAGCGGGCAGCTCGTAATTAGCCTTGGCTACCAGTTCCTGTTGTCCATAAGAGAATTGAAAACAGAGGGACAATCCTAAAAGCAGTGTGAAAAATTTTCTCATCTTTTTCGATTTAATTATTGTTTTTAATTTGATTCAAATAGCGACAAATAGCTTAATTTGTGTTAAACTATTTTTTAGTGAGACTATCTATATTGAATGAAAACAGAAAATGAGAAACTTGTTCAAGGGAAAAATTTATAATGAAACGGTTCAATGAAGAATTAGCAAACTTGTATCATCATAATTAATTCATGATAAAATGAAAAAGTTTATAATCATTTCGATTTTTGCAGCTATGCAACATTCAAGTTTTGGACAATACTTCCCTGTAACCATAGCCGAAGCCAGCAACTATCAATCTACATCTACCTATAAAGATGTGATGCAGTACATCGATATGTTACAAAAAGCCTCTAAACTAGTTAGGGTTGAAACCATTGCAACGAGTACCGAGGGCCGAGAAATACCACTCCTTATCGTAGCTAACCCTTTACCAAAGAAGCCAAGCGATGTAGGCAATAGAATAGTTGTGTACATACAGGCTAACATTCATGCTGGTGAGGTGGAAGGAAAAGAAGCCTCGCTTATGTTTGTCCGCGACCTTTTAAAAAATCCCAAAAATCCTCTACTTAAAGATATTGTTTTACTTGTTTGTCCTATACTAAATCCCGATGGAAATGAAAGGATTAGCCCCGAGAATCGTCCTTGGCAAAATGGGCCGATTAATGGGGTTGGGGTTAGGCACAATGGTCAGATGCTCGACCTGAATCGTGATGCGATGAAACTTGAGAGCCCCGAAATGATTGGTGTTGTTAAGAACGTGCTAAACCGTTGGGACCCAGCAATTGTTATGGATTGCCACACCACCAATGGCTCGTATCATCAGGAGCCTGTTACCTTTACCTGGATGATGAACCCCAATGGCAGCCGAAAGCTTATAAACTACATGCGCGATAAGATGATGCCCTGGGTATCAAATCAGCTATCGGCCAAATACAAGACTCTTAACTGTTTCTACGGTGAGTTTATCGACCAAAGAGATTACGAAAAGGGATGGATTTCGTATGCATCGGAGCCACGATACTTCACAAACTATGTTGGCCTAAGGAACAGGTTAAGCATTCTTAATGAGAACTACGTTTACGCTCCCTTTAACGAACGCGTTCAGGGATGCTACAACCTTATTTCATCGGTATGTGATTATGCCAGGGAAAATGCCATGGAAATTAAAAAGTTGCTTAACGAGGCTGATAACGAATCAAAACAGCTCGGTAATCCTTTAAAAAAGCATGAGTTTGCCCTTACCTACAAGGCAGAACCCACGCCAAACTACGTAACCATACTATCCTACGAAGCAGAACCCTACACAGATGAAAATGGTCGGGAGCGATTCCGTAAAACCGACCGCAAAAAAACGGTAACCATACCCTACTATGCCGACTACTATGCCACTCAAACTACAAGCATACCTTACGGCTACATTATTAGAAAAGACATCCAGGTTGTTAATCTCCTAAAAAGCCATGGAATAAAGTATGAGATGCTAACCGATACGGTAACACTAAATGTAGAACAATTCAATATCGACTCACTTAAGCCCTCGCATAGGCTAAACCAGGGGCATTATAACAATAACATTTACGGTAGCTTCACCAATACAAATGTGCGTTTTGATTCGCAGTACCTTTTGGTAAAAACCTCACAGAAACTTGGCAGGTTAGCCACCTATCTGCTTGAACCAAAATCGGATGATGGATTGATTTATTGGAATTTCTGGGATCGTTACCTTGTTCCCCAATGGGGAAGACGATACTACCCCGTGCCCGTTTACCGGCTTAAAAAAGGCAGCATAAAGCTACGAACAGTAACCCCATAAAAGCAAAAAATCGACCTAAAAAGGTCGATTAACAGAGCCGATGACGAGAATTGAACTCGTGACCCCTTCCTTACCAAGGAAGTGCTCTACCTCTGAGCTACATCGGCAGAGTTGTGGGGAGAGCAGGATTCGAACCTACGAAGGCATACGCCAGCAGATTTACAGTCTGCCCCAGTTGGCCACTTTGGTATCTCCCCAGCATTTCAATTTTCGCGCTGCAAAAGTAATACTTTTGATAAAACAAGCAACCCTAAGCACTACTAGTTTTAGCAAAAACAACACATTAAATATTTACCTTCTTGAGATACAAAATCATAACCCTTTGTAACCAATCCAAAAAAAGTAAAGGATGCCAATTCTATTAACTTTTCTGAAATATTGTCACTTCGTATTCGATTAAATATTTAACCATTATGTAGGAAGCACAATATAAAGCAGTTTAGTGTGCTGTATTATAATAATTCTAAATGGATGTAAACACGTGCAAAACGAAAAGTAACAAACAAATCGATCTTTGATTTTTAAAAAAACAAATATTCGCTTATTGTTTTATATTTTTCCCTTACACTTGGTTTAATAAAACATATAGCGTTTCCATCCATAAACGGCTTTAAGCGAAAAGAAGTAGTGTATATTAAAAAAAGTGTGTTTACACCCTAAATTACGGCACTAAATAGTTTATTAAAAATTTAACCAGTAGTTAGGGGGTTAGAATAATACCACTTTTGCATATAAAAAGATTGCGTACCTTAAAACAATATGTTTTTCTCTAGCTAAAGTAAATAAACAGCAGCAAAGCAATTTCTTAATAATCAACCTATTGTAAACGCAGCCAGAAGAAAAATTTGATTTGAATAGGGATTGAAAATTAGACTTGCTTTTGTGGGAATTGAGAAATTGGAGCTAAGTTTAATATCCTTTTTCATGGTAATTCCTGTGTTAACAATGGCTGCTCTCTTTGCGTAGTAGCTTTTAAAAGGGGTTCCACCTAGATGAACTAATAAATTTCCAGAGTTTGAATTAAGAATTTGATACTGAAGTTCAAAATAGGTTGAATAAAGGTTTTTATTTGATATTTCATCCCTATCATAGCCATAGAACATGGTAGAAAGCAACAGGTCGAAAGGAAATTTTTCGGTTCTACTAACAGTTACAATAGCATCAAGGGTGTGGCGTGTTTTGCTATTGCGAAACACCCAAAAGTCGCTCTCCCACCCTATAGTATCTATTGGATTATAGTAATCGTAAATGGCAATATCTATATTTTTATACCGATATCCTACAAAAACATCTATTTCTTGAACATTCTCTGTTCCAAGAGAATAAGAAGCCCAAAAACCAGTATAAAATTTTTTTATGTTAAGTTCGATGGTTGGTTGGATGGCAGGCGAAGTATTATTTCGCATTCCACGCCATAGGTGTCTGCTAACAAAATCGAACTTAAGGTTGGGCTCAACAAAATTATCCTGTCCCTTAACTGTTAATGCTGGGAGCAATACAATGCAGAAAAATAAAGGCAATTTCATTCCAGAAATTTTTGCTGCAAATTTCCAAACTTACACGAGAAGAAATTGTACAACTTCCTATGTTTTATAACCAGTTTATGATTTTTTAACCTCAACCACAATGAATCAGTAATGTATATGGAAAGCAAAGGGAAAAATATCAAAAAAACTTTTCATTAAAATTCACAAGATAAACCTTTTGCTTAGCCCGCGTAAACGCAGTGTATAACCATCGTAGATACTCACGCGAGAGCATCTCATCGGTAAAAAATCCCTGATCAATAAACACTGTGGGCCATTGGCCACCTTGAGCCTTATGACAGGTAACTGCGTATGCAAACTTAGCCTGCAAGGCGTTAAAAAATGGGTCGGATTGCATCTTTTTAAACCTCGCCTTTTTTGTTTTGATATGCATGTAATCGGCCATAACCTCGTGGTAAAGATTTTTCATGCTTTTCCTGTCGAGCGATGGCCCGTCCATGTATAATGAATCGAGAATTAGCTTGGCATCAAACTCCTCGTAGTCGTGATCGGGTAGTTCAAGGGTAACATCGGCAAACCGAAAACCATAAAGTTCTTGACGTTTACCAATTCTCTTTACCCTGACAATCTCGCCATTTGCTATAAAACCAATTTTTGGCCGGTCGTTAACCCAAAAGTAGTTATTTCGAGCAACCATTAAATAATCACCAATGCTTAGCTCCTCTTCATGGTAAAGAATCTTGGAACGAATACCCTGGTTGTACCTGTTAGCTCGTTTATTTGAATAGCATATAACAATGTTGCCCTCGCGGCCATTTTTATCGTACTCATCGGAAAGATATTCAAGCAATTCACCACCTGTAATTCTAACAACATCACCATTATAGGCTGTTTTGAACCTAGGATAGGTAATTTTCATCTCATCAATGAGATGGCGAATCTCGGTTGCATTTAGAAGTATGCCTGAATCAAGTTCTTGTCGAATAACCTCATTTAAAATAGCGTACCAAAGTTTCAACCCAAGCATTTCAAGGTTAGCCTGATCCAATGCGGGGCTAATATCTAATCCAACCGGGGGTAACTGCGCTGTATCGCCTACAAGCATCAGCTTGCACCCTTGTCCCATTCTAACATACTCAATTAAATCGTTCAAAAGTTTACCCGACCCAAAAGCGTTATCCTCGAATGATTGATTAGAGATCATTGACGCCTCATCAACAATAAAAATTGTATTCTTACTCTTATTAAAATTGAGAGAGAATCTTCCAAAACCATCGCTGCTCGATTGCTGTCTGTAAATTATTTTATGAATGGTGTAAGCATTATTACCAGAGTACTCGGCAAGCACTTTAGCAGCACGCCCGGTTGGCGCTAGTAGCTGAAACTTTATTCCAAACTTCGACAGGGCCTTAACATAAGCTGCTATTATTGTGGTTTTTCCAGTTCCAGCATACCCCTTTAAAAGCATGCACTCATCGCCATTCGTTTGTACTGTAAAGTCAGCTAAAACATTAATTGCCTCGAGCTGACCAACTGTTGGTGCAAAACCAAGATGTTCTACTATCTCCTTAATTACGTGTGTTTTTATCACGGATGCACAATATTTTTTGTAAAATAGAGTTCGAAATTTAGCAGATGTTTTTAAATTTGCAGGCAAACATAAACTAAAACTAGGAAAATGAAAACAGTTTATCAAATTGTTCTTGGAGTTATAATAGTTATCTTAGGATACTTACTGTATGAGAGTATAATGGCTCCCATTCGTTTTGACAGAGAGAAAAAACGTCGCTACAGCGCAACGATTGAACGTTTAATTAACATCAGAACTGCCCAGGATGCATACCGCTCACGCTATGGCAAGTATACCGGTAGTTTTGATACCCTTATTGATTTCATGAAAAAGGGTGAGATCAAAGTTGTTAAACAAATCGGATCAGAAGATGACTCATTAGCAGTTGCTTTAAAAAAGGTTTACCGCGACACCATTCTTATTCCTGTTCGCGATACCATTCTTAAAGGTTATCCTTACGATTCATTGCGATTTGTTCCATTTACAGGCGACACCTTTGAACTTGCAGCAGGTGAACTAAACACTCAATCGGGTATTAAGGTTAAAGTATTTGAGTGTAAAGCACCTAACAAGGTTATCCTTAAAGGACTTGACCGTCAAGAAATCATTAACCTTGATGACCTAGCCAAAAAGCTTGACAAATATCCTGGTTTGAAAGTGGGATCGCTAACCGAAGCTACCAACAACGCTGGTAACTGGGAATAAACCTTAGTATGCAAGGAATAGATATCATAGACGAATCCTTTGATAGGGACAGAACTTCAGCATACGAACTATCCATTCAGGTTTCCCTGAATGGATTTTCGTATGCCGTTAAGGATACTATTCGTAATACATTTATTGCACTTTATACCGAAGAGTGGGAAAATCACACTTTAGGTAATATTGATTTTAGAAAATTTATTGATAGCTTATCGGAAGCTAAACCATGGATAAAAGAAGAGTTTAAAAAGGTAATAGTTGCCTTTGATAGCCATCTTTTTACCCTTGTGCCTAACAGCCTATTTGAGCCAGAAAAAGCAAAAGAGCTATTTAACTTAGCTCACCCATTCCCTGAGTACTGCGAAATTAGATTTATTGATATCACTGAAAATAATGCTAAACTAATTTATTGCGCCCCTACAGAATTTATTAACGAATGGCACAAACTTCACCCCAAATCTATTTATACTCATTCATTACAATCTTTTATTAAAGCTGGACCAATTTACTCATCGAAGAATTTGGTTCAAATTGATATCAGCGATAAGGAGATAACCACTATTTGCCACAACAACAATGCATTAGTCTTTGCTAACACTTATGCTTGCTCAACTACAACTGATGTTGTTTACTATGTAAACAGCGCAATTAAAGCTGTATTTGATGATAATACTGACGATTTACATATAAACATAACTGGTTCAGGAAAGATATTAAATGGCTTAACGGAAGAACTCCATAAATATTTTAAAAACGTTACGCACCAGGCAGATTACTATAAACCTGTTTTTTTCACCTACCGTATATTGCGTCATAGAGTTGATTACTTCAAGCTTTTCAATCTTGGAACAACATGCGAATAGTTTCCGGAAGATTAAAAGGCCGGCATATTAACCCGCCTAAATCGTTTCGAGCTAGGCCAACTACCGACTTTGCCAAAGAGAGTATATTCAACATCATTTCAAACAATTTTGATTTTGAAGGCCTAAAAGTCCTTGACCTTTTTGCTGGAACAGGAAGCATAAGCTATGAATTTATGTCACGCGGAGTAGAATTTACTGATTCCGTTGAAAAGGATTTTCACCATTGGCGATTCATACAAGATACCAAGCAAAAGCTGGGTTTAGATAATTTAAATCCAATTAAAGGTGATGCTTATAAGTTTATAGCAACCTGTTCGAAAATTTACGATTTGATATTTGCTGACCCTCCATACAGCATGGAAGGAATTGAAAAATTGCCTGAACTAATACTAAACAGCCAAATTCTTTCTGAGAATGGCTGGTTTATACTAGAACACTCCAACAAATACGACTTTTCAGATTATCAACATTTTAAGGAAAAACGTATTTATGGGAGTGTAAATTTTAGCATTTTTGAGAAAAAAATTCGCTAAATCGCTTGCAAGATTAAAAACTAGGTATTACTTTTGCATCGCTTTTGAAACGGAAAGCCACAGAGATTGAAAGAATGGTCCGGTAGTTCAGCTGGTTAGAATACATGCCTGTCACGCATGGGGTCGCGGGTTCGAGTCCCGTCCGGACCGCAACAAAAAACCTCGAGATATCTCGAGGTTTTTTATTTATCTAACTTCTTTTATCATAGCATTTTACTAGATCCAAAATACTAACAGCATAACAATCTCATTACCAAAAAAATTAGTAAATCTCACGTTTTGAGAAGAAGAAACTCCACTCACGTTCGGCATGCTCATAGCTGTCGGCAGCATGTACTGTATTGTGAGTAGTGTCAGTTCCGAATCTATTCCTGATTGTACCCTCTTCTGCCTCAGCTGGATTGGTCTTTCCAATGAGTTTCCGAAGCGACTCAACCGCATCAGGTTTTTCAAGGACCATAGCCATTACAGGACCCGAACTCATAAAGGTTGTTAACCTGTCAAAAAACTCTTTCCCCTTATGTATATCGTAAAACTCCTCTGCTTTCGCCTTGGTAAGCATAGTAATCTTAATCCCTCTTATTTTAAACCCCGCCTTTAAAATCTCTAAGAGAATATCGCTTACCGTATCGTTTTTAAACGCATCGGGCTTTATCATGCAAAAAGTAAACCTAGTGTTCATAGTATTGTTAATTTATTTTCTAAAATAGCAAATATTAAGTAAATCACAAAACTTATCTTTGTAAGATAAAATATGAATAATATGACACTTAGAATCGATCAAAGTCTGCTTGAATTATTGAAGGAGGAGCTAACTCAAGCCAAGAAAATTATTTTAACCTCACATTATAACCCCGACGGTGATGCTATTGGATCTGTTTTGGGCTTATACCATGTACTAAAGCAACAAGGATTAAACGCAGAAATGGTATCACCAAATGATTTTCCTACGTTTTTATCATGGTTACCAGATGCTAGCAATATATTGATTTTTAGTAAAGATAAGCTAAGAGTAGAACAAACCTTTGGGGATGCAGACCTTGTAATCTGTCTTGATTTTAATGGCTACAAGAGAGTTGAAGGGATGTCTTACCTGCTTGAAGTTACAAAAGCTAAAAGAGTGCTAATTGATCATCATCCTGAACCGGAAAGCCCATTCGACATAAAATTCTCATTTACCGAGGTAAGTTCAACAGCAGAACTTGTATACGAAATTGCATCACAACTTTTTGGAGATAATGCGATAAATTACGATAGCGCAGTAAGTATTTTTACAGGCATTATGACCGATACAGGCTCGTTTAGCTATGCATGTTCTCGGGAAAGAACCTTTGAGATTGCAGGAAAACTTATTGCCAAGGGAATAAAGGTCGAAGATATTCAAAGTAATGTTTACAACAACTTCTCAGAAAATAGAATGAAGCTTTTAGGCTTTTCGCTAGCTGAACGGATGAAAGTTTTCCCTGAATTCAAAGCCGCATATATATGGCTTACAAAAAACGATTTAAAAAAGTTCAAATATCAGATAGGAGATACCGAAGGATTTGTAAACTACCCCTTATCGATAAACGGTATTAACTTTTCTGTTCTTTTTACTGAAAATGATAGCTATGTTAAAGTATCGCTCCGTTCAAGAGGGAATTTCCCTGCCAACGAGTTCTCAAGGAAATACTATAATGGTGGTGGGCACAAAAACGCAGCGGGAGGAAAATCATTTGTAAGCATGGATGAAACCCTTAAACAATTCGAAGAGCTACTCAAAATCCACTCTAACGAGCTAAATGCTTAAACCATGAACAGATTAGTAACCATTGCTCTGCTAGCTTCATTGATTTCTTGTACACACAATCAACAAACTAAAAAATTACCCGTTCCAAAAAGCGAAGTAAAAAGAAAATTACTTGGCATAAACCAAAAACTTGTAGATAAGGATAAGGAAGAGATACTTGCATACATAAGCAGGCAAAAGTTGACAATGGTTCAAAGCCAAAGCGGATTGTTCTATTACATATTTGGTAAAGCAAAAGGCCCTAAGCCCAAAGCTGGCAATGTTGTGGTTTATCACTATCGTATTAGCCTTTTAGATGGAACCGAATGCTATAAATCGGAGCCAAACAAACCCGAAAGCTTTGTTGTTGGACACGGAGGTGTTGAAACAGGGCTAGAAGAAGCTATAAAACTTATGCATAAAGGACAAAATGCTATCCTAATCCTTCCTCCTCATTTGGCTCACGGGCTTATAGGAGATTTAGATAGGATTCCTCCGCGCTCATCAATTATTTACGAGGTTTCCCTTATCGACGTACTTAAGTGAAATATTTCTTATTTTTACAAAGAATTAAATACATTAATACCTAAAAGATGAAGATTAAACAAACCGTATTTGCATTGCTAGGAATTGGTTTACTATTATCGGCATGCAACAATGAATCAAAGCTATACCCAGGTTACAGCGTAACACCAACAGGGATTCACTACAAGCTAATAGCTCTTGGGGAATCAAATAAGAAAGCCGAGATTGGGAACTATGTTACCGCTATAATATCATACAGCACAAATTCTGACTCGTTATTTTTTAAGGGAGTTAGGCAATTTCAGCTAACCAAACCTGAATATGAAGGGGCAATTGACGAGTGCTTTTTAATGCTATCGGAGGGCGACAGTGCTTCATTTTACATACAAGCTACACCATTTTTTGAGAAAACTTTGGAAACCACACTCCCAAAATTCATCAACCCTGATGATTACATGAGAGTAGATATTAAACTGCTTGAGGTTAGCTCAGAAGAAGAGTTCAAAAATCAAATGGCAGCCTTCCTCAGCTGGATTAACGATTTTGGCGAGTATGAAAAAGTTATCCTTAAGCAATATCTCGATGGGCAAAAAATTGATGTAAAGCCCACCGAGAGTGGTCTATATATCATACCAAAAAATCATTCGAAAGGCCCTATAGTTGAAGTTGGCGATACTGTTACCATACATTACGAGGGCCGATTTTTGAATGGCAAATTCTTCGATTCCACTCGTAAAAGAGGCGAAGCTTTTCAGTTTGTTTATGGCCAAAAATGGCAGGTTATTCCTGGATTAGAAGAAGCTATCGGAAGAATGCGTGAAGGGGAAAAAGCAATGCTAATTGTACCTTCCCATTTAGCATTCGGGCAGCAAGGCAACTCTAATGGTATAATACCTGCATTCACATCAGTAATTTTTAATTTAGAGATTGTAGAAGTGAAAAAGGGCACCCCTAATGAAACCGAACATGAATAGCCTGAAAAATTCAGCAAGTAATTTAAACATGAATAGTAAAACAATTTTTCTTATTGGATTTCTTCTCTTTTTTTTCGCTTGCGACAACTCCTTGGAAGAGGATAAGAAATACTCCGAAATATCAAGTATAGAAAGCTATATTAGTGGTAATAATTGGACTTACGAGGTTAAAGATGATGTATACCATGTTATAAAAGATAAGTATTACGGCTACCAGCTAAACTATGGCGATACTATATTATTCTGGTACAAAGGCTATACTATAAAGTCTCCAATTGTAGTTTTCGACACAAACATTAAAGATGAAGCATTAGCAGCAAAGCTCGACACTTCGGTACGAAGCCTTGAGCCATTCAGAGCAATTATTGGGAAAACTTCGCTATTAAAAGGGCTCGAGAAAGGTTTGCTGCTTTGTAGGGAGAATGAATCAACCACCATCCTATTCCCTTCGAACCTAGGCTATAAAGATAATACCATGGGCCCAGTTGAACCTTGGTCGAGTTTAGCCTTTGATGTAGAAATAATTTACCACAATGGCCCAGGAAAAGTAAATGAGCAAAACATAATTAATAGCTTAAATCTAGATGGATACAAGCAACATTCATCTGGATTATATTACAAAATAACTACTAACACAGGGCTTGCCACCCCTACTGAGAATGATACCATTTACGGCCAATATGAAGTAAAAACACTTAGCGGTATAACCATAGAATCAAACAAAGCAAATTCAGACGAGCCTATTGCTCTTAGCTCATTAGATTTAGAAGCCTTAAAAATTGGCTTTACGCTTACAACAACAGGGGGAAGCCTTGAAATCATAGCTCCCTCACCTTTAGCATATGGAAAGGAGGGGAATGATATAGTTGATCCGTATACTCCTGTCGAGGTTATAGTAAAACTCGATAGTATTAAAAACAATTAACTTTGAAATGAATATGTAAATAGTATATTTGCATGAAATTGAATTTTTAACTATGAATAGATTTTTGCTTTTACTAATTGCCGGACTTTCATTAACAGTCATTTCCTGCGATAAGGAGTTTAGCGACCCAGAAGGTGATGAAATTGCACGATTTAATGCTTGGATTCAAGTTCACAATATTCCTGAGAGCGCTAAAAAACCGAGTGGACTTTACTATGTAACTAAAACCCCTGGAACAGGTGCATCTCCTCAAATTGGTGACTGGGTATTATATTCATATGTGGAACGTACACTTGATGGGCTTGCATGGTTATCGGACAACGATAGCTTGATGAAACTTTATAACAGGTACGATAACAGCTACCATTATGCTCCAGTATTTGCTAAATACGAAGAGGCTAACACACAAATAACTGGCTATAGCAGATATATGCTTGAAGGTGTTTTTGAAGGCTTGGGATATATGAAAGAGGGCGAGCAGGCAACCCTTTACATCCCTTACAATTTAGGGTATAAGGGAAATGCTTCAAACGGATTGAGCTACCAATCGTTAATTTATGACCTTGAGCTACATAAAGTGATAAGCGACCCTCGCGCTTACGAAACTTCATTGATAGAGGGATATATTAACGATAACTACCCTGGCCTTGAGCCAATAAACGACAGCATTTACTACATTCAGCTATCCCCCCCAACCGACGAGACAACCCAACTCGCAAAGGATTCTGTGGCCTATGTTTACTACAAGGGAATGTTTCTTGATGGGTTTGTCTTTGACACAAACATAGATAGTGTTGCTACCAATTTGGGGAGAAAATTTAGCTCAACGGATTCACTTAAAGTAACTATTGGTGGTAATAGCGTAATTAAAGGATTTGAACAAGCCCTACTTCAAATGAAGGAAGGTGAATGGGGACGTGCAATTATTCCCTCATTCTGTGGATATGATTCAATTGGGACTTCTAGCATACCACCCTTTACTCCTCTTGTTTTTGATATTTACTTTAGCAGCAAGGGAGAATCATCAACTAAACCCACTGAAAATTAGAATAGAATAGCAAAAACAGTATTTCTTTTATTTATTTCGGGGAGTGGTTCTTTTTTCCACTCCTTTATTGTTTTTGTTTTAATGAACTGGTTTGAGGAGGTTAATTCGCATGCTATAGTCAATCGTGTTTGATCGTGACAAACATTCAAAATATCGTTAAACAGCTTAGCATTACGATAAGGAGCCTCGATAAACAGCAGAGTCTGATACTCCTGACGAGATCTCTGCTCTAGTTCCCGAATCTTCTTTCTACGTAAATCAGGCTTAACGGGCAGGTATCCAATAAAAGCAAAATTCTGACCATTTAAACCACTTGCCATCAAGGTTAAGAGTAAAGAGTTTGGTCCTACCATGGGCACTACCTCAATGTTATTACGATGTGCAGCCTCAACTAAAAGTGAGCCAGGATCTGCAACAGATGGAAGTCCAGCATCTGACATCAACCCCACGTCAATTCCATTCTTTAAAGGTTTCAAAAAGTTTTCGATCTCCTGTTGCGGTGTATGCTCGTTAAGCAGAAAAAATGTAAGCTCATCTATCGGTGTTTCAACCTTAATTTTCGATAAATATCTTCTTGCAGTTCTAAGCTCTTCAACAACGAAATGGGTAAGTGAACGTGATTTTTCAATAACTTTCTGAGGTATAACTAGATCAATGCTATTATCGCTAATTGGTGTAGGAAGTAGATACAGTTTTCCTTTTTGTTCAGCCATAATTTCAAACCTAATATCTATATTTACTAAAAATTTTTACGAAGGTAATGCAAATGTTCCGATTTTTGAAAAGACTTTTTTTAAACCGAAATGCTATTCTGGTTTTTGCCGTACTTATGGGTTTATTTATCGGCGAACATGCTTCAACGGTAAAATTCCTCACGTTCCCTATTTTGGCCTTGACCATGATGTTCTCAATGACAGGAATAAGTTTTGCCCAGCTAAAAAAAACCGAAATGGTATATAAGCCAATTTTTACAGGCATTTTTCTGAACTACATAATTTTTTCAGCTATTTTAATTCCTCTCGCCTATTTTCTGATGCCAACAAAAGAACTTTTCTTTGGATTTGTCGTTATAGCTGCCACACCCCCAGGGGTTGCCATAATCCCATTTACTTTTATACTCGGTGGTAATGTTGTATATGCAATAATCTCACTTATTGGTGCATTTCTGGGCTCTATTGTAATGGCGCCAATTCTTGTCAAACTTTTTGCAAACTCTTCAGGAATACAATCTATTGATTTATTTTGGATGATGATTCAACTTGTAGTTATACCATTAGTCCTATCCAGGTTCTTGCTTTGGAATCCTATCAAACCTTTTATTGAGAAGGTTAGAGGCAAGGTAGTTGATTGGGGTTTTGCGTTCCTTATTTTCATTGCCGTTGGTATCAATCGACACGTTTTCTTTTCTTCTCCCTTACTATTAATAAAAATTGCAAGCATTCTTATTATAACAATATTTGGATTAGGGCATATCACACACCTTATTGCTAAAAAAATTAAAGTTGACGCCCAAACCCGAATTCCAATGATAATGCTTGTTGGAATAAAGAGCTCTGGGTTCTCGGTGTTTACTGCTTTAACACTTTTTGGGAAAGAAGCAGCTATTCCGTCGGCTGTGATGGCTGTGGTAGTTCTATCATATTTGATATTTTTGTCTATTAAATCAAAAGTTCTCTAAGTGAAAATTGTTTTTTTAGGGACAGGAACATCCCAAGGTATTCCAGTAATTGCTTGCCCTTGCCCAGTTTGTCAATCAACCGACCCAAGAGATTGGCGGCTTAGGACATCGGTGCTAATTGAACACGAGGGAATCAATATTACGATTGATGCAGGACCCGATTTTAGGCAGCAAATGCTTAGGGCTAAAGTGAAAACCCTACAAGCTATCCTTTTAACCCACGAACACCGCGACCATATTGCGGGATTAGATGACGTAAGAGCATTTAATTGGTTACAAAAACGTCCAATGGATATTTATGGCGAAGAAAGAGTTTTAAAAGAGCTGCAAAGAGAATATCCCTATGTGTTTGCTGAGCAAAAATACCCTGGTATTCCAGAATTTAATCTACATGAAATCAACGATCAGCCCTTTAGTATCATGGGGCTTAAAATAATTCCAATAAGGGCATACCATTACAAACTGCCTATTTTAGGCTACAGAATTGGAGACTTTACCTATATAACGGATGCCAATTTTATACCCGAAGAGGAGAAGGAAAAGATTATTGGAACCAAGTACCTGGTAATAAATGCTCTTAGAAAACAAAAGCATATCTCACACTTTTCTTTGCCCGAAGCCCTTGAACTAATTGGGCAGCTAAGCCCAAGAAAAGCTTATATAACGCACGTTGGTCATCAAATGGGCTTTTACAAAGATGTTTCAAAAGAGCTACCCGATAATGTTTGCTTAGCCTACGATGGTTTAGAGTTTGAAGTTTGATTATCTCTTTTCCCCTTTAACTGGGCAACAAAAGTTAAAGTAGACAATATAGCAAAAACAGTTCCGGCTGTGGCTAAGGCAAGTGCTAGGCTCCACCTGTCGGTTAGCCATCCATAAAAAGGTCCCCAAACCGAAAATATTATTCTGATAATGAAATTACGAACAGAAAGAATGGTAGCTCGCATTGCAGCAGGCGCTAATCGGTTTATGGCATCTTTAAGTATAGGTGTTGCCACCCCTCTAACCAAGTAAAAAATCACAATAAAACTTATAGCCCAGTAGCTTTTAAATAATGCAGTAGCAATAAAACCAAGGGTGAGCAATACTATAATAAATGCAATTGTTCTAACGCTTCCTAATCGTAACTCAATTTTATAGGCATAAAGAGCAGCTACTCCAACCAATAAATTTAGAACCGTCCATATGGCGCCAAATAGTTCAATAGGTGTTTCTGCTCTGATTAACCATGGCTGAACAAACCATGCCATGGTTAGCGTTGATGCACCAACAACTGACGAAAGTAAAATATTTAAACGTAGTTTTCTATTCCTAATTATAGCATACCTAACCACGTCAACAATCTGCTTCCAGCCTAATTCAAGTCTGTTAATTTCGTTTTTTGGTTCAATAAGAGTTAACGCAGCTGGTATTGCTGTAAAAGCTACCAATGCTTGTCCATAGTAAGGATAACGAATGCTAAGTGCTGCCAATAGCCCACCGAGTATTCCAGCAGTTGCCTCGGCAAAATTACCAACCGAGGTCATCCTCCCTTCATGCTTTATATAATCATCCTGTTTCTTCCTCTCAGCAAGGCTATCGTACAAAAGGGCAGAATCGGCTCCCGAAATCATACTTTGACCAAGACCTAAAACAATTTCGGCAAATAGGAAACCCCAAAAACCATATGTCATAGAATATATGGCAAAACCAACAAAACCAAGAATAGCACCTACGGTTATCGTGTTTTTTCGACCTAGCACATCCGCAAAATAGCCTGAAGGAATCTCAAGCAATACGATAGACAATGAGTGCACACTTTGTAGTATGAAAATTTGGCTTACGCTTAAACCATTTGCCTTATAAAAGAGAACGGCAATTGGCATGATAAGCATAAACCAATGCGAAACTTTAAGAACGTAAAGCCGAATTAAATTATGGCGAAATGCATTATCCATTTAGCATACAAAATTAGCTATTGGTTTTCAGATTATAGCAACACTTGTTGTAAAACATGGTTATTTAATCATCCCTTTCGAAAAAATCAAACCTAAAACGGAAAGTAGAGTTAGATTTCCATAAAAAAAATGGCTCTTACTTGTTTTCACTATTCAAATTAAACAATATGCATTTAATAAAAAAATTAACGCCTTCCCAAAAATGAGTAGGCGTTAATTAAAGAGAGCATCTTAAGAAGATTTACCTTTTATCTTTATATTCCGACTTAATGTAAAGTTGATCGAGTTCTGAGGCTATAGTTGCAGGGTTTGTAATTGGCATTCCGTTCTTGTCAACTTTATAACCAAGCAGCTTGGCTTTTTTCTGTTTTTCAAATTGAGGTAATTTAGTACGATTTGTTGTTTCAATCCTATTACCCTCCTCATCAACAAGAATAATTTTCGGAACAAACACGCCCTTTCTACCAATAAACTTATCCATAATTTCAATCGCTTCCTTATACTCCTGAGGAGTGGCTCTGCCCAATGCCTCATAGTCGTATATTTCCTTATCGTCCCAGGTATGTACTTTAGCACCACTCTCCGATATTTTTTCGTCGATCTTAACGTTCAGATTTAGATTATCAAAGTTTAATGGCATTAGAAGCACTTTACCACCACCACCTTCAATGTTAACAGCATAGGTAGGTCTGTATATTCCTGAAAGCCAACCTTGTAAATGCTTCATATAGATTTGTCCAACCTGAATTGGAGCTATAAAATGTACAATACCTTTCTCCTTATGGCATTGAAGCAAGTAGTAAGGGTGAACCCCAACCCATAACATTCTGCGGAAAGTTTCCGCTAAAGTTAGGAAGTAGTCGTTTACATGATTTAAGAATACTGTTTGGTTTCGCACCGTAAAACCATGGTCGTTAATACGCTTAATGGCTGCAGCAAAATCGGCAGTAATCTCTCTGTAATGGTTCACATGGGTCATAAAATAAACGTATTTTGCAGGTCCTTTAGTGTACCGATTTGCCGACTCTTTAATCAAAGTTAACATTTCATCAGTAATTGCCATTGGCAATACAACAGGCACCCTTGTTGCAATACGTATTACTCTTACATGATCAATCTTACTTAGCTCCTCTAGCACATATTGTAATCGCTTTTTGCTAACCCTCAAGGCATCGCCACCAGTAACAAGTACCTCCTCAATATTCTCATTGTAATTAATATAGAAAAGAGCCTTGTTGATTTCCTCAATATTTACATCGGTAGTAGCATCAAGCGATTTTGCTCTTTGACAATGCACGCAATAAGCAGCACAGCTTGTGTTCTGAGCCACAAATAGAGCAACCCTATTTGGATAGCGCTGATAAGCTGCACCATAACTTCGTGAGCCCTCGCACATAGCAGCCTCACGCCCTGTGTTAGGAAACATAAGGTTTGCTGGAGTAGGTACGCTTTGCCAAAAGATAGGATCAAGTCTATCGCTCCCTTTTTCTTCTTTTGGAATATCCGGATGGAATGGATCCTCATCCATCAATGAGGCATAATATGGGGTTATTCGAAGCGGATCTTTACCTTGCCGCTCAAGTTCATCTACCACACGGCGTATTTCTTGCTCCTGATAATCACTTAGCTTGATTACCCTTTTTAGCTGGTCAACATTATGAATAGAGTTTTTGAGCTGCCATAATGGATCGTTCCATTGCTCCTCGGTAACATCTTTCCACAAATCAATTGACCTAAAATCCCTTGGTTTGAAGAAGAAGTCTTTTCTGTTCATTGTATATAGTTTTTATGTTAATTTACACATGTAGATACCTGAATACTTAAGAAAAACCAGAATTCACTATTGCGTTTAAAAGTGATTTTCTGATTAAATATTTTTATAACTTACACCGCTGCTATACAGAGAAAGCCTTAAGGCTTTATACAGATTTTATTTAACCATGATAAAATAACACTTAAAGCGGTGTAGAAGTTTCAATGCAAAACTAAATAGCAATGAAATTTTTCATGGCAGCACAAAAATATAAAAAATTAGGAAGAAAAAAAAGGCTGTCGTACTTGACAGCCTCTTAATCCATTAATATAAACCCCGATTCTTAAGCAATGGCTCAATTGATGGTTCTTTACCCCTAAATTTCAGATACTGCTTCATACCATCATCATTACCTCCATCAGAAAGAATATGCTTACGAAACTTAGCGGCTACCTCCCTGTTAAAAATATCGCCAGTTTCAACAAATGCATTAAATGCATCGGCATCTAACACCTCTGCCCATAGGTATACATAATACCCCGAAGCATAACCACCAACAATGTGATTAAAATAGGTAGAGCGATAACGGGGATAAATTTCAGGAATTAGTTTAATGCGATCCATTGATTGCTTTTCAAATTCAAGCACATCAACATCTTTGGGTTCTGTAAAACTGTGCCAATCAAGATCAAGAATTGCAGCAGCAATATACTCCACGGTAGCAAAACCCTGGTTAAAGGTAGAACTCTTTTGAATCTTTTCTATTAGCTCGTCAGGCATTGGTTCGCCAGTTTCATAGTGTTTTGCATAATACTTAAGCACCTCGGGCTGGCTTGCCCAATGCTCATTTATTTGCGAAGGAAGTTCTACCATGTCACGTGGCACGCTACCAGCGATTCTATCGTATGGTCCATCGGTGAATAATCCATGTAACGCATGACCAAACTCGTGGAATAGGGTTTCAACTTCATCCCATGTTAGAAGAGCTGGTGTGGTTTCAGTAGGGCGAGTAAAATTGGTAACAATGTTAACAATAGGAGGGATTCTTTTGCCATTCTCATAGGTTTGTTGGCGGAAACGACCGCACCATGCACCAACACGTTTCCCAGGACGTGGATGATAATCGAGGTAAAGCAAACCAACATGATTATCGTTCTCATCTTTTACTTCAAAAACCTCAACCTCGGGATGATAAATAGGTAAATCGGTGCGCTTGGTGAATGTTAGGCCATATAGCTTATTAGCTACATAAAACATACCTTCGCGAACATTCTCGAGCTTAAAGTAAGGTTTTAACTCAGCTTCATCAAGGTCGTATTTCTCCTTTTTTAACTTTTCGGCATAGTACCACCAATCCCATGAAGCAAGTTTAAAGTTGCCACCTTCGCGATCTATTATAGCCTGCATGGCCTCCCTATCGCGTATTGCAGCTTTTAATGCGGGTTCCATCACTTTATTAAGGAAGCTATAAACCGCTTCTGGGGTTTTAGCCATATTTTTGCTAATTATGTAATGGTTATAGGTTTCGTATCCTAACAGCTTTGCTTTTTGTGCTCGCAGCTTAGCAATTTCAAGTATTATCGCTTTGTTGTCGAATTCATCGTTGTGGTTACCGCGTGTAACATATCCCATATACAACTTTTCCCTGAGTTCACGCTTTTTAGAGTATTGAAGGAAAGGAATCATGCTAGGTTTTTGTAACGTAAACACCCATTTCCCTTCGTATCCCCTATTCTTAGCTTCAATGGCCGCTGCATCAATAATATCTTGTGACAGTCCCTCTAGGTCTTCGGGTTTATCTATAACCAACAAGAAGTTTTTGTTAGTTTCGGCTAGCAGATTTTCACCAAACTTAATTCTTAGCTCAGAAAGTTTCTGATTTATTTCTCTCAGCTTTGCCTTGTCCTCATCGTTAAGATTTGCTCCATTACGAACAAAATCTTCGTAATACTTTTCAACTGTTCTTAGTTGTAGGCTATCAAGGCCAAGCTCGTTTCGATTTTCGTAAACCTTTTTAATTCGTTCAAAAAGCTTTTCATTAAGACTAATATTATCGTAATGTGCAGTTACTTTTGGTGCAATTTCACGAGCAAGTGCTTGCATCTCTGGCGAGGTTTCAGCGCTATTCAAGCTATAAAAAACCCTCGATACTTTAGTAAGCAAACGACCCGACTTATCTAGGGCTAAAATAGTATTCTCAAAAGTTGGCTCTGCTTCATTATTTACTATTGCATCTATCTCCTTCTGATGCTCTTCTATTCCTTTTTCAAATGCTGGCACATAGTGTTCCAACTTGATTTCGTCGAATGGAGGAACGCCAAATGGAGTCTTATACTCGCTAAAGAATGGGTTCTCAGTTTTTTTCTGACAACCTGACACAAACAATGCTGATAGTAGCATTAGCGTTATCGTTTTTCTCATAGTAAATGAATTTATCGTTTAACATTGATTTGATAAAGATAGTAAAATAAGGTTTAACCATGAATAAAGGAATAATTACTATGTCATGCTTAGGATGATAAAACATAAAGATGATTTTTAATATTTTATGGTTAAAAGTGCATAAGACTCAAGTAATAAATTATCTAGATGTTAAGCAATCTCTATTTTTTTTGATATCTTTAACAGATTGAATTTTACCACAAAACATAAACTACAATAATATCATATGGAATTTTTCAGAATTGTTAAAGTAAGAACTACAGAGCAGGCTATACATAGAAAACTAACTGTTAGCAATTTAGATCAATTTTGCTCTACTATTTTTAATTTAGAAATTCTAAATGAGAGCGAATCAAAAATCGGTGGTATTTGGGGAGAGTTCACCTTAAATCGAATGGAGATCAAAGGTGGAGTTCGTTTTTCGTTATTAGAATGCCCCAATGCACTATGTTGGACAATAACCACCGGATACCCACCCGACCGCAATTCCATAATTATTCATTTAACAATAAACCGAACAAAAAAACAAGAAGAGTTTATTGATGAAATTAACGAATTCTTGGATGACATGAGTAGCAAATTGATGCAATATTTTCAGTAAATCAAATCCTTATAATGTTTTTATACATTGAATAAAAGCCCTTCTTTTATAACTTGAATTAAATTTTTGCACGAATAGACTTCCACTGTGAAAACGGAATGCCAGACAACATAGATTGGTTACAGTTTCAAACATAAAAGCTTCTTCTTTTTAAATGCTCCGTGTTTTATTTGTTATAAATTTTACAACCACTTTTGAAAAGAGAATTCAAAAAGTGACAAGGTGTCTAAACTTTTTCTCATAAAAAATATCTAACTTGTACTAATTGCAACTAAAACCTATGACAATGAAAAAATTAATGCTCTGTATTTTGGCAGCAGCCATTTCGCTAACAGCAGCCCTAGGCCAGGAAGCAAGGTTAATGCGCTTTCCTGCAGTACACAACAACCAGGTAGTTTTTAGTTACGCTGGAGATTTGTATACTGTTCCATTATCGGGTGGCGTGGCCCGCAAGCTTACAACTCATGTTGGCTATGAAATGTTCCCACATTTCTCACCCGATGGTAAAACCATTGCATTTACTGGCCAGTACGATGGCAATACCGAAGTGTTTAGCATTCCAGCAGAAGGTGGAATCCCTACCAGATTAACATTCACGGCAACACTTAACCGTGATGATGTTTCCGATAGGATGGGACCTAACAATATTGTAATGGCCTGGACCCCCGATGGACAAAAAATTGTTTATCGATCACGTAAACAAAGCTTTAACTCATTCAAAGGACAGCTATTCATGGTTCCCATGAATGGGGGAATGAGCGAGGAACTCCCGCTTTCAACGGGTGGCTTTTGCTCATTCTCATCCGACGGAAGCAAACTTGCATTTAACAAGGTTTTCCGTGAATTCCGTACCTGGAAGTACTATAAAGGAGGTATGGCTGATGATATTTGGATTTTCGACTTTAACTCAAAAGAGGTGGTAAACGTTACCAATAATCCATCTCAAGACATTTTTCCAATGTGGATTGGCGATGAAATCTTCTTCCTTTCGGACCGCGACAGAACAATGAATCTATTCTCATATAACGTTAAGACTAAGGCAATAGAAAAAATTACAAATTACACCGATTACGATATTAAATTCCCGTCGTTCGACCAAAATACCATAGTTTTTGAAAAAGGTGGCTACCTATTCGCATTCGATGTTAGAACCCGAACAACAAGAAAAATCAACGTTACAATTGCAAACGACCAAAACTACTCGCGTTCTGCTTGGGCTGATGCAAGCAAACGAATTACTGGAGCAGATCTCTCTCCAAATGGCGAACGCATTGTTTTTAGTGCACGTGGTGATATCTTTACTGTTCCTTCAGAAAAGGGAATAACCTACAACCTAACATCAAGTTCCGATGCACACGACAGGGAAGCAACCTGGTCGCCCGATGGTAAATGGATTGCATACCTCTCCGACAAAACGGGCGAATATGAGATTTACATTCAGTCCCAGGACAGAAGTGAACCAGCTAAACAAATTACTTCGGGTATTAACAACTATATCTTCGGAATCCAATGGTCGCCCGATAGCAAAAAAATTGCATTTAACGATCGGTTAGGTCGTCTACAATATATTGATATCGACACAAAAAAGGTAACTCTTGTTAAGAAGAGCGATTTCGGCCCAATTTACAACTACAACTGGTCGCCCGACAGTAAATGGATAACCTTCTCTGATGATGACGAAAATAGGTTTTCAGTAATTTATGTTTACAATACCGAAACTAATGATATTAAGCCTGTATCATCAAACTGGTTCTCATCATACTCTCCTATCTTTTCAAACGATGGGAAATACCTTCTTTTTGTTTCCGATAGGGAGTTTAATCCCATTTACAGCCACACGGAGTGGAACCATGCCTATGTAGATATGAGCAATATATACATGGTTATGCTCTCAAAAGATACCCCATCGCCATTTGCACCCGAGAACGATATAGTAAAAATCGAAGGTAACCAGGACAAAGACAAAAATAAAGACTCTAATAAAAATTCAGGGAAAGCTGAAGATAAATCAAAACCCGAAACATCACCTGTAATAATAGATTTTGATGGTATAGAAAACAGGACAGTTCAACTACCAGGGAAGGCTGGAAGGTATTACAACATATACTGCATCAATGGCAAGGTATACTATAACTATTCTAACTCAAGAAGCCGCCAACCCGTAGCAATGATGTACGATCTTAAAAAGCAAAAAGAAACTGAACTGGGAAAATCAATCCGATTCACAATTTCTTCTAACGGGAAAAAAATGTTGGTGTCCAAACAACATAGCTATGCAGTAATTGATCTACCGTCCAACAAAATAAATATGGAAAAGACAGTAAACCTTGAGAACATGAAGGTTTGGGTTGATTATCGTAAGGAATGGAAGCAAATTTTTGACGAGAGCTGGCGTCAGATGCGCGACTTCTTCTACGTTGAAAATATGCATGGTGTTGATTGGAAAGCTATACACGATAAATATGCCGAGCTTGTTCCATATGTTAATCATAGAAATGACCTTACCTATATCATTGGCGAAATGATTGGTGAGCTAAGCGTTGGTCATGCATACGTAAATAGCGGCGATAGGCCCAAACCCGATAGAATTAAAACTGGTTTGCTTGGTGCAAAACTGAGCAAGGATAAAAGTGGCTATTTCAAAGTGGACAAGATATTAAATGGAGCAAACTGGAGCGATGCGCTTCGTTCACCACTAAAAGAGATTGGCGTTAATGTTAACGAAGGCGACTATATCATTGCTGTTAACGGTATTGATCTGAAAACCATACCTGATATCTACTCCACTCTGGTTGATAAAGCAGGAAAAACTGTTGAGCTAACAGTTAATTCCTCTCCTAAGGTTGAAGGAAGCAGAAAGGTGCTTGTAAAGCCAATTGACGACGAATCGGAACTATATTACTATACCTGGGTTCAGGATAATATTCGAAAAGTAAATGAGGCTACAAATGGTGAAGTAGGATATATCCATATACCCGACATGGGGGTTGCCGGACTCAATGAGTTTGTTAAATACTTCTACCCACAGCTAACCAAAAAAGCATTAATAATCGACGATCGTGGCAATGGAGGAGGAAATGTATCACCAATGATACTTGAACGTTTAAGTCGGATTGTTTACAGAATGACCATGAGGCGTGGTGTTAAATATCCAAATACTATCCCTGCACAAACCCATTACGGTCCAAAGGTACTGCTAATTGACAGATACTCTGCCTCCGATGGCGATTTGTTCCCCTATGGCTTTAAGAAACTTGGTTTAGGACCTGTTATTGGTGTTAGAAGCTGGGGTGGCGTTGTTGGTATTTCGGGTTCACTCCCATTTGTTGATGGTGGTGATTTACGCAAACCCGAATTTGCTAGTTACAGTTCCGATGAGAGTAGCTGGATAATTGAAGGATATGGCGTTGACCCAGATATCGAAATAGATAACGACCCATATCGTGAATACATGGGGCAAGATGACCAGCTAAACAAGGCCATTGAGAAAATAAAAGAAATGCTTAAGGACTACAAACCTTTACCTGGAATTCCTCAAGCTCCAGATAAATCTAAATAACCACAATAAAAAACGGGTTGATTGTCAACCCGTTTTTTTTACTTCTTGATGTCGTAGAAACAGCGCTTTGGCGACTCAATTTTTCCTTCTGCTACCAACTTTTTGATAGCTTTATCAACCTCTTTTTTATCAACACCCGATGCCTCAGCAATTTCACCAGCTTTCATTGGTTTTCCAGCCGATTTCAAAGTTTCAATTACCTTTTCATTGGTATCCATAACAGTATAATTTAGGTTAAACAATTATTTATGTGGATGGAACATCATTATGGTTTCTCTTAAATACTGGTTATCGAGATGAGTATAAATCTCAGTAGTTTGTATCGATTCGTGTCCAAGCATCTCCTGAACAGCTCGCAAATCGGCACCACCCTCAACTAAATGTGTGGCAAACGAATGCCGTAACGTATGAGGGCTAATGTTTTTATTAATCCCTGCAAGTTTAGCGCACCTTTTAATTATTGTAAACACCATTTCTCGGGTCAGCTTGCGTCCCCAACGATTAAGAAATACAATATCTCGATAATCAGGGTCAATACGAGCATTTACTCCATTTCGTTGTGAAAGATACTGGTTTATATCATTTTTTGCCTTACTGCCTATTGGAACCAAACGTTCCTTATCGCCTTTACCTATTACACGAATAAAGCCCTCGTTAAAAAACAAATCGGTTAGACGAAGTGATACCAGCTCAGAAACCCGAAGACCGCAGCTATAGAGTGTTTCAATAATAGCCCTATTCCTATGACCATCGGGTTTGCTAAGATCAATTGCGGCCTCAAGAGCATCAATCTCTTCAATAGAAAGCACTTCAGGCAACTTCCTACCAATCTTGGGCGATTCTAACAGCTCAGTAGGGTCGTTCTCAATTACATCTTCTAAAATCAGATACTTGAAAAATCCTCTAATGCCAGAAAGGATTCGAGATTGAGACCGTTTGTTTAAACCCAAATCGTGAAGTTCCGATAAAAACTCCTCCAGGTCTTTCCTTGTAATAAATTCAGGCTCTACTCCTTTTCCCTCTGCAAACTGTCGTAATTTGTCAATATCATTACAATATGCAGATATAGAATTTTCCGAAAGCGACTTTTCGAGGCGCAAAAAGTTGACGTAATCGTCTATGGCATGTTTCCAACCCATTTAATAAACCTTTCTTTTCACAAATATAATACTTGCATATTTTCCAATCATAAAAAGAAAGATTTGATTAATATCAATGTAAACTTATGTTAAAATATTCTAACTTGTGTAAGAAATCAAAACCTAAAAGCTTATGGTAAACTCTGATGTAGTTGCAACAGGATTAATTATCGCCTACACCATTTATAGCTTGGCGGCAATTATCCTTTTTGTGTGGTTTGCTTATCGAATAACTAAGCCCACACAAAAGCCAGTAGTAAAACCAGTCCTGTTTTACTCTTTTACCATTCTACTTATCATTATTGGTGTATCGCTCCATCTCACAACAATGCACACCATTCCTTGGGTTAAACTAGAGATGGATGCCTCAAAAATAACCCCAGACCGGGAAATAAAGATGGAGGTTGATAGCTTTAAGTTCTACCTTTTAACCGACTCTGTTCGACAAGAACTTCCTATCAACGAGCCATTAAAAGTACAAGAAGGCGAAACGATACTATTTGATGTTTACTCCAAAGACCTAACCTATGGGTTTGGGTTATTCCGCCCCAACAACACGATGGTTCTTCAAATGCAGGTTTTACCTCTTTACCACAACAAGATTGTTTGGAAGTTTACAGAGAAAGGGACCTTCACGCTGCGTTCAACAGAATATGCAGGGCCTAAAAGCACTCGAATGCTTATACCAAACTTTATAACTGTTGAATAAAAAAACTTTGAACTATGATAAAGTTTATAAATACACTGATTAATGGTAATGAGGTAAACGGACGTCTTTCGGGACTTACCCCATTACAGAAGTTAACACTAAGGTTTGCGGTAGTATCATTACTGTATTATGGCTTTGCCGTAATTGAAGGTATGATAATGCGACTAATTCTTGCATCGCCCAACTCATTAACAGAGTTGATTCCCGAACATCAATACTTTGCCATACTTACTGCACATCCATTGGTTGGAATATTTGGCGCAACCTATACACTCGTATTTGGAGCATTCTATTTTGCCCTACCCTACCTTATGAAAAAACCATTATGGGGTTTTAAAGCTGCTAGCTGGTCGTTCTGGCTAATAACAATTGGTGTTTTCCTATTCTGGTTTGCTGGATTTCTTTCACACTATGGTCCTCTCTACACACTGTACTGGCCACTCCCTGCCGACTTTAATCAGTTTGGCCCATGGGGAGGCACTTTCTTCATTCTGGGTATTGCACTTGTAATGGTTGCTTCAATCATCTTTGTAGTTGTTGTTTTCAAAACCATTGCCTATACACCTAAAGGATGGGAAAAGCAGCCTGGTGGAGCATTATTAGCATCAGCTCTAGGTGTTAGCGGGCTAGCAAATCTGTTCTGTAAAAAAGAGAATAGAAAATCTCACAAGGTACCTCTACCAGTAGCAGCAATAGCAAGAGGTTCTGTTGATGTATTCTTAAATGCAGGTATAATTACATTTACTGGCGTTCTTATCTTAGTTTATCTAGTTGGTCATATTTTAGGATATAACCTTCAAAACTCGTGGATCGATGCACTTTTGTACAAAAACATGTTCTGGTGGGGGCTTGACCTTATAGCTGATGGTTTGGTTTTAATCTTTGTGGCAGGTACATGGTACTTGTTGGCCATGCTCATAACTGGTGTAAAGAATGTATACATGGAAAATGTAGCAAGAGCCCTACTACTCCTTGAGTTGGTTGTATCATGGACGGTATGGTCGCACCATCTGCTTTCCGATCAAGCTCAGCCATTAATGTTAAAGCTTGTTTCAGGCCAATTTGTTACAGCTTTCGAATTAATTACACAAGGCTTAGCGCTATTTATAAGTCTTGTAACCCTTTGGAATGCCCGTCCATTGAAATGGACGCCTGAACTCAAATTCTTCCTCGGCGGATTGCTCGGTTTTGCACTTGCTGTTGCAGCCGGTATCATTCAAGCCGATATGGGCATGAACAGAATCCTTCACAACACTCAATGGATTGTTGGACCACATGTTCACGTTGCTGTTCTTATTGGTCTTACTATGACACTTTACGCCGTAGTTTATAAGTTACTACCAGTTCTTACTAATGGATTGAATATCTTTAGCGTAAAACTAACATCATGGCACTTCTGGCTACACCTACTTGGAGGAATAGGAATGGGAGCGTTCATGGGAATGGCAGGCTTAAAGGGAATGCTCCGCAGAACAATCTACTATAACGGCGAATTCGATATTTTCATGGCTTTAGCAGCCATAGCAGGTGCAGCACTGCTTTTTGCATATCTAGCGTACTTTTTTAATCTAGTTCTTACTATTGGGATTAAAGGTATTATTGAAATTTTTAAACCATCAAAACTCCCTAAAGAACAAATACTTCCCGAATAATATCAACAGCACAAACTATATAAGGGTCATCAAAAACAGATGGCCCTTTAACTTTTTTCAAAATACCATTCAAAAAAGTTCAGTATTTTTGTGAAAAATTTTTGATTATGCTTAAACGTACCAAAATTGTAGCCACTATTTCCGACAGACGTTGCGATATTGAATTTCTCCGTTCTTTGTATAAAGCAGGGATGAATGTTGCCAGGTTGAATACCGCACACATGAATCCCGAATCAGCGAAAAAGCTTATTGACAACATTCGTCAAGTTTCTGAAAGTATTGCGATTTTGGTCGACACAAAGGGGCCCGAAATTAGAACATCTTCTAATGGTGAAGAGGTTAAAGTAGAAAATGGTTCACAGGTTAAAATTATTGGGGACCCTAATGGAAAATCAGGAAACGATACAATTTATGTGAGCTATCACAACATTGCTTCCGAAGTACCAGAAGGAAGCAAAATACTAATCGATGATGGTGAAATTGAATTAGAAGTTATTGGAAAAACACCAGACGCCCTTTTATGCCAGGCTACAAACTGCGGGGTTATTAAGCAAAGAAAGAGTGTTAACATTCCAGGAGTACATATAAACCTACCCTCGCTAACTGAGAAGGACAAGGCTTTTGTTCAATTTGCCATTGAGAATAAAGTAGATTTTATTGCTCACAGCTTTGTTAGAAACAAGCACGATGTGCTTGAGATTAAAGATATTCTAAACAAGCATAATAGCCCTATAAAGATTATTGCAAAAATTGAAAACCAACAGGGGGTTGATAATATAGAAGAAATTCTTGATCATGCCTATGGCATTATGGTTGCACGTGGCGACCTTGGAATAGAAATTCCAGCAGAAAAACTACCCAATATCCAAAGACGTTTAGTACGTAAATGCATTGAGAGCAAAAAGCCAGTAATAATTGCAACACAAATGTTGCACTCCATGATTGAACATCCCCGCCCTACCCGAGCCGAAATTAGCGATATTGCAAATGCAATTTATGAGCGTACCGATGCTATAATGCTTAGTGGGGAAACAGCTTATGGTGAGTATCCAGTTGAGGCTGTTGAAGTGATGACCAGTGTTGCACGCGAAGTAGAAGCAGCCCGCGATGTAGATGTCACATTAAACCTGGTAAGAGTTAAAAATGAGGTAACCGCAACATTAGCCAAAGCTGCTGTTAGAGCATGTTCATCGCTACCAATAAAAGCTATAATTGTTGATACCCTCACGGGAAGAACGGGTAGGTACCTTTCAGCTTTTCGTGGTAAAATCCCCATTTATGCAATTTGTTATAAGGAACATGTAATGCGTGAGCTAGCCCTTTCCTATGGTGTTGAGGCAGTTTACATGGAACCAAGAACCTCGCGCGACCACTTCCTTACCGATGCCATTAGCACCATGCTCGAACGACGAAAAATTGCTTCGGAAGATATGGTTCTGGTTATAGGGGGTAGTTTTGGGCCTAGCAATGGAGCTTCCTTTATGGAAATTAGCAAGGTGAAAAATCTTATTACTAAGAAGTAAATCATCTTGAAAAGGTTTTGGTTCATATCGAATTTGTTTATTGCACCTATTATTCTTGCTTCTAGTTTTTCCTTTGCACAAAAAATGCCCATTGCTTACTACAGGGCAGAAGCCGCATTTAATCAAAACGACTTTCATAATGCTATAATGTGGATTGACTCATGCTTATTGCTTAAGCCTATAAGATATGAGTTTTATTTACTTAAAGGCGCTAGTCTTTTGAATTTAGACTACTCGAAACAAGCGCTAGACGCCTTTTACAAGGCCAATAAAATTAGAAATAACATTGCATCTTACTACATTGCAAAAACCTACTGTCGCCTAAACGATACTTCAAAATGCCTTGAATGGATAAAAATTAACCTAAACTCCATTTACCGTGAACCTGAAAGTAAATACATACTGGACAACGACTTTTCAATACTTGCTAACAATAAAGAATGGAAAGAAACATGGGAAAAGGATTGGTACTCTTCCTTAGAAAAGGACATAAACCATGCTGAATACCTGATTAATTCAAAAGAATATGAAAAAGTTTATCGATCTACTAAACCAAAGAATCAGGAGTAAAAATCAAATTCAAAACTGTTTTCTTAGAGGAACAGCTCATTTAAAGTTAAGAAATATAAACCTGGCTCTTAAAGATTTAGAAATTGCCCAAAAAAGGAGAAAAAGATTATAATTTAATTGCCCTTAAGGCAAAAGCGTATTTGCTAATAGATGAGTGCGAAAAGGCAGATAAACTTATTGACCAAGCAATAAACTACTCTGGAGGAAAACCTGAATTCTACTTGATAAAATCCGAGATATTATCAGCGAAAAATGAATGGGAGAATGCATACCTAAACGTAAAAAAATATCTTGATTTTTACCCCAACAACCCAATAGCAAATAATCTCAAAATAGATTGTGCTTCTGAGGCAGGATATTACTCCGAAGCCCTACTCTCTTTGGCTAAACTCTTAAAATTTAACCCTCAAAATCCCGAACTTTACTTTAAGAGAGGTAAAATTTACTACAAAGCCGAACAATACCGCGAGGCAATATTGGACTTTGACAAGGCCATCCAACTTAATTACAAGGTTAGTGAATCGTACCTTTTAAAAGGAAAATCATTAATGAATCTAGGTGAAAGAAAGGAAGCATGTAAATGCTTTTCAATTTCAGGTAATAAAGGAAATATAGAATCTCAAACTTTATATTTTAATAATTGCAAACAATAAGTTTACTTTACAACTTTGTTTGCAAAATTTAAAGTGAAAATAGTTTAAAAAGATTTTAGAGAAAATATGCTTTTAATTCAATCGACTTTGCCATTTTCTTACCAATAGTTTTTATTCTATATTGGTTCATAACAAACAAAAACCTTAAACTTCAAAATCTTTTAGTTGTGGCTATTTATATTTTTATGGCTGGTGGAACTGGAGGTTTTATCCTTAATTTTTATTAGTACTGTTGTTGATTATGTTGTTGGAATTGGCTTATTAAATGAAGAGAATCAGAAAAAAGGAAAAGGTTACTTTGGATAAGTATAATTGTAAATCTTGGAGTTCTTGGCTTTTCAAATACTATAACTTTTTCTAGAAAATTTCGTTACCGCTTTCGTTCTTTGGTCTTGAAATTAAAGCCAACAGGCTGAATATCATTTTACCAGTTGGCATTAAATTTACACCTTCCAAACATTAAGTTTATAGCATTGATATTTACAAAAAGAAACTTGAGCCAACAAAAGATTTTATTGCTTTTGCTGCTTTTGTAAGTTTTTTCCCTCAACTTGTTGCTGGACCAATTGAAAGAGCAAAGCATTTATTACCTCAGTTTTACAAAAAAAGAGATTTTGATTATTTAAATGCTATTGACGGCCTGAAACAAATTCTTTGGGGATTCTTTAAGAAAATAGTTATTGCCGACAATTGTGCTACTTATGCAAACCTTATTTTTAATAACTCTTCGGATTATTCAGGGAGCACTTTAGTGCTTGGCGCCTTATTTTTCACATTTCAAATATATGGCGATTTTTCTGGATACTCCGATATTGCAATAGGCACCTCAAAACTTTTTGGTTTTGACCTTATGCAAAACTTCAACTTCCCCTATTTCTCTAGAGATATTGCTGAATTCTGGCGTCGTTGGCACATCTCACTTTCTACCTGGTTTAGAGATTACCTTTACATCCCTCTGGGAGGTAGCCGAGGAAATACATGGATGAAAATTAGAAACACCTTTATAATATTCTTGGTTAGTGGTTTTTGGCATGGGGCAAATTGGACATTTATTGCCTGGGGGTTTCTTAATGCCTTATACTTCCTACCTCTTTTGTTAACTAATAAAAACCGCAAAAACTTGGAAACGGTTGCTCAAGGTAAATTCCTTCCTAGTAAAAGAGAATTTTTCAATATGTTACTAACTTTTACATTGACTGTTTTTGCGTGGGTTTTCTTCAGAGCTGAAAATATTAGTCATGCAATAAGTTACATTTCAGGAATTTTTTCACCTTCACTTTTTGCAATGCCAAAATTTGAAGGGATGCCACGAGCATTAGCTACCATAATACTAGTTATGGTATTCACCTTAATTGAATGGATTGGAAGAGAAGAAAAATATGCTATTTCAAAAATTGGAATAAGCTGGCCTAAACCTGTAAGATGGGCATTTTATTCATTAATAATTTTTCTTATTGGAATGTACATGCCTACTGTTGAATCGCCATTTATTTACTTTCAATTTTAATTTTATATATGAGAAAGTTCTTAATAAATACTACAAAGTTTCTTTTATTCACATCCGTATTTTACATTGCCCTATTATGTGTTTGGGAGCAAGCTTTCCCTTCGTGGCTTAAACCAAACATCAACTATAAAGTTGGGGCAAATGGACATTTATACACTAGACTATCCGAAATAAAAAAATATAGCAATATTGATATTTTGTTTTTAGGTTCTTCGCACGCATATCGGGGTTTTGACACCAGAATATTTTCAAAAAATGGATTAAAATCATTTAATTTAGGTTCAAGCTCCCAAACACCAATTCAGACAAAAATACTAATTGACAGATACCTAGATCAGTTAAATCCCAAATTAGTAATTTATGAAGTTTACCCCGACATATTCTCGTTAGATGGTGTAGAATCCTCGCTTGATTTAATTGCAAATGGCAAAAATGATTTTCACACAATAAAGATGGCATTAGAAATCAATAGTATTAGAACGTATAATACATTGATATATGGCTTTATTAGAGAATTACTTGGTTTAAACAAGTCATACATTGAACCTACTCATAAAGATAACGATACATACATTCCAGGTGGTTTTGTTGAGAAAAAGCTAGGTTTTTACTCCCCTCAAAAGCTTGATAAAAAAGAAATTAAAATTAATCCTAAGCAACTTAAGTATTTTAATGAAATAATTGATAAAATAAAAAGTAAAAATATTGAGGTAATACTGGTATATGCCCCAATCCCTAAGATTAACTATAAAAGGTATACCAACACAAAGTATTTTGACGAAATAATGAGAAAGTATTCCACCTATTATAATTTTAACGAGATAGTATCGTTAAATGATTCACTTCATTTCTTCGACTCTCATCACCTAAACCTGAATGGTGTTGAGATATTTAATAATAAACTTATAGAACTTTTAAAAGACAGCGGAGTACTAAAACGGGTCAAAAAACAACAACAAAGCAAGAACTAATAAAACCTTATTAATTGTAAAGTTTTTTTCTTACCTCGAATATATCGCTTACAATATTCTTAATTATTGTTGAATAATTATAAGTTACAACGACATATCGGAACCCGATATTATACCTTCAAGTAATGCAAAAACTGTTAATCCTGACGCCGATTTTATTCCTAACTTTGCAGTAATATTTTTGCGGTGTGTAATAACTGTATGTGTACTAATACATAAAACATCAGCAATCTCCTTATTCGACATTCCTTTTGCAATGCACCTAACCACATCTACCTCCCTTGCCGATAACGAGTTTTGCTCAACCTTCCCAATGCTTTTACCTGTTAATCCGAGTTCATGCTTTACCAGCTCTCTTAATTCATTTTCACCAATATCAAGTTTAACACACTTAACATCCGATTTTCCGATAATCTTATTACCAGTATTTATACAAATACCCAAAATCAATTTCCCATTATGCCTTTTGGTGATATCATAGAAATCATCTAAATAATCCTTATCAAATATAACCAAGTTTTTTTCATTTGGTTGATACGTAAAATCTTTAAAATACAGGTAACTACTTACTTGTACCAATGGAATTGAACGTATAATATTTTCGATACCTAACCTAACAATATCAGACGGATGGATTATATGTACATGACATTTCATTTAGCTCAACTTACTCTCCATTTTTTTAACAATAGGCACTAATATCAAATCCTCAATTCTAGCATGGTCTTTTAAATCGTCCTCAAAATTGTGCAGGGCAATCAAAAATTCATTGCAGGCATTGTCGTCATAATCTTCTTGAAGAAATTTTACTATTAAGTTTCTTAAATCCGAAATCTTTTCATCTAAACTGGTGTGAACCTTCTCAAAAGTTGATATTTTATAGTGATTATCATACTCATTATGCACTAATTGTTCAACGTAAGGGAAAAGATTATCCTCTTCATCTTTAATATGAATAAAAAACTCATCAACATATTCCTTATAGAACTTACTAATGAGTTGCATTTTTTCACTTTTACCGCTATTTACAAGCTTATCGAGCATCCTCTCAATTCTAGGAATTGAATAAGATATGTAATACTGGTGTGTTCGTTTAAGATAATCTACAATTAACAAAGGGTTGAACTCTAGCAATCCTGAGCTGGGTAGGTAGGAAGGGTCGACATATGTATTAACAATGGCAAGGAAAAAATCTTTATTAATACCCTTTTGCAAACATATATCTTCAACGGTTTGGTCACGAAAACCTAATCGAATGCCAAACCTATTTAAAACTGGTAGTAAATTATAGCTTGAAAAAACTAAATCGGCCATCAATGTTCTTGACTCGAAATTCATAATGCAATTGTTTAAAATATAACAAACAGATTGAAATTTTGTTTTGTAATTTTTAAAAGATTGTTTAAAATTGTATAAAACAAAAATAAAATGGAAATTAAAGGTTCAGCCGTAAAAGCTACTCCCGATTTTGTAAAAGCAAATCACTTAAAAAATTATTCCGATTGGCTAAAATCATTACCAAGCAATTCAAGGAAAATAATGGAAGATCCTATTTATGCCACTACATGGTATCCCTTAATAGAATCTGTTATTATTCCTACTCAAAAAGCAGCCGATCTCTTTTTTAATGGCGATTATAATAAGGCCGCACGAGAAATTGGTAGGTTTAGTGCAGATATCGCACTCAAAGGTATTTATAAAATTTTCGTACGGATTAGCTCCCCTCAATTTGTTTTAAGCAGGGCCTCTAACATTTTTTCTACATATTACAATCCTGCAGTTATAAAGGTTATTGAATCGGGCGAGAAAAAGGCTGTACTTCAGTTTGAGAAATTTAGCGTTGACGAAAAGCTTATAATGGAAAGAATTGCTGGTTGGATAGAGCACACCCTAGAGATCACCTTAAAATCGCCACTACAAGTTACCGTTGAGAACATTATAAATGGCAAAGAACTAACTGCTAAAATAACAGCGGTTTGGGATTAAGACCAACAGTAAACCCACAAACTATGCTTGGATTAGCATCGAAGAGTGTTGTCCCTGTTCGGAAAGAACCTAACGAAACCACCGAAATGGTTAATCAGCTCCTTTTTGGAGAAAAGGTTTCAGTTTTAGAAACCTACAAACAATGGCTCAGAATTGAAAGCACGCTCGACAGCTATCATGGATGGGTTGATTCCCGATTAATTGAGATTATTAAGGATGATACTGATTTAAACAGCCTCAATGATTATATTATCAATGACTGGCTTGTAGAGGTTAAAGATTTATCGAACAGTTCAAACTTACTGCTAAGTCCTGGTTCATTTTTATATAAACCTGTTAACAATCGTTTTAAACTTTATGAGCAAGAGTTTGAAATCCAGAATAGTAGTATAACCACTGCCCCACCAACTGCTGAAAACCTTATTAAAACGGCTTTACGCTTTTTGAATGTACCATACCTATGGGGAGGTAAATCGATTTTTGGGATTGATTGTTCTGGTTTTGTTCAGGTTTGCTATAGAACTATAGGAAAGTTGTTGCCCCGCGATGCGTGGCAACAAGCCAAGCATGGTCAAACCATTGAGTTCTCAAACTACGCAACTGCTGGCGATTTAGCTTTTTTCGACAACGAGGAAGGTCAAATTACTCATACAGGTATACTCATAAGTCCCAACGAAATTATTCATAGCTCAGGTTATGTTAGGATTGATAAATTTGACCATTTGGGCATATTTAACAACCAATTAGGTGAGTATACCCATAAGCTTAGGATAATTAAAAGGTTGCTTTAACTTGACATTTATAACCGAATTGCGTATTTTGAGAAAAACAAAACCATGATAAAAGTTCAACTTATTATTATTACTGTTCTTATTTTATTCGCCATCTGGATTGCTTATAGAATTCATAATAAGAAAAATTCAGATGAATAGACCTAAGGAGAAACTGATGTACTCATATCCATACCCACGAATGCTTGTTACAGTTGACACTGTAATTTTTAAAGTAAATCACGAAGGAAATCCAAACTATGTATTACTTATTCAAAGGGGGAATGAGCCCTTTAAGGGAAGGTATGCTTTCCCTGGTGGTTTTCCAGAAATGGATGAGCTTCTTGTACAAGCTGCTAAACGAGAGTTGGAAGAAGAAACTGGCCTTAAAAACATTGAGCTAAGACAAATTGGTGCGTTTGACGAATTAGATAGAGATCCACGCGATAGAAATATAGCAATAGCATTTTGGGGTATTGCCCCACCAAACTGCCCAACACCAAAAGCTGGAGATGATGCTGCTAAAGCCCAATGGTTTAAGTTAGGTGAACTTCCACCGCTTGCATTTGACCATGAAAAAATCCTTAAAGCAGCACTGAACTGCCTTAAGGATTATATGTCAAAATAAATCTTGATTGCTAGATTATCATTCCAGCACCTACTGTAACATTTGTAGCCTCATCAATAAGAATCAAACTTCCTGTTACTCGGTTCACACGGTATGAATCATAGAATAACGGTTTAGTTGTCCTTATAGAAATGCAAGCTATATCGTTCATACCAATTGCCTTATCAGTATAATCTTTCTCTAGTGTGTTAATGTTAACCTTATACTTCACCTCTTTAATCATACAACGTAAATCGTTAGTGGTATGCTTAAGGGCGTATTTTCCACCTGGTACCATTGGCTTATCGCCTAACCAACAAATCATCAACTCAACATCTTGGCCCTGTTTTATTCCGTTTTCTTCAGGTATAATCATACATCCCCTGGAAACATCAAGATCATCCTCTAACAATATTGTACCAGACTGGGGAGCAGTTATCGAGTCAAGATGATCGGTCCAAAAATCGATGCCCTTAATTGTGGTTGTGAACCCAGAAGGCAACACCTTCACCCTATCCCCTACACGGAAAGTACCGCTAGCCATCCTTCCAGCATAGCCTCTGTAATCGTGATATTCGGTTGATTGAGGTCGAATAACATACTGAACAGGAAAACGAGCATCGAGCTGATTATAATCATTTGAAATGTAAAGGTTCTCTAGCAGATATAATAGTGTTGGACCTTGATACCAGTCCATATTTTTTGATCGCTCAACTACATTATCGCCCAAAAGGGCGCTAATGGGAATAAAACGTACATCATGTAAATCGAGATGCGAGGAGAACTCATGAAACTTTTGTTGAATTTCATCGAAAACTTCCTGTTTGAATTCAACCAAATCCATCTTGTTCACACAAACGATAACATGAGGGATCCTTAAAAGCGAAGCGATATACGCGTGCCTTATAGTTTGCTCAATAACACCATGACGAGCATCAACAAGTATTACCGCTGCATTGGCAGTTGATGCACCAGTTACCATGTTACGGGTATACTGAACATGCCCAGGGGTATCGGCAATAATGAACTTGCGCTTTGGTGTATGAAAATACCTATAAGCAACATCGATAGTAATACCTTGTTCACGTTCAGCCCTTAAACCATCTGTAAGAAGGGCAAGATTAACATACTCTTCGCCCTTTTTTATACTAGCCCGCTCAATTGCTTCAAGCTGATCCTGAAAAATAGCTTTAGAGTCGTAAAGTAAGCGACCAATCAGAGTACTTTTACCGTCGTCAACACTACCAGCAGTAGTGAAACGTAAAAGCTCCATATCAAGGTATGAACGTTCTATAGTTTTTTCTTCCATTTCAATTAACAATTAAAATCCTAAAAATAACCTTCAATTTTTCTATCCTCCATTGCTGCTTCAGAGCGTTTGTCATCGGCCCTGCCACCACGTTCTGTAATTCTAGTTGCAGCAACCTCACGAATAATGTCTTCTACAGAATTTGCTTTAGACTCAATAGCTCCTGTACATGTTGCATCACCGATGGTCCTAAACCGCACAATTCGTTTTTCAACCTTCTCGGTATCTTTCATTTTAATGTATGGGCTTTTGGCATACAGCACGCCATCACGCTCAAAAACCTCACGTTCGTGAGAGAAGTAAAGTGATGGGATAGCAATATTCTCGAGCAAAATATACTGCCAAACATCCATTTCAGTCCAGTTGCTTATAGGGAAAACTCTAAAATGCTCTCCTATATTTTTACGGCCATTAAATAGGTTCCATAACTCTGGGCGTTGGTTTTTAGGATCCCACTGTCCAAACTCATCGCGATGCGAGAAGAATCTTTCCTTAGCTCGAGCCTTTTCCTCGTCGCGACGTCCACCTCCCATAGCGCAATCGATTTTAAGCTCCTCTATTGCATCAAGTAAGGTAACGGTTTGTAACTTGTTTCTACTTGCATTGTATCCTGTTTCCTCAACCACTCTTCCTTGATCAATGGAATCCTGAACATACCTAACAATTAGCTGAACGCCAGTTTCTTTAACTAACCAATCCCTAAAATCTAGAGTTTCCTGAAAATTATGGCCAGTATCGATATGCATTAGGGGGAATGGAACTTTGGCAGGATAAAAAGCTTTCCTTGCCAGATGATACATCACAATGGAATCCTTTCCACCACTAAATAGCATTACTGGATTTTCAAACTGAGCAACCACTTCGCGAATTACAAAAATTGCTTCGGACTCTAATTCACGTAAATGATTGATTGGTACCTTTTCGCTCATATCTTAATAATAATTTAGAATTTTCATTATCGATCTTGCAACCACTCCTTACACTTTTGAAAAATAATTGTGGCTGCCTCATTAACTCCTACTACATCCGTATTTACACTGACATTTGGATTCACAGGAGCCTCGTATAAACTTGTAACACCAGTAAATTCTGATATCTCCCCTTTTAATGCCCGTTGATAGTATCCTTTAAAATCGCGTTTTCTGCAAACTTCAACTGAAGCATTTGTGTGAACCTCAAAAAAGTTCTCAGACCCAATAATTTTTCTAGCATTACCTCTCATTTCCTTAGTTGGCGATACCAGGCAGCAAATAGCAATATATCCCTGTGTGTTTAGAATGGATGCAACATTTGAAACTCTTCTTATATTTTCCATCCTATCTTCTAAACTAAATCCTAAATCTACGCACAAACCCTTTCTAACCTCATCGCCATCTAATAAAACTACACTAAAACCCTCGATTATAAATATTTTTTTTAGCTCTTTCCCTACAGATGTCTTTCCCGAGGCAGGTAAACCAGTTATCCAAACTGTAAAGGGTTTAACAGTTTCCATTCCTATGGCTATCGCATATCAATTACATCAACACCTTTGTGCTTTTTCAAATCAAAAATGAACCTATCATTTCGAATGGGAACATTTGATTTAAAGTTCTTTATTTTGATAATATAGTTATTCCCATCTTTGCCCTGATACCTAATCATGTAAGGTTCCAGTGTTTTAGAATTAAACTGTAACTTAACCGAAGAGTAAGGAAGGTTTAAATCGCGAGGGAAAAAATCAACTTCGTAATATTCCTTATTCCGTACTTTTACAATACCTTTATACTTATACTTAAAGTTTTTATTGTAGTCTTTGAAAAGTTTAGTAGGATCATCAAGGAAATCATTCTCCTTTTTATTTATGTTTGATACTGTTACCTCATTGGCATCTTTAATGTATTGCCACTTGGTTTTTCCATCGGAAAAAACCTCCATTCCCATTAAATCAAGATAAAACATTTTATCCTTAGCCAAGATTTTCCCTTGGTAGGTATCGGTTATATGTTCCTGCAAGTTTTCCAAGGTAAATGAAAATGTAGCAGAAATCGACTTTACAGCTTGCATTTTATTGCTAAACTGCTTAATAGCTTTTTCAGGGTTAACCTGTGCGAAGGCACTATAACCAACCACCAATAATAATACTCCAACTAGTTTCTTCATCTTATTAATGTTTAAAAACATGCAAAAATAGAAATAATGTTTCTATTCTGCTAATGAATTCAAAATGCGTTCCAAAGACACCTCATCAACCACTAAAACTTGGCGTGTTTTGCTTCCTTCGGCAGGGCCAACAATGCCAGCAGCCTCCAGCTGGTCCATTATTCGGCCAGCACGATTATAACCTATTGAAAATTTGCGCTGGATTAGCGAGGTAGAACCAGACTGTGTTTGAACAACCAACCTTGCTGCATCTTCAAATAGGTCATCACGCTTTTTCAAATCGATATTATTGGGTCCCTCTTGGCCTTCGGGCGTATATTCTGGTAACTCATACGAATGAGCATATCCAGGTTGATTGCCAATAAAGTCTGTTATGCGCTCTATCTCAGGAATATCAACAAAAGCACATTGAACTCGGACTAAATCACCCCCAGTGGAAACAAGCATATCGCCTCGCCCAATTAAATTATTTGCACCTGGAGTATCTAGTATTGTACGTGAATCTATCATTGAAGACACCCTAAATGCAATACGCGCGGGGAAGTTAGCCTTAATAACACCAGTAATAATGTTAGTTGATGGACGCTGAGTTGCGATTATCAGATGAATACCAATTGCACGTGCAAGCTGTGCCAATCGGCCTAAAGGCATTTCTACTTCACGACCAGCTGTCATAATTAGGTCGGCAAACTCATCGATTACAACAACAATGTATGGTAAATAGCGATGACCGTTGTTTGGATTTAGCCGTCTCGATACAAATTTCTGGTTGTATTCCTTAATTGTTCGAACCTTAGCCGCATTTAAAAGTTTGTATCGTTCATCCATCTCAACACAAAGTGAGTTGAGGGTGTAAATCACTTTTTGAGTATCGGTAATTATTGCCTCATCGGAATCGGGAAGTTTAGCAAGAAAATGTTTCTCTAGCTTATTGTAAAGGGTTAGTTCAACACGCTTGGGGTCAATAAGTACAAATTTTATTTCCGATGGGTGCTTTTTGTATAGTAACGAAGTAATAATTGCATTTAACCCAACAGATTTACCTTGTCCAGTAGCACCTGCAATTAGCAGGTGAGGCAGCTTGGTAAGGTCTAGCATGAAAATCTCGTTGGAAATCGTTTTCCCAAGGGCAATGGCCAACTCATATTTGCACTCCTGAAATTTCTTTGACTTTATCACTGAAAGCATCGAAACGATTTCGGGTTTCTGGTTGGGAACCTCAATACCAATGGTTCCTTTCCCAGGTATAGGGGCAATAATTCTAATACCTAAAGCCGATAAGCTTAATGCTATATCATCTTCTAAGCTTTTAATCTTGCTAATTCTAATTCCTGGAGCGGGAACAATTTCGTAAAGGGTAACTGTTGGACCTATAGTTGCTTTAATCTTATCAATCTGGATTTTATAGTGTGATAGGGTTTCTACAATTTTATTCTTGTTCTCTACCAACATCTCATTAGTAACGGGAGAATCGGTATTCTTGTAATCCTCAAGGAGTTCTATTAAAGGCTTCTGATAGTTTGATAATTCAAGCGTTGGGTCATAAAGTTCCTGGTCGTTTATATCGGAAACAGCCATCTCTTTCTCCTCAATGCGCTCAACTGTAAAGTTATCCTTATCTTGGGTTTCGTCTTCATTCTTTACCTCTACCGATACATCTAGTGGTTTTACTTCAATCTCAAAATTAGAATTATCTTCAACCTGTACCTTTATCTCATCGTCGTAAATGGAAGGATTAGACTCATTAGTTGTAGTATTCTCCTGCATCCCAATATTAGGAATATCATTTACTGAACTAGATTGTATGTCACCTGGATTGTTTTCAGGCTCCTCTTTCTTTGAGTCTTTCCTAACTGTAGCATTTCTAAAAAGATGATATAACGATTCTATTCCCTTGTGAAATAAAACAAGATTTTTTGGCCTAACATAGATTAAGTAAGCAATTAAAACAAAAGTAACGATAAAAGCTGAACCAACTATACCCAAAACAGCTTTAAGCCAGTTAGCAACGAAGAGACCATGAGCTCCTCCAATACCACTTCCGAGGTAGCCCCCCGATTCACGGAAAAGAAATCCAAAAACAAGGGAAAAAACTAAAATTCCAAGAACTATCTTATAAATAGTTTTTACAAGTTTTAAATTGACAAACTTCAACAATTTTAGGCCCCAAAAAATAAAAATCATTGGAAAACCTAGTGCTGCAATACCAAACCAATGGTTTATGAATTGGTTGGACAATGTGGCTCCCAATCGTCCACCCCAATTGCTTACCGGACTATCACCACTAAAAATCGATACCCATTCAATACTTTGATCAACCTTCCAGGTGAAAAGGAAGGAGATGAATGCAAGCATTATGTAAATACCAAAAAGCAGTATGAATAGGCCAATTGTAAAACGAACTCTTTCGTCTTGAAACAAAAAAGAAGAACTAATACTTTGCTTATGTTGCGAATTAACCTTTTTTTGGGACATACCTAACCCGTTTTGTAACGGCAAAAGTAAAACATAACACCGTAAAAAGAAAAAATAAAATTAAGCGGTCTACTGCTGAAGAAGATAGACTAATTCTGACATGGTTGTAAAATCAACATGCTTATAATCGCTAGGGATTTGAAATTCATTTGTGTTGATACTAACCTCTTCAACAGATTGAGCTTTTAGAAACATGTTAAGCTTATTAAATCTTAAGTTAAAGACAAGCATAACCCCCTTAACACTTTCGAAGGGGGTATTTATATTTGGGTCCTCAATTTGAATTTCATTTGTGAAAATTATATCGAAATTAAAGTCTGGCGAATCGGCATAGTGCCCTCTAACCTTCTTACACTTAAAGCCTAAGTATTCAATGTTTTCTTGTAAACTATCAATAACGACAGGAGGTATTTTGCAATACAATGCAGGGTAATGTTCACTTGTATATGGCTCATCGTGATACAATTTTTTATTAAATACCTTAAGCAAGGTTACAAATCGTTCTTCAGAAGGTTGGCTAATAATCGAGATATTAATAGCACCTGAAAGCGCCTCTATTGAATTAAATGTATTATTATCTTTAAATCTTACCGTCAGAGTGGTAGGAAGTACTTTTTTATCAATTTTCTCTAAGGTTAAACTATCGTACTCAATAGAATATGTGATTTGCCCTTCATTGATTTTGTGGTTTTTTTTCTTAATACAGCCAAAAAGGTAAGCTATTCCAATAATTGATAGAAAGATAAAAACTTTTCTCATGCAATACTGTGTTTCATATGAATTATAAAAGTAAAAAAAATTATCCAAATCCCAAACATTGATAAAATGACCTAAACCGTACTTTTCAAAATCATGTTATTAAACATAGAAACATAACCAAAAATGGTTATCGATACTTAAACATATTTTTATTAGGATTGCAAAAAATATTTAGCTTTGCAGTAATAAGTTTAAAAAAATTAAATCTGTGTTTATGAATAAATTAGCAGTAGTAGCATTAGGCGGAAATGCCCTCTTGCGTGGCAATCAGGTGGGAACCATTGAGGAGCAAGAACAAAACACCACCGATACCTTAGAGAATCTTATTTACCTTATCAAAGAGGGATACAACATCGTTATTAGCCATGGAAATGGACCACAAGTTGGTAATATTCTAATGCGTAACGATGCAGGAGAACAGATGTATGGCATACCTCAAATGCCTTTGGATATTTGTGTTGCCGATTCTCAAGGAGGGATAGGTTACATGATTGAGCGCATGCTGCGCAATGTTCTTAAAAAGCATGGCATTGAAAAAGAGGTATGCTGCCTGGTAACACCTGTTATTGTTGACCAAAATGACCCAGCATTCAAAAACCCAACCAAAAGGGTTGGTAAGATTTACGATAAAGCCCAAGCTGATGCCCTGGCAAAAGAAAAGGGCTGGATATTTAAAGAAGAGGTTAAAGACACAGGGAGTGGATGGCGCAGAGTTGTTCCTTCGCCACAACCTAAAGGAATACTAAACATAAAGGTGATAGAACAACTAGTTCGTCAAGGAATCATTGTAATTGCTTCTGGCGGTGGCGGTGTTCCTGTTTATATAGACGAAGAGAAAAACATTAGGCCTGCAGAGGCAGTTATCGACAAAGATTTGGCTTCGTCATTAATGGCAGCAGAAATAAAAGCTGATGAGTTTTACATTCTCACTGATGTTCCTTATGTTTATCTCAACTACAAAAAGCCAGATGAGAAAAAGCTAGAACACTTAAATCATGCCGATACATTAAAATACCTCGAACAAGGGATGTTTGGAGAAGGTAATATGGCTCCAAAAATTAGAGCATGCTTGAATTTTATTGAACGAGGAGGAAAGAAAAGTGTCATCACAGAGGCTACCAAACTAGAAGACAAGTCGTTTGGTACTAAAATAACAATGGAATACGAAAAATAGTATTAACCTAAAAAAAAGAAGCTATGTCGTTCAACTTACGTAACCGCAGTTTCTTAAAACTGCTTGATTTCTCTCCAAAAGAGATTCAGTTCTTGTTAGATCTATCAATGGATCTTAAAAAGGCTAAATATGCAGGAACTGAGCAGCAAAGGCTAAAGGGTAAAAACATTGTAATCCTTTTTGAGAAGGATTCAACCCGAACACGTTGTGCATTTGAAGTTGCAGCATATGATCAGGGAGCAAATGTTACATATCTAGGTCCTTCAGGCTCGCAAATGGGTAAAAAAGAGTCGATGAAAGATACTGCACGCGTATTGGGCCGTATGTATGATGGTATTGAGTACAGAGGCTACTCACAAGAGATTGTTGAGACTTTGGCCAAATACTCAGGCGTTCCTGTATGGAATGGTTTGACAAACGAGTACCATCCAACTCAAATTCTAGCCGACTTTTTAACCATGCGTGAGCACAGCAGCAAGCCACTAAACGAAGTTTCTTTCTGCTATCTTGGCGATGCACGCAATAACATGGGTAACTCGCTTATGGTTGGTGCTGCAAAAATGGGCATGGATTTTAGAGCATGTGCACCAAAAGCATGCTGGCCTAGCGAAGAGCTAGTAAAAACCTGCCAAGAAATTGCAAAGCAAACCGGAGCCAAAATTACCTTAACCGAGAACGTAGAGGAAGGTGTTAAGGGTTGCGATTTCCTTTATACCGATGTATGGGTATCAATGGGTGAACCCGACTCAGTATGGGAGGAAAGAATAAAACTACTTAAACCCTATCAGGTTAATAGCAAGGTTATGGAAATGACAGGTAACCCTAACTGTAAGTTTATGCACTGTTTACCTGCCTTCCACAACCGCGAAACAGTTATAGGTGAAGAAATCTACCAGAAATTCGGTTTAGAGGCCATGGAGGTTACCGAAGATGTTTTTGAATCAGATGCATCAATTGTTTTTGATGAAGCAGAAAACCGCGTACACACTATTAAAGCAGTAATGGTTGCTACTCTTGGCCATTAAACTAAACTATAAATTATTGAAAAGCAGCTTTTAAAAAAGCTGCTTTTTTTTTGCATTTATAAGTTTGAACCCTTATATTTATTTGGATTTTAAAACTTTATGCCATTATGATGATTTATATTGGAAACATTGCTTATTCAATGACAGCAGAAGAACTAAAAGAACTCTGCATGCCTTTTGGAAATGTTGTTTCATCAAAAGTGATAATTGATAAGGCAACAGGAAAATCTAAGGGTTATGGTTTTGTTGAGTTTGATAATGACGAATCGGCACTTAAAGCCATTCAGGAGCTCAATAATACCCAAGTTAAAGGAAGAAACATTAAGGTAAATAATGCCTTCCGAAAAAACACACAAACGGAAACTCCAAAAGACACAGAACAACAAAACCCTGAGGCTTAATTCGGCCACAAATCTTTAATAAAGAAGTAGAGCATAACCCCAACAGAGAAAAGTTTTATTCCTGTCCCAAGGGTAAAACCTAACAATGACCCCAAAGCAGAACGCCAAGGATTATTGTTTAGATTTTTATTTTGCTTATTTCCTATAATCTCCCCAACAAAAGCACCTAAAAATGGCCCGAGAATTACCCCTATTGGTCCCAAAAATATTAACCCAAATACTATTCCGATAACAGTACCCCAAACTCCCCAGCTACTTCCACCCATCTTTTTAGTTATCCATGCAGGAAAAATGTAATCTAGAACTGTAACGACAATTGTAACTAGCGCCAAAACAATTATTAAATTCCAAGAGATTTCAGAAAAAGAGGTAAACTTTAACAAAAGCATGCTTAGCCATGCAATCGGAGGACCTGGAATTATCGGCAAAACGCAACCTGCAAAACCAAGAAGAAACAAAATAATCGCAAAAACAATCAAAACATAATCCAAAAACATACCTAATTAATTTAAAATTAATAAATTTGGCTAAATATATCAAAAAAAATGAAAAGCGTAGCCATTACAGTTAAAGGTAGAGTCCAGGGTGTTGGATACAGATTTTTTATACTTCGGCATGCTAAAGAACTTGGAGTTAAAGGATTTGTAAAAAATTTAACGAATGGTGATGTTTACATAGAAGCAACAGGAACTCCTGAGCAAATTGATACTTTAGTTAAACATTGCTGGAGTGGTCCAATTAGCTCTATAGTAAAGGAGGTAATAGTTGAAGATTCTCCTAATGCACATAGCTCCCTTTTTGCTATCATTAGTTAGATAAAATCAAACATGAAACTAATAAACTTTCATACACATAACTATCAGTGCAAGACAAATTCAATTTGTATTGAATCCGTAGATTATAATGCACACTTCAACCCTAATGGTAATAGTTTTTATACCTTAGGAATCCACCCTTGGAGTTCAGATAATGCTAATGCGATACAAAGTCTTAACCTATTAAAAGAACATCTAAACCATCCAAATGTAATTGGAATTGGTGAGATTGGGCTCGATCGATTAAAAGGTGCATCTTTAGACAAACAAATTGAACTGCTTATAAAACAACTTGATATAGCGGTTGAGGCAAATCTACCTGTTGTGTTACACTGCGTAAGATGCTGGAGCGAAATAATATCGATTTTCAAGAAACCTAAATACAAGAACCTAACAAAAGCTATACATGGTTTTAGGTCTAAACCAGAAATAGCTAAAGAACTTATTAACGAAAATTTTTACTTGTCGTTTGGAACATCATTAATAGATGCTACGCCAGAGCTAGCCGAGGCGTTAACTATTACTCCGCCAGATAAGCGTTTTTTTGAAACCGATGACAAAAACATCCCAATTTACGAGGTTTACGATGCAGCTGCAGATTTCTTGGATACTACATTTGAACAGCTAGTTTCTGAAACCAATTCAAATTTAAAAAGCTTCTTTAAAGAAACTTTAAAGTTACAGCTATTGCCAATTTGATTTTTGAATGCGACCTTTGCTGGCCATAAAACAACAAATATGGCTAACAATTGGCTTGAACGAACAGAACTACTTCTTGGACAAGAATCAGTAAAAAAACTTAGCAACAAACATGTTTTAGTTATTGGGCTAGGTGGTGTTGGGGCATACGCAGCTGAGCAAATTTGTAGGGCAGGTGTTGGTAAGATTACCATAGCAGATGGTGATATTATCCAACCATCAAATATTAACCGACAACTCCCAGCGCTTCATAGCACAATTGGAAAGCCTAAGGCTGAAACACTAGGAAAAAGGTTAAAAGATATCAATCCAAATATTGAGCTAACGATTATTCAAGAATATCTAAGAGATGAACGGCTCACACAGCTTCTATCTAATAATTTCGATTATGTGGTAGATGCCATTGACACCCTATCGCCAAAAGTATTCTTAATTCACGATGCTATTAAATTTGGGCACAAAGTGGTTAGCTCAATGGGGAGTGGCGGAAAGCTAGATCCTACCCAAGTAAAAATTTCCGACATATCCGAATCGTATGGGTGCCCATTAGCAAGAATCTTAAGAAAACGCTTACATCGTTTAGGTATAAGAGAAGGTTTTAAAGTTGTTTACTCTGCCGAGAAAGTACCAGAGCATGCCATGAAACCATGTGAAGGAGAACCCAATAAGAAAACAACAATTGGAACCATCTCCTATATGCCCCCATTGTTCGGGTGCATGATTGCTTCAGTTGTAATTAGGGATTTACTGGCTTAGCTTTGTTTTTAGATAACCATTCGTTTTGGTTTACAACAATTTCTTGCACATTTGTATTGTTAGAGTCAAGGAACTCTCTTGTGTCCGATACAAAAACACTAAATGCAGGATTAATTTTTGATTCGCTTCCTGATGCTTTCAATGAGTCATATAAGCTAACGGGTAACACCCTATAACTCCATTTCTTTCCGCTATAACTTTTTTCAACCCAAACAGGCATATAACCAGCTTGTACCAACTTTAAAGTACTATCCTTAGCAAATTCAAGAAATGAGATAATCCCCCCATCGCGATAGCGTTTTCGTTGGTTAGAAACAAAATTACCAAGTGAGTATAAAACGAAATTATAAGTATCTTTATTCTTTTCCCATACAATAGGCTGAACAACATGGGGATGAGAACCAATAATTATCCTAACACCTTTCTTTTGCATCCATTTAGCCAAATCTTTTTGGGTCTTATTAGGAAATCTTTGATACTCACTACCCCAATGTATAAAAACCACAATATCATCAACACCTAGCTCTTTGGCTCTTGCAACATCAGTTGCTATTGCTGAAGTATCTATTAGGTTAACCATGTAGGGGGGCTTAACGGGCATGCCATTAGTTCCATAAGTGTAGTTTAATAAAGCGAGTTGCATATCGTTTTTCTTCAGTATTACCGGGTTTCGGCTAGCTTTATCTATTGAATCGGTAAATGTTCCAGTAAATAATATGTTTTTTGAATTCAAAACATCAATAGTACGCTGAATTCCATTAGCACCTCTATCCGCAGAATGGTTATTTGCTGTAACCAAAACATTAACTCCCGCTTGAATTAACCCATCTGCAAGTTCATCGGGTGAGCTAAACCTTGGGTAACCAGTAAAAGGTGGTCCAGCAAGTGTAACCTCAAGATTAGCAACTGAATAATCGGCTGTCTTAAAAATTGGAGCTAAAGCTGAAAAAACATTGGTATAATCGTACCTATTAGAATCTATCCTAGCAGAATTAATTTGAGGGCCATGTCCCATAACGTCTCCTATAAAGATGATTCGCAAAGTACTATCTGTTTGTGCTTTCGACACAAAAACAAACAAAGTAAAAAGTACAATTAGCCGAATTTTTTTCATAATTAATCTTTATATATTCAAATTATAGACATATTTCGTAAGTCATTACTTTACAATAATACAAAAAAATATGTTCAAAAAACAAAGGGCATGCTAATGCATGCCCTTAAGCCTATTTTTTATGTGCTAGACTACTCTTTGCTTTCAGATGTCATAACAACTTCTACAATGTTACCTTGGCTAAACAGTTTCTTTGCAAACTCTTTAACAGCATTAACATCAACTGATTTAACCATCTCATCATAGTTAGTATAGAAGTCTAACCCATCTTCGTATTTAGCTCTAATAACGTTAGCCCAGTAGCTGTTCTCCCGTTTATTTTGCTCATACTCCTTAAGCATGTACTCCTTAGTTTTATTCAAATCATCGGCTAGTGGGCCTTCATTCATTATTTTCTGAATTTCTGAATAAACAATACCTATCAGCTTATCACGAAGCTTAGGATCGGTATCAAACTGTATTTGTACAACATACGAGTTAACAGGGAAGTTGCGTAGCGAAACGCGAACACCTACACCATAGGTACCACCTTCTTTTTCACGAATTTCTTCGAGGTAGCGAGTACGTAAAATAGAGGTTAAGTAATCGGCAAGAATATCGTTCATCACATTATATTCAATTTCTCCAGTATACCCAACAAATACCGATGACTTTGTGGTCTGCATAGGTTTGGTGAAATAGTTTTTAACCTTTCCTTTAGGAGGACGAACACCAGTATCTTTTGCATCCTCTTTTCTGTTCAATGCAGGTAATGCACCCAAATATTTTTCAATCAAAGGTTTCGCCTCAATAGGGCTAATGTTACCAGTGAATATGAAAGTAAAGTCTGAAGCATCGGCAAAGCGCTCTTTGTAGAACTTCATACACTTGTCGAAATCTACTTTATCTAAAAACTCAAGGTTGAAAGGCATTACCCTTGGGTTATGGTTTGCTAAAGTAAGAGTAATACTATCCCTGAAAGCCATGCGAGGATCAGAAGAAGCGTTTGCTAAGAATGCTTTCAAGCGGCCAAGATATGTATCAAAACTTTCTTTATCTTCACGAGGTTGAGTCATGTAAAGGTAAATAAGCTGAAGCATTGTTTCAAAGTCTTTTGGCGAAGCATTACCAGAAAAACCTTCATAATCATCTCCAATTACTGGGCGGATATTTACCATTTTGCCAGCTAGCATTTTCTCCAAATCGGTGCTGGTAAATTCACTTACACCAGAATTGGTAACAATCTCAGTTGCCATATTTGCTGAAGGCACCTCATCAACATTAGCTAATGAAGAACCACCCTTACTAAATGCTTCAACTATAACCTGATCCTCTTTAAAGTCGGTTTGTTTGATAACAACCTTAACGCCATTTGAGAGCACCCACTCAGTTGTACCAAAAACATTATTTGCATTTTCTTTCTTAACCTTTCCAGGTTTTTCAATCTTCTCAACCAAAGGCTTAGTGATAACTTTATCAACATAAGCCTCAATATTTTCTGCTTTAACTTCTTTTAAAGCATTTAGCACTTGCTCTTGAGTAGGAACAACTACACCCTCTTTTTCTGGTGCCATTAATGAGATCACAACATTTTTCTCAGTTATAAGTTGCTTTGCAACAGCATTAATTTCATCAATACTAACAGTTGGAAGGAGCTGTTTTGCAAATAGGTATTCGAATTCGACACCAGGCATTGGTTCACCTTCAAGGAAATGGTTAATGCACTCCCAAACAAATTTTTGATTTTTTTGCTTATCCTTTTCCTTTAGCTCATTTTCGAGTGAACGCAAGTAGTCGGACTTAGCTCTATCTAGCTCCGAAGTATTAAAACCGAAACGTTTTACACGTTCAGCCTCACGAACAATACCTTTAATTCCATCGATCATTTTATCGGGACGGAGAGCAGCGTAGAAAGCCATTGCGTCCTTTGTTCTAACCATGTTGAAATAGCCTGAAGCAGCAAATACAAAGGGAGGATTGGGTTTCTGAACAATTTCATTTAGTCGGGAAGAAATCATTGAAGTAATAAGCTCCCTTACCATGTCGTTTCTCATGTAGCCAATATTCTTGGCATCTTTAGGAGTAGCATCATGCTTGAAATACAAGTACATCATGGCATTTCTTGCCTCAGGGTCGGTAGCTATACCAACAAGTGGTTCGTCATTATCGGGTAGTTCGTAGTATGGACGAGGAGTTGGATTAACTGGTGCTGGAATATCAGCAAACACCTCCTTAATTTTAGCCTCAACCTTATCAACATCAATATCACCAACAATAACTATTGATTGTAAATCGGGACGATACCATTTATTGTAATAATCTACAAGTTCTTGATGCTTGAAGTTATTAATTACATTGATGTCGCCAATTACGTCTCTTTCGGCATACTTTGAGCCCTTATAGATAACAGGCATTAACTTTTTATACATTCTACGTTCAGCATTACGACCGGTGCGCCATTCTTCACGAATTACACCACGTTCAGCTTCAATCTCTTCAGGAAGAAGCGAAATGAAATGAGACCAATCATGAAGAACTAGTAGGGCACTGTCAATAATACCTTCGCGAATGGTTGGAACATCCGATAGGTTGTAAACTGTCTCATCAAGCGATGTAAAAGCGTTGATATTATAACCAAACTTTACTCCAACTGTTTCGAAATAGTTGATAATTCCCTTACCAGGGAAGTTTTTAGTTCCATTAAAAGCCATGTGCTCAAGAAAGTGAGCTAAACCATTTTGGCTATCTTCCTCTAAAATTGCACCAACATTCTGAGCAATATAAAATTCTGCACGTTGTTTAGGCTCGGTGTTTTTCCTGATGTAATATGTGAGCCCATTCTCTAATTTTCCATATCGAACATTTTGATCGACAGGAACCGGAGCGTTTAAACCGGCTTGCCCAAAAGCATTAATACCTGCAAATGCAAGTATTACTAATGAAAATAAACCTTTTTTAATCTTCATAGAATTAAAATTTAAGTAATTTGTTACAAATTTCAAACTCAAAATTATACATTTACTAACGAATTCAAAGTGCATTTTAGTATTTTAACACTAATTTGAAACATTTTGATATAATATCCAGTAAAAGGTTTAATTTTTATATGCGAAAACAGCTATCAAGAACAGTAATTATTCTTTCACTTGTTAGTCTCTTTACCGATATAGCAAGCGAAATGCTATATCCTATAATGCCAATTTATCTAAAATCGATTGGTTTTTCTGTACTACTCATTGGGATACTTGAAGGAATTGCTGAAGCCACAGCAGGAATTAGTAAAGGTTATTTTGGAGAGCTATCGGATAGAATTGAAAAAAGAACACCTTTTATACGGTTAGGCTACCTACTAAGTGCATTAGCAAAGCCAGCACTAGCTATTAGCAAATGGCCGTTCTGGATATTTATAGTTAGAACAACTGAACGTTTAGGAAAAGGGATTCGAACAAGTGCCCGCGATGCGCTTCTTAGCGATGAATCAACGCCTAAAACACGAGGCAGAGTTTTTGGTTTTCATAGAAGTATGGATACACTTGGTGCTGCAATTGGGCCAATTATTACCCTATCGCTAATTTCATTCTTTCCAGGTAACTACAACTTCATATTTGTTCTTACTGCCATCCCTGGTTTTGCAGCCATACTTTTAACTTTCTTAATCAGAGAAAAGCACAATAAAAAAGCGGTTAATACTTTAAATAAACCGAAGTTCTCTTTCCTTACCTTTTTTAATTACTGGAAAGAAGCATCTACCAACTATAAACATATTGTTATTGGGCTAATTCTTTTCACACTGATTAACAGCTCCGATGCATTCTTGCTACTCAAAGTAAAAGATTCTGGGTATTCCGATAGCTTTGTTGTTGGCTTATATATTTTCTACAACTTTTCGTATGCACTACTATCCTATCCCATGGGATACCTTTCGGATAAGCTGAGCATGAAAGGAACCATTATCATTGGACTAATCGCATTCTCTCTAACTTATCTTGGCTTTTCTATTCTAACTGCAAAAATTCATTTTGTAATACTTTTTGGAATCTACGCTGCCTATGCAGCATCAACTGAGGGAGTTGTAAAAGCATGGCTTTCTAATAATTTACCAAGGGGCAGAACAGCCACAGGATTAGGCCTATACAACAGCCTACAAAGTATATCAACTCTTATTGCCAGCTCGCTAGCCGGCACTATCTGGCTTATATCAGACTCGAAAACAGTTTTTATGATTTCCGCAATAGGCTCAGTTATTGCTGCAGGTTATATTGCAATTTTCACTAAAACTAACGTAACCTATCAAGCGAACGAATAAGGGCTTCATCCTTAGCAATTCCACGAATGGCCAAAAAGTTTAGCACAGCAGCAATAAGAGGAAAAATAAAAACCAAGTTATAATGAGGCTTTGAATGCAAATTTTGACCAATGGCAGTAACCATGTAATACATAACCCCCTGTAATCCAACAAGCATAACAATTGTTACAATACATAGTCGAATTTGAAGAACCCTTCTTTTGTAAAGAAATATGGTGACAAAGGTTATAAGCATTACAAGAATAATAAAGGCAAACAAGAACCAATAATTTTGTAATAGTTCCACCGACAAATCACTTGAGTTCTGCACACCAAACACGTTAAGGACTATTTTATCCATATTTGGCTCAATAAAATAGGTAGCAATCGGATTATAAATTAAAATCGATAAAAGAACAAGAGTTAAAAACATGAATAGTGTTTGTATGCGTTGTATCATCGGTTTTTGTTTTTTTTGCAAATTTACCATTTGAATCAATATCTTTTATTAAAACAATTAAAAACTTTACTAATTTTGGTGTTTTAAACTAACATTATGCTATAATTGCAGGATAAAATTGTACGATTATGAGAGTAATAGAATCATCAGAACTGATTATTAATGCCGATGGAAGCATTTTTCACCTTCATCTCAAACCCGAAAACATTTCGGATAAAATTATTTTAGTAGGCGACCCAGGAAGAGTTGAAACCGTAGCAAGTTTTTTCGATAGCAGAGAATTTGAGGTTGCGAATCGTGAGTTTAAAACTGTAACTGGTACTTACAAAGGGAAAAGAATTACTGCTCTATCAACTGGTATAGGTACCGATAATATAGACATTGTAGTTAATGAGCTAGATGCCTTAGTTAATATCGACCTCAAAACTAGAACTGAAAAACCGGAGAAAAAACGATTAACACTTGTTCGTTTAGGGACATCTGGCGCCCTACAAGCCGAAATTCCATTGGGTGGTTTTGTGATGACTGAAACTAGTATTGGTTTTGATGGATTACTTAACTTCTACGCTAACAGGAACGAAGTTAGCGACACAGAAATGGAAAAAGCCTTTATTGAGCATACCAACTGGAATCCACTATGTGCAAAACCTTACTTTTGCCATTCGTCGTCAAAGCTGATAGAACTATTTTCAGATTTCACCATACCTGGCGTTACCATTTCAGCACCAGGATTTTATGGCCCTCAAGGAAGAGTTCTAAGACTTCCATTAGCCGACCCAAAACTTAACGACAAAATAGTAGAATTCAACTATAACGGTAGAAAAATCACAAACTTCGAAATGGAAAGTTCGGCTATTAATGGGCTTTCAAAGCTGCTTGGTCACGATTCAGTCACAATATGCACTATAATAGCGAACAGGGTTGTTAAAGATGCAAATATCGACTATAAGCCCTACATAAAATCGCTTATTGAAAATACATTAGACAGGTTAGCCACCTTAGAATAATAAATTTGGAATTGGATACTAACTACATAAAATCGCTTATTGCCCTTCTTGACGATCCTGACACCAGCGTTTTTGAAACCGTTGCCAACAAGATCATCGAGGAGGGCAATGAGATTATTCCTTTTCTTGAAGATGCCTGGGAAAGTGCTCATGAACCTATTATTCAGAATAGGATTGAAGAAATTATTGGCTCAATCCAATTTAACAAGTTAAAAAGCGAGTTTTCCAGTTGGATTTCATCGCCTAATCATGATTTGCTTGAAGGCACTTTACTTGTTTCAAAAATTCAGTACCCTGAACTTGATCCCAAAAGAATTCTAGAAGAAATTGAAAATATTAGACGCGATATTTGGCTGGAACTAAATAATAGTCTTACAGCCCTAGAAAAAGTTAAAATTATTAATCACGTTTTATTTGATATTTATAAGTATAAGCCCAATACCTCTGATTACTATTCACCAAGAAATTATCTAATAAAAGATCTAGTTGAAAGCAAAAAAGGAGGGGCTGTTATTCTAACAATCTTTTATGCTATAATTTCTCAACAGCTGGGCTTACCCATTTATTGCGTAAGCATACCTCATAACTTTGTACTGGCATATGAAGACAGGTATTCAGTAGATTTATTTGAAATAGAGTTTGAAGAAGAAAGACGAGTGTTATTTTATATAAATCCATTTAGTCAAGGGTCGCTTTTCAGCGCAAATGAGATAAAATTCTTTTTAAGCCAACAAAAGATTGAAGATAACCCACAATATTACTTGCCCATTAGTAACTATGAAGCGATTCAGCAGCTAGTTTATAATACTAAAATTGCTTTTCAACGCTCTAATCAAAATGCAAAGGCTTCACAACTTCAAAAAATTTACAACCTCTTACAAGATCAAAAACCTAAGCCAATAAAATAGGTAGATTCGATATATTTTTCTCACACTATTGTTAGAAAGATGCTATTTGAATTTTTACCATGCTAAAACTTTTGTAGATAAAAATAAAACCATTAAATTTGCGCGCTAATTTAAATAAAATCAATAAACTATGTTGAATCAGTACGAAACCGTTTTCATTGCAACTCCCGTTTTGTCTGAGGCCCAGATGAAGGAAACGGTTACCAAGTTCAAGGATTTCATCACATCGAATGGTGGTGAGATTATCCATGAAGAGGATTGGGGATTAAGAAAATTGGCCTACCCCATTCAAAAGAAAACAACCGGCTTTTATCATCTTTTTGAGTTCAAAGCCGATGGATCATTGATTGATAAGCTGGAAACCCAGTATCGTCGTGATGAGCGAATTATCCGTTTCCTTACTGTAAAAATGGATAAACATCACATTGAGTTCGCTCAGAAAAGACGTAACAACAAGGTTGAATCTAAAACTGTGGAGGGTTAAACTATGAGCCAGAATCAATCAGAAATCAGATATCTCACTCCCCCAAGTGTTGAGATTAAAAAGAAAAAGTATTGCCGTTTCCGCAAGAACAACATCAAGTACATTGATTATAAGGATCCAGAATTCCTTAAAAAGTTCTTAAACGAGCAGGGAAAAATTTTACCACGTCGTATTACCGGTACTTCCCAAAAGTATCAGCGTAAGGTTGCTACAGCTGTTAAGCGTGCTCGCCATCTTGCATTGTTACCATTCGTAACCGATTTATTAAAGTAAAGGGAAGGAGGAAAACAAATGGAAATTATACTACTTCAGGACGTTCCCCGCTTAGGGCATAAAAACGATATAGTTAAAGTTCGTAATGGTTACGCACGTAACTATCTAATTCCTAAAGGCATGGCTATAGCTGCTACTGAATCAGCTAAAAAAGTTATTGCCGAAACCATTAAGCAACAAGCTCATAAGGAGGCTAAAATTAAAGCCGAAGCCGAAGAGCTTGCCAAGAAACTTGAAGGTGTTAAGCTTACTATTGGTGCCAAGACAAGTTCTACTGGAAAAATCTTTGGTTCTGTTAACAATATTCAAATTGCAGAAGCACTTGCAAAACAAGGTTTCGAAATTGATCGCAAAAATATTGTTATTGCTGAAGATCAAGTTAAAGAGGTTGGCACATACAAGGCTGAAATCAAATTACACCGCGAAGTTAAGGTTAGTATTGAATTTGAGGTTGTTTCAGAATAAACCAAATCGGTTTCTAACTAATAAAAAAATAGGTTGCCAAAAGCAACCTATTTTTTTATTTTGTAGCTATTCTATCTTACCGCAATACACTCAATTTCAATCATCACATCAAGGGGTAATCGTGCAACTCCGAACGCTGCCCTTGCTGGTTTTTCCTCTGAAAAATACTTGGAATAAACCTCATTCATTGCAGCAAAGTTATCCATATCGCTAAGCAGACAGGTGGTTTTTACAACGTTACTATAATCAAGACCAGCCTCAGCTAGAATCGCTCCAATATTTTTGAGCACTTGCTCAGTCTGTTCCATAATTCCCCCCTTTACAATTTTTCCACTTTCGGGATCAATTGGAATTTGACCCGAGATAAAGACCATACCATTAGCCTCAACTGCCTGGCTATATGGCCCAACTGCCTTGGGAGCTTTTTCTGTGCAAATAACTTTCTTTTTCATGGCTTTTAGTTTTAGGTTAAGCTAGTTATTGATTGTCTAAGTAATGGTCTCGTTTTGTAAATTTTAAATCGTGTAGTAAGGAAGACTTCACATTAATAGTAAAGCTAAAACTCTTATAGTAACCAATAGGAATAACAGTTAAACGCATCTCCCAGCAATGCAAATCTCTGTAAAAATTTAACGAAGTTGTGGTTAACTTCCTATTTTTAAAATCATATCCTGAGCTGAATCCTATCTTCCATTTAGGAGTCAAGTTTACACTACCCGAAAAGCTGAGTGTTTGAACTAAACTTGACTGAAAAGCAGGTTTAGAATAGCTTAGGTTATAGCTAAACCTAACATTCCAAGGCACAGAAAAATCGACATAATCCATTCCATACTGAGTCCCAAGTGATTCGCCAAAGTTAGATCCGTCGGGTGCAGTGCCCAAAGGTATCTCGCTTCCAGGAGCACCTCGAAGTCCCCCGCGACCACTAGAACTGTTTTGCCCCTCCTTTTTACTATTTAACGAAAAGTCGATACCTACATTACCCCGTGTAAATCGTGCGAGTTTTCCTGAATTGTTTAACTCAAACTTATTGTACTTTTTGCCATTAGCATCTAATGCATAAAGGCTAAAACCACCAGAAAAGTTAATGTTAACCTTTCCATCAAATAAGCTAGTCCGACCACTAACAGATATATCGGACCAATTCAAAGAATCAGCCAGCAAATTATAGGATGTATTCGCTGAGAGCCCGTCAATTATCTTAATTTTCTTGGTTTGGTTAACAGTGTCCTTATCTGACTTAACTTTCATTTCTAGCAAGTTACTCAACGAAAATGAGACAACCCCAGATTTTCCACCACCAGGACCACCATAAATTCCGTTCTCAAAAATTGAATAGTTTGAAGTATTTCCTGTTGAATCAATCTGAACTGTCTTATAAAATCCATACTTGGGGTCAGAAAAATCAGGCCTATAACCTAAAGACACAGAAGGTGTTAACACATGTCTAATAGCTTGAACTTTTGAGTTTTTAGAAAATTGGAACATGCCGTAAACCTTGGTACTCATTGAAACAGAACCATTGTACTCGTACCCTCTTTTAAAAGATCTAACAGTGTCGACCTCTACCCTATTGGAATCTGCATTCCAATGCTTCTCAATAGTTTGTAAATACCAAAACTCATTATAATTCACACCAGGGCTAACTGTGATAAATTTTAGGATGTTAAACGAAGTAGAAACAGGAATAGAATGCTTCATGCCATTCTGCATGCTATCTAAAACACTTGGTTTAAATAGATTTTCTTCGAGTACTTGAACCCTATTATCAAAAGATGTATTTAGACTAAGCCCTACTTTCTCATACCATTTAGGCGATCCAACAGCATTTTTCCTTTTAAAAGGATATATACGGCTCATATTAAAGGCAACGCGAGGGAAATTTAAGTTAACAGTCTCATTTATTGTATTTTGAGAATGATTAAGAGAGGCTGTAAGGCTAAAGGGAGTACCAGCCCAGTTCTTTGAATATGAAATACTAGAATTAAAGGTGTTTGAAAGGGCAGTATTAATGTTTCTTGCGTTATACTTATTGTAGTTTGATGAACCAAAATTTACATTAGCCTGAAACGTTGAATTAGGCGATGCCTTAGGATCCTGGCGATGACTCCACCTAATCCAATACGACGAGGTTTTGCTATAATCAGGCAAGCCTTTTTCGCTGTTTATAATCGCTGATGTTTCAATATTTAAAGAACCAGAGAACTTATAACGTAATTTGTAGTTAGTTTGGCTTCTAATTCCCCATGATCCTCTTGAGTAGATATCAAAAGTAATCTTTTCATCCATGTAATCGCCCATACCAAAATAAAATCCACCACCACGGAGAAAAAGCCCCCTGTTTTTTTCTTCGCCATATTCAGGAATAAGCAGCCCTGCAGAACGTTTTTTAGTATTTGGGAAAAAACCAAATGGTATAAACAATGGGAATGGAACATCTTCTATAACCAGGTATGCAGGACCTGCAACAATCTTGTTGTTTGGTATAATTTTTCCTTTAGTTACTGCTAAGTAAAAGTGAGGATGGTCCAAATCGCAACTAGTATATTTGCCTGCCTTAAGATTTACTACATCGTTTTCCATTTTTTTAGTGATAGCACTATGCATAAATCCGCCAGCCTCTTCGGTTACAACACCAATAATTTTGGCTCTTCGAGTATCAAAGTTGTAGTAAATCTTATCCATTTTAAAGGTCTTGCTCCCTTCTTTGAACTGTGGCTTACCAATAACCTTTCCAGTACTATCGGCTAATCCCGATGCATAAACCTGTTTGGTTTCCATATCAAACTCAATATAGCTGGCTTTTAGCTCCAAGTCTTGGTAGGTAACCACAGCATTACCATATAAATAGGCAATCTTACCATCTAATGAGTAAACTATTGAATCCTCGGCATTAGTAAAAACTGGATCATCAATAGACTTTTTATTTTGAACACTATCGGGAAGAGATTCATTAGCTAGTGTATCGGGCACAATAGTTGTATCCTGATTGATTACAAATCCATCATTTACGCTTACCCTGTTGGCAAAAAGCGTTATGTGGTTAAAAAGTAATAGCAGAAAAAATAACCTATATCTCAACTTTAATTCTATTTTTGCAATGAAATTGAGCTCAAAACTACTGAAAAAATTGAAAGAATTTATAAACATGAGGCATTCCTGCATCAATTTTTTATTAACATTTAACTTAATCCTAGCAGCCATTCTAGGTACATACCAAACATCATTCAGTCAACATATAAGCGCATACACGCTTTCAAAAATTGTGATTGATGCTGGTCATGGTGGGAAAGACCCTGGAGCAGTAGGAAAGATAAGTAAAGAAAAAGATTTAACATTAGCAATTGCTAAAAAAGTTGGGGCACTAATTGAGAAAAACTTAAAGGATGTAAAAGTTATTTACACCAGAACAGATGATACATTTATTCCACTTAATGAACGAAGTAATATTGCGAATAAAGAAGGTGCCGATCTTTTCATCTCAATACATTGTAATGCCGCCGCAAATAAAAGAGTCTCAGGAGCAGAAACATACGTAATGGGCTTACACCGAAGCGAAGAAAACCTGAATGTTGCTATGCGCGAAAACGCTGTTATCTCATACGAAGATGGCTACAACGAAACCTACGAAGGTTACGACCCTAACTCTGCTGAATCGTTTATCATTTTTAGCATGCTTCAGAATGCCTTTCTAAAGCAAAGCCTAAATTTTGCCGCAATAGTTCAAAACGATTTTAAAGAACGTGCCAAAAGAAGAGATAGAGGTGTAAGGCAGGCAGGCTTCCTGGTACTTTGGAAAACTTCAATGCCAAGTGTTCTTATTGAAGCTGGATATATTAGCAATTCTAAAGAGGAGCAATTCTTAAACTCCGAATATGGCCAAGACATTATTGCTTCATCCATTTATAGAGCAATAAAATCATATAAAGAGAATGTGGACGAGCTAAATAAGACTGTTTTAGAACTACAACAGGCTCAGAAAAGTAATGAGAACACTCAAAAGAGCTCAACAGCTAATAGCATTGAATTCAAAGTTCAAGTTTCGTCATCACAAAACTTATTACCAGATATTGAAGAAAAGTATAAGGAATTTGGCAATGTTTCCGTGGTAAATTTTAACGGCACATATAAATATTTGGTTGGAGGGACACCAAACTATCAGGAAGCAGTAAAATACTGCAATACTATTAAATCAAAAGTTCCCGATGCTTTTATTGTTGCTATTGAAAATGGTAATATAATTCGTTTAAGTGAAGCATTACAAAAGATTAACAAAAGCGAATAACTAAATTGAATCAAATTATTTAACTTTGATTATTATTTAAATAGAAGATTAACCATGAAGGTAAGAATAAGTAGAGAACTCAAAATAGGTATTTTTGTACTATCCTGTTTATTAGCTTCATATTGGGGAATAAATTTCCTAAAAGGAAAAAATATTTTCAGTCCAAATGTTGAGTACTACGCTATATTTAAATCGGTTGATGGACTTCAAAGTACCGATGCCGTTTTAATAAACGGCTTCAAGGTTGGTTTAGTAAAGAACATTGAATTCCACGATTTAAATTCTGGACGATTCCGCGTTACACTTCTTGTAAACAAAAAGTATAGGTTGCCTCGTAACACAACGGCAAAACTTGTAAGCACTGATATAATGGGGGGTAAAGCAATTAAACTTGAGGTTTCACCCGACAGTTCTTACTTTACACCAGGCGATACCCTTCCTACTTCTATTGAAATAGGACTTATTGATCAGCTTGCTTACCAAATGTCTCCCATTAAAGAAAAAGCGGAGACAATGATGGTGGAGCTTTCCAAAACACTTGTCGTACTCCAGAAAGTTCTCAATGAGCAAAACCAAGAAAATATTTCTGAAAGTATCAAAAACCTAAACACTACTTTAAAACACATAAGCATGTTAACAGCTGGACTCGATACTATGATAAATAGTCCAGATGGCTCCATTAAAAAATCCATGAACAATATTGCATCAATTACATCTAATCTAAGAATAAATAATAAGCTAATTACCAATTCATTAAAAAATATTTCCAACATTAGCGACTCATTATCAAAGGCTAACATTCCTGCAACAGTTGCTAAATTGGATTCATCATTATCTCAACTTCGTTATGTAATGACCAAGATTAAATCTGGAGAAGGAACTCTAGGCAAACTTGTAAACAACGATACATTATACAACAACTTGGAATCTGCTTCATTACAGCTAGATCTGCTTATCAAGGATATGAAAACAAATCCTAAAAGATATGTTAATTTCTCTGTTATTGACTTAAGCCGAACCAAATACATTGAAGAGAAGAAGTAACTTTCAAGTTTTAGCCCTGTATATTTTTAACTTGCTAATATTAAACACTTTATGTTATTTAAACTGATAATCAATCCTATAACATTTTATTAGGTAAATATAAGATTTCAATAAAATACTACAACATATTACAATCCAGTATTTTGCATTATCAACATTCTATGTTTCTATATATCAAACACTTACATTTTTTTGACGAATGACTAAAATTTATATTAGTGAATATTAACCAGTTAAAATGTTAATTCAAAATTCAAGTCCCAAAACTATTTTTTTTTAAAAAAAATCATTACAATTTTGTTAGTGTTGAAAACAAGTTGAAAAATTCATTTAAAAATATTTTTATATGTTTAAGGCAGCTGATTGTAAGGAAGTTTGGGAAAATTGTTTAAAAATTATCAAGGACAACGTTTCACCAGTAAGCTTTAAAACCTGGTTTGAACCGATTGTTCCAGTTAAGTTAGAAAACAATGTACTCACCATTCAGGTTCCAAGTCCTTTCTTTTATGAATACCTTGAAGAGCAATACATTGATATTCTTCGCAAGACACTAAGAAAGGAGTTGGGTCCTGAAGCAAAGCTTGAGTACAGCGTTATTGTAGAAAATAATGGATATAACGACGGAGCACCTTTTACTGTAAAATTCCCAACTCAGAACAAAACCGAGCTAAAAAACAAGCCTGTTTCAGTTCAAGCTGTCCAAGAAACTCCAATTAAAAATCCATTCATAATACCTGGCATTAAAAAGCTGAATGTTGACCCTCAGCTTAACCCAGAGTACAACTTTGCCAACTTTGTTGAAGGGAGTTGCAATAAATTAGCTCGTTCTGCAGGTATAACCATTAGTCAAGCTCCTGGCAAAACAGCCTTTAACCCATTGTTTATCTATGGCGGTTCGGGTTTGGGAAAAACTCACCTTGCACAAGCAATTGGTATAGAAGTTAAGCGTCTTTTCCCTGAAAAAATTGTACTTTACGTTAATGCCGTAAAGTTTCAAACTCAGTTTGTTGATGCATACTTTAAACACAATAACATCAACGACTTCTTGCATTTTTATCAAAGCATCGACGTATTGATACTTGATGATGTTCACGAGTTTGCAGGAAAAGAGAAAACTCAAGATGCATTCTTTCACATCTTTAATCACCTACATCAAACTGGGAAACAGCTTATCTTAACCTCAGATCAAGCACCAGCCGACCTACAAGGCTTAGAAAAGAGGTTGCTATCAAGGTTCAAATGGGGGCTATCAGCAGAGCTTACCGTTCCCGATTTTGAAACCAGAGTGGCTATTCTTAAGAAAAAAGTTTATAATGATGGTATAGTCGTTCCAAACGACGTGCTTGAATTCATAGCCTCAAATATTAATCAAAACATAAGAGAGCTAGAAGGGGCCCTGATCTCAATGTTAGCTCAATCAACCCTTAACGGGAAACAACTTACAGTTGAGCTAGCCTCCGAACTAATTGAAAAGCTTGTTAAAAGCACTAAAAAAGACATTACCATCGATTACATTCAAAAGGTTGTTTGCGAATACTTTGGGCTCCCTCTTGAGGTTCTCAGTGCAAAAACGAGGAAACGCGAGATTGTTCAAGCTCGTCAAATTGCCATGTATTTTTCAAAAAGCCTTACAAAAGCATCGCTTTCAACCATTGGCAGTATGATTGGAAATAAAGATCATGCTACCGTACTCCATGCTTGTAAAACTGTAAACAACCTAATGGAAACCGATAAACGATTCCGCGCTCAAGTTGAGGATATTCAAAAGAAACTTAAATATAATTCATGAAATGATTCTTAATATACGAAAAGCGAAGTCTATCACTTCGCTTTTTCTGTTTATCAAAAAAAAATATCGATAGGTCAAATTGCAAAACCGATAAACACTATTATCTCTATTTAAATGTAATTTTACTTGTCGCAAAATATTACTATTAAACAAGAAAAAATGAAAAATAGATTAAGCCTTTTTTTATTGCTATCGTTACAAACCATCTCCTTAATATCTTACTCGCAAGCTGATAGCCTAATTTTAGCAATTCGTAACTCCAAGAACGACACAGTTAAATTAAATAACATTTACAATCAACTTTCATCTCCAAAATACATTGCAGACACTTCATACGACAAAGCTTGCATTGAGTTCATTCAAAAAGCCAAATCGATTAAATGGACAACTGGCGTATTAAAAGGAAATAGTATTACAGGAACAAGATTTTATTATAGAGGTAATTTTGATAATGCAATTGAATATTTTAATGATAACATTAGCTTTGACAGTTCCGTTACCAGCAACATGCCATTTCTGGCTAACTCACATAAAATGTTAGCGGGTTCATACTTTAACAAAGGCGAATCGGAAAAAGCAATATCTGAAGCCACTCGGGCAATTAACCTCTACAAAACACTAAATGATACTGTTGGATGGGCAAAAACAATAAATTTACTTGGTGGTATCTATTGGAATCTCGGTAAACTAGATATTGCAGCTCAAAACATTTACAAAGCATTAAAGCTTAGAGAAAAAATGAACGATTCTTTGGGAGTTGCTCATTCTTATAATAATATCGGATTAATATACGATACCCAAGGCAAGCAAGACGACGCCTTAAAAATGTATAAAAAAGCACTTGAAATTTACGAAAAACTGGGTAATTCAGTGGGAATTGGCAGAGCTTCTAATAACATTGCTATAATTTTAAAAAATAAAAAGCAATACACAGAAAGTTTACAGATGTTCCTTAAATCTTACGAAATTGATTTAAAAAGGAATAACATAGACGATCAAGGTAAAACCCTTAGTAATATTGGTGAGCTATACATTTCAATTGGTAATCCAGAGCAAAGTATAAGCTACTTGCAAAAAGCGAAACAGATATTTGAAAAGAATAGCAACGAAAATGGCCTTGCTGCTGTATTAATAAATTTAGGGAAAGCTTACCTATTAAAAGGGAATAACTACAAGGCTAAAGAATCTTTCTCTAAAGGGCTAAAGCTTGCACAAAAATTAAATTCACTAGAATGGCAAAAGGAGGCCCATGAGGGCATTTATAATTCACTTAAAAGTATTGGTGATTACTCAAATGCCCTAAATCATTTTGAGAAGTTTAAAAATTATGACGATTCCTTAAAAAGCATTTCAAATTTGAATACTATTGATAAGCTCAAAATTGAGTATGAAACGGAAAAAAAGGAAAATCAAATTAAACTTCTTCAAAAATCGAACGAAGTAAATAGACTCAGATTTGAAAAACAAAGAAACGTTAACCTACTACTTATATCTATATCAATTTTAATTGGTGTAATTCTAGTTATTTTATACTTCTACCAGAGGAAATTGAAAAAGGACAAAGTACTTTTACAAGAAATGAATTCTGAGATTCTAATTCAAAAAGAAGAAATTGAGACACAAAGAGATATGCTGGAGGTAAACTTTAATGAGTTAAACCAGCATAAAATGGAACTAGCAAAACAGACCGAAAAGATAGAAAGACAGAACAATGAGCTTAAATATGCAAACCATAGGATAACAGAAGGCCTTGAGTATGCATCTATGATACAAAGATCGTTATTCTCTAACCCTAAGGAACTTGAAGCATTTTTTAGTAATCAATCGTTCTTGTATTTACCTAAAGATTATGTGGGAGGCGATTTATATTGGCATCATGTGAATGATGAAAGAGTAATATTCTCAATAGCTGATTGTACTGGTCATGGTGTAGCTGGAGCGTTTATGAGTATTATGGCCATATCATTTCTTAAAGATGCAATTTCGATTTACAACTTGGAACAACCAGATGAAATTGCTTCTTATCTATACCAGCAGCTCATCAAATCAAAAACAACACCTTTTGACTCAAATCTGATTCTTGGGATTGATTTCATAATTTGCAAATTCAATAAGGATTCTAATACGTTGATTTATAGTGGTAATAAACTTTCATTTGAATATATTGATTTATCAAGAAATCATGTATCTGTAAGACCCCGAAGAAAAGTTAATAAGGATTTGGGGACTCTATATTTCGAGAATCACAAATTAGACATTTCAAATAAGGGTAGGCTGTTCTTTTATACCGATGGCTTTCCCGATCAAATTAGTGAGGTAAAGCACAAAAAGATGGGTAGAAATGAGTTTATTTCTCAACTAAAAAACACAATTGAACTTCCAATACACCTACAAGTGGAGCATGTTAACAAATTCATGCAAAGGTGGAAGGGGAACTATGAGCAAATTGACGATGCAACGCTCCTTGCAATTGAAATTTAAGTTTAGATATTTAACCTGCCATTTGATACTATAAACCAAGGGTTAATTAGCTCCTCTTTGTTATACAATAGCCTTTCATTTGTTTCATATACTTTCACACTTAACCCTGCCCCTTCAACTATAGCTTGGCCTGCTGCTGTATCCCATTCATTCGAAAGCGATAACCTGGGGTACAAATCAGCTTTACCTTCGGCTATTAAACACATTTTAAGTGAAGAGCCAATGGGTAATAGCTCTACATTATTATACTTATATTGAACTCTATTTATAAACTCAATAGTTTCAGGTGTACTATGTGACCGACTCTCAACAATAATAAAATTTTCTCGATTAGTAGCCAAAGGTAACCGTATTGCTAATTTCTTAATACTTTCAACAGATTCACTATAATCTTCAGTAGGGAGCAAATTATCGGCTAAATAAGCACCTTCATTTATAAGTGAAAAATACAACTTGCCAGTAACTGGAACATAAACCACACCTGCAATGGGAACATGCTCATAAATGAGAGCAATATTAACTGTAAACTCACCATTTCTTTTTATGAACTCTTTTGTCCCATCTAATGGGTCAACAATCCAAAAGTAATCCCAACTCTTACGCTCCTCGTAAAGTATATTTCTTCCCTCTTCGCTTAATACAGGAATAAAGGTTTTAGACAAGGAATTCTTAATTTCCTCATGCGCTAACCTATCTGCAAGAGTTAATGGAGTTCGATCTGACTTTAGATTAACCTGGAAATCATCGGAATTGTAAACCTGTAAAATTTTGAAACCTGCTCTAACTGCTGCGCTAATCGCAATTGAGAGTAGGTTATAAAGTTCTGGTAGTTCAATCATCAATCAAAAATTAATTTTTGCAAAATTAAAGTAATTCAGATAATTAAAAAAAACTTCATTTCTATGTTTTAAAACCTAACAAGAAAAAAACATTTTATTCTAAAAAATATTAAGTTTAAGGCTCTAAATTTTTGATGTCATGGATAAAAATCAGTTAAAACCAGAACTAGTTTTCAAATTCTTTGACGAGATATGTCAGGTTCCTCGTCCCTCTAAAAAGGAAGAAAAGATAATTGCTTACATAGAGGAGTTTGCAAAAAAACACAACCTCGAATTTCACAAAGACGAAGCAGGCAATGTCCTAATTAAAAAGCCAGCATCTAAAGGTTATGAGGATAAAGTACCTGTTGTTCTACAAAGCCACCTTGATATGGTATGCGAAAAAAATAGCGATGTAGAACATGACTTTAATAAAGATGCCATACAGACCTATGTAGATGGTGAATGGCTAAAGGCAAAAGGAACAACACTTGGGGCGGATGATGGAATTGGAATTGCTGCACAGCTAGCTGTACTTGCCTCAAACGATATTGAACATGGACCAATTGAGTGTTTGTTTACGGTTGACGAAGAAACCGGGCTCACTGGTGCTTTTGAGCTAAAAAGTGGATTTTTTGAATCCAAAATCCTAATTAACCTTGACTCAGAGGACGAAGGAGAGCTATTTATTGGATGTGCAGGTGGGGTTGATACCATAGCCACTTTCGGCTATGAACCAGAAAAGGTTCCTACCGACTCAATTGCCATGAAGCTAAATGTAAAAGGTTTACTTGGCGGACACTCTGGTGACGATATCGATAAATTTAGAGGGAACTCTATTAAAATCATAAATCGATTCCTTTGGCGTGGCACACAGCTCTTTGATTTAAAACTTACAAATCTTGATGGTGGCAACCTCCGCAATGCTATTCCACGTGAGGCATTTGCAACTTTTACCATCCATAAAGAAGACAAATCTGCTCTTATTTTAGAGTTTGAAAGTATAAGAGATGCAATTTATAATGAATGGCATGATGTTGAACCCAACCTAGAAATTACAATTGAAGATGCTCCCCTACCCGACTTTGTTATTGATGAGCCAACTCATTACGACCTTCTTAATGCTCTTTATGCTTGCCCTCATGGTGTTATGGCAATGAGCCGCAAGCTAAAAGGACTAGTTGAGACATCAACAAATCTAGCATCGGTAAAATTCATTCAAGACAACCAAATTCTTGTAACAACAAGCCAGCGCAGCTCTGTTGAATCGGCGAAAACAGACATAGCTAACATGGTTGAAAGCGTGTTCCGTTTAGCAAATGCCAACACCCAGCATACTGATGGTTATCCTGGTTGGGCTCCTAATCCAAATTCTAAGATACTGGAGATTACAAAGTCTTCATATAAAAAACTCTTTAACCAGGAACCCATTGTAAGAGCTATTCACGCAGGATTAGAGTGTGGGCTTTTCCTTGAGAAGTATCCCGATTTAGATATGATTTCGTTTGGTCCAACCATTAAAGGTGCTCACTCACCCGATGAAAGGCTAAACATCCCCACTACTCAAAAGTTTTGGGACTTATTACTTGATGTTTTAAAAAACATACCTAGTAAAAACTAGCATAAAAAAGGCTGTTTCTAGTTAGGCTAGGTTTAGCCATGTTTCTGAAACAGCCTTTATTTTATCGTCCAACCTCTTCAAAATGCTCCTTACTTACCTGGCAAACAGGGCAATGCCAAGTATCAGGTAGTTCTTCAAAGGGTGTACCCGCGGGAATTCCATGCTCGGGGTCCCCAACAGATTCATCGTAAATATAACCACAAACCTTACATCTATACATATGCTAAATATTTAGTAAATTGCTTGAAATTTCAAATTTATGAAATCGAATTATAGACTCCAAGCAAGCATACTAATATTTCTATTGTCATCAGCAGTGACAACAACTGCTTCTGCTCAAAAAAAGAAAATTATTAGAGATAACGGGATTACTCATAAAATAGAATGGAGTTATCATTACATCAAAGGAAAAGAAATAAAATACAAACAATATGAGGCTTGGTACGACAATATGGGTAATATTGTTAAAGAGAAACAATACGACGAAAATGGAAATATCACTAAACACATTGAGCATACATTTAATAAAAGTGGCAATGAGATTCTAAGAAAAGTTTACGATAGCAGAGGTGCTCTTCTTAGGAAAATTGAGACAGATTATAATGAAAATGGTCTTAAAGTAGAAAAAAGGGTTTACAACTCGAATGGTAAGCTAAAACAAAAAAAGGTATTTGATTACAGGAATGATTAATTCTCTAAGCGATATAACATTAGCTGAGTCTGGGCTAAAAAGCATCAATATTTGTACAACTGGACAAGTTCAATTTCTGAAAAGGGTTGATAGTAAATTCATTATTTCAGCAAAATGGGCTCAAGATAAACTAATAGAGCATATAAAGAATAATTACTATATAGTTGAAAATAATAGCATCCTATTCCCTCTTTACACATCCATATACTATGACACAGAAAAACTAGACATGTACCTACAACATCATAATAATAGGCCTAAAAGGTATAAGGTTAGAACAAGGGAGTACCATGCAAGTGGTGATTTTTTTCTAGAAGTTAAATTTAGAAATCATGCAGGTGAAACATTAAAGAAAAGAATTCAACCCAATGCCGAAGATATTACAGAAAATATATTATCCAATTTTATCGATAACAATACACCATATAGATTCAAAACACTACAAAAAGTATTAGAAACAAGGTTTAACCGAATTACTCTTGTCTCGATGCTATTTAATGAACGTGTTACGCTTGATTTTAACATTTCCCTTAAAGATATACAAAATCAAAAATCAATATTACTGAATGATATTTGCATAGTTGAGTCCAAAAGAGATAAATACAATAAAACAAGTGTAATTATGGACTTTCTAAAACAGGCAGGTTACAGAAAAAGAGGTTTCAGCAAATACGCAATTGGCTGCGCACTTCTTAACCAGCACGTTAAAACTAACAATTTTAAGCCAACGATAAACCATTTAAATAAGATTAGAAATGAAAACAATGTGGTTCTTACTTAAGTCTAATTCCATTGAGATATTTGGAATAGACCTAATTAACACTGATGACTTTTATACCCTAATTTTAAGGTTTGTACTTAATATTGTAATAATATGGATTGCTGCCCGGCACCTGTATTATCCTAAAACACTTCGGAAAGACTACGTTTTCACATATTTAATGCTTGGGACTGTAGTGTTTTTTATGTGTTTTTTACTTGCAAATGTTAAATTACAACTTGGATTTGCATTAGGTCTTTTCGCTGTATTTGGGATTATTAGATATAGAACAAACCCAATCCCTATAAAAGAGATGACATACCTTTTTTTAATAATCGCCATATCACTTATTAATGCGATATCATCAAAAAAGGTTAGCTATGCTGAACTTATGTTCTCGAATCTTGGCCTTATTTTGGTAGCTTACGTACTAGAAAAAGGTCTATTTATAAAGCACCTCTCTCAAAAGGTAGTGGTTTATGAAAAAATTGAACTAATAACTCCAGAAAGGAGAGCAGAACTCATTGAAGATTTAAAACAAAGAACAGGTTTGGATATAAAAAGTGTTGAAATTGGTAAGGTTGATTTTGTGCGCGACATAGCTTGGATAATAATTCATTATCCTTCGGAAAGTTTTATTGATTTTACTGAGATTGATAGTGAAAATAACAATTAGGGGCTTTGATTTACTATACTATTTCAACCATTTTAAATGGAACTTTTAAAAGGGTTTGAAAATCACGTCCTAAATTTTTAATGGTATCATCATCTTCTTCAAAATACCAATTTATAATAATATTATTACCATGAGAATAAGCCTCATCAAACATCCTCATAATGGTGAAAATAAACCTATTAGAGCCACTATTAATGTACTCCATATTGAAGTTAATTCTAGTAAGAGGTTCTGGATTTTTTAAATAGTTTTCAATCCATTTAATAACGGGTTGATAGAATGCAATAGCATCCTCAGTAATTGATCTTCCAGAAATTTGAAGTAAACCTGGTTTAAAATCTATCTCAGGTGTTTTGAAGTACCTTTGATAAAAGATTAGTCATAGCCAACTTATTTCAGAATGTAAATTTAAGATAATATCATAAAGCAAACAAAAAACCGCCCAAATTTATTTCATTTGAGCGGCTAAAATTTTAAAAAGTGTTTTTGCTATTTAATTCCCAATTTCTTACGAAGTTTTGAGGGAATAGCATTTTTATGAACCATTATATTGGTTGTTTTATAAAGTACAAATGCCTTTGATGCATAAAAGTATCCATTGTATTTGCCATTTGTCCCCCAGCTATTTTTTACTTTATAGAAAGTATTCCCTAGCTGGTCCTTTGCTTTTCCAACTAGAAGCATACCATGATCATCAGTAGTTCTATAATTATCAAATGCTTCTTGGCGTAACTCCTGGGTTATGATCATCTCTTTTACAGGTTTTTCAAAAGAGTAAATCTTTTTCTCTTTTTCTCTAACCGATAATTGAGTCCAACGGTCTTTATCGGAACCAGCATTTTCTACATCATCAATATCTGGAACTATTGCTACACCATTCCTCCAGCTAAATCCTTTTTCACTAACATCACTTGCCCAAGCTACAGGAAAATCATTATCAATGGCGTTGTCTATAATACTCTCAAAATCATTTAATGGCACATTGTAAGCCTCACCATGAATCCAGTTATCGGGAAGCTCCATTACAAACTTCTCGTAGAATGGGTGATGGCTAAACGAGGTAATAACAACATAATCATCTGGGTTAATTCCTAAGAATTTTGCAAATTCAGCTGGTGTATAAGTATTACCATTATATGTAAAACTCTTAGGATTAGCACCTAGGTATGCATCTAAAATTCCATTGAATGCATTTTTCCATGCAGTAGAAAGCTTTCTGTTTGGGTTTTCAATAATGGCATCTACAAATGCCTTTGTAACAGCATCTAGCTCACCATGAACATGTGAATCCTCGCCATAATTCAAACCAGGATATACATCCATAGGGACAATACCAAAACGCTTAACTGCTTCTAGCACATCAAAAAACGACCCACCTGGTCCAAAGTTGTTTTTCCCGTTAAACCGTACATACCTGTCGGCTTTCATGGCATAAATATTTCTTACAACGTACATTGGAGAAAGATCAATAGAAGGTTTACCCATTCTTAGTAGTTCTGACTCCAAAAAAGCAACACCAGAGAAGCTCCAACAAGTACCTGATCTATTTTGATTCTTAATAGATGTTGTTGGAAGCACTTTCACATCAGTAAAAGTGTAAGGTCCATTCTCTTTTTCTTTCTTGTCTTGTGCTAAAGCACCACTCACACTTACAAAAAGCACTAGCGCTACAAGTAGGAAATTTTTTATCTTATTCATATCAATAAAAATTTAGTTTAATAAATGACTCATCTCTCTCTAAAAAGTTTAAACCAACACTAATCCCTTTTTATTGCAGGAATAATAACATTAAAAGTTGTTCCAACTCCAACCTTGCTTTCCACTTTAATTTCACCTCCGATCTTTTCAACAAACTCTTTACAAAGCAGCAACCCAAGACCTGAACCTTTTTCGTTTTGTGTTCCTGCGGTTACAATGGTTTTATCAATCTTAAAAAGTTTATCAATATTTTGTTCTGGAATACCTATCCCATTATCACTCACTTTTAGTACCCACTTTTCGTTTTCAAGCGATGCTTTTAAATTTATTCGACCATTTAATTTTGAAAATTTAAGGGCATTGCTAATTAAATTACGAAGTATGGTATTTAAGATATTATCATCTACAAATATTTCAAAACCTTCTGGTATTTCTAATTCAACATCAATATTCTTATCTTTTAGTCGACCTTGAATAAGCTCTAAATTTTGTAATACAAGGGAACGAAGATCTACCCATTTAGGATTATTCTTTATATCGCCCATTTCATTGGATGACCAATCTAAAAGGTTCTCAAGCAAATTGTAGGTTGTTAATGCTAACTTATTAAGTTCTGTCATAAATTGCTTAACCTTATCAGAATTTAAAGCATTAATTTCTGTAAGCAAAAATTCAGTAGAATTTACAAGCGTGCTAATCGGGTTTCTAAGATCATGAGCAATAATTCTAAAAAACTTATTTTTTGTTGCATTTATTGCTTCTAACTCATTTTTTTGTTTTTCTATTTCATGTTTTTGTTGTTCTAGAATCTCATTCTTTTCAGAAATCCAATCGTATGCTTCCTTAAGATGCTCTGCCTGTACTTGAAGTTCTTCCTTTTGCAATAAAATTTCTTGGGTTCTCTCCTTTACTAACCTGTCAAGTTTGTTTCGTTCTCGAATTAATCTGTAATGCCAGACTCTTACTGAAAAGTAAATTAATAGAATTGCCAAAATAATATATGCGATATAGGCAATAATGGAGCGAAACCATGGTGTTTTTATGGTGAAATGGAATTCAGCAATTGGGGTCTCATCCTTAAAAACATTCTTGGCCTTTACCCTGAAAATGTAATCGCCCTCTTTAAGATTTGTATACTCTTTTCTTGTTTCGTATGTCCAATCGGACCATTCCTCATCATTTCCAACTAGCTGATAGCTGTACTTTATTTTATCTTCTCCGATATAATAAGGCCACACAAAATTAAATACAATGGAGTTTCTATCATATGGTAATACAGTGCCCAAATCTACAATTCTGTCTGGGTTTGTATTTCTTATAGCAACACCATTCAACGAATCTACGGGTTCTTGGAAAAAGTTAACTCCTTCAAATAAAACTGAATCGATATTTACAACCCTTTTAATTAAAGGAGGATTAAGTTTGATTCTATTATAGTGAACTGTTGATGTCATACTAACAATGCCAAAGTCAGAAGAAACCCACGAAACAGGATCTCTAAAATCAGTAACATATACACTTGTAACCATTTGACTATCAATTCGCATAGCAGCAAGAGAATCGTATCGCTGAATGGAATCGGCAAATTTAACAAATGGAGTTACATCGATTGTTCCAATGCTGTCGCCATTGGGAAAATAGGAAAAGTATCGTTTTTGGGTCTGGAAAATAATTGAATCATAAGCATCAACTATGCGATCAAAAGAATCAGTTGAATCCTTTAATGAGATATCATAGGTTGCACATTCAATCTTCTTAACCTTTCTACAGTAAGGGTTCTTAATTCTCCAAAGTTCATCTTGACGAAATAACACCCATAAGTTTCCTCCTCCATCTTCCCCCATGCTATAAACCACCCCTTCGGTTTCTAGAAGGTTTAATTTCGAAATCCATGTACCATTATTAAATTTTAAACGTGTAACACCTCTGTTGTGTCCAATAAATAGGAAATTAGGATTCTTACGCCCTTGAATTATCACAAATGGTTGCTGTGTATCATCTACCAGAATAGCCTTGTCATTAATAATTTCAAAAACCCCATTTCTAGCAACAACAAGAAGATGCGTTTTTGAATTGCTACCTACCCATAAAGGTTTATAAGATTCAGGTTCACTAGGATCCTTAAAATATAAGAACTGCCAGGTTTGTTCTAGGGGACCTTTTAAAAGCTGAAATCTGTGAGGTTTGAAGTTCTCTGGCCTATTTCTATCAATATAAAAAACGCCTGAACTTGTTGCAACATATATATAATCTCCTCTGCTAGCAACATCAGTTAAAAGACCATTAATACCTAATGACTCATTCCAATACCGGAAAGGCGAGGCTAGTTCAACTTTCGCAAGTCCATTTGAAAGAGCCATCCAAAGCACTCCAGAACTATCATACCGAAAACAATTTACATTGGTTTTAATGCCAAAGGTATTCTCGTCAATTACATCTGTTACATTTAAATTTTTATCAACTATAAGTGCATCACCCATTATAGAAGCAAGAGCGAAAAGTGAATCACTTATAGCAATTCCATGATAGAAAAGATATTTTTTGAAATATTCGTTGAGCTGCTTCCCTTTTTTAGAAATAGAAGATAATGATTTTAAATTTTTGAATGCTCCATCATAATCGGCCAAATAGAAACCATTTTTGCGAGTACAAATTAATAATTTGTTATCTATTGGTAGTATAGAATGTATTTTAAGTGTTGCAAGTTGCTGGCTTCCTTCAATAAATTTAAGGTTATTCCCTGAAATTAGATAAAGCCCTTTATTTAATTTATAAACAATATACTCATTATCTATAATGTACGACAAATAAAACGATTCGCTATTATCTGTATCAAGTACTTAAACTGTTTATTATAATATTTATAAATGCAATAGTCTGTTAAAAAATAAACAGTATCTCCAATTATATGAATATCCCAAACATCATTAAAGATTTTATGAGTAGAATCTAATAATGGTAACAAAGAGACATATGAAAGTTTTCCTTTGCTATCAGGATTGAGGAATCCTAACATTCCAAAACCCAACAAATATCCTATCTCTATTATCAATTTATACTTTTACTAGCATTAGGTAATTCTATCAAATTCCAGTTTAAACCATCATACTCTAACACACCGCTTCCATTAGCAAAATAAACTACTCCCCTTGAATCTTTTACTATTCCCCAGTTAGCTGGTTTTGCTTTATAAGTAATAGGGGAATAATAGTTAGACAATAGTAAACCTCGCTCCTGACTAAAAACAGAAGAACAAAAAGCAAAAAACAATAATTCTAGGAAAAAGAATTTATTCATTTTAGAATTAATACAATTTACTTTCCAGTGTTTCAATAACTTCTTCTTTAAAAACCCTACCTATAGGTATTTCTACCTCTCCAATTCCTATAGAAACAGAAGAATAGGAATCAATGTGCTTTAGAGATACAATGAAAGAACGATGAACTCTAATAAACATGGATTTATCGAGTTTCTCTTCAATTGATGCTATGCTTAACTTAGTAACAATATTTTTATCTTTTGTAACTACCTTTACATAATCCTTAATGCTCTCAAAATATAAAATATCGTCTAGCCTAACTCTAATATTTTTCTTATTTTCCTTGAAGATAATATATTGTTTCTCAGTTGGGTTTTCAGCATTCTTCTTGTATGCTAAGCTCTCTTTTACTTTAGATATTGCCCTAAGTAGACGTTCAAATGTTATTGGTTTGAGAATGTAATCAGAGACATTTAGGTCAAATCCCTCAATGGCGTAATCTTTGTTTGCAGAGGTGATGATTACAGCAGGAGGATTTTGCAGGCTGCGAACAAGTTCAATGCCTGTCAACTTAGGCATTTCTACATCCAAAAACATAATATCTACTTCATTCTCTTGAAGAAACTCAAAAGCAGGAAGACCATCATTAAAGGTTGCGATAATATTAATGCCAGGAATACGTTGAAGGTATCCCTCAATAACAGAAATAGCTAAAGGTTCATCATCAACTATAATGACTCTAGTTCCCATTGCTTTGTATTATTTAGCCTTGCAATTTAGTATTTTTTAAGGTTATCTCATAGTTTTTAGCAAACCGATATTCATTTAAATCCATTCCTCTTATTTATCAGTACATTATGCATTCGTAGACAAAACCTTGCATTTAATAGACTTAAATCTGCTTTATATCGACAGCCATTCTGTTTTTTACAAAAATCCTTGAAAGTCTCTAGTCTTTAAGATACCTTGCAAAAACAACCTATAAACCTAACCACCTAAACAATTTAAACTATGAGAAAAAAACTACTCGGTTTAATGAGCATGTGTTTAGTTGCATGCACACTATGGGTAAGCCAAATTTATGCAGTTCCAGCTTATCCTGGGCTTATTCAGTATAAACAAGCCAATGGTAAAACATTAGCCATTTTCCTTAAAGGTGACGAAAAGGTAAAATGGGCTACTACAGAGGATGGTTATACAATCCTACTCAACAGCAAAGGCATCTATGAATACGCTGTTCAAGATACCAAAGGCGATTTGCAACTTTCAGGAATTGAGGTTAGCAACATAAAAGAAAGAACTGCTAAAGAGAAAGCACTTCTTTCAAAGATAAGCAAAGGGCTATACTATAGCAAAAGCCAGCTTTCAATGATGAAGAGCATATGGGAAATTAAAAATGCAGAAGCTCAAAAAGCATTTCCTACAACAGGAAACAGAAAGTTAGTTTGTATTCTAATGGGTTTTAAGGATAGAGCATTTACCAAGTCTAAGTCTGATTTTAACACCCTTTTTAATCAAGTTGGTTCAGGTAGCGTAAAGGATTACTACTTAGAAAACTCATGGAATCAGTTCAACCTAACAGTTGATGTATTTGGACCATATACTGCTAGCCAAAATATGTCGTACTATGGTGGAAACGATTACAATGGTAACGACTCAAACCCAAGAGCTTTAGTCACTGAAGCTGTTAATGCTGCCGACGCACAGGCAAACTTTGCCAATTATGATAACGATGGAGACGGTACAGTTGATGGTGTTTACGTAATTTATGCAGGTTACGGAGAAGAGGCAGGTGCTAGTTCCAATGCCATTTGGGCTCATGCATGGAATATTACTCCTGTAACAAAAGATGGTGTAACAATTAGTAAATATTCCTGTTCAGCAGAACTTAGAGGTAATTCAGGTTCAACAATAACAGCAATTGGAGTAATTTGCCACGAGTTTGGTCATGTTCTAGGTGCACCTGATTACTATGACACCAATTACAGTACTGGAGGTCAATTTTACGGAACAGGTAACTGGGATATGATGGCAAGCGGATCTTGGAATAACAATGGCGATACTCCTGCGCACCACAATGCCTATACAAAGGTTAAGATTTATGGTTGGGCAAATGCAACCATCCTATCCTCAGCTGCCAATATAACAGTAAAGCCTGTTGAGTCGAACAAGAGTTTTTACCAGATCAATTCAACAACCAGTGGGGAATACTGGTTAATTGAGAATCGCCAAAAAACTGGCTTTGACGCTGCAGTTCCAGGCCATGGGCTTCTGATCTATCACGTTCATAAAGATGTAGTGTCGGCTAGTAACTATAATAATGTAAATGCATCCTATCCGCAAAAAATGTATCCTGTTTGTGCGAGTGCAACCACAAATCCAAGTTCATCAGCAAGTTCATACGGAAGCATAAACAGTGCTGGTTGTCCTTTTCCAGGAACTAGCAATAAAACCTCGTTTACCGATGCCACTACACCTAGCATGAAATCTTGGGCAGGTGCAAACACAGGTAAACCAATTACCAATATAGCAGAGAACTCATCAACTAAAGATATTACATTTGCATTTATGGGTGGCTCTAGTGGTGGAACTGCTCCTGCTACTCCTAGTGGGCTATCAACTTCAAACATCACCACAAACAGTGCAACACTTAGCTGGAGCGCTGTTAGCGGGGCAACCTCCTATGATGTTCAGATCAGGCCTCAGGGCGGGTCATACTCAACCTATAACGTTACAACAAACTCGTACAACGCAACAGGCCTTTCTGCCAACACCACTTATGAGTGGCACGTAAGGGCTAAGAACTCCTATGGCACGAGTAGCTACTCTTCTATCAAGTCGTTCACCACACAGGCGAACCCAACGGGTGTTAGCTTGCCATACTCGCAAAGCTTCAGCAGCTCAAGCCTACCAAGCGGATGGACAACACAAAACACTGGTAGCGGCATAACCGAGCGCTGGAGCGTTTCCAACAGCAACAAGGCTGGCGGTTCTGCATACGAGATGAAGTGCAGCTACCAGAATGTAAACCCAGGCACCACCCGCCTGATTACACCTGCCATCAACACCGTTGGCAAGAGCCAGATCACCCTTACATTCAAGCACATGTTCGATGCCTATAGCTCAGGTGCTACGCTACGCGTTCAAACCTCGAACGATAAGTCCAGCTGGACCAACACCACATGGTCAAAGAGCACCTCTACATCAAACATTACCGCCCGTACCGAAACAGTTACCATTACAACCAACCTGAACTCTTCAACCACCTACATTGCCTTTGTGGTTGAGGGTAATATCTACAACATCGACTACTGGTACATTGATGACGTATCCGTAACCGCTGGTAGCGCAGCTTCAACCCCAACCGTAACAACGGGAAGCGTTAGCAACGTAACCTCAAGCTCGGCTACCGTTAGCGGTAATGTAACATCGAACGGAGGCGCAAGCGTAACAGCTCGTGGTATATGCTACAGCACATCGCAGAACCCAACCATTTCGAATAGCAAGGTGGCAAGCGGTTCGGGTACTGGCTCATTCAGCGCAACCCTAACAGGGCTATCGCCCAACACCACCTACTATGCAAGGGCATATGCAACCAACGCCCAGGGCACATCATACGGTAGCCAGGTTAGCTTTACTACCGAAAGCGGCTCGTCGGTAAGCTACTGTACTTCAAAGGGCAAAAACTCCAGCTACGAGTGGATTGACCTGGTTCAGTTTGCAGGAATTAACCGTACATCTGGTAATGATGGTGGTTACAAGGATATGACTAGCATGCAAGCTACCGTAGCAAGGGGTTCTTCAAATACTATCTACATAAGCGCAGGATTCAGTAGCAGCTCATATACAGAGTACTGGGCCATCTGGATTGACTTTAACCACAATGGAACCTTTGAGGACTCCGAAAAGGTGGTTTCAGGCTCATCATCAAGTAGCAGCACGCTATCGGCAACTGTAAGCATACCATCAACAGCAACGCTTGGCGTAACCCGCATGCGTGTGAGCATGAAGTATAACGCTGCCCCAACCGCTTGCGAAACATTTACCTACGGTGAGGTTGAGGATTACAGTGTGAATATAACTAGCAGCTCATCGGCTCCAACAACTGATACTCCTTTTGCTGAAGATTTAGGTAATGAAAAGGTTGAGATATTCACGATTTACCCTAATCCTGCAAAAGAAAGCCTAAATATTATGCTTAATGGAATAGAAGGTGAAGTTTCAGCAAGGATTTACGATATGAGAGGAGCAGTTGTTAAGTTCCAAATGTTAAACGAAAGAAATACAAGCATAAATATTAACGATTTGGCACCCGGCATTTATACAATCTCAATAGATGATGAAAAAGAGCCAATAACAAAACAGTTTATTAAAAATTAATAGCTGCTAAAGTGTGTTTTACCCTTGAGGGGTGGCTTATCTAAAAGCCACCCCTCATTTTTTAACGTTTGCATTCATAGAATTTAAGAGTTATGCTTTTAAATAGATCTCTAATATAAAACAATTAACATTATTTAGAATAACTCCAAATAAACACATATACATATTTGCATGTTTATATGTTATTAAAGAGTATTTTTGTGAAAAATTAAATTAATCGAGATATGGAATTTGAAGTAACATTTAAAGGTAAAAAACAGGTAATTGCTCACATAGGAGAGCACGACATTCTAACCGACCAACCAATTTATGGTGGTGGCGATAATGAGGGTCCTGCACCATTTTCGTTATTTTTGGCATCCATTGGCACCTGTGCAGGGATATATGTAAAATCATTTTGCGATCAAAGAGGTATTCCTACCGAAAATATCAAAATTGTACAAAGGCACCAGTTTAATCCTCAAACTCACATGATAGAAAAGTTAGAGTTAGAGATTAATTTGCCATCAGACTTTCCAGAAAAGTATAAGGATGCAGTAATAAAAGCAGCAGATCAGTGTGCTGTTAAAAAGCACTTGCACAACCCACCTCAAATGAGTGTAACGACTAAAAGCATATAAGATGCTTATGCAAATATAGAATTTGCGTTTTTAGGTTGATTTGAGCTGAAACAAAAAAGAGGCTGTCCCAAGGTTGAGACAGCCTCTTAATTTAAAAGATGTTACACTAAACTGTTTCTAATTCATTCATTATGTGTTGGCATTCTCCAAACTTATCAATAATAAAAAGAACATAGCGAATGTCAACTACAATGGTTCTTTGCGTTTCGGGTTCATACATAAAATCACAGGCCATTGCTTCAGCATTTCCATCAAATGCTATTCCTATTAAATTCCCATTTGCATCAAGCACTGCACTCCCAGAATTTCCTCCTGTTATATCATTATCGGTAAGGAAGCAAACTGGCATTACACCATCCTTACCATATCTCCCATAATCTTTTCGTTCCCAAAGCTGTTTCAACTTAGAAGGAACTTTAAAGATATCTTCGGTTTTACTTTCTTTCTCCATCACTCCATCGAGCGTTGTAAAAGGTTTGTAGTATAAGCCATCGGCAGGCTTATATCCTTTTACCTTACCATATGTTAAACGTGGTGTAGAGTTGGCATCGGGATAAAGGAGTTTACCTTTTTTCATCTCCATAACTCCACGTGTGAAAAGCTGCATGGCTCTCTTGTAATCTTGCTCAACCTTATACCTTGAACTGTAAATAGAATCCCATAACATACTATAGCTGTGATAAAGGAGAAGGAAAGGATCATTTATTAAAGAGTCTCTGTATGGTCTTTTAATAAGTCGTTTTAAGTTGTCGGGGGAGGAAAAATATGATTTTTCATAAAAAGCACGCACATAATAAGGATAAGAGACATTAATATTATCAATTTTCTTAATGGAGCTAAGCAACTTTATATTACTTACATCTCCAATACTATTAATTAAGGTACCGAATGCTATGGAGTAAAGTTGAGCATCGGGATAAATATGGTACCCTTCAAAAATATCAGGTAGATGCTTTTCTATTTTTTTTGCCTCAATCCTAATATAATCCTTTTTAAAGCTAAGCCTACTATAGGGTTTACCTTGTTCAAAAATAACGCTAATAAAATTGTTACAAGCATTTATAACATTATGAATATCAACAGGGTACGACAATGCAGATAGAGCACCTTCTGTTTCCTCCCACCTATTTTTGGTGGCAGTTTCAAAATAGTTTTTAATTACAGGCAGGCTTGTCACATACCTGCTAAACAGGAACGGGTTCCTATTAGCCCAGGCCTTGAGGCTATCTTCGCGCGCAGCTAAACGTTCAACAACATTGTAGTTGTACATCGATTCCGCCTGCCACACATCTTTTTGGTAAAAGTTTACCAAGTAATCGTGCTTGTCTGTGTAGTCAACCTTTATGGCTGGATCAGTCTCCTGCGCTTTTTTAATTGCTCTAATCATCTCCCCCCAAACATTGCGTTTAAAATTAGCGACTACTTCCCTGTTGTAAAGTGCTTCGAAAGAGGTTGCATACCTATGGGTTCTTCCAGGAAATCCGATAATCATAGCAAAATCGCCTTCATTAACGCCCTGAAGGCTTATCTTTAGGAATCGCTTCGGTTTTAAGGGAATATTCTTGGGGCTATAATCAGCAGGGCTTCCATCGGGTGAGGTATATATTCGAAAAACACAAAAATCACCAGTATGGCGTGGCCAATGCCAATTATCGATATCTCCACCAAAATTTCCAATCGATGATGGTGGGACACCTACAAGCCTAACATCACGATAGCGTTTATAACGAAACATGTAAAACTCGTTGTAGTTATAAAAAGGGCGAATAATTGTGTAGTATCCGGTTGCTAATGTTATGGAGTCTTCTAAATATTGCATTTTTTGTTCAATAGCTCTAAAGTAATCCTCATTTGATAATGAGTTACTAATCCCATCTAAAATCTCAACAGTAACATTGGATATGTCTTGTAGAATAAGTGCTGTTTTACCATGAACTGGCAATTCCTGTTCATAGTTTGAAGCCCAATATCCATTTTCTAAAAGATTATTTGAAACAGAACTCAGCTCTTGAACTGCATCAAGACCACAGTGATGGTTTGTAAAAAACAAACCATTAGCGGAAACAAGCTCAGCGCTACAAGTTCCATCATCGAATTGAACAATGGCATCTTTTAAACATGAGTGGTTTATGCTGTATATATCCTCGGCTGTAAGTTTAAAACCTAAAGCCTTCATTGCGGGGATGTTTTGGCTAATTTTATTGAGCATCCACATGCCCTCATCGGCTCGAATAGCCGAGTATGACAAAAGAATAAGAAACCCAATAAAAACTCTTTTAAATGTATTCATATTCATCTATCTCCGATTTTTGGTATTAACATTTATAAGAAGTAATAGTAAAAGTAAAGATATGGATATTGCCAAAACCTGATAGTTTTCATTACTCTTTTTAAGAGTTTTTATAAGATAGGCATGAGGATTCTTAACATCAAGCAAATCTTTAGGAATATCTCTCCAATGCCATTTACCAATAATTGTTCCATTATAAAGCAAGAGTAGACCAGGCTGAGAACGGACAATCGTTTTAAGCATGACCTCATCGGCCTGCAGCATAGGAAAGAACAACCTATGTTTTTGTTCAAGGTCGAGTAAGTCTTTACCCGATGCTGAGACTAAACCAAAAATCTTAATTCCTTTTTCAAATGCCTTTTTGTTAATTTTATTGAAAACTTCATCGGCTTCTTTTGTAAGGTATTTCGTGTAAGGTATAACAGGAAGCAGTAAATAGCCATCAGAATATAAAATGGAATCGGTATAATTATGCCCATCTTCGGAGTAAACCACAAAATTATTAATTAGTGGAGTATATCCTTTTTGTACTAAATACGATTTTGAATCGACAAAAGTCCACGTAGAATCATTCCACGGATAGTTAGACTCGTCAAACTCTTTAACCACTCCATCCTTTTCATAGTAAAGAATCGTCTTATAAACATCTTGCGGAGCATCATCGGGGACAGTAGTATAGTCAAGTAGGTTAGCACCAACATGAAAAGGTCTAAAATCGATTAAAGGTTGATGCCTGATACCATGAATCGATGGCAAAAGAGAAATAGCCAATAAGAGTATAGCTACAGCAAACTCTTTTAACACGCTAAACTTTGAAGTAATTGATTTACGAGATGCAAAAAGAATTGCAGCAGCAATAAAAAAGAAGATATTTTTTATGAATGTTCCCCAGTTAGATAGTTTAATAGCATCGCCAAAACACCCACAGTCTGAAATCGGATTAGTTAATGCCAATATTAAAGTTAAAGGCGTAAAAACAAGCATAAAAAGAAATGCTCCCCAAGCTGCTAAACGCAACTTAACGCCAAACAATAGCAGTAAACCAATATAAAGTTCTGCTACACAAAGAATAAATGAGAAAACAAGAGAAAGGTTATCAAGAAAATCAAGATGAAAAGCCAAGAAGTAATCATGTAGTTTATAGGCAGTACCCCAGGGGTCAACCCCCTTTACAAAACCAGAGAAAATGAAAACAATGGCTAAAAGATATCTAGCAAGAAGGGTAAATTTTTTATTCATGGCTATAACCTTTTTAATGGTTTAACAATTTTCGTTTATTGATTTCCTTCAATATCATGGTTGAAATATCATCGGGTGGCAACATCTGCCCTTTGTTGTTATCGCAATTTAATACCACAAAGTTTGCATCGTTCTTTTCTTGCTCTAAGTATATTCTACGGACTCTTCTTTGAAACTCTAAATCTTTCTCATGAATATCATCCTTCCCATTTAAATAGGAACGGGAATCACCTATACGTTGTTGTGTTAGCTTACTTCTGGTAAACTCAAAGGGGACATTCAAGAAAATATTTAAATCGGGTTTTGGGATGTCAAAGTATTCGAACTCAAGCTTTAGTATCCATTCACGCAACCTATTAATTTCATCATCGTTTTTAAGTTTTGCACACTGAAATGCAACATTAGAATAAACATATCTGTCAAGTAAAACCACATGATTCTTATCGAGCCAACTTTTAATCTGTGCTGCCGCATCCATTCTATCAGTTGCATATAAAAGGGCTACAACGTAAGGGTCCACAGAATTAATATCGCCCAAATCGCCACGTAAGAACCGAGCAATAAGCTCCCCAAAAAATGGAGTATCGACTCTTGGAAAATGAAGAAAGTGATTAGGGATTGAATTATCGTTTAATATTTTTGTGAGCTTATCAATTTGGGTTGATTTTCCCGCACCATCAAGTCCTTCTATTACTATTAAAGCCATGAATAATAAAATTAAAAACCAACAATAGTAAAACTTAATTTAATGTTTAGTAATTTTAGCATCTGAAATATTTTGCAATATAGAAAAAAATGGAACAACAACGTTCAGTTTTTATTCCCAGAAAGACGTTACACTGTAACGGAAAACTCATTACAATAGACAAGCCATTTGTAATGGGAATTATTAATGTTACAAAAGATTCATTTTTTAGCGGCAGCAGATACAGGTCTTCTTACAGCATTGCCAAAAGAGCTCAGCAAATACTTGCAGAGGGCGGAGATATAATTGATGTTGGAGCTTGTTCTACACGTCCTGGCTCTAAACCTGTTTCGGAAAATGAGGAGATGAAACGCTTAAACAAAGCTCTTACTGCCATTAGAAAAAAATTTCCCGATGCAATTATCTCGGTCGATACCTTTCGTTCGTCGGTTGCTAAAAGAGTAGTTAAGGATTTTAACGTTGATATTATAAACGATATTTCGGCAGGCGAAATTGATTCAGCAATGTTTAAAACCGTTGCTGAGCTAAATGTTCCTTACATTCTTATGCACATGAAAGGAACACCTGAAAATATGCAACAGAACCCAACTTACGAAAATGTAATTAGGGAGCTTGTACTTTTTTTTAATGAAAAGATAGAGAAGCTAAAACAACACAACGTTAAGGACATAATTATAGACCCAGGTTTTGGTTTTGGTAAGACCATCGAACATAATTACACCATTCTTAAAAACCTTGAAACATTCCGCCTACTTGAACTGCCATTGCTTGTTGGCATTTCAAGAAAATCGATGATTTACAAAGCACTAGGCATTTCGCCCGAAAAGGCTTTAAATGGAACTACCATATTAAATACAATAGCCTTGCAGAAAGGCGCATCGATTCTAAGGGTGCACGATGTTAGGCCCGCTGTTGAAGCAATAAAACTAATGAATATTGTTAATAGCCAACCTGAATTCCAATTTATATAAGCATGGGCTGCTTCCTTACACCACTTTTTATTCATATTCGGATACTTGACATCATCGATATTTTTATCGTTGCGTTCCTGCTTTATCAGTTCTACCTGCTTATAAGGGGCACTGCAGCCATGAATATCTTCTCTGGGATTGTACTGCTTTATGTAGTGTGGCTTGTTGTTAAAGCCCTAAACATGGAACTGCTGGGTAGCATTTTAGGACAAGTAATTGGGGTAGGAGTAATTGCATTAATCATTCTTTTTCAACAAGAAATAAGGAAGTTTCTACTTATCCTTGGAGCAAAATATACATCAAAGGGTAAAAACGCTATTGAATCCATTTTAGGTAATGAACCTTCGAGCAAAATACTTATTGATACTGAATCTATTTCGCGAGCATGTACGAACCTTTCCTTAACAAAAACAGGCGCATTAATAGTTATTGCTCGAAACTCGAATCTTGAGGTTTATGCCGAAACAGGCGATATTATCAATGCCAACATATCTGCCCGATTACTTGAAAATATCTTTTTCAAAAATAGTCCCTTGCACGATGGGGCAGTAATTATTGATAATAATATGATTGTTGCTGCTCGCTGTGTACTTCCAATTTCAGAGAACCTTAATCTTCCTCCACATTTTGGAATGCGCCATAAGGCAGCTTTAGGATTAACTGAAGCAACTGATGCTTTGGTAATAATAGTATCAGAAGAAACTGGGAAAATAAGTATTGCCGATAATGGACGAATTGATTATGACATTAATCCCGATGAACTCAAACATAAGCTAGACCTTAAACTTATGAATAGGTAATAAATTATTTTTTTACTTTTACAGCATTGCAATTTTTAAACCCTAACAAAATGGTAAAATATCAAATAATCAAAAATGACTCTAAAATAAAAGGAATGGTAAACATTCCTCCAACACGAACAGTTTCATACAAACAGCTAGTCATAAGAGTTTTAAAAGACACATCATTAAAGCAAAGCGCCATTCAGAAGGATACCGAAGGGGTTGAAATAATTAATCATGATATATTCAAGAAAGGGCTTAAAGGCAAATCGGGGAAATCGGCACAAGCCCTAAGGCATATTCAATCCTTCATTAAGTACTTTGGTGGCGAATGGGTTATCTCATCCTCTAACATTTTAAAAGGGAGTGCTACCGAAAAAATTGCCACATTACTCCAAAAGAATGGCTTGGAGGTAAAATACGAAGAACGTTTTGGTAATCCTCCTCTACGAATTATAGGTAAGAATCTAAGAGGAAAAATACTTAGAGTTGAGGGTTCCATTTATAGCAAAATGATTGAGGCACGAATGCTCATCAATCCGCAATCTAGTATCGATGATATAGAGGAACTTAAGGATTGGATACTTAAAGAAGATTATCCAACCATGACACTTCGAGCCTTACAGTTTATGGGTGTTAACGTTGATTGGGATGAAAACGAAGTTCTAATTGAACATCAGATAAACGATGGTAGTGAGTTAAATGTTGAGGCAGACTGGTCTTTATCCTCGTATTGGTACGAAGCGGTTGCCCTTTCAGAAAAGGGGGAAGTTGAGATAACTGGACTGAAACCTGATAGCTTTCAATGCGACACAGCAGTTATTAATATTTTTGAAAATCTTGGTGTTAAAACACTAATTAAAGAAGATTCAGTAATTATTAAGCGCAAGGGCAAGGTGGCTAATCATTTTAGCTATGATTTTAAAAATCAGTCCGATTTGGCACCAGCTGTCCTTTTTACCTGCCTAGGATTGGGTATTCCTTTCTCAATTACAGGAACAGAGAAATTTCACACAAAAGAACCTGATAGACTTGAAGCCATTCAAAAAGAGTTTGAAAAAATTGGGGCAAAGATTATCGTAAAACAAGAGAATCAAACAGAAATTCTGGAATTTGACGGGAAATCTAATCTTAATAAGTTAAAGCAACTTGAATGTGACTCGCAAAACGATCATAGGGTAGCCATGTCGCTTGCACCATTTGCAATACTGGGTAAAAAAATAGTTATGGACAATGCCCGAATAACCAGTAAATCATATACAACCTTTTGGGAAGAAATTAAAAAACTTGATTTTGAAGTAACTATACTGCAATAACTTAAAAGGGTATCGAAAACGATACCCTTTTTAATTAATAAAACGATAAAACTACTTTTTCCAAACTAATGTTGATGCAAGCATATCATGCAATGCCTGTTTTTTCTCGGTAAAACCAGCCATGATATAACCTATCAATAAGATCATGCTAGAAAGTATTTTCCCAAAATAGCGGCCAGTTGCACGTGCAAAAGAAATCCTATTCCCTTCCAAATCGGTAACAATGATACCTATAGCCATTTTACCAAGAGTACCCTGGAACTTTGACGATTCCATTATTGCAAAGTAAAGCCATGCAATTACAATTAACGCTAAATTAGTAACCATTGCAGCTCCAAAGAATGCTCCAGCCATACCAATGGCTTCTGATTGCGTCATATCAGCTGACATAGAACTAGCTGCTGAAAGCCCAAATAATCCAATTAATGGTGAAATTACAATAAGGTTAACCACCCAAAGAACTATTGCATCAATTAGATAGGCTAAAAAACGCCACCAAAAACCAGCATACTTCATGTTTTCCATAGTCGTAATGTTTAGTTTAGTTTAGTTTAATTTACAATATCAAAATAAAATTAATATTTTTTTTGAAAACCTGAACATCAAATCAAAAAAAATTATATTCCAAACAAATACTCAATAGCTTCAACAAATTCTCTTTTCCAAAACCACTCCGAATGTCTTCCATCGGGTGCAATTTTAATTTTCAGATAATCTGGGCTATCATAGCCATTTGAATACATGTATCCTTCAAGTAGCTTTAAATTTTCAACCATTTTCTCTCCCTCCTTTTCTCCAGCAAGCAAATAGAATCGCTGATTATTTCTCCGTTTCTTTTTCGATACATAGCTAAACACTTCAGGCGAAAACCATAATGAAGGTGAAAACACTCCTACCCTACCAAACACCTTTGGATACTCTAATCCAATATAAAGTGAGATTAAACCACCCATTGAGCTCCCTATTATTGCATTGTACTGAGGTAATGGATTTGTTCTGAAGTTTCTATCCATGTAAGGCTTAAGGTCATTTACAATGAAATCGGCATACTTATCGCCATCGCCACCATAACCAAGAGAGTCGTTTCGCCAAGGAGAATACTCATTTAGCCGCTCTTTACTATCGTTATAAATGGCAACTACTATTGCTGAAAAACCACGGGCATGATATAAGCTATCCATAATCTCATCAATCCCCCACTCTCCAGCAAAAGATGTAGCATCGTCAAAAACATTCTGTCCATCGTGCATATAAATTACAGGGAATGCTTGTCTTTTATGATAATTTGGAGGAAGATAAACCCTAACTGTACGCTTTCGTTTTAACTTGCGCATCTCTATATTTGTAGGGAGAAACCTGACATTCTTTGATGCTGTTGATTTTTTTGGATTCCTTTTAAAATCATCGCGCCATCCTTTAACTCTTAAAAAAACAGTATCCTTTTTGGGAAAGTAAATTCTATTCCTTATGTCGTTTCCCTTCTCATCAACCTCAACCATTTTCCAGCTACCTTTTGAAACTTTATACTCAAAAGTATCAGGATTTGCATTTAACGTTAAGATATACTTGCCATCAACCTTATCAAAAGCCATGCTTTTATCATTTGGCATCCAACCATTTAGTTCAGATGCTAAAAAGATTGTATCCTCTGATTTTGTTGATTGAGGCACTGAGTCGATAATAAATACTACTTGCGAGAATGCACAACTGTAAGTCAGTACTAGTAGAACTGCTAAAATCTTTTTTTTCATGGTTGTCATTGGTTTATAACAGGAAACGAATAAATAGTGAGCCAACAGTTGTAAAAGTACCTAAACTAGGATATATTTGCAAACAAATTTGGCCCCGTAGTTCAGCTGAATAGAACGTCAGATTCCGGTTCTGAAGGTCGGGGGTTTGAATCCCTCCGGGGTCACAAGAAAGGTCAATCGGTTATCGGTTGGCCTTTTTTCTTTTTACCACAACAATCCCCTACCCTTTTGCGGTAGGAGGGATCATGGAGCGTAGCGGAACTAATCCCTCCGGGGTCACAGTTAAAGGCTAACCATACCAGGTTGGCCTTTCTTGGTTATTAAAACCTTTTATTTCAACTTGTAGACCAGGAGGGATCATGGAGCTTAGCGGAACTAATCCCTCCGGGGTCACATCGAAGGTCAACAGTTTCAAGTTGACCTTTCTTTTTTTTATTACAACTTATCACACAACTGCGATAGGAGGGGTCATGGAGCATAGCGGAACTAATACCTCCGGGGTCACAGTTAAAGGCTAACTACACCAGGTTGGCCTTTCTACATAATTGAATATATTTGCATGTAACTTTAAAACTAAAAATGAACGTTATGAAAAGAATCATTGCTTTATCTATTATCCTTTTATTAACATCGCAAGTATTTGCACAACTTTTTGTTGGAGGGAATATAGGTCTCTCCATGACAGGTGGAAAGGTTGATAACGGAAACACCTCCGTAGATAAACAAAAGGTTACTAGCTTTGCGTTTGCACCTATGGCTGGTATGTTTTTAAACGACAAGCTCGCAGTAGGAACAAGCTTATCTTTTAATTTAAATAATACCAAAACACCAGGTAACCCAGAGCAAATTGATCGCACAACTTCATTTGGTGTTACACCATTTGTTCGCTACTATGCATTTACCGTAAATAAGTTTTCGTTATTTGCTCAAGCAAATGTAGGGTTTGCATATAGCGTAGAAAAATCAAAAGTAGGTTCCACTACAACAACAGGCCCCAAAACATCAACCTTAAGCATTAACGCCTCACCGGGAATAGCATATAATCTTTCAGAAAAGGTTCAGCTTGAGGCTCATATTAATGGATTCAATTTTGGCTATAGTAGAATTTCGGTTAAAGACAATAATAACACCGATATAACCAATAGCTTTGGGCTTGGGGTAGATCTAGACAATATTGCAACAAGTGGATTTATCACCATTGGAGCAATAGTTAAACTTTAATAGAAGGAAGAGATGAATCGAAAGGGACAAACAAATGTCCCTTTTTATTTTTCCTTCTTCCTACTAATTTTCTTATACTCTTTGCAAACAGGAGTTAATCCACATTCTTCGCATTTGGGTTTACGTGCAATGCAGATATAACGGCCATGCAAAATTAACCAATGATGCGCTTTAGGAATAAGGTCTTGAGGAAAATGTTTTATAAGCTGCCGCTCAACAGCAAGGGGCGTTTTGGCATTGCTCACCAGCCCAATTCTATTTGCCACACGAAAAACATGTGTATCTACGGCCATTGCAGGCTTATTGAAAACCACAGATGCAATCACGTTGGCTGTTTTACGACCAACTCCTGGTAATCGTTGCAAAAGTTCAATATCCGAAGGCACAATACCATCAAACTCATCCATTAGAGTTTTTGCCATTCCCAAAAGGTTTTTAGCTTTATTGTTGGGATATGAACAGCTCTTAATAAGTTCATAAACCTCTTCAACAGTAGCATTCGATAGACTCTTAGCATCTGGGAAACGTTTAAAAAAGCCAGGGGTTATCATGTTAACACGCTTATCGGTGCACTGAGCGCTTAAAATTACAGCTACCAAAAGCTCATAGGGAGTTGTATAGTTCAACTCCGTCTCAGCAACTGGTCGCGTGCTACTAAAATAGTCTATTACAAAACTATATAACTCCTTTTTAGATGACATCGTCATAAATTTTGTCATAAAGATAATCTGATACCAATAATAACCATAAAATTGGGCGTATTGTTTAACGTAAATAAAATCATCTAAACAATTTCTTACCTTTGCAAGTACTAAAAAAGAGAAAGTTTTGGCAACAATATACTTACAAGCAGAAAAAATTTACAAGTCGTTTGGCGATTTAGAGGTTTTAAGCGACGTATCGCTTAGCTTATTTAAAAATCAACGAACAGCACTTGTGGCGCGTAACGGTACTGGTAAAAGTACGCTGCTTAACATTCTTGCAGGCGCTGATACTCCTGATTCGGGGAAAGTTACCTTTCGAAATGATATTAGCTTTGGCTATCTTCCACAGGAACCTCAACTCAACCTATCTAGTACTGTCTTAGAAAATGTATTTAATGCTGACGATGAAATCTCACTAGCGATTCGAAAATATGAATTGGCACTTGAAAAAGCCGATAAGGACGAACTTCAACATGCTATTGATGAAATGGATCGGCTTAATATCTGGGATAGAGAGCAAAAAGCAAAGCAAATTCTTTCGGTCCTTAAGCTAAATGAGTTTAACCAACGAGTAGATTTTCTATCAGGTGGTCAGCGTAAGCGCGTTGCTCTTGCTGCAATTCTTATCAGCAACCCTGATTTACTAATACTTGACGAACCCACCAACCACCTTGACTTGGAGATGGTTGAATGGCTTGAAGATTACCTTACCCGCTCTCAAAAAACGTTACTAATGGTTACTCACGATCGATACTTCCTCGACCGTGTTTGTACCGATATCATTGAAATAGATAACAAACAGGTGTATACATACAATGGGAACTACTCATACTTTATAGAAAAGCGAGATGAACGTATACGTGCTAAGCAAGCAGAGATAGACAAGGCTAGCAACCTATTGAGGCGCGAAACGGAATGGATGCAACGAATGCCTCAGGCGAGAGGCACTAAGGCTAAATACCGCATCGACGCTTTTTACAAGCTTCGTGAAACGGCTTCGCAAAATTTACAAACCGATAACCTTGAGATAAATGTAAGCGCCTCGCGCTTGGGCAAAAAGATAATGGAGGTAAAGGGTTTGTCAAAAAGTTTTGGAAGCAAAGTAATTCTTAAGGATTTTTCATACACATTTAACCGTTTTGAAAGACTTGGTATAGTTGGTGCTAACGGTACTGGCAAAACAACCTTTCTAAATCTTATAACCAGCAGCCTACCACCCGATTTGGGTGTAATTGACCCAGGGCCAACCCTTAAAATTGCATACTACCGCCAAGGTGGAATGAATATCCCCGACGATACCAAAGTTATTGATGTTGTGCGCGAAATAGCAGATGTGATAACACTTGCCAATGGCAAAACCATAACTGCTTCTCAGTTTCTAAACAACTTCCTGTTTCCACCCGATAAACAATATACCTATGTCCGCAAATTGAGTGGCGGTGAGAAGCGTAGGCTTTATCTGCTTACTATTCTAATGCAAAATCCAAACTTTTTAATTCTTGATGAGCCTACAAACGACCTAGATATATTTACCCTAAACGTTCTTGAAGATTACCTTGCAAATTTTCCGGGAGTAGTTATTGTTGTTTCTCACGACCGCTACTTCATGGATAAGATAGTAGATGGGCTACTTATATTTGAAGGCGATGGTGAGATAAGTGGTTTCCCTGGAAACTACACGGAATATCGTCAATGGTTAAAAGAGCAAGAAAAAGAAACCGATAATCAAGCAAAGCAGAGGGCAAAGACCAAAAACAAACCACAACAAAAAGAGCGAAATAAGAACAAGCTTACATATGCTCAAAAGAAAGAGTTGGAACAGCTAACTATTGACATTGAAAAGCTAGAAAAAGAAAAAAAGGAGATAGAAGAATTGCTTAATAGTGGCACCCTTAACCCTGATGAACTGGTTGAAAAGTCAACACGTTATAGCGAAATTACAAAAATGCTTGAGGATAAAGAGATGCGCTGGTTAGAACTTTCAGAATATGAAAGCTAGTTGCTGACGAGGAGCTTTATCTTAAAAATCTTATTTGAACTTTCGCTTAAACTAAACCTATTATCAATTCTATAACCTATAACCCAAGCAATTTCACCTGCAGTTGTTAGTACGTACACATTGTTTTTATCGGCTAAGGGGACCTTATTGTCAACAAGGAAATCGCTAACTTTTTTAAATCCTTTCATACCAAAAGGTACAAAACGGTCGCCAGGTTTCCACTTCCTAATAGTAAGTGGGAATTTTAACTTTTGAAAATCTAGATTTGCAACATTCATGTCTTTTTCCAAAGTATAACCTTCGGTATAATCAACAATGTTAATGCTAAGTTTTACAGGCGATTCTATGAATGTATCGTTCGCAGCAATAGTTACACCAACATCATCATTTTGTAGTTGTTTATGCTGAAGAATTAAGTAACTCCGATCCCTATAAACTACATGAGATTCCGACTCTACCCTACTTCCAGGACTTGAAGCTGTAAGCTTATATGCCTCGGCTGCCTGAAATGGCGTAAAACCATATGTTGCAAGAAAATTCACTAAAAAGTAATTGCCAGCAGACTCTTTAAGCAGCTTTTCAATGTCAATTAGAACTTTATCATCATTAACAGATATTAAATCTTCCTGAATTTGTGCAAGCTGCCTTTCTACAAGTATTTGAGCCTCATTAAGATGTTGAGCCGTATTATAAATTGAGTAATCTGCTGAGGGGTTTAGCTCCCTTAGTAAAGGCATCACCTTATGACGTATAAAATTTCGCTTATATTTTGTTGATGCGTTACTGGAGTCCTCCCGAAAAGAAATGTTATTTTCCTTTGCATAATCGGCAATTTGCGAACGAGTTGCGAAAAGAAGTGGACGGATAATTTTGCCATTAACTGGCTTAATCCCAGTTAAACCCTTTAAACCGGTTCCCCGAGCAAGATTTAAAAGCACCGTTTCAACAGAATCGTTCAGATTATGTGCGATTGCAATATGCGAATATTTATGTTCTTTACATATCTCATCAAAATAGTTATAACGCAACTCACGTGCAGCAACCTGTATTGAAAGGCCATTCTCCAATGCATACTGTTTGGTATCAAAAGCAATTGTATGAATTGGGATACCATTCATTAGGCAGTGGTAGCGCACAAACTGCTCATCGGCATCGGATTCTTCACCCCTTAAATTAAAGTTACAGTGAGAAACCCCTACGTTAAAGCCACTATTTACAAGTAGATGTAGTAGCACCATGGAATCGATACCACCACTTACCCCAACCAATAATTTATCGTGTTCGGAAAATAAATTATGTTCACTAATAAAATCTAGGAATTTACTCTTTAACATCAAGCTTGGCATTTAGCGTTTCTAAAATAGCTCTAGCTTTAACTAGACACTCCCGATACTCAGCATCAGGTTTCGACTTAAAAGTTATTGCTCCACCTACTGTAAACGAGAGATACCTATTTGTGCAATTGTAAAGCAAGCTACGAATAACCACATTAAAATCAAAATCGCCATTAGGCATAAAGTATCCCACTGCTCCAGAATACAATCCACGCTTTGAACGTTCAAAATGCTCAATTAACTCCATCGCTCTGACCTTTGGTGCACCAGTCATAGACCCCATTGGAAATGAAACCTTAAATGGATCCGAAGGACGCAACCCAGTTTGTAATTCACATGAAATGGTCGAAATCATTTGGTGCACCTGCCGAAACGAATAGATTCCGCAAAGCTCATTCACCCTAACGCTTCCTCTCTTAGCAATTCTAGACAAATCGTTTCTAACCAAATCGACAATCATTACATTTTCCGCCTGCTCTTTTGGGTCTGATTTAAGACGTTCAATACATTGATTATCTTCCTCTTGAGTGGCCATGCGCGGTGCAGTTCCCTTGATAGGTTGGCTAAAAAGCAACGAATCATCTTTCCGAAGGTAACGTTCGGGACTGGCACACATTAAATACTTATCGGATAACCGAACAAAAGCACCAAAGGGCGTAGGCGATTTTTCGTACAACTTGTTAAAAGTAGCCCAAGGCGAAAGCCGCACATCATCTGAAAAGAACTCTTGGCAAAGGTTCATCTCATAAATATCACCTAGTGCTATATGGTTCTTAACCTCATTAACAGTTTTAATGTAATCGGAATAAGAGAAATGAGAATGAAATGTAATAGCAAGCTCTTCTTGCACATTAACGTTATGATCCGCCTCTAGCCTTTTTATCAGATCATCAATCTCGTTTGGTGAAATATCGCTTTTGTAATATTTAAATTCAGCATCCCGATTTACAACCAATACAAGAATCTTTGGTACAAAAAAGTACAGATCGGGAAACCCAATGCTATCTGGGTTGCTAGAGTCCAAATTCTCAACTTGGTTTTTAAGATCGTAACCAAAATAACCAAATGCCCAATCGTTATTCGATTCTAAGAAGGTATCAAGCGAATCAAAATGATCCGATGATGGATTACAAGTTGAACGTGCACCTATTGCAGCTGCAATATCGAAACGGCTTTTAAAAGTAGTTTCAGGAATAGGGAAATTATCTTTCCCACGAAGCAAAACACCAATACCGGCATTTTCAACTTCATGGGCAAGATTCTGGACAAAACGATCTAAGTTTTTTATCCTGTAAAAATAAGATTCGCGCATAGGCGCAAAGGTAGATAATTATAGGGTTAGAGAAAAAAACGAAGTTAATTTTCTCTATACTGCTTCACCATATCAACCACCGTTTGTTCAAAAGGAGTATATGCTAAGCCTAGTTCCTGTTTGCTTCGATTAGTATTAAAAGCAATTGGATGCCCTACATTTCGCTTAACAAATTTTGGAGTAAGACCAAACATCCTACTTACAAGTAAAAGCAAAGGTTTAGGTGCTACCATTTTGGGGAGCTTATACTGTTTTGGGAAATTTCGATTAACAACAGCAACTAAATCCATAAAAGAAGCCACACGTTCTGCAAGGATGAAACGACCTGTAAGGTTTTCGTTTTCCAATGCAAGCACATGGGCTTTTGCCACATCTCTTACATCAACAAATCCAAAATAGAGTTCTGGCGCTCCAAATCGATACTTTCCAGAGAGCAAATCTTTCATAAGTTGGAGACTTTCTGAATTAGACCGACCTGTTAGGGATGGCCCCATTACAAAAGAGGGGTTAATAACCACTAAGCTCCATTTATCTTGTTCTGAATGGATTTTCCAGGCCTCCTTTTCTGCTTGAACCTTTGAAAATGAATAAGGCTGATGCTTAAGAGAACTTGTAGTGTTGAAATGCTCTTCGGTGAACTCTTTTACTCCCAACTCCATCATGTCAATATTATCGCCATGTACGGCTGCAACGCTTGATGTAAGGACAACACGTTTGACAGTCGCAGATTTATTGGCAGCATTTAAAACGTTTCGAGTTCCTTTTACTGCCGGTTCAACCAAATCCTTCAGCGGATCCTTAAAACGAAGGGTAAATGGCGATGCCAGGTGAATTATTGCATCGGCACCATCTGCTGCTTTGTCGAAGGAGCCATCGACTAGTAAATCGGCTTCAAAAATTTCAAGATGCGAATCGGCATTAGGTAGATTTTTAATGTGAGCGTATTTTTCAACCTTTTCCATTGAACGTACATTTACTCTCACTCTGTACCCTTTTTCTAGTAGCTCTTTAACTACCCATGAACCTATGTATCCAGTTCCGCCTGTTACTAAAATTGTTTTTTCCATTTTATTTGTTTTATAGGTAAACAACAATTGCATTCAAAAGTTTAAACGAGCTATTCATACTGAAAAATGTAAGGCTCTCTAATTCTAAACTGCTCAAATCGTCTTCTACTTTCAGTAGATAAATACCAGTAAGCAACATCAGCATTAATAGGTATTCGAGGATAATAAGCTAACCTTACAATAAATGCTGGGAAAATCAAACTCTCATTTTTAAACCTTACTCCAACACCAAAAGCACTATAAAGTGGATTTGCATATACAAGCTCATCGGCACTCCCAACCAAACCAAAGTCTGCAAAAACAAAAAAAGCAGGACGAAAGCCATAAATGTAGTGGGGAGAAAAGAAAATTGTTTCAAAATTTAACATTAAACGAGTTTCTCCGAAAAGGCTAGGGCTTCGGAGACCCCGGATACCATAATCTCTATTTAAAACCACATACTCACGTTCACCATTAAACCTTGCCGCACCCCTTGTAAAGTCGTACCTAACATACTGTCTAATATCTGTTCGTCCTAGACGATAAATATTTGAAAAATATTGTGCACGAATATTAATTGCCGCCTGTTCAAATTTGGCGCCTTCTGCCATATACCCTCCAAGCCTTGATGAAAGGTATAGATAGCCTATTGGCGTAATTTCGGCCGCTGAAAGCTCTGCACCAACCAAAAAGCGACGCTGAAAACTACTTTGCTGAATACCACTTGTAAACTGAATCTTAAATCCAACAGGAATATCCTCTGTTATACCAAACCCAAAGTATAAACTTGAACGATAAATATTTTGATTAGATAAACCTAATGAAATCAAATAATTCTTACTAGAATGGAAATATGGGTTTTCATACATCGAAACTTGTAAACCCTCTAGAAAATCTTTTTGATAGTAACGTAATGCTACAACCAGGTTATACGGGGCTTTATCTTTTGAAAAACGGGTAACAGAAAAGGATCTTCCTATCCAAAAATCACGCTCATGATAGTTAATAGAAATAAACGAATCGCGATTAAAAATTTTGTATGGTTCCAAAGAGTTAGCCACTTTAATTCCACCGGCGAACTTTGTTTTTGAAGCAAAGAAGTCTCTATTTAAACTAGCAGACATAGTATTATAGCCATGGCCATAGCGATAAAAGAAATTACTTCCTATATACGACCCGAAATAGTTAGGAACCTGAAATTCACCCTGGGAGGCCCATGGGTCATCGTACTCATTATCAAAATATGCAATAACTTTAGCTTTTAACCCCAAACCAATAAAGTTGCTTTCGCCTAAAGCATATTTCATTTTTTCGGGCGAACTGTATGCAACACCAATTGATGTGGTAAACTTGTCCTTTACTATCACTTTTACATTAACCAAATCAGTACCAGGTAAATTCTTTAAAACAATATTTACATCCTCAAAAACTGAGAGTTCACGAAGCAATTGCTCGTTTTCAACAAAATCAATAGGTTGAACAACGTCGCCTTCATTAAATAGTAGGTTGTTTAAGACAACCTTTTTCCATGTCCTTTTATGCAAAGAGTTACCGAACTTTTCAACCCTATTGGGCCTAATTAAAGAATCACTAACCGAATAGCCAAAAGGTTCTAGAATTACTACCTCTATCCTATTAATAGTCTTGCCTGAGTATGGAATAAATTTCTCAACAGCTTGACTATTGTGCAAGGGTATTTTACTTGTATTTTGTTGTCGTCCTAGCCATTTATAAACAATTCTAGGAAGATCCTTTGGTTTGGTGTAATTACTATTTGTTACCGAATCGGGTTCTTGAGAAAAAAGTTCTAACGGTAATGCCAAAGAAAAACAAACCATCATTACAGCAGCAATGATGGTTAAAATATCTAAACCAATCTTTTTCTCAAGAATCATATATTTAGCTAATCTTTAGCAAACTTTTTAGCATTAATCTCAACCTTAAGAATAAAGAAATAACTTTGATCGTCGAGTTGAAGAAATTGGTAATTAAGGGGTTCACCCGTTTTTCGGGCAATATCAATTAAACCTAACCCTGCACCACCTTTTTCAGAAAGGCTTCCCTCTCTTATTTGGCGCTTGTACATCTCTTTTAGCTCTTCGGGTGTTGCATTATTTACTGTAATTAAAGCATTCTCAAGGTGAGCCTTATGCTTACGAGCCACCTTGTTAGATGTAATTATATAGTAGGTGTCGTGTTTCTTACCAATAATAAATAATCCCTTACCAATTTTTCTGTCCTGAATCTCATCGGAATGTTTATTCATGTTTTGAAGTGTTTCAACCATAACATGATAAACCTTTCGTTGAACAGAACGCTCCTCGCTATTCTTCTCCATGTCCGATTCGGCCATAGATGTAAACATTTTAGTAATTTCATGGCTAAACTCTCCAAGATACACTAGCGAGAAACCATTATCAATCATCTCATCGTAGATGTTCGAGACCGATTTAATAAAGTTAAAAGTAAGATTCATAGACCCAAAATTTGGTTCATTTCAAAAATAAAGCAAAAAGGTCGGAAAGCAAATTTTCCGACCTTATTTTTTATAAACCTAGTACATCTCTTCCTTGAATGCATCGAATATCTCGGGGGATATCGGCCTTTGAAATGCGATTCAGGTCGGCTTGAAGTTCTTCGGTTACGAATCCTTTATCAGCAAACCATTTCTTTACCCCTTCGTAATCGCCATTTCCCTGAAGTACAAGGATATCATGAGCAAGAGAATTCATTGCCTCGGTCATCTTGTCAAAGTTTACCTTGTAGGTTCCTGTTTCTGGATTTCTTTCAAAAGCACCCTTATCTTTCAAATAGTTAAAGCATACCATATTAGCCTTACCATGCGAAGAAGCAGCACCAAAACGAACTGAGCGGAAAATGCCAGCCACAAAGGTAACGTAATTGTCCATCATGTCCTTTTCGGGAAGCTCTCCCATTTTGGCTAGCTGCGAAACCATGTAAAGCCCAAGAATATCAGCTTTTCCTTCCTCTAATGCGGAGTGCATCTCTTTTAAAGCCTCATGCACAGTTCCTTCACCATTTACAAGATTTTTGATACCAAGGCCATGCCCAACCTCATGAAACATAACATTCTCAAAAAAAGCATCAAACTTTATATGTTGACGTTGGCTTTCATCAATTAGAATATTACCAATTGGTAATAAAATTTTATCAAATTTAGCCTTCATGGCATTCTTCAGCTGAAGTTTCCGACTACCCTTTTCTAAATGTACCCTTGGGTCGTTTGGTAGGTTAATTGCAATGGTTTTACTACCTGCATTACAATCGCCTGCATAATATGCCACCTCATAAACTCCTAAATCAGAATCAATCCCTGGTTTTTCTTTTTTATATTCAGGATCAACAGGTAAGCTCTCCTGTAATTTAGGGAGTAAAGCTGCAAATCGGTTAATTTTCTCAGTCCAGTCCAAGTCCTTAATTAGAATATATGCCTCATAGGCAGCTTTATAGTTGAATAGAGCATCTTCATAGTTTTCAATAGGGCCAACAACAAAGTCAATTTTATTGGTCTTCATATCCATCCATGCCAAATCGCTTTCTAAGTACTCATCTGTTTGAAGTGCATCAGCACGTAAGGTTAAATACTTTTTCAAGCCTTCATCTTCGGCAAGTTCGGCAGCTTTGCGTAATAGTTCAGCTGCTTTATCAATCTTTTCTTTATAGGCAACATGATAAGGTACAGATTCTAAATTGCCCTCATCGTTTCGAACAATCAAGGTATAAAGACTTGTTTTATCGGGGCTATCAAAGGCTTCAAACTCCTCCTTAGTCATATCCTTAGGGTAGAAATTTGCCCCAAGAGGTTTTTCGCCATAACCCTCAACAAATGGTTTGTTATCATTTAAACGCTCCCAAGGTCCATAGTTAATCATTATGAACTCTTTTGTTGCCTCATCGGAAACTTTACTTAATAGCTCTTCTTTATTGCCATAAGCTTGTTCCCAATATAGTTGGTCCATTATATCTGCTGCCTCAAAAAGCAACGGTAGCATTTGCTTTTCCTTTTCCGATAAATTCGAGATATCGGCCTTAAGCTCAACAGGTGCAAATTCGTCTACTTTCTTTTGCATATCACACACCTCAGATTTTTTATTGCCACAACTCACTAAAGCAAGCATAGCGGCAAAAGCAACAATCCTATTTCTCATATTTTATTCATTAATTATGGTTAGTTATTTTCTTCTAAAACATCATCGGAATTAAACCTAAAACCTAGGCGCTTACCAGTTTGCAACTTGGCATTCTCAATTTTTGTATTGAGCTGAACAACAGAAGCAATTTTAACAACATCATAGGGAGGTACAAGTAGATCGAACTCCAGCGCATAAGTAATTGCTGTTTCAATAATTCTCCGAAGCGACTGTTTATCAATTAGCGCAGTGCCAAAATTATTATAGAGGAATCCCATTTGACGTTTCCCTTCAACGAAATAATGGAATTCCCTGTTGATAAAGATCCTTCCAATAAGATAACCTAAATCCTCAAGTCGATTATACTTAAAGGAATCTGCTAAAAAGTTATAAATATTGATAATTCCGCAGTAAGAATTCAAGACATTATCTTTTACATAAGACAGCTTCCAAATATTGTGATCCCTATCAAACTCAAAAACATTTGAATGCATGCTAAATATTAAAAGGTCGGAAGCCACTTTTAGTTCTGCCTCATATTTTCCTCTATCGGTGTATACTAAACGAACTCTTTTATCAACTCCTTTCAGCTGGCTGTTATAGTCTATCTCTATTTCTTTAAGAACTTCTTTTATAAGGTTAAACACTTCAAGTGTGTTATCATAAATCTGTTGCTTAACTACCGCTTTTTCGGTAAGCAGCTGTTTAATCTTTTCTTTTGTATCGATATTATCCATATTATTACTAGTTGAGAATCCAAATATAACTTAATGAAGCGATAAATCAAAAAAGAGAAAGGCTGCATATTTGCAGCCTTAACCATTCCGTTTAATATGCTAGTGCAAAAAGTGCCCTTCGTTTCGATGGTTTACCTGTCACAATGCATTTTCCATCTTCTTCAGGCAAATCTTCCGGTATGCAACGAATTGTTGCTTTTGTCTCCTCCTTAATAATTGCTTCGGTTTCAGGAGTGCCATCCCAATGGGCAAGAACAAATCCACCTTTTTCGGCAATCACCTTTTTGAACTCATCGTATGAATCTACCTTTACTGTTTTGCTTTCTCTAAACTCCAAAGCTCTATTATAAAGGTTTTGTTGTATTTCATCGAGCAAGCTCTCAACAGTATTGGCAAGTTTATCTTGATCGACAAACTGTTTTTGCAAAGTATCGCGACGTGCCACTTCAGCTGTTCCTTTCTCAAGATCTTTAGGACCAATGGCAACGCGAATAGGCACACCTCGCATTTCGTGTTCAGCAAATTTAAAACCTGGTTTTAAATTGTCTCGGTCATCATAATCAGTAGTTATTCCCTTTGCGTGAAGTTCATTCCTAAGTTTTTGAACAACCTCGGTAATAGCAGAAAGCTCTTCTTCTTTCCTATAGATAGGAACAAAAACTACCTGGATGGGTGCTAATTTAGGAGGCAACACAAGACCGTTATCATCGGAATGAGTCATAACCAAGGCTCCCATAAGGCGGGTAGAAACTCCCCAAGAAGTGGCCCAAACATACTCCTGCTGTCCTTCCTTGTTAAGGAATTTCACGTCGAAAGCTTTTGCAAAGTTTTGGCCAAGGAAATGCGAAGTACCAGCCTGAAGCGCTTTTCCATCCTGCATAAGCGCTTCGATAGAATAAGTATCAACAGCGCCAGCAAAGCGTTCTGCTTCAGACTTTTTACCAACCACTACTGGCATAGCCATCCATTCGCGAGCAAAGGTTGCATAAACATCTATCATACGCTCAGCTTCCTCAACAGCCTCCTGCTTAGTGGCATGTGCAGTATGACCTTCTTGCCAAAGGAATTCTGCTGTGCGTAAAAACAAACGGGTGCGCATCTCCCATCTTACCACATTTGCCCATTGATTAATAAGGATAGGCAAATCGCGATAAGACTGAATCCACGATTTATAGGTATTCCATATTATTGTCTCCGAAGTTGGACGAACAACAAGCTCCTCCTCTAATTTAGCATCATCATCAACAACTACCCCCTTTCCATTAGGGTCGTTCTTTAAACGATAATGGGTAACAACAGCACACTCTTTAGCAAATCCTTCAACATGAGCTGCCTCACGGCTAAAAAAAGATTTAGGAATGAATAGAGGGAAATATGCATTTTGATGGCCAGTCTCTTTAAACATTCTGTCGAGCTGATCACGCATTTTTTCCCAAATTGCATAGCCATAAGGTTTAATAACCATGCATCCTCGTACTGCAGAATAATCGGCCAATCCAGCCTTAACTACAATGTCGTTGTACCACTGCGAATAATTTTCACTTCTACTTGTAATTTCTTTGGCCATATTGCTTAGATGGTATGATTTTTGTTAATATTTAACTGAAAACACTTTTGCAAAAGTAACTAAATAATTTAAATTAAATGGAGGTGATTATGAAAACTAGACTATTTAAAACGACGGTGCTAACCCTTGCAGTTCTTTCGTTAACGGCATGCTCATCGAGTCTGCAAGTTAGCAGTACATCATCGTGGGATGATGAGATTTATGGAAACGGTTCATCCAAAAAGGAGTTAACTGCCAAAGTAGAAAGGATGCAAGTTAATGCTCCAACAGAAAAATCTTTAGACTATCAAAAAATGGACCAAAAGTTCTCTGACGCATTAAAAGTTCTTGAGGATAGTTCAAAATCAGATACTGTTATATATAAAGCGGAGGAAACTAATCCTTACAGAAAAATACTTTCTGATAGCTATCAGGAATCATATGAAAGAAGATTAAGAGGCTTTGAGGATCCCCGCTATGGATTAGAGAACTGGACCACATATTACTCTGATGATTTTTGGTATGCAAGCGCATACGATCCTTCTTATTATAGAGTAGTGGTTATGGGAGGCCAAGTATGGGTTGAACCTTGGTATATCTATAATTCATTTGGATGGCCAAGAACTTCATTTTACCTAGGCCTTGGATTTGGATGGGGATATTCGCCTTGGTACAGCTCATTTTACTATTCACCATGGCATTACTATCCATATTCACACTGGAATTCAACTACGGCCTATTGGTGGGGATGGAATGATGCCTCCTACTATTGGAACAAACCATACAATTCAATTAGCAATTACTATTATGGCCCCAGAGGAAATAGTATTACTAGAACTGATGCCTATATAGGAAATAGTGTTTCACCCACCCAAGTTTCAGGTGCTGCTAGCAATACACGCAGAAGTACAAGTGCAACAACTAACACCGACAAGAATAACCCGATAACTACTACCAGAGCCACTCAAACAAGGGTAACTCCAGTATATGAAAATACAAGAAGGACTAATCAACGTACATCATCTAGTTCCGGTGAACAAATCAGGATTACGCGCCCTTCAAGAACTATAGGCATCACAGAACCGACACGAAGAGGTACATCTGTTTACGACAGAACAAGAACCTCCACTGGTAATAGCTTTAATTCAACAAGAAGAATTAGTAGGCCTAACACCACTTCGACAAGACGTACAGGCACCTCACCTGTATACACTCAACCAACCAGGACATCAATCTACAACAGACCTAGTAGAGTAAGCACACCTTCAACAAATTCTAGCTCTAGAAGAAGTAGTAGCAGTACATACAGTCCTTCAAGAAGTAGTTCAAGTAGCAGTAGCTATTCATCTGGCTCTAGGTCTAGCTCAACAAGATCTTCTTATTCAGGTAGTTCTAGAAGTTCATCATCGAGTTCTAGCAGTTCAAATACAAGAAGACATTAAAATTGACACACCTCCAAATTGGGAGAGGATATGCTCCTCTCCTCTTTTTAATTTTAAAATCATTATTCATATGAAAACTAATCCTATCAAGTATTACGTTCTTACAATTGGTTTTGGCTTTATAAGTAGCATACTTTTTGCACAGTCATATTCCGACGGTCTACGATTTAGCCAAACAACAAATAATGGAACTGCCCGGTTTGTATCAATGGGGGGCGCATTTGGTGCACTTGGTGCTGACTTTTCTTCAATAGGTGTTAATCCGGCTGGATTAGGTGTATACAAATCGGGAGAATTCACAATTACCCCCTCTTTCAAATCCCAAAAGGTAAGTTCTAATTTTCTAGGAGTTTCTGCTTCAGATAATAAAAACAGATTATATCTCGACAACCTTGGTTTTGTAATGTCATTTAAACCATACAAAACAGAAGAAAAAGGATTATTATCGTATAACATCGCTTTTGGATATAACAGGACTAACGATTTTTACTCAAATACCATTACATTAGGCGATTACAACAAATACTCCATTATGGATTATTTTTCGTCTATAACCTCGGGAAATTATACTCCCCAGCAATTAGAGTATTCCGATAACTATGATCCATTCAATGGCCTTGGTGCAAGCGCTTGGGAATCGGTAATGGCATGGAACACCTATTTGCTATATGAATATGATAACGCTACTGGTAACTATACCCCTGCAATATTCCTTGAAGATTCTGTGAATTATAGAAATATAGTAACAACAGAAGGTGGTTCTGGTGAGTTCACCATTGCTTTTGGTGGTAATATTTCCAATACTTTTTATTTTGGAGCTTCGCTAGGAATTACTGATTTTAACTACACTTACACTTCTACTTACGAAGAAGCAGCTAAAAACAGTAATGGGACTTGGCCCAATGGAGACCGATTCTACAGCCTTAACTACAAGCAATACATTGAAACAAAAGGAACAGGCTACAACCTGAAAATTGGTGGTATTTATGTACCAACTCCTGAGGTGCGACTGGGAGTTTCATTGCACACACCAACATTCTATAATTTTGATGATGCCTTTTCATCATCTATAGTTACCGATTTTGACACAGCTAGTACAGCCGTAAACTTTATAAGTAATTCTCCCTTCGGCAAATACGACTATCATTTTGAAACTCCAATGAAACTTATTGGAAGTGCAGCATTTATAATTATGCAAAAAGGGCTAATAAGTATTGATGTTGAATATGTCAACTATAGTGCGATGCGATTTAGAAAAGGTGGCGATGGATACAACTTCTGGAATTTAAATAGCCAAATGGATAACGTTTTCAAAAATACCTTAAACTATGGAATTGGGGGAGAATACAAACTCGGTAATCTCTCATTAAGAGGCGGTTATTCATTTTATCCCTCGCCATATAAGTCGGGTTACATTAATGAAAAATCAAATATCCAACAATTCTCAGGTGGTTTAGGATATAGAAGTAGAAATATTTCCATAGACCTTGCATACTTGAGAACTATGCAAGACCTAAAGGCTGTTTTTTATAATGGTGATATTCCAATCGTAACTAATAAAATCAGGGATTCTAAAGTATTGCTTACTTTTGGATTCAGATTCTAATGAATATAAAACACAAAAAAAATAAAGGCGCCTAAATGGGCGCCTTTAACATTTATCACCACCTACCAATTATTGAATTTTGCTTTCAACGATAGTTAGAATTTCGGCCTCTTTTTTCTGAGCTTTTTCAACAATCTCGGCACCTTTACTAATAAACTCGTTAGCTTTCTCTTTATCCTTAAGGCCTGCAGCATTAATCTTTACATTTAGATACGCACCCATAACCGCTGAACGAGCAGCTAAAGCGCCAACACCAGCATCGGAAACCGAATTAGGATTTCCATGTTCAGCCATTGCTTTTATCACCTCCATGGATTCATAGCAAAGATTCATAACCTTAAAGGGGACTTCAATGGCATGAAGGGTAGCATCTTGAATAGCCATAGAACGAGCTGCCTTTTCTTCATCAGTTCCCTTGGGTAAACCAAATGCATCCATGATGCGGTTGAATGCAGCCGTATCCTCATCTACCATTTTGATTAGCTGCTCCATGTAATACTTACCTTTTTCGGCCCAGTTTGAAAACTCTTCCCAACGGTCGTCCCAACCTGGTTTATGAGATGATAGGTTTGCCACCATAGTGGCAAGCGCAGCACCAAAAGAACCCATTGCAGCAGATATTGATCCACCTCCAGGTGCTGGTGATTCAGATGCTGTTTCTAAAGTAAACCCTTCAAGGGTTTTATCAACCAATCGCTTTTGATCTTTATCTTCAAGAATATATTCGATTATCTTTTTATCGGGATCAAAAGGATACAGTTCGTCAAGCCCCATAGACTTAACAGCAATCTTTATTATTTCCCTATCAGGTAAACCCAAAGAACGTTTCTGTTTGCGCAAGAAGTACTTACCAGCCTCAAGCATTGCACTCAAAGGAACCACTCCAACTATTTCGGAGCCAGTTACACGCAAACCACGTTCTGCGGCCTTCTTTGATGCCTCTTCAAATGCAACATGGATAGGAGTTACGGTTATATCAGTAAGATTTATTGATACCTGAGCGATACCATACTCATCGATATACCATCCTATAGCCTTACATGCTTTAAGAGAGCCTGGAATCCATATCTGATTTCCATTTTCGTCGGTAGCAATTTTTCCAGTGATAGGGTTACCTATTCGCTTTGGACGACCGCGTTCACGAATATCAAAAGCTACCGCATTAGCCCTACGAGTAGAGGTTGTGTTTAAGTTGACATTGTAGGCAACCAGGAAGTTACGAGCACCAACTGCAATTGCTCCCGTTTTAGGAAGGAACTCCGCAGGGCCAAAATCGGGTTTCCATTCGGGATCTTGTAGCTTTTTGGGTAAACCCTCATACTCCCCTGCCCTACAAATGGCCAAATTGCGGCGTTTCTCTTCAAAAGCAGCAAACTCATAGCAGTAAACAGGTATTCCTAGCTCATCACCAATACGTTTCCCAAGCTTACGAGCATATTCAACAACCTCGTCCATGGTAATGTTTGCAACTGGAACTAAGGGGCAAACATCAGTAGCACCAAATCGGGGGTGAGCACCATGATGCTTACTCATGTCGATTAGCTCCTTGGCTTTTTTTACTGCTTTAAAAGCAGCCTCAAGCACCTCATCGGGAGTGCCTACAAAGGTTACTACTGTTCTGTTTGTTGCTTTACCTGGATCAACATCAATGAGTTTAACGCCATCTACGGCTTCTATCTCATTGGTTATCTGCTTTATAATGCTCATATCGCGCCCTTCGGAAAAGTTGGGCACGCACTCAATAAGTTTTTTTTGTGACATAATGGATATATGTTTGGTATTTAGTATTTTGCTTTTAGTGTTTCGAAAATAAGCTAAACAAACTGATAATCATTACATATTACCAAAAACCTTTTTCAAGATATCGGTCACACGTGCGGCTGGATCTTTTCGTATCTTTTGCTCTTCCTGCTCAATTAATACGAACAAACCATCAATGGCTTTACGAGTAACGTAATCCTCTAAATCGGGGTTCACGGCTTTTCCACCTGTTATAATAGTAAGTCGATTATAGGTAGTAGCAATTGGCTCCCAGTAAGATGTAAGCTTAACTGTTTTAATAGCGTCACTTACAACTGGTTTAAAGGCTTTATAAAGGTTATCGGATGTGGTTTTACGAAAATACTCAGTTGCTGCATTGTCGGGGCCATTAAGAATCGACATGGCATCGGTAAAAGTCATCTTGAATATGGCATCGGTAAAAATGGGTAATGCCTTTTTAGTAGCCTCTTCAGCAGCACGATTAAGGGTTAGGGTAAACCTATCAACTTGTTTGTTGAAACCAGCATCGATAAGTTTTTCTTTTACTTTTTCAGCTTCAGGGGGGAATGGTATAAATATTTTAGGATTCTTATAGAACCCATCAACCTTTGATGCAAGCGCAGTTGAGTTTTTTGCACCAACTTTCAAGGCCTCCTTTAAACCTTCTACCACTTCGGCATATGTTAGCTTAGGCGTTGTTGACGATTGTGCTTGTGGGAAAGGAAAAGTAGTTGGTATTGAAAGTTCAGCACACGACGTAAGAAAAATCACCACAGCAAAAAAGGTTATCCTTTTCATGATACTACGAGTTATTGTTAATTATTTTACCATTCAAAATTACAGTCTCTACCAGGTCTGTTGTGTATGCATATGGCATAAACTCATAAGATGGTATGGGTTTGGTAATAAATACATTGGCCACTTTACCCTTACAGATACTTCCGTGGGTATCGGAAATACCAAGCGCATATGCACCGTTTATAGTAGTAGCATTAATAACCTCTTCGGGCAACATACGCAGCTTAATACAACCTAGCGACATTATAAATTTCATATCGCCCGAAGGAGAAGAACCTGGATTATAGTCGGATGCTAAGGCTATAGGCAGGCCAGCATCAATCATTTTGCGAACGGGTGGATCAATCATTCCTAGGAAGAAAGCAGCACCAGGCAAAAGGGTTGGCATGGTTTCAGAGCCTAAAAGCGCCTTTATTTCATCATCACCAGTAAACTCAAGATGATCAACCGATAATGCATTATACTTAACACCAACCTGAATACCACCAGAGTAGTCGAGCTCATTCGCATGAATTTTTGGTCTCAGACCATATTTTATTCCAGCCATTAAAATCCGCTCAGTATCTTCCACGGTAAAAAATCCTTTATCGCAGAATACATCGATATAGTCGGCTAAGCCTTCGGCAGCCACCATAGGAATCATCTCATTAATAACCAAATCGACATACTCCTCTTGGCGTCCCTTATATTCTGCGGGAATAGAATGCGCTCCTAAAAAGGTGGATTTAACAGTTAGGGGAGATGTTTCCTTAATTCTTCGGATTACTCTAAGCATCTTTAACTCGCTTTCAGTAGTTAATCCATAACCGCTTTTAATTTCAACAGCTCCCGTTCCCTTTCTAATGATTTCATTAATACGTACCATTGCCTGCTCATACAGCTCATCCTCAGAGGTTTGCGCAAGCAACTTTGCAGAGTTTAAAATACCACCACCCCTTTTGGCAATCTCTTCGTATGAAAGACCTTTTATTTTATCGATATACTCAATTTCTCTACTACCAGCATAAACGATGTGTGTATGTGAATCGCAAAACGAGGGGAAAACCATTCTATCAAACGCATTGTAAATCAAAACATCTCCAGGCAGTTTCGATAAGTTTGGAGAATCGCTCATGGGTCCAAAATTCTCAATTTTGCCATCTTTTATCAAAAGGAAAGCATTGTCAATTGTATTGAGCTTAGCCATTTCGTTTCCTGCTTTCCACTTTGCAGGTTTCTCCTCAACCTGTACTAACTTTTTGATATTAAGAATAAGAATCTGCATATTATCAACAATTTATTTCAGCATCGAAGATATGGAATTGTATTGAGAATAGAAATGTTTTTCAGCATTGAAAAACAAAAAAGCCGCTCTGAGAGAGCGGCTCAATCAAATATATTACTTTTTCTTTTTAGCTTGCTGCTGTTGTTTAGCCATTTCTTCAAGTCGCTGTTGCCATTTAGACTTTGTGACTGGCTTCTTAGCGTTTTCATGAAGTTTGGCAAGTAAAGCCTTATCATCAACAAAACGGCGAATCATAAAGGTTTGGCCAATGGTAATAAGGTTAGAAAGGAAGTAGTAATAGCTCAAACCAGCAGAATAGTTATTGAACCATAAAAGAAGCATAATAGGCATCATCCAAGTCATCATAAACTTCATGCCAGGCATTTGAGCGTTTGAATCACCCATTTGATCGGCGTTCATTTTCGATGTTACGAACATTGCAACTGCCATTAAAAGGGTAAACAAGCTGACATGATCGCCATACCAAGGAATAGAGAAAGGAAGATTAAGGATAGAGTCGAAAGAAGAAAGGTCATCAGCCCAAAGGAAGCTTTGTTGCCTTAACTCAAACGATGCAGGGAAGAAACGGAACATAGCAATAAGTATAGGGAACTGGATAAGAACAGGAATACATCCGCCCATTGGATTAACCCCAACTTTTTTGTAGAGGGCCATTACAGCTTGCTGTTTCTTCATGGCATCCTCTTTCTTAGGGTATTTAGCATTAATTTCATCAATCTGAGGTTTAAGCACCCTCATTTTGGCTGAACTTGAATATGACTTGTATGTTAATGGGAAAAGAACAAGCTTGATAAGTATGGTTAGGATAAGTATAATTAGACCGTAGTTAGAAATAAATCGGCTTAAAAAGTTAAATACATTAATTACCACATACTTATTAATCCAACGAATAATATTGCTTCCAAGAGGTACAACCTTCTCAAAGCCTAAGCCATAGGCTTCAAGAGTTTTGAAATGGTTCGGACCAAAGAATAGGCTTAAATTAATGGTTTCTTGAGCAAAATTTTGGAAAGGTAGAGCAAGTCGGGCATTAAAATGTTTAACATGATTGCCATCGTTCAACTTTTCGGATAACAAATCGGCATTTACAAAATGATCTTTAGCAACAATAACAGAAGAGAAAAACTGGTGCTTAAAATTCACCCATTTTAATTTGTTAGATATTTCCTCCTTTTCAGCCCCTTTGCTCCTAGGATTAAGCTCTTCGTAATCGCCATTTTGGAACAGATAAGCTATTGTTGTATAGTTCTGCTCATTCTGTAGTCCTTTTTCTAAGTGTAATAATTTAGTATCCCAAATTAAATCTATATATCCCATTCTGTTTCCAATGGTTTTATCTAGTCCCGAGAACTTGATATCAAAACCAAGCATATAGCTCTCTGGCTTGATAGTGTATGTATAATCGATGTATGCACTATCGCCTGCTTGAAGTCGCATTGTTAGAGAAACAGAATCGGCTGATGCAACAATAACGGAGTCGCTAGATTGTGGTGTAAAAAAGAGATCATTAGTTTTAATTGCCTTGTTATCGCCCCAGAATTGAAGACCAAAAGTGTTCTCATCGCCAGTAAAAAGCACAAGGGGATCGCCATTGTAGGTTTTGTATTTTTTAAGTTCTACAGAGTACACCCTACCCCCCTTAGATGTAAGCGTAACCTTCATTAGATCGTTCTCGAGGGTAACAAATTTTTCAACACCTGATGTAGCATTAGAGAAGGCTCCTAATTGGCTTTCAACCTGTTCTTGCTTAATAGTGTCAACTTCTATCGATGCAACTTTTTTCTCAGCTTTCTCCTCTTCCAATTTTTTCTGTTGTTGCAATGCTTGAACCTGTGCTATTGAATCGGCCTTTCGTTGCATTGCTTCTCGCTCCTCCTTTGATGGCTGAGTGAAGTACCCAAAACCAATCATAATTAAAAATATGAGCACAAGTCCAATAATTGTATTTCTATCCATTTCGAATCTTTTACTGTTAATACTTTAAAAATCGATTAGCTACTTTTTAAAACTCATTGCTGCTTTAACAAAAGCTACAAATAAAGGGTGAGGCTTAGAAACGGTACTACTATATTCCGGATGGAACTGAACACCAACAAACCAAGGATGATCTTGTAGCTCCATAATCTCAACTAGTTCAGTATCTGGATTGATTCCAACAGGTAACATTCCTGCATTCTTAAATTGCTCCAAATACTTATTGTTGAATTCATACCGGTGACGATGACGCTCCTTAACTTCCTCGGCTAGATAAGCCTTATGAGCCTTTGAGCCTTTTTCTATCACACACGGATAAGCTCCTAATCGCATGGTTCCACCCAAATCGGTTATTCCTTTTTGATTTTCCATAAGGTCGATAACAGGGTTTGTTGTATTTCGAACCATTTCGGTTGAGTTGGCATCAGCAAGTCCCAATACATTACGTGCAAACTCAATAACCGCACACTGCATACCCAAACAAATTCCCAGGAAAGGAATTTTGTTTTCACGAGCAAACTTAACTGCTAAAATTTTCCCTTCAATCCCTCTATGACCAAATCCAGGTGCTACAAGTATTCCATTCAAATGAGAAAGTTTCTCATTAATATTCTCTGTATTGAGATCTTCTGACTGAATCAATTCCAAATTTACCTTGCAGTTATTTGCTGCTCCAGCATGTATGAACGACTCAATAATGGACTTATACGCATCTGGCAGCTGAACATATTTCCCAACCAGGCCAATGTTTACCTTTTTAGAGGGTTTTTTAACCCGTTCGACAAACATTTCCCAGTCGGTAAGTTCTGGTTGACGAGCTGGTAAGTTTAGCTTCCGCAGAATAGTTAAATCTAACTTTTCGTGAAGCATCCTAAGTGGCACCTCGTAAATTGTTTTAACATCGATAGACTCAACTACGGCATCTGGATCAACATTACAGAAAAGAGCAACTTTTCTTTTAATCTCCTCGCTAAGGCTCTTTTCAGTACGAAGGACAAGAACATCGGGTTGGATTCCATTTTCGAGCAATTCCTTAACAGAATGTTGAGTTGGTTTTGTTTTTAGCTCACCAGAAGCAGAAAGGAAAGGTACTAGGGTAAGATGAATAAACGCGGAGTTATTGGGACCTAGCTCCCATCGTAACTGGCGAACAGCCTCTATAAAAGGAAGAGACTCAATGTCACCAACAGTTCCTCCAATCTCAGTAATTACAACATCCGTTTTGTTTTTGTTTCCAAGAAGCTTAATGTGGCGTTTAATTTCGTCGGTAATGTGAGGAATAACCTGTACGGTTTTTCCCAAATAATCGCCACGGCGTTCCTTGCTTATAACTGTTTGGTAAATTTTACCTGTAGTAACATTATTGAGCTGGGAAGTAGGGACACCGGTAAAGCGTTCATAGTGGCCTAGATCGAGGTCAGTTTCGGCACCATCCTCAGTCACATAGCATTCACCATGCTCATAAGGATTTAGGGTTCCTGGATCGACATTAATGTATGGGTCGAGTTTTTGAATTGTTACAGAGTATCCTCTACTCTGAAGGAGTTTGCCTAACGAGGCAGAAATTATTCCTTTACCTAAAGATGAGGCAACTCCTCCAGTTACAAACACATACTTTGTTGAAGCAGACGACTGTTGCATTATAAAATGGTTTACTTATCTAGTTGATCAATCATTCTTATCTTTTCGCTCAACTCCTCAATCTCTCTCTTAGCTTTCTCTATTTTTTGCTTAACCTCATTAATCATAGCTTCGGCATTCTTTGTTTTAGCAAAGAATCCAATGTTATTTTCCCAAACAATCAAATCATTCTCTAGCTTACGCATGCGGTTAAACATTTTTTCTCGATCTTTCTTAAGTTTTGAAAGCTGGCGTGGATTTGTTTTTGCCTCTTCAAGCTTTGCTTTAAAAATAAGCATCTTATTGCTCTCATCAAGCTGGTTGATTTTATCAAAATGCTTTTGAATAGCTGCACGGAAGCGTTTTTGGATTTCATCCTTATGCTTTATGGGAACAAAACCTATTTCCATCCAACGGCGCTGAAATTCTTTTAACGCCTTAAGGTTGTCCTCGATATTTTCGCCAAATTCAAATGCTTCAACCTCTGCTATTAAAGCCTCCTTATCTTTAAGGTTTTTCTCGTATGAGTGATCGACAGTAGCAAAGTGCTTAGATTTTTGTTCAAAGAAATAATCGCAAGCAGCACGGAAGCGTTTCCATATTTCATCGGAATATTTGCGAGGTACAGGGCCTATTTGCTTCCAGCGTTTTTGAAGATCAATTAAATCTTCGGTAGTTTTTTTCCAGTCTGTGCTATCTTTCATCGATTCAGCCTGAATGCATAGCTCTGTCTTGAGTTGTAAGTTGTTTTGCTGTTGCTCCTTTATTTCTTTAAAGAAGTCTCTCTTCTTGTTAAAGAAATTATCGCATGCATTCCGAAAACGCTCAAATATCTTATTATTCTCCTTCTTGGTAGCAAAACCAATGGTCTTCCAAATTTTTTGTAGCTCAATAAGATCTTTTGAGAGTTTATTCCATTCTTTGATAGTTTCGGGGTTTTGCGCAGCAAGCTCTTCAGCCTTTTCACATAGCTCTTTTTTTGCCTCAAGGTTCTTCTTGTACTGCTCCTTAAGGTTTTCAAAATGCTCCTGATGCTTTTTATTAATCTTGGTTGTTGCTTCCTTAAAACGCTCCCAAATCTCGTTTTGATTCTCACGTGGCACTGGACCTATTTCGCGCCATTGATCGTGTAATTTTTGTAACTTTTTGAAGGCAGCAACCACATTTGGTTCAAGAAGCAGCTCTTCGGCTTGCTCGCAAAGTTTTATTTTACTCTCTAGGTTCTTTTTAAAATCGAGTTCACGTAATTCCTTGCTAATTTTTACAAAATCGTAAAAGGCTTGTACGTGATGATGGTATGTATTCCAGAGGTCGTTAAGACTTGCCTGAGGCACTGGACCAATTTCAATAAACTGTTTTTGGAGTTCTCTAAACTCTTGATATATTTTTCCTACAGGTTCTGTGCTGTTAACTAGCTCTTTAATCTTTTCAATAACCTCCTGTTTAAGAGCCAAGTTCTTTTGTTTTTCTTCCTCGATTTGAGCATTGTACTGAGCTCTTTTTTGCCTATAAAGCTTAAGCAACTCTTTAATTTGTAACTCAGCATTATCTTCTGGCAGTGTGAATTGCTCAATATCACCTCCACCCTCAACAAATTCTTTCTTTAACTTATCAATCTCGGCCCTGTGCTTACGATAAAATACGCTCTTAATGCTTTCAACCTTTTGTCTAATCTTCTGAATTGGTCGATTATAAATAAGATCCTTTAAGGCTTGTACCAACTCATCCTTAGACATGTTTGAGTAGTCCACAGAAGGTTCATCGTCCTCTTCCTCATTTTCATCGGCGTGCTCATCATCCTCATCATCATCGGTGGACTCATCATCAAGGTCAATAGGCTTTACATCCTCCTCCTCATCATCATTAATATCATCATGGTTTGGAGTTAAAGCTTCTTCATCAGACACCTTATCGGCCGATTCTTTTTTAGGCTCTTCAACAGCATCACTACTATTGTTATTCACAGATACATTCGTACCCTCGACATTCTCGAGGTTTTGATCCTTAGGATCGTTTAGCTCATTCGTGTTCATAGCGCAAATCTTAACCAGTTAGAAATCAGGTATATTTATAAATAATTCGCTACGAAATTACATATTATCGACCGTAACACCAACATTTTATTTGAAAAGAATAGCAATTAACTCTCTTTAAAAAAAATCAAAAAGCTCGAGAACTTATAATCTCGAGCTATTGTTATGGATTATTGCTTAAACTATTAATCGATCTTAATTGTTCTAGGCTTTTGTGGTTTTGCCTCTTCGCGCTTGGGTAAGAAAACAGTTAGAATACCATTCTCGTAACGCGCATCAATTTTGGAAGTATCAATTGTTTTCCCTACAGTAAACACTCGCTCAAATGAGCCAACTAGAAACTCGCAACGCGTATAACTTTCTCCCTCAACAGGATTATTCTCCCTTTCAGCACTTACTTTAAGCAATTCGTTTTCAATGCTTACCCTAAAGTCATTCTTTGAATAACCAGGCGCAGCAACTTCTAAGCGAAAACGCTCAGGTTCCTCATATATATTCACAGCAGGATAGCTTAGCTGCGCATTTGCCAACTCGTTTGTCGATTTAAAAAAGTTATCGAAAATTCTTTCGATTTCTGATCCTGTTCTACGAGTTGCTAAAGGATTGTAAAAACTTAACATTGTCATATTATTAAAATTTTAAAGTTAACATTCATACCAACATCAACACTATAACGAAATTTGTACCAATGCTCACAACTGGCCATTTTGTCAGCAAACACTTAAAAACCAAAGCCATTTTGTCTTATCTTAATAAGTTAATCTCGATTAATTAAACCTATTCGCCTAATATGCAGAATGTTAAAAATTCGAATAAAACAAAAAAATTGCATGCACGTTAGTCAGAAACAAAAAAGTCTAATTATTGGAATTAAATTTTAGTACTTCAGAGAAATAAAAAATCGCCCCAAAATAGGGCGACAAGGTAGTAGTTCTGCATTTAGAGTTTAAGCTCTAATTCATTTGAATCTCTAATGGGTTGCTTTTTTCATAATAGGTTGAAAAAATATGCTCTAACATAGGGCTGTAGAATTTATTAAAGAAATCTCTATCAGAGCTACCCATGTTAAGTAAGCTATTTAGGATTGCACCACCCTTAAGTTTAGAGGTAAACATTGAAACCTGATTCTCGGCAAAATCACCAGCAAAATAGTAAGTAAAAGATTTCTCTGATGCTTTAACAACTGCTGGGAATTGGCTTGTAAGGCCTAAAGTCTTAAGTTTTTCTGCGCCCGCATCTGATACATCAAGTTTAAAATTTGCTAGAACTTTTGAACCTGGGCGAGAAGAAATGATATCGAACCAACCATAGAAATTCACATCACTAACTTGAGTTTCCCATGTTTTCATTTCAGATGAGGGAGTCAACTTTACTAGATCGGAATTTAGGTCCTCGCCTACACATAAAACCTCAACCAACCCTTCGTTACTTATAAGAATAATTCCATCGCATCCAGTAGGCCAAGGTTTTTGATGTTGTTTTTCGTAAAGATTAGCAATCCATTTGGAATTCCCATCTTTAACCACATCTAGTTTGCTAATATATTTACCTGTCCATCCAGTCCATTCAACATTAAAAATATCCTCGGTTTTGATTCTAATAAGGGCATTTGTTGGAGAACTAAACATATTGTACTCACCAATTACTAGCTTTCCAAGAGAGTTCATTCTCTTGATAAAGAGGTAATCGTTTTGGTTCATTCCACCATAAACCTTTGAAGATTTTACTGTTTTGGGCGATTTTTTGAACCATTCATATGAGTAAACACCATAACAATCGGCATAGTATACGGCATCATATACGGCAGCGTAGGCATCTATTTCATTAAGTCTGATGGACTTAATATCAAAAAGGCCTTGCTTGGTATCGATAGGGTAAAAACCCCAGTAATCTTTTAAATGGTTATAAGGTTTTCCGTCGGGCCCAACAAACCTTAACTGGTTGAGTAGCCAAACTACAGATTTATGCTCTATTCTATCGGCTTTTGTAACTGTTTTATCGAGGATGTATATATTTAATTTCTGCGACTTGCCAAAGTACCAAATAAGATGTAGCGCTAATAAAAGGATAAGCATAAATGAAATTGCTACTAGTAAAACGGTTTTAACTTGCTTCATTGCGTAAAATTTAATTACCATTTTCATTTGCAAGTTAAAAAAAATATGAAATATTTTGGCATTAATTTAGAATCCAATGGCAAAACAAACTTTTAATTTTAGTAGTACTCAAACTTTATGGCATTAATCCATTTAACAATATCGTCAATATTATCAGTTGGTGATTGACAAACATTACCGATACAGATTAAATATTTATTAGGGATATCCTCTGAATTGACAAACAATACATTAGGGAAAACTATCTTAGATTTAATATATCTTTCATCTTCTTGAAGGTTTGCTGTGTTAATTTTAATTTGAGTAGTTGGCAAAATTGTGGTAAGAATTTGGTTTGCCCACTCATAAACAAAAACGTTACCATACTCAATATGCTTACTCACATTTGCAAGCATTTGATATGATGATTTTCTATAAGAATCAATATTTTTGATTTCGGCAAGCTGGTTAAGAACCTTTACCATAATTGCAGATGCCGAAGGCATTACACCATCCATTAGTTCCATTTTACGAACAATGAGCTCAGTATTGTGGGGTGTAAAAAAGAACATGCCAGAACTATCGTCGAAAAACTGCTCAAAGGCTTTTCCAACTATTTTTTCGGTAAGGTCTATCCACTTTTTATCATGCGTAGTAAGATATAGCTGAATAAAAGCATTTGCTGTAAACGCGTAATCATCAAGTAATCCCGCACCATAAGTTTTTTCCTTACACGTTATTCGAAAAACTTCACCATTGTCTGTTATATGATTATTGGTAATATAATTTGCTATGCCTAAAGCAAGGTCAAGGTGATGCTCAATAGCAAAGGTATTGTATGAGGTAATTAATCCACTAATCATCAATGCGTTCCATGAAGTTATGATTTTATCATCGACTATTGGAGGTACACGATAGCTCCGATAATCGTTTAGCTTTTTTAAACCACTTTCTAACTTAAGGTCAACCTCATGCTCCGATAAGCCAAAAATGCTGGATAGCTGCGAAGAAGTAAGCGCTCTAAAGGGGATATTCTTATTCTCCCAATTTCCAACTGGGGTAATCCCATAAGCCACACTTAAAAGCTCAGAATCATCCTTTAGGCAATGCTCAAGCTCACTTTTCTGCCAAGTATAAAATCCACCTTCTTGCCCTGCTGTATCGGCATCGAGGGAGCTGTAAAAACCTCCTTGCTGCGATTGTAATTGACGCTCAGCAAAACTTATGGTTTGCTCCACAACTTTCTTAAATGTTGGGTTTGGATTAATCCGGTAAGCTAGCGAGTATACCTCAACTAGCTGCGCATTATCATAAAGCATCTTTTCAAAATGCGGTACGAACCACTTCTCATCTACAGAGTAACGAAAGAAACCTCCACCAATATGATCGTATATCCCACCATTTACAATTTTCTCCAGGGTTAAAAAAACATGTTCCAGCAGCTCTTTCTGCCCTGAATGTTGGCCTGCGGTTAATAAAAACTTAATGAGACCAGGCATGGGAAACTTAGGTGCGCCTCTTGTTCCGCCCAATTTCAAGTCGAACTGCTCCTTGCAAGAGCTGAGGTTCTTTTGAAGTAAATTCTTAAAATCTACATTATCCTTATCAACTTTTGAGTGAATAATTTCTGTTTTTGATATCCCTTGTGATATTTCATCGGCAACATCCAATATTTTGTTTGGTTCATTTTTCCATGTTTCATCAAGGCTTTCTAAAATACTAGCCCAATTCTCCTTTGGGAAATATGTGCCACCGTAAACAGGACGCCCATCGGGGAGTGCAAAACAGTTTAAAGGCCAGCCTCCTCGACCAGTGATAATCTGAACAGCATTCATATAAATCTGATCGATATCGGGGCGCTCTTCCCTGTCAACCTTAATGCAAACATAGCGTTCATTCATGATTTTAGCCACATGCTCATCGGTAAAGGACTCGTTTTCCATTACATGGCACCAATGGCAGCTACTATATCCAATGCTAATCAGCAAAAGCTTATTCTCTTTTTTCGCCTTTTCAAAAGCTTCATCGCCCCATGGATACCAGTCGACAGGATTATATGCGTGCTGAAGCAGATATGGACTTACCTCATTGACTAATCTATTTGGTTTAAAACTATTCGAATTTTTCATTTTATTTTCTTTGGCATTAGGTTTGTTTCACTAACAACAAACTATCGAGTTTTGTTGAAATTTTCTTAAATCAAAATAATCAATAGCAAAAATGTTAACTTTGCTTGTTCGTACATGAAAACTATATACTTATGAGAAAGTTTGTTATATTCCTAGTAGCATTATGTTCATTTGGTTACTTCAACGCATTTGGTCAGAAAGGCTACCGAATAGAGGTTAAAATTGATGGGCTAACCGAAGGGGAATTGCTGTTAGGCTATCACTTTGGTGAAAAGAAATACGTAAAAGACACTGCAAAAGTAAACTCAAATGGGATTGCCATTTTTGAGGGCGATACTCTTCTGCCTGGTGGAATTTACCTGGTTATCCTTCCTGAAAAAAACTATTTTGAGGTTCTTGTTGATAAGAACCAGCAGTTTTCAGCATTTACAAAGAAAGACAACTTGCTTGAAAACTTAGAGTTTAAAAATTCTTCTATTAATAAAGGTTTTATAGACTATCAGCGTTTCATGATTGAAATGCAAAAGCAGAGCAAGGAACTCTCCGAACAGCTAAAAGAAGCGCTTTCGGATTCTGTAAAATCGGAGGAGATACGTCAGAAAATGAATGCGCTCAACGACAAGGTTATGGCATATTGGGATGATATTGAGAGCAAATACAAAGGAACTCTTTTAGCATCGATTATTCGAGCCATGCGAAATGTTGATGTTCCCAAGCACAACATCCCTCCCGATTCGCCAAAGCACGATTCGCTTGTTTGGGCACATAACTATAATTTTTACAGACATCACTATTTTGACAACATCGACTTTTCTGATGCTCGATTACTTAGAACTCCGATACTCGAAAGTAAAATTAACAGCTATTTCGATAGAGTTTTACTACCACTGCCCGATAGTATAATTCCTGCTGCATTTGATTTGATTGAGAAAGCAAGGGCAAACAAAGAGATGTTCCAGTATGTTCTTTCTACTCTTACAAACAAGTTTCAAACTTCCGACAGGATGGGGATGGATGGTGTTTTTGTAGCAATTGCTGAAAAGTACTACTTGGCAGGTCAGGCTTGGTGGGCCGACCAAAAGTTGATTGATAAAATAGCTGAACGCGTAAAAGCCATCAAGCCAAATATTATTGGAAACATTGCCCCCGACCTTTGGCTTCCAAACCCCAATAGTAAATATTTCAGGTTAAGTGATATTAACGCTAAAATTACTGTAGTTTACTTTTGGGATCCAGAATGTAGCCATTGTAAGAAAGAGACTCCAAAACTTAAAACAGTTTACGAAAAATTCAAAGATAAAGGATTTGAGGTTTACGCAGTTTATACCCAGGGCGATCAGCCCAAATGGATGGAGTATATTGAGAAGAATCAGCTCCCATGGATAAACGTTTGGGACCCAACCCGTAGTTCAAACTTCAGAAATCTATACGACATTTATGCAACACCAGTTATTTACGTTTTAGACAAAAACAAGAAAATTTTGGCTAAACGAATAAGTGTTGAAACATTGGAAAAGATTTTGGCAGAAGAGCTGAATAAGTAGCAAAGAATTATAGGAGCCTCCTGGGCTCCTTTTTCATTTCTGATTTACAAATTCAACCTTATAAAGTTCTCAGAGGAAAGATAACTGCTTAATACAAAACAGGCTTTATTGCCAAAATCATTATTGTCCAACATCTTGCAACTACACAACTACTCGTTTATTTCCTTTTTAGTACCTTTGTAGCGAAAAACCAGGAGTATGAGAATTGATATTATTACTGTTCTACCAGAACTAATTGAGAGTCCGCTAAACCATTCAATTATAAAACGAGCCCAAAACAAGGGGCTTGTAAGCATACATATTCACCACCTACGTGATTACACTACAAATAAACACCGAACAGTTGATGACTATGCCTACGGTCCAGATGCAGGAATGGTGCTTATGATTGAACCCATATTTAAGGTTATAGAAAAGCTAAAAAGCGAACGCCATTATGATGAGATTATCTACACCTCACCCGATGGTGAGCCATATAAACAATCAACTGCAAACTACTTGAGCACAACAGAGAATATTATTATTTTATGTGGCCATTATAAAGGAGTAGATCAAAGAGTTAGAGAGCATCTGATTACTCGAGAAATTTCAATTGGCGATTACGTACTTTCGGGTGGAGAACTAGCAGCTGCAATAATTGTTGACAGCGTTGTACGTTTGGTTCCAGGTGTGCTTTCCGATGAAACCTCTGCCCTAACCGATTCGTTTCAAGATGGTCTGCTTGCACCGCCAGTTTATACAAGGCCAGCAGAGTTTAATGGATGGAAAGTGCCAGATATTTTGCTCTCGGGCAACTTTAAGGAGATTGAAAAATGGCAAATGGAACAGGCCATTGAACGCACCAAGCGTTTACGTCCTAATCTGCTTAAAGACGAGTAACCCTATCTTAAAATCTTTCTTACGAAGGCAACCGTAAAATACGCCATAAGGAAAACGCCCATAAACCCCTCAGAACCAGCTACAATACGAGCAAAACCATCGGGAGAAAAATCACCATAACCAATTGTAAAAAAGGTTACAACGCTAAAATAGAAAGCACGTGGAACAAGTCCCAACGATTCAACCGCACTTGACGACGCTACAACATGCCCTACCCCAGATACCATAATCAGAATATAAAGAAAGCTGTAAAATAAATAGATAAAAAAGATGCTGATTAATACACGCTTGGGCGATGTAGCATATAAACCCATATAGTCAAACAGCAACATTTTCAAAAAGTAGTAAGTTGTATTGGTAATCCTTTTAAGTAAATTGCCTGAAGCTTTACTACGTGACGATCTGAGCTCGCACCGTTTAAACTCAACATAAGCTTTATCCTCCTCATCGTAACGCCCAAGTGCATTAAAGTTTTCTTTAAGAATCCTGAACTGTTCAGCTTTTTCAACAATGCTTGTATCTGCTTGCGAATATATCAAATTAGAAACCTGGTTAGCATTCCAATCAATGTAAAGCTGACCTAACAAACGAACACCTGCCAGGTTCAAGCTTTTTATTTCGGGGGGCTTGCCATGTGTATAAAATTCAAAAATATCTCTGATCGTACATCCAGCAAGAGATATCTCATCGCACTTTTGAACATGCAAATTTACCGATGCATTAAACTGGCATTCCCTAAATAACAACTTCCCGATTTTAGCTTCGCTAAAGCTGACACTATTATTAAAAGTTGAGCGTTCAAAAAGCACCTCGGTCCCAAACCCTTGGTATAGGTCAAAAATCAGATATGAATTCCCAAAATCGACCCGTTTAAGGGAAAGTTTTCCCTTTTGAACCTCTGCTCCTTCAAAATTGATCTCCCCATCAATAAAAGTGGATCGATTAAACGATGTTCTACCAGCCCCAAACTCAACTGCACGAAAATCGACACGCCCGCTTCCAAAATCAACCCTTTCAAACGAAACACCACTATTTCCAAATCGGGCATAGTGAAAATCAACCTTTCCTACGCCAAAACGAGATACACGAAAATCGACATCCTGGGAGTTAAACTCGGTGTTTATAAACGAAACATCGCCACTGCTAAACTCAACATTAGTAAAAATCACTTCATTTGCACCAAAAAAGGAATCCTGAAAGTCCTTAAAACCTTCATCAAAAGTAGAATTCTTAAATGACGCACGTTCACCCTCAAACCTCACCTGGGTAACATTTGCCTTTGATGCTTTTATATAGCTGTTTGTTAAACGAAATTGAGTGCCATAACTTGATAGGTGAAAATCAAGGAGTTCTGCTACTATATATGATTCATCTATTATGAAATCGCCAGAGAAATGAGCAAAAGAGAAATCGACACTTATTGAAGAATGAAAAAAAGAATTCTTTGCCGAGAAACCTGCAATTGGGATAGGTTGACTTTTATCGATTTGCAAGTAACGCTTACATGCAAGGGTCGAAAATCCAAAAATATAACAGAAGTCGAGGTTTACAGGTTTCATTTGTCCAATGCTTTCATAAACCTCGGATAAATCGGGGACTCCAAGGTTCAGAGTTGTGATTAATCCCCCTTTACCATTAAAAAGTTCCAATTTGGCTGTCTGTTTGGTAGAAAAGCCATCGGAACGGATAAAGGGTCTATCGATAATCTCAACCTTAAATGAGTCAAACGAGTAAGCCATAAATAAAAAATTTTACTAAAGTTAAGATAAAATTATAAGATGAGGAATTAGATTGTACGAATCTGAGAAATCAGAGAGAATTAGACGGGACGAAAGGGATTGAACTATAAAAAATGAAGTAATTTCTGAATTTAAAGCGTTAATCTTAACCTACACCGGGGTGTCCTTTTTAGAGTTTTTATAATTATTTAAGTATTGTTTTAATTGATATACAATACGTTGCATAAGCAACACTTACATTGGAGAGCATTTTTTTGAATACAAAATTTATCACTGTGCAACCCAGTGATTACTTGCATGTCGAATCCCAATATTATAAAGAAAAATCAACCACTAAAACACCTTGATAACAAGAACTCTAGCAATTTTAGCGGCTTTGTTTTCTAGTGAACGGTTTTCATCGATACCAACATGAACTGTACTATCAGGTATCAAAGTAACAGAATCACTATTTACGATGAGTTCTAGTTCACCTTCTAGAAGGTAAAAAACAACCTCAAAGGGGTTTGAATGCATGGGAATTTTCTCGCCAGGCTTTAGAGTAAGATGAACCATCTCTACCTTTTGGCTGGAGAACATAATTCGACCATCGAGGTCGAATGGCACACGCGGTGCATCGGATAAGCTAGTAAGTTTCAGCATAAGTTAATATTTTTTTAACCTCCATAAACATGAATGCTCTGCATAGCCGATGGTAAATATTTTATTCCCAACCAAGTTACAAGCAATACAACAAATGAGATAACAAGTAAGTTTGATAATAATTTCTTTTTATATGGTAAAAATTTTTGCACGTGAATAACAATCAAATAAAATAGCCACGTTAAAAGCGCCCAAGTCTCTTTGGGGTCCCAAGCCCAATAATCGCCCCAAGCAATCTTTGCCCAAAACGCTCCTAATAGCATACCAACTGTTAGAAATGCAAATCCTGGATAAACCAAATTCATTGCAGGGATTAAATAGTTATTATAATCTGATTTTGTGAATAATCCAGCAATCACTGATAAACTTGAGGCAGCAAGAATAGCATAGGCAATCATATAAACAACAACATGAGGGACAAACCAGCTACTCTGTAGCGCAGGCATCAAATATTTCCCATGATATTCAGGATGCAATATATCTACAATCAAGAAAACAGTCGACATAAATAATCCAAGGCTAAACAGTATTTTATTTTTATAAACTTTAAACAATCCAAGGCTTACAAGGCTTACAAGGAAGGAATACCACAAACGTGTTTCAGCCATTGTTCTCATAGGAGGGCGATCAATATCAATCCAGTAAAATATAATAAAAATTGATAGCAGTAAAGTTCCAACTACTCCCAACAGAAAAGAAATGCCCTTTTTGTTTATTTTTTTAAGCAAAAGTATTATTGCCAATAACCATAATACTATTGAAATAATTGCAGTAGGAACAAAAAAATTCCAGATCATTTTATTTAGTTTTAAACGACTGTGTGAAAAGAAGTAAAGAAACACCAATAATCATCAAAACAAACCCAAAATAAACTGCATACATCCATGGATCTTTTACAACCCTAAAACCACTATAAGAGGATTCGTTCCCAGCCAAGTTATCATATGAATGTTGATATACCCACCATCCATCAATAATAAAAGGCTTATTTACTTCAACCCTTGCGACCTTTACTGACTCAGAAACTTTAGAATACACCTTAATTGATGAGCCAAAATATTTTGGTTCTGGTGGTAAGAGTTTTAAATTACGCCCGTCAGGTAAATTTATATGATGAGCATTACTAACTTTTGATGGGGTTGATAGCCAGCCCTTTGTAATCAACAAATAGTTTTTATTAAAAACTTTAACATAAACGGCATGGGAAGAAAAGGGAACCCCACTAGCATTAATAAAGGCACTATCAACAAAAAATGCTTTGGGTAAGTATTTCTCAACCTGAACAATAATATTATCAATTAACACTTCAGGAGAACTAGATAAATCATACTCATTGTTAGAAGTAAATATCTCGTCAGATAGAATAGCTAGTTTTGGCTGGTAAAACTCAGCTGTAAAATCCAACAATTCAATGGCAATTGGCAACTCTACTTTTATCCCCTTGTCATTATTACCGTACCAAACAAGATCACCACGATTTACAATCATTACTGCTTCCTGCTTATCGGGAGCACCAAAAAAACCAGCAGCAAGACAGAACCAAAGACCAAAATGATTAAGAAAAAACACAAAATTTTTCCATGAGATAGGGAATAAACGCGAAATTGTAGCAAACCCCAGTGTTAGTAGTAAAAAGATGAAAGAGAAAAAGAAGACCCATGAATTTAGTAGACTCGAGAATATACCCAAATGACTATGATGATTCGATTGTGGGATTATCCCGATTAATAAAACAACAAAAACAAAGTATGTTATTGCTGGGATTGCTGAATTTACCGACGAAAGCCATTTAACAATACTATTTGACCTGAAAAAAAAACTTGTTAAAAAAATGAAAATACCAAAGCCTATTAAAAAATAAAGACTATTAGGGAAATGTGGTTTACTAACATTTGAAAAAGGAAAAATAATTTCTAACCCAAAGGAAACAAGTAAAAGGCCAAAAGCTATAATAAAACCTTCAGAAAACCCCCATGGAATAGTCCACAAGGGTTTTCGGCTTATATTACTATCCATAAAAAATTTACATTATTCGTTTAGGCAAAGGCATAGCATTTTCTCTTTCCTTAGCCATTTCAAGCCATTTAGGTAATTTAGTTTTTTTCCACTCCTCTTTTTCTGCCCTCAACTTTTTTAGATCAATTCCAACATATGCTTGAGCCTTTTCCTTAGTGCTAATATCAGGCATAGGCACAGAATCCAAATGACCAAGTTTGGCTAGAACACGTGAAAGTTCAAGGCGCGCTTCTGAAGCTTTGCTAATACCATCAGCAACAATACGTAAACTTTCTATAGGAGCATGGAAAGAAGCTCCATGGCTGGCAGCAACAAAATCCCAACGCCATTGAGCCTGACGTATAAGTTTTAAAACAGGCTGCATCATCTCACTGGTGGCACCATGCTCCCAAGCATACTTTGCTTCGATATGTGCCTTAACAAGTATATCTTCTAGTAAAATCTTCTGTTGAGTTACACGGTCTTGTCTGTCGTAAACATTTCTTATGAGCTCTTCCTTGCTTTGTTTATGGCAAACCATACAAGAAGCCTCCATGTTATTCAAAGGGCTTTGAACTTTATGATCGGTAATTTTCTGGCTACCCTCAGTAACATAAGGCATATGACAATCGGCACAAGATACACCCCGCTGATAGTGTATTGAGTGTTGGAATAATTCAAAGTCTGGATGTTGAGCTTTAATAATGGGCGTTTTGCTTAGAGGGTGAATCCAATCTGCAAAGTCGTACTCATCATAATACTTTTCAATATCCTCCATGTTAAGCCCCTTATCCCAAGGAAATGTTACATACTTGCTTTCGCCCTTGAAATAGTATTCAACATGGCACTGAGCACAAACAAGCGTACGCATTTCATTAAGCGAGGATGCGGTTAAATCTTTCCCTTTTCTTTGGTATGCTTCTTTTAATGGAAGTTGAAACAACCTTAAGGTCATATCTTTGGGATTGTGGCAATTAGCACAACCAATAGGATTAACAATTTCAGAAAGCATCGAGGACCACTTCGATTTATAAAAATCTGCAGGATCCATTTTCGACATCACTCTAGCAACATCAGGGCTTTTGCAAGTCCAACAGCTAGAAGTCATAGGACCATCATTTTCATCAACTGGAGTCCCTGTTCGTAATGTATTATGGACATCGCTAACTGCATAGATATGGCCCCGAGCTTGATTAAAATCTTTAGAGAATGCATAACCTGCAAAAAGGATAACCAATCGAGGATCTTCCTCTAGTAGGTCACGAAAAGCACTTCCACCGTATTTTGATCTAAAATTAGTATCGGACATTTGAGCATATGTTTGATACTCACGTGGGAATGCCATTCCCCACGCCTCATTTCGAGGTTCAAATTCCGCTATTTCATATCGTGGAGTATTAAGTATGTTAGCCTCAGTCCGACGTTGAACAATACTTGCAGCAAGTAGTCCAAGCACAAACACTATGGCCATTGTTCCAATAAAAAGCGCCCATCCTATCCAAGGACGTTTGGCAATTTTTTCGCTAAGTGGCGTTTTCATACTTATATGTTGTTTAGAGTTTACTTAATTAATTTTTTTAGCCAGGCAGGAGTATCAGTTTTAGGAACTGGTGCTGTTCCAAATGGAGTTGCAGATAAACTTTTTACGGTACCATGTGGAACCTCACGATGGCAATCCCAACATCGCTTGCCATTACCTTCTAGTATATCATCTATATCAACATTGGCTTTAACCATTGCCGTTAAGTTTCCATGACACCGAATGCAGTTCTCTTGAACCACACCCTGGCCAGGTTTTAACATTTTAATTGTTTGAGAATAAGTATTTAAAGTAAATATTGTAGCATGTCTAAGTCCATCGTTTGCTTTAAAATAATACTTGCGAAAAACATTGTCATGTGGCACATGGCAGTCGTTACATGTAGCATGTTCACGATGCGAAGAATGATGCCAAGTCACATACTGAGTCCGCATAATATGGCAATTTACACATGTTGCAGGTTCATCGGATAGATATGACCATGCTCTTGATGTGTAAAATGCAAAAAGCCCTGTTCCCATGAAAATTCCTGCCACAATTATTACAGGAACCTTCCATTTTTGGGGAGGCGTTACAAATTTTATTATTTTATTTAATAAAGTAAGCATAAGTATGGGTTATTATGCGAATATAGTTAAGCTAACATTTAGAATCAAGATAAATAATCATGCTTTAAAAGATCTCCTGATAAACCACATAACAAAACCAGTTATTGAGACAAGGGCAAGAGCTAGTCCGGTAAAAGGAACAATGAGTATGTAAAAATCGCCTAAAATGGCAGAGAAATATCTACCTGTATGAAATTCTTGTGCTAAGTTCCACAATGGGAAACGATACGATTTTTCAATAATTGTAGGCATCTTTATTAATTCTGTGCTGTTGTTTACACCCATTATTCCCGAATTATAATCAAAAACATATTCACCTGAGCTAAGTTTTGCATAACCAGAGACCAAAATATCGCCAACAGGCCTACTTAGTCCACTAACAGGCTTATATGGGGACCCATCCATGTAGTTAATCACATCTCCTGAATCAGGATTCCAAAGGAATAAGCCAGTAAAACTTCCAATTAAAATATTTCCGCTTGGAACTGGTTCCATCACATTAATTCCCATAACACTTACAGGCGGTTGGTGCGAGAATTTCACCAAGGGCTCATCTAAATTTTTACAATAGTAAAGCCCATCGGATGTAGCAAGAATGAAGATATTTCGGTTTTGGTCGAAACGCAAATCTCTAATTTTGTCGTGCCAGTAGGCCGAATGCTCAAAATTATCGCCCCTATCAATTTTGCTGTTTGCAATGGCAACAAGAAATGGCGGCCTCAAAAAGATACCTGTTATTCCTGAAATAACCAAGAATAGAGCCGAGATTGCTCCAATTTTCAGATGCCATTTAAAGGAAAAACGTGTTGTTGATTTGAGTAGCTGAAACTTTACTTTCTTATAAAGTCGCTTAATGATTTTGGGTGCAAGGAAATATATAAACCCCGTGATGCTTAAAAAAATCATTATGAGTCCAACTATATCGGCTAAAATTCTTCCAAAATCACCTAAAACCTCACCACTGTGTGTTATCCAGAAAACCCTAAAAAGTCCTATTGAATTTTTAGCTCCTAAAGGCGGAATTAAATCAACTCTAGATAAAGATTGATTACTACGGTTAAGAGCGTATAAACTATTGCGAGTGGTAATATAAAGCGATGAATCTACCAGTTCAATTGAAGTGGCAAACTCATCGTTATCGGGCAATGCCAGTTTAACCCATGAAGGTGCATTTATAGGTAAGTAGTATAACCCAAACCGAGTGGCAGCATACCAACCCCAGGGTGTAACCTGAAAATCAAAGATTTTTCGATAATCACTACCATTAGGTATACCCTCCATTTTTGGCTGCCAAGAATTAAATTGAGTATTGGTAAGCCAAATCCCAGCCCCGCCATAAATTATTATTGAATCGGTTCCACAAGCTGCAGCCCCTTTTACAGATGCCAAATTCCAATTTGATAGTTTATATGAGCTAGGTAGATAATCTCGATTTATATCGACAGATGCAATGAACCTCCTATGGTTCATCAAAATGCCAGTTACAGCAAAGATCAAAAAAAACAACGAAAAGACTAAAGATGGCCACTTGTGATATTTTTTAAAGGCCTTGTAAATAGACATCCTGAAAAACTTTATAAGTCGAGTTTTTTCAATAGCACATTTTGCGAAACATAGATAATAAAAGAAGATTTATTCTTTAATCATGGTAAGCACCATTTTAAACTGTTCGGTTGCCTGTAGGGCATGGGGAACATTTGCAGGCATAATTATAGTTTCTCCAGCAACTAAATCGTGAGGTATGCCACCAATAATAATACGTGCTTTGCCCTCTATAACCTGAACCATTGCATCGAAGGGTGCAGTGTGCTCGCTTAAACCCTCGCCTTTATCAAAGGCAAACAACGATATGTTTCCAGTTGGGCGTTTTAAAACATTCTTACTCACAATTCCGCCACTACTGTAATCAACCTCGTTAACAAAGCTGAACTTTTGTCCTTTTGGAAATTCGTTAGTCATACTCTTTTGATTTTTGTTAAAGTTAAGAAAAATGCCTGGCTGGCAAATTACCAGCCAGACAATTAATACTATCCAACCATTAGCTTTATATCTTCATCAACATTGGTAATTCCACCAATTCCGAAGTTCTCAACCAACACCTTAGCCACGTTAGGCGAAAGGAATGCTGGTAGAGTTGGGCCTAAATGGATGTTCTTCACACCAAGGTAAAGAAGGGCAAGGAGAACAATAACAGCCTTTTGCTCGTACCATGCAATGTTGTAGGCAATTGGTAACTCGTTAATATCGTTAAGCTGGAAAATCTCCTTTAGCTTAAGGGCAATAACTGCCAACGAGTATGAGTCGTTACACTGGCCAGCATCGAGTACACGTGGAATACCGCCTATATCGCCAAGAGGTAGCTTGTTGTAGCGATACTTAGCACATCCTGCGGTAAGAATAACGGTATCGTTAGGAAGTTTTTGGGCGAACTCGGTGTAGTAGTTACGGTCCTTCATACGGCCATCGCAACCAGCCATTACAATGAATTTACGGATAGCCCCAGATTTAACAGCATCAACAACCTTGTCGGCCAGTGCAAACACCTGTTCATGGGCAAAACCACCAACAATCTCACCTTTCTCAATTTCTACAGGTGGCTTGCAACGTTTTGCATGTTCAATAATAGCGCTGAAATCTTTGGGTTTCCCATTTTCCCTGTCGGGAATATGGGTTGCACCTTCTAAACCGGCTGCACCGGTTGTATAGATTCTATCCTTGTAGCTGGCATTTGCAAGTGGTGGAACTATACAGTTTGTGGTGAAAAGGATAGGCCCGTTGAACGATTCGAAATCTTCGCGTTGGTGCCACCAGCTGCTACCATAGTTACCCACAAAGTGCTTGTACTTTTTGAAAGCAGGGTAATAGTTTGCAGGTAGCATCTCGCTGTGAGTATAAACATCAACACCTGTTCCTTCGGTTTGTGCCAGAAGCTCTTCCATGTCCTTAAGGTCGTGACCACTAATCAGGATGCCAGGATTATTTCGAACACCCAGGTTAACTTTGGTAATCTCTGGGTTACCATAGTTAGTGGTATTTGCTTTATCGAGAAGCGCCATGGTTTGAACACCGTACTTACCTGTTTCAAGGGTGAGAGCTACAAGCTCATCAACACTTAAATCGCGTGTAATGTCGGCCATGGTTTTCTGCATGAAAGCGTAAACCTCTGTATCCTCAAAACCAAGGTTATAAGCATGCTCAGCGTATGCAGCCATACCTTTTACACCATAAGTAATAAGCTCTTTCAACGAACGGATATCCTCATTCGACTCTCTAAGAACGCCCACAGTAGTTGATTTTGCTTCATACTCCTCAGGTTTGCCCTCCCAGGTGCAACCCTCAAAAGAGGTATCAACATTAACGCCCTGTTTGGCAGCCTCATCGCGAAGCATGTTACGAACCTCAATAGCTCTAGTTACCCTACGTGTAATAGCCGCTTTATCAAAATTGGCATTTGTAATAGTTGTGAATAGGCTATCAAACACAAACTTGTTAACCATAGGGTTTTCATATCCTTTTTGCTCACGCAAAGCGCTACTATAAACACAGATTCCTTTAGTTACAAAAAGAAGTAGGTCCATCATGTTAGAAAGGTCATCGGATTTTCCGCATACGCCTTTCAATGTGCAACCAGTACCTTTGGCTGCTTCCTGACATTGATAACAAAACATGCTCATAATTGAAAAGTTTTTAATAAAAAGTTAGTAGTTAAATTGATTATTATCTGATAATTGAATTCATCTTGTTAAACCCAAGCCGTTTCAAGTATATCACCCTGAATACCAACAGTAATCATCTTAATTGGTACTTTACGAGTAGCTCTTTCCATGGCCATACGTGCAATTTGTAAAAGTCCACCGCAGCAAGGAACCTCCATTTTCATTACGGTAATGGTGTCGATCTGTGCATCATCAATAAGAGCAGTAATCTTTTCGATATATGATTCCTTGTTGCTATCAAGTTTTGGGCAAGCTATGGCCAATGTTTTACCTTTCAGGTATTGGCTGTGAAAATTCCCTAAACTAAAGGCAACACAGTCGGCAGCAAGTAATAGGTTTGAACCTCGAAAATGTCCCGAATGTGGATTGATAAGATGTAGCTGTACAGGCCAATGGGTAAGCTCCGATTTGCCCGTTACCATGCTATCGGTATTGCTATTGGTTTGAGCAAACTGACGAGCAGCAGAACCGGGACACCCACCGCCATGATGGTGCATGGCTTGAGGTTTTACTTTTGGTTCTGGCTGGTTTGAACCGCACCCGCAAGACTCCTTTGAGTGATTGTGAACAGCTTGCAGAACCTCATCAACGCTAAATGATAGGTTATCTTTATTTGCAAGAAGCCACTCAACACCCTGGCGAAGGTACTCCTTCTCGTTGTAATCCTTCAAATGCTTCAAGTGAGCAATAACAGTATTTTTACCATTGGCCACCATTTTGCTAATGGTATGAACCTCATCGTATGGCTCAGCCTCGCGATGCTCAATGGTTATAGCACCCTCGGGACATTCTCCAATGCAAGCACCTAGCCCATCGCACATTAGCTCGCTAATTAGAACGGCCTTTCCATCGATTAGCTGAAGAGCACCTTCGTGGCACCCGCTAACACAAAGCCCGCATCCGTTGCACTTATCCCTGTCAATTGTAATAATGTCGCGTTTCATATCATTTAGTATTTGTTGTTTTCAAATTGGGTTGATTAATTTTTCTGATACAAAAGTAGATTACCCACACTCCACAAATTGTAACATATGTTACAATTTGTGCAGATTTTTAGTGGATTTAGGTTGATATTTATCAATTTGTTTAAACTTATTCTAAATAGCAATATTGGCTTAGCTGATGGAATATTGGGAAATATATAGAAGGAATAAAAAGTTTTCAGGACATTAAAGGAAGTTAGGGGAAATTAAAAGAATGAATCGGAATGATTCGGAAATATTCGGAAGGATTCAGAAGAACCGTGTTTAGTTTATAGCTTCTGGTGTTTCGATTTTTTTTGACCTCTCCCCCTGCCCCTCTCCTGAAAAGGAGAGGGGAATACAGATAGTGTTATCTAACTTAAAAATTAGGTCTCCCCTCTCAGGGGAGGTTTGGAGGGGTCCTTGGAAGGAAGAAGGATTCGGAATGATTCGGAAACATTCGGAATGTATCGGAAGTTCATATGACAATTCTTAAATCCGTCAACGCAGGACAAATCTTGGATCCGTCAATGCCGGACAATTCTTAAATCCGTCAACGCCGGACAAGTCTTGAATCCGTTAATGCCGGACAAGTCTTGAATCTGAAATCTTGAATTAATGTCATGCTGAGCCTGCCGAGGCCACGTTTGTTTTTCCCTTCTTTTGCCTTGATGCAAAAGAAGCAAAAGATCAAGGCTCAAAAGCCCTACCCGATGGGTACCCCGAGAGTGTCTCTGCGTGCGCGACACAACTCGCCCCGCCTGTGGCGTGGTTCAGACAGTGTCGCTTGCACAGGCCCCTATCTACGATCTGCTCCCGACCCATTGCCGGGTCGGGCTTTTAGGCCAAAGGGATAGCGCCTGGTGCAGGTTAGCTGCCCAAAAGTGCAAAGTATATAGTCCTTTCTGGCGATAGAAGGGTAGGCACGGTTCCCTGCAGCTAATTTTAAGCTGCTGCTGCCAACAGGCATCCCTCTTCTTTTGCCTTGATGCAAAAGAAGCATAAGATCAAGGCTCAAAAGCCCTGCCCGATGAGTACCCCGAGAGCGTCTCTGCATGCGCGACACAACTCGCCCCGCCTGCGGCGTGGCTCAGACAGTGTCGCTTGCACAGGCCCCTATCTACGATCCGCTCCCGACCCATTGCCGGGTCGGGCTTTTAGGCCAAAGGGGGCAGTGGCTGGTGCAGGTTAGCTGTACAAAAGTGCAAAGTACCTGGTCCTTCCTGGCGATAGGAGGGTAGGCGATCAATTCTTGATGATTAGCCAAATTGCTTGCTGAAGGGCATAAAGCCCATCAGCGAAGCGCTGGTGATGGGTTTCGGCTGTGGGAGATTATATAAGTTGGTAAACAAAGAAACTTAATAATACAACTTATTTCATATTGATGTCTTCTTTTCTTATCCATCCTTGCTTATAATCATCGCTATATTCAATTCTTAACCACTTGCCCTTTTCTTCTAAAATAACTATCACATCTCCTTTTTTCAATTTTTCTAAGGTTTTATTCTTTTTTTCATCATATAAAGTAATTTCATCTTTTTCTATTTCTGCAACTTCTAAATCTAAATATTCTTTTGTGTAATCTCTATTATCAATCTTTCCTCGATAGTATATTTTTTTTAGGGCTTTATATGGAAGCTTTTTTATTTTAATATATTCAAATAATTTACCACCATTAATTGATAATGTTGTGCCATCGCATTCGTAATAGGAAGGAATTATGCAAAATGATTTATTAATATTTCCATCATCTGCTATGTCTTTTTATCAATAATTTCAGTATAATGCAACCCTTCCTCTTTTAAACTGTCAATATTAAAAGAAATCAATTCATTTTCTTCAGTGACTAAATTCTGAAAGCCGATCATCATATCAAAAAGTGTAAAATCTAAACTATCAGAAGGCTCATACGTAAATTCTAAACAATTCTTGTCTTTTACTATTTTAAAGATACTTTTTTCATCATTAATGTAACAATGCCAGATACCTTGCATCAATGAAAGTCTAGTACCTTCATAAACTAGTGCATGCAATCCTGTAATGTTGCATAGAAGAAGTATTATAACTATGTTTTTCATCTCTCGTTTATTTTAAATTATTCACTGCCGAATTGGTTAAATTTTTTCTGTAGGTAATTCCGTTATCTCCGCCGTTTACTTTTTTCCCGATCTTCTCCACTATTGTTGGAGATGTTCCTTTATCAGCAATTTCATTTAATCCTTTATACTTCCAATAAATCATTGCTGCTTTTATAGCTATTTCCACATCAGTTTCTAACAAATTTATATCTTTTCCATGAAACTCTTTTTTATCATCAGGATAAATTTTGTTCCATTCATTGGACAAAACTTTATAGTTGTCTTTTCCTGTCAAATGTATGAAGCCTCTTCCCATGTATGTTGAGCCATCTCGAGAACTTTTTGGACCATTGCCCATTCGGCAACCATACCAGTAATCAAATATAACTGTCCCGTTATAGCTCGACTTTATATTATATAAAGAATCGAATTTAAGCCATGTCCAAGTACAACCATTACCATCGAATGGCACAGGTATGCATGAGTCACAGTCACCATGCCCTGCAGCATTTTTAGGATCATCAGAGCATTTGGCCGAATTTATATCCAAACAATTATACCCTTCAACAAAATCGCAATATTTAAATGTTTTGCCAGTTGTTGATTTTGAGCTGTTTCTTAAATTCGGCTTTAAACAATTGTCATATATGTTTTTCTGTGTGTATCCAGGTATTTCTTTTAAATTCTTTAATTCTCCTGTTTCAGCTCCTATCTGCCCTAAAAAATGACTCATCCGATTAACGTTTACTATCCCAAACTCTTCTGAATATTTATTTATTGCCCTGGCTACTTGGCCCAACCTGGCAGTATCTGGATTATTTGCGAAAATGCTTTTCAACAGCTCTGTCGTTATTTCAAGTTTTTTCGTCCTTATAAAGAAATTGGTTGTAAATACCTTTTCACTTTCTACCTCTTTTTTATTCTTTAACGTTTTTACTTTTACCTTGCACGTGAGGGTATATTTCCCATTTGGAATAGAATCCAGCCGTATTTGTTTTATCTCATTGAATACTAAAGTGTCACAGCCGGTTTTGGGATAGGGCAGTTTGATATTATTTGGTTCTGTGGTGATTATAAGTTGAAATGCGACTTTAGTTTTAGAGGTATCTGCTGTTTCAAATTTTACTTTTACGGTTTTCGAGGTATCGCTATAAATAAACAATCTTTCTTTTCTGATAGCTGTATCACCCAAGAATACAACTGGCGTGCCCTTAAATTCAGAAGATAGCGCCCCCTCCTCCATACCGTCGAAGAGCCCAGTGGTGGACTGGGGGTTGTGGATGAGCTCCCATTGGATTTTGATTAGTGCTGTGTACCTATCGGCAAGCGCCGGGGAGGTTGGGTAGTCCATAAGGTTACCGGTTGTGCCTTTGGGTAGAATCACAAAATTTTTATCACTGAAGGTGTGGCGGATCTGGTGGAAGAATATGAGGAAGTTAGAGGAAGTTAAATAATGAAGTTAGAGGAAGTTAAAAGAATGATTCGGAATGATTCGGAACGATTCGGAAATAATCGGAAGGATTCGGAAGAACCGTGTTTAGTTTTTAGATTTTGGAGTTTCGAATTTTTTTGACCTCACCCCCTGCCCCTCTCCTGAAAAGGAGAGGGGAGTTAAGCCTCCCCTCTCAGGGGAGGTTTGGAGGGGTCCTTGGAAGGAAGAAGGATTCGGAATGATTCGGAAACATTCGGAATGTATCGGAAGATCATATGACAATTCTTGAATCCGTCAACGCAGGACAAATCTTGAATCCGTCAACACCGGACAAGTCTGAAATCCGTCAATGCCGGACAAGTCTTGAATCTGAAATCTTGAATTAATGCCATGCCGAACCTGCCGAAGCCACGTTTGTTTTTCCCTTCTTTTGCCTTGATGCAAAAGAAGCAAAAGATCAAGTCTCAAAAGCCCTACCCGATGGGTGCCCCGTGGTAGGGTCTGCTGCGCGGCGCAACTCGCCATGCCTGCGGCGTGGCTCAGACAGTGTCGCTTGCACAGGTCCCTATCTACGATCAGCTATCGACCCATTGCCGGGTCGGGCTTTTAGGCCAGGGTTGCTTTGCTGAGTGACAGTGGTATACGAATGGATTACAAAATACGCGTGAGCGAGAAGAAAAACACACGCGTCCAAAAAAGAAGCGCATGAATAAGGAAGGTAAATCCGCGTGAGCGGGGTATTAATGGATTTTCTCCATTGCTATTTTTTTTATATACTTTTTCCCAAAAGTTCTAGGTATTTCATCTCCCAATTTCTGATTTTCTATTTCGACCCATTTGCCTGATTCGTATTTATAAATAATAACCTTGCTATCAGTTTTTTCATTATAATATACAGCACTACCAGATTCTGAAGTCTCTTTAAATGGGCCTTCTAAATCAGTCTTATCTACAAAGAATGTATAAATATCAAATTCTTTAACTAGTCTCTCTTTATCTTTTGTAAAAAGTCTACTTGCTGCGCAATTTATATAAAAAAGAGGCTTATAATCTTTCTTATTATTGCACTCTCCTTTAGGGGTTTGAACTGCATCTTTTGTCCATTTCTCAGGAAATTGTTTTGAAATTGCATAAATACACCCTTGCCCGACCTGTACATCCTTCATGTAAAATTCATAATATATAACTGTAACATCATCTTCTTTCTTTATACTATATGTAGTTGTCCATACATATTCAGGGTTTTTAATTAAAGAAAAGAAGTCAATAGGTGATTCATTATTTTGTGCTTTACCTGAACCAAAAACACCTATCATAAGTATAATTAAATATTTTTTCATGGTTTTATTTAGTAGTTACTGGTCTAAAATATCCTTTCCAACCTTCATGTTTATATAAAGCTTTTCCGGTTCTTGTATATATTGATTTTCGGATACAACTTTTACAATAACCATCAAGGTCTTTTGAAAGTGATTCTTCGGAAGCCCCTAAACTTCCAATGGCTTCAATGACTGTTACTTTGTCTGTCTCCTTATCATAAGAAACAACAACCCCTGTATGCCCGTCACTAGAGCTTCTACTCCATAGGAAAACATCCCCTGGTCTAATATCCTTAAAATCTTCTTCTTCACTATTCTTTACGTGCTGTAAGAAACTATCGAACCTTCCATCCCTCATGCTACTTAACATCAAAGATGTATAAAATGGATGTGGAACTTCCTCTAAACCACAAACTTTCTGTAAAAAGCGTGCGACTAATTCGGAACAGTCCATTTTTTCTAAAGCCTGTTCAGTTGTATCATATCTTAAACTACCAGGCTGTTGTTCATAATCAGTTCCAAGAAACTCTTCAATTTCAGATAGAGCAGCACTTATTGTAGCGCCAAATAAATAATTTTCAATATTATCAGCATCTTTATCTTCAACTGTTATTACCAAAAGATTTGATATTGTGTTTCCATTATAATCTCCAAAAGGTAAAAGTTGTAAAACTTCCATATGCTCCAAAATGATAATTATCACCACCTTTATAGATATTACATTCCTTCTTTAAAACTTTAATATTTAATTCTGAATAATTATATTTTAGAACTGATATTTTAATTTCTTCATCTCCATATAGTTTAAAATTATAATCAATAAAGAAATTCTCGACACCATACTTCTTAATTACACAAGTTTCAGTTCCTGCTTCATTTGCATTTCTTATAGCATCTAAAATATCTTTTATTTCAACATCAGCATTAACTTTCATCGCCCCTTCCTCCATGCCTTCGAACAGGCCGGTGGTGGACTGGGGGGTATGGATGAGGTCCCTCCCGCCATGGGGCGGGATTAATTCAACCAGCGCGCTTCGCCTCGCGCCTGCTCGCGCAGCGCGGGTTTCATTGAAACTGCGTTTGATCAGGTGGGTGCACCTGTCGGTAAGTGCCGGTGTGGTTGGGTAGTCCATAAGGTTACCGGTTGTGCCTTGGGGTAAATATACAAAATTTTTCTCACTGAAGGTATGGCGGAGGTTAAAAACTCCATGCGCCAGCTTCCCGCCAGCGGGACAGGCAGTGGGCGATGGTGCGGGAGAGCACGGCTGCACCCCTTCTTTTGTCTTAAAGCAAAAGATCAAGGCTCAAAAGCCCTACCCGACGGGTACCCCGAGAGTGTCTCTGCATGCGCGACACAACTCGCCCCGCCTGCGGCGTGGCTCAGACAGTGTCGCTTGCACAGGCCCCTAGCTACGATCCGCTCTCGACCCATTGCCGGGTTGGGCTTTTAGGCCGGGATTTGCCTTTCTATGCAGTTTGTAACATCAATCGTTAAAAATCTGTGATGGCGGGACGCCAGCGGTGAAACCGCCGCCGAACACGCTCGTTTATTGCTTTTTTCAGCCTTGGCTCAACATAAAACAACAAAGAACTCAGGCACAGCCTGAAAGAATAGTTGTAAGCGGGTACGCTTAGCTAACCTACGCCCAACCCAATGTGCTTTTAATATAGTTACAGCCTCGGCTCAACTGGGGGATTTATTTATTGTTGTTTCTATTTTTTTAAATTTTTTATATTGTAGAATTCGTATTATAATGAGTAATGTAAATAATATTATGGCAAGATTTTTAACAGGAAAAATTAGACCTGCATCACCTAGATAATCCCATCCAGGATTAAATAATATATTAATAATTATTATTAAATTAAATATATCGAACAGTTTATAGATATAAATTTTAATTTTTTATTGAATAAAAAATTACTAATGGAATTATAAAGTAAAATATAGTATTAATTAAAGACCAAAATAATCCAAATAAAGATGAAAATGCATCAAAAGCAAATGGAGTATACTCCTTTTCAATATACTTTAGAATTACATCTTTTGAAATTGGCACATTATATTGATAAAAAAGAATAATATTGATCGGTAAAACTAATATGTTCTAAAATTAAACACAAAAATAAAATAAAGATTATCAAAAATAAAAGTTTATAAGAAAAACTTTAAAATTCATTTTTATCTATACTCCACTGCATTTTCATATAATTTAATCATTTTTATAAACTTGTTAACTTCTTTTTCACTTTAATTTCAAAATCTTTACCAATCCCTGTTTTATAATGAAAGGATCTAAATGTGTCGTTAAAATAATTATACTTATCTTCTAACACTGAAACATGACTTATTGGCTCCATTGGTTCAAATATACTTCTCGACCATGCACCAAGTGGCTGTAAGCCATCAAAATTAAATTTATCATTTATTTCCTGCCATACTTTTGTTACAATAATTGTTCTTGTTTGTGGATCATATTCTCCTTCAAAAAAATATCTATAACTAACTGAACCAAATGAAGTACTATGGGGATTGTTTATATCAAATACAAAATCCTCTTCCGCAACACTACAGTTACCAAAATTTAAGTCACCTATAACATAATTTTTACAATTATTAATATTTTCAAAACTTAATTCTAATTTAACTTTTTCATTTAATATTTTTCCCCTTAAATCATTTAAATCATATAATCTAAATTTATCATCTTCTAAATCTATTTCTATCTTTCTATTCTTATTCTTCTCAACATAGCTTAAATATTCTTCATTCCTTTCTTTTAATAATTGCCATGAATCTATAAATTTAAAGAGTTCTTCATCCATCTGAATATCTCCACCTCCTGTAAGCCAGTTATACATAAATACACTTGCATAATAATAGCCTCTGTACCACATATTCAATGGCAAATACAATATAAAGCGTTCTTTTTCGTTTAATTCTTTATAATAAACGTTTTTCTTAATTAAGTCTGCCTCTATTTCTTCAATATCTCTGTATATCCGTTCACAAGTATAAACTTTTTCATTTATCTTCAATGTCTCACTTCCAAAAAGTACAGAATGATTTTCCTTACCTGACAAAAAATCATATATTATATCTCTATCTTTTTCTGATAAACAGTTAATTAACCCAAAATCACCTAACTTGATTTGATACATAGTAGCATCATAAAAATTTGAATATTTTTCTGTCTTTTCAATATTTATATTAGAAAATTTACCGGCTTTCTCATATATTAAAAATAATTTATCTTGAATTTCATATTTGAAAAATTTCTCACCAGGTGTTAATGCTCCAATTTTTTTGCTATCAATAACTAAACTAATTTGGTAATTCTTGTATAAGCGTAACGACATTAATGATTTCTTTACATCAAGCATAAACATCGCCCCCTCCTCCATACCATCGAAGAGCCCGGTGGTGGACTGGGGGTTGTGTATGAGGTCACTCCCGCCGTGGAGCGGGATTAATTCAACCAGCGCGCTTCGCTTCGCTGGAGCTCGCTCAGCACGGGGTTTCATTGAAACTGGGTTTTGATAAGGGCGGTGTACCTGTCGGCTAGCGCCGGTGTGGTTGGGTAGTCCATAAGGTTGCCGGTTGTGCCTTGGGGTAAAAATACAAAATTTTTCTCACTGAAGGTGTGGCGGATCTGGTGGAAAATATGAGGAAGTTAGAGGAAGTTAAATAATGAAGTTAGAGGAAGTTAAAAGAATGATTCGGAATGATTCGGAACGATTCGGAAATAATCGGAAGGATTCGGAAGAACCGTGTTTAGTTTTTAGATTTTGGAGTTTCGAATTTTTTTGACCTCACCCCCTGCCCCTCTCCTGAAAAGGAGAGGGGAGTTAAGCCTCCCCTCTCAGGGGAGGTTTGGAGGGGTCCTTGGAAGGAAGAAGGATTCGGAATGATTCGGAAACATTCGGAATGTATCGGAAGATCATATGACAATTCTTGAATCCGTCAACGCTGGACAAATCTTGAATCCGTCTAAGCCGGACACAGCCTTGAATCCATCTTCGCCGGAAAATTCTGAAATCTTGAATCTTAAATCTTGAATTAATGTCATGCCGAGCCTGCCGAAGCCACGTTTGTTTTTCCCTTCTTTCGCCTTGATGCAAAAGAAGCAAAAGATCAAGGCTGAAAAGCCCTACCCGATGGGTACCCCGTGGTAGGGTCTGCTGCGCGGCGCAACTCGCCATGCCTGCGGCATGGCTCAAACAGCACCGCTTTCTTTATCCCACGCAACGACCCGCCCACGACCCATTGACCGAACAGGCTTTTATGCCGGGTTTGCTTTGCTGAGCGGCAGTGGTATACGAATGGATTACAAAATACGCACAAGCGAGAAGAGGAGCGCACTTGTTCAAAAGAAGTTTCGCACGAACAAGTGGAAGTTCAGGCGCAGTCCCGCTTTGCGGGATAAACTCTGCTGCTGATAGTCCGACGGCGGCACAACCGCCGCCGAACACGGTTCGTTTATTGCTTTTTACAGCCTTGGCTCAACTGGGGAATTAAAGCATGTTTTTCCATTTTGCTTTTTATGCATATATAGAAAAACTTCCATACTACCTGGAGTTATTAATCAGTATTATCCATGTTCTGTATAGTTATTGATTTTATCTTTTTGGTGGAATATTCAATTTCAAAAAGTAATAAATAAGAGTCATAATCTTTAATAAAAACATGCATAAATACATTTGATTTAGTTTTATTTAATTGTTTCTTCATTATAAGAAAACTTTTTGGAAATAAAGTTTCTAAAACTGAAATATTGTCTCCTATTTTGATTTTTTGATTCCTTATGGATAATATATATTTATCATTTGTAATCAAGTAATAGTTTAAATATTTTGCACCGTTTTCATCATATGAAAAGTAATTAATATTTAAACCTTTAAAATCATAATCATAATAAAATAATGGATATGAATCTTCTAGTTCTCCTGAAAATAATTCTTTAACACGTTTAACTTTATGAGTATAATTTTCCCCAAAAATTTTAATTACATCATTTGGATTGTTATTAATTGCAATCTGTTTGTTGTTTATCTTAATTTCTTCTTTGCTGATAGAATCGTAACTTGTTAAATCTTGCTCAATTGTACAACTTGAACACAAGATAGCAATCAGCAACCAGTCAAATAATTTATTCATATTCACCATTGTATATAAATTTAGTAGTTAAAAATTTATTTGGATTAACTTTTGTACCAGTTGTTAAATATAAATTTGTAAATGTAAATGGCATCTCCATTCTAAAAACTTTTTTTCATTTCCAGTATTTCCAGTGCATCCGATTAACTGGCCTTGTTTAATAGATTCCCCGTTCGGCTGAGTCTATACGCCTCAGTCGAATCTATCTCTTCGGGCTCTGCCCGGTAAATTTAGCTAATTGTACGTTTTCCACCGTATGTCTACGGTAATTACATCTATAACTGAATCTAATCCTGCGTAGTTGCGTGCGCTGGAATATAGGTAGTCCTCCGGGTTTACCACAAATCCCCCTCGAACTGGGGGAACAAGGGCGCAGAAGACGCGAACAAGTGGAAGCTCAGGCGCAGTCCCGCTTTGCGGGATAAACTCTGCTGCTGATAGTCCGACGGCGGTGCAACCGCCGCCGAACATGGTTCGTTTATTGCTTTTTACAGCCTTGGCTAAACTGGGGAATATGAAGAAGTTAAAGGATGTTAGAAGAAGTTAGAGGAATTTAAAAGAATGACTCGGAATGACTCGGAAACATTCGGAAGTATCGGAATTTCATGTGGCAATTCTTGAATCCGTCTTAACCAGACAATTCTGAAATCTTGAATCTTAAATCTTGAATCTTTATCCGTCTTCGCCGGAAAATTCTGAAATCTGAAATCTTAAATCTTGAATCTTTATCCTTTATCCTTTAAACTTTATCCTTTATTTCACCGTGCAAGTCCAGAACTGTTTACATAAAATTTAAGAAATCGGCCAGATTTATTGGTCGCTTATGATAAAAATAAGTTTACTTTTGCTCTTGCAGAAAAAAGAGTGATATGAATTTCCCTGCTGATTTATCGGAAAAATATTTTTGCTTGAATGGAGAGGTTCTGCCACTTGAGCAATTCAGTACCGATTTGCTTGAGGGCGAGAATATTATTTATGAGGTAATACGTGTTAAGCAGTCAACCCCTATATTTATTGAGGAGCATTTAAAACGGTTTATGCACTCTGCTGCCTCTATGGGATATAACAACATTAGGGCTGATGAGGTTATTGCATCAATAAAAATGCTGCTTAAATCGAATCCTGTTGAAGAGAAAAACCTAAGAGTAACCTATTATCAGAAATTTACAACAAGTATAGAAAGCGTTCTACTCATATACTTTATACCATCGCGTTACCCGTCAGAAGTTGAAAAGCAGAGAGGAGTTTATGTTGAAACCCTCGAAGCAGAGAGATATAACCCAACCATAAAAGTTGAAAATAAGGCTCTTCGAGCAATTGCAAACGAAATACTTACCACAGGACAATGCTACGAAGTGCTTTTGGTTGATCATAATGGAAATATTACAGAGGGGAGCCGTTCAAACGTCTTTTTTATTATAAACAATAAAGTAATTACAGCACCCGACCACCTTGTACTAGGAGGGATAACAAGGCAAAAAGTCGTAGACATCTGTAAAAGAAACAGCTTACAACTTGAATTTAAATGTCTTAACATTAACGAAATTGGAAACATATCGGGATGTTTTATTACAGGGACATCGCCTGGTGTTTTGCCTGTTAGTAAAATTGACTCAATAAACCTTAGCAAAATTCCAGGAATTATTTACCAGATTGCTGATGAGTACGAAAAGATGGTTAACACTTGCCAAAAAAATTGGAGATAAAGGTATGCAGATAGCAGTAATACAAAGCGATTTACACTGGGAAAATTCAACAAGGAATTTTGAACAGTTTGAAAGTATTCTTGCCGAGATCAAAAATGGGACTCACCTAGTTTTACTACCTGAGATGTTTACAACTGGTTTCAGCATGAATCCCGAAAAACTTGCTGAGAAATACCCTGGAAAAACTGTGGAATGGATGGTTTTGCAGGCTAAAAAACATGGTTTTGCAATAGTGGGGAGCCACATTGCTGAGCATCAAGGTAAATTCTATAACCGTATGGTTTTTGCGCATCCAACTGGAAAAATTGACATATACGACAAGCGCCATCTTTTTAGAATGGCCAACGAGGATAAGCACTACACTGCAGGTGAAAATAGAGTAGTTGTTGAATACTTGGGCTGGAGAATAATGCTTGCTGTCTGCTACGACCTTCGTTTCCCTGTTTGGTTACGCAATCAAAACGATTACGACCTTATGCTGCTTGTTGCCAATTTTCCCGAACGTAGGCGATATGCATGGAACTCATTACTAGTTGCACGTGCCATTGAAAACCAAGCTTATATTGCTGCTTGCAATAGAGTGGGTACTGATGGTAATGGATTTAACCACACTGGCGATTCGCAAATACTTGACCCCATGGGGCAGCTTATCGCACTAGCAAAACCTAATAGGAAAGAAATTATTTATGCTGATATTGATTTGGAACACCTTAACCGAATACGCGAAGGTTTTCCAGTACATCTTGATGCCGATAGGTTCAAAATTATCGATTAGCCAAAGTGCTTTTCAGATTTTGCTTTTAAGATAGATTGTTAAATCCCTTATTGAATCGAATGTTGGATTACGATCGGTAGTACCTAGAATCCATTGCACCTTACCTTCCTGCTTTACCACTTGAACACAAATATCAGATGAGCAGTTTTCGGTGAGCTGAACTTCAAATCCTAAACGTTGAAGAGCATGAGCAGTCCATCGTTTAACATGCGAATCGGCTCCAACAATGCTTGCCTTTTTCCTAGTATTATGCTTATAAACAAAGTGGCCTGTTTTAATATCGAACGTAACCGAGGTGCTATCCATCAGCCTATTTAAGCTACCAGAAAGTACAATATCTTCGGGAGCGCCAACACGTATACCATCGGGCAGCATCAACCAAATAGTATCAACAAGGCCAAAGGCCGTTTGCAAATCGTGAGTAGATATTATCACTATTTTACCACTAGCGCTCTGCTCACGGAGCAAACGCATAACCTCAAATTTGTTTGGAAGGTCAAGATAAGCAGTTGGCTCATCCATAATAATTATGGGAGTATCCTGAGCAATAGCAAAAGCAATCATTACACGCTGTCGTTCACCATCGCTTAAATTATCGATAAACCGGTTACAATAGCTCCACATCCCAACCGCACCAATTGCTTTTTTAACCATTTCATGGTCATCGGCACGAAGCTTTTCAAACCAACCCTTATATGGATATCGAGCCATAGCAACAAACTCATAAACTGTTGTATGCGACGCATGGGCTGGTTCCGACGGGATAAAACTAACCAGCTTTGCAAATTCTGAATGAGAAATGGTGTTTGTGCTCACCCCATTGATGTAGACATTACCACTCAACGCAGGTTGCAAACGTGATAAGGTCCTTAATAGCGTACTCTTCCCCACTCCATTTCGTCCTACAAGGGCAATCAGCTCATTGTTTAGCGCAACAATATTTAGAGCAGGATATTTAAAACTGGCTCCACTTCCGTTTACATATCCAGGTATTAATCCTTTTATGTCAATAACCACCCGCCCCATTAGCTTACAATACGTTTATTTTTAAGCACAATGTAAATTACGATAGGTATTCCCATCAAAGAAGCAATAGAATTTAAAGGCAGCACCATAGCCGAACCCGGTAGCTGTGCCAAAATATCGCAAAGCAAAAGAGTTGCGGCACCAGCTAAAGCAGAACCAGGTAACAATACAGCATGATTTGATGTACGAAATAGCATTCTCGCAACATGAGGAACAGCAATCCCAACAAAAGCAATAGGGCCATTGAATGCAGTAGCAGCACCAGCAAGGACACTAGTAGAGAGAAATATTAGAAAGCGAACGCGTTTTACATTAAAGCCCAAATTGCGAGCATAAGCCTCACCAACTGCAATAACATTTAAGGGACGAACAAATATTACTGAGAGTAACAATCCTAAACCAACCAACAAAGAGTATAGCCATAGCTTTTCGCGCCCAACTCCGCCAAGGCTTCCCATGGTCCAGATAACATAGTTCTTAAGAGATGACTCACTTCCAAAATATTGCAGTAGACTTGTAATGGCAGAAACCGCAGCGCCAAACATCATCCCAAGGATGAGCAAGGTCATTATATCCCTAACCCGCAATGAAACGCTTAAAATGAGAAGCAACACCAGAAAAGAGCCAGCAAGTGCAGCAAAAACCACGCTGATTTGCCCACCAAGGAACGAAATACCAAAGGCAGATGCTCCCATAAGAACAGTTGCAACCCCCAAACTCGCACCAGAGCTAATTCCTAACACATATGGTCCAGCCAAAGGATTACGAAAAATGGTTTGCATCTGCAAGCCACTAACTGCTAAAGCAGAACCAGCAAGAATTGCCGAAACAACTTTAGGTACTCGAAAAAAATGAATAATAGAGCTATTGGCACTTTCTATATTGCCACCTAAAAGGTAATTAATCACATCGGAAAAAGGCACCGATACAGAACCAAGCAATATGCTAAGAAACGAAAGAATTAAAACACTTAAGGTTAGAAAAACAAATAATATTAAGTTTCTACGCTGTTGCACGTTTACTTTATTACTTAAAAATTAATAACCTTATCGGCCCACTCAACCAGTTCAACACAATCGTTCATTGTTGAAATAGGGCAAAGCTCAGTTCCATCCATGCTTCTAGTCTTTAGGCATGTACCACAAGCTAAAATTTCACCCCCATTGTCGGCAAACGAATTCATTTGCTCATCAACATTATACTTTCCAGATATCAATCCTTGACACTCAACTGCTTCGCCCATAAGAAAAACTTTTACCTGATGCCCTTTCTTTAGCGATGCAACTGCAAATCTAAACGCATTCCATGCCTTCTCAGGCTCCTTAGTTTCTAGAATAATTCCAAATTTCATGGTTAGCAAAGTTTAAAATTTATAGCTGTCAAAGATAGGTATCAATTTACATATTTAAAATCGTTGTTATCCAAATGTAATAATCTTAGAAATGCTGGTTAATATCGATATATGAAACTCAAAAATGTCCTAACCCATTACTTTAACTTCTGATAGAAAAACAAGGTATCGGATGGTAGTAGGTCTGGATGAATAATTTTAATGATGTCTCTAAGAATAAGTTCTGGATGTACTGCCCCATACTCCCAAAAGTCGTTTCCTCCACCTTTCCCAATACGTTTATTATTGTTATACACCTCGCCCGTTTGGTAAGGTTTGAAATTTGTAAATCGTTTATCAACTTGTTCAATATCATTCAACGAATTTGCATCACCTGTATTTAACCAAATATCGCTATTAAGTCCTACTTTATAAGCCACCTCGGTGCTCATTGGATAGCTTGAGACTCCCTCTATCTCTTGGAAACAATATTTCCCTCCAGCATCATCTATAAATTTCACAAAATAGTTATCGGCACCTGGGAAATACCAAATATCTCGATAAGGTAAGTTAAGAAAAACAATCTTGTTGTTTATTTCGGAATTTGCAACTAGCTTAAACCGATTATAACTATTTTTTACCGAGCTAAAAATAGAATCAGCCAAATCTTTTTTATCAAGGAATAGGCCAAAAAAACGTATCCATTCAGCGCGACCTAAAGGGCTATTCTCTAGAAAGTCGGGAACACTAACCACTTTTAAACCTAACTCCCGCATCTTTTCAATATACGAGGTAGCCTCACCATTAACATTAAAAACAAATACTACGTCAGGTTTCAGCTTGCTCAAAAGCTCATAGTTTAATGTTTGACCATACCCCACCTCAGCTATCTCACCTTTCTCAACTCGGCTATAAACTCGCGAATTATTAACAAATTGTGTTCCAGAAATACCTACAATAACAGAATCGGATAGCAGCTCGCTAATATATCCCACATGAGTTGACGACATGCAAACAACCCGTTTTACAGGAATGGTAATTATATTATCGCTATCGCTCCTAGAACTATCGTGTGTAAGCCAATACGTTTGAACATCAGCTATATTGTTTGAATTGCTTTTAACGCTAACTTTTATTTTTGAGTCGGACTCCTCAAAATCAAAACCTACAGCATACTCCGCATTTTTCCTACTGTGCTCTACCGCATTCTTTTTTGAAGAATGGTTGCACGAAGTAGCCAATAGCAAACAAGTAAAGGCAAAAATGATATACCGTATTCTCATTTTAAACACTTTTTCTCGCAAATTTATTAAACACATCAAGAAATAAAGCATTTTGTACCTTTTTATTTCTACAACACTCAACCGACACCAAAATAAAAGCCAAACACTTTTAACAGAACGGCTTAATAAAAAAACGCTATCTTAGTATATTGAAATTGATATCATTTTTACACATGAAAAACTATCCTAATAAAATAGATATTGCTGACTATCCAGGCTATATGCTTCTTATTAATAAAAATGGAACAATATTGAGCTATAGCCCATCGGTAGTGATTTTAGCAAATAAAAAAATAACAACGGAAAGCAAATTAGATGATTTGTTCCCTAATTTAAAATTAGCTCTTTCAAATAAAGAAAAAACATCGCTCTTTAGCCATTCACATAAAAATAAAGAATTCATACTTAAAGCAACTGTTAAACCTGTTGAGCCAGATTTTTTTTTAGTTAAAATAGATGATGTTACTAAACTTGTTAAACTTGAAAAGGTAAATCAAATTCTTATTAAGCTATCATCGGCCGAAGTTGAAAGTTCATCTCCCGAGACATTTTACAAGCAAATGCAGGCCGAACTCAATAAACTTTTTGATGCACAAAATATATACCTTGTTTTATTTGACAAAAGCGGTCAGCAGCTAAATTTAGCATACCTAAGCGATACGCATCAGATTTCGGCGAGCTATCCACGCGGAAACACGTTTGCCCTATGGGTTGCTCATCGAGGTAAGGGCGTTATACTCGATAAGCAGCAAATTACTAGCATAAAAAGAAAGCATAAGCTAAACTTTTTTGGTCCTGAAGCGCTTTGTTGGATGGCCGTACCGCTTAAAACTAAAAACGAAACCATAGGAGTTCTTGCCGTACAGAACTACCGAAACGTAAATGCCTACAACCAAAACGACCTTGAAGTACTGGAGTTTGTTTCAAAACTAATTACGCAGCTAATAGTGCAGCGCGAGAGGGAATTTGAACTTCAACTTGCCAAAAAGAAAGCTGAAGAATCGGACCGGTTAAAATCGGCATTTCTGGCCAATATGAGCCACGAAATTAGAACACCTCTTAACGCGATAATTGGATTCTCAGAGCTTCTTACTCGAGAAAACATTAGCTCTGAAAAAAAGAAAGTTTATGCCGACTATCTAACAAGTAATGGGCAATTACTACTCACACTAATTGATGATATTATTGAACTTTCAAAGATTGAGGCAGGAATCTATTCAATACGTAGGCAAGCAGTAAACATAGGTGAACTTTTTACTGAGCTGCATCAATATGCCATTAACGAAAAGAAGAGGCAGAGAAAGGACATTTCAATTATTAGGAATATCGACTTCAACACAAATATTACTCATATTCTAGCCGATAGCGAGAGGTTACGACAGGTTATGCTTAACCTTATAAACAATGCAGTAAAGTTCACTAACAAAGGGAGTATAACTATTGGCTACTCAACTCCAAACAACGCCACCATTGAATTTTTTGTAAGAGATACAGGAATTGGGATACCAAAACATTTACATGATGCTATTTTTGAGCGGTTCCGTCAGGTCGACGACTCACCACGCAGAAACTTTAGCGGTGCTGGTCTTGGTCTTGCCATTTCAAAAAGATTAGTTGAACTGATGGGAGGTAAAATCAGAGTGGAATCGGAACCAGAGAAAGGCTCAACCTTCTACTTCACCATTCCATTAATACTTCCAAACGTTGAACAACTGCCTACAAACAAAAATGCAGACACTAACAAAACGGCAAACAGAACCATTCTTGTTGTTGAAGACAATGAAGCCAACCTAACCTACCTAAATGATGTGCTATCATTTTTAAATGCAAAATGTATTTCCGCAACATCTTTTAACACAGCCATTAAGCTGTCCCAAAAAGAACATTTTGATGCAGCGCTAATTGATATACAACTACCCGACGACGACGGGTTAAAGCTAATAGCTGAGCTAAAAAAAACTTATCCCAACATCCCAATAATAGTACAATCGGCGTTCACTTTAAATGAATACAAAGAGAGAGCAATGGAAGCAGGAGCGTCGGCTTACTTAACAAAACCTATAGCTGCAAAAGAGCTTTTAAATGAGCTAAACAAATTATTCTAGTTTAGCTACCTATCTAAAACTGAAAATTTGTATATTTTTATAACGCAATACTAACAACAACAATGATTATTAAACTTAAGCATATATTAGTTCTACTACTTTTGGGCCTTCTACAATATAGCTTTGCCTATAATGAAAAAGATTCCCTACTTTTTTTCAATCAACAAATTCAAAAATTTGAGAAGCTCAACCAAAAAGCTAAACTACTAGAAACGCTAATTCATAAATCGGAATACCTGCTAAGAAAAGGCGATATTGATAATGCCCTAATTGAGGCCAACCAAGCACTAGTTGAGGGACTTAACATTGGTAGTGAGTATTACCTAGAAAAGGCGTATAGATTACTTTCCAAGATTCATCTTGCTAAAGGATTATACTTTGAATCAACGGAGTATTTGCGTTCTGGTTATCAGTACAGTAAAGCCATTAAGGATTCTGCTAAAATAAGCTGGTATTTGTCTACGTTAAGCGAAGTGGAGGTGGAATTGGGAAAGCTGAACGATGCAATAGAAATCAACATAAATGCCATTAACTTTTTTAAGCAGCTTAACGATACCCTAAACCTGGGACGTATTTATATCTCTCAAGGAATTATTCATACAGAATTTGGAAATTTTGCCACAGCTAAAAGCTATCTTGAAAATGCTATAGCATTTTGTAGCCTATACAACGATAGCCTCCTTATCGGAAAGGCTTATATTGCCCTTGCCGCAAATCATTTAAGACAAAAGAGGTATATACGAATTGAACAAGATTTAAAGAAAGCAAGGTTATACTTATCAAAATACACCAAGGAATACCTAAGAAGCAAAACCCTTGAAGCAGAGTATAAACTGAATCAAAATAAAACGGAGCAGGCCATCACAATAATCTCAAATGTAATTGAAAAACAGACTAAAATTGGTGATAAAATTGGCAAAATCAATTCATTGCTACTACTTGGAAAATCATACTCAAAACAGAAAGACTATAATGAAGCCAAAACAGTTTTTGAGGCATGTCTAAAAGATGCTAAGAACTTAAGTCTGAGCAATATATCGCGACAAGTTTTTCGAGAGCTTTCCATTATAGAAGAGAAGAATGGAAATATAAGCAAGGCGCATCAATATATAAAACGATATATCTCAATTACCGATAGCCTTTACAACATTCAAAAAATTAGCGAAGCAAACAGGTTTGAGAACCTTGCAACCATTAGACAAAAAGAAAAAGAGATACAGGAGCAAAGAGAAGTACTTTTACGGAACGAGTCGTTGCTTAATAAATCGCGTTTTAGGCAAGCAATGTTAATAGCCTTTGTGGTTTTCCTCCTTACTCTTTTCGTATTATCGTACAACGCATATAGAAACAAACAGAAGGCAAACCAACTATTGGCCGAACAAAACAAAAAGATTGAGAGCCAAAAAAATCTTCTTGAACAAAGAACCAGGGATATAAACGATAGTCTAAACTATGCAAAACGTATTCAGCGGGCCATTTTCCAAACCTCTGAAATGCCCACCAAGTATTTTGATGAATCGTTCCTGATTTTCATTCCTAAGGAGCTCGTTAGCGGGGATTTTTACTGGTTTAAAAAGGTTGAAAAACAGGTTCTTTTTGCCATAGCCGATTGTACTGGGCATGGCGCTCCAGGAGCATTCATGAGTATAATAGGGATGTTTGGTTTGAACCAGATTGTTAATGAGCTAAAGGAGAGCAACCCAAGCGATGTACTGCAAAACCTTAACGAGCTTTTCAACAAGTCGTTTGAGCAAAAGGAAGGTTCCGAAATATTTGACGGAATGGATATTGCCTTTTGCAGTTTCTCAATACCAACAAAAGAGGTAAGATTTGCTGGAGCAAACATCTTTTTGCATGTAGTTAGAAAGACTAGAGCCAAAGCCGTGTCAAACACTATTCTTAGTCAAAACGAAGCCTATACCCTTTATCAAGTAAAGGGAGAAAGGCAATCGATTGGTTATAAGGCCAACAACGAGCCTTTTACCACTCATAGCATTCAGCTTGAGAAAGACGATATTATTTACATTTTTACCGATGGCTTTACTGATCAGTTTGGAGGCCCCAAAGGGAAAAAATATAGGCTTACAGAGTTTCGTAACCTGCTAATTGAAATTGCTCATCTTCCCATGGTAAAACAAAAAGATTACCTTATTGAACACTTCTCAAACTGGAAAGGAGATAATATCCAGGTTGATGACGTAACGATTCTAGGAATAAAAGTTAGCTAACAAAAAAAATCCTCATCCAATTGGTTAGAAACCAGCAATCTACCTTATCTTTAAAAAATAAATAATATCCTGGCTTTAGGGCTCTAATTACCACTAACATACAAATCAATTACGCAATTTAAACCATTATTGCAAACCTTACAGAATTTTTTAGAATGTGAAAACATAATACAATCAATCTCTGGCCTGTACATTCCTTTACTTAAATAGCTAGCTCCCTCAAAAGCCCCCACCTTTCCAAAAAACTTGTCGTTTTTATTGAGCCTGCCACTTGCCTCATACTCTTCCTTTTCCCATGGTGTTGGGATAGGAGTACCCTGGTCAACCAGGTTTTTCCATTTAAGGTTATCGGAATCTAGGAGTGCGGTAACGTTGAATTCCCAAGGCTCATATTTGGGTGGCGAAACCTGATAGGCAACTTCGCTTGTGTAGTATTCATCGGCAAGACCCGCAATATGATGTCCCATCTCATGGACCATTACATATCCAGAGCTAATAGATTTTGCCGATGCGGTTATGTATAAATTATAAATTCCTCCACCACCATACTTATTAGAATTTAGAAGTATGACAAGAAAATCATAGGGTGCTGCCGAAGCAAAATCTCTAACAGTCCACTCCCTCTCTGTAAGTACATACCTCTCAATACCAAAAGTATAATATGATGAACCTAAAATATTTGAGGGGTAAAAGTTATCGCGTTGAAGCCTTATGCCGCTTGTTGGAGATATGGTATAAATACCTACAACATTAAAGTCTGACTTTCTGCTCTTAAAAGGTTCTACGGAGAAAAACTCTCTCACAAAACGTTCGGCATCTTTAGTGAAATTAGCGGTATCGTTAACTGAGTAACCATCAGCAAGAATTGCTATATCAACCTTTTGGGTTGGCTTACCATTTTTTAGCAAGTATCGCACTTTTACACTAGGGGAAACATGTTTGGTTTTTGAGTAGTTCTCGGGGTCAATGGTTTCCGTCCAAACTATCTTAAAAGTATTTGTACTATCGCGCTTTCGCATAACCAAACGAAACCTGTTCTTAGGCCATGGAAAACGAATACTCTCCTCAAAGGTTTTATTCGTTTCACGTGCTTCTTTTATGGTTTGCCACTCACCAAACACACTACAGAAACCTTGGGTATAAAGCACCTTACCAGTCTCGTCATCAACAATATCAAAGGCATAAAGGCCTAAATTATAAGGGTCATTCAAAACTTCAACACGCCCGCCCCATTCACCATCGTTCTTAACTCCAAAAAGGCTAAATGTTTCAGTATTCCATGTGCCTGAATGAAGATAGTCAACCCTCATGGTCTTATTTTGAAAATACTTGTCAAAATCTATCTTTCCATCATCAGTCTGACTGTAAGCAGAAAATGCAACAAATAGTATTGTTATGAATAAAAAACTACGCCTCATGATTATTATTTTTAGAAAGGACATCATATACATTACCATCAAAATCGTACATTGCTCCCATACTATCAACGGTCAAACAGCTATGTACTGGAAGAATGGCTAGGAGGTCGCCTGGTTTTAAGTCATCCAAACTGCCATTCTCATATTGAATTATTCCATGCTCTTGGCTTAATGATTTCACATAGGCACCAGGTGTAGGCTCGTCCCATACTTTGTTGTTAAAACGCGAAACTAATCCATAACAGTCGATACCATTAATAGCTGTTTTCTCTTTTGAGAGATGAACAGCTCCCCCATGAACAATCAGCTTTTGTTTTTCGGGGTACACATCTACAACAGGCACAATAAGTGCTGCCGCTATTTGCGATACATTGCAAGAACCTATTCCAAGCTGCATCGTATCGTAAAAGACAAAGTTACCAGGACGAATTTCGCTTATTCCCCAGAAATCATCTGCAACGGAGCATGTTGGTGTATCCCCATATGAGATAATTATGTCTGGATATTGCTCCTTCCAAAAGGCACGTAGCTTAGCCAAACGGGTTAATGCCTCGGTGTGAATCTTCTCTATCTCACTTTTACCTCTAGCGCTATAAGAATGTCCAGCATGTGTTAAAAATCCTTTGAAAGAGAAATTTGATTTATCAGCAATCAAATTAAGCATCAACGCTTGGGTGCGCGTATCCTCAGGCAGAATACCCGACCGGTTCTGACCAACATCTATCTCAATAAAAACACCAATTTTTGCACTAATCACATCGAGCGCAGCCAAAAGATTTCGCGGAGAGGAAAAAATTAGGTTTAGGTTGATTTTTTCAGCTAAAGCGTTTACTCTCTCAGCCGTATGAGGGATAAATGGGAATGCAATGGTTATATCACACCAACCATCACTAGCAAAGTATTCAGCCATACCTATAGATGAAACGGTTATCTTATCGACCCCGTATTTTTTAAAAAGACGCCCTATAGCTCTGCTTTGGTGTGTTTTAAAATGCGGCCTAAAACTCAGCTTTGCATTCTTGGCCTTAATGGCCATATCCGCTATATTTCTTTCACATCTCTCAATATCGACTAGTAAGAAGGGATAATCACTAATCATTACTCTTATATTCACTTTCTAACATAAAACGTTTCCCCATAGTAAGTTGGGGTAAAAGAACTAGCGATAATCTTTTTAAAACATTAACAACCACCTCATCATCATTAATGGTAATAGTTGGTTTATCGAAGTTTAAGCTAAGAAATCGAGGGATGGTTTTATGCCTGATAAATTGCATAAAATTCTCTCGTTTCTCAACAATGATATAGTCTTCACTAAATAAAAAGTCTTTTAGCCTATCAATGTTGACATGGGAAGTTGGAGCGATATGAATATCGACACGTTTATAGGATAACGATGTGGTAATTGCCACTATAATTGGCAAGATTACCGTTAGAGGTATAAAGGTTATGTAATATTTCCAAAATACAGACCATTGAAAATCGCCTCCAATTAGGATAATAAGCGCAAGAAACACAAACATTGCAATAAGCATCAACACAAAGTGCAAAAGGAATATCTCGATATGTCCTTTGCTTTTTGCAGGCTTAACATGAACATCGAGTGACATATTTTTTCTATTTAAGTTATCATAAACTGATTATCATTTCAAAAATAGTTCAAAAAGCATCAAATTGTTCTAAAAAAACGGAATAATTGTATTAAAAAACCTCACATCCTTTAAGTCCCTTTGAAGAAGCAAAAGCGCGAAACATGCCAGTTGTGTTCATTAGGGTACAAATATTTCCCATCTTATCAACAGCAATAATACCACCAAAACCGCCAGCGTTTAAAAGTTTACCCATAACAACCCTCTCAGCAGCAGCATTTAACGAAAGATTTTGATACTCCATAAGAGCTGAAATGTCATGAGCAACTGTGTAACGAATAAAATACTCGCCATGTCCAGTTGCAGAGACTGCACATGTTGCATTATTGGCATAGGTACCTGCCCCAATAATGGGCGAATCCCCAATTCGTCCCCATCGCTTATTTGTCATACCGCCAGTTGAAGTCGCTGCAGCCAGGTTCCCATGGGTATCAAGCGCTACACATCCAATGGTCCCCATTTTTTCCTTGGAAAGAACTCTTTGTAACGACTCCCACCTGCTTTTAGTAAAAAAATAGCTACTATCAACTATCTCTAGGCCTTGTTCTCTAGCAAATTCCGAGGCACCGCTTCCAGAGAGCATAACATGAGGTGATGCCTCCATAACCTTACGAGCCAAGGAAATAGGATTTTTCACATTTCTAACGCCTGCCACAGCACCTGCATTAAGTGTTTTTCCATCCATAATGGCCGCATCCAACTCATTCCTTCCTTCATGAGTAAACACAGCTCCCTTTCCCGCATTAAATAACGGACAATCCTCAAGATATCGAGCTACCTGCTCCACTGCATCGAGACTACTACCCCCAGACTTTAGAATAGCAACACCTATGCTTAACGCTTTGTTCAGCTCAGTTTTATACTCATCGAGCTGTTCCTTAGTAAAATGCTCGGGTTTCATGTTTCCAGCACCACCATGAATGGCTATACTCCAATTTTGCGAGTAGATATTCTGTACATTCAGAACTATAGCTAAAAGAACTATCTTAATAATCTTATACATCGCTTTATGAATTTTAATGGTTTTTATTACGTTTGCAATTTAAAATTTTAATGGATATGAAGAATCGAATTTACTTTGGAATTAAATATTTTATTTTCTGGGTTTTACTTTTTGCCTTATATAGAATTATTTTTCTTCTATATCAGTTCAACTTTTTAAAAACGATATCTTTCTCTGATTTTGTTTCCATTATAATTAGAGGTGCATGGATGGATGCCTCATTAGCGGGTTATATTCTAATGCTAACATTTGTTGTGTTTAGTATTCTATTCCTTGTAAAATCAAAAATAATTAATGTCGTTTTAAACTCACTAACAATTTTGTTTCTTACACTTATAAATACCATTGCAATTGGCGACTTGGAGCTATACCGAAATTGGGGATTTCGTATTGATGCAACTCCACTTCTCTACCTTAAAACACCTAAAGAGGCTATGGCCTCGCTCAAAACATACATGTTATTTCTCTTCTTGCTACTAATTGTAGCCACTATTTATCTAAGCTATCGTGCTTATAAAAAATGGGTTGCCAAAGAGTTAAACGATATAGCACCATTAAAACTTTGGCATATTCCCATTACACTGTTTATTGCAGCAACAATGATTATTCCTATCCGTGGTGGATTTGGAATTGCTCCCATGAATCCAGGTAAAGTTTATTTCAGCCAAAATAATTTTTGCAATCATGCCGCTCTTAATCCGGTTTGGAACATGATGTACTCCATAAGCAAAAGTGGTGCAATGAATAAGGTGTACCCCATAAAAATTGATAAGGGAGTTGCCGAAAAGCGGTTTGATGAAATGATAAAAACCGATAGCACGATACAAGTCCTTAATACAACAAAACCCAACATTCTCCTTATACTATTGGAAGGTTTTGGCGGTAAGATTGTAGAGCCATTAGGCGGGCTACCTAATGTTACACCAAATCTGAACCGATTCTGCAACGAAGGAATCCTTTTCAAAAGAACAGTTGCAAGCGGTGATAGAAGCGATAAAGGGATTATAGCTGTATTAGCAGGCTTTCCAGCACAACCCACCCAATCGGTTATTAAATACCCCACAAAATCGCGAAAGTTAGCTACCATTGGAGGAGTTCTACACGATAATGGGTATACAAACACCTTTTACTATGGTGGCGACCCCGATTTCGCCAACATCCGCTCATTCCTTTTCCATGCCAAATTCCAACGACTTGTTACCCAAGATGATTTCCCTAAAAGTTACCGAAACTCAAAATGGGGAGTACACGATGAACACGTTTTCAACTACTTGCTCAACGATTTGGATACAGCAAAGGGACCGTTCTTTAAAATGTTCTTTACCCTTAGCAGCCATGAACCTTTTGAAATTCCAGCAAAACGCAAATTCAGGGGCAATAATGAACTAGAACAGTACCTAAGTTCAGCCTATTATACCGATAGCTGTTTGGGCGATTTCATTTCAAAAGCAAGAGCAAAAGAATGGTATAAAAACACACTAATAATACTCATTGCCGACCACGGACATCGCCAACCAGGTAATCATCCCAACCATGAACCAAAAAAATATGGCATTCCCATGGTTTGGCTTGGAGGCGCGCTAGCGCAAAAATCAATGGTTGTAGATAAAACCTGCTCGCAAATCGATTTGGCAGCCACACTTCTTTCGCAGCTCAATTTACCACACGCCAGCTTCCCCCTTTCTAAAAATGTTCTCTCCAACAAGTACACACCATTTGCCTATTTTGCTTTCAATGAGGGTTATGGATTTATTAACCAAACCGATACACTGGTTTATGACCTTGTAGGTCAAAAATACCTTTACGAAAAAGGCTCAAGCCTTGATCAAACCAAAACCGACGCCTGGGCATTTTTTAATGCTTACCAGGAGATTTTTAAAGGATTGTGATTTGGTCAACAATTACGTTTTTTAGATTCAAGCAACTTTTAAACCAAAGGTCATGAAAGCACTTTTTTTGTATTGCAAAACATTCGGCTACAACCCAACAACCAGGACACTAGATTTTGTACCTGAGGCAAAAGAGCCAAAAGAATTTTCCGATATTCAGGTTGCATTTATTCAGGCTGAGAAAGAGGATGAGGAACGTATGGCCGATGTTGAAAAGAAGCTGGTTAAAAATATTAAGTGGGTATGCGGTAAAAATGGGGTAAAAAAAGTTATCCTACACTCCTTTGCTCACCTTTCCGAAAGTAAAGCTGACCCAGAATTTACCCTTAAACTATTTGAAAACGTTGAAAAAAGGCTTAAATCGGTAGACTATGAGGTGTACCAAACTCCATTTGGGCACTTCTTAGATTTAAAACTCGATGCACCAGGCCATTCGTTAGCTCGCGTTTTTAAGGATATTTAGAACTTGGATTCAAACAAAAAAGAGACACCTCAAAAACGAGGTGCCTCTCGTTGTAGTATGTCGAAAGTAATTAAATCGACTTAAGTTCCTTAAGATAAGTATTTTTGGGTTTCACTCCAACCAAACGCTTAACCTCTTTACCATTCTTAAAAATGATAACCGTTGGAATATTCCGGATATTGTACCTTGCTGCAACCTGTCGCGATGTCTCCACGTTGAGTTTTCCAACCTTCACCTGACCTTTTAATTCGTCGGCAATCTCGTTCATTACCGGGACAAGCATCTTACAGGGAGTACACCACTCAGCCCAAAAGTCAACAATGGTTACGCCATTTCGTGTGATATTTGCAAAGTTCTTATCGGTCAAATGAATGATGTTTTGGCTAGTTGGAATATTCTCAACATTTTTCATTTTATAGTAACCATATGCAAACATGATTACCAAAAGTGCTATAAAAGCAAGAAGAATGATTAACCAGGTACTCATGCTGTAACTTTTTCGGTTCGTTTCAACTCAAAAACATGGTTTGCGGCAGCAAGTGCAGCAATTGTAGCTTCACCAACAGCTGTAGTAACTTGACGGTAACGCTTTGCAATGGAATCGCCAGCTGCAAAAATACCTGCTACAGATGTTTGCATATCAGCATCCACTACAATTTCATCCCTCTCGTTTAGGTCTATCAAGCCCTTTAGAAACTCAGTGTTTGGCTGATATCCAATAAATATAAATGCTCCCTCGGTGTTAAACCATTTTCGTTCACCAGTTTTCTTATCGTGCAACAGTACTCTCTCCAATTTCCCATCACCAACAAACTCCTCAACAAGGGTTTCCATGATAAAATTGATCTTAGGATTAGCTTTAGCCTCCTCAACATAAGCCGGGAATGCTTGAAAATGGTCAAATTGGTGCACAATTGTTACCTTTGAAGCGTACTTGCTAAGTGAAACAGCTTCCTCTAAAGCTGAGTTTCCACCTCCAACTACTATAATCTCCTTACCTGTAAAGAACTCACCATCGCATGTTGCACAATACGAGATACCCTGACCTTTAAAATCCAGCTCACCTTTAACTCCGAGCATACGTGGTGTTCCACCGGGTGTAAGGATTAGCGCGCTTGCGGTATAACTTGTATCGCCCACCTTAACAACCTTTAAGCTACCATCAACTGAAATTTGGGGTATCTGCGAGATAGTCTTAATAACAGCACCGAACGATTGGGCCTGTTTTTTCATAGTTGAAGCCAGCTTGTAACCACTTGTTGGTTCAACGCCAGGATAGTTAGCTATCTCATGGGTTAATACAAGTTGCCCGCCAACGGTACCATGGTTAAGGATAAGAGTATTTAGCTTAGCCCTTGAAAGGTAAATGCCTGCCGTTAAACCGGCAGGCCCAGCACCAATTACAATAGCATCGTAATGGTTACTTTGAGTCATAGCAATTAGTTTTGTGGTTTACCAAACTGTTCATCAAGTATGGCACGAACCTGCTCCATGCTTTGAATGCTGCTGGTTGCCTTTACCACCTTCCCATTCTTGTAATACATGGTAAAAGGAAGTCCCATAAAACCTTTAGCTTCAGGAGCATTTCTAATGACTGCTGCATCGGGAAGGTCGAATAGCATGTCGGCAAATTTCACATGCTTATACTCATCTTCGAGCTCCTCCATGATGCCATAAACTGGAATACACATAGGGCCCATTCGTCCACAGCAAATCATTACATTCTCATTCTCTTCTAGAATCTTCTTCCACTCATCTGCCGATGCAATGTGGGTTAAATTTGTGTCTAGTGTCATAGCTTTTTATTTTTAGTTTAATATTTGAATTTCGTGAGTTAGTTTCATTGCCTTACGGTAAACAAACGATACACCGCAGTACCTTTCCTGTGAGAGGTTTATTGCCTTTTCCAGCTTATCCAAAGGCAAATCCTTACCCTTAAACTGGTAAATAATATGCATGGCATTGTAATGTTTAGGGTGCTCCTCGGTCATTTCTGCTTCAACCTTAACGTTGAAGTAATCAACCTCAACGCGCATCTTTTTAAGAATGGAAATCACATCCATTCCAGTGCAGCCACCAAGTGCGGCTAGCATAAGTTCCTTAGGACGTGGGCCAAGATTTTGGCCACCAACTTCGGCTACCGCATCTATTACAATATCGTGGCCATTCACCTTTGAAACAAAGGCCATCCCATCCTTATATTCGGTATCAACTATATGTTTCATTATAATTAAATTTTAATTTGCACGACAAAAGTACTTGCCTTAAACATGATATTTAGTGTTGTTTGGGTAACATGTACCAAACAAAAAGTTGGTATTTACCAATTCTGTTTAACTTTGAAAAGTTGATTTTGGAAGGTAGCTACAAACTCAATGCTTTATTTAATTAAGAGTGTGAACAAAATAAACATTTACAAGTTAATCATCGTGTTTATTTATAATTTGAGTATCGTTAATGAAAACAAATGGATGTGTAAAATCCGACTTACCCGTTTCATGCTTTAACCTGATAACTCAGGAGCAATGGGAAGCCCTTTCTGCTGGGCGCAAAGTAATTTCTTTTAAAAAGGGAGAGCTGCTTATCAAAAAAGGGATGGCTCCTAACCAGGTAATATTTATTACAGAAGGCTTTGTACTAAAATACATAGAGACAGATGAAGACAGAGCCGTTAATGTTGATATTCTTAGAGAAGGTGATTTTATAGGAATTCAAAGCGTTTTGGGAGTTACCAGCTGTAACTATTCCTATAAAGCCTTAACCAATATTACCGCTTGCGTTATTAATACTGCCCTGCTAAAATCGTTACTTGAAACTAACTCAAATTTGGCACTAAGATTACTTAAAAGAGCCGCCGAAGACGAGAACGCACTCATGGAATTTCATGCCCGGCTAACCTATAAGCAAATGGCCGGCCGACTCGCCTTGACACTCCTTTTTTTAACTGAAAATCGATTAAGGGATATAAATATTTTCCGACTACTCACCCGTAAGGACATTGCTAACTTCGCAGGAATTTCCCACATAAATACCACAAAAATTCTTAAAGAGTTCGAACGTGAAGGAGTAATTAAGCTGGTTGAGAAGGACATTTATATTGCCAATAGAGAAATGCTAAAGCGATATGCCCTTATCGGATAACTTCTTAAAAACCCAAACTTTATGGCAAACGTCATTGATATTCCCATTAATAATCATTAACTTTCGAAGAAAGGAATAACAATCAAATTATTCAAAGCTAAGGAAAAGGTAAAATGAAAGGGCAACCAATATCAAAAGTAGTTTTAAGCTGCCGAGTTCTTTTCATTCTGCTAATGCTATTGCTTTCACTAAGAAACTCAGCCCAAACATCGCTACCCGACACCCTGGTGTTTGGGAGCGATTCCAACTTTCCTCCATTTGAATATATTGACGAGAATGGCAATCCAAACGGCTTCAACATCGATCTTATTAAAGCTATAGCACAAAAGGAGGGCTTTTTCGTTAAAATCAAGCTAGGAGTATGGTCAGATATTAAGCGGGAATTTGAGGAGGCTGGCACCATCCACATTTCCGACATGTTCTATACAAAAAAACGGGATAGTATTGTTGATTACGCCATTCCTCATATGGTTACATACGAGGAAATATACATTCGCAAAGGGACAAAAGGCATATATACTTTAGAGGATTTGGCTGGTAAAAGAGTTGCAGCACTTAATGCATCAACAATACAAGAATTTTTAAGGGAGAACTACCCTTCTATTAAGCTAGTTCCCGCAAAAGATGAACCTTATGCTCTAAAGCTACTTATAGAAAAGAAGGTCGATGCCGCGTTGCTTTCGCATATTATCGATAAGGAGTCAATAAAAGAGTACACTGACTCTGTGATTATTGTTGGAAAAGTTTTTCCGCGAGAATACTCCTTTGTTGTGAAAGAAGGAAACCTGCTGCTTTTAAATAAAATAAACCGTGGTATTATTCAGCTAAAGGAAAGCGGAGAGTTTGATAGGATTTATAAAAGATGGTTTCCATTAACTATTAGCTCGTGGTTCTACAAAAACCGATACATAATCGCTTTAATAGTATTTGCTTCTATTTCAACAGTGCTATTTTTTATCATCTTACTTCAAAATCTTGTAAAACTCCGAACTAAAGAACTAGAGTATTACAATTCAAGGCTAAAACTAATATCGAGCCTTAACGTTGCAAGGATAGGAAAGCAATCGGCAATAGAGCAAACCTATGAGATGATTCAAAAATTTAAGAGCGCATTCAATATTGATTCTGTTGTTGTACGTGTTCTGGAAAACAATAAGCTAAAAGTTTTTACCAAATATAACCTTACTGATGAGATTCCAGAAGAAATAGACATTAAGAATTATGCAGTTAATGATATATTAGTATTAAAAAGCCCCATTTCATTTACAAAAAAGCAGCTAAAAGAAAAAGGCATAATTCCAACTGGTTACAGCATTGATGTACTTAAATTTGAAAACCTTGCAATTATTCCACTTTTAGCTGATGAACGAGTGATAGGTACTCTTGAGGTTTGTTCTAAAAATCCTAAATGGCACTTTACGACTATCGACCTAGAGCATCTGCAGATTGTAGCTGGGCATGTAGCTATTTCAATTGAAAATATTCGCCTCTTTGAAGAGAACGAGAAGCAGAAAGAAAGGTTATTAGAACAAATAGCTGTAAGGGAAAAGATTGAAAAAGAGATAAAAGAGCTAAACCAACAGCTGGAACAGCGTATTCTTGAACGTACAGCAGAACTACAACAGGCCAATAGGGAACTTGAAGAGTTTGCCTACTCCATTTCGCACGATTTAAAAGCTCCTTTGCGTTCTATTTTAGGTTTCTCAGAGATAATTGCAAGCCGTTACGAGGATAGTTTAAATAGCGAAGCCCTTAAATACTTTAACTACATTATAGTTGCAAGTAACAACATGACTAACCTTATTAACGACTTGCTTCGATTTGCACGCCTTTCGAAAAATGAAATAATGAAGCAAAAGATTGACTTAAATATCTTCATTGAAACAGTTTTAAAAGACCTAGAAACAGATATAAAAAAGAAAAATGCACAAATAGTAGTAGAAAACAACCTGCCTGCTGTTAATGCCGACACATCGCTCCTTAAACAAATCTTCTTAAATCTTATAATAAACGCCATAACCTATAACCGAGAAGGGGAAACTCCAATTGTAACTATTTCTGCTAAAGAAGAGGTGGATAGCATTATAATTTCAATCAACGATAATGGTATTGGAATTCCGACAGAATACCACGAAAAGATTTTTAATATCTTTCAACGATTACACTCACAATCAGAATTCCCTGGGACTGGAATTGGACTAGCAATTGTTAAAAAAGCTGTAGCAAAATTAGGAGGAAAAATATGGCTAGAATCTGAGGTTGGGAAAGGTACTACATTTTATATCTCTTTTCCAAAGCTTTAGTTTAGGCCTATAATTAAAAACTTGATGTTGGATTTTCTTAAAAGAAACAATGGATAAGCTTCTCAAATTTAAATGTACCTTTTAGCAATAAAGAAAGTTGTAATTATTATCTACACTTACCTCATATTAAACAATTAAAGTCAGCATATTGAAGTAATTCTGAACAATTCAAACCCAACTGCTGTTAAATTTGCTATTACACAAACTATATTCACTATTTTTGTCAGTGAAGCAATAGTTATCTGTTTATAAAATTTACAATTTGCAAGCAAAGTGATATACGTAATACTTACAGGATTTCTAGCAGCATTACTCTCGGTACCACTGCACAAGTACTTCCCAAAAGGAGTTGGCACAATACTAAGTATAGTGCCTATAGGAATATTTGTATGGGCAATATCAAGACTTGAGAACGTAATAGAAATTGGGTATGTAACCGAATCGTACGAATGGGTTAAATCAATCAACCTAGATTTATCATTTAGACTCGATGGCTTAAGTATATTTTTTGTGCTACTGATTTCTGGCGTTGGTTTTTTCATTTTTAACTATGCAAATAGCTACCTACAAAACGACCCCAACAAGGGAAGATTCTTTCTCTATTTAAGCCTTTTTATGACTGCAATGCTAGGCATTGTAATGTCGAACAACCTGTTAATTCTCTTCATATTCTGGGAGCTAACCAGCTTGTCGTCGTACCTGCTAATTGGCTACTACCATCATCAGGAGGAATCCCGAAAATCGGCATTAATGGCGATGCTAGTGACTGTAATGGGAGGCTTATTTATGCTAGCAGGATTTATATTACTTGGCATAGAGGTAGGCTCCTTCAACATTACAGAAATTTTAAACAACCCTACCCTACTTGATGGCAACCAGTTAAAACCAATAATAGCTGCTCTTATATTAGTTGGTGCGCTCACCAAATCGGCACAATTCCCATTTCATTTTTGGTTACCCAATGCCATGGCTGCCCCGGCACCTGTTAGTGCATATTTACACTCAACAACCATGGTAAAAGCTGGAGTCTTTCTTGTTGCAAGGCTCTCTCCCTTATTCAATAACTCAGATGTATGGACACTAACCCTAATTCATATTGGCGGAATAACCATGGTATACGGGGCAATTATTGCAATTACCCATACCGATATGAAAAAGGTGCTGGCTTACACCACTATTAGCGCTCTTGGTATTATGATGCTACTCCTTGGAATGGGAACAACTATTTCTGTTCAAGCAGCAATGGTATTCCTGCTTGCCCATGCCCTTTATAAAGGCACGCTTTTTATGGTTACAGGAAATGTTGACCACGAAGCTGGTAGTCGAGATTTGTCAAAACTATCGGGATTAGGGAAAAAAATGCCCTATACATTTTACGCCGCTGCACTTGCATCGCTTTCCATGGCCGGTGTAATTCCCTTTTTTGGATTTATAGCCAAAGAGATTCTTTATGGCGCAGCATTCAGCTCTTCCTTTGCAAGTAGCATAATTGGATTTGGTACTTTTGTAACCGGAGTAATGTTTGCTGGCTTAGCATTTGAATTCGGACATAAAATATTTACTGGTAAAACTTCCGAAACACCAAAACAGGTGCATGAAGCCCCTGGGCCAATGTTATGGGGGCCAATTGTTCTCGCAACACTCGGATTAATTGGTGGTATATTTTCTGAACAGCTGGCTCAACCTATACTCCACCATTCATCAAACCAAATTCTAGATGTTGAGCATGTTCTTGAGCTTGGCCTTTGGCATGGATTTACAATAATTTTTGCGCTAAGCTTACTAACACTCGTGTTTGGCTATCTACTTTTTAAAGCAAGAAAAAGGTTGCTTACCTTTTCCGATAAGCATAAACTTAACCAGAAACCAGGCCCCGAAAATGTTTATAACAAAAGCATCCCTGCACTATTGAGAGTTGCCAAGGGACAAACAAAATTCTTTCAATCTGGAATATTAAGGAACTATCTAATTATCATCACCTTAACTTTAATATCGATAATATGGTTACAGGTTCTATTGAGTAATAATTCTATACACCTCCAAAACTTTTATGAGCTTACCCAACTGAAATGGTACGAACTTGTTTTTGTTATACTTATGGGAATCGGAATAGCAAATACGTTGGTTGCCAAATCACGTTTAACCTCAATAGTTTCTCTAGGCCTAATTGGATATGGAACTGCCGCCACCTTCCTTTATTTTGGTGGTCCCGATGTGGCAATGACCCAGTTTCTTATTGAAACGCTAACCATTGTTCTTTTTGTGCTAACCCTTAACTATCTTCCTAAGTTCATAGAAATAAAAAGGAGCAATAAAATTAAGCTGATGATTCCTGCCCTGCTCTTTGGCATTACCATGACAATTATTTTATTATGGATACATACCTTACCTTCCGCATCGCCTGTAAGAGATTTTTATGCCCAATCGAGCTACCTGCTTGCTAAGGGGCGAAATGTTGTTAATGTTATTTTAGTCGATTTTAGAGGATTGGATACCATGGGAGAAATAACGGTACTTGCCATTGCGTCGTTGGGGATTTTCTCCATGTTAAAGTACATTCGAAGTAACTAATAAAACACTTATGCGAACGGTTATTCTTAAAACATCGGTCAAACTACTAACACCTCTATTCATATTGTTCTCGCTATTTCTACTATTTAGAGGCCATAATGCTGCTGGAGGCGGTTTTATAGGCGGCCTGCTTGCAGCAATAGGTTTGTTTATGAGAGCAATGGTTCTTGGTGTAAACAATACCATTGCTAAGTATAGGATTCGCCCAATGGGAATTATAGCGATAGGGCTAACTATAGCCCTCATTAGCCTTATAATCCCTCTTCTTCTAGGACACCCTCTTATGACAGGTGTTTGGCTAAAGTTTTCGGTTCCATTAATAGGCAAGCTAGGCACACCTTTAATGTTTGACATAGGTGTTTACGCTTTGGTTATTGGTGTGGTGTTAAACATAACGTTTATTCTTTCAAAAAATTAGTCATGGAAATAGTTCTTACAATACTTACGGGAATACTATTTGCTGCTGGGCTCTACCTAATGTTTCAAAAAGGCATGGTAAAACTCATTATAGGTATTATGATGCTTAGCTACGCCACGAACCTTTTCATTTTCTTAATAAGCAGGCTTAATCGTGGTGTTCCTGCTATAATAAACAAAACAGAGAATGTGTTATCGCCACCTTTTGCCGACCCAATACCCCAAGCACTTATACTAACAGCTATTGTGATTGGTTTTGGTATTCAAGCATTTGCCATTGTGCTTATCCGAAGGGTTTACAAAGTTACAGGAACTTCGGATATGGATAAGTTGAACTCATCAGAAAAAATTGATTAATCCCATGCAAAATATTGCTTTAGTTACAGTTCTATTTACCCCTCTTGCAACAGCAATCCTAATGTTCTCGGCATGGGGTAGGAAAAAATTACAGGTAAGTATTGGCGCGATATCAACTTTATTGCAACTGATTGCTGCAATAACGCTATTCCAAAAGGATAATGCCATAGGCATTGAGATTGTGAATGTAGGAAGTTGGCCTACCGGTTTTGGCATTATGTTAGTAGCCGACCGTATGTCTACAATTTACCTGCTCCTTAGCTCTTTCATGTCGGTGGTAGCATTTTGGTATGCCGTTTCATTCATTAAATCTAAAACATCCATTTCAATATTCTTTCCAGTTTATTTTTTCCTTGTTTTTGGGCTAACAGGAACATTCCTTGCGGGTGATATTTTCAACCTATACGTTTGGTTCGAGGTTATGCTGGTTTCGTCGTTTGTACTATTTACAATTGGTGCAGACAAGCAGCAACTTGAGGGGTCGCTAAAATACGTAGCAATTAATGTCCTGAGCTCAACACTATTCCTTATTGGGATAGGATTGCTGTACGGTTTAACCGGACATCTAAATATGGCCATGATAGGAAAAGCACTCCCCTTAGTTACAGACCAGCTGCTAGTAAATACAACTGCTGTTTTCTTTTTTATTAGCTTTGGTATTAAAGCGGCTATCTTTCCTTTATTCTTTTGGCTTCCCGCATCATATCACACTGCACCAATTGGTTTTACCGCACTTATTGTTGCTTTGCTTACCAAGGTTGGCATATATTCTATGACACGGTTCTTCACGGTTATCTACCCTCTTGAAGATACATTTTTACAGATAATCATGCTTGTGCTTGCAGCACTAACCATGGTAATTGGTGTACTTGGTGCAGCTGCTCAGGTGGATTTCAGAAAAATTCTTTCCTTTCATATCGTATCACAGATTGGCTATATGCTAATGGGGCTAGCTATTTTTACCCCATTGGCTATTGCTGGCTCGCTTTTTTTCGTGATTCATAATGTGCTTGTTAAAACAAACCTGTTTTTTGTTGCGGGCACCGTAAACCGAAACTTTGGTAGCTATAAGCTAAAAGAGCTTGGAGGTGTTCTTAGGCAATCGCCTTGGCTTGCCCTCTTTTTTGCGATATCGGCATTTGCCCTTACTGGCATCCCACCATTAACTGGCTTTTGGGGTAAATATCTGCTTGCCTGGAGCGGGTTCCAAGAAGGGAGCACGCTCGTAGTAACAGTTACTACCATTTCACTACTTGTTAGCTTACTTACACTCTTTTCAATGACCAAGATTTGGAATGAGGTGTTCTGGAAGCCATCGCCTAATGGCAGCCAAAATGAAAAGTTTGATTTAATCAAACTTATTAAATTGCAACCTGGAATGATGCTTAGCATTATTGCAATTACATTGGTAGTTCTAGTAATTAGCTTTTCCCCAAACTCAGTAATTGAATGGAGCATGAAAGCCTCTAACTTTTTAGTAGATAATCAGAGCTATATTGAAAGCGTGTTAAACCATATTAATTAAACGAAGTTAGCCTTTCTCTTTTGGTGTTTAATTACAATAGACAGAATGAGAATAATATTCAGATTAATATTAGTATCGACAATACTTACAGTAGGATATTTATTCTACATTGATTTTTCGCTTGTTGCACATTGGGTTTTGGTAATTTTCTTTTCAATTCTCTTTTCCTTGTGGCTTTTAACCTTTTTCTTTAGCCGGAAAACTTTCTTTCAAGGTATATATTTTGCTGAGTTTGTACTATACTTTGCAAGAGAGATGTTAACGGCTACCTTTCAGATTGTGCGAGAGGTGCTGACCAGAAAAACTCATATCAAAGCTGGGATTATTGCCCTACCTTTAGATTTAAAAGATGACCTTGAGATTACCATCCTTGCCTCGCTTATCTCATTAACACCTGGTACCTTAAGCATAGAGGTTTCAGAAGACAAGTCGCTACTTTTTATACATGCCATGTACATTCCCAATGGCGATACCGATAGAATTAAGTCGCAAATAAAGAATGGTTTTGAAAGACGAGTTCAACGAATTTTTAACTAAAACAGGCATTCATGGTAAATATTGTGCTTAAAATATCAATGATTCTAATTGGGCTCTCAATGCTTCTTGTGGTTATTCGTTTTCTACGAGGTCCATCGCTTCCCGATAGGGTTACAGCCTTCGATTTATTCACAACACTTGTTATTGCATCTATTGCCATGTTCTCATTAATATGGGAAAATGTAAACTTTTTGGATGTTGCTGTAGTGCTTTCGTTAATAGCATTTCTAGGAGCAATGTCGTTTGCGTATTACATTTTTAAAAGAAAGGAATAATGATAAACGAGATAGTTACATCGCTACTAATTGCAATAGGTTCGCTATTCATGTTTGTTGCATCAATAGGTATACTTAAGTTTCCAGATTTTTACTCGCGCATGTCGGCCATAACAAAGGCATCGACATTAGGACTAGGAATGGTTCTACTTGGTATATCAATACACTTTGACCAAGTTGGAGTTTTTGCCAAAGCTTTCATTATTATTACCTTCCTTTTGCTAACCAACCCTGTAGGGGCTCACGCCATTTCAAGAGCAGCATATAAGCAGAGAATAAAGCAAAGCGGTTTTACCATTATTGATGAGCTGAACACGTTGCACAATAAAGTAGAACAGCTTGAACAGCAATGGAGCACAAGTAAAGCTGATATCAATATTGCAGAAGAGCTAATCAATGAAATAGTAAAACTCCCCGCTTCGCATGGTGGTAGCTTTAGTCGAGCTATTGAAATTGCTGAGGAAGTTGCATCGATTCAGCCTGCTGTAGGACATAGATTATTGGGAACAACTTATGCAAAAATGGGCCGTTTTGATAAAGCAGAATCGTTACTCAAAACCGCTTGCATCGAATGCAATTATAGCTCCCAAGCCACTTTGGCCTTAACCGATTTTTATGTACAAAACAATCTTCCTACTAGGGCAATAGCTGTGCTTGAGGAAGCACTCAAACATCACCCTAATAGCTACGAGTACCTTATGCGTGTAATCCTAATTGCTTTTGATTCAGGCACAAGCAATAAGTTTGCAATTGAATGCTGTAACCGTATTATTGAGATGAGCCAAGAGGCTCCTGCCGATTACCTCTTACAAGCTTCCAGCTATAAGAGATATTTTGTTGAACGAAGTAGCGGTAAATAATAATTTTTAGCAGAATATTTTGATAGCGGTTTATCGGATTTGCAGAATGTAAATTCTATTTATAAAAAACCCTGGCATCAGCCAGGGATTATTATAGAAGCTATTTACTAAAACAGCAGAAATTACTTAAACTCAGCAGCAATTTTTTTTGCTATCTCTTGGAACTCTTCGCTGGTAAGATTCAATTTGGGTTTCCTAAAATCGATGTCGGATTCTTTATTCAAAGGAACGAGATGAATATGTGCATGTGGCACCTCTAGACCAAGTACTGCGACACCAATTCGTTTACAAGGCACAACCTTTTCAATGGCTTTAGCAACACGTTGGGCAAAGAGCGTGAGTCCAGACAAAGTATCAGGGTCGAGGTCAAAAAGATAGTCAACCTCAACCTTAGGGATTACCAACGTATGCCCTTTAGCCAATGGATTAATATCGAGGAAAGCATAAAACCTTTCGTCTTCGGCAACCTTATACGAAGGAATCTCTCCCTTAACAATTCGACTAAAGATAGTAGCCATATCAAAATGGTTTTAGATTGAAATATTGAGTATCTCAAATTTAATTAAGCCAGATGGTACTTGAACTTCAACAATTTCACCTACCTTTTTACCAATAAGCGCCTTGGCAATAGGAGTGGAAATAGATAACTTGTTTTCTTTAAGATTAGCTTCCGACTCTGGGACCAGGGTGTACTCCATTACGGCGTTATTTTTAAGGTTCTTAATCTTCACCTTATTAAGTACCTGCACCGTACTTGTATCAATTTTTGATTCATCGATTATTCGTGCATTGGCAATTAGGTCCTCTAGCTTTGATATGCGTAGTTCAAGTAAACCCTGAGCCTCTTTGGCTGCATCATACTCTGCATTTTCCGATAAATCGCCTTTATCGCGTGCTTCAGCAATCATTTTTGAGATTGCTGGGCGCTCAACTGACTTCAGATGCTCTAACTCTTTGCGCAGCTTTTGTAGCCCTTCTTCGGTTAAATAGTTTACTTTACTCATGTTTCTATAATATTTAAATAAAAAAGAATCCCGACAAACCTATCGGAACTCTTCGGTGCAAATATACAAAATTTTGTTTACGTAGGCAAGTGGTTTAGCTCGTTTAAAAATATTTTGGCTTAATTATTTCGGCGTAAACTACTGCCTTTCGGGCGTCAAAATCGGCTAAAATTGATTTTTTTTCTTCCTCCTTAATTTCGTTATCGGCTCCAATCTCTTGGCTCTTTAACCTCTCCTCCTCCGCCTTGGTCGATTCCTGATAGTCGAACTCTCCAATTTGGCCTTCTACCTCTGAAACAGGAACATCAATTGGTTCATATTTTTCAGGTTGCTGTACATCTAGTATTTCAGAATCATGAGTTGGATAAAGTTGTTCCTCCGAAACAGGAATATCGGCAATTGGCTCATTTACATCATCATACTGCTGCTCAGGTGAGCCATACTCTTGGTAGGTTTCAGTCACATTTTCTTGCTGCGATTCAACATACTCATCTTCAGTTTGGTTATAAGATATATCCTCACCAACAAGCTCTTGCAACTTCTTCAAAAGGTCATCGTTAACTTCTGAGGAATCTTTTTCCTCAAATGTTTTTTGAGCTGATGAATAAGCTTGCGACTGCCTTTTCTGCTCTGCTTGCTTTTTCTTTTTGTTGGCGTTTCCAACAGCATTGAGTATAGCTAAGCCAATAGCAATAAGTATGTATATGAAATCTCCTGCATCCATATCGTAAAATTTTTATCAAACTATTTAAACTTCCACAACCATAAACGTAAGCGTTGACGTAGCGTACGTTTCGTTCTATTCTTTTCTGCCTCCTTTTGCGATTGTTTCATACGTTCCTGAACCTCAGGATGCTGATTCTTCATGTGCTGTTCAGCTAACTTCTTCTCTGCACTAGCATCTTTTCGCTTCAGTTTTTCAGATTTTGATTTTGCTTTTCGTGTTAACCTTTCAGTCTTTCTTTTGTACCTAAAGGCAATCCACTTTCGCCGAATCTCCTTAACCCGTACCTTCCAAACCTTTTCGCCAGGATTAGCTGGCACAACTGTTGGAGCAAGGTTTTTAGAACAGCCACTAAACACTAAAAGAACAATCGCAATAAACCATATCTTTTTTATAACTTTGCCCAAGATACTAATATTTACAAATTGATGCAAACAAAGATACTCCAATATTTACTTTTAGCAACAATCATAACAGGTTTAACCACCTGCGACGATGGCTTAGATGATATTATCCCCGAAGTTCCTGTAAAAATTGAGTTTAACTTAAAAGAGCCCGCCTACCAAAACTTAAATGTTGTAATGGGTGCTGTGAAAATTAATAATGTAGGGTACAACAACAATGGTGTAATTGTGTTCAGATTAAGCGACGAAGAAATACTTGCCTTTGATGCAACCTGCCCTAAGCACATAGATATTAACGCATCGGTAAACCTCGATGCAAACGGTTCGGGTACGGCTACCTGTCCGCATTGCGGAACGGTTTACTACCTGGTTAATTACGGCTATCCAAAGGATGGTTATCCTTTAAAACAGTATAAGGTTGTTAAAAACGGCGATTTTGTTGGAATATATAACTAATCTACTTGAGTTAGCTTATCTTCAATCATCCTACTGTTATACTGCTGAATTACAGCCTTAAGGAAATGCTCCATCTTTTCTACAACATCGGGAAGTTTATCTTTTAAATTCTCCTTCATTAGAATATCCGATTTGTAGCTATACAAACCCTTGGTTTGGTTTCCGTCAAAAACCATAACATAATCGTCCATTAATAGCTGATAGCTATTGTTGGTGTAGTTAACTACAAAAGGTTTTGATTCCTTATCGAACAGGTTCCGTCCAAAAGCCACAAATGGTTTATTATAGTTCAGATACCCAAGAACCGATGGCATGATATCGATTTGCTGGGCAAGCTCATCTTTTCGCCCAACTAAAGAACCATTAGGTGTGTAAAAGAGCAATGGTACCGAAAATGCACCAGCACTCGACTGGTACTCCTTAAACTGCGACTGGTTTGGATGGTCGGCGGTAATCACAAAAAGCGTGTTTTTAAACCAATCCATCTTTGAGGCTGTCTGAAAAAATCGCTTCAAAGAATAGTCGGTATATGCAATACATTGATGAATTGGCAGCGTTCCTTTTGGGAACTTACCCTGGTACCGCTCAGGTATTTTAAAGGGGTGGTGCGAAGAAACTGAGAACAAGGCAGCACAGAATGGCTGTTTGAAACCATTAATTGTTTTGGCAAAGAATTGGAAAAACTCCTCGTCCCAAATACCCCACATCCCATCAAAATCGTCGGGGTTATTGTACTCCGTCATACCATAGTACTCCTCAAATCCTGCCACATTGGCAAAGGCTTGAAACCCCATTGAACCATTCGGTGCGCCATGGAAGTAGGCTGTATGGTAACCTTCGCTTCGCAGAAGCGATGCAATGCTATTTATCTTATTTGTTGAGTAGCTTGTTAGAAAGTATGGCTCTACAAACATAGGAATACTTGCCAGTACCGAGGGCATACCATCAATTGATTTGCGCCCATTTCCAAAAGCGTAACGGTACCATAATGAATGATTGATGAGGGAATCTAAGAAGGGTGTAAATCCCTTATATCCTAGGCTATCTCTTAAATGTGTATTATAAGCACCAATATACTCTCTACCAAAACTTTCTAAAATAAAAATCACCACATTCATTCGCTTAAGCGAGTCGGCTGTTTGTGGGTGATGAACAGGTGTGTAAATTGAGTTCAACTCTTCTTTAGAGCTATAAAAATCGACCTTATGAAGCGATTTTTTCCCAAGTGTCCTGTAAATGGCAAAAGGTGTATTAAGTACTATAGCAGCTTCAAGGGGTTCACTAACATACTGACCTGCGTTACTAAGAGTAATGGGACGTGTGCTGTGTCTAAAACCGCCCCGCATACCTCCAACCATTAGCGTGGCGAATAAAAGCATCAACACTAAACCATTTAATCCATATACAAAATGATACTGGGAACCCTTTCCCTTCTTAATCGGTTTAACCTTCCCATAAAATATTACTAGCACTGCGGTAAGAGCAACCCAAATTAGGAAAATATACCAGTAATCGGCAATAAATTTTGGGATGAGCGACCCAAAATTCGATTCATGTTTGAACTCCGAGAAAAGTGTCGATGTAGTTCTACGAAGTGTAAATCGGAAATATATTATATCGGCCAGATTTGCACCAATAGCAATGCTGTTAGTTATTACATATAAGTATTTTAGAGTCTTTTCAACCCACCTATTATACCTAAATGTAAATGGTAGAAGGTATATAAAAAGGTATAACAAGTTTGTATATATCAACGCGCTTGAATCGAACCATAAGCCACCTGCCATCATTCTTAGAAAGCTACTAAGAGTAACGTTAGCAAAAAAATCGGTGTTAAACAGGTAGAATAGTACTCGGCAAACAGAAAAAATTAACATGACAAGGGTGAAACGCCAAATAAGCATCAAGTAGATATTACCCCTGAGTTTTATATCAGAAAAATAGTTTTTAAACTCATTAATCATGATTATCCATTTTTAAACAAACAAAATTATAAAATATGATATGCTACTACTAAAAAAGTTTGTTAAATAAAAAAGCCCGGCATGGCCGGGCGTAAGCTGATGATAATTACTAGTTATGCTTTTGTTAACTCGCTAAGCTTGCTAAAACTCTCATCAATAGCTTTAAGCAAATCCTCATGAATGGCTTTATAGTGAGCCTTTACCGCTTTCTTATCTGACTTATTTTCGGGATGCTTAATGCGATGAATTAAATCATTACGTTTTTCTAAAATCGATTCAATAATAGCTATTGCCTCATCACGTTTTTTCTCTCCGTGAATTAACATATAGGTGTAACAATCGCTAATAACCTCGCTCATTAGGTAATCGATATCCTTTTTAAGATTTCTTCTGCTTGCCATAATTGTCTTAATTTAATTAAACAGAATGCAAAAATAATAGATTTTAGTTAGTATGCAATTAAACTCCTTACACAATATCGGTTACAACCTCCTCATCATCGGAAACATGTGGTCGAACCACAGATTTATTTTTCCAATTACCAAGTCTATAGTAAAAAATAGCGCCGACAGCCCCCATAGCCCAACCAATTGGGATTGACCACCAAATGCCAGCCTCGCCCATTTTAAAGGTGTAGCTAAGAAGATATGCCAAAGGCAACCGAACTATCCAAAGTGATAAAAGAGTGATGTACATGGGAACAATAGCGGCTCCAGCCCCTCTAAGCAGACCATTAATACAGAACATAATGGCAAAGACAGCATAAAAAACGCTTACCACCATTAGGTAATGGTAACCTACACTAATAACTTCCGAGTTATCTGAAAAAACCAGCATCATTTTATCGCCCCAGAAAAGGATTATTAGACTAATAGAAATGCTAAACGCCACCGACATTTTTATTGTTGCCCAAAGCCCCCTTCTTACCCTATCAATTTTACCTGCTCCAATATTTTGGCCTACAAAACCCGATAATGATGCGGAGAAGTTCATGATGGGGATTACCGCCAAGGAATCGATACGGCTAGCAGCTGAGAAACCTGCAATTACATTTGTTCCAAATGAGTTTACTATTCCCATCAATGCCATTCCACCAAGAGCAACAAGCGTTTGCTGAATACCTGTTGGGAAACCAATTCTGACCGATTTCTTAAAAATCTCCCAATCAAAAACCATCCTCCTAAACTTAATCCGTAGTAGATGTTTTTTTCGTTCGAGGTATGCTGCTGCAATTACAAACGAGAACGACTGTGCTACAACTGTAGCCCAGGCTGCACCCGCAATTCCCCATTTAAAAACTAAAACAAAAAGAATATCTAAGATGATGTTTAAGAAAGTAGCAACAATTAAAAAGTAAAGCGGAGTTTTAGAATCGCCAACCCCTCGCAGAATACTAGAAATAGAGTTAAACCCAAACATTAACACCATTCCGTACATGTAAATATCCAAGTATGTTTTTGCTAATGGGAGAACCTCTTCAGGTAAACGCATTAGCCTAAAAATATGCTCACCGCTAGCAAGGCCAACAAAAGTAATTACAATACCAGCAAAAAACAGAAAGATATAAGTAGTATCGGAAGCGCGTTTAACCTTTTCATAATTTTTAGCCCCAAAATATTGCGAAATCACCACCGAAGAACCAATCCCAATCCCAATGATTAAAGCGATAATCATGAAAATAATTGGAAACGATGCACCAACAGCTGCCAATGCTTTTTTTCCAAGGTATCGTCCAACAATTATGCTATCTACCACATTGTAAAGCTGTTGGAATATATTCCCAATCAGCATGGGTAGAGCAAATCGAAAAATAAGTTTGGCCTCGTTACCTGATGTGAAATCTTTCATAGCAGCAAAAGTTTTGCAAAGTAGGCCAAAAAAATTGAAATCAACAAAACATTGGGGAGAGTGAATTGGAAGAATGACTCGGAATAGTTCGGAAATATTCGGAATGAATCGGAAGCGCCTTGTCATACTGAACTTGCTGAAGCATCTCTTCTTGAAGAATTTGAGGAAGTTAAAAGAATGAGCCGGAATGAGTCGGAAATATACGGAAGGAATCGGAATTTCATGTGACAATTCTTGAATCCGTCAACGCCGGACTAGTCTTGAATCTGAAATTTTGAATCCGTCTTCGCCGGACGCAGCCTTAAATCATGTGTTATTGACATGCTGAGTTTGTCGAGGCATCTCTTCTTGAAGAATTTGAGGAAGTTAAAAGAAGTTAGAGGAAGTTAAAAGAATGAGTCGGAATGATTCGGAATGACACGGAAATATTCGGAAGGAACCGGAAGATTTAAGTGGCCATATTTGTTTTTTCTCCTGTATGCCTCTGTGCATTCCTCTGTGTAACTCTGTGGTGTAAAAAAAGAATGCAGACGTCTCAAATAAACTCGCTTAACGATTAACGTTTAACGATTATCGCCTATTATCTTTTCATTAATGGACTCCGTCGCAACATAGGGAACAAAAAAAACAACTTCAAGATGTTATAATTCTATTTATGTAAAAAGCACAGCTAAAAAAGTACACTTTAAGCTAGTTCGTCAAAACTTTGTTAATTACTTACACCAAACTAAACCTTATTCGTAGGTAATGCGTTTACTCAAAAGTTAATAAATAATTTTCATCAAATGGAACATCTGTACATAATTATTGGACTTGTTGTAGTACTCGTACCTATTTCAATTGGAATTTTCAAGCTAATCTTTAAGAATTCTATTGTGTTTACAATTTCGGCAATAGCCTTGATATTTATAGGGCTCACTGCCATTGCCGGATATAGTATAAGTATTATTGACATGATAAACCTTTCCTGGATTATTCCCTTGTTTGTTGCAGCACTATGGGTTGGTTTATCCTATTTCAAAAGGATAATTGGGAATAGCCTTAAAATTATAGCCGAAAGCCAGGAGGCTATATCAAAAGGAAACCTAGAAACTGAAATTCCAAAAGAACTACTTGAAAGAAAAGATGAGTTCGGTTACATTGCCCGCTCTACAAACGATACAGTTATCAAACTGAAAGAAGTAATAGAAAATATTGTTTTTTCTTCCAACTCTATTCTATCAGCAAGCCATCAATTAAGTAAGTCATCGGAGGAACTTTCGCAGGGTGCTAACGAGCAAGCCTCTAACGCCGAACAGGTTGGGAGCCTTGTTGAAGAGATGTCGGCTAACATACAGCAAAATACAGAAAATGCTAAGCATGCAGAAAAGATATCACTAACAGTGGCCAAAGAAGTTAAAAACCTTTCTGCGGTATCGGATGAAAGTCTTGATGCCATTAAGAAGATAGCTGAAAAAATCAATATTATTAACGATATCGCCTTTCAAACCAATATACTTGCACTAAATGCAGCCGTAGAGGCAGCAAGAGCAGGAGAATCTGGTAGAGGATTTGCAGTTGTAGCAGCCGAAGTACGTAAACTTGCCGAACGAAGTAAAGCAGCAGCCGACGAAATTATTCTTCTTTCAGAAAAGAGCGTAAACGTTACAGAAGAGGCTTCAAAACAGATGCAAATATTACAGCCTGAAATAGAAAAAACAATCCAACTTGTTAACGAAATTGCGGCTGCAAATATTGAGCAGAGTGCTGGGATGGAGCAAATAAACAATGCTACACAGCAGCTAAACCAGGTTATTCAGCAAAATGCTGCATCGAGCGAGGAACTTGCCTCAAGCGCCGAGGAACTTACGGGTCAGGCCGAGCAGCTTAAAGAAGTTGCATCATACTTTCTCTTTAATAAAGACTTTGCATCAGTTTCAACTAAAGCCCAAAACAATTCGAAAACTGGCAAAAAGAGCAGTGAGGAAGATTACAGCTTAAAACCAGCGCCAAAAGCAAAGCAAAATAACACAAGCAAGTTAGGCTATGATATAAAGCTATCAAAAACAAATGATAGCGACTACGAAAGTTTCTAAATTTTCACAACCTGCACTTGTGTTATTTAGGTACCTCTGAGAAAATTAGAGGAGCGAGTCATTAAACCCAGGTTTTAATCGGGAAGAGCCAGAGGTTTTTGTCATGCTAAACTTGTCGAAGCATCTATTCTTTAAGAATTTGAGGAAGTTAGAAAAAGTTAGAGGAAGTTAGAGGAATGAATGACTCAGAATGACACGAAAATATTCGGAATGAACCGGAAAATTTAAGTGGACATATTTGTTTTTCCTACTGTATGCCTCTGTGCATTCCTCTGTGTAACTCTGTGGTGTAAAAATAGAATGCAAACGCCTCAAATAAACAAACTATTATCGTTTAACGATTAGGGCCTTTTATCCATCTTCGCCTGTCATAGCCTTAAACCTTGAACTACAAACCTTGCCTTGTCATGCTAAACTTGTCGAAGCATCTCTTCTTGAAGAATTTGAGGAAGTTAGAAGTAGGTAGAAGAATGAAATATGATTAATTTTAAAAAGCCAATAATTCCCTAAATCTCTTTAGTGTAGACGTTGTTTATGTATTATAATTGAATTTCAACCATTTAGCAACTGCAACAACCGCAGCTACTACCACCCTTATTCTCTTGCTCCTGGATGGGTGGGCATTTTACGTTTCCGTATGAGCAAAACACACAGCAGTCGCCTGGTTGGGGTTTAAGCAGCTCACCGCAATTTGAACACTCATAGAAATACTGGCATGTATCGGTGGGCATGGTTTCCTCCCTGCTGAAACCGCAATGAGGGCATGTGATAGTTGATTGTAGGGTTATCATAACTGTAAACTTAATAATAACACAAAATTACAATTTTGTATTAAAGGGAATGCATTATGATTTATTTTTCACCAATCAATCTAACAACACTCGCTTTACCTTTGTGTCCATCACCTTCGCTAAGCTCAACAATTTCTTCCCAAACCATAACAGATTGCAATTCAGAAAAATCGTTCTTTAACTCATCTACAGAAAAAAGCAAATCTTTGTTTTTTGGTCCTCCCGAATTGAAACTCAGCTGGTCTTTTGAAAAACCCTCAATTATAATTATTCCACCAGGTTTAAGTAGCTGAATCATTTTTTTGTGTACGAGCTCCCTATTAGGATTATGAGCATAAATAAGGGCAATGGCATCGAAACTTTCTGAAGTGAAGTCAACCTCATCGTACGAAAGAAGGCGATAATCGATTTTAACTCCATTTTCAGCTGCCAGCTTAAGGGCTTTTTCCCGAGCTACCCTACTGCTATCGAAAGCAAAAACTTGCCACCCCAACTTGGCAGCAAAAACGGCGTTTCTGCCCTCACCCTCTGCAGGTAAAAGAATTTTGCCTGGTTTTAACCGAACTAAATTCTCCTTGTAGAATTGATTCGGGTTAATTCCGTAATAAAAGTGAGACGAGGAATATCTCTCGTCCCATGAACTATTTGCCATAATCTCCCCTACTTCTCTTTCATTTTTTCTTCAATGGCATCGAGCCTATCGTTTGCAGAATGCACCATCATGGTAACTCGTACAAATGGCATGGCAATTAACAAAAGGGCTAGCGATAGTCCAAGTTGAAACCAATCGGTTTGCAAAATACTAACGACAACGCCAACTAGCGCTATTAATGCTGCAATAACACCACCTGGTACACCAAGCGGGCATCTTAAAGGTTTTTTAGTTTCGTTCATAATTTATTGATTTAGTGTAGTTGTTTAACTTATCGATCAGCTGCTCCCTAGTAGGAACACCTCTAAACTCAATTTTACCATCAATCAGCAGAGTTGGAACTGAATGAATACCAAGTTTGAGCGTCCTAATGTAACCCATTGGCGAACCTGCAAGTACCCTTTTAAACTCAAATCTACTGCTATAATTAGGCAACACTGAATTTATCATTTGCTCTAACACCTTGCAGTTTGGGCAGGTTAAAGTGTAAAACATCTCAATTTTTATTGGCTTACTCACTCTTCTAATGGTTTTACTTATAAACGTAACAGGTCTATTTATGTTCGAAAAATAATAATTTCTCGGTATTTACATATCCATATTTTCGGCTGCAGCAAATCATGCCTGTTGAAGAATAAGAGGAAGTTAGAGGAAGTTAAAAGAATGACAAGGAATGATTCGGAAATATTCGGAATAAACTGGAAATATTCGGAATGAACCCGAAAATTTAAGTGGCCATATTTTTTTCCCTCCTATATGCCTCTGTGAGACTCTGTGGTGTAAAAAATAGAAAGCAGATGCCTCAAATAAACTCGTTTAACGATTAACGTTTAACAATTCACGCCTTTTATCCGTCTTCGCCGGACATAGCCTTGAACCTTCAACCATATATTATCATGCTGAGCATTTCGGAGCATCTCTTCTTGAAGAATTTGAGGAAGATAAATGAAGTTAGAGGAATGAATGACTCAGAATGATTCGGAAATATTCAGAAGGAATCGGAATTTCATGTGACAATACTTGAATCCGTCTTCGTCGGACAAATCTGAAATCTTGAACTGTGAACTTTGAACCATGCCTTGTCATGCTGAGCCTGCCGAAGCATCTCTTGTTGAAGAATGTGAGGAAATTAAAAGAAGTTAGATGAATGGCTCGGAATGATTCGGAAATATTCAGAAAGAATCGGAAGAGCTGTGTTTTGGTTTTAGTTTTTGGTGTTTAGAAAAGTATACTCAGAAGCGACCAATTAATGAAGATTGAAAATTTTGCCCCGTAGGGGCTAAGTAATGGTAGAATTAACAAGCCCAAAAGTGATTAGCGATGCACGGAAGAACCACACCAAAGAGCGAAAATGAAACGATGCATCGCAATTTCAAGTAATACCCCCAAGAACCAGTTTGTCATGCTGAGCTTGCAGAAGCAGCTCTTCTTGAAGAATTTGAGGAAGTTAAAGGAAGTTAGAGGAAGTTAAAAGAATGGCTCGGAATGATTCGGAATGACACGGAAATTTTAAGTGGACATATTTGTTTTTCCTCCTGTATGCCTCTGTGCATTCCTCCGTGTAACTCTGTGGTGTAAAAAATAGAATGCAGACGCCTCAAATAAACAAACTCGTTTAACGATTAACGCCTTTTATCCGTCTTTACTGGACATAGCCTTAAACCTTGAACTATAAACCTTGCCTTGTCATGCTGAGCTTGCCGAAGCATCTCTTGTTGAAGAATTTGAGGAAGTTTAAGGAAGTTAGAGGAAGTCAAAAGAATGAGTCGGAATGACACGGAAAATTTAAGTGGACATATTTGTTTTTCCTCCTGTATGCCTCTGTGCATTCCTCCGTGTAACTCTGTGGTGTAAAAAATAGAATGCAGACGCCTCAAATAAACAAACTCGTTTAACGATTAACGCCTTTTGTCCGTCTTTACTGGACATAGCCTTAAACCTTGAACTATAAACCTTGCCTTGTCATGCTGAGCCTGCCGAAGCATCTCTTGTTGAAGAATGTGAGGAAATTAAAAGAAGTTAGAGGAATGGCTCGGAATGACACGGAAATATTCGGAAGATAAAAAAGACTTTGTTTGGAGATAAAGATTTTATAGCGCCCCCCCTCCCTACCCCCTAAAAGATAGCGGAGTTTAAGCCTCCCCTTTCAGGAGGTTTGGAGGGGTCGTCAATAAGTCGGAATGAATCGGAATGAGCCGATATGTTAAAACGAGTCTTAACAAATTGGGCAATTCCCCCCCACCCAATTATTAAGCTGTCTCATGTTTTAACTTTTAAAAAGTCTTCAACCATTTGGAGAAAAGCCCAACCTGTTGAATATATTATTATGATGCTAAATTGGGCTATGTTAAATTTATGATGGTTGAAAAGAAATTGAGTTGACCAAAACTTTTCTGAAAAATCCTTTTGCTAAAAACATAAAATTTTTAAATTTGTTTTAACCTAACTCACAGGTTATGAATACATAAACTAAAACAATATTTATTCATGGCAAACAACATATTAGGGCGTGAGTTAAGCAAAACGACAGAGAATTATACGCATGTAAGCAAAAAATCGCTTGCAAGAATAAGAAGTCCTTTGGATATAATATTAGAAGATAACAGTTAGAATAATAAGCACTTACTTTCAGTGACAATAATAATATATAAAGTGCAATTAACTATTCACATACGTTAAGTGAAATTGTCCTAAACCTGCCTTTTAAAATCCTATATATAAAAATATGTTTTATGAATCTTATGAGTAGTAAAGCCAAAATTGTTGAAACATTGATTAGAAGAGGAAATGAGTTGTTTAGACTACCATATAAAAAAATAAAATTTACGGGAAACGAGGAGGCAGATAATTTACTTAACAATATAAACCAATTTCCACACGCATTTGTTCTTGCTTGCATCATGGATAGACAAATCAAAGCCGAAAGAGCTTGGCTAATTCCTTATTTTATTTCTCAAGAAATAGGTGGCTTTGATTTTAAAAGATTGCTCAAATTAGATTTAAATTCTCTGAAAAAATTTTTAAAAGAAAAAGTTTGCATAGATTTAATGATATTATGGCGGGAAATTTTTATTCCGCAGTCCAACTTATTCATGCAAAATATAATGATAACGCATCAAATATTTGGAAAGACAATCCAAAAAGTGCCACTGTTGTCCTTAGATTTCTTGAATTTAAAGGGGTCGGAGTAAAAATATCTACCATGGCGGCAAATATTTTAGTCAGAGAATTCAAAATCCCTATGCAAGATAGAATTTGTATTGATATCTCGCCAGATGTTCAGGTTAAAAGAGTTTTTAAAAGATTGGGCTTAATATCAAAAAACGCAAGTAATGACGAGTTAATTTATTGTGCAAGAGAATTACACCCAGAATATCCTGGAATTTTTGATTTTTCTGCGTGGGAAATTGGTAGAGAATGGTGCAGACCATATAATCCAGATTGTAATAATTGCTACTTAAAACAATTTTGTCCTAGAATTATAGAGAAGTAACTGCGGGCTTCGTGCAACTCCTTCGCTCCTTTCTGTTGCTCGGAGGTGATGCAATTTCGGTTTTTTCCCTCACCTCACTTAACATCGGAAAAAATACTCACTTCGTTGCACTCGTTTGCCCAAAGCCTCCTTTTCGTAAGTACTTCGTTTATCCGAAAAACATTCCGCCATCCGTTATCCGCATTAATAACGTTGATTACCCCATTACTATATGGCTGAGGCAATGTAGCTCGGCCGAACTTTTTATTCTGGTAATATCCTAACATATCTGAACCAGTAACATCATCATACAATATTCCCACATCACTTTGCAAACCTACCCCATTAGGTATATCTTTGCTGTTTCAAACTATAACCACATGAAACGTTTTAACCGATTATTTTTCAGCGTTTTGCTGATTTTTACAGCGCTTACATTAGCTGCGCAGCAGGAGGTAACTATAAAGATTCTGGAGACCAGCGATGTGCATGGGGCGCTTTTCCCGTTCGATTTTATCAGGAACAAACCCATGGATGGCAGTTTGGCTCGTGTATTCACCTATGTGAAACAGGAACGGAGCAAATCGGACCAACAGGTGATTCTCCTTGATAATGGGGATATTCTTCAAGGGCAACCCACCGTTTACTACTCCAACTTTATTGATAGCGCAAACCCCAATATCGTATCGCAAATGCTCAACTACATGGGCTACGATGCGGCAACGGTTGGTAACCATGATATTGAGACCGGACCTGCGGTTTACCAAAAGGTTGTTAAGGAATCGAATTTCCCATGGTTGGGAGCCAATGCCGTTAGCACAACTACCGACCATCCGGTTTTTAAACCCTACACCATACTCGAACGAAACGGGATTAGAATTGCGGTGCTTGGACTTATCACACCGGGAATCCCTAAATGGCTGCCAAAAATCCTTTGGCCTAATATGCAGTTCAACGATATGGTTGAGTCGGCTAAATATTGGGTTAAGCACATCCAAAAAAAGGAGAAACCACAGATTATTATCGGCCTGTTCCATTCGGGTTACGATGCCACGTATGGGGGAGCCAATGCCGAGGAGCGTAACAACGAAAATGCGGCACTCCTTGTTGCCAAGCAGGTTCCTGGCTTCGATGTGATTCTAATCGGGCACGACCATAAGGAGCTGGCCAAAAAATACCCTAACATTAATGGCGACTCCGTTCTTGTCCTCGACCCGGGTTCATCGGCCAGAATGCTTTCCGAGGCTACAATCACTATCAGCATTGATAAATGTAAAAAGGTGAAATCCAAGAAGGTGGAAGGCAAGTTAATAGCAATGAAAGGCTATGAGCCTGATACGGATTTCTTGAATCGCTTTTCCGATTTTTATAGTAAGGTAAATGATTTTGTAAGTAAGCCAATAGGCAAATTCACAAAGCCTATCTCAAGTGCCAATGCCTACTTCGGTCCAACCGAGTTCATGGATTTAATCCACGATGTGCAGCTCAAAATTTCGGGAGCCGACATATCCCTTGCAGCGCCACTCTCCTTTGTTTCTAATATCGACTCAGGGAATATCACCATAAGCGATATGTTTAAACTTTACCGTTTCGAGAACTTCCTTTACACCATGGAATTAACGGGAAAGGAAATCGACGGATTTTTGGAACATGCTGCCTCGCTTTGGTTTAACACGATGACCGGGCCAAATGATACCCTCATTCGATTTAAGAAAGAGAATGGTAGAATAAGGCTATATGCAAACTACTATAATTTCGACTCGGCAGCAGGCATTTATTACACCATCGATGTGTCAAAACCGGAAGGCGACAGGGTAACCATTACCGGCATGGCCGACGGAACGCCTTTCGATTTCAGCAAAACCTACAAGGTGGCAATTAACTCTTATCGTGGCAATGGAGGAGGCGGACATCTGACCGAGGGGGCAGGCATTCCACATGAGGAACTTGCAAAACGAGTAGTTATCTCAACCGATAAGGACTTGCGTCTTTACATGATGAGGTACATTGAGAAGCAGGTCGAAATTGAACCTCAATGCCATTACTACTGGAAAATAGCTCCCGAAGAATGGGTAAAAGTTGCAATTGAACGTGATAGAAAAATCCTTTTCAACAGGTAACAGCAATGAATTTTTACGATACAGTAAAGCAGTTTGATGACGGAAGAATGCTGCCCTTGGTAGAGGAGTTTTACACCCTGCAAGGCGAAGGGTTTCAAACCGGGAAGGCGGCCTACTTTATTCGTATAGGTGGATGCGATGTGGGCTGCTCATGGTGCGATTCAAAGCTATCGTGGAACCCAAAAACATTTCCACCCGTTAAGGTTGATGAGATAGTTGAGCGTGCAAGCCAGTACCCTGCCAAAGCTGTTGTAGTTACCGGTGGTGAGCCTACCCTCTACCCGCTCGACTACCTATGCGCTGAACTTAAAAAACACGGCATTCAAACTTTTATAGAGACATCGGGTGCCTATCCGCTTACCGGACAGTGGGACTGGATATGCCTATCACCCAAGAAACAGCAACCACCTGCTGAGGGCATTCACCTGATGGCCGATGAGCTAAAGGTAATCATCTCGTCGCAGGCCGACTTTGAATGGGCCGAAGAGAATGCTTCAAAGGTAAAGTCTACCTGCCAGCTCTACCTGCAACCCGAATGGAGCGTTTACAATTCCATTATTCCATCCATTGTTGATTACATCATGAACAACCCCAAATGGAGAGTCTCGTTACAGGCCCATAAGTTTATGAGAATTCCCTAGGTAAAAAGTAAAAATTTATTGTTCATAGAACCCAGGACATGTATAACAGATGATTTTGCCTTTTTTTAAGAAATAGGAAAATATTTTAAAACCAAAAATCATCAACATAAAACTGATTCTTCAATCATTTTTTTACTTTTGCTTAATATTTTTAAGACAACATGGAACAGAGAGAATTTTACGTCGATTTGTTGAAAAAGCATATATCAAATCCTAAAATGATAGCCCACTGTTTGGCTGCAGAGGCTATACTGCGTGCATTGGCACGCCATTTTGGTGAGGATGAAGATATTTGGGGTATTGCAGGATTACTACACGACTTAGATGTTGAGATAACCAATGCCGATCCTAAACGCCATGCTTTGGTTGCTGCCGAGATGCTTGAAGGTGTCCTTCCTGCTGAAGCGGTTGATGCCATTAAGATGCACAACGAAGAGGCTACTGGTTTACCAAGAACCACACGCTTTCAGCATGCTCTGGCTGCAGGCGAAACCATAGCAGGCTTAATTTTTGCTACAGCACTTGTTTATCCCGACAAAAAAATTGCGAGTGTAAAACCCAAATCGGTTACTAAGCGCATGAAAGAGAAACAGTTTGCCGCTTCGGTAAATAGGGAGACCATAATGGAATGCGAAAAGATAGGTATTCCAATAAATGAGTTTGCACAACTCTCGCTTGAGGCTCTTGTTCCCATCGCTGACGAAATTGGATTTTAAAAAGAAAGAAATGAATCTTGACATAATTTGCAAGCAAGTGGTTGAGGCAGCCCAGCAGGCAGGCGATTGGGCTATTAAAGAAAGGTCGAAGTTTAAAACCGAAATGATAGAGGTAAAGGGGGAGCACGACTTTGTATCGTATGTTGATAAAAGTTGTGAGACCATGCTTGTTGAAAACCTTGCAAAAATACTACCAGGTGCAGGCTTTATTGCCGAAGAAGGTTCGGGTACCGAAAACAAAGGAGGCCTCAACTGGGTAGTTGACCCCCTTGATGGAACTACAAACTTTATTCATGGCCTCTCCCCTTTTGCCGTGAGCATTGCTCTCATGCAAGATAAGAGGGTTATACTTGGCGTTGTATACGAAGCAAGCCTGAAAGAATGTTTTTGGGCTACCGAGAATAGCGGTGCTTTTCTAAATGGTACCCCAATAAAAGTATCGGACACACAAAATGTAAACGATTCGCTAATCGCTACTGGATTCCCTTACTACGACTATTCACGCATCGAGCCATTTTTTGAAACCATGGAATATTTTATGAAGAACTCGCATGGTTTACGCCGATTGGGCTCTGCTGCAACCGACTTGGTATACGTGGCCTGTGGCCGTTTCGATGCTTTTTATGAGTACGGATTAAAACCTTGGGATGTGGCAGCAGGCGCATTTATTGTTGAAAGGGCAGGTGGAAAGGTTTGTGATTTCTCCGGCGAAGAAAACCATATCTTTGGAGGAGAAATAGTTGCAACAAACCACAATATCCACAATGAATTTCGCAATTCTATTAGCAGAATTATGAAAAAATAGGAAGAAAATAACTAATAAAACATTACAGCTGAATGAATAAATTTCTGCATGCAATATCGTTTTACATCTTTAAAATTCTAACCTTCCCTTTTAAGTTCATGCCTTTAAGGTGGCTCTATGTCATATCCGACTTGATGTATTTCATCATATATAGAATTCTAAAATATCGGGTTGAAGTTGTTAAAAAGAATTTACGAAACTCATTCCCTGAAAAATCAGAAAAAGAGCTGCTAGAAATAGAAAGGAAATTTTACAAGCACTTTTGCGACCTATTTGTTGAGCAGTTTTATATTATGTATGCTAGCCCGAAACAGGCAAAACGCCTTTTCAAAATTAAAAACATAGCACTTCTTGACCAATACTATGAGAAAGGTAATAGCGTAGTTGTAGCTGGAGGGCATTATGGGAATTGGGAGCTCTACAGCTTATTAGGCTTATACCTCAAACATCAACTACTTGGCGTTTATAAGCCTTTAACAAACAAATATTATGAGAAATTTGTAAACAAAGCGCGAGAACGTTTCGGAGCCATAGCTGTTCCCATGAAAGAAACAGCACGCACTGCCATAGAGTATGCAAGAGACGGAAAGCTTTTCTTTTTAGGTCTTATAGCCGACCAAACACCAGCAAGAGGAGAAATCCGCTACTGGACCACATTCCTAAATCAGGATACACCAGTATTTTTAGGAACCGAAAAAATTGCCAGAAAGCTTAATCAGCCCGTCTTTTTCTGCAATATGCGCAAGGTTAAGAGAGGTTTTTACGAAATAGAGCTGGAACTTTTAACAAACACCCCCCTCCAAACAGAACCCTTTGAAATTACCGAAATGCATGTACATGCACTTGAAAGACTAATTAACGAGGCACCTGAATACTGGCTCTGGTCGCATAGGCGTTGGAAGCACTCACGAATAAAAGACCACTCCCAGAATGAAAGCTAAAGTATCCGTTGTTATTTTAAACTGGAATGGGAAGCACTTTCTGGAGAAATTTCTTCCTACTCTTATAGAGAACACTAATATTCCCAATACCGAAATTGTGGTTGCCGATAATGGCTCAACAGATGGCTCCAAAGATACACTTGAAGGCTTCAAATCTGTTAAAAAAATTTATCTCGATAAAAATTATGGTTTCACAGGAGGCTACAACCGAGCACTTTCGAAAATAGAATCTGAATACTATGTGCTCCTAAATTCCGATATTGAAACACCCAAAGGTTGGTTGGAACCCATGATTGAGTTCATGGATGCGACCACAGAAGTTGCGGCTTGCGCACCTAAACTACTCGACTACCACCGTAAGCAGTACTTTGAGTATGCCGGGGCTGCAGGTGGATTTATCGACCTATTTGGATATCCGTTTTGCCGTGGGCGCATACTATCGGAAGTTGAAAAGGACCATGGACAGTACGACACTCCCATGCCAATATTCTGGGCTAGCGGAGCATGCATGATGATACGCTCAGAACTATTTCATGCCGTGGGTGGTTTCGACCAAGACTTTTTTGCCCATATGGAGGAGATTGACCTATGCTGGCGCTTGCAAAATCATGGATATAAAATTTTCTCCGTTCCCCAATCGTATGTATATCATGTTGGTGGCGGTACGCTACCAAACAACACCCCTTTCAAACTCTACCTTAACTACAGAAACAACTTATGGATGCTCCATAAAAACTTATCGCTAAGAGCTCTCCTAGTTGTTATTCCTATTAGATTAGTTCTTGACTGGCTATCGGCTTTAGTATACCTGTTTACCGGTAAGTTTTCATTTTTTAAATCGGTTCTAAAGGCACACCACCATTACTTTTCTAAAATCTCAACCCTAAACACTAAACGTAAATCCGAAAAGCGTCTATACTCTGCAATCCGATACAAAGGGTTAATTCTAGTTGATTTTTTCATTCAACATCGACGAAAATTTTCAAAAATTAACTTTTATTAGTAGTTGTAAGATACGCTAATACATTGGCCTGATTACTTTTCAAAGTGCTATTTGCTATATATCATCAACAAAAAAAAGAACAAATTATAACCATTTCTCGTTAATAACCATATATTTGCAAATTGGATTCGAATGCAATTTGTATTCAGTAACACACATTTATGGTTTCATTTAAGAAATTAACAATCAAGGATATTCTATTCAGATCACGAATGGTATATTCCAACAAGCCTGCACTGTCGTTTGTAGGTAAAGAGCCCGTAAACTATGCCGACATGGCAGTAATAGTTCGTAACATATCGGGAATGCTTAACACTCTTGGAGTAGGGAAAGGCGATAAGGTGGCACTTATTGGCGAAAATAGCCCAAACTGGGGCATGGCCTACCTGGCTATAACATCAATGGGAGCTGTTGTTGTTCCAATTCTTCCTGATTTTTCGGGACAGGAAATGGAAAGCATTATAAAACATAGCGAGGCTAAAGTAGTGTTTGTATCTGCAAAGCTTTACGGAAACCTTAATAGAAGGAACCTCCCAAACATTATAGCCTACGTACTTCTAAATAATCTTCAACCTTTCGACGAAGATTCAATAACTCCTGTAGCAAACATACCTTATGAAACTCCCAAGGTCCAGGTAAATGTCGACTACTGCAATTGCGAACTACCAAGCCCTGAAGAGGATGACCTGGCTGCTATAATTTATACCTCAGGAACAACTGGTAGACCCAAAGGTGTTATGCTTTCGCATAAAAACCTTGTTTCCAATGTGCTTTCTACGCTAATGATTCAGGAAGTTAATGAGCACGACCGTTTGCTCTCCATTCTTCCCTTATCGCACACCTACGAATGTACTATTGGATTCTTAATCCCAATGGCAACTGGAGCTACAGTTTACTACCTAGACAAGATGCCCACACCTTCGGTTTTAATCCCTGCCATGCAGGCTGTAAAACCCACCATGATTCTTAGCGTACCTTTGATTATCGAGAAGATATACAAGAACAAGATAAAACCTGAACTAACATCAACCCCATTAAAACGCAAGTTGTACAATTTTGCCCCTACTAGAAAATTACTCCATCGAATTGCTGCAAAGAAACTACACAAAACTTTTGGTGGTAAAATTCACTTTTTTGGTATAGGAGGAGCAAAACTATCGTTTGAGGCTGAACGATTCCTTTACGAGGGTCGATTCCCCTACTCTATTGGTTATGGAATGACAGAGACTTCGCCACTACTAACAGGAAGTTCACCTAAACTTGTTCGATTCCGCACTGCCGGATTTTGCATACCCGGTCAAGAATTAAAAATTCATAATCCTAACCCTAATACCGGAGAAGGTGAAATTTTGGTTAGGGGGGCTAATGTAATGCAAGGATATTATAAAGACCCCGAACTCACCGAAACCATGTTTCTTGATGGCTGGCTACGCACCGGTGACCTAGGTTTTGTTGACAAGGATGGCTATGTAGAGCTACGGGGACGTTCTAAAAATATGATTCTTACCGCATCGGGCGAAAACATTTACCCCGAAGAAATCGAAGATGTTATTAATAAGCATGAGTTTGTGCTTGAGTCGTTAGTTTACGAGATGAAAGGCAAACTTATTGCCAAGGTGCACCTAAATAAGGAGGCTCTTGATTCATACATTGAAAACATTAAAAAATCTGCAAAAGATTTTCAGCATAATGCAGAGGATTATGGGCAAAAGGTTTTGAATGACATAATGAATTTTGTCAATTCGAATGTATCTAAGTTCTCTCGCCTCAGCAAGATTGTAGAACAACCTGAACCCTTTGTAAAAACACCGACTCAGAAAATAAAACGATTCCTTTATAAGGATAAAGATTAAAATAGAGGCTGCCTAAAACTGGCAGCCTTTTTCTTTTAGTTTTTCATTGATACTTTAAGCAAGAACCTCTATGCCCACATAAACGCTGCGTGGTCTCTCCCTTAAATTATAATCCGATGCCATTGATTCTGCATAGGCACCGCAAGAGTGTATCACAAGAATATCGCCCCGCGATGTTTTTGGCAAGGTAGCATCCTCAGCAAAACAATCGGATGTTTCACAAATGGGCCCAACCACATCATAGCTGAATAGCTCATCACTTTTTCCACCTGATATATTTTCAATCTTATGCGATGCTCCATAAAGAGCTGGGCGAATAAGCGCGTTCATACCTGCGTCGACTATCGCAAATCGTTTTGAAAAAGTTTCTTTTACGTAAAGAACACTTGTATAAAGCTTACCACATTGTCCAACAAGCGAGCGCCCCAATTCAAAATGGATAGTTTGATTTTCGCCTGGAATTAAATGCTCGTTAACTGTTCTGAAAAAACCATCAAAATTTGGGACAGGATTTTTAAGTGGGTTTTCATAGTCAATACCCAAACCGCCACCAAGGTTAAGGTAAGGCATATTAATCGTTCCTAAACTTTTCTGAATCCTATTCACCACAATGGCAAGCTGCTTAAAAACCTCAAGGTTCAATATTTGCGAACCTATATGAAAATGCAACCCCACAAAGTTTATATGGTTGAAATTGTTTTTATTAGCAAAAACCCACTCCGCCTCTTTTAAACTAATACCAAACTTATTTTCTTTAAGTCCTGTTGTAATTAATCGGTGAGTTTTAGCATCAACATTAGGGTTGACCCTTAAAGCCACTTTAGGAACCTTTCCCAGGCTTGATGCTATCTGATTAATTACCTCTAACTCTTGTACCGATTCGCAATTAATACACTCAATATCTTTCGATATTGCGTACTCTAACTCTGAATCCGATTTTCCGACACCAGCAAATACAATGCTATTAGCTGGAAAGCCATTCTCAAGAGCAACTCGAATCTCATTAGCGCTAACACAATCGGCACCAAAGCCCTGCCTTGCTATTTCTTTTAGTAAAATATGATTTGAGTTAGCTTTTAGAGCATAGTGAATTTTGTAGCTATACCTTTGGGCTTCCTCCTTTGCTGTACTTAAAATGCTATTAAGCAGCGCAATGTCGTATTCATAGTAAGGTGTTTGCATAACTATAACTATTGAGCATCAACTTCATCTAAAACTGAATTAGCTTGTTTAACCGCAGGAAATAGTTGTTGAAGCAGCCTTAAAGCTTGAACCTTGTAATGCGAGTCAACCAGTAAAGAAATGTTATTGTTACTACCGCCATAAGAAATCATTCTTATAGGAATTTCCTTCAGGCAATCGAGCACCCTAGCCGCATAACCTTTATGTGATGCCAAGAAATCTCCGACAACACAAATAATGGTTTGATTACGTTCAACTTCAACATGAGCAAAGCTGGAAAGGGCATTAACTATATCATTCAGGTTTGAAGCATTATCAATTGTAAGCGAGATAGACACCTCCGAAGTAGTAATCATATCAACTGGTGTTTTAGCAGCCTCAAAAATTTCGAAGACTCTTTTTAGAAACCCATAGGCAAGCAGCATCCGTGATGATCGAATGTTTATTGCAGTAATTCCATCCTTTGCAGCAATGGCTTTTATGCCACTCTTTGAGCTTAAAGTAGTAATTACAGTCCCCTCGTCAGTTGGATTTAGAGTATTCTTTAAAACGACAGGGATATTCTTGATACGACAAGGATTAATGGTTTGCGGATGTAAAATTTTTGCCCCAAAGTAAGCCAACTCAGCAGCTTCGTCGTATGAAAGTTGCCTAACGGGCGAGGTATTTGTTACAAATCGGGGATCATTATTGTGAACTCCATCAATATCTGTCCAGATTTGAACCTCCGATGCATTTACAACATTTCCAACAATAGCTGCGGTAAAATCGCTACCACCTCGTCCTAAATTACTTATTTCACCGTTTACATTTCGGCAGATAAAACCTTCTGTAACATAAACCTTTGCAAACGGATTAATATGCAGCTGGCGCCTCAGATTCTGCTCAATGTAAAAGTAGTCGGGCTCATTATCCTTATCAACCCTCATGAACTCAAAAGCAGGTATATATGCAACTTTATAGCCTTGCTCAGCCAGAAGCAATTTTAAAAGCCCTACTGAAAGCTGCTCTCCTAATGCAATATATTTATTTAGGTTATCAATACCATTTACTAATTTTTTCATTAGCGGGTGAAACAGACCTATAACAAATTCCTCACCCATTTTTTTATACAACTTAGTTTTAAATAAATTACTGGCCACCTCAACATGCTTGTCCTCTAGCCCTTTAAATAATTGAATTGCGTCGGCCATTTTTCGGTCCTTCACAAGTTCGGTAACCTTAACAAGTTCATTAGTAACTCCAGCCATAGCCGAAAGCACAACTATGGCTGTTTCATCACTTGGTAAAAGCTGAGGAATCCTCCTCAAACGGTCAACACTCCCAACTGAAGTGCCTCCAAACTTTAATACTTTCATTTCATTTTACATTTTCAGTTCAACAAAAAAAGGCCTGCAGTTTTTTGCAGGCCTTCATACTATCTGTGTTTATAATTATGTTAATGTTTATGTCTCAGTGGACTCGGCCTGCATCTTAGGCATCTTTTTTATAACAATAAGCATTTGCTTCATGCATTTATCACACATGAAGTTGTTTTTCTTTATTGTCATATTGCAAGCCGAAAACTCCATCAAATAATCTCTTTCGATTTGCAAAAGTAATTTTTTTCTGTTTATACAACAATTAAAGTAAAAATTTTCTTAAATATTTTTTTATAACCCTCTTTTGTTGTTCAAAACATTATGTGTTACTTTTGTTTGCTAAAACAATTTCGATTTTTAAAACCTTTACCCTTATGAAGATTTCACATAGCTGGCTAAAGAATTATATTGACCTAGACAAAACACCAGAAGAGATTTCAAGCATACTAACATCAACTGGACTTGAGGTTGAAAGCCTAGAGGAAAAGGAAACAATTAAAGGAGGCTTAAAAGGTGTTGTAATTGGCGAGGTTCTTACCTGTGAAAAACATCCCGATGCCGATAAACTAAGCGTAACTACTGTAAATGTAGGAACAGGCGAACCTTTACACATTGTTTGTGGTGCACCCAATGTGGCCAAAGGACAAAAGGTGCTAGTTGCTACTATTGGAACAAAGCTTTACTTTGGCGACCAGGAGATTGTCATTAAAAAAGCTAAGCTTCGTGGCCAGCTATCAGAGGGAATGATTTGCGCCGAAGATGAGCTAGGATTAGGTGACTCACACGATGGGATAATGGTACTTCCCGATGATGCTCCAATTGGAACTCCTGCTGCCGAATACTTTAAAATTGAAAAAGACTACCAGTACGAAATTGGTCTTACCCCTAATAGAATTGATGCTGCTTCGCACTTTGGTGTGGCTAGAGATTTAGCTGCTTATGTTAATTTTCATGAGAAACCCATAAAGGCCAATCTTCCCGATGTTCAGGATTTTAAAGTTGATAACAACAGCCTTGCAATACCTGTTCATGTAGAAAACGCGGAAGCATGTACACGTTACAGCGGCTTAACTATAAGTGGTATAAAAGTTGGGCCTTCGCCCGAGTGGTTGCAAAACCGTTTACGCTCAATAGGCTTAAACCCAATTAATAATGTGGTAGATATAACCAACTTTGTGCTCCATGAGGTTGGACAACCACTTCATGCCTTTGATGCCGATGCTATTAAAGGCAACAAGGTTATTGTTAAAACCTTACCCGAAAACACCCCATTTGTTACGCTTGATGGTGTTGAACGTAAGCTCTCGGCAAACGACCTGATGATATGCAACGAAAGCGAACCTATGTGTATAGCAGGCGTTTTTGGTGGTTTGCACTCTGGTGTAACTGAAAAAACAACAAAGGTCTTCATTGAAAGCGCTTGCTTTAACCCTGTATATGTTCGTAAAACAGCCCGCCGACACGACCTTCATACCGATGCTTCGTTTAGATTTGAACGTGGTACTGACCCCAATATCACTATCTGGGCACTGAAAAGAGCAGCCCTACTAATTAAGGAGATAGCTGGAGGTGAAATCTCTTCGGAAATAGTTGATATCTATCCCAAGCCCATTGAACACTTTAACGTAGATTTAAACCTTGATCGTACCTGCAGCCTTATTGGCAAATCGATTCCTGAAAGTGAAATTGAAAAAATCCTACAAGGCTTAGAAATCAAAATTCTCAAGAAAGATGGGAAAACTTGGAATCTTGCCGTTCCAACCTATCGCGTAGATGTTCAGCGCGAAGCCGATGTAATTGAGGATATTCTTAGGATTTATGGTTACAACAATATCGAAATAAGCTCTAAGGTAAATGCAACCCTTAGCTATACTAAAAAGCCCGATAGCCTACAGATGCAAAACGTTGTCTCCGATTATTTCACCTCGAATGGTTTTGCTGAAATTATGTGTAACTCCCTTACAAAGGCCGAATATTACAAGCAGCTATCAACATATCCCGAAAATAATTCTGTTAAGATCCTCAACCCGCTAAGCAACGAGCTAAATGTGTTACGTCAGACACTTCTGTTTGGTGGACTTGAGAGTATACAGCGTAATACTAATTACAAGAACCCCGACCTTAAACTATATGAATTTGGCAACTGCTATAAGTATAATCCTGATGTAAAATCAGAAAAGCCACTTGATAGTTACTCGGAACATTTTGGTATTGGAATATGGTTAACAGGGATGAACGCCAAAGAGCACTGGATGTCTAAACCAGAAAAGTTTAATTTTTTCCATCTTAAAGGATATGTTCATGCCATACTTAACCGTTTTGGGTATAACATTGATGAACTTGAAACATCAGAAGCCCCAAATGATATCTTCCTTTATGGTATAACCTACAAAATTGGTAAGAAAATTTTGGCAAGTTTTGGTGCAATAAAGCCTACACTTCTAAAGCAATTTGATCTAAAGAACGATGTTTTCTTTGCCGAAATAATGTGGGAACCACTTATTGGTAAACTTGCAAAAAGTAAAATACAGTATAAAGAACTACCTAAGTTCCCCGAGGTTCGTAGGGATTTAGCATTACTATTGGATTCAAACATTAAATACGAACAGGTAAGAGAGTTGGCATATAAAACAGAAAAGAAATTGCTGAAAAGAGTTAACCTGTTTGATGTTTACCAAGGGAAGAACATACCCGAAGGGAAAAAATCATACGCTATTAGCTTTACGCTTCAAGATGAGTCAAAAACTTTAACCGATAAGCAAATAGATAAAGTAATGAAGCGTTTAATTGAAGTTTACACAAAAGAATTAAACGCACAGCTAAGATAAATGGGAGATTCCGTTATGGGTAAAATAGAACTGATAAAAGGTGATATAACCCAGATGGATGTAGATGCCATAGTTAATGCAGCAAATGAATCGTTACGAGGAGGCGGCGGCGTTGATGGTGCTATTCATCGCGCTGCTGGCCCCATGTTATTGGAAGAGTGTAAAACAATAGGAGGTTGTCCTACTGGTGAAGCACGAATCACTAAAGGATACAATTTAAAAGCAAAATTTGTAATCCATACAGTTGGACCTATTTGGTACGGTGGTAATCGTAACGAGAACGTATTATTAAGGAATGCCTATATTAACAGCTTAACGATAGCAAAAGAAAAAGGTTTAAAGAGTGTTGCATTCCCCAACATAAGCACTGGTGTTTATAATTTCCCCAAAGAATCAGCGGCACTAATTGCAATTCGTGCCGTAAATGAATTTATTGCAAACAACCCGTTTCCCGAAAAGGTAATTTTTGTTTGCTTTGACCAGGAAAACTACTCTATTTATAGCAGATTACTTGGCTAGCTAAAGATTAATATCATACTTTTCAATTCTTCTATCAAGTGCTTGTCGGGTGATATTTAGAAGTTGTGCTGCCTCCGATTTTTTATAACCCGTCTTCTCCAATGCTTTCATTATCACAATTTTTTCAATCAACTCAAGATCAAAAATATCCTCTCCAATAACCCCTGATGCATTGGATTCGACCTGAGGGGCAATTAAACCAACAAAATTTTTCATGGTTAGGCGTCCACTATCGCTAAGAATAATGGCCCTTTCTATCATGTTACGCATCTCTCTAACATTTCCTGGGAAACTGTAGTTCAGCATGGCCTTTTCAATCATAGGATCAACGCTGGTTATTTTCTTACCCAACTTTTTAGAGATATGCTTAAGGTAATAGTCTAGGAGTAATGGTATATCCTCCTTACGTTCCCGTAACGGTGGAATATGTATTTGAAAAGAGTTAAGCCTATAGTAAAGATCGCTCCTAAACTTCCCTTCTTCAATAAGTTTATTAACATCCTGATTAGTAGCTGCAATAATTCTAACATCAATGGGAATGTCGACACTTGAGCCTATTCTTCTAATTTTACGTTCTTCAAGCACTCGCAAAAGCTTAGACTGCATGGCGGGTTGCATCTCCACCACCTCGTCGAGAAATAGCGTTCCACCATGCGCTACCTCAAACCAACCGGCCTTATCCTCGTTAGCACCTGTAAAGGCGCCCTTTTTATGTCCAAAGAATTCACTTTCAAAAAGTGAATCAGGAATTGCAGAACAGTTAACAGCATAGAAGTAAGATTTTTTTCTTGAACTCAGATAGTGAATTCCACGAGCAACAAGCTCTTTCCCGGTTCCGCTCTCACCAGTAATAAGAACAGATGTGTTGTCGGTTTTTGCAACTTTTCCCATTAAATCAACCACCTGTCGGATGCCAAAAGAGTTACCAATTATCTCGGAGCCAATGCTTTCAATCAGATCTTTAGAGACCAAGGAATACGTTTGGCTAATCTCTTTAAGCTGCTCGTGAAGCGAGATGTACCTCTTTGTTCGTTGTATGGCAGCTCTCATATCGAGCAAACGGAAGGGTTTTGGGAAGAACTCAACTGCACCCAAACGCATGGCATTAATAACAGCATCCATATCGCCATGACCTGTTATCATGATTACCTCAATATCGGGATACTCATTCTTAACTTTTTCTAGTACCTGCAGGCCATCCATTTCGGGCAAACGGAGGTCAAGAATCATTATATCGATTTGGTTTTCCTGCAAAATTTCAAACGCTTCGGAGGGGCGCTCAGCGGTTAAGGCTGTAAAACCCTCTCCATCAAGAAATTCTTTTATCTCTTTACGAAAAACCTTTTCATCGTCTAGTACTAAGATTCTAATATCTTTCATAATTCTACTTTTTTACTTTTCTTTTGGAATTGATATTTCAAAAAGAGTGTACTCTCCAGGTTCACTTTCAACTCTAATATCGCCTAATAAATCTTTAATAAAACCATATGAGATTGAAAGGCCAAGGCCAGTTCCTTTTTCTTCACTTTTTGTAGTGAAAAATGGATCGAATATTTTTTCAACATAATTCTTAGGTATCCCAGTACCGTTATCCCAAACACTAAGATATATGTTGTCCCTATCTTGCCATGTATTAATCTTTATTCTTTTTCTATAGTTACTTTCAGTCGTTTTCTTGGCTTTATCATCTAAGGCATATTTAGCATTTGATAGTAAATTGAGTAAAACCTGTTCCAACTTGTACTTATCTGCAGTTATAAATGGTAGGTTTTCGTCTAACGATTTCTGAACTTCGATACCATGATTCTCAAACTGTGTAGTAACCATAAAAAGTGCACTATTGACAACGTCATTTAAATTAACAGATGTAAAAGCAACAGGTTT